>NZ_JBAQKH010000042.1:0-463868 GCF_049300855.1 Pseudomonas sp. | reverse complement strand
TTGAGCCAGACACTGCCGGACTACATGGTGCCTGGTGTGGTCGTGATACTAGAAAGCCTGCCGCTGAATGCCAATGGCAAGGTGGACCGCAAGGCATTGCCGGAGCCAGAGTTCGAGAGCGAGCGAGCGTATGAGGCCCCGCGAGGTGCCGATGAGGAAACACTGGCGGCAATCTGGGCTGAAGTGCTTGGTGTTGAGCGCGTTGGACGCAATGATAATTTCTTCGAGTTGGGAGGGCATTCAATTGCTGCTTTGCGAGTAATTGCTCTCGCTCGTGAAAGCAACATGACGGGGCTTCGATTAACACTTCAGGCCTTGATGACTCGACCTAGTATCAAAGGCCTTTCAGAGGCGCCCGAATCCATGACGTTGCTTAACAAAGCGATTGAGGGAAGTACTCCTCTATTTTGTATTCATCCAAAATTGGGGATGGTTTATAGCTATTTGGCTATGGCAAAACGGCTTAATGGCGCTCGGTCGGTTTATGGCTTGTCCTGCAGAACTTTAAATAACTCCAAGCACCGCGACGTATCGCTAACTCAGATGGCGGATGACTATGTAGAGTTAATAAGGGCTACTCAGCCACAGGGGCCATACTCAATATTGGGTTGGTCCTTGGGTGGGGCTTTGTCGGTACTGATTGCCGCGAAACTTGAAGCTCTCGGGCAGTCGGTTGCGTTTATCGGGTTGATTGATCCGCCGGTGTTTACTGAACTCGTTGAAGTAGTACCAGAAGAGAGCTGGCAGGATGAATTTATTGGTTTTTTCCGGCAGGTTACAGATCGTTCAGAATTAATAGTTGGTCTGCCAGCTGAAATTGTAGATCCGATGATCGACGAACAACCTTTGCTCGAGTGGTTGCGTGCTTTCGTATTTGGTTGTCAGGAGCGCCTGCAGCGTAAAGGAAGAAAAATTTCAGCTGACGAAATAGTCAGAGTGTTCTTGGTAGGAAGATGTTTAACACAAGCAACAAATCGTTCGCTAAAAGCGTTTCCTTCAGTGAGAGCCGAAGTACATTGCTGGTGGGCGAATGACAGAAAATCTGAATCTGTCGTTGATCTAACTAATCAACTTGGAGCAAGCAAGATTCATCACTATCAAATCAATGATGATCATGAGGGGATTGTGGAGAATCCAAACGTTCTTGGAGATCTTGAACGAATTCTAGGGAGGATGTAACTAGCGTTGATGGAGGACGGGCGATGGATTGCATTGCCCGACAGTTCAGGGGGGAGGCCTAAACAAAATACGCCGGTAATTCGTCCCCCCCAATTGTTATGAGCATGCCAGAGAGGCCTAAGGTGGCCATTCGCGTCCATTCTTTTTTCTAGTGGAGAAATTTTTGCTTAGCTACCTAATACGAAAATCCCGCAATCTGATGATCGCTGCCGCATTGGTAAGTATTACCAGTGGTTTGTGCAGTGTTCTTTTGTTGTCGCAGGTCAATGCCGCATTGACCGCCACATCATGGGCGGAGCGAGCTGCAGTGGCTTGGCGTTTTGCCATTTTTGCACTTGCTGCAATGTTCGGTCAGATGATTTCTTCGGTACTTTTCGAACGATTGAACCAGCGTGCTCATGCCGACCTAAGGCGTTTCATCTCCAAAAGAGTCATCTCCGCAGATTTTCGAAGGCTTGAAGAGGTTGGGAGCGCAAGAGTACAAGCGGCCTTATCCGAACACTGCACGAAGGTCGCAGAGTTTTTTGTAAGTTTTCCGAGAATCCTCGTCAATGCGATTATCGTTCTGGGTTCATTGGTTTATGTTGCTTGGCTCTCATGGCAGGCTTTTTTGGGGGCTGTGATCGTAATTGGATTGGGTTCTCTAGGTTACCACTTGGCACACCTACGTGCGATTCGGCATTTGGAAGTCGCTTCAAAAGAGCAGGGTCGCCTGTTCGACCATTTCCGGTCTTTGACGGACGGAGCCAAAGAATTAAGGCTTCATGCAAAAAAACGCAGAAAATTTACTGACGATGTACTGGATAAGTCAATTGATAAAGTTCGTCGTGAACGAACTTTCGGGATGTCTTTATTTTTGGTCTCGTCCGCATGGGGGAACTTTCTAATCTATGCATTTATAGGTTTGGTGTTGTTTGTGCTCGTAGGGGATGTTCCTGATCGTGCACAAATAGTTACCGGGTTTGCGTTGGTTTTTATTTACATGGTTGCACCTTTAGAAAGTCTACTCGTATCCCTGCCTAACGCCAATCTGGCAAAGGTTGCAGGTTTGCAGATTGACGAGATAGTCCAGCAGCTCGTGCAAGATGAAGTTGGTGGGGTGGATGCAGTTGTGTCTGGATTTGATAGTTTGGTTTTGTGTGGTGTTGAATATCAATATTATCACGAGAGTGCTGACGATTTGTTTACGTTGGGACCTATTGATCTATCCTTTTCTCCTGGAGAAATTACATATTTGGTAGGGGGGAATGGTAGCGGGAAAACATCGTTGGCAAAAATGATAGTTGGACTTTATCGGCCAGAGTTGGGAGAAATCCGTATCAACGGAGAGCAGGTTTTTGACGCTAATCGTGACAGATACAGGCAGATGTTTTCCGCTATTTTTTCAGATTTTCATTTGTTTGAGCAAATGATGGATACTTCATCGGCAGAACTAGACCAAAAAGCTAATATGTTGCTTGAGAAACTACATCTAAATCACAAAGTACATGTGCATAACGGCGCATTTTCGACGAGGTCTTTATCACAAGGACAGCGTAAGCGTCTAGCTTTGGTTGTAGCGTATCTAGAAGATAGACCTTTCATAGTGTTCGACGAGTGGGCGGCCGATCAAGACCCAGTGTTCAAGGAGGTTTTTTATCGTGAGTTACTGGTGGAACTGAAAGCTCAAGGAAAAACCGTGCTGGTCATTACACATGATGATAGATATTTCCATCTCGCAGATCGACTGATTCGCATGGAGAATGGTCAAATGCTCTCAGTCGAAGCTTCGGTTGGAGCCCTCTCAAGGAGATCGGTTTGTACAGATCCATCCAGCGTCTCCTAAACGGGGTAAGCTTATGCTTGTAGCAGGTGTGAAATGTGCTGATTCGCAGATTTTCGTGAGTGGGCGATTCAGGTAAGATTCGTCCACGACTAGCCTTGCTCTATGCGATGTAAACTGCAGGCAAAAAAGCTAGATTTTCAAAGGTTTGATTTCCGAATAAAGAGAGGGGCGAAATTGATTTCAAATGTGGGTGATAAGCTAAAATACTTCTTTGTCTCATTGGTTGTGGTTGTTGTTGATCAGATGACTAAAAGTATTGCTAACGCAAATTTAGATTTTGGGCGTTCAGTAAAAATCTTGCCGTTTTTTGATATTCAGCTTTCTTATAACTCCGGTGCCGCTTTCGGATTTCTCAGTCGCGCAGGAGGTTGGCAGCAGATACTTTTTTCCATAGTTGCCATTTGCGCAATTATCCTGCTGGTAGGCTGGATAGCTAAACAACCTAAGCATAAAATTAGATATACCTTTGCGTTAGCTTTGCTTCTAGGTGGGGCTATAGGTAATTTAATTGATCGGATGGTATATGGGCATGTGGTAGATTTTGTGCTTCTACATTGGCAAGATCATAACTTTCCGAATTTTAATATTGCGGATTCGGCAATAACCATTGGGGTGCTATTGTTAATGCTAGACTCTTTTAAAGTCAAAGGAGTCGTGGATGACAGGCCTTGACTTTAAGTCTTGAGTAATTTTGGTAGTTGGTGACGTTTTCTGAGGCAATTGTTTCAATCTTGAAGCGCATCTATGAGTTGAGCTTTAGAGCGTCGTCACCAACTCATCGCTGACCTTATGTAGCCATCGGCGACCCCTTAAATCGGAAAGCACCACCTTGCGAAAAGCGTCTTTGTAGTGGTCAACTAATCCCGGACACGACGTTAAGTTTTTCCTCGGCCCGCGCTGGTGCCAACCCATCGTTGAATTGATGAGGCCGAATCCAGTTGTAGCGATGCATCAAAAAATGGCTGATATCGCGCTGTGCTTCCTGCGCAGTTCGATAGCCCACGGTCGGTATACATTCTGTTTTCAAACTGCGAAATACGCGCTCCATCGGTGCGTTATCCCAGCAGTTTCCTCGTCGACTCATGCTTTTGGGTATGCGGTATCGCCACAACCGCTGCCGAAAGAGTCGGCTTGCATATTGCGATCCTTGGTTTGAGTGGAATAGCAGATCCGAAGGCCTACCACGCTGCTCGTAAGCCATATCCAGCGCTTTGATCACCAACTCAGCGCCTGGCTTTTCCGACAACGCCCAGCCCACGATCCGACGCGTATAAAGATCCAGGACGACAGCCAGGTAATGTCACTTTCCTTGCGCCCAAATGTAGGTGATATCGCCGCACCAGACTTTATTGGGCGCTGGCACGTCGAACTCGCGGTTCAATGTATTCGGGATATCTAGCCTTTCTACTGTTGCTCGTTTGTAGGCGTGGGAGCCGGGTTGTTTGCTGACTAAATCAAGCTCGCGCATCAAGCTACGCACTTTGAATCGACCGAGTTGCTCACCGTCTTCATGCATCAGCGACAGGATGCTTCGACTGCCCGCAGAGCTGCGATTTTGCGAGAACTGCTCACTGACGCGACTACGCAATCGAAGCCGTTCATCGGGCGTGGGGCGCCGCAGGCGCTGGGCGTAGTAGCACGAGCGAGTGACGTCAAACACCTTGCACAGCCAATCAACCGGCTCATGCGCGCTCAACTGGTCAATCAGCGCGAACGCTCGTGATCTTCCGACATCAAGAGCGCGGTAGCCTTGTGACCGTAGTGAGAACGCGGATTATCAATACAACAAGAAGCTTCTCCGTGAGATTGATCGCAGAGTTCGATACCTACATAAGCGTCTTGAGGACGTGCGGGTTGTCGAGTATTCGCCTGAGCAGGAAGGAAAGGTTTTCTTTGGAGCCTGGGTAGAGATTGAAAACGATGTGGGAGAAGTAAAAAAATTTCGGATTGTGGGGTACGACGAAATTTACGGCCGTAACGATTACATCTCGATCGATTCGCCGATGGCGCGTGCGCTGTTAAAAAAAGAGGCGGGCGACGAGGCCGTTGTGCAGACACCAGGCGGAGAAATGTTGTGGTGGGTCAACGAAATACTTTATAGGAAATAGTATGATTTTCTAGGTATCAGTACTATTTGTAAGTGCTTGTATTTATAGGGTTTTATAGAAAATAGTACGTCAGGTGCGGTCCTTTGGTGTATACGACACTTATAGATTTTTTGGATCCTATTTTCGGAAAATTTCAAGGCGACTTTAGTCGTGCAGCGATATTCCCAGATACTAGCGTAGCGTTAATTAGCGAGCCGTTCAGTGGCTCTAGGCTGCGCCGCGTTGATTAGACCGCCGCAGATTATTTGCTGGCGCGTGTCTAAGGAAGACGCTTGTATGCGGAAAAAGTTTTCGGCAGAAATTGAAATTTTTATTCGCCGGTACGTCCGGGATCTGAATGAAGGTGTTGCCGCAGTCTTTGCGGGGGCTGGGCTTTCTCGGGATTGCGGCTACGTGAACTGGCCAGAGCTGATGCGAGAGGTAGCGGAAGAGCTCGGGCTTTCGGTTGACAAGGAGCACGACCTGGTTTCACTTGCCCAGTTTCACGTTAACGAGCGCAGCGGATCAGGTGGACTGGCTCGTCGCATCATTGACGAGTTCTCCGAGCATGCGGAGCCGTCGGATTCGCACCAAATTCTGGCCCGCTTGCCAATCAGAACATACTGGACGACCAACTACGACCAACTTATTGAAAATACGCTTCGTAAGAACCAGCGTGTTCCAGACGTTAAGCACCAGGTTTCCGACCTCTTGACCACGCGACCTAAGCGGGATGCCGTTGTTTACAAGATGCACGGAGATGCACTGTCTTCCACAGAGGCCATTCTCTATAAATCTCAATACGAGCAGTATTACAAAACGCACGAGGCCTTTGTCACGGCTTTGAGCGGTGATTTGATCTCCAAGACTTTCCTTTTCATCGGCTTCAGCTTCACCGATCCGAACCTTGATTACGTACTGAGTCGACTGCACGTGCCACCGCATGCGCGGCGTGAGCACTACTGCTTCCTGCGCCGCGAACCCTCCACTCCGTATGAAAACGAAGACGCTGAGGCGGTACGATACCGCCAGCGCAAGCAGGAATTGCACATTCGAGACCTAAAGCGGTTTGGAATCCAAACGCTCCTGGTCGAGGATTACAAAGACATTCCCAAAGTTCTGAGAGCGATTGAGGAGCAGTTCCTCAAGAAAACCATCTTTATTGCCGGCAGCGCGGAAGAATACGGTGATTGGGAAAAAAATGACGCGCTGAACTTCATCCACACACTCTCATCTAGCCTAATTCGAGCCGGCTACCGCGTAGTCAATGGATTTGGATGGGGCGTGGGAAGCGCCGTAATCAACGGTGCCTTGGATGCTATCTATTCAAATCCAGAGAAGTATTCAGAAGATCAGTTAGTTATGAGGCCGTTTCCCCAGGTGGCATCGCAGGGCCAGGATTTGGGTGTGCTATGGCAACAGTATCGCGAGCGCATGATCTCGCTGTCAGGCATCGCGCTATTTATCTTTGGTAATAAGGCTGGCCAAAACGGCATCGAAAATGCTGGGGGCGTCCAAAAGGAATTCGACATCGCCGTTGCAAAAGGCGTCGTTCCAGTACCTATTGGAGCAACGGGCTATATGGCGAAAGAACTGGCCGATAAAGTGATTGCCGATCCCGGTAGCTATATACCTGAAGATCTTTGGCTGGCCGACGAATTGAAAAAATTAAACGAAAGCTCGACTGATGCCAAAGTGATCGAGGACATAGTACTCGGGATCGTCAAGAAGCTAGCGGGGGCGTGATCCATGAAACGTAACGTTTTTTACAGCTTCCATTTTGGCCAGGACGTGTTACGCGTCCAGCAAATACGTAACATGGGTGTCATCGACGGGGATGAACCGGTCAGCCCAAACCGCTGGGAAGAGATTAAGCGCTCTGATGAAGGCGTTAAGCGTTGGATCAACGAGAATCTCCAGCGCAAGTCCTGCCTGGTGGTGTTGATCGGAGCGGAAACAGCGAGCCGTAAATGGGTGCGATACGAAATCATGAGGGCATGGGAGCTGGGTATTCCAGTTCTAGGTGTTCGTATCCATAACCTCCGATGCCCGAATGCTGGCATCGGAGTATACGGAACTAATCCCTTCAGCTCCTTGACTCTGAAGCGGGCCAACGGAACGGTCTATACACCTAAGGTGTACGATCCCCGTTCAAATGACGCGTACGGGGTCATCAAAGCGAATCTGCCTACCTGGATCGAAACAGCTATCAAAGAGTGCGCATAAGCGCCCTCTCTTATTCTTCTAAGAGGTATACATGGCTTTTTTTACCAAGGAGCAGGCAAAGGCTGCTGCGCGCCGCTCGGAAAATATGCTCGATCAAGTTGCGGGACTAGAGTCCTACTCGGATGAGAGGTTCGATGTGTTTTTGTCCCATTCGATGCTGGACCAGGATCTGGTAGTGGGCGTAGCCATGTTGCTAAAAGAGCAGGGATACAGCGTTTACATTGATTGGGTTGAAGATGAAGAGCTGGATCGCGAGCATGTTGACAAGGAAACGGCGGAGCGCTTGCGTCAGCGCATGCGCTACTGCTCAAGCCTGATCTATATAGTGACTGATCGATCAGGTCAGTCCAAATGGATGCCTTGGGAATTGGGTTATTTCGACGGTTACAAGGACGGTGGTGTCGCTATCCTTCCCCTCGTAGATACAGTGAATTCCGGATTCGATGGCCAGGAATACTTAGGCTTGTATCCCTTGGTCAACCAAGTCAATCAGCGATTGTATGTAGAGGATGCCTCTAAAGTGCACTCGGACTTTTGGGCTTTCGTAAATGACCCGTCTCGCTAGATGTCTGAAGCCCAACTTTGAAAAAATTAATTAACAGTTAACGGCTAAGAAAATGGCTCGTAACGTCACAAGAAGCGAACTAAAAAGCATTGCTGTCAGTGCCTCTCGAAGACACAATTTCACGAAGTCTCTGACTGCGTCAGCGCACAACCTGACATTTATCTCGCATTCCAGTAAAGATGAGGATTTGGTGGCGGGGGCCATTGAGGTTATCGCTAGCCATGGCGGCGTCCCCTATATCGATGAGGTAGACCCGGCAATGCCGAGTCACACGTCGGAAGAGACGGCGGAGTTGTTAAAGAAGCGGATTGTTGAGTGCAAACGGTTCGTACTCCTTACGAGTCCCAATAGCAAAGATAGCCGATGGGTGCCATGGGAGCTGGGCGTCGCCGATGGGAAAAAAGGGATTCACAAAATCGCGATTTTCGGTGCCTCTGATTCTGCAGGTCTTGATGGTTGGTCATCTTGGGAATACATGGGTTTATATCCAAGAATAATCTGGGGGAAACTTCAGGGCTACTCAAATGAGCTCTGGATGGTCTACTCACAAAAGACGGACTCAGCCGTAACGCTAGAATCTTGGTTGCGGAGCTAAATTCCAATTTTACAGGTGGTATTCGGATTCTCATCAAAATGAGCTGGGGACAATATGTATCTGGGTTTTGAAATTGAGCACTATAAAACGTTCGAGATGATCAGTAATGCGGCTATCGATGATTATCGCAAACAGGCCCGCGATGCGGCGGTCAATGACCTGGCTGACTATGTTATAGGTCAGATTGATAAAAAGGACGTGATTGACGCCAAGGAGCTCGCTAAAAAGATATTCCCGCAGCAGGACGCCCATGTGTTCTTGTCGCATTCCCATCGCGATGAACGTGAAGCTATCGAGTTTGCGCTTTCTCTGGAAAAACGGGGTGTCAAAGTCTTCGTGGACTCCTGCGTGTGGGGCTATGTGGGCGATTTGCTATTGAAGATAAATGCTCATTACTCCGATAAAGAAGAGATAGGTGGAATCACCAACTTCTCTTACGATAAATGCAATGACGTGGCAGCTTCTCTGTTTTTAATGTTGAATGAGGAGCTACATCGAATGATTGATGCATCGGAGTGTTTCATCTTTTTCAACACCCAAAACTCCGTAAGTATCAAAGGATATGAAGGGTTCGCTGAAGGCGATCGCACGTTTTCTCCCTGGATTTATTCTGAGTTGGCTTTCAGTGCTAAGACGCGATACACACTGCGGCCTCGCAAGCGCCTCCCCAGAGGCATCGTAGGAGCGATGGAGTCACACAAAGTGCATAGGGCGATGGCATCAGCATCTTTTGCGTTTGAGATCATAAACCTGCACTTACCTAAGCTCAGCGGTAACGATGTTAAATCGTTAGCTGATAAGACGCCTCATGTTGGTTTTTTCTGGCTAGATGCGCTGTATTACGAGCATGACTTAGAAAATGAGTTCAAAGACCGCTGTCAGGCTGCTATTTTAAATGGCTAACGGAAATGTGCGACTCAGGACTGATCGGCCCTGGTGATCAGGACGTAATCATCCCTGCCCATTCTCTCAAAACAAAGCTGGCCAGCGACGAGCGACTAACCACCAGTCAAAGTGATCATTTGTTTCGCGTGGCGCACACCATTGCTTTAGCTGAGTCTTTTTTTGGCAACACTGATAAGGCTATGTGCTGGCTTTCCAAACCTAAGTGCAGTTTTCGCTGGAAAGTCTCGGGAGTAGCACAAACCATGTTCAGCGTTACGGGGCAGAAGAGGGAAGGGAGGCTAGGGCAGATACTAGAGTTGTTATCTGCCGTGTATGAAGTTCCTACAGCAGCGGTGACACGTGCTTTATAGGTGTCAGCAGATTACTGACGAATAGCTAAAAGGCTCCGTGCCACATCCGCGACTTAACGTACTGAAGTTTTACCCTTAAAGTACTACTTTTTCGCTTTAAGAAAGGTCAGGGGTAATATCATTTTCATATAGAATTTTCAGATATTCGGTATGAAGCTGAAGTAAACTTAGGTTTTGAGAGCGAAGTTTATCAGCCTCCTGCCTCAAATTGGTATATGCCACTAGTAGACTTTGTCTTGACATGGTTTCCCCCTTTGTTTTAGGTCCGGATTTTATGACGTCTTTAGCAATCTCAAATTCCTTGTGGATTGTTCCGCTCTTCGTTTTGTATAATGAGGTTCTTTCATATAAATAACCTGTAACGCTTTGAATTTTTTTTATGAAGCTATTCCAGCTCAGATCGCCTTCTTTTTCGATATCCCAGTTTCTGAGCATTTCAATAAAAGCCGTAGTGTCCTCGTCTGTTATTCTTCTACGCTTCATTTACAATTCCTATTTTGGAGAGCTTTCAGTGCTCTTAGAACAGCACTGTAAGAGATTTTTATGCTTGGGTGCCGTGTTAGAATGTTTTTGTATATTTTAGATGTGTCGCAATCGATTTGGAACCAGTCTTCACTTGCGCAGCAAGATAGTATCAGTTGGTCTATGTTCCAAAGTGGTTTGTTTGCGCCGCTAAATTTTATTAGTCCGGTTTTTGCGCTCTTCTCTCTGATATGGTTAAAGCTTTTTAATAACGTATTGTTTGAAAAAATGTATGTCTTGTTGAATGTAAACCCTGTTTTTTTTGCAAATTTCGCTAAAACGGATTCCACGGTAGGAAGCCCATCTTCAATTCCCCATTCTCTAGCGAATTGAGAGAAGCATTCATAAATGTTTTGATTGTTGCCATCAGGTAGTACCGATTTCCTTTCGCAGACTAAGTCTCCATGCATAGAGATAAATATCAAACCAATGTCGTGAAAATATTTGCGTTTTTCTAAAAGTTTGCTGCGAATTTCAGAGTTTTTCTGAAGCGCAGCGAGAGTTATTTTTGCATATGAAAAGTTTGTTTTGATTTGCTTTGCTACTTTTGGGAGTGTAGGGCAACCATGAAGTTTGAAATTCCAGTTTTCCAAAAGTTGTGAAGCTATGTATTTATTGTTCCAGTACCATCTTGAAGATGAGTCTCTTTTAATTAGATCCGTACTGAGCATTCGATTGCCAAGGCCCTCGTAAGCGCGCTGCATGGCGTCGTTATTTATGATGGCTTGATGCCGAATTAAAGTTTTATATTTAGCCTTAAAGCTACTGCAAACGTTCTCCCAGGTGGGAAGTCCATTATGTACAGTCCATGAATCCATTAGCGATTCAAATGCTTCTAAAATGTTGTTGTCAATGCTGCGAATTAGAATTCTACCATGCTTATAAGCCTGTTTTTTTACTTGATCTGCGTTTAGGGTGCGAGAAATAATTGCCTTTGAAACTATGTTGTCTCTTGGGGTGTCTGGTACTAATGCGCATAATGCGTTGGCGGGGACCGAAGTGTCCGAGCAAATTTCTATTTGCTTTTTGTATCTTGATATTTTGTTTGTATGTGAATTAAGGAACTTTTCCGCGCCGGGTTCTCCTTTGTCTACTGCAATTTGAGTGGCGGCTATTATTGGTTGTAGTTTCTCTACCATTCTATGTGCTGCTAATAATGATTTGTCGTCACCTCTTCTAAAGCAGTGTTCAGAGCAGTCAATACATTGAAAGACATTGGGGCACGGACCTGAATTATAGTTGTGTCGGCATAGGCCAAGTTCAGTTACGTGAAGCGATCCAATTTTTATTTTGAAGAATTGTTCGGTTGATACCCCAGTTTGTTTGTGTTCTTGCTCGTATAAATCATCTAAAAAACCGCCGAACTCGAACCCTGCCCCGATTGCATTTTCATCAATGAGATCAATTTTTTCCAGAGGAGTACGATGATCATAATCGTCATTTTGTTCCACTGAGCTTCTACCAGACCACATTGCAATCAATCGCTGGTCTATGTGTTTGCTCTGCGCCAACGTATTAAGTAAATGACGCATAGCATGTGTGCCTAAGGAAAGGTCTTCACGCTTGCGGCCTCGGAAAAATAATCTACCAAACCATGATTGGAGCTTGTTTGTCGAAAAAAAACAAGGTGCGTAATGGCACTGCCAATAAATTTTGAAGTTAGGAGTTTTGGAGGAGTATGGATATACAAATAAGCAATCCTTGAATTCAACATTGGATACACCATCTACGAATGGGAAGGTAGGTGATAATTTGTTGATAACCCACTTGTATAGGTTGGTGGCGCTGATGAAAGCCGCGTCCTTCAGTAAAATTTTTTCATTGTGGCGGTAATAGTTTGAAGAATCTGACTGAAACAACCTGCCTAGTCCAGGAGGTAAAACTGCGGCAGGTAATGAACTGTTTCTGTTCGCATATAGTTTTTGAGAATACACTCCATCGCTTCGCTCATAGCCGATTAAGGCTAATGCCTCTTGAACATTATATGTTTTCCGGTCTCTTAAATGCTCGAGGCCTTTCGGGATGTAAATGACTTTGTTCTCTTTGTACCAGGCTGCTGCGTCTCTTGCGGATTGGCCAAATTTGATAAGCTTCTGGACTGCTTCCCCGATAACCTCCTCAAACTCGGCACAAGGTGGCCTCTTCACGACGGACTTACCGTTTTTGGCTGGCATAGGAAAGCATAAACCAAATCCGTCCAGAGACGTAATACAGTCAAGATTCAACGTCACTATTTCAGAGGATCTAGAAGGCGCATAGTTCAATAGTGCGAACGCTGATGAGACTATCGTTTCAAAACCATTCTGAGGAAGCCTGAATGATTCAGCCAGCATTTTGCATGCCTCGAGATCTGGTAAGAGTGTCTTTGTTGAGCGGGGTGGCCTAGTATGAGGATTCTCAGTGTATTTTATATTTTCTGGGGATAAATTATATTTCTTATAGGTTTTACCTATGTTAGCAAGTCCGGCCCCCGTGCGAAACTTTACTCCCAGTGAGAGGTTGTTTTTATTTGAGGCGCGTAGAAAGTCTGAGTTGGTGATTTCCCATGGTTTTTTAAATGAAGGTAGAGAATCAATAAGAAAATAGAATCCAGTGGCAATATCTCGAGATTTCTTTTTTTCTTCCAGTGAGCGGATAAGATGAAATAGTTTAAGCGTGACAATCCAGTCCTCGTCTGCGCAGATGAGTTTGAATACGCCACTTTCTTTTTTATAAGTGGGGGGTAGTGCATGGGTAAAATCACACGGGTCGCCTTTGAGCAACATGTTGTTCGGGAGTTTGTATTTCAATGCTAGATCTATATTTTTTCCGCTCATTATTTGGTCCTGGAATAGCGGTATAAATACTTTCTTGAATGAGTCGAAATTTAGCTGAGGTGTGTTTTTGCTCATGAGGCGCGCTCTTGGTTGACACACAATTTTGAAATCCACATGTCGCATGCCTCTACATATTCCAATACCGTATTTTTAATTTTAATGTCAGGTTGGTTTTCGTACTCGCTGATTAGATATTCTTTATATTCGCCAAACGGTGCATCTCGAAATGGTTCAAATTTCGAGCAAAGCAGGCATGCTATTGGTGCATGATCTGTACAGTTTGCCATGGTTCCGCAAACGCCAATTGGCTTTGCTTGTGCAATTCCATAATGGCGTTGTATGGAGTTGGGCATTTCCAAAACGGCTTTTTCATATCCACCCTCATAAGGTGTACCTAGAAATAATTTCGCAATGGAGGTAAGTGCCGGTCCTAATTCCTCTTTGATCCTGGCTTGTGCTTCAGGTATAGAGTCGATATAAGAGTTTGCCGAGGAAAGATTGTTGTGCAAACCTAAGTACATAAGTTCATGTGCGCTTGCTCCATTTACGGCTGCGCGTGTTAGCAAAGTGTGTTTAAATCTAATGAAGTTTAGATTTACTCTTCCTCCCGTAACTCTGCTGCTCCTAACACCCATTTCATAAATGACACTCTTAAGTCTTGTCATTAGGGAGGTAGCATTGCAACGAGTATTGGGCAGTTTTTTTATTTCCTCTTCGGTAATCGTAAGCCCAGCTATCCCAGAGGAATTATGGATTAAATAAGTTCTATTCCTGCTAATGCAAATAGGTACCATATAATCGAGCAGGGTGTTCACCAGCGGTGGAAGTCTGACATTGATGTAGACGGGTTTGTTTTTTCTTTTCTGCTTGATTATTTCAATTTTTAGTGTCCAGTTTTTCTGGGGTTCACTGTAAGTTAAGTCATCTAGCTTTATGTTGAGAATTTGGCTTTGCCTATATCCGAGTACCAGAGCCAAAAAGAAAATGGCTAAGTGTTCAATTTCCAGCAGACCATTTTCGTAACCTTTGCAGATAGCGAAGGTTACATCTCTTACCTCGGTTTCGGTCAGTGCTCCATTAACAGGGTCGGCCGAGCTTATGGCGCTCCCGTTTTTTCTTGACGATGTACGGATTATATCAACTGCTAAATTATACTCGTCGCACCATAGAACTCCTTTGTCTCCGTTGCATGCAACTAAAAAGGCTTTCATATTAGGGTTGCACTTTAACCAGTTTATGAAAGAGGACCATAGCTCTTTACTTTCACTTATCTTGTGTATTGTGCGTCCTTGGCTGAGGGTGGCTTCACTAAGCAGCTTGCAAAGCTCTTTGAGTTTCGTGCAGAACGTCTTAATGGAAGATAGTGCGTAGCATTCTGCTATGCGTGAGCAAAGTTCATGGCGAAATGACTCTATGATGTCGTCGACAAGATAGTTCTGCATCTGCTTGAAATCTATCGTGCACTGGCCACTCAAGGTCTCATGTTTAATTGTTAGATTTGATCCAACAATAAAATCAAGTTTTGTCTTTTGATGGTATACAGTTATTTCTTCAAATGGCTGGTTTAATTCTTTTTTAGTCGTTTGACTGTGCGCCATCGCTAACGTCCTTGCTAAGTTTGTTGTGGAGAGATCGGTCTTCTGATAACAATCGTTCATTGCCGATTTTTTGAAAGGCATATTTTGCATAGTGTTCTGGCATTGAAGACTTCAAACTCCATCCCATCTGAACTCGGAGAACGCTTAATGCGTTGGAGATGATTCTCTCTTTTTCTCTTCCAGTGACAAAAGATGCTTTTTCATATTCGTTAAGAATAAAGTTGCATGCCCAAGAGTGTCGTAGGCTATGAGGAGTGATTTTTAATTCGATTTGCTCGCTCAGTGTTCTGAAAATCTTACCTACAGCATCGTTTGATAGCGGTTGCCCAGAAATACCGATGATTAAGAATGGGTGTTTGATACTCGCTTTTATTTTTTTTCTTTCGATAATATATCTTTCGATAAGTCCCCATAATGAGTCCGAAATTTTCAGTTCTCTGTTAAATGTCTTCACGGTAGCGGGCGACGTTCTAGGGTCCAGGTTCATGTCAGTACTTGCTTCAATTTTTGTAGTTATATATCCTCGATTTGTTCGTTGAAATCCGGCCACTCTTATACCGAGTAACTCACTGTTCCTGATGCCCGATTCACGCAGAAGATGAAATACAACTAGATTCCTATGTACTAGGAATTTTTCTCTGTTTTTTGAATTTGACTTTATTGTTAAATCCATTTTTATATAGTCTTCATTTGTCCAAGGTTGAACAATATTTTCATTGTCGGAGTTGTAGCTTCTAAGTTGATTTTTGAGTCTGTCTCTGAAGTCGCTGAGGGAATTTCTTTTATCCTTGTTTGTGCCGATTATTAATTCTTCAGCGATATATCCTAGAAATTTTTTTGCGATACCGCATCTTCTGTCATAAGTGGAGTTGGATACTTTTTTCGGATTTATAATGCCTATTCCCGCGATTCGGTTTTCGAGGGTTGATTTTGTTTCCGTAAGATGACTGCGTAATTTTGTAAGCTCTCCATTGGTGAGAAAGCTTCCGTTTGAAAATCTTCTTATATAGTCAATTTTTTTATACTGAAAAAACAGTATGACTAGACACAGATCGTAACTATACGTAATTAATGACTTTGGTCGAGTTGTGGGGTGTTGATTGATAAGCCAATAGTTTGCCCAAAACACAGGCTTGTCATTGTTAAAAATCAGTGCTGTGGGATTGCCGCTTGGACTTTTGAATTCAAATACTTTCATGCTGACTCTTTCACTGGAAGTAGTGAAGGGGCGGTTGGTGTCTTTGAATTTTTTTTTAACTTGAGGAAAAGATACCCGTCAGCGATTACTGACGCAGTAGCTTTAATCTGATTTGGTGGGATGTTAGATTGATAGTTTTCACAAATAGCAGGTGCCCGGCGCATATCAACGATTCCTTGATAAAGTAAACATCAAAGTCAACGCTGATCACTCGCACACTGCCAAATTTCTTAGGGCTTTAGTGTTTCAAGTTGAACTAGCTGATGGACCAGGCAGACCTACGCCGGGGCTGCCAATACGATCAATTATGCACAGGAATTTAGATGAATCAACGGGTGATTCTTGCTTCGGCTAAATTTATATATTAGTCAACACGTTGTATGTTACGTATAAAGTCCATGTTGACTTCATGGTTTCCCTCACTTTGTTGACCGGACAACCCAATTTTCCCCGTTTACACTGAAGAATATATAAATAGTCAACAAAAGGTTCTTCGGGCGGATAATACTTGGCCGCCATTGCGCCCGGTGGCGCCCCAGCCGATTTTGTGGCTTTCGACGATGGCGACTTTCAGGCCTTTTTCGGTGAGTTCGACAGCGGTGGCGACGCCGGTGAAGCCGCCGCCGATGATTACCACGTCGACAGTGTGTCGGCCTTGCAGGGTCGGGTAGTCGGTGTCTTGGTTGAGGGTGGCGGTGTAGTAGGAATTGCAGCGTTCGGTCATGTCAGTGTCCACACAAATTCGGGAGTCGGAGTGCAGTCCCCTGTGGGAGCTGGCTTGCCAGCGATAGCGGAGTGTCAATCACCACAGAAGGTGAATGTGCCGGCCTCATCGCTGGCAAGCCAGCACCCACAGGATCTATGTCCAATGGTTAAGCTTCAGTGAGATACCAGCGCCAATCCTGCTCACCCACCTCGGCCATGAACTGCCGATACTCGGCACGCTTCACCGCCAGATACACCCCGAGAAATTCCTGCCCCAACGCATCCCGCGCCCACACTGAGTTCTCCAGCGCCTGCAGCGACGTCAGCCAATCGGTCGGCAACAATTCCTTCGCCTGCGCATAGCCGTTGCCTTCGACCGGCGCACCCGGATCAAGGTCTTCACGAATGCCACGATGAATACCGGCAAGGATCGCTGCCGCCGCCAGATACGGGTTGGCGTCGGCGCCGCAGATGCGGTGTTCGATGTGCCGGGTATTGGCCGGGCCGCCCGGAACGCGCAGGCTGACGGTGCGATTGTCGACGCCCCAGGTCGGTGCCAGCGGTGCGTAGCTGTTGGCCTGGAAGCGCCGGTACGAGTTGGCGTTCGGGCAGAACAGCAGCAACGAATCGAGCAAGGATGCGAGCATGCCGCCAATCGCCGTACGCAGCAGTGGCGTGCCGGTCGGGTCTTCGGAGGCGAACAGATTATGTCCCGCGCCATCGGCCAGACTCACGTGCATGTGCATGCCGGTGCCGGCCAGATCATCGAACGGCTTGGCCATGAATGTCGCCTGCATGCCGTGCTTGTGGGCGATGGCTTTGACCAGACGTTTGTAGCGCACGGCCTGATCCATCGCCTCCAGCGCGTCGCCATGTTCGAGGGTGATTTCCACCTGACCCGGTGCGTATTCGGAGATCGCCGTGCGCGCCGGAATACCGTGCAGTTTGCAGGCGCTGTAGAGGTCGGCGAGGAACGGTTCGATCTGTTCCAGCTCACGCAAACCGTAGACCTGAGTGTGTCGCGGTCGGCCTCCGTCAGCATCCAGCGCCGGTTGCGGACGGCCGTTGTGATCGCGTTTGGCGTCGAGCAGGTAGAACTCCAGCTCGCAGGCCATCACCGGGTAATAACCCTCGGCCTTGAGGCCGTCGATGACCTTGATCAGCAAATGGCGAGGGTCAGCGATGCTGGCGGGCATGCCCTCGGTCGGGTGCATGCTGACCTGCACGGCGGCGGTCGGAATCTGCCGCCATGGCAGGCGCACCAGACTGCCTTCCAGTGGATAGGCGCGGCAGTCGATATCGCCGACGTCCCAGACCAGACCGGAGTTCTCGACGTCTTCACCCTGTACGGTCAGACCGAGGATGGTGCTCGGCAGCGGGCGGCCGCTTTGGTAGACGGCGAGCAGTTCTTCGCGGTGCAACAGTTTGCCGCGCGGCACGCCGTTGGCGTCGAGGATGAACAACTCGATCATGTCGATATCGGGGTTCTGTTCAAGGAACAGGCGGGCGTCTTCGATGGCTGCGAATTTCATAATCAATCACTCACGATGGCGCCGCACAGGCGCGCAGATTCGGGCCGGACACGACGCAGCAATAGGCGTGGCTGTCCTGGCAGGGATATCAAGAAGTTGGGGGCTGTCGCGGTTCTTTAACGGACGCGATCAGACAGGCAGAGAGATATCCGGCGGGCGTGCGGAGTGACGCAGCTTGGAACGGCGCAGGGCCATGGGGAGATTGACGATACGATTCATACGCCGCCCCTGTGAGAGAGGGCGCGCAAGGAAGAGACGTTCAACGATTCTGCTTGTTGTAGTGACGTACTCATAACGCGTGTTTCCGTTGGCGGAAAACGTCGGTGGCGGGCTGACCCGCCGACCGGTGTGCCCGGATAGTAAGGGGGAATTCGCGGGCGTGTAAACGGGAGATTCACAGGCCAGGGTTCAGCGCATCAGGTGAAAGCCCAGCCCGGCGAGGGCGCAAACGATCAACACACTGATCACGCCGCGTTTGAAAACGAACAGCGCCAGCGCCGCCGCAACTGCCAACATCAGCGAAAATACATCCAGCGCCCCGGCAAAACCGTTCGGCCAGAACACGTGATAAGCGAAAAAACACGCCAGGTTCAGGATCACCCCGACCACAGCAGCGGTGATCGCCGTCAGCGGTGCGGTGAACTTCAGTTCGTTGTGCGTCGATTCCACCAGCGGCCCGCCGGCGAGGATGAACAGAAACGAAGGCAGGAAGGTGAACCAGGTCACCAGCGTGGCCGCGAGCGCCCCGGCGGCAAAGGCATGTTCGGGGCCGAACGCCGGTTGCACATAGGCACCGACGAAACCGACGAACGCCACCACCATGATCAGCGGCCCGGGAGTGGTTTCGCCGAGCGCGAGACCGTCGATCATCTGCGTCGGCGTCACCCAGCCGTAATGCCCGACGGCGCCCTGATAGACGTAAGGCAGCACCGCGTAGGCGCCGCCAAAGGTAAGCAGCGCGGCTTTGGTGAAGAACCAGGCCATTTGCGTGAACGTGCCGTCCCAGCCGAACAACGCGGTCAACAACGCCATGGGCAAACACCAGAGCACTGCGCCGATCAACGCCAGACGCAGCAGTTTCGGCAGGCTGAAACGGGCATGTTCGGGCGCTGGTGTATCGTCGTCGATCAACGCCGGGCCGAAGGATTTTTCGCTGTTGCGGTGACCGCCATGGCTGAATCGCTGCGGTGCGAATCGTCCGCCCAGATAGCCGATCAGCGCGGCCCCGAGGACGATCAGGGGGAAGGGCACGTTGAAGGCGAAAATCGCCACGAACGAGGCGCCGGCAATCGCCCATAGCCAGGCATTCTTCAGGGCGCGCGAGCCGATGCGATGCGCGGCGTGCAGCACGATCGCGGTGATCGCCGGTTTGATCCCGTAAAACACTCCGGCCACCGCCGGCACGTCACCGAAGGCGATGTACAGCCAAGACAACGCGATCAGAACGAACAACGACGGCAGCACAAACAGCGCACCGGCGATGACACCGCCCCAGCTGCGATGCAGCAGCCAGCCGATGTAAGTCGCCAATTGCTGAGCCTCGGGGCCGGGCAGCAACATGCAGTAGTTGAGTGCGTGCAGGAAACGTTTTTCGGAAATCCAGCGCCGACGCTCGACCAGCTCCTGATGCATGATCGCGATCTGCCCGGCCGGCCCGCCGAAACCGATGCAGCCGAGTTTCAGCCAAAAGCGCCAAGCGTGACGCAGGGTGACGGGGTCGGGGCGGGGCAGGTGGTTCGGCGCTGTGCTCAAGCGTGACTCCGGGGGCGAATCCTGGCGGAGTGACTATCTAATCAGACTTTCAACCCTCACCCCAGCCCTCTCCCAGAGGGAGAGGGTGCCGACCGAAGTGTCTGGCGTTATCCATCGACCTGGAAGATCGAGTCGATTATGGATTTGGTTATCAGCCGCAGGGGCTGACGCAGGCGTCTGGCATCGTCCATCGTTCTGAGAGATTCCGTCGATTATGGATTCACCTCAGCCATTTCAGGTCGGCGTACCTCTGCAATATCCCCCAATCAGTCCCCTCTCCCTCGGGGAGAGGGCTAGGGTGAGGGGCTTGTGCTTTTCAGGCATGCGCCAGACTCCAGCGCGACGCCACACCCAAACAGCTTCCGCGCCTCGGCAAAACACTTCTCGGCAATTGCCGAACGCGGTTCGGTCTTGCGCATCACCAGCCCCAATGGCGCCAGCACACTGGCATCCGGCAATTGCATGAACGACAGGTGCTCGATCGGCTCCTCAAGGCCACTGTCCAGCGGCATGATCGCGCAGCAGAAACCTTGGTGAATCGCCTGCAACAGTTGATAAGTCGAATCGCTTTCCATGATCGGCTGCGGGCTGAGCCCACGGCTGCGAAAGCTCAAGTCGATGGATTTACGGTAATGCATGCCAGCAGTGATCATGCCCAGCGGCAACTCGGCGGCCTCTTCCCAGCTCATTTGCGAGCCTTCGAAATGGAAATGCCGGTTGTCGTAGAGCAGCCCTACACGCGTTTCACCAATCTCGAAGAACTCGAAATAGTTCGGGTTGACGTGCTCGAGGTAGCACACGCCCAGATCGAGTTGATTGTTGCCCAGCCCGGCGATGATCTCGTCGGAACTGAGTGACGACAGACTGAATTTCAACTCCGGGTACGTCGCCGACAAACCCTGAATGTAATTGACCGGATTGAAGCTACTGAGCGGCACCAGACCCAGACGCAAACTACCCACCAGTTGCCCGCGACACGCTGCGGCTTCGGCGAACAGACCGTCATGCGCCGCCAGCAAAGTGCGCGCCCAGGCCAGCACGCGCTCGCCGGCCTGGGTGAAACCCTCAAAGCGCTGGCCACGGTTCACCAGCACCAGATCCAGCTCGTCCTCCAGATTGCGCAGGCGCATCGACAAGGTCGGTTGAGTGATGTGGCAGCGTGCGGCGGCCTGGCCGAAGTGACGGGTTTCGTCCAGCGCGATCAGGAACTTGAGTTGTTTGATGTCCACGATGGCACCTGCTTGATGGGGATTTTTTCATTGAGTAGTGACGCAGATGCGCGGGGCGCACGAAAAGCGCAGGGTGCGACGATCTCATCTGAACGGTTGTTCGTCCAATCGGAAGTGTTTAAAGGACTGTCGATCGGCTCTATCAGGCCCGGTTTTACTGGCCTTGAGCAAGGTGACAGTTACCGATAGAGCAGGTCGATAAGGTGGTTGGCCAGAGTGATTAGACAGTACTCATAAGCGGCACTTAGGCTGCCCGGCAATGTTGATTGATTGCTTGCGGAGAACTGCCATGAGCGCAAAAGCCGATGCCCTGTTTGTCCCCCTGAATATTGCCGTGCTGACGGTCAGCGATACGCGCGATTACGCCAGCGATACCTCGGGCCAGTTGCTGGTCAGTCGCTTGCTGGAGGCCGGTCATACGCTGAGCGAGCGCAACCTGCTCAAGGACGATCTGTACAAGATTCGCGCACAGGTCGCCCAGTGGATTGCCGACGAAGGCATTCAGGTGGTGCTGATTACTGGCGGCACGGGTTTCACTGGTCGCGACAGCACGCCGGAAGCGGTGGCCTGTCTGTTCGATAAGCGGATCGACGGCTTCGGCGAACTGTTCCGCGCGATTTCGATTCTGGACATCGGCACCTCCACCGTGCAAAGCCGTGCGCTGGCCGGGCTGTCGAATGGCACGCTGGTGTGCTGCCTGCCGGGCTCGACCGGTGCTTGCCGTACGGCGTGGGAAGGCATTCTGGCCGAGCAACTGGATAACCGTCATCGCCCGTGCAACTTCGTCCCGCACCTGAAAGCCGTGCAAGCCTGCGGAACACGTGGATGAATCGTTCACCCTTGATGCCAGTGGAAGACGCGCTCGAGCAGTTGTTGCTCATGGCCAATGAACAACGATTGGCCGACAGCCAAGTGCTGCCGCTCGACGAAGCGCGCGGCCGGGTGTTGGCCAGTGATCTGGTAGCGACCCTGGATTTACCGCCGTGGCCGAACAGCGCCATGGACGGTTATGCGTTGAACCTGAGCGATCTGGAGCAGCAGCCGCTGACGGTTTCACAACGAATCTACGCCGGCGCCGCTCCGGAGCCGTTGTTGCCCGGGACGTGCGCGCGGATCTTCACCGGTGCGCCGGTGCCGCCCGGCGCCAATTGTGTGGAAATGCAGGAAAACGTCGAGGTACTGGACGACGGTCGCGTGCGGTTTTTGCAGCCGTTAAAGGTCGAGCAGAATATTCGCGCGCAGGGCCAAGAGAACCGCGTCGGCGATATTTTGCTGTGTGCGGGCAAGCGCCTCGGGCCGTTTGAACTGGCGGTGGCGGCGGGGCAAGGGCTGGCGCAGTTGCATGTGGTGCGCCGGCCGAGGGTGGCGCTGTTGTCGACCGGTGATGAGCTGGTCGAACCGGGCCAGCCGTTGCGGCCCGGCAGCATCTACAACAGCAATCGTGTGCTGTTGGGGCAGTGGCTGCGTGAATTGGGGTGCGAGGTGATCGACGCCGGGATCCTGCCGGATCACCCGGCGCAGACGCGGCTCAAGCTTGAGCAACTGCAAGTGAGCGCGGATCTGATTCTGACCACGGGTGGTGTGTCTGCCGGTGATGCCGATTGCCTCGGGCAGGTGCTGCGCGACAGCGGTAAACCGTTGTTGTGGAAACTGGCGATCAAGCCAGGAAAACCGCTGACGGTCGGGCATTTCGGCATGGTGCCGGTGATTGCTCTGCCGGGCAATCCGACCTCGGCGCTGGTGACGTTTGGCTTATTGGCGCGGCCGTATCTGCTGCGCATTCAGGGTGTCGAAGACGTCATGCCGCTGAGTTTCACCGTCAACGCAGGTTTCGATTGGCACAAGGCTGGCAGCCGTCGTGAATACCTGAGAGTGAAACTGGAGGCGGGGCGAGCGGTGCTTTATCCCAATCAAAGCTCCGGCGTCTTGCTCGGCGCAACCTGGGCCGACGGCCTGGTGGAAATCCCTGAAAACAGCACGCACAACCTCGGCGACCCGCTGCGCTTTATCCCCTTCAACGAACTCTTCTGAACCGACAACACAAATCAAACCTGTGGGAGCTGGCTTGCCAGCGATAGCGGCAGGTCAGTTGGCATTGATGTTGGCTGACACGGCCCCTTCGCTGGCAAGCGAGTTCCCACAGGGTTTTGAGGTGGCTGCAGAGGTAAGGGTCAGCTCAGTACATAGTCCACAGGCTTCAACGCCGGCGGCACTTCGGCGCCAAGTTCGGCGAGGATGTCGCGCTCGATGGTGCGTACCAGCGCATCGGTGGGTAGGTCGTTTTCGTCGCGACCGAACGGGTCTTCCAGTTCATCGGCAATCGCATCCAGGCCAAAAAACGTGTAGCTGACAATCGCGGTGAACAGCGGTGTCAGCCAGCCCAGCGGTTCGGCCATGGCAAACGGCAGCAGGATGCAGAACAGATAAATCGTGCGGTGCAACAACAGCGTGTAAGGAAACGGCAGCGGCGTGGTTTTGATCCGCTCACACACCGCTTGCGCCTGGGTCAGGCTGGTCAAATGGTTGGCCAGCAGCACGTAGCGCCATTCAGTCAGTTCACCGTTCTGATGCAGATCGGAACACTGCTCACCAACCGTTTGCAGGATGCGCCCACTGTAATCCGGCGTCTGCGGATCGGGTTTGGGCATGATCCATTGGCTACTGGCGTCCGCTTCACTCTCCTTGCGCAACCGCGCGTTCAGCGCATGGGCAAAGCCGCACAAATTGAGCAACAACGGTTTACGCTCAACCGACTCACGAATCACATGGGTTTCGCGAATCACCGAGCGGATATGCACGATCACCTCGCCCCAGGCTTTACGCGCTTCATACCAACGGTCATAGCAAGCGTTGTTGCGAAAACTCATGAAGATCGACAGCGACAAACCGAGCAAGGTAAACGGCGTGGCGTTGACCTTGGTGAAGTTGCTCGGATGGAGGATTTCCACCAGCACGATGGCTGAAGCCAGCAGGGTGACCATCAACGTGCGCATGGCGATGCGCTTGGCAATCGAACCCTTGAGGGTGAAGAGGATGGCGAACTGGCTGACCTTGGGTCTGATGATCATGCTGTGCGGTTCCGATAACCGATGAAACTGGCGGGATCAGCCGCCGGTCATGTTCATGAAGCGGACGACCTGGACATCATCGTTCACTTCGAAATTGTGCCGATACGGCTTGAGTTTCATCGCCTCGATGATGGCCTTCTCCAGCCGTTGCGGTTGCCCCGGATGGGCGCGCAGTACCGCTTTCAAATCCACCGAATGCTCGTTGCCCAGACACAGTAGCAGGCGCCCTTCGACGGTGAGCCGCACGCGGTTGCAGGTGCCGCAAAAGTTGTGGCTGTGCGGCGAGATAAACCCTAGACGAATCTCCGGCGCCTCGGCCAGCCGCCAGTAACGCGACGGGCCTTGCGTCGACTCCGCCGAGTCGATCAAGGTATAGCGCTCGGCAATCTTTTCTCGCACCTGCGCGCTGGAGAAAAACGACTCGGCGCGGCTGTGTTCGCTGATGATCCCCAGCGGCATCTCTTCGATGAAAGAGACGTCGAGCTGGCGGTCAATCGCGAAGCTGACCAGATCGTTGATCTCCTGATCATTGCGGCCCTGCATCACCACCACGTTGAGCTTAGTGCGGGTAAAACCGGCCTTGCGCGCGGCATCGATGCCGTTGATCACCTGCGCCAGATCGCCGGTGCGGGTCATCTGTTTGAAGCGCTGCGGATCGAGGCTGTCGAGGCTGATGTTCAGGCGTTTGACCCCGGCATCGAACAGTGGCGCGGCCAGTTTGCCCAGTTGCGAGCCGTTGGTGGTCATGCACAGTTCGCGCAGGCCGGGCAGGGCGGCGATCTGCTCACACAACTTGACCACGCCCGGGCGGATCAGCGGCTCGCCACCGGTGAGGCGAATCTTGCGTGTGCCGAGCGCCACAAAGCTCTGCGCCAGTTGAAAGATTTCTTCCAGGGTGAGGATTTTTTGCCGTGGCAGAAACTGCATGTCTTCGGCCATGCAATAGACGCAGCGGAAGTCGCAGCGGTCGGTCACCGACATGCGTAGATAGTCGACGCGGCGATTGTAACCATCGATCAAGACACGCTCTGACAAGGAAGCCTCGCAGGAATGAAAACCGCTGTGGAAAGAGTGGGGGCAACGTAGGTTATGGGCAACGTTCCATGGCGTCCAATCACTGTTAGTGACTGATCGATTGACGCCATCGATGACCCGATTTTTGAATATCACAGATCATGGCTACACCGCTCAGCACTGAGGGAGCTGTGTTGGCCAAGAATGACGGGGACTGCACCGAACATTGTGGGAGCGAGCTTGCTCGCGAAGGCGTCAGGTCAGACAACGTTGATGTTGAATGTACTGGCCTCTTCGCGAGCAAGCTCGCTCCCACAGGGGAGGGTGGTGAACTTGAGTGCGGCTTACTGGGCGCCGAACATCGCGGTCCAGTAAATGCCTGCGCTGCTTTTCGGATCGGTCGCGTAGGCGGCGCCGAGTTCCTGGTATTGCGGGTTCATCAGGTTGGCGCAATGGCCGGGGCTGGCGAGCCAGCCTTCGACGACTTTGTGCACGGTGTCTTGCCCGGCGGCGATGTTTTCGCCGACCTGTTGGCCGCTGTAACCGGCGAGTTCCGCGCGATCGCCGGGGGTGCGGCCGTCGCGGTCCTTGTGGTCGAAGTAATTGTTGTTGGCCATGTCGCGGCTGTGATCCTGGGAAATCGTGCCCAGTGTCGCGTTCCAGGCCAGCGGTGCAGCCGCAGCGAAAGCCTGGCCGCCACACTGCCGCGCCTGACTGCGGGCGACGTTGAGTTCACTGAGCAACTTCTGCCCCTCACTTTGCGCATCGCCCAACTTGGCCGACAACAGTGGCCGCGCCAGCACGATGCGCCAGTCACGGTCATCACGGCTGACACCGACATCGACGAACTGCGGATCAAGCACCACCTGACAGAAACTCTCCTGAATCGCCTTCATCGCCGACGCCGCATCACGCGGACCGTTGAGGGTGATCGCCTGCACATTGACCATCGGGTAACTGGCGCTGGCCATGGCTTGCTGCAGATCGACGGCACCGGTGGCGCGTAATCTCAGACGCGGATCGGCCGACAAAGGCGCGAGTTCGTTCGACGCCTGCGAACCGCAACGCTGCGGCTGGCTGCGGTAGCTGTTGATCGACTCGATCAGTTGCGACTCATCACCGGCCATGGCTGGAATGGCAAACACAACGCCCACGGACAACGCGGCACAACGCAAAACGAATGGCATGAAGCGCATGGAAATCTCCCTTGAGCTGAATGCGCCCATGATGCGCGAAAGGCCCCCGGTGAGTGCAATGTCTTTTTTCTTCATTCGGCCTGTTTTCTGCGCAACTTTGCCGATGGATTTGCCGTCTACACTCACCGAAGCCCCCGCAAACCGGGTGTCTCCCCGACGTAATACCTTGCCCGACTCGGGCGCTGCCGGAAGAACTGACATGGGATTGAAAGGCTTGGCTGGATGTCTGGTATTTACCCTGTTGGCCGGCTCTGCATGGGCCACCGATCAGGCCCCGATCAAAGCAAAGGCTGAAGAAAAAGCCCAAGTGCTGGAAGAGAAAGCAGCGGACAAAGTCAGCGCCGCGCCGGCGCCGAAAGCCGAAGCGATCACCCCGACCGAAGTGCAAGCGGTCGACCCGGCCGGCGCGGCGCCGCTGGACGATCCGATCACTTGTCTGGCGCGCAGTATCTACTGGGAAGCCAAGGGCAAGGACACTCCGGAAATGGAAGCCGTGGCCAGTGTGGTGATGAATCGCCTCGGTCACGAGGGCTTTCCCGACACGGTATGTGCTGTCGTCAAACAAGGTTCGGAAACCAAGAGCTGCCAGTTTTCCTGGTGGTGCGACGGCAAGCCGGATCAGGTCAAGGAAGATGCCGAATACACGCTGGCCAAGGATATCGCCCGCAAGGCTTTGAACCGCCAACTCAAGGATCGCACCAACGGCGCGCTGTATTTCCATGACCGCAATGTGCATCCGAGCTGGGCCAAGGAGTACCGCAAGACTGCCGAAACGAAAAAATTCCTCTTCTACAAACCAGCGGGTGGCGACGCGCGTTAAGCGCAGACCTGCCGCACGCAATCGCGCAACCAGCGATGCGCCGGGTCGGCGTCCATGCGCGGATGCCAGAGCATCGACACGCTAATGTCCGGCATCGCGAAGGGCAGGGCGAAACTGTGCAGGCCGGTGCGCAGTTTGCTCGTATGCCTTTGCGGGACCGTGGCGATCAGCTCTGATTCACGCACCAGCGTCAGCGCCGCCGAGAATCCGCCGAATGAAGTGACGATGTCCCGTGTCAGGCCGAGCGCGAGTAACGCTTCGTCGACCGGGCCGCTGCTGCGCCCGCGTCGAGAAATCAGAATGTGCTGTCCACCCGCGAAGCGTTTGCTGGTGACGTTCCCCGCGCTCAACGGATGCCCCTCGCGCACCACGCCAATCCACTGATCCTGAAACAGGATGCGGCTGTGCAGCGTCGGGTCGGTGCTGTCGTCGACCACCCCGGTTTCCAGATCAACGCGGCCTTCGCGCAGCGGCGTGCTGTCCTTGTCGGCTTTCTGCACAAAACGCAGGCGCACGCCGGGCGCCTCTTCGGCGATGCGCGCAAGCAGGGCGGCGGCAAAGGTTTCGACAAAACCGTCGGTGTTACGCAGGGTAAAGGTGCGTTGCAATCGGCGCGGGTCGAGCACCTCGGCAGGGCGTAAAACCGCCTCGGCTTCCTGCACTAGATGACTGACCCGTTCGCGCAGTTCCAGAGCGCGCGGCGTCGGCACCAGGCCACGACCTGCGCGCACCAGCAACGGATCTCCGGTGGTTTCGCGCAGACGGGCGAGGGCGCGACTCATCGCCGATGGGCTCAGCCGCAGGCATTTGGCGGCACGGGCGACGCTGCCTTCGCGCAGCAAGACGTCGAGGGTGATCAGCAGGTTCAGGTCCGGTGCGGTCATGATATGGCGTTCCATGCAGGTATTGAGTGCAAAGCATGCGTCTTGCGCCTTGCCTTGTCGAGGCTCACGCTATGACGCATCACCTTTGCCCTGCGAGCCCCTCATGCCCCGCGAACCCCTGAGCACACCCGCCCGATGGGCGCTGACCAGTCTGGCCTTGTCGATGTTGATGCCGTCGCTGGACACCAGCATCGCCAACGCCGGGTTGCCGATTCTGGCGGCGGCGTTCGAGGCGACGTTCGCGCAGGTGCAATGGATCGTGCTGGCCTACCTGCTGGCGATCACCACATTGATCGTCAGTGTCGGGCGTCTGGGTGACGGCGTCGGCCGGCGGCGATTGCTGTTGATCGGGATCGGCATTTTCACCAGTGCCTCGTTGGCCTGTGCGCTGGCACCGGGGCTTGGCTGGTTGATCGGCGCACGGGCGGTGCAAGGTGTTGGCGCGGCGATCATGTTTGCCTTGACCGTGGCATCGGTGGCCGATGCGGTGCCGAAGACGCGGGCGGGCAGCGCGATGGGGTTGCTGGCAACGATGTCGGCGACTGGCACCAGTCTTGGGCCGTCGCTGGGCGGCCTGTTGATGACGCATGTCGGCTGGCAGGCGATTTTTCTGCTCAACGTGCCATTGGGCTTGCTCAATATTTGGCTGGTGTACCGCTTTTTGCCAGCGGATCGGCCAACAGGGCCGCGCGCAGCGTTCGATTATTCTGGCAGCGCCGTGCTGGTGCTGACGCTGGCGGCCTATGCGCTGGCGATGACGCTTGACGGTTTGATGTTGCCGTTGCTGCTGGCCAGCTTGTGCGGCGCAGGGTTGTTTATTTTGGTCGAGATGAAGGCCAAGGCGCCGTTGATTCGTTTGTCGCTGTTTAGCGACGCGCGACTGAGCAGCAGTCTGGCGCTGACCTTGCTGGTGACGACCGTAATGATGACCACGCTGGTGGTCGGGCCGTTTTATCTGAGCCGTGGCTTGGGCCTGAGCAGTGCGATGGCGGGGTTGGCGTTGTCGGTCGGGCCGTTGTTGTCTGCGTTTGGCGGCGTACCGGCCGGGCGTTTGGTGGACCGCTTTGGTGCACGGCGGATCGTCCCGGGCGCGTTGCTCGGGCTGGCCTGCGGGTGCGGCTTGTTAGCACTGTTGCCGATGCGTCTGGGGCTGCCGGCATATTTGCTGTCGATCAGCGTGGTCGCGATCAGTTATGCGTTGTTTCAGGCGTCCAACAATACCGGGTTGATGGCGGGTGTCCGTCAGGAGCAGCGTGG
This sequence comes from Pseudomonas sp., assembly GCF_049300855.1. Lineage (GTDB taxonomy): Bacteria > Pseudomonadota > Gammaproteobacteria > Pseudomonadales > Pseudomonadaceae > Aquipseudomonas. The sequence goes on along the minus strand of NZ_JBAQKH010000042.1, from coordinate 434,544 downwards.
CGTGGTCTCGGCGATGCTCGGGCTGGCGCGCAATCTCGGCTTGATCACTGGCGCGGCGGTGATGGGCGCGGTGTTTGCGCTGGCGGCGGGCGATCCGACACAGGCGCCGGCAACGGCGATTGCCAGCGGATTGCACATCACTTTTGGCGTCGCGGTGGCGTTGATGCTGATAGCGCTGATCGTCAGCCGAGCCGAGATCAAGCTGTGGGAGCGACAGCGCGCCGATTCGACCTGCTCGCGATAGCTGCGGGTAAGGGAAAGTTGATGTTGATCAAGCTGGCCTCATCGCTGGCAAGCCAGCTCCCACAGGGTTTTGGGTTGGCCGGAGATTTGGATTCAGCGCCTATCATTGTGGGAGCTGGCTTGCCAGCGATGGCGGTTTAACAGGCAATGACGATGGTTGCCGGGCCGGGAAAAACAGTTCGAAGCAGGTGATGCCGTTGGCACTGCTGGCGCTGTAGCGGCCTTGATGCAATTGCATGATGGTCGCGACGATCGACAGGCCCAGACCGTTGGATTGTGCCGAGCGCTCACGGGACTGATCGACACGGTAGAAGCGTTCGAACAGCCGCGCCAAGTGTTCAGGGGCAATGGTTGTGCCGTGGTTGCGTACCCGCAGGTAAGCGCCGTCCGGCTCGGCAATCGCCTCCACCTGCACCGTCGAATCCGCCGCGCCGTACTTGATCGCATTGGCGCACAGGTTGGCCAACGCACGCCGCAGCAGCATCGGCTCGGCCCAGATCACACCGCTGCCACGGGCCTCGATGCACACACCGATATCCGCCGCCAGGCCTTCAAAATAATCGGCAATGCGCTGCATCTCATCCGCCGCATCCAGTTCCTGACGCTGGCTCAAGGCACTGGCCGGATCGGTGCGGGCCAGAAACAACATGTTGTCGAGCATCCGTGTCAGGCGTTCGAGCTCTTCGACGTTGGAGGCGAGCAATTGCTGATAGGCCTCGACACTGCGGTTCTGCTGCAGCGCGACCTGGGTTTCGCCGAGCAGATTGTTGATCGGCGTGCGCAACTCATGCGCCATGTCGGTGGACACCTGACTCAACTGCGCAAAGCCCTTGGCGAGGCGATCGAGCATGGCGTTGAACGCCTCGATCATCGGCTGCAACTCCCGAGGAGAACCATGACTGTCGAGGCGTTCACCGAGGTTGCCGACGCCGATACCGTGGGCGTGTTTCGCCAGTCGCCGTAACGGCAGCAAACCGCGATACACCAGCAGGCATCCGACCACTGCCAACAACAGCGCTGCCAGCGAGGCGAGGCCATAAACACTCAAGCGGTAGTTGGCGAGCATCGCCGTGCGCTCGCTCATCAGGCGCCCGGTGGTGACTTGCAGATTGCCCAGTTCGCCGGAATCGATACTCGCCGCCACCGCCGAAAACGGCACACCGTCGACGCTCGGCAGATGCTGCACGTCTTTCAGCGTCATCGCCTGATCGATGGGCACCGCCGGCAACGTCGGCGGCTTCAGATTACCCGGGTTGACCACCAGCAGCGGCGGCTGCCCCGGTGCACCGATGGTCAGCAAGGCTTCGCGGTTGCCGAGCATGTTCTGGAACAGCGCCGGTTTGTTCTTGATCAGCTCCAGTGTGTTGCTGTCGTTGAGGAAGGTACGCAGTTGATCGACGCGGCTGACCAGCGAGATGTCGTCGCGGCGCGTCAGTTGCTCTTCGAGTTCGCCATACAGCGCCGCGCCGAGGCCGGCCAGCGAAGCGAAGGCGAGCAGGGCGAACACCAGCGCCAGGCGCAGGGTCAGGGAATACGGGCGACGGCCGCTCATGGCTGCGTATCGAAGCGGTAGCCGATGCCACGCACGCTGTGGATCAGCTTGAGCTGGAACGGATCGTCGATCTTCGCCCGCAAGCGGCGCACGGCGACATCGACCACGTTGGTGTCGCTGTCGAAGTTCATGTCCCAGACCCGCGAGGCGATCAGCGAGCGCGCCAGCACCTGCCCGGTATGGCTGGCGAACAATTGCAGCAACGCGAATTCCTTGTTGGTCAGGGCGATGCGCACCCCGGCGCGGCTCACGCGGCGCTTGAGCACGTCGATCTGCAGGTCGGCGACTTGTAATTGTTCGTCTTCATGAATCGGCCCACGGCGGGTCAGGGTGCGCAGGCGCGCGACCAGTTCGGCGAAGGAAAAAGGCTTGATCAGGTAATCGTCGGCGCCCAGTTCGAGGCCTTTGACGCGGTCGGCGATGTCATCGCGGGCGGTGAGGAACAGCACCGGCGTGTCGGCTTCCTTGCGCAGCCGGCGCAGGACTTCCCAGCCATCCATTTTCGGCATCATCACATCGAGCACGATCACATCGAAACTGTGTTCCAGCGCCAGGTGCAGACCGTCGGCACCGTCGCGGGCGAGGCTGACGCTGTAACCCAGTTCCTGCAAACCGTTGAGCAGGTAATTGCCGGCCTTGGGTTCGTCTTCGACAACCAGAATATTCATCGATCAGTCTCAATGGTCATTGATGCAGCCGCTGCCTTGTACCTGATAGTCCAGCACATGTTCGCGGCCCCGATGGTCGAGGTAATTCAATTGCGCCGGGACCACACCGCACGCTTGTGAAATATCGGTGCTGGACAGGACTTTGTCGACATCCAGATTGACGTAGAAGCCGGATTTGTCATGAATCACGGCGGTATCGGGCATGTTTGCGGCGAACACGCTGCCGGTGGCGAGGAGGGCGGTGAAGGCGAGCAGAAGGCTTTTCATGATCAGTCACTCAGTGGTCGAAGTTGATCGGCATTGGCGCCGGGACAACATCAGGCTACCGAGCGATCCGCACGGCAAACCGACAGCTGAATGACAAAGTTGTAATGAAACGGTGTGTGAAGATTTTCCAGGCTAAACGCTAATCCTGTGGGAGCTGGCTTGCCAGCGATGATGCCGGCACAGTCAAAATTTTCATTGACTGATCCACAGCTATCGCTGGCAAGCCAGCTCCCACAGGGTTACAGGGTGTGCCGTTAACTGGCGTGAGTATTGAGAATGCTCGCCACCTGCTGCGGCTGGCAGTTCAAATAAGGCGAAGACTTCAACCAGCGCTGATCCGGGTACCACGAAAACATGAACTGGCCATTCTTCAACCGGTCGATCACCTGCCTGGCAATCTGCGGCCGAACTGCCGGGCAACCTTGGCTGCGGCCGATGCGCCCCTGTTTTTTGCTCCACAACGGATTCACATAACTGGCGGCGTGAATGACGATGGCGCGATCACGGGCCATGTCATTGAAGCCCGGCTCCAGACCGTCCATGCGCAAAGAATAGCCGTGAGTGCCGCTGTAACTTTCCTGCGTGCGGAACAGGCCAAGGCTGGACTGGTAGCTGCCTTCGACATTGGAAAACTGCGTGGCGAAGTTTTCCCCGGAATTGGAACCGTGGGCAACCAGATCGCGCAGTACCAATTTCTTTTTGCTGAGGTCGAAAATCCACAGACGGCGTTCAGTCGACGGTTGCGAATAATCGATGATCGCCAGATGGCGGGACGGCTTCGCCCCGTTGTTGACCGCGCATTGCATGGCGTTCAAAGCACCTTTCAGCGCCTGGGGATTGAGTTCTGGCGCGGCGTGCGCGAGGCTGGTGTAGAGAACCGGCGATGGCTTGCCGGCGGCAAAAACTGGACTGGACACGGCGACAAGGGTCGCGGTGGTCAACAGAAGTCGGCGCAAAAACGTCAACATTTTATAAAGTGTCCTCACTTGCTACTTATTTGGCACTTTGGCTCCTGACTCCCAGTCAATACCGGCAAGCCCGTTGATCGAGCCTGACTGTTCAGCGCACCTGATGTAAGGTTGGCCATCATCTAGACGGCCATGGATTGGAGTAAAGCAGTTGTTCAAAAAGTACGCATGCTACTTGAGCATTTGTTTGCTCGCTGCGCCGTTTGTCGCTTGTGCCGATGAGCCGCTGCCGCCGCTGGAGACATTGCCGACGCCGCCAGCAGAAATGCCGGTCGAGCCGCAGAGTCCGTTGCAAGCAGTGTTGATCAGTCTGCCGCAGTCATGCCCGGCGATTGCCGCGCACCTCAACGGCCCGGCGTTGACGCAGTTGCAGGCGTTCTACGCGCAACAGGACTGGATGCCGGTGTGGGCCAGTGAGGCTGCACGATTGCCGGCCTTGCACGCACAATTGCAGTTGTTGGCCGACGATGGCCTCAATCCAAAACGTTACCCGATCGCGACCACGGTGCCCCAGGACGGCGAGTTGTGTGCCGACATCGACATCAGTCGCAACTACCTCCAGGCCCTGCAAGACTTGCACTACGGGCGCCTGCTGCAATCGCACTTCGAACCGTTGTGGCATGCCGATGAGGCACCGCGCGACCGCCAGGCGCAATTGCTCGCCATCGCTGTGCCGGGCATGCACGACATCGCGGCGGCGTTCGATCTGGCCCGTCCGCGTCTGGCGCAATATCAAAACCTGCGTCACCTGTATGCCGCGCAACGCCTGAAAGCCTTGCCGCAGTGGCAGGCCGTTGGCAACGGCCCTTTGCTGCGCCCGGCGATGGAAGACAAACGCGTGCCGGAACTGGCTCAGCGTCTGTACAACGAAGGCTATCTGACTCACGTCATTGGCACCCCCGACAACGCCTACGACGGCGCGCTGGTAGAGGCCGTGAAGAGTTTTCAGGCCAACCATTCCTTGCAGGCTGACGGTGTGGTCGGGCCGGGGACGATTGCCGAACTCAACATCAGTCCGCTGACCCGCCGTGAACAGTTGCGGGTCAACCTCGAGCGTTTCCGCTGGATGGCTCAGGACATGGAACCCGATGGCTTGCTGGTCAACGTGGCTGCCGCCGAACTGACGCTGTATCAGGGCGGCGTGCCGGTGTGGCAGACACGCACTCAGGTCGGCCGCGCCGAACGTCAGACGCCGCTGCTGAAATCCCGCGTGACACGCCTGACCCTGAACCCGACCTGGACCGTGCCGCCGACCATCTGGAAGGAAGACAAACTGCCGGCGATCCGCAAGGACCAGACCTTCCTCAGCCGCCAGAATCTGCAAGTGCTCGACGCCAACGGCCAGCCGCTGGCGGCAGCGGACATCGACTGGGACAACCCCGGCAACATCCTCCTGCGTCAGGACGCCGGGCCGCGCAATCCGTTGGGGCAAATGGTCATCCGCTTCCCCAACCCCTTCTCGGTGTACCTGCACGACACGCCGAGCAAGGCGTTGTTTGAAAAAGGCCCACGCGCCTTCAGCTCCGGTTGCGTGAGGGTCGAGCATCCGATGCAACTGCGCGACCTGCTGCTCACTCCGGCAGAGAAGGCCCGCACCGAGACTTTGCTGGCCACCGGCACCACCCACGAATTCCGCTTGTCGGCGCCGGTGCCGATCCTGATGACTTACTGGACCGTGCAAGTCGACAGTGCCGGGCGTGTGCGTTACGCGCCGGACATCTACAGCCGTGACAGCGCGTTGCTCGCCGGACTCGACCGGGCGCATTGAGCCTCAGCGGGTGCTTCTGTTCCAGAACACCCGCGCCAGCCACGCATCGACACTCAACTTGCCAGCCCCGGCGAACACCAGCGGCAGCAACGCCGCCAGGTAAATCGCCGGCAGCTTGAAGTTGCCGAAGCCCTTGTTGGTGATTGCATACCCCTGCGCCAGTTCGCTCAGCGTCGACCAGTCGGCCGGCCAGTGCACGGCGGCGGTGGCGACGACAGTGACCACGATCAGCGAAATCGCCGAGAGGCGCGTACCGAACCCGACCAGAATCGCCAGCGCACAGATCAGTTCGGCCCACATCGACAGCTCCCAGTTCAGCGTCGCCGGCAGGTGATCGAAGGGGAAGGGGAATCGCTCCTGAATGTCTTCGAACCAGTTCTGCCCGTTGAATTTCTCCAGTCCGGATTCGAAGAATTCCCAGGCGATGAACAGGCGCAGGGTCAGCGGCGCGAGCCAGGTGCCGGCGCGGTCGAGGTTCAGGTGCAGGGCTTTGATGGCGGTTGAGAAGGTGGCTGTCATGGTGCATCTCCGGTGGATTGGGCAAGGTGAATCGACCGGGGCATTTCAGCGTTGGGGTGTATCGGGGGTGTGTCGGCGGGGTGGGGGATTGTGCTTTTGGTGTGTCTGCGGCTTCGGGGTATACAGTGCGATACAGTCAAAAGCCCCTCACCCTAACCCTCTCCCAGAGGGAGAGGGGACTGACCGAGGTGTCTTGCGTCATCCATCGACCTGAAAAATCCAGTCGACTATGGATTCACCGAAGCACATTCAGGTCGGCGTACATCTTCAATATCCCCCGATCGGCTCCCTCTCCCCCTGGGAGAGGGCTGGGGTGAGGGTAACGGGCTGGACTCATATCGACGAGCCAGTCAGCATGACCAAAAAAATGGATCCCCCCCATGCGACGACTCCCCTCACTGGCCGCCCTGCGCACCTTCGAATGCGCCGCCCGTCACGCGCATTTCGGCCGGGCCGCCGCCGAACTGTGCGTCACCGACAGCGCCGTCAGCCATCAGATCCGCCAGCTCGAAGAACAACTCGGCGTCTCACTGTTCATCCGCGAAGGCCGACAAATCCGCCCAACCATCGCCGCCGGACGCCTGATGCAAAGCCTGCAACAGGCCTTCGAACTGATCGGCGAGGCCTGCGATGAGCTGCGTGATCCATCCTCACTGGCCGTGCTCAGACTGGCGGTCACCGCCGAACTCGCGCAGAAGTGGCTGATGAGCCGCCTCACCGATTTCTATGCACGTTACCCGCACATCACCTTGCACCTCTACGAACAACCGATCGACGCCACCGGCCCCGGCGAAGACATCGATCTGGCCATCACCTACGGCACTGGTCCGGTGGACAGCAGCGCCTACTTCGTCCGTCCGCTGCCAGCCCTGCAGTTCTTCCCGGTATGCAGTCCCGGTTTGTTCAACCAGGGCACCTTGAAAAACCCAAAGGATCTGGCCCGCCACTGCCTGCTGCACGACGATCAGGACGGCAAGACCTGGACCGCCTGGTTGACCAGTCACGCCGGCGATCAACGCCCGCAACGTCAGTTGTATTTCGCCCATGCAGGCCTTGCGCTGGAAGCAGCGGCGCAAGGGCAGGGCGTGGCGATGGGCGACAACCTCACGGCGCAGGAGGATCTGCAAAGTGGCCGACTGGTGCGGCCCTTCGCTTCCAGCATGACCGCGCTCGGCCAGTACGCGTTGGTCTGCGAGCGGCTGCGGCTGGAGCGTCCGGCAGTGGCGCAGATGCTCGAATGGTTCAACGATCAACTGGTCGATTGATGAGTTGAATTCAACTGTTCCGTAATAATCATCGTTGGCGGGCGCGCTGCGTGCGCCCTTAGCCTGTGGTCATTCCCATCCCATCGCGAAGACGAGGTTTGACCATGGCACGTTTGCTCGACTCCACCCCTAAACACGACGGCTTCCGTCTGCCCGGCGAATTCGAAGCCAAGTCCGGCTGCTGGCTCGGCTGGCCGGAGCGCACCGACGTCTGGCGCAACGGCGCAAAACCGGCGCAGAAAGTCTGGGTGCAGATCGTCACCGCCATCTCCCACAGCGAGCCTGTCACCGTGTGTGCCTCCGCTGCGCAATTCGCCACGGCGCGTCGGCAGTTACCGCCACAAGTGCGCGTGGTCGAGATGACCTGCAACGACACCTGGTTTCGCGACAGCGGCCCATGCTTTGTGGTCAACGATCAGAGCGGTGAAGTGCGCGGCGTGGATTTTGAGTTCAACGCCTATGGTGGTCTCGACGGCGGGCTGTACTACCCGTGGGACAAGGACGACCAGATCGCCTGCAAGATCCTCGAAATCGAGCGTTTCGACCGTTACCGCGCGCCGCTGATTGCCGAGCTGGGCGGCATCCAGAGTGACGGCCAGGGCAGCATCCTCACCACCGAACAATGCCTGCTCAACCGCAATCGCAACCAGCATCTGGGCAAGGACGAAGTGACCCGGCGCCTGACCGATTACCTCGGTGCCGAGCAAGTGATCTGGCTGCCACGCGGCTGCAAGTTCGACGAAACCGATGGCCATGTCGACGACCTCGCCTGTTTCGTCCGTCCCGGCGAAGTGGTGTTGCAATGGACCGACAATCGCGACGATCCGCAGTGGGAAATCTATCAGGAAGCCTACGACATCCTGCGCAGCACCCGCGACAGCCGGGGACGCGAGCTGATCGTGCACAAACTGCCGCAACCGGACGTGCTCGAGTGGACCGCCGAAGAAGCCGACGGCCTCGATCAGCAGGACAGCACCCACACCCGTCAGGCCGGCACGAAAATCTGCGCGTCGTACATCAACTACTACGCCGGCAACAGCTCGATCGTGGTGCCGCTGTTTGGTGATCGCAACGATCAAGTGGCGTTGGCGACGCTGGCCGAACTGTTCCCGCAGCACAAAATCGTCGGCATCGAAAACTCCCGGGAAATCCTCCTTGGCGGCGGCAATGTCGCGTGCATCACCATGCCGCAATACGCCGGCCTGAAAAAGGGAGCCTGAACATGCGCCTGCACCAACTGACTCAAGCGTTATTGCTGGTGCTTGCACCCTTGTGTGTGCAGGCTGCCGACACCGCCAAACCGGTGGTTAATCTGTACATCTGGGGCGAGTACCTGGCGCCGGATACGCTGAAAAATTTCGAGGCGCAGACCGGCATTCACGTGGTCGCCGATCACTTTGATTCGCTGGAAACCGTCGAGACCAAACTGCTCACCGGGCGCAGCGGCTACGACCTGGTGCTGACCGCCGGCCAGCACCTGTCGCGGGCCATCGAAAGCGGCGCGATCCAGCCGCTGGACAAGGCCCGGGTGCCGCATTTTGCCGGGGTCGGTGAAGAGTTTCGCCAGCACATGGCGGTGTTCGATCCGGGTAATCGCTACGCAGGAATCTATGCCTGGGGCACCACCGGCGTGGGGTTTCAGGAAGAGGCGATCAAGCAACGTTTGCCGGATGCACCTACGGACAGTTGGGCGATGTTGTTCGATCCGGCGGTGGTGGCGAAATTCGCCGATTGCGGGGTGAGTCTGCTCAACGATCCCAACGAAGTATTCGCCGCTGTCATGAAATACATGGGGCTGGACATCAACCGGCAGAACCTCGATGACTTGAAACTCGCCGAGCTGCAACTGGCGAAGATCCGCCCCTATATCCGTTATTTCGATAATGACCTGAATATCAGCGATCTGGCCAACGGCAATACTTGCGTGGCGATGTCGTGGAACGGCAATGTGGCGATCGCGGCGGGTCAGGCAGAGGCGGCGAAGAAACCGTTCACGCTGAGTTATCGGATTCCGAAAGAGGGCACGTTGATCTGGTTTGATGCGATGGTGGTGCCCAAGGATGCGCCGCATCCGCAGGCCGGGTTGGCGCTGATGGATTATTTGATGACGCCGGAGGTGATTGCGCCGATCACCGACACCATTCATTACGCCAACGCTATTACGGCGGCGGATGGGTTGGTCGATGCATCGATTCGCAATGATCCGGGGACGTATCCCTCGGCCGATGTCAGGGCCACGTTGTATAGCAAGAATGACAATGGCAAGGCGTTCAATCGGGCGCTGATCCGGGCGTTCAGTCGGTTGAAGTCCGGGCTGTGAAAAGCTGACCCTCACCCCAGCCCTCTCCCTCCGGGAGAGGGGGCCGACCGAGGTGTCTTGCGTTAAACATCGACCTGAAAGACCGAGTCGATTATGGATCTAAGACTTGCCGGTCATGGATTTACAAGCGCTTTGTCAACCATGGCCTCAAAGGTCCTATTTCGATCATGGATTCACAAACGCTATTTCAAGTCGGCGTAACCTCCCAATCTCCCCCAATCAGTCCCCTCTCCCCCTGGGAGAGGGCTAGGGTGAGGGCAACAGTTTCGGCACCCGCCACAAATACCACGCCGCCACCGTCCGATACGGCCGCCACGCCAAACCAATCTCGACCATTTGCCTGCGCGTCGGCTGCACCTCAAGCCCCTTCAACCGCCGATAGCCCTCGCGCACACCAAAATCATCCGCCGGCAAAATATCGATGCGCTCCAGGCTGTAGATCAGCAACATCTCCACCGTCCAGCGACCGACCCCGCGCAAACTGACCAAACGCTCAATCAACGCCTCATCATCCATCGCCAGCGCCGTGGCGTAATCCGGCACCACGCCATCCAGCGTCGCCTGAGCAATCCCCTGAATCGTCGCAATCTTGCTCGCCGAAAACCCGCAACCGCGCATGCGCTCAAAATCAGTCGCCAGAATCTGCTCGGGACGCGGAAACGACTGCCCGGGAAACAACCCCACCAGCCGCCCGACAATCGCATCCCCGGCCTTGGCATGCAGTTGCTGATAAGCAATCGCCCGCACCAATGACTCATAAGGATCGCGCGCCGGATGCGGTTGATGCAGGCACGGGCCGACCGCTTCGATATGGCGCTGCCAGTGCGGATCGAGCGCGGCCAGAAACGCGCTGGCCGCTTCATAAGCGTCGGCCATGCTATTTCAGCAAGCCATTGACTTCGCCGTAGGTGAACGCCTTGAGGTCATGGGTGTCGAGTTTGCCGCTGGCCAGAAAGCTTTTTACCAGCCCGCCCATCGCGCCATAGAGGAATTCGGCGATGCCGGAGCCGGCGCTCAAGCGGCGCACGCCCAGCGCTTGCAGCGCTTGCGGCGACGGCAGGCAAGCAAAGCCAAGCACGTTGACCGGCAGCGCAGTGCCCTTGCAGATGGCCTCGATTTCATAGGCCGACGTGACGCCCGCCGCGAACAAACCATCGGCGCCGGCCGCTTGATAGAGTGCCGCGCGGCGCAGGGTTTCGGCGACGCGATCCTCGGCGGGCACCAGGCTTTTCAGATAGACATCGGTGCGCGCATTGATGAACAACTGCACGTCGCGCTTGCCGGCAACCTGCCGCGCCACTTCGATCTTGCGCGCGAGCAATTCAGGATCCGTCGAACCATCTTCGATATTGATGCCCACGGCACCCGCCGCGATCACCGCATCCAACACTTCGGCCACGCGCCCGAGGTCATCGGAGTAACCGGCCTCGACGTCCACGGTCAACGGAATGCTGATCACCCGGGCGATCGATTCCACCGTCGACACCAGACGTTCGAGGGGCAGGGTGTTGCCGTCCGGGTAACCGTGGGCCCAGGCCACCGCGGCACTGCTGGTGGCCACGGCCTTGCAGCCCAAGTGCTCGACCAGTCGCGCACCGGTGGCATCGGCGACGTTGGGCAGAACCAACAGGCCTTGCTGGTGCAACTGGTGAAACTGCGTAGCGAGCGCGTTCATCAAAAATCCTTCTTGTCAGTTGATCGGGTTGGTCAGAATGCCAATTGTTGGGTGAGTTGCACGGCGGCGTTTTCCAGCCGCAGCAGAAACGCCTTGCGCGGCTGCCCACCACCATAGCCGGTCAGCGAGCCATCTGCGCCGATCACCCGATGGCAGGGCACCACAATCGACAGCCGATTGTGCCCGTTGGCCAGACCGACCGCGCGACTGGCGCCGGGCTTGCCCAAACCGGCGGCGATGGCCCCGTAGGTGCTGGTGTGGCCGTAGGGGATTTGCAGTAACGCTGACCAGACCTGCCGGGCAAACTCGCTGCCGGGCAAGTGCAGCGGCACGCTGAATTCACTGAGTTTGCCGGCGAAATACGCCGCCAGTTGCTGCTCGATCTGCTGCAAATGCGCGTTGTGCCCCGGCGCGACCGCGTAGCCGTAGCGGTTCTGCAGTTCCTCGACTTCGCGGGTCAGCGCCGGGCGATCGAGAAACTCCAGCAACACCAGCCCCCGGCGCTCGGCCATGGCGATCATCGGCCCCAACGGTGTGGTCAGCCGGGTGAACAACAGTGGTTCACTCTGCGCGACGCGGCCGGGGGTGATGTGAAAGGACTTCTGAAAAGCGTCGCGAAAACCGCTGAGCGACTCATAACCCGAATCGAACGCAGCGTGATCAATCGAGGTGCCTTGCTTGATCCCGCCCAGCGCCATGCCCAGGCGGCGCGTGCGCAACCACGCATGGAAGGTCATGCCGAAATGCTGCTTGAACCAGCGCCGCAGCTTCAATGGCTCGATACCTTCGGCGAGCAGTTGCGCATCACTCCAGCGCATCTCTGGATCGGCCTCCACGGCGGTAAGCAAGCGCTGCACCCAGTCCGGCGCAATGGCCGCGGCGTCCAGGGGTTTGCAGCGCAGGCAGGCGCGATAGCCGGCCGACAGGCAATCCTCGGCATGGGCGAAGAACTCGACGTTCTGCGGTTTCGGCTTGCGCGCCGTGCAACTGGGGCGGCAGAAGATCCCGGTGGTTTTCACCGCCGTGAAAAACACGCCTTCATAGGCAGTGTCGCGTTCGAGCATGGCGCGAACCATTTCGGCGTGGGGCGGCAGGACAGCGGTTTGTATGTTCATGGGCTGAGAGTAAAACCAGTTTGTCGATGGCTCCACCGAAAAATCGACAGTGAATTTTTTCGATTCTGCACCACAATGTCCGGGTCGCTGAATGTGAGGAACCCAACATGCATCCCTTCACGATCCAACATATCGATCACATCGTCCTGCGCGTCGCCGATCTGCAACGCAGCATCGACTTCTACGGCCAGGTGTTCGGCGCCGAAGTGGTCAAGCGCAACGAACCGTTGGGCCTGATCCACCTGCGCGCCGGCACTTCGATGATCGACCTCGTCGACCTGCAAGGCGAACTCGGTCGCAAGGGCGGCGGGGCGGCCGGTACCGAGCGGCGTAACGTCGATCACTTCTGCCTGCGCATCGAACCGTTCGATGAAGCGGCGCTGATTGCACATCTGCAAACGTTCGGCCTGAACGTGGCAAAAGCCGAATCACGCTTCGGCGCCGAGGGCAAAGGCCTGTCGCTGTATTGCTTCGACCCGGACGGCAATCAGGTCGAACTCAAAGGTCCGTCCGAGGTTTAAGCGCGTTTCGCCAGCAACAGCACCGACGCCGCCGCCGACAGCAAGCCGGCGCAGCAACGATTGAATATCCGCTTGCCGCGCGGCTCGGCGAACCAGCGGCGCATGTGCAGGCCCATCCACGCGTAGGCGCTGATGGCGATCCACTCCAGCAGCAGAAACAGCACGCCCAGCACCGCGAACTGCGCCGGCACCGGCCGCGCCGGGTCGACGAACTGCGGCAGAAACGCGGTGAATAGCAGTATGGCCTTCGGGTTGCCCGCCGCCACCAGAAACTCCTGCCGCGCCAATGCAAAGAAACCAACGGTCGCGCCCGTTACCCGCTGTTCGGCCTCGGGATTGGCCCGCCACAACTGCCAGGCCAGGTACAACAGGTACGCCGCGCCAACGATCTTGATCGCATGGAACAGCCATTCCGAGGTCTGCAGCACCACCGACAGACCCGCGCCAGCCAGCGCAATCATCCCGGCGAACGCCAGAATCCGCCCGATGCCCGCCGTGCAGGCGCGGCGAAAGCCATAGCGCGTGGCGTTGCTGACCGACAGCAGATTGTTCGGCCCGGGGGCCATGTTCAGGGCGAAACAGGCCGGAAGAAACAGGGTGAGGGTGGCGAGATCCATGACGGCACTCCAGTAACGAGAACGATATTTTTATCACAGCCCCCACGCGCCCAGACCCATACAGTCACGCAGCGCTGTCGCGGTACAGCGCCCGGCGCTGTTGGTCAACGCGGTCGAACTTTTTGCAGATGCCTTTACTCTGTATCAATCAGAGGGTGATGGTTTCGTCAGAAAAAACTATCCATCCGGTCAGAAACGGCGATAGCCGTGTAAAATTTCGCCGACGTTGCACTCACCCCGTTTGGCCCCAGGCGGCCCCACCAAGAGCGATCTACATGCAAGCAAAGGCCCGTGAAGTTTATGTGCCACTGGTGCTGCAAGATCTGCGAGCCGGCACTGCCGAGTTGCACATCGCACTGGAAAAACGCCTTCCTTTTTTCTCCGATGCCCTCGATACGCAGGCCTTTGTACGGCTGATGCAGGCCTACTATGGCTTCTATCTGCCGTTGGAAAGTGCCTTGGTCCGCAGTGATGCAATTCCTGCCGATTTTGATCTGCCGCCTCGACTCAAAGCGCCAACCTTGCGCACTGATCTGCACGCGCTGGGCGTGTCTGCCGAAGCGCTGCAAGGTCTGCCGCAGTGTGCGCAGTTGCCGGTGATCGACTCAAGCGCTGCCTGCCTTGGCGTGCTCTACGTCCTCGAGGGCGCAACACTCGGCGGGCAGATCCTGCGCAGGGAAATCTCCGCTCGGTTGGGCCTGGAAGCCGACAACGGCGCAGCCTTTCTCGATATCTACGGCGCCGCCACGGGCCGGCGCTGGCGCGACTTCATCGAATATCTGGGCAATCGCCCGATCAGCGCCGACGAGCGCGCCGCTGTCGTCACGGCAGCACAAACCACATTCAGCTGTTTCGAGCGCTGGCTCGAAAGCCGGGAGGTACTGGCATGACTGCGCAGGACAAACAAGACTTTGAAGAACTGCTGGCCAATTGTGCCGATGAGCCTATTCGCTTCCCCGGTGCGATCCAGCCCCACGGTTTGCTGCTGACCCTCAGCGAGCCTGCATTGGCGATCATTCAGGTCAGCGCCAACGTTGAAACCTTGTTGGCGCGGGCGCCGCAAAGCCTGATCGGTCAGCCGTTGGAAAGCCTGATTGGTGATGCCGAAGCGGCGCAAGTGCGCGAAGCCTTGCTGCAACCGTCGCTGTCTGACCTGGAGCTGCTGCGCTTGCGGCTCAATGGCACCGCGTTCGAGGGCTTGCTGCATCGCCATCAGGGCGTGCTGATTCTGGAGCTGGAAATCCACGTCGAAAACTTCCAGCCGCGCAACGTCGCCGGCAACCAGACCCATCTGGGGCGCATGCTCCAGCGTCTGCAAGCGGCTACGACATTGCAGGCGCTGTACGACATCAGCGTCAAGGAAATCCAGGCGATGACCGGTTATGACCGGGTGCTGATCTATCGTTTCGAAGAGGAAGGCCACGGTCAGGTCATCGCCGAAGCCTCTGACCCGTCGATGGAAGTGTTCAATGGCCTGTTTTTCCCGGCCTCGGACATTCCCGAACAGGCACGCGAGCTGTATCGCACCAACTGGCTGCGGATCATCCCCAATGCCGATTATCAACCGGTGCCGCTGCTGCCGAAGCTGCGCCCGGACACTGACACGCCGCTGGACCTGAGTTTTGCCACGCTGCGCAGCGTGTCGCCGATCCACTGCCAGTACATGAAGAACATGGGTGTGCTGTCCTCGATGAGCATTTCCCTGCTCAAGGGCGACAAACTCTGGGGCTTGATCAGTTGCGGCAATCGCCAGCCGTTGCATGTGCCGCATGAATTGCGCGCGGCGTGCCAGACCATCGGCCAAGTGCTGTCGCTGCAGATCAGTGCGATGGAAGCGCTGGAAATCAGTCGTCAGCGTGAGGAAAAAGTCGAGGCGTTGGCGTTGCTCAATCAAGCGATGATCGACTCGCCGCAAAATGTCTTCGATGGACTGGCCAATCAGCCGCAAACGCTGATGGCGCTGACCAATGCCGGCGGCATCGCAATCATCGAAGACAAGCAACTGCACCGTTACGGCAACTGCCCGGAACCGGAAGAAATCCGCGCTTTGCACAAGTGGCTGCAGGAGCGCGGCGAACCGGTATTCGCCAGTCATCATCTGGCCAGCGTCTATCCGCCGGCCGCGCACTATCAGCAGGTCGCCAGCGGCGTACTCGCGCTGAGCCTGCCGAAACCGGTCGACAACGGCGTGTTGTGGTTCCGTCCCGAGGTCAAGGAAAACATCAATTGGAGCGGCGATCCGCGCAAGCCGCTGGACCTGGAAAACTCCGACGCCGGCCTGCGCTTGCGCCCGCGTACCTCGTTCGAGATCTGGAAAGTCGAGATGGCCGGGATCTCCACCAAGTGGAGCCACGGCGACCTGTTCGCCGCCAACGACCTGCGCCGTTCAGCGCTGGAAAACGATCTGGCCCGGCAAGTACGCCGCGAGCAGGAGGCGGTGCGCGCCCGCGATGAATTGGTGGCGGTGGTGTCGCACGATCTGCGTAACCCGATGACCGTGATTTCAATGCTCTGCGGCATGATGCAGAAGGCTTTCAGCTCCGACGGCCCGCACACTTCGCGCCGGATCTCCACGGCCATCGACACCATGCAACAGGCCGCCGGACGCATGAACACGCTGCTGGAAGACTTGCTCGACACCTCGAAAATCGACGCCGGGCGCTACTCCATCACCCCGCAAAAACTCGACGTCGGGCAGATGTTCGAAGAAGCGCAGGCACTGCTTGCGCCGCTGGCACTGGACAAGGACATCAGCATTTCCTTCGCCGCTGATGCTGATCTGCGCATTCATGCCGACCCGGAGCGGCTGTTTCAGGTGCTGTCGAACCTGGTCGGCAACGCGATCAAATTCACCCCGCGACTGGGCACGGTCGGCGTGCAGGCCACGTCTGTTGGCGATGACATCGTCTTCACCGTGCGCGACAGTGGCGAAGGCATTCCCAAGGAACATTTGCCGCATGTGTTCGACCGTTACTGGACGGTGAAAGAGGGCAATCCGACCGGTACGGGCCTGGGTTTGTACATCACCCAAGGCATCGTCGAAGCCCACGGCGGACGGATTTTCGCCGAGAGTGAGCCGGGGCAGGGCAGCGAGTTCCGCTTCACCGTGCCGCGCCTGGACTGAGCGTAGATTCTCATGTGGGAGCGAGCCTGCTCGCAAATGGGGTGTGATCGTTCCCACGCTCCGCGTGGGAATGCCTCAACGGACGCTCTGCGTTCGGCTCTGCAGGGGACGCGGAGCGTCCCGGGCTACATTCCCACGCAGAGCGTGGGAACGATCAGGATCACAGGGGCATTTTCTTCAATACCGGGGACCGGGCGCTCGCTACCGTGAGCACCTTGTTCCTCGATTTGAAGCAGGTGTGCGATGAGTCTGATTGTTTCCATGGCGGCGTTTGCGCTGGCGGCGTCCATCACGCCGGGACCGGTGAACATTGTGGCGTTGAGTGCCGGGGCGCAGTTCGGTTTTCGCGCCAGTCAGCGGCATGTCGCCGGGGCCACGTTAGGGTTTGTGTTGTTGCTGGTGCTAATGGGGTTGGGCCTGCATGAGGTTCTCAACCTCTGGCCGTTCATGACCCGAGTGGTGCAACTGGCCGGTGTCGTGTTTCTGCTGTTCATGGCGTGGAAACTGGCCATGGATGACGGGCAGTTGAATGCCAAGGATTCCGGGCGGGCGCCGTCGATGCTGTATGGCGCGGTGATGCAATGGCTCAACCCGAAAGCCTGGCTGGCCTGCGTCGCAGGGATGGGCGCGTTTGTCGCTGATGGTGAAGCGCGGTTGGTCTGGCAGTTTGCGGCGGTGTATCTGGTGATCTGTTATCTGTCGGTCGGCTGCTGGGTGTATGCCGGGACGTTTTTGCGTGGGTATCTGAGCAATGCGGCGGGGATGCGCTGGTTCAATCGGAGCATGGCGGGACTATTGGCATTGAGTGCAATCTACCTGCTGTTCACTTGACCCTGTGGGAGCGAGCTTGCTCGCGAAAGCGGTGTATCAGTCAATGGATGTGCTGACTGTTCCACAGCATTCGCGAGCAAGCTCGCTCCCACATTGATCGGGCGTCGCTGCCGCAGATTAGTCGAACGGCTGCTGAAAGGCGCCGCCCTCAATGTGATACACCTTTGGCTCTTCGGAAAAATATTCCTCCAGACCCAGCATGAACAGCCGATGGTCTTCACTCGCTTCAAACCCCGGCGTGTGATCCTCAAGTGATTGCCAGCGCACAATCAAATTGAACACCTCAGGCGTTTCGATCCCTTGCGCGAGCATGTGGCCGCCGTAACCCTGTGCGCGCATGAGCAGTGGCTCGACCTCGGCAAATGCCTGCCGGAAGGCTTCGGTTTTCCCTGTGTGCACGGGCAGTAAAGCGATCTCATAAATCATGGTGATCTCCTTGCGCTGAGTTCAGCGATTGGCGAGTTCTGGCGACGGTACGACAGCAATCGCGATTTTGCCTTGAACGCCGTTGTTGGGCGTCTCCAGCCGGGCATGGGCGAGGCCGATGTCGGCCAGCGAATAGACCGCGCCAACGTGTGGGCGCAACTGACCGTTTGCGATCAATGCGCTCAGCTCATCGAGCTTGCCGCGGTTCTGTCGGGTGAACACGAAGTGATAGCTGGCGTTCTTGCCCCAGGCCTGAATCAGGTTTTGTGGCCGGGCAAGGTCGACAATCGACACCACGCGGCCAAGCTGTGCGAGCGCGTCGGGACTGCGCGACAGGGTGTCGCCGCCGATGGTGTCGAACACCACATCGACGCCGCTCCCGTCGGTTTCGCGCAGGATCGCTTCGACGTAATCTTCCTTCTCATAGTCGATCAGCACATCGGCGCCCATGCGCTGGGCGAACTCGAAATTGCCTTCACGCACCGTGGTGAAGACCTTCGCGCCAATGGCTTTGGCCAACTGGATCGCAACATGGCCGACGCCGCCTGCACCGCCGTGGATCAGAATGCTTTCGCCGACTCTGAGCGCGGCTCGCACGACCAATGCTTCCCACGCGGTCCCGCCGACCAGGCTCAGGCTGGCCGCTTCGAGATGACTCAACGCGGGCGGCTTCTTGCCGACAATGCTTTGCGCCGCAACGTGGTACTCGGCATAACTCCCCGGACCGTCGAATATTTGCGGGGTGTACCAGACTTCGTCGCCCGGTACGAAGGCGGTCACCCCCGGGCCGACGGCTTCGACAACGCCGGAGACGTCGTGCCCGGTAATGGCGGGGAGGGGCACCAGATCGGCATAGTCGCCACGGCGCACCTGGTAATCCAGCGGATTGATGGAGGTGGCGTGCACCCGTACCAGCACTTCGCCCGCTTGTGGCACTGGCTTGGGCACGTCACACAGTTCGAACGATTGCGCGCCGCCAAATGATGTAAGGATCATCGCTTTCATTGCATTGCCTCGTTTCGGTAAAAAGGGATATCGGGAAATATCGATATCATGGGGTAAAAAATTACAGCTCGCTGCCGATGATCTCGGCCAGCGCACTAATCGCTACTTCGTTGCGTTTGTAATAAGTCCACTGGCCGATGCGCCTGACTTCGACCAGGCCCGCGCGTTGCAGCGTCGCCAGATAGTCAGACACCGTCGACTGCGACAGCCCGACGCCTTCCTGAATACTGCTGACGCAAACGCCCACGGTGTGCACGTCACCCTCATCCTGCGGAGGAAAGTGTTTCTCGGGATCCTTCAAGCCTTTGAGGATTTCCAGGCGTGTGCGGTTCGAGAGGGCTTTGAAGATTTCGAGTAGTTCCATGCCGCGAAGATATCGGAATTTACCGATATGTCAATATCTGAAAGTCATGGCCAGAGTTGTGTCATCTGACCCAGTGGGAGCGAGCTTGCTCGCGAAGGCGGTGTATCAGTCGACGAATGAACTGACTGAACCAACGCATTCGCGAGCAAGCTCGCTCCCACAGGGGACAGTGTTGAGTTTCAGATGAGGTGTCAGCCGCGATACTGGCCGGGTGTTGCCGCCAGATGTTGCTTGAACGCTCGCTGAAAATGCGCCTGATCGGCAAACCCGGCCTCAAGCGCTACATCGGCAATCAACTGCCCGCCGCGCAAACGCTCGCGGGCAAACTGGATACGCTGGTTAACTAAAAACGCGTGGGGCGTCATGCCGTAATGCTGTTTGAAAGCGCGGATCAGATACGACGGTGACAGCTGTGCCGCCGCGCAGATGTCGTCGAGGTTGAGCACCTCGGTGCAGTGCGCGCGGATGAAACCGGCCGCGCGTTCAAGTTTGAAATTCGGTTCGCGCAACGACGGCCCGGCAGGGTTGAGGCGCAGTTGCAGGTCGCTGAAGAATTCCACTGCCGCGCTTTGTTTACTCAGCACATCCTGTTGTTCGTCGACCAGCACGTCGTAAAGCGCCATCAGGCCGCGAAACAAATCGGCATCCTGCAAGTGCGTGTCCGAAAACCGCCGAAACTCGAGCTCGGCACTGAACCCCAACTGATGCTGCAAATCCCTCAGCCAAGGCGTCTCGACATACAGCATCACATAAGACCACGGCTGATCATCGATCGGATTGCAGGCGTGAACATCGCCGGGATTCATCAGCACCACCGTCCCCGTGGCCACTTCGAACTGCGCCTGTTCATGCACATACGTGCTGCGCCCGGCGGTGATTGCGCCAATGGAAAAGTGCGCATGGGAATGCCGGGCATAGCAGACCTCGCGGCCATCGGCGATGGCCCGTGCTTCAATGAATGGCAGCGCCGCGTCGCGCCAGAAGCGCGGGGCTTTTTCAGGGTTTTTGGCGGCAGCGTGTTTCATCGTTGTCATTCCCGGCAGGCCAGTGCGCCAGTGTATTAGCTCTGGCCGGCAAAGGCCCGTTCGAGTTCGGCAATGTCGAGTTTTTTCATCGTGAACATGGCCTGCATCGCGCGCTGCGATTTGCTGGTGTCGGCATCCAGCATCATGTGCATGAACGCCACCGGGACGATCTGCCATGACACCCCAAACTTGTCCTTGAGCCAGCCGCATTGCTGGGCTTCGACAGGGCCGCCCTCGGACAGATTGCCCCAGAAATGGTCGACTTCTTCTTGATTCTGACAATTGACCTGAAACGAAATCGCCTCGCTGAATTTGAACATCGGCCCACCGTTGAGCCCGGTAAAAGTCTGGCCATCGAGCTCGAAACTGACGGTCATCACCGCACCTTCCGGCTTGCCGTGAAATTCCTGGCCGACCTTGCTGTAGTGGGTCAGGCCGGTGATTTTCGAATGATCGAAGATCGCGCAATAGAACTTCGCGGCGGCTTCGGCCTGATCATCGAACCACAGGCACGGGGTGAGTTTTTGAAAGCGTTGCATGGCAGTCGTCCTCGGCAGGTTAGACACGCAGGATTAACAGCGTAGTCAGTCCTTGGTCGATTGCCGGTGCCGTAGATCGACAATTGCCGAGCATTGGAAATCCTGACGATGGAGACACCGAGCCGCAGACCGGCTTTTCCTTGCGTGCCTTGCTGTAGTCGTAATGACAAGGTTTCAGGTCGAATTGACTATTTCAGGTTTGTGTCAAATTGACTCGCTATCGTGCAACTAACTGATTCTATTGAATTGAAAATCTGGCACGAGACTTGATGTACTCAACTTACCTAAACGAACCGCTCAGGAGTACGCCACCATGCTCACTTTCTTCGAAAGCCCGCTGAACGTTCTGCACCTGTCGAGCAAAATCCTCGTCGCCGGTCTGCTCATGCTGCTGGCCGGCATCTACGGCGCGTATCTCTACAACGGCCACATGCCGATTGCGCTGCTGGTGGCGATGCATGCCCTGACCATCCTTGGCCCGACCCTGATCAAGATCGGCTACGTCATGCGCCTGCTGGCGCAGTACCGCATCCGTGGTCCGCAGATGATCCCGCAAACCGCATAGAGCCCACAGGTTTCTGTGGTGCCCACAAATTCCGGGAACAACTGAAATCACTGTGGGAGCGGGCTTGCCAGCGATGGCGGCGGGTCTGGCAACATTGATGTTGAAAGTTACGGCCTCATCGCTGGCAAGCCAGCTCCCACAATGAGGGGTGGTGTTTCTGAAATTTCAGCGGCGCTCAGCCACTATCAGCAACGACTGCGGCAGCGGACTTTGCGGGTGTTGTGGTTCTTGCAAGCCAGCCAATTGATAGCCAGCCATATCGAGTGCATTAAGCCAACTCGACAACGTACGGAAATACCACGGCATCGGCTGCCACTGGCCCTTGAACCCGGCGAACGATTCTTCGCGCCAGCCATCCTGATAATCGCCTGCCGCGACGGCCCATGGATGCAGCGTCTGAATGACTAAAACCCCGCGGGGAACAAGCAGCGTATTGATCGCCGCAAGCAGCGGGATGATGTCCTGATGCAGCAAAGAGAAGTTGGCGCAGATCAGGTCGTAGTCGCTGCCGATGTCGACCTTCGCCTCGACCAGGGCTTCATAACTGGCGAGATGCACCCGCGCCGCCCCCGCCAGCCGCGCGGCCTCGACCAGCCGCGCATCGCCATCCACGCCGACGGCATCAATCCCGCGATCCGCCAGCGCCCGCAACAACCAGCCTTCACCGCAGCCGAGGTCGAGCACACGCTGCGGCTGCCGGCCCATGATCGCCAACAAAATCGCTTGATCGGTCACCTGCTGACGGCTTTCGATGGCACCGCTGCGGATCACGTCGATCCAGGCATCAGCGTTGTCGTGCCAGCTCTGCAAAAGGCTGGATTCGGGGGAGGGCATGGCGGTGTCCCGACTTCTGAAAAACCACAGTATGGACGCTGATCGCAAGCGAGGGCTTGTAGATCAGCGTACCCAACACAACTCCGAACGCCGATGTTTTTGAGAAATCGATATCAAGTCCATTTTCCGGTCATTTTTTTGAAGCCGTCAAAGCCTCTTTGAGCGCTGCATTTGCACGTTCGGCGGTTTGCGCATCACCGTGCTTTTTCAGCAGCTCAGTGACCTCGGCCAACTGTGCCGCGCTGAGCCCGACGCGCAGGCTCGCCGCCATATGCGCGCGCAATTGCGGTTCCACGCCCGGCGTCGCTGCCAGCGCCCCGACAGTCGCCAGTTCACGGCTTTGCCAGTCGAGGTTGTCGCGCTCGAAAATGTCGCCGAACAGATGGGTTTGCAGGAACCGGTTGATCACCGGGGCGAACTCGAACACCGGGCCTTTGACCGGGGCGCCGGAGATCCTGGTTTGATTCGCCGTGCCCGCGACCAGCAACTCATCCCCGACCGGAATCGCCCGGTTCGGCTCGCGTCCCGGCGCATCTTCGATGCCGCGTTGTTTGCGTGCCTGCACCACCGTCATCAGCTCGTTCAAGGCATTGAGGCTGCGCGGGAAACCCACGTAAGCGTAGAGCTGCACGAGAATTTCCCGGGTTTCGCTGATGGTCAGGCCGGCGTCGAGTGCCTGGTTGAGCGCCGAGTTGAGGTTGGGCATGTCGCTGGTCGCCATGAACGCGGCAATCAGTGGAATCGTCTGTTGTTTGCTCGACAGGGCTTGTGCGGTGCTTTGCGCAGTAGTCATGGATTTCGGTGCCTCGGCTGCTTGGGTGGTAAGGCTGAACATCGCTCCAACGCTGAGGCAGAGCGTCATGAGTGCGGGGAGGGCAGCGCTGCTGCGTGTGTCAGTGGCCATCGTGAAGGGCTCCCGTTGTACGTGGGGAGAACAGTAAGCGAGGTGACCGGCGGGGACTAGACGGGTAAATCGGGATGGCTTGATGAGTTCTGTTCATCAATCGACGGAATGAGTGAAGGGGTAACCCTGCACTCATTCCTTTGGGTGACTACTGTGGTACGCGCAGCTTGTCCAGCAGTCGATTGACCAACAGCTCGTTCAGCATGATCACCTGTTGCAGCGCCAGCAGCGGTTTGCGCTC
The DNA here is from genome assembly GCF_049300855.1 of Pseudomonas sp. Lineage (GTDB taxonomy): Bacteria > Pseudomonadota > Gammaproteobacteria > Pseudomonadales > Pseudomonadaceae > Aquipseudomonas. Next base: position 411,188 of record NZ_JBAQKH010000042.1, on the reverse strand, counting down.
CGGGCCGCCTATCGAGTTGGCGATGTTGCCGGCCATGGAGTGGGCGTATGACAGCGACTCACAGGCTTCGACCAATAGGGTTTCGTCATCCAGCGTGGGGTCGACAATATAGACGGGGCGAAACTTGGGCGAGTTTGGCGGGGCCGCGAGGTCTTCGGGTTTGAGGTAGTAGTCGAGGGCGCGGTCGGTTGCCTCTTTGAGCTTTTGCGGGTTGAGCGCTGGGTCGTGAGGGATTGGATCGGTGGGTGGCGGATTTGGCGTGATCTTGAACATAGATAAAGCTCCAATTTGAAAAAATGGGAGCCATCACCCTCGCTACCAAACGGCGGGTGGCGGCCATGCGCGGGTTGGTAGACCGGTCAAATTGGGTAACCCGGCGCTCACGGATGAGCCCCACGCATGCCCACCATACAAAGCCATACCTCAAAAAAAGGAGACAGCATCGACGGTGTCGCAACAACGACAATTTAAAGCGGGCTACCAAACCCGATCACTGTTTTGCAGTGACAGGCAAACGATATAGCCCGGCCCATAGCCGTGTAAGCCGGCGGATTCTGGCGTACGCGTAGGTAACGGCGCAAGGTGTTGTAGGGAGGATGGCGTAACGGATTGTGTGCTTTAAACGCGATTACCGGATGACGTTTACTAAGGGGCATTGCCGAGCAATGAGATCTAAATTCAGGAGTTTTACGGACTACAATTTTGGGTGTAATGACCTACAGATCTGCAAGAATCCGCCGACTTGTCTGCCTTGAAACAAGATCCTATCGTTTGCCGGTCAAAACTTAATCACTTAAGCTGGTCAGCATGAATACACATCCTTCGGAGGCTCCGATGGCCACCACCAGAAAGACCGACAAACCCAACAAAAAGGAAGTCCGTGATGAGCTGACTTTCCTTGATGTTCGGCAAGCCGCGCGTGATGGGCAGAAAGTGTTCGATAAATTTGTGATCACTGGCAGGCTACCTATTACAAAGTAGGCCTGAATGCCAGCCATCAAGATTTCTGCGCTTTTTGAACAAATCACTAACTGGCAAAACTTTGCTGCACATTTTTATAACTACAAGGTGTGCGGTGAGTTACCCGGAATTTTCGGGCGGGACGAACGACTCGATCTGTCCGATATGCACCATATTCACCTTGCCAGTACTTCGTCACTGCAAGCTCGATGGGCAAAAATCAATCGTCAGTATTACCGCACTGTATTGGTTGAAGATGCTGATAATGACTTTTGGCTGATCTATGCCTATGACGCGTTTCGGGATGAATATTTGTTGCTGACCGTCACTGGCCCGGATGCGCATAACCGAAGCGAGTGGGGCTCATTTCTGCGCAGTGTGCATTGCCAGATTGTTGAGCCTTGGACGCTGGGCAGGATTACCTTTCCCGATTTGGACGATCTGTAATTTGAGGTCGAGCATAGGAGGTGTGACATGGACCGATTGACCGGCGGATGCCTATGCGGCGATGTCCGTTTCGAAGTGACAGGGCAGCCTTACCGGGTGGGCATCTGCCACTGCCTCGATTGCCGCAAGCGCCACGGCGCGCTGTTCGGCACCTCGGCCATATTCCCCGAGGATGCGTTGAAGGTCACTGGCGAAATGCGCGACTACAACGGGCGCTTTTTCTGCCCGCGCTGCGGCTCACCGGTGTACACGCGTTCGGCAGATGAAGTGGAGGTCAACGTCGGATCGCTCGATGAGCCTAATCAGTTCAAACCTACTTACGAACTCTGGACTATTCGCCGCGAGTCGTGGCTGCCGGCGTTGCCCCTGGCTCACCACTATGAACGTGATCGTGAAAGCATGGGACGCACGGAGGAGTAATTGCAGGCCACAGCCGACTTTTGTGGGAGATAGCCTGCTAGGAATTAGGTCTGCACAGCCAATATCTTCATTGAATGAGCCACCGTAATCGCCAGCAGGCTGGCTCCCACAATAGATTGGCGTGGGTCAAAAAATCAGGCATTGACACACATCATTGTGGGAGCTGGCTTGCCAGCGATAGCGGTGGGTCAGGCAACAAGGATGTTGAATGTGCCGCCCCCTTCGCTGGCAAGCCAGCTCCCACAGGAATTGAGGTGGGTTGAGGATTTTTGGTGTGACAAATAGCTAATAGGGGAGCCAGCAGGCTGGCTGCCACAGAGGCAAGTGTCAGGCGCCGTTACATTTTCAGCCGCGAATAAAGGCCAGCAGATCCGCGTTAATCGTCTCCGCCTCCGTCGTCGGCATCCCGTGCGGGAATCCCGGATACGATTTCAGCGTGCCATTGGGCAGCAATTTCGCCGACAACGGCCCCGAGTTCGCATACGGCACAATCTGATCATCCTCACCATGCATCACCAGCACCGGCACGGTGACCTTCTTCAAATCCTCAGTAAAATCCGTCTGCGAAAACGCCACGATCCCGTCGTAATGCGCCTTCGCCCCACCAATCATCCCTTGGCGCCACCAGTTGGCAATAATCCCCTCCGATGGCGTGGCGCCCGGCCGGTTGTATCCATAAAACGGCCCGCTCGGAATGTCCCGATAAAACTGCGCGCGATTCGCCGCCAAATTCGCCTGAAACTCGTCGAAAACCGATTTCGGCAGCCCACCCGGATTGCTCTCGGTCTGCACCATCAACGGTGGCACCGCACTGATCAGCACGCCTTTGGCCACATTGTCCTGGCCATGCCGGGCGATGTAATGAATCACCTCACCACCACCGGTCGAATGCCCGACATGCACGACGTTCTTCAGACCCAAATGATTGACCACGGCCAGCGTATCGTCGGCGTAATGATCCATATCGTGGCCATCCCAGACCTGACTCGAACGCCCGTGCCCACGGCGATCATGGGCAACCACGCGGAAGCCTTTGCCGAGAAAAAACAGCATCTGCGCATCCCAATCGTCGGAACTGAGCGGCCAGCCGTGGTGGAAGTGGATCACCGGCGCGTCTTTCGGGCCCCAGTCCTTGTAGAAAATCTCGACGCCGTCTTTGCTGGTGACAAATCCCATGTTCGCTACTCCAGACCAATCTGATGGATAACCCGCGGGGTAATCGCGGACCGGTTTCGCTCATGACGAGTTTTCTAATGTGCAGGCTCGGTGAGAGCCGTTATCAACTGTAGGATTAAAGTCGACATCTGCATGACCGGTGGTCGCAACGTCTGGCTTGAAGCGCAAATTAGGCTTTGCTGAAAGGGATAAGCCGAGGCGCGCGTAGGCATTGATGGCCACAGCGGCGCCCCTTCAGAACACCGTGAGTCTGAGGAATTTCCCCGATGCTGACCTTGAATATCAATGGCAAGGATCAGGAGCTCGATGTCCCTGCGGACATGCCGTTGCTCTGGGTTCTGCGCGATGTCGCGCACCTGACCGGTACCAAATTCGGCTGTGGCATGGCCCAGTGCGGGGCCTGCACCGTGCACGTTGACGGCGCGCCATTGCGCGCCTGCATCACGCCCGCAACCGCCGTAGCCCACGGCCAGAAAATCCTCACCATCGAAGGCTTGTCCACCGACGGCTCGCACCCGGTGCAACAAGCCTGGGCCGAACTCGATGTGGTGCAGTGCGGTTACTGCCAGTCGGGGCAGATCATGTCTGCGGCGGCACTGCTGGCGAAGATCCCGAAACCCACCGACAGCGATATCGATCAGGCGCTCTCCGGCAATATTTGCCGTTGCGGCACCTATCCCCGGATCCGCGCAGCGGTGAAGCGCGCATCGGAAATCGGCTGATTCAATCTGTGGGAGATCGGTGATGAACAGTCCTGTATCGCGTCGGGGTTTTCTCAAGGGCAGCGCCGTGTTGGGCGGCGGGCTGGTGGTGGCATTTGTCGTCCCCGGCGGCCACAAGTTTGCCTATGCGGCCGAGAATGAAGGCAAGGTCTTTGCGCCGAATGCGTTTTTGCGGATTGCGGCGGACAACAGTGTGACGGTGCTGCTCGGGCATTCGGAAATGGGCCAAGGCATCTGGACCGGCCTGACCATGTTGATTGCCGAAGAACTGGACGCGGACTGGTCGAAGATCCGCGTCGAGCACTCGCCGGCGTCAGCGGCGGATTACGGCATGCCGGGGTTTGGCGGCATGCAGATTACCGGCGGCTCGACGTCGACGTGGATGGAGTTTGACCGCTATCGCCTGGCAGGCGCGACCGCGCGGCAAATGCTGGTGGAAGCGGCGGCGAAGCGTTTTGAGGTAGCCCCTTCGGCGATTCGCACCGAGTCGGGCGTGGTGATCGCCGGCGACAAACGTGCGACGTACGGCGAGTTGGCAGATGCCGCCGGGCAATTGCCGGTGCCGGATCCGAAGTCGATCATCTTCAAGGAGGCCAAAGACTGGAAAGTCATCGGCAAACCGACCAAACGCCTCGACACCCCGGAGAAAATTACCGGTCGCGCCAAGTTCGGCATGGACGTGCAGTTTGAGGGTTTGATGACCGCAATGGTCGCGCGCCCACCGGTATTCGGTGCCAGCGTTAAATCCTTCGAAGGCGCTGAGGCACTGGCAGTGCCCGGCGTACACAAGGTGGTGCAAGTGCCGACGGGCGTGGCGGTGATTGCCGAGCATTACTGGGCGGCGAAACTGGGGCGGGATGCGCTTAAGGTCGATTGGGATCTGGGGCCGAATGCAGACCTGAGCAGCGAGAAACTGCTGGAAAGCTTCCGCAAACTGGCCGCCACGCAAGGCACCTCAGCGAGTCAGGCCGGCGATGCCAAGGGCAGTTTCGGCAAAGCGGCGAAGAAGATCGACGTCGAATACAGCGTGCCGTATCTGGCTCATGCGCCGATGGAGCCGCTCAACTGCACGGTGAAAATCAGCGCCGAGAAATGCGAAATCTGGACCGGTACGCAGTTTCAGACGCTCGATCAAATGGTTGCCGGCAAGATCACCGGGTTGAAGCCGGAGCAGGTCGAGATCCACACCGAATTCCTCGGTGGCGGTTTCGGGCGCCGCGCCAACCCGACGTCAGACTTTGTCGCCGAGGCGGTGCAAGTGGCCAAAGCCGCCGCGATGCCGGTGAAAACCGTATGGTCGCGTGAGGATGACATTCGCGGCGGTTATTACCGTTCGATGTTTCTGCATCAGGCGAAAATCGGTTTGGGCGCGGATGGTTTGCCGTCGAGTTGGCAGCACATGCTGGTCGGGCAGTCGATCATGACTGGCACGTTGATGGAAGCGACGATGGTCAAGAACGGCATCGACCCGACCTCGGTCGAAGGCGTGGCCGACAGCCCGTATGTCAAAGGCCTGGCCAATCACCAGGTCGATCTGCATTCGCCGCAAACCGGCATCAATGTGTTGTGGCTGCGCTCGGTGGGCCATAGCCATACCGGTTTTGTCATGGAATCGCTGATCGATGAAATGGCCACGGCGGCGGGCAAGGATCCGGTGGAGTACCGACGAACCTTGCTCAAGGATCATCCTCGGCATTTGGGCGTGCTCAATCTGGCGGTGGAAAAGGCTAACTGGAAAGCACCATTGCCGGATGGCCATGCGCTGGGCGTGGCGGTGCACGAGTCATTTGGCAGTTACGTGGCGCAGGTCGCCGAAGTGTCGCAGGACAATCTGGCGATTCGTGTGCATCGCGTGGTTTGTGCGGTTGACTGCGGGATTGCGGTGAATCCGCAGAGCATCGCTGCGCAGATGGAGTCGTGCATCACCTTCGGTCTGGGCATGGCGCTGCACAGCAAACTGACGCTCAAGGACGGCGCGGTGGTGCAGTCCAACTATCACGATTATCAGGTGCTGCGGCTCAACGAGATGCCGGTGGTCGAAGTGCACATCGTTCCGAGCAGCGACAAACCCGGCGGCATCGGCGAGGCCGGTGTGCCGCCGACCGCGCCGGCGGTGGCCAACGCGGTGTTCGCCCTGACCGGGCAACGTCTGCGCGAGTTGCCGTTGCAACTGTCGGGGGTGTGAGATGAAACGACATCTGTTGTTGGGCACGGTGGTTTTGCTGGGTCTGGGTGGCTATGCCTCGGACCTGTTTGCCGATGATCAGGAAGCGCTGAAGGCGTTCGGCATGGTGCAGAAAGTCTTCCAGAGTCCGCGCTGCCAGAACTGTCACATTCCCGGTGATTCGCCATTGCAGTTTGACGCCGGCATTCCCCACGCCATGAATGTGATGCGCGGCATGGACGGCAAGGGTGCCGCCGGTTTGCCCTGTGCAACCTGCCATGCGGAAAACAATCCGCCGGCCAGTTATGGCCCGCATGCACCACCGGGTGCGCCGCACTGGAGCCTGCCGCCAGCGTCGCACAAAATGGCCTGGATCGGCCTTCCGCCAGACAAGCTCTGCGCGATGATCAAGGACCGCTCGAGCAACGGCGATCGCGACTTTGCCGCGCTGCTCAAACACGTCAGCGAAGACAAACTGGTGCTGTGGGGCTGGAATCCCGGGGTAGGGCGCGCGCCGGTGCCAGTGCCGCACGATATTTTTGTCGCACAGTTCAAGCTGTGGGCCGATGCCGGCGGGCCGTGTCCGGTGGCGCAAATGTGAGCCATTGCCAAATTAGCGCTACGCTTGAAAGCATTGTTGCCAATGGAGTGTGCTGATGCTGGTTCCAGGAAAACCCGCCAATGAAGCGGCGCGAATTCAAGCGCTGCACGGTCTCGAGCTGCTCGATTCCGCCCCTGAGGAGCGTTTCGACCGACTGACTCGGCTGGCGAAACGCCTGTTCAATGTGCCAATTGCACTGGTGACGCTGGTCGACACCAATCGGCAGTGGTTCAAGTCCTGCGTGGGCCTGGATGCCACTGAAACGCCAAGGGATGTCTCGTTCTGCGGTCATGCGATTCTTAACGACGGCCTGCTGTTGGTGCCGGACGCCCGCGAGGATGTGCGCTTCCATGACAATCCGCTGGTGACTGGCGCGCCGAACATTCGCTTCTACGCCGGCTACCCGCTGACCGTGCCCAACGGCAACAAAATGGGCACGCTGTGCCTGATCGACACCAGGCCCCGCGAGCTCGATGATGAAGAGCGCGCGTTATTGCGCGATCTGGCGGAAATGGCCGAACAAGAGCTGACCGCCGTGCAGATGGCGAGCATGGACGAGCTGACGTTGCTGTCCAATCGTCGCGGCTTCAAGCAACTGGCGCAGCATGCGCTGGACGCGTGCGCCCGGCTGGAGCGGCCGGCGACGTTGCTGTTTTTTGACCTGAATGATTTCAAGCAGATCAATGATCTGTATGGGCATGCCGAGGGTGACAGTGCGCTGAAGACCTTTGCCGATGTGCTGCGCATTGCCTTTCGTGAGAGTGACGTGGTCGGGCGCTTGGGCGGGGATGAGTTTGTCGCGCTGCTGACGGGGTCTAGCCACATCGAAACCAACGCGATCATGGCGCGGCTCAAGGAGATCCTTGAAGAGCGTAATGCGACGTTGCACCGGGGTTATGCGATTCGCTTCAGTGTTGGGCAGATTGAATATGACGCCAAACGCCATGAGACCGTGGATCGGCTGTTGGCGGATGCCGATAGTGCGATGTATGTGCACAAGCAGGCCTTGAAGCGTTGTTGATTCGGGCCCCATCGCTGGCAAGTCGAATCGTCGCACCGCAGCTCCCACAGGTCTCTCGGGTGTTCACAAAGTCCCGATTCACTGCAGATCCCTGTGGGAGCTGGCTTGCCAGCGATGGCGTCCGCACATTCAACATCTTCATCGGCTGACCCACCGCTATCGCGAGCACGCTCACTCCTACGGGGGATTTGTGGTGTTGCGGGAATTTTGGGCATAAAAAAACCCGCCAGATCGGCGGGTTTTTTTATGGGCTAAGCGAAGATCACTCTTCGATGTTGCCCATGGCGGTGGTGTTGAAACCGCCGTCGACGTACATGATTTCACCGCTGATGCCCGACGCCAGGTCGGAGCACAGGAAGGCGCCGGCGTTGCCGACTTCGTCGATGGTGACGTTGCGACGCAGCGGGGTTTGCGCTTCGTTGGCGGCCAGCATTTTACGGAAGTTCTTGATGCCCGACGCTGCCAGGGTACGGATCGGACCAGCCGATACGCAGTTGACGCGGGTGCCGTCCGGGCCCAGGGAGCCGGCCAGGTAACGCACGCCAGCTTCCAGCGAAGCCTTGGCCATGCCCATCACGTTGTAGTTCGGCATGGTGCGCTCGGCGCCCAGGTACGACAGGGTCAGCAGGCTGCCGTTGCGGCCTTTCATCATTTCGCGGCCGGCTTTGGCCAGGGCCACGAAGCTGTAGGCGCTGATGTCGTGAGCGATGCGGAAACCGTCACGGGTGGTGGCTTCGGTGAAGTCGCCGTCCAGTTGGTCGCCCGGGGCGAAACCAACGGAGTGGACGATGCAGTCCAGGCCGTCCCACTTCTTGCTCAGTGCTTCGAAGACCTTGGCGATTTCTTCATCGCTGGCCACGTCGCACGGGAAGCACAGCTCAGGGCTCGAACCCCAGCCCTGAGCGAACTCTTCAACACGACCTTTCAGTTTGTCGTTCTGATAAGTGAAGGCAAGCTCAGCGCCCTCGCGATGCATGGCGGCAGCGATGCCGGATGCGATGGACAGCTTGCTGGCGACACCGACGATCAGTACGCGCTTACCGGCGAGAAAACCCATGTGTTGCTCCTCTTTCAGGTTATTGCGCAGTGGCTGGTGCCAAAAAAGCGGCTTCCAGCAACTGCTGTGTATACGGATGTTGGGGGGCGGCAAAAATACTTTGCGCATCTCCCTGTTCGACCACTTGGCCATGCTTGACCACCATCAACTGGTGGCTCAGCGCTTTGACGACAGCCAGGTCATGGCTGATAAACAAATACGTCAGGTTGTACTTGGCTTGCAGTGAACGCAACAGCTCCACCACTTGCCGCTGCACCGTGCGGTCGAGCGCCGAAGTCGGCTCGTCCAGCAGGATCAGCGCCGGTTTCAGCACCAAAGCCCGGGCAATGGCGATTCGTTGCCGTTGCCCACCGGAAAATTCGTGGGGGTAGCGGTGCCGGGTTTCCGGATCCAGACCTACCTCCTTCAATGCCGCAATAATCGCCGCCTGTTGTTCCTCGGCGGTGCCCATCTTGTGAATCCGCAGGCCTTCGCCAACGATATCGCTGACACACATGCGCGGGCTCAGGCTGCCAAACGGGTCCTGAAACACCACCTGCATCTCCCGACGCAACGGGCGAACCTCGTTCTGCGTCAGGCAGTCTAGCTGTTTGCCTTCAAAGCGGATCGCGCCTTTGCTGCCAATCAGCCGCAAAATCGCCAGCCCCAGCGTGGATTTACCGGAACCGCTTTCGCCGACAATCCCCAGGGTCTGACCCTGAGGCAGGCTGAAATTGATGCCGTCCACTGCCTTGACGTGATCCACCGTACGCTTGAGCAGGCCTTTCTTGATCGGGAACCAGACTTTCAGGTCCTCGACCTCAAGCAGCGGCGGCCCGATTTTATTGCTCGCCGGGCCTCCGCTGGGCTCCGCGCCGAGCAATTCCCGAGTGTACGGATGCTGCGGCGAACGGAACAGCTCTTCGCACGATGCCTGTTCGACGATGCAACCGCGCTGCATGACACATACGCGATGCGCAATTCTTCGCACCAGGTTCAAATCGTGACTGATCAGTAACAGCGACATGCCCAATCTGGCCTGCAATTCCTTGAGCAAATCGAGGATTTTCAGCTGAACGGTCACGTCCAGCGCCGTGGTCGGCTCATCGGCAATCAACAATTCCGGCTCGTTGGCCAGGGCCATGGCGATCATCACCCGTTGGCGCTGGCCGCCGGACAATTCATGGGGCAGGGCCTTGAGGCGCTTGTGCGGCTCGGGGATACCGACCATCTCCAGCAGCTCCAGCGTGCGCTTGGTCGCGACTTTGCCGGTCAAACCCTTGTGGATGCCGAGGACCTCGTTGATCTGCTTCTCGATCGAGTGCAGCGGGTTCAGCGAAGTCATCGGCTCCTGAAAGATCATCGCGATGCGGTTGCCGCGAATGTGGCGAATAGTCTTTTCGCTCAGACCCAGCAGGTTTTGCCCGGCATAGTTGATGCTGCCGGCCGGATGGCGGGCCATCGGGTAGGGCAGCAGGCGCAGGATCGAATGCGCGGTCACCGATTTGCCCGAACCGGATTCGCCGACCAGCGCCAGGGTTTCGCCACGCTTGATGTCGAAGCTCACGCCTTCAACGACCCGGTGCACACGCTCGCCGAAACCGAATTCGACGGCGAGGTCACGCACTTCGATCAGATTGTCCTGATTCATTTCACTTCCTCGGGTCGAAGGCATCGCGAGCGGACTCGCCGATAAACACCAGCAAACTCAACATCAACGCCAGCACGGCGAAGGCACTCATGCCCAGCCACGGCGCTTGCAGGTTGGATTTGCCCTGGGCGACCAGTTCACCCAGCGACGGACTGCCGGCCGGCAAGCCGAAACCGAGGAAGTCCAGCGCGGTGAGGGTGCCGATGGCGCCGGTGAGGATGAACGGCATGAAGGTCATGGTCGAGACCATCGCATTGGGCAGGATGTGGCGGAACATGATCGCGCCGTTCTGCATGCCCAGAGCCCGGGCGGCGCGCACGTATTCAAGGTTGCGGCCGCGGAGGAACTCGGCGCGCACCACGTCGACCAGGCTCATCCACGAGAACAGCAGCATGATCCCCAGCAGCCACCAGAAATTCGGCTGGACGAAACTGGCCAGAATAATCAGCAAGTACAGCACCGGCAGCCCCGACCAGATCTCCAGAAAACGCTGCCCGGCCAAGTCGACCCAGCCGCCATAGAAGCCCTGCAACGCACCGGCAATCACGCCGATGATCGAACTCAACACGGTCAGTGTCAGCGCGAACAGCACGGAAATGCGGAAACCGTAAATCACCCGCGCCAGCACATCGCGACCTTGATCGTCAGTGCCGAGCAGATTGTCCGCCGAGGGTGGCGCCGGCGCCGGGACTTTCAGGTCGTAGTTGATGCTCTGGTAGCTGTAGGGGATCGGCGCCCACAACACCCAGGCATCCTTGGCCTTGAGCAGTTCGCGGATGTACGGGCTCTTGTAGTTGGCTTCCAGCGGGAATTCGCCGCCGAAGGTGGTTTCCGGGTAGCGCTTGATCGCCGGGAAGTACCAGTTGTTGTCGTAATGCACCACCAGCGGCTTGTCGTTGGCGATCAGTTCGGCACCGAGGCTCAGCCCGAACAGGATCAGAAACAGCCACAGCGACCACCAGCCACGCTTGTTGGCCTTGAACAGTTCGAAGCGGCGGCGGTTGAGAGGGGACAGGTTCATCTCAATGCTCCCGGCTTTCGAAGTCGATGCGCGGATCGACCAGGGTGTAGGTGAGGTCGCCGATCAGTTTCACCACCAGCCCGAGCAGGGTGAAGATGAACAGGGTGCCGAACACCACCGGGTAGTCGCGGTTGATCGCCGCTTCGAAACTCATCAGGCCGAGGCCGTCGAGGGAGAAGATCACTTCCACCAGCAGGGAGCCTGTGAAGAAGATGCCGATGAACGCCGACGGAAACCCGGCAATCACCAGCAGCATGGCGTTGCGGAACACGTGGCCATAGAGCACACGATGGCGGGTCAGGCCTTTGGCTTTGGCGGTGACCACGTATTGTTTGTTGATTTCGTCGAGGAAGCTGTTTTTGGTCAGCAGGGTCATGGTCGCGAAGTTGCCGATCACCAGCGCGGTCACCGGCAGCGCCAGATGCCAGAAGTAATCGAGGATCTTGCCGCCGAAACTCAGCTCATCGAAGTTGTTCGAGGTCAGGCCTCTCAGCGGGAACCAGTCGAGATAACTGCCGCCGGCAAACACCACGATCAGCAGGATCGCGAAGAGGAACGCCGGGATCGCATAACCAACGATGATCGCCGAACTGGTCCACACATCGAAGTGGCTGCCGTGTCGCGTGGCCTTGGCGATCCCCAGCGGGATCGACACCAGGTACATGATCAGCGTGCTCCACAGCCCCAGTGAGATCGATACCGGCATCTTTTCCTTGATCAGGTCGATGACCTTGGCGTCACGGAAGAAGCTGTCACCGAAATCCAGCTTCGCGTAGTTCTTGACCATGATCCACAGACGTTCCGGGGCCGACTTGTCGAACCCGTACATGTGCTCGATTTCCTTGATCAGCGCCGGGTCCAGACCTTGCGCGCCGCGATACGACGAGCCGGCCACCGACACCTCGGCACCGCCGCCGGCAATGCGGCTGGTGGCGCCCTCGAAGCCTTCGAGCTTGGCGATCATCTGTTCCACCGGACCGCCGGGCGCGGCCTGAATGATCACGAAGTTGATCAGCAGAATGCCGAACAGGGTCGGGATGATCAGCAGCAGTCGCCGAAAAATGTACGCCAGCATCTGATTACTCCGTGCCCACAGGGTCGGTTTGCAGTTTGGTTTCGACTTCTATCGCCGGTTTCGCGTCAGGCTTGACCCACCAGGTGTTGATGCCGATGTCGTATTTGGGTGAGACCTTCGGGTGACCGATGTGATTCCAGTAAGCCACGCGCCAGGTCTTGATGTGCCAGTTGGGGATCACGTAGTAGCCCCATTGCAGCACACGATCCAGCGCACGGGCGTGGGCCACCAGGCTTTTGCGCGAGTCGGCGTTGATCAGGTCTTCCACCAGTTGATCGACGATCGGGTCTTTCAAACCCAAAGTGTTGCGGCTGCTCGGTTTATCGGCAGCGGCGCTCATCCAGTATTCGCGTTGTTCATTGCCCGGCGAATTGGACTGCGGGAAGCTGCCGACCATCATGTCGAAGTCCCGCGAGCGTACCCGGTTGATGTACTGCGAAACGTCGACCCGGCGGATCACCAGATCGATGCCGAGGTCGCTGAGGTTGCGCTTGAACGGCAGCAATACGCGTTCGAATTCGGTCTGCGCCAAGAGAAACTCGATGACCACCGGTTTGCCGGTGGCGTCGACCATTTTGTCGTCGACGATCTTCCAGCCAGCCTCTTGCAGCAGTTGGTAGGCCTCGCGCTGCTGGGTGCGGATCATGCCGCTGGCGTCGGTCTTGGGGTTTTCGAAGGCTTCGCTGAATACCTGCGCCGGCAGCTTGCTGCGAAACGGCTCGAGGATCGCCAGTTGATCGGCATCGGGCAGGCCGGTGGCGGCCATTTCCGAGTTTTCGAAATAGCTGCGAGTGCGGAAGTAGGCAGCGTTGAACAGTTGCTTGTTGGTCCATTCGAAATCGAACAGCAGACCGAGCGCCTGACGCACGCGCACGTCCTGAAACAGCGGACGGCGAAGGTTGTAGACGAAACCCTGCATGCCGGTCGGGTTGCTGTTGGCGATCTGTTCCTTGATCAGGCGACCTTCGGTGACCGCCGGGATGTTGTAGGCGTTAGCCCAGTTTTTTGCGGTCATTTCCAGCCAGTAATCGAATTGTCCGGCCTTCAGCGCCTCAAGGGCGACGGTGTTGTCGCGGTAGTAATCGGTGGTCATCGTGTCGAAGTTGTAGAAGCCACGATTGACCGGCAGGTCTTTGCCCCAGTAGTCCTTGACCCGCTCGTAGCGCACCGAACGGCCGGCCTTCACTTGGGCGACCTTGTACGGGCCGCTGCCCAGCGGAATTTCCAGATTGCCCTTGCTGAAGTCGCGATCGGCCCACCAGTGTTTCGGCAGCACTGGCAATTGGCCGAGGATCAGCGGCAACTCGCGGTTGTTGGTGTGCTTGAACTTGAACAGCACCTTCAGCGGGTCTTCGGCGATCACCTCAGACACATCGCTGTAGTAGCCGCGAAACAGTGGCGAGCCTTCTTTGGTCAGCGTGTTGAAACTGAATACCACGTCGTCGGCGCGCACCGGGTGACCGTCATGAAAACGAGCTTCGGGACGCAGGTAGAAGCGCACCCAACTGTTGTCCGGGGCTTTTTCGATTTTGCCGGCGATCAGGCCGTATTCGGTGAACGGCTCGTCGAGGCTGTGTTTGGTCAGGGTGTCGTAGATTTGCCCGACGTCATCGGCCGGCACGCCTTTGCTGATAAACGGGTTGAGACTGTCGAAGCCACCGAATCCGGCCTGACGGAACACGCCGCCCTTGGGCGCATCGGGGTTGACGTAATCGAACTGCTTGAAATCGGCCGGGTATTTCGGCGGCTCGTTGTACAGAGTCACGGCGTGTTGCGGGGCGGCACAGGCCAGCCCGGCGAACAGCAAGCCGCTGGCCTGGACGAGCAGGGCGCGGATCGGTTTCATTGATCTTTCTCCGAAGACTTCAGCCACCATGCGCTCAGGCCCAGGGTGTAGGGCGGCGTGGTGACGAAGGCCAACCGGTTGCGGTAGGCCAGACGGTGATAATTGAGGTACCAGTTGGGAATGCTGTAATGCTGCCAGAGCAGCACGCGGTCGAGCGCCTTGCCGGCGGCGACTTGTTCGTCGCGGGTGCGCGCGGCGAGCAATTGTTCGAGCAGGTGATCGACCACCGGATTGGCGATGCCCGCGTAATTCTTGCTGCCCTTGACCCCGGCCTGGCTGGAGTGGAAGTACTGCCACTGCTCGAGGCCCGGGCTGAGGGTCTGGTTGAGCGTCATCGAGATCATGTCGAAATCAAATTGATCGAGGCGCTGTTTGTATTGGGCGCGATCCACCGTGCGCAGGCGTGCGTCGATGCCGATGCTGTTGAGGTTTTCGATGTAGGGCTGGTAGAGGCGCTCAAGGTTCGGATTGACCAGCAACAGCTCGAACCGCAGCGGTTGGCCGTCAGCGTTTTGCAGGCGTTGGCCGTTGAGTTTCCAGCCGGCCTCGGCGAGCAGCGCCAGTGCCTTGCGCATGGTTTCCCGGGGGATGCCGCGACCGTCGGTTTGCGGCAACGTGAACGGCTCGGTGAACAACTTGGCCGGTAGTTGTTCCTTGTACGGCTTGAGCATCAGCCATTCATGTCCGACCGGCAGCCCAGAGGTTGTGAATTCACTGTTGGGGTAGTAACTGGTGGTGCGTTTGTAGGCATCGCTGAACAGCGCGCGGTTGGTCCACTCGAAGTCGAACATCAGGCCCAGCGCTTCGCGGGTCTTCACATCGGCGAAGGTGGCGCGGCGGGTGTTCATGAACAGGCCCTGACTCTGGGTCGGGATCTGATGCGGGATCTGCGCCTTGATCACGTCGCCACGGCGTATGGCCGGGAAGTTGTAGCCGTTGGCCCAGTTCTTCGCCTGATGCTCGATGTAGATGTCGAATTCGCCAGCCTTGAACGCTTCGAAGGCGACATCGCTGTCACGGTAAAACTCGACTTCCATGCGATCGAAGTTGTACTTGCCGCGATTGA
Source organism: Pseudomonas sp. (assembly GCF_049300855.1). Lineage (GTDB taxonomy): Bacteria > Pseudomonadota > Gammaproteobacteria > Pseudomonadales > Pseudomonadaceae > Aquipseudomonas. Next base: position 395,982 of record NZ_JBAQKH010000042.1, on the reverse strand, counting down.
CTGCCAGGTCCTTGCCCCAGTAATCCTTGACCCGTTCGAAGATCAACTGGCGGCCCGGCGTGACCGAGGTGATGCGGTAAGGACCGCTGCCCAGTGGCGGTTCGAAGGTGGTGGCCTTGAAGTCGCGGTCCTTCCAGTAATGCTGCGGCAGCACCGGCAATTCACCCAGGCGCAGGATCAACAGCGGATTGCCCGAGCGCTTGAGCACGAAGCGAATGCGCTGTTTGTTAAGAATGTCGACCCGCAGCACTTCCTGCAGCGCGGTGCGGTACAGCGGATGGCCGTCCTTGAGCAGCGTGCGATAGGAGAACGCAACGTCGTAGGCGGTGATTGGTGTGCCGTCGTGAAAACGCGCCTCGGGACGCAGATTGAACACCACCCAGCTGCGATCTTCGCTGTACTCCACCGATTGCGCGATCAAGCCATAACTCGACGCCGGTTCGTCGCCGGACGGCGAATACTGACCGGTGCCGACCATCAACGGCTCGTTCAGCTCGTTGATGCCGTACTGGAGGAAATTCGGCGTGGTCACCGGGCTGGTGCCCTTGAAGGTGTACGGGTTGACCGTATCGAAGGTGCCGAACGCCATCACCCGCAACGTACCGCCCTTGGGCGCTTGCGGGTTGACCCAGTCGAAATGGGTAAATCTGGCCGGGTACTTGAGCGTGCCGAACTGCGCATAACCGTGACTTTCGGTAATCGTCGCGCTTGCGGTTGAGCTCAAGGCCAGGCTGATCAGGAACAGGAGGAGGGGACGCTTCAAGTCAGATCCGATCCAGGCGGCTTGGGCTTTGTGGGCCGTACAGTAACAGCTTGTCTGGACAGGAAAAAGATGCGGGTTAAAGAGCCCCTCACCCTAACCCTCTCCCGGAGGGAGAGGGGACTGATTGCGGTGTTTGCGAGAGTTGCAACGACGTGCAATACCGAGTCGAACTCGGATTTTGAACAGCACGGAGATCGGCTCCCTTTCCCCCTCTACCCCTTGGGGGAGAGGGCTGGGGTGAGGGGGATGGGTCTAAAGCACACCACAAAAACCTGATCCAAAAAAAAGCCCCCGAAATCTCAGGGGCTCTTCTGTCAGTGCGGCTGATAAACCGTGAGCATCTGCCCAGGCTTGAGTGCCTTGCCCGCACCCGGGTTCCAGCGCTTGAGATGCTGCATCTCAACGTTGAATCGCTTGGCCACGACGTACAGCGTATCGCCGCGCTTGACCTTGTACTGGGTCTGCTGCGCGCTGTCGTCCTTGCCTTTACTCTTGCTGTTCGACGCAATCACCGTATTGACGCGCCCAGACTTGCGTGCCGGCGCGCGCTTGGTGGTGTCTTGCATCACCAGGGTCTGACCAACCTTGAGGTTCTTGCCGGTCAGCTTGTTCCAGCGCTGCAGGTCCTTGACTTCGACCTTGTTGGCCTTGGCAATGGAACCGAGGTTATCGCCACGTTTCACCCGGTAAGCACGCTTGAGCTTGGCCACTTCCGACGGATCGGCGCCTTCGAACACCGGTTTCAGTGAACGCGGGCTGATCAGCTCTTCAGGCCGCATGGTCTGCAAACTGGCGGTCAGCAGTTGCGCCTTCGACGTCGGCACCAGCAAGTGCTGAGGGCCGTCGATGGTGGTGCGTTGCTTGAAGGCCGGGTTGAGCTGGAACAGTTCGTCTTCGTCGATGTTGGCCACCGCCGCGACCTTGGACAGGTCCATGCGCTGGTTGATTTCGACGACCTGGAAGTACGGTTCGTTGGCGATCGGGTTGAGGTTGACCCCGTAGGCTTCCGGCGCCAGGACCACTTGCGACAGTGCCAGCAGCTTCGGCACGTAGGCCTGGGTTTCCGCCGGCAGCGGCAGGTTCCAGTAGTCGGTGGGCAGGCCGAGCTTTTCGTTACGTTCGATCGCGCGGCTGACCGTGCCTTCGCCGGCGTTGTACGCCGCCAGGGCCAGCAGCCAGTCGCCGTTGAACATGTCGTGCAGGCGGGTCAGGTAGTCCATCGCTGCCGTGGTCGAAGCAGTGATATCGCGACGGCCATCATAGAAACGGGTCTGACGCAGGTTGAAGTAACGCCCGGTGGACGGAATGAATTGCCACAGCCCCACTGCATCGGCCCGCGAATAGGCCATCGGGTTGTAGGCGCTTTCAATCACTGGCAGCAGGGCCAGTTCCAGCGGCATGTTGCGTTCTTCGAGGCGTTCGACGATGTAATGGATATAGAGACTGCCGCGTTCGCCGGCGTTCTCGAGGAAAGAGGGATTGCTGGCAAACCACAGGCGCTGTTGCTCGATGCGCGGGTTCACGCCCAGGCCTTCCTGCAGCTGAAAGCCCTGGCGCATGCGTTCCCAGATGTCCTGAGGAACCTGTGGGCTGGGCTTTTCGGTCAGCCAGATCGGCTTCTGCTTGGCTCGCGCAGCAATGTTCGGCGTATGGGTCGCTTCAGTCTGCGGAGCATGGCTGGAACAGCCCGCCAGCGTGGCGGACACAGCCACCGCGATGGCTTGCGCCAGGCGGGTCAATGCGTCTGAATTGACGGACTTACGTATGGATGACGACATTGGCTGGAAGTAAGTTCCGGGCAAAAATGTCGGGCGATTCTAGAAAGCGCACCCCTTGCGGTCAACCATTCAGAATTTTTGTAGCAAGTAGTGGGGGGCTTAGAACTTATCTTTCCAAGCCCGCAGAGCCGCAAATACCTCGCTCGGCGCCCGGTTTTGAGCGCCTGCCCGTTCGTCCACTTTTTGTTTAACTAATGTTTCAGTGGTGCGCAAAAACGGGTTGGTGAGCTTTTCCAGGGCCAGGGTCGAGGGCAGGGTCATCACGCCGTTTTGCCGCTGCTGGCTGACTTTTTCCAGACGGGCGGCGATGTCCGGGTTGCCCGGCTCGACTGCCGCGGCAAACTTCAGATTGCTCAGGGTGTATTCATGGGTGCAGTAGACCAGCGTATCTTCCGGTAAAGCGGCGAGGCGGCTGAGCGAGTGGTGCATTTGCTCCGGCGTACCTTCGAACAAACGGCCGCAACCGGCCGCGAACAGGGTGTCGCCGCAGAACAGCAGGCCGTGGTGGTAATAGGCAATGTGGCCCAGGGTGTGACCGGGCACCGCATAGACGTCGAAGTCCCAGCCGAGCACGCTGACGCTGTCGTTGTCCTTGAGCGCCACGTCGCGCGCTGGAATGTTTTCGCTGGCCGGGCCGTAAACTTTCGCCCCGGTCGCCGCTTTCAGGCGCTCGACGCCGCCGACGTGGTCATGGTGATGGTGAGTGATCAGGATATCGCTCAGCACCCAGCCTGGATGGGCGGCGAGCCATGCCTGTACTGGCGCGGCATCGCCGGGATCGACCACCGCGCAGCGCTGGGTGCGGTGATCCTGTAACAACCAGATGTAGTTGTCGGTGAACGCGGGCAGGGCACTGATCTGTATCATCGTCGGAATTCGCCAAGCGGAAAACATTGGCGCATCTTAGTAGTTCCTGGCGCTTTGGAGAATGCGATGAGTGATAAAGCGTTCGCACAGGCTGATCCTGACTGGCTGGCCCTGATCGGTGCAGCCCGTGAATGGCTGTCCGGCCCGCTCGGGCAATTTCTGCTCGATGAAGAGCGGCGCATGCTCGAAGACGAGTTGGGCCGTTTCTTTGGCGGTTATCTGGTGCATTACGGGCCATCGGCGCAAACCCCGCCGGCGGCGCCGCAAGTGCAGCGCAATGTGCGCCTCGGTGCGCCGTTGCCCGGGGTCGAGATTGTCTGCGAAGAGCAGGCCTGGCCGCTGAGCGAGCATGCCGCCGACGTGGTGGTGATGCAGCACGGTCTGGATTTCTGCCTGTCGCCCCACGGTTTGTTGCGTGAAGCGGCGAGCAGCGTACGCCCCGGCGGGCATTTGCTGATCATCGGCATCAACCCCTGGAGCACCTGGGGCCTGCGTCATGTGTTCGCCCACGACGCCTTGCGCCAGGCGCGCTGCATCTCACCGTCACGGGTCGCCGACTGGCTCAATCTGCTCGGCTTTGCGCTGGAGAAACGCCGCTTCGGGTGCTATCGTCCGCCGCTCGCGTCACCCAAGTGGCAGGCCCGATTGGCCGGCTGGGAACGCAAGGCCGGTGACTGGCAACTGTCGGGTGGCGGCTTCTATTTACTGGTCGCGCGCAAGATCGTGGTCGGGCTGCGGCCGCTGCGTCAGGAACGTCGCGAGCCGATGGGCAAGCTGATTCCGCTGCCGATGGCCAAGGTCAACCGCCGCCGTATCGAACCGTAAACCTTCTTTTATTTGTGGCCGGGTATTTCCCGGCCCGGGCCATCGTCGATCCGTGATCGGCGAGGCAGGCATTTTTCTGGATAGAGTGGCATGAGCGAAAGCGTTGAAAGCGTCGACACCGTAGAACTGTTCACCGACGGCGCCTGCAAAGGCAACCCCGGCCCGGGCGGCTGGGGCGCCTTGCTGGTGTGCAAGGGCGTCGAAAAGGAGTTGTGGGGCGGCGAAGCCAACACCACCAACAACCGCATGGAACTGCTCGGCGCGATTCGCGGCCTCGAAGCCTTGAAGCGCCCGTGCGAAGTGCTGCTGGTGACCGACTCGCAATACGTGATGAAAGGCATCAACGAGTGGATGGCCAACTGGAAAAAGCGCGGCTGGAAGACCGCCGCGAAAGAACCAGTGAAAAACGCTGATCTGTGGAAAGAGCTGGATGAACAGGTCAATCGCCACACCGTCACCTGGAAATGGGTGCGCGGGCACATTGGCCATCACGGTAACGAGCGGGCTGACCAGTTGGCTAACCGTGGGGTAGATGAGGTTCGCGGTTACAAGCAGAGCTGATTTTGCTTCTGAACCGTGGTGCGGCCATTCGCGAGCAAGCTCGCTCCCACACTGGATCGTGTTCACAACACCAATCCGCTGTGGGAGCGAGCTTGCTCGCGAATGGGACGCCACGGTCCACCTGAAACACCCCGCCGAGCGTGTTAACATCCGCGTTTTTGCCCGATTGACCCGTTGAGAGCTGAGCACTGATGGCCACCAGATCCGTTGTACTCGATACCGAAACCACCGGCATGCCCGTGACCGATGGTCACCGGATTGTCGAAATCGGCTGTGTCGAACTGATCGGTCGGCGCCTGACGGGCCGGCATTTTCACGTTTACCTGCAACCGGATCGCGAGAGTGATGAAGGCGCCATCGGCGTCCACGGTATTACCAACGAGTTCCTGGTCGGCAAGCCGCGCTTTGCCGAAGTCGCCGATGAGTTCTTCGAGTTCATCAAGGGCGCACAGCTGATCATCCACAACGCGGCGTTCGACGTTGGCTTCATCAACAACGAATTCGCCTTGATGGGCCAGCAGGACCGCGCTGACATCACCCGGCACTGTTCGATCCTCGACACCCTGATGATGGCCCGGGAACGTCACCCGGGGCAGCGCAACAGCCTCGATGCGTTGTGCAAACGTTATGGCGTCGACAACTCCGGCCGTGACCTGCACGGCGCGTTGCTCGACTCGGAGATTCTCGCCGACGTTTACCTGACCATGACCGGTGGCCAGACCAGCCTGTCGCTGGCCGGCAACGCATCGGACGGCAATGGCTCGGGCGAGGGCGCGGACAACTCGGCGACCGAAATTCGCCGTTTGCCGGCGGATCGTCAGCCCGCGCGGATCATTCGGGCGACTGAAGATGAACTGGCGGCGCATCTGGTGCGGCTGGAGATCATCGCCAAGTCGGCGGGTGCGCCGGCGTTGTGGACGCAGATCGCCGAAGCCGACGCACAGGCTTAAGAGATCCCCTGTGGCGAGTCAGGCGCCATGAAGCCAACTGGCCACCCTCGCCACATTCGCTGCAACCCTCTACCCTGAGTGCATTGGCAGCTGCAAACCTGCCGCCTCAGGACACTGAGCCTCATGTACAAAGATTTGAAGTTTCCGGTGTTGATCGTCCATCGCGACATCAAGGCCGACACGGTCGCCGGTGACCGTATCCGTGGCATCGCCCGGGAGTTGGAGCAGGAAGGTTTCAATATCGTTTCGGCCATCGACTACGCCGAAGGGCGGTTGGTCGCGTCGACCCACCATGGCCTCGCGTGCATGTTGATTGCCGCCGAGGACGCCAGCACCAACTCGCATCTGTTGCAGAACATGGCCGAACTGATCGGCCTGGCACGGGTGCGTGCGCCGGATCTGCCGATCTTCGCCCTCGGTGAGCAAGTCACTCTGGAAAATGCCCCGGCCGATGCCATGGCCGAACTCAATCAGTTGCGCGGCATTCTCTATCTGTTCGAAGACACCGTGCCGTTCCTCGCCCGGCAAGTGGCGCGGGCGGCGCGCAAGTATCTGGATGGTTTGCTGCCGCCGTTTTTCAAGGCGCTGGTGCAGCACACGGCGGACTCCAATTACTCCTGGCACACCCCCGGTCATGGCGGCGGCGTGGCTTATCACAAAAGCCCGGTCGGGCAAGCGTTTCACCAGTTTTTTGGCGAAAACACCTTGCGTTCGGACTTGTCGGTGTCGGTGCCGGAACTCGGTTCGCTGCTCGATCACACCGGCCCGCTCGCTGAAGCCGAGGCGCGTGCAGCACGCAACTTCGGCGCCGATCACACCTTTTTCGTGATCAATGGCACCTCGACGGCCAACAAGATTGTCTGGCACTCGATGGTCGCGCGCGATGATTTGGTACTGGTCGACCGCAACTGCCACAAGTCGGTGTTGCACGCGATCATCATGACCGGGGCGATTCCGTTGTACCTGTGCCCGGAGCGCAACGAACTGGGGATCATCGGCCCGATTCCGCTGAGCGAATTCAGCCGCGAATCGATTCAGGCCAAAATCGATGCGAGCCCGCTGACCAAGGGCCGTCCGCCAAAGGTCAAACTGGCGGTGATCACCAATTCGACCTACGACGGCCTCTGCTACAACGCCGAACTGATCAAGCAAAGCCTTGGCAACAGTGTCGAAGTGCTGCATTTCGATGAAGCCTGGTACGCCTACGCGGCGTTTCACGAGTTCTTCGCCGGGCGTTACGGCATGGCCACCTCGCGCAGTGAAGACAGCCCGCTGGTGTTCACCACCCATTCCACGCACAAACTGCTCGCCGCGTTCAGTCAGGCGTCGATGATTCATGTGCAGGACGGCGGCGCACGGCAACTGGACCGCGATCGTTTCAATGAAGCGTTCATGATGCACATCTCGACATCGCCGCAGTACAGCATCATCGCTTCGCTGGACGTCGCGTCGGCGATGATGGAAGGCCCGGCCGGGCGCTCGCTGTTGCAGGAAACCTTTGATGAAGCGCTGAGTTTCCGCCGTGCGCTGGCCAATCTGCGCCAGCACATCGCCGCCGATGACTGGTGGTTTTCGATCTGGCAGCCGCCGGGTGTCGAAGGCATCGACCGCGTGCAGACTGAAGACTGGTTGTTGCAACCGGATGCCGAGTGGCACGGGTTTGGTGAAGTCAGCGACGATTACGTGTTGCTCGATCCGATCAAAGTCACCCTGGTGATGCCGGGGTTGAATGCCGGCGGTGCGCTGAGCGAGAAGGGCATTCCGGCGGCGGTGGTCAGCAAGTTCCTTTGGGAGCGCGGTCTGGTGGTGGAAAAAACCGGGCTGTATTCATTTCTGGTGCTGTTCTCGATGGGCATTACCAAAGGCAAATGGAGCACGCTGCTCACTGAGTTGCTGGAGTTCAAACGCAGTTACGACGCCAATGTGCGTCTGGAAACCTGCCTGCCCTGCGTGGCGCAACAAGACACTGCGCGCTATCGCGGCATGGGCCTGCGCGATTTGTGCGATCAGTTGCACGCCTGCTACCGCAGCAATGCCACCGCCAAACACCTTAAACGCATGTACACCGTGCTCCCGGAAATCGCCATGAAACCCGCCCACGCCTACGATCAACTGGTACGCGGCGAAGTCGAGGCCGTACCAATCGATGAGCTGGAAGGGCGGATTGCCGCGGTGATGCTGGTGCCGTATCCGCCGGGCATTCCGTTGATCATGCCTGGTGAGCGCTTCAGCGAATCGACGCGCTCGATCATCGACTACCTTAAATTTGCCCGCACGTTCGATAGCAGCTTCCCCGGTTTTGTCGCTGATGTGCATGGACTGCAACACGAAGATGAAGGCAATGGGCGGCAGTACACCGTCGATTGTGTCAAGGAATGAGGACTTTCCCAAGTATGCAACCGGTCATGAATCCGAAATACCCAGGGCTGTCGGTGCGCGTCGCCGATGAAGGCTTTGCGCCGTATATCTGGGGCAGCGACTTCAGTTTCGAGGTCGGCGCTTATGGCGCCGCCGTGATTGGCCAGCCGGTCGAGCAATGGCGGGTGACGTCGATCGTGCCGTACCGCAAGTGCTATGGCATTGATCCCGAGGAGTTCAGCAGCTTCCGAGATGCGCCCGACAGCGCGATTTTCATGGCGTATCTGGACGATGAGCCGGTCGGGCATCTGGTGATCAGCACCAACTGGAACGGCTTTGCCCATATCGACGAGTTGGCGGTGCACGCACCGGCGCGGCGGCATGGCGTGGCCAAGGCATTGCTGGATGTCGCGCAGTTCTGGAGCCGCAAGAAAAAGCTGCCGGGGATCATGCTCGAAACCCAGAACAACAACCTCGGCGCCTGTCGGTTATATGAGCGCTGCGGCTATGTGATGGGTGGCGTCGACCAGTTGCGTTATCGCGGCATCGATCCGAATACCGCCGAAGTGGCGCTGTTCTGGTACCGATTGTTCGATAATCCGCTGGAAAACCCGCTCAGCTCGACAGCATCGCCTCGGCTTGTTCCGTGACGATGGCGAGCAAGGTCTGAATCGCCGCTGACGGCGGCGCGTGCTTGAAGGTCAGGGCGTAGAGGCTGATCGGCACCGCCGGCGACAGCGGGCAGACATCCAGCCCGGCCGGGCGTGCGCCCAATGCGGTGAACGGATCGACGATGGCCAGGCCTTCGCCGGCCTCGACCATGCTGCGCATCATCTGATGGGTCTGGACGCGGGTCTGGATGCTCGGCGCCGGACGCAAGGCTTGCAGCTTGTTTTCCAGCGCCGGGCTCAGCGGGTCCTGACCTTCCAGGCCGACCATCGCCTGGCCCGCGAGATCCTGCAGAGAAATGTATTTCTGCTTCGGTTGCAACCAGCCGTGGGGCGCGAGCAATTGCAGTTTGCCTTGAGCCAGCGTGCGGCAATCGATGTCGGGATGTTCGGGATCGTGCAGGCTCAAGCCCAGATCGCTTTCGCGCAGCAACAGGCTGCGCACGATGTCACGGGTCGGCGCACTGAGCAGGCTGCACGGCGCATCCGGCAGGCGTCGGCGCAGGGCCGCGAGACTTTGTGGCAATAGTTGTTGCGCCAGCGGCGGGGTGCCGATGATGCGCAAGGGCGGGGCGAGGTATTGCCTGAGGCTGCTGGCCAGCCGTTGCACCGGCTCCAGCGCTGCATAAACGTGGGCGATTTCCACCTGCAACGCCCGTGCTTCGGGCGTCGATTGCAGGCGCCCGCGCACGCTGGCGAACAGCATGAACCCCAACTGACTCTCGGCTTCGCGCAAACGCTCTTCGACCTCGTTCACCGGCAACTGCAGCCATTCGGCGGCGGTGCCCAGGTGACCGGTCTGCAAGAGCGCCTGAATCACTTCGATATGACGTAAACGCATGCGTGAAGTCCATGTTCAGCAGGTGGGGTCAGTGGCTGAATCCTACCCCAAGTCTGCGCATATGACTTCTGCTCATAACGGTCGGTTATGAAGCGACGGTTGGCTCAGGCTCGCGAATCAGGGTGATGCCGGACTGAACCAGTTCGAACGTCTGGTCATCGATCTTTTTGATGCGATCACCAATGGCCAGTCTGTAAATCGGCTCCGAGCCCGTGAGACCGTCGACCGACGGGTTGGATTCCTGGAATTCATGCACGGAATAAACGCGGCCTTCCGCATCTCTTGCATGGAACTGACCGACGAGTACTGCTGCCATCTGCTTAGAACCTCTGGAGATAAAACGCTTGATTTGCGGCTTGGTAGACCGTCATCAAGGCCTGTAAGTTTTCCTACAGGAAAAAAATAATCAACACGCGGGAATTTGCCTCGGGTGCTGGTGGAATCGTCACCGGATCATCTATAACTACTGGCTCCTCCCACGGACAATCGAGAGTCTTCCATGAGCAATGTCTACAACGTCGCGGTAGTGGTCGGTAGCCTGCGCAAAGCATCGATCAATCGCAAGGTCGCCCTGGCACTGGCGGAACTGGCCCCGGCGAATCTCAAACTCGAGATTGTCGAAATAGGCGATCTGCCACTCTATAACGAAGACATCGACGGTGATTCACCGCCGGCAGCCTACAGCACTTTTCGGCAAAAAGTGGGTTCATCCGACGCGGTGCTGTTTGTCACGCCCGAGTACAACCGTTCCGTACCGGCGCCATTGAAGAATGCCATCGACGTCGGTTCACGGCCGTATGGCAAAGCCGTCTGGAGTGGCAAGCCGGGGGCGGTGATCAGCGTCTCGCCCGGAGCGATTGGTGGTTTCGGGGCGAATCAGCACTTGCGTCAGTCGTTCGTGTTTCTCAATGTGCCGTGCATGCAGCAGCCGGAAGCGTACCTCGGTGGCGCAGGTTCGGCGTTTGATGAGGCGGGCAAATTGAGCGAGACGGTGAAACCTTTTCTGCAGAGTTTCATCAATGCTTACGGACAATTCGTAGAACAGCACAAAAAATAAGCTCACCGAAATCCCTGGCACAACAGAGATCCTGTGGGAGCGAGCTTGCTCGCGAAGGGGCCATCAGCCACACATCATGGGTGACTGACAGTCCGCCTTCGCGAGCAAGCTCGCTCCCACAGGTTTTAGTGTTTTAGCTTCTCTACTTAATTTAAGGCTGTTGCGGATGCTCGCTGCGTCACTGATTTTTCTGCTGACCATCACCCTGGTCATCTGGCAACCCAAAGGCCTCGGCGTCGGTTGGAGTGCGACGCTTGGCGCCGTGCTGGCGCTGATCTTCGGCGTTGTGCACCTGAGCGATATCCCACTGGTATGGCAAATCATCTGGAACGCCACCGGCACCTTCGTCGCGCTGATCATCATCAGCCTGTTGCTCGACGAAGCCGGATTTTTCAATTGGGCCGCGCTGCACGTTGCGCGCTGGGGACGCGGCAGCGGGCGCAAGTTGTTTGCCTTTATGGTGCTGCTCGGCGCGTTGGTGTCGGCGTTATTTGCCAACGACGGCGCGGCACTGATTCTGACGCCGATCGTGATTTCGATGCTGCTGGCGCTGCGCTTTTCTGCGGCGGCGACGCTGGCATTCGTCATGGGCGCAGGGTTTATCGCCGATACCGCGAGCCTGCCGCTGGTGGTGTCGAACCTGGTCAACATCGTTTCGGCGGACTTCTTTCACATCGGCTTCAACCGCTATGCCGCGGTGATGGTGCCGGTCAACTTCGTCAGTGTGGCGGCGACGCTGGGCATCTTGCTGTGGTTCTTCCGTCGTGACATTCCCAAGGCTTACGACCCTGAGCAACTTGAGCATCCACAAACCGCCATCCATGACAAAGCCACGTTCTATGCCGGCTGGGCGGTGTTGGCGATCCTGCTGATCGGCTGTTTTGCGCTGGAGCCGCTGGGCATTCCGATCAGTGCGATATCTGCCGTATGCGCGGCGTTGTTGCTGGGCATCGCTGCTCGCGGCCACAAGATTTCCACGCGCAAGGTGATGAAAGAAGCGCCGTGGCAGATCGTGATTTTCTCGCTGGGCATGTACCTGGTGGTCTATGGCCTGCGCAACGCCGGGTTGACCGGGTATCTGGCCGGTTGGCTGGATGTTTTCGCCGGTCATGGCGTCTGGGGCGCGGCCATGGGCACCGGTGTGCTGACGGCGTTGCTGTCCTCGATCATGAATAATCTGCCGACGGTGTTGATTGGTTTGTTGTCGATCGATGCGAGTCAGGCGAGCGGGGTGGTCAAGGAGGCGATGATCTATGCCAACGTGATTGGCAGCGATCTGGGGCCGAAGATTACGCCGATTGGCAGTCTGGCGACGTTGCTGTGGCTGCATGTGCTGGAGCGCAAGGGGATTCACATTGGCTGGGGGTATTACTTCCGGGTCGGGATTGTGCTGACGGTGCCGGTGTTGTTGGTGACGTTGGCGGCTTTGGCTGTGCGGCTTTCCCTCTAGACCGAGTCGACCCCTTCGCGAGCAAGCTCGCTCCCACATTTGGAATGCATTCTAATGTGGGAGCGAGCTTGCTCGCGAAGGGGTCATATCAAACGCCAAAAAAATCAGGCCTGGCCGGGGACATTCGGCCAAAGGTCCGAGACCAGAAACAAGCGCTCCGCCTCTTCCCATTCCCCTTGCGCATTCTCGATCAGGCGCACCAGCAACTGCGCCGGCGCCAGCGGCTCAAGATCCTCCAGCCACATCCGCAGATGCTCCAACGTCCACGTCTGATCCGCCGGATAGTGCGCCGGCGCCAGCCAGGCATGGCGGGGCAGCGGTTGCCAGCGTCCGGCCGGTCGTTGTGCGACAAACGCCGGCCAATCCTTCTGATGCAACCAACTGCCGCGCAAATGCTGCGGATGCGCACCGTTCGGTGACTCGGAACGACCGGGCCACGGGTACAGCAAATAACCGCCCAGCCACAGCTGCGCACTGAACACCTCGATATCCAGCGCCGCCAGCACTTCACGGCTTTCCGGGCGCGCGGAAATCGGCAGTTGGTGCTCGGCCAGATGCGCCAGTTTACGGTCCAGCCGATCATGACAGCCGGGGCCCAGCCACTGCGCGGTATCGCGGCCATCGCCATGCTGCGGGCCGAGGTAAAGCTTGATCGCCAGTTCCAGGTGATGCACGCCATCGCGATCACGCAACAGCATGTCGAGTTCGCCCAGCGTATGGCCCTCGCGGCGGATCGGCAGGTTGGCGGCAATCAGTTCAATGCCCGGCGCATGCTGCACGGCAAACTGCCACAGCCGTTCGTAATACAGGCCCAGACGCCGTGTGCGCGCCTGCGACAACCAATGCAGCAAGCCGTAACTGTCGCGGTCGAGCTGGCGCAGCCAGTGTTCCAATTGCTGCGGGTCCTGCACCCAGTCGCTGCCCGCCAGCGGATGACGCTGCGGCCACGGCGTGCTGGCGAGCATCGGCGGGGCAAGGATCACCCACGCCAGATCGCGCACTTCCGGATGGCGTAATTGGTGGGGCAACTGCAGCAAATCGGGAAATAGGATCATCTTGCGAGCATAGCCTTAAACACGAGCACACCCTTGAGGCTGAAAGGATTTTGTCTAACCGGCGCTTTCGCCCATAATCGTGCTTTTCGCGTTTTCGATTGTCCGCAGAGGTCCCATGGAGCAATTTCGTAATATCGGCATCATCGGTCGCCTGGGCAGCTCCCAGGTGCTGGATACCGTCCGCCGACTGAAACGGTTTCTGCTCGATCGTCACCTGCATGTGATCCTCGAAGACACCATCGCTGAAGTGCTGCCGGGCCACGGTCTGCAAACCTCGTCACGCAAGATGCTCGGCGAAGTCTGCGACATGGTCATCGTCGTCGGCGGTGACGGCAGCCTGCTCGGCGCCGCGCGGGCGCTGGCCAAACACAATATCCCGGTGCTGGGGATCAACCGTGGCAGCCTCGGTTTCCTCACCGACATTCGCCCTGACGAACTGGAAGTCGAAGTCGCCAAGGTGCTCGACGGCCACTATCTGGTGGAAAACCGCTTCCTGCTGCAAGCCGAAGTGCGCCGGCATGCCGAGGCCATTGGCCAGGGCGACGCGCTCAACGACGTGGTGCTGCACCCGGGCAAATCGACGCGGATGATCGAGTTCGAGCTGTACATCGACGGCCAGTTCGTCTGCAGCCAGAAGGCCGACGGCCTGATCGTCGCCACACCGACCGGTTCCACCGCGTACGCGCTGTCTGCCGGCGGGCCGATCATGCATCCCAAGCTCGATGCCATTGTGATCGTGCCGATGTACCCCCATATGTTGTCGAGCCGGCCAATTGTGGTCGATGGCAACAGTGAGCTGAAAATCGTCGTGTCGAAAAACATGCAGATTTACCCGCAAGTCTCCTGTGACGGGCAGAACCACTTCACCTGCGCGCCGGGCGACACCATCACCGTCAGCAAAAAAGCGCAGAAACTGCGGCTGATTCACCCGCTCGACCACAACTACTACGAAGTCTGCCGCACCAAGCTCGGCTGGGGCAGCAAGCTGGGCGGTGGAGGCGACTGATGCTCGATCCCGCGCGCAGTTATGACTTGATTGGTGACGTGCACGGATGCGCCCTGACCCTCGAACACTTGCTTGACCGCCTCGGTTATCACAAGCAGGGCGGGGTCTGGCGGCATCCATCGCGCATGGCCGTGTTTGTCGGCGACATCATCGACCGTGGCCCGCGCATTCGCGAGGCGCTGCACATCGTCCACGACATGGTCGAGGCCGGTCAGGCCTTGTGCATCATGGGCAACCACGAGTTCAACGCACTCGGCTGGAGCACCCCGGCGCCACCGGGCAGCGGCAAGCAGTTCGTCCGCGAACACACGCCGCGCCACGCGCGCCTGCTACAGGAAACCCTGACTCAGTTCGAAGGCCATCCCGGCGACTGGCACGATTTCCAGCGCTGGTTCTACGAGCTGCCGCTGTTTGTCGACGCCGGACGTTTCCGGGTGGTACATGCCTGTTGGGACGCCGGTTTGATCGAACCGTTGCGCGCGCTGTTCCCCAATGGCTGCATCGATGAACACTTCCTGCAAGCCTCGGCGGTGCCGGACAGTTTCGCCTGCACCGTGTTCGACCGTTTGCTGCGTGGCACCGACATGCGTCTGCCGGATGGTCTGACCATGACCAGCGGCGATGGTCTGGTGCGCTCGTTCTTCCGCACCAAGTTCTGGGAAGACGACCCGAAAACCTACGGCGACATTGTCTTCCAGCCGGATGCACTGCCGGAACCGGTGGCGCAGAAGCCGCTGACCTCCAGCGAAAAAAACAACCTGCTGCGCTACGGCGTCGATGAGCCGTTGCTGTTCGTCGGCCATTACTGGCGCAGCGGCAAACCGGCGCCGATCCGCCCGAACCTCGCGTGTCTGGATTACAGCGCGGTGCTCTACGGCAAACTGGTCGCCTATCGTCTGGATCAGGAAACCCGTCTGGATCCGCATAAATTTGTCTGGGTCGATGTCGAGCGGCCGGAGGTGCTGCAATGAGTGCGGTAGCGGTATTGCGTCTGCCATTGGCGGTGGACTTGAGCGGTTTCGTCAAACTGCTGCAACGCATGCAAGTGCCCCATCGCGTCAGCGAGGAGGCCGGCGAACAAGTGTTGTGGGCGCCTGCGGAAATCAGCGAAGACGTGCGCTCGTTGTACGAACGCTTCCCGGCGGGTGATCCCGATCAGCAAATGGACATCCCCGTCGCGCCGACCTTCAAGCGGCCGAGCTTCACCGAGCAACTGAAATACGCCAAGGCCACGGGGTTCATCCTGTTGCTGTGCCTGATTGTTGGCGGGCTGACGTACCTCGGCGAAAACCTGCAAACCCTGCGCTGGCTGACCTTCCTCGATTTTCAGGTGGTCGGTGAGTACATCCATTTCACGCCGTTGGCCGACAGCCTGGCGGCGGGGCAGTGGTGGCGTCTGGTCACACCGATGCTGATCCACTTCGGCATCCTCCATCTGGCCATGAACGGCATGTGGTACTGGGAGCTGGGCCGGCGCATAGAGTCGCGCCAGGGCAGTATCAATCTGATCGGCCTGACGCTGCTGTTCAGCCTCGTTTCCAACTACGCGCAATTTGCCTGGAGCGGCGCGACCCTGTTCGGCGGTCTGTCCGGCGTACTTTACGGTTTGCTCGGGCATTGCTGGATCTTCCAGCTGCTGGCGCCGAACCCGGCCTATCGCCTGCCGCGCGGCGTGCTGGTGATGATGCTGGTGTGGTTGCTGGTGTGCATGTCCGGGCTGATCTCGATGATCGGTTTCGGCGAAATCGCCAACGCCGCCCACGTTGGCGGGTTACTCATCGGATGCTTCACCGGTTTGTTGGGCGGTTTGTATAACCGCCGTAAACTGGCCGCCTGAAATTTTTCTGTAGATAAAGAGCACGGAGACCCTGATGTCCTCTTTTAACGACATGATCAACAACATTACCCCGGACATCTACGAGAGCCTGAAACTGGCCGTGGAAATCGGCAAGTGGTCCGACGGTGGCAAGCTCACCGCCGAGCAGCGCGAGCTGTCGTTGCAGGCGATGATCGCCTGGGAAATCCAGAACCTGCCTGAAGACCAGCGCACCGGTTACATGGGCCCGCAGGAATGTGCGTCGAAGTCGATCGAAGTGCCGAACATCCTGTTCAAGTCGGATGCCATCCATTGATCGAGATTGGCCGCGGTGCAATCAGCAAAATGTCGGCGCGCCTGGACGGGCCGAACGTGCAATACGCGTTTCGTCTGGATGACGTCGAGGTGCCGGTCAACCCGTTGATCGGCTCCACGCTGCGTCTGGAGTACCTGGGGGCGATCCACTGCACCCATTGCGGGCGCAAGACCAAAACCAGTTTCAGTCAGGGTTATTGCTACCCGTGCATGACCAAACTGGCGCAGTGCGACCTGTGCATCATGAGCCCGGAGCGCTGCCACTATGACGCCGGCACCTGTCGCGATCCAGCGTGGGGCGAGCAGTTCTGCATGACCGATCATGTGGTTTACCTGTCCAATTCGTCGGGCATCAAGGTTGGCATCACTCGTGCTACGCAACTGCCGACTCGCTGGATCGATCAGGGTGCATGTCAGGCGTTGCCGATCATGCGCGTGTCGACGCGGCAGCAATCGGGCTTCGTAGAAGATTTGTTCCGCAGCCAAGTGGCCGACAAAACCAACTGGCGTGCATTGCTCAAGGGCGACGCGGTGGCGGTCGATCTGGCGCAGGTGCGTGATCAACTGTTCGACAGTTGCGCTGAAGGTTTGCAAGGCCTGCAAGAGCGCTTCGGCTTGCAGGCGATTCAGACCATTGCCGACGTCGAACCGCTGGAAATTCGCTACCCGGTCGAGCAGTACCCGGCCAAGATTGTCAGCTTCAACCTGGACAAGAACCCGATTGCCGAAGGCACGCTGCTGGGGATCAAGGGCCAGTACCTGATCTTCGACACCGGCGTGATCAATATTCGCAAGTACACGGCTTATCAGCTCGCCGTGCATCAATAAGGACTCCAGCATGCGCACCGAACAACCGAAGATGATTTACCTGAAGGACTATCAGGCGCCCGAGTACCTGATCGACGAAACGCACCTGACCTTCGAGTTGTTCGAGGATCACAGCCTGGTCCACGCGCAACTGGTGATGCGCCGCAACCCGGCCCGTGGCGCGGGCCTGCCGCCGCTGGTGCTCGATGGCCAGCAGTTGGAGCTGTTGTCGGTGACCCTCGCTGATCAGGAGCTTGCGGAGGGCGATTACCAGGTCAGCGAAAACCACCTGACCCTGCAACCGACCAGCGACACCTTCACGGTCGACACCAGCGTCAAGATCCACCCGGAAACCAACACCGCACTGGAAGGCTTGTACAAGTCCGGCACGATGTTCTGCACCCAGTGCGAGGCCGAAGGTTTCCGCAAGATCACCTATTACCTCGACCGCCCCGACGTGATGAGCAAGTTCACCACCACCGTGGTCGCCGAACAGCACAGCTATCCGGTGCTGCTCTCCAACGGCAACCCGATTGCCTCGGGTCCGGGCGAAGACGGCCGGCATTGGGCGACCTGGGAAGACCCGTTCATGAAACCGGCGTACCTGTTCGCGCTGGTGGCCGGTGATTTGTGGTGCGTTGAAGACACTTTCACCACCATGACCAACCGCAACGTTGCGCTGCGCATTTACGTCGAGCCGGAAAACATCGACAAGTGCCAGCACGCGATGACCAGCCTGAAGAAGTCGATGCGCTGGGACGAAGAGGTCTACGGTCGCGAGTACGATCTGGACATCTTCATGATCGTCGCCGTCAATGACTTCAACATGGGCGCGATGGAGAACAAAGGCCTCAATATCTTCAACTCCAGCGCCGTGCTCGCTCGCGCCGAAACCGCGACCGACGCCGCGCACCAGCGCGTTGAAGCGATCGTCGCTCACGAATACTTCCACAACTGGTCGGGCAACCGCGTGACCTGCCGCGACTGGTTCCAGCTGTCGCTGAAGGAAGGCTTCACGGTGTTCCGTGACTCGGGCTTCTCCGCCGACATGAACTCGGCCACGGTCAAGCGCATTCAGGACGTTGCCTACCTGCGTACCCATCAGTTCGCCGAAGATGCTGGCCCGATGGCCCACGCCGTGCGCCCGGACAGCTTCATCGAGATTTCCAACTTCTACACCCTGACCGTGTATGAGAAGGGCTCGGAAGTGGTTGGCATGATCCATACCTTGCTGGGTGCCGAAGGCTTCCGTAAGGGCAGCGATCTGTACTTTGAACGTCATGACGGCCAAGCCGTGACGTGCGACGACTTCATCAAGGCGATGGAAGATGCCAACGGCGTCGACCTGACCCAGTTCAAGCGCTGGTACAGCCAGGCCGGCACGCCACGTCTGGCGGTGAGCGAGTCGTACGACGCTGCCGCGAAAACCTACAGCCTGACCTTCCGCCAGAGCTGCCCGGAAACCCCGGACAAGGTTGAAAAACTGCCGTTCGTGATCCCGGTCGAACTCGGCCTGCTGGATAGCAAAGGTAACGAAATTGCCTTGCGTCTGAGCGGCGAAGCATCGGCGCAAGGCACCACCCGCGTGATTTCGGTGACCGACGCCGAGCAGACCTTCACCTTCGTTGATATCGCTGAACAGCCGCTGCCATCGCTGCTGCGCGGCTTCTCCGCACCGGTGAAACTGAGCTTCCCGTACAACCGCGATCAATTGATGTTCCTGATGCAGCATGACAGCGACGGCTTCAACCGCTGGGATGCCGGTCAGCAACTGTCGGTGCAAGTGCTGCAAGAACTGATTGCCCAGCAGCAGAAGGGCGAGAGCCTGAAGCTTGATCCGCGTCTGGTGTTGGCACTGCGCACGGTGCTGTCGGATGAATCGCTGGATCAGGCGATGGTTGCCGAAATGCTCTCGCTGCCGGGTGAGGCGTACCTCACCGAAATCAGCGAAGTGGCGGATGTCGATGCCATTCATGGCGCCCGCGAGTTCGCTCGCAAGCAATTGGCCGAAGGGTTGTTCGAAGCGCTGTGGCTGCGTTATCAGGCCAACCGTGACCTGTCGAAGCAAACCCCGTACGTGGCCGAAGCCGAGCATTTCGCCCGTCGCGCGCTGCAGAACATAGCGCTGTCGTACCTGATGCTCAGCGGCAAGCCGGAAGTCCTCGCGGCGGCGCTGGAGCAATTCGAAAGCGCCGACAACATGACCGAGCGCCTGACCGCGCTGGCGGTGTTGGTCAACTCGCCATTCGAAGAGCAGAAGGCTGCGGCGCTGGCGAGTTTCGCCGAGCACTTCAAGGACAACCCATTGGTCATGGATCAGTGGTTCAGCGTGCAGGCCGGCAGCACGTTGCCGGGCGGTCTGCAGCGGGTGAAAGCGTTGATGCAGCACCCGGCGTTCAACATCAAGAACCCGAACAAGGTGCGGGCACTGGTCGGTGCATTTGCCGGGCAGAACCTGATCAACTTCCATGCCGCCGATGGCTCGGGTTATCGCTTCCTCGCGGATCTGGTGATTGAGCTGAACGGCTTCAACCCGCAGATCGCATCGCGTCAACTGGCGCCGCTGACCCGCTGGCGTAAATACGACGATGCGCGTCAGGCCTTGATGAAGGGCGAGCTGGAGCGGATTCGGGCGTCGGGGCAGTTGTCGAGTGATGTGTATGAGGTGGTGAGCAAGAGCCTGGCTTGATGGTGTGTTGAAGTCGGTGTTCCAGCTGTGGACCGGCCCTCACCCTAACCCTCTCCCAGAGGGAGAGGGGACTGACCGAGGTGGATGTTCGAGTTACACCGACCTGAAAGTCCGGAGTCGAACTCAGATTCTGAAACAGATCAAAAGCCCCTCACCCTAGCCCTCTCCCAGTGGGAGAGGGGACTGACCGAGGTGAATGTTCGAGTTACACCGACGTGAAAGTCCGGAGTCGAACTCAGATTCTGAAACAGATCAAAAGCCCCTCACCCTAGCCCTCTCCCAGTGGGAGAGGGGACTGACCGAGGTGGATGGTTGAGTTACACCGACGTGAAAGTCCGGAGTCGAACTCAGATTCTGAAACAGATCAAAAGCCCCTCACCCTAGCCCTCTCCCAGTGGGAGAGGGGACTGACTGAGGTGGATGGTTGAGTTACACCGACGTGAAAGTCCGGAGTCGAACTCAGATTCTGAACGGCCCCCGATCTGCTCCCTTTCCCCCTCGCCCCCCTGGGGGAGAGGGCTGGGGTGAGGGGGTAAGATTTCAGCATCACCACAACCCCCACGCCGTACACAAAAAAACGCCGCATTAAAAAATGCGGCGTTTTTATTTGCCGAAAATTACTTCAAATCAAACCGATCCAGATTTGTCACTTTCGTCCACGCCGCAACAAAGTCCTTCACGAACTGCTCCTGCGCATCCGCACTGGCATACACCTCAGCCAACGCGCGCAATTGCGCATTCGAGCCAAACACCAGATCAACCCGCGTCGCCGTCCACTTCACGCTACCGGTTTTACGGTCACGCCCCTCGAACTCATCCGCATCCCTTGAAGTCGGCTTCCACTCCACGCCCATGTCCAGCAGGTTGGTGAAGAAGTCGTTGGTCAGCGCCTCGGTCTGCGCAGTGAACACACCATGCCGGGTCTGCCCGACATTGGTGTTCAACACCCGCAAGCCGCCCAGCAGCACAGTCATCTCCGGTGCGGTAAGGGTCAGCAGTTGCGCCTTGTCGATCAGCAATGCCTCGGCCGAGACGGTGTATTTGCCTTTGCTGTAGTTGCGGAAGCCATCGGCAATCGGTTCGAGAAAACTGAACGAGTCGACATCGGTTTGCTCTTGCGAAGCATCCGTACGCCCCGGCTTGAACGGCACCGTGACCGCATGGCCAGCGTTTTTCGCCGCTTGTTCGACGCCGGCATTGCCCGCCAACACGATCAAGTCTGCCAGCGAGACTTTCTTGCCAGCGCCGCCGCCATTGAAGTCGTTCTGAATGCCCTCGAGGGTTTGCAGCACTTTGGCCAGTTGCTCAGGCTGGTTGGCTTGCCAGAACTTTTGCGGGGCCAGACGCAGGCGTCCACCGTTGGCACCGCCGCGTTTGTCCGAACCGCGGAAGGTTGAAATGGCGGCCCAAGTGGTCGAGACCAGTTGCGACACCGAAAGCCCCGACGCGAGGATTTTGCTTTTCAGCGCGGCAGCGTCGCTGTCGTCAATCAGCGGGTGAGTGACATCAGGAATCGGATCCTGCCACAGCAATTCTTCGTTGGGCAGTTCCGGGCCGAGGTAGCGCGACAGCGGGCCCATGTCGCGGTGGATCAGTTTGTACCAGGCGCGGGCAAAGGCATCGGCCAGTTGATCCGGATTGGCGAGGAAGCGTCGCGAGATCTGCTCGTAGGCCGGATCGAAACGCAGCGCCAGGTCAGAGGTGAGCATGGTCGGTGAAAGCTTTTTGCTCGGGTCATGAGCATGCGGAACGGTACCGGCACCGGCGCCGTTTTTCGGTATCCACTGATGCGCACCGGCCGGGCTTTTGCTCAGCTCCCACTCGAAGCCAAAGAGGTTTTCCAGGTAGTTGTTGCTCCATCGGGTCGGCGTGGTGGTCCAGGTCACTTCGAGGCCACTGGTGATGGTGTCGCCGCCCTTGCCGGTGCCGAACGCGTTGCGCCAGCCGAGGCCTTGCTCCTCCAGACCAGCGGCTTCCGGTTCAGGCCCGACGTTGTCGGCAGGCCCGGCGCCGTGGGTTTTCCCGAAGGCATGGCCGCCGGCGATCAGTGCCACGGTTTCTTCATCGTTCATGGCCATGCGACCAAAGGTTTCGCGGATATCGTGGGCCGAGGCCACTGGGTCGGGATTGCCCTCAGGGCCTTCCGGGTTTACGTAGATCAATCCCATCTGCACGGCGGCCAGCGGGTTTTCCAGATTGCGTTCACCCTGATCGGTGCGGCTCTCTTCTTTGCCGTGCAGATCCGGCTCAGCCACCAGCGTGCCGTCACCGGGCTCCTGCATGGCGGACTTGTCCTTGCCGTAACGGCTGTCGCCCCCGAGCCATTCGTGCTCGGAACCCCAGTACACATCTTCGTCCGGCTCCCACACATCAGGGCGGCCACCGGAGAAGCCGAAAGTCTTGAAGCCCATCGATTCCAGCGCGACGTTACCGGTGAGGACGATCAGATCTGCCCAGGAAATATTGCGCCCGTATTTCTGTTTGATCGGCCACAGCAGACGGCGGGCCTTGTCGAGGCTGACGTTGTCCGGCCAGCTGTTGAGCGGCGCAAAACGTTGCTGGCCGGAGCCGGCGCCGCCACGGCCATCGGCGGTGCGATAGGTGCCGGCGCTGTGCCAGGCCATGCGGATAAAGAGCGGGCCGTAGTGGCCGAAGTCGGCCGGCCACCAATCCTGGGAGTCGGTCATCAGTGCCGTGAGGTCTTGTTTCAGCGCCTGGAAATCCAGGCTTTTGAAGGCTTTGGCGTAGTCGAAATCCTTACCCAGCGGGTCGGACTTGGGCGAATGCTGGCTGAGGATTTTCAGGTTGAGTTGATTCGGCCACCAGTCACGGTTCGTCGTACCACCACCGGCGGCGTGGTTGAACGGGCATTTCGATTCGTTTGCCATGTTCGGGTCCTTATCAGGTCTGCTACGGTCGGCTCGTGCCGACTTCGGACTAGTAAGGCTAGACCCGACTTGGGGAGTCAGCTAATAGGCCGACTATTGGGCGGTGATAGTCAGAACCTTTTACCGTGCGCTCTCCCTATAGAACCTTGGTCAGGTGGATTGCGCCGTGTCGTCCTCCGGCACGTCGTCAAGCATGTCCTCTTGCCCCGGCAACTCAGTAATCACACTGAAATCCGTTACCTCAACCGCGCCCAAGCCATAACCCAGCAAATGGAAGGAAAACGCTTTGCGCTCTTGCGGGTTGTCGAAGCTGAAGTGCATTTCCAGTGGTTGCTCGGCGGTTGCCACCATCTCCTGCGGCAGACCGATCTGCACGTCCTGTTCAAATTCCTTGGCCTTGAGCTGAATATACGCCGCCTGCTGCGGGTCGACCGAGCGCACGGTCAGGCGCACACGGGTGTGCGAACCCTTGGGCATTTCCAGGTATTGCGCGCCGATCAGGTTGTCGGCCCAGTCATCCTTGATCTGCGCTTGCAGCGGGATGACGTTAGTGCTGCCGAACTGATAACGATGGTTGAGCGGGGTGCGCAGCAAAGACAAGTCGAGGGCATTGGCCCGCGCCGCGATCTGCCGCGCCGGATGGCCGCTGTAAGTGCCTTTGAAGGTGGCGCGCTCGGCAATGAAACCGGCGCTTTCGTAGTAGCGGCAACGGCGCGGCATGTCGCATTCGGAGAAGATCCCCTGACCGTTGTGGTAGCGCAATTTACCGTTGGTGAACGACATGATCTCGCGGCCGGAATCGTAGTCGCGAAACAGCGAACGGCCGCTCAGTGCGGTCGGCACCGGCAAGTCGAAATAGTCGAGGATCGACGTGCTCAAGTCGACATGGCCGTAGACGCCTTTGTTCAGGCGTGGCAGTTGCTCGTGCTCCGGCGCCAGGGTCAGGTTGAAGCCCCACGACGAGGCCAGGCGCACGCCGTCGATGCCGTGGGATTCGTCCGAGGTGATCACCACCAAGGTGTCTTTGAGCACACCCTGGCGCTCAAGACCTGTGAGGAACTGATCCAGCGCATCGTCCAGATAACCGACGGCGGCCTGCTTGGGCGTTTCATAGCGCTGCAGATAGTCCTCTGGCGCGGAGTAGGGCTGATGAGTGCCGACGGTCAGCAAAGTCAGCATCCACGGTTGCTTGTGCTTTTTCAGTTGGCCGACATAGTCCAGCGCGCCCTCGAAGAACGCCTTGTCATCCTTGCCCCACGGGAACTCCAGATAGTTGCTGTTGCTGAACCATTCCAGGCCATGGGTCGCATCGAAACCGATGTGCGGCATGATCTTGTCTTTGGCCATGAAGCGCAGGCCGGCGCCTTGCAGGTAGTGGGTGCTGAAGCCGTGCTCGCGCAGTTGCGCCGGCAGGCAAGCCTGATTGCGCTCGTTGAGGGTGAGCATTTCCACGCCTTTGGGCGTGCCGTTGTTGAGTTTGTCGTAATCGCCGCAGAGCATCGCGTACAGTCCGCGAATGGTCTGGTGCGTGTGCAGTACGTAATCGGGGGTGTTCATGCCGCGCTCGGCCCAGCGGCTGAGGTTGGGCATCAGGTCTTCCTGATAATGGCTGCCGATGGCCTCACGGTTGGCGCGGATATAGGCGCCAGGAATGCCTTCCAGGGCGATGATCAGCACATTGCGCGCCTGCCCCGATGCGGCGAGCAATTTCTGCCCGTTGAGGTCGACATCGGTGAGCCCGGCCATGGCCGGTGCGGCTTCTTCGACGTCGCCGTCCAGCCACTCCTCGGCCTGGATCTGCAGATCAGCGACCTCACTCGCCAGCAATTGATGCGGCAGGTTGTACAGGCGCCACGGATCCGCTTCGCTTGGCCACAGGTTTTGCACGCCCCAGTGCGCGGCGAACAGCACCAGCGGTGCAGCCCAAACCGCGCGGGGCAGGGCCGGGCGCGTCACGCCGCGTGCGCTGAATTGCGTCAGCAACCAAAACAACAACGCCAGCAGCAGGCTGATGCCGATTGCCGGGTGCGCCAGCCCGCCGCCCGTGGAGTTTTCGACGAACTGCGGATCGATCAGGTAATGAATGTCGGAAGGCGTCGGTAGCCGCCCGACGGCGCTGACCAGTTCAGCGGTCGCCACCGCGAGCAATCCCCAGAACAGCAGCACCGGCAGCGCCAGCCACCACGCGCGACGATGCAGCAACAGCACCAACAGGCTGCCAATGGCCAGATCCGACAGGTAACCCAGCGGGGTCGACCAGCCGAGGGCTGCGCGCAGGGACACCGGCACGATCAGCACCAGAACGATCAGTGAAAAGAGGCGGGCATGCGACTGTCGCAACCGGTGAAAAAGAGCGCTCACAAAAAAAGACCTTCCAGTCATCAAAACGTCAAAAAAGTGTGCGCGATGATACCAAGGGTAGGCTGTCTGATCGCCCTTTTAAACGCGCAGCTGATGCGCTGGCGCGCGGGCTCTTGAAGGTGATGGCGCGTCTGCAGCCCTGACCGGGCCTCGTGTGGCAGGGCAATTGGCGATATTGCTGCTGCTGGATTTATTGTTTCAGGCTGTTTAACAATCGGCCCGCAAACGATCAGTGTGAGAATGGGCCTTTGATCCGCAAAAGCTGCACTTGCGAAACGTTACGATTTAGAATGCCCGACCTCTGATGGAGATCAGCCTCCGTGGATGTTCTCGCGCAACTCTACACTCACCTTGATCGGTGGATCATCGCCCCGGTCAGCGGGCAGTTCATCGGCCTGTTCGATCTCAATGGCCGCCTCGGCGTGGTGTTCCTCATCGCGTCTTGCGCCGTTGCCTACGGCTTGTTTCGTTATAGAAAATCCCAAGGGCTGACCGACTCCGAGTCGTTCTGGCAGTTCATCGGCGGCGCTCGTGTATTCGGCCACCGTTCGGCGTGGCTGGATTATCGCTATTACTTCATCAAGGCCATTCTCAAGGTGGTTTGGGTGCTGCCGATCGCCGGGTTGGTCGATCCCTACATTCTCAGGTCCGCTGACTACCAACGGTTTTTCACCCAACTCTGGGGTGCCCGCGAGCAAGTGCCGGACCATCCATTGATCGCGCTGTGCTACGGGGTCGGTGTATTCCTGCTCAAGGACTTGCTGCATTACTGGATTCATCGCGCCTTTCATTCGCGCTACCTGTGGGAGTTTCACAAGGTTCATCACTCGGCGCCGGTGCTGGTGCCGGCCACGGCAAGCCGCATTCATGTGGTCGAAACGCTGGTCGAACGGCTGGTGATGATTGCCGGCATCGCCGCGTTTGCCGGTGTGGTCTGGTATTTCTGCGGTGGGGAAATCAGTCGCTATACCTTGCTGGGCGTGACCGGTCTGGTGCTGCTGCTCAACAGCCTGGGAGCGAATCTGCGCCACAGCCATGTCTGGCTGTCGTTTGGCCCGACCCTCGAACATGTGCTCAACAGCCCGGCCCAGCACCAGATTCATCACAGTGATGCCATGCGTCATCGCAACAAGAACTTCGCCACCAATTTCTCGGTGTGGGACTGGATGTTCGGCACGCTCTACGTCACCACCTCAACACCTGAGCCGCTGCGTTTCGGCACCGGCGAGGCGGATGGCGAGCGCTACCTCACGCTGTACAGTCTGATCGTCACACCTTTTGTGGAAACCGCACGGCGTGTTTTGCCGGCCAAGCGTTCAGGTGCTATCGATATGCGATAAAGATATTTATTTTCTATTTTTTATAGCGATAAAGTCAGGCCTTTCAGCACATCACCCCCTGCTGCGAGGTTGTCATGGCCACACCGTTCAAACGTTCTGCGCTGACTCTGTTGGCCGCATCCCTGGCAGCCAGCGCGCTGTTCAGCACCGGCGCCCAGGCCGAAGGCAAGATCAGCATCGCTCAGCAATTCGGCATCGGTTACCTGATTCTCGACGTGGTGCGCGATCAGCAACTGATCGAAAAACACGGCAAAGAACAAGGCCTCGACATCAAGGTCGACTGGAACAGCATCTCCGGCGCCACCGCGATGAACGAAGCGCTGCTGACCGGCTCGCTCGACGTGGTGTCTGCCGGTGTGCCGCCGATGCTCACCGTGTGGGACCGCACCAAGGGCAAACAGAACGTCAAAGCCATCGCCGCACTCGGCTCGATGCCCAACTATCTGCTGACCAACAATCCCAACATCAAGACGCTCAAGGACTTCAGCGACAAGGACCGTATCGCCGTGCCGGCAGCGGGCGTGGGCTTCCAGTCGCGCACCTTGCAGATCGAAACCGCCAAGGAGTTTGGCGATGCGCAGTACAAGAAATTCGACGACATCTCGGTCAGTCTGCCGCACCCCGACGCGACGGCGGCACTGATTGCCGGCGGCTCGGAAATCAACTCGCACTTCTCCAGCCCGCCGTTCCAGTATCAGGCCCTGCAAAACCCCAACGTGCACAAAGTGCTGAGTTCCTACGACGTGCTCGGCGGGCAGGCGACGTTCAACGTGCTCTACACCACGGAAAAATTCCACGACGAAAACCCGAAAACCTACAAGGCGTTCTATGACGCGCTGGCGGAAGCCGAGAAGATCATCAAGGCCGACAAACCGGCGGCGGCTCAGGCGTATATCCGAGTCGAGCAGTCGAAACTGCCGCTGGCCCTGGTCGAGCAAATCGTCAACGACCCGGAAATCGATTTCACCGTGGTGCCGCAGCGCACGTTTATCTATGCCGAGAAATTGCAGGAGCTGGGCGTGCTGAAGAACAAGGCGGGGAGCTGGAAGGATTATTTCTTTGAGCAAGCGCACGATGGCGCGGGGAGTTAAGCGGGCGATTAATAATGAGGGGGCGGGGCGTTCTGGACACAGAGATGGCCACTTAGTAGCATTCGCGGCCTATGGATTTCTATCCCGAACGTCGACCGACGCATCAAGGACCCCTCAATGCACAAGTTCACCCATGGCGATGTAACCGTTGATTTCACCGTGTTGAGCGGTGAAGTGGTGGGCAGCGAGAAAATGAGCGAAACCCACATCACCTCCACCGGTGGCAACGGGCAATTCGACAGCAATGGTCAGTCCATTGCCTTGCACATCAACTCGGTGATGGTGATCAACCATGAGTTCTGGATCAGAACGGCAGACGGTATCGAGCACGATGTGAATTTCCGCGGGCTCGATGTTCCTCTGCGCAGCGGCCAGGACATTTCGCTGATCAGCGCGTTGAGCAGCGATGGCAAGAAGGTGTTGCACACCTACCTGCAAAACCAGGCCTCGGCCAAGACCTACCAGATACGCGATGCCAAGGCGCTGAACACTGAGCTTGGGTTGTCGCCGTTTCGCTGGAAGCCCTTGCTGATTGCCTTTGCCCTGTGGATCGGCATCGGTTTGGTTGCCGGTGTGTTGGGCTTTCTGGTGGGGACGGGCTACTACATCTATGAGTGCGTCAAAGGCTCCAGGCGCAAGAAGCTGTTGATTGCCGAACTGGATGCCTTTTTGGCCCGTTTGAACCAGCAGGTCGAAAGCCAATACCACGCAGGGCGGTCCGGCCAGGTGCAAATGCCTGAGCAACCTCAGGCTGAGCCACAGCCAGCCGCCAAACCTGCCGGCATGACCAGCAGCAGTGTGCGCAAGGCACTGTCGCGTAACGGTTGAATTGTCGGGGAGTTGGTGTCTTCGCCCTATCAATCGGCCCAGGATCAGCATGTGTGGCAATAAAAGGGGCGGTCCTGATCATCGATCAGGCCGCCCCTTTTTTATTGCCGCTCAGTCAGATCAATGCATCTTGCTGTGATCGTGACCTTCCATGTTGGTCAGCGCGCGCACCGGTGCTTTGACCTCGATGGTTTCTTTCTCGCCCTTGGCGTTTTCCACGGTCAGGGTCAGCGGCACGCTTTCGCCTTCTTTCAACTGACCGCTCAGGCCCATCAGCATCACGTGGTAACCGTTCGGATCAAGCTTGACGGCTTTGCCGGCCGGCAGCTCGACGAACTTCACCGGGCCCATGCTCATGACGTCGTTCTTCATGGTCATTTCGTGGATCTGCACGTCTTTGGCCACCGGCGTCGCGACGCTGAGCAACTTGCTGTCGCTGTCGGTGGTGAGGGTCATGAACGCGCCGCTGGCGGACTGGGTCGGCACGGTGGCACGGACCCAGGCGTCGTCGACTTGGGTCTGCGCCGATACCTGGAACGCCAGGCCCAACAGCGACAGGGTCAGCGCGGCGCGTTTGATGTGATTCAGAACAGGTTGCATCAGCAAACCTCCATAACAGTAAGCAAATCTTCCGTGCATTGTTCTGCCGAAAGCGAGGTGGACAGACCCAGGCGCAGGCCGCCATTGGAGTCGTAAACGTAACTGGTGGCGGTGTGCGAGATGGTATAGGTGTCGCCGGCCGGGACTTTCTCGTAGAACACGTCGAATTCCTTGGCGGTGGCCGCGGTTTCCTCAAGCGTGCCGTACAGCGCAACGAACGTCGGGTCGAAGGCTTTCATGTAGGCGTCGAGAATTTCCGGCGTGTCGCGCTCGGGATCGAGGCTGATGAAAATCACCTGCAAACGGTCGCCGTCGGCGCCCATCAGCTTCTTGATTTTCGCCGCGCGGGCGAGGGTGGTCGGGCAGACTGCCGGGCATTGGGTGAAGCCGAAAAAGACCATTGGCATCATGCCGCGAAAGCTCGACAGCGTCATGGTTTCGCCATCGGTGTTCTTCAGTTTGAAGGTGCGCCCCATGATCTTGTTACTCAGATCCTTGCCGTACTTGTACGACAGTTGGCCGCGGGTGTCGCAGCCGGCGAGCAGGCCAAGCCCGAGCACGCCCATTCCCGCAAGCACCTTGCGGCGAGTCAACAAAGCCGTCATCTAATACCGCCTTTTGCAGCCCGTCAGTCGGCAGGACTGGCGGGGGGTTAACCGTAAAAGCGGCGCATGATACCAAACTGAGACCAGACGACGGCTGCGGATCGCCCTGCGGCGTAGGATCGGGCGACAAAAGGTGTAAGAAAAAATGACGACGGCTTACTGCACGCGCGCCTCATCGGCCCGCCAGCCACCGCCCAGCGCGGTGTACAGATTGACCTCGGCGACCAGTTGCGCGAGGCGATCGCTGATCAGGCCTTGCTGCGAACTGAACAGTGAACGCTGGGCATCGAGGAACGTCAGGCTGCTGTCGACGCCGTTCTGATAACGGTTGTGCGCCAGGTTGTAGTAAGTCTGTGTGGCCGCGACCAGATCGCGTTGCGCCTGCAACTGTTGCTGATAGGTGCTGCGCGCGGCGAGGCCGTCGGCGACTTCCTGGAAGGCGGTCTGGATTGATTTTTCGTATTCGGCCACGGCGACGTCTTTCTGCAACTTCGAATAATCGAGACTGGCGCGCAGGCTGCCGGCATTGAAAATCGGCAGGCTGATCTGCGGCTGAAAGGTCCACGCGCCTGAGCCGCCGCCGAACAAACCGGAGAGGTCGCGACTGGACGTGCCGGCATTCGCCGTCAGGCTGACACTGGGAAAAAATGCTGCCCGCGCTGCGCCGATATTGGCGTTGGCGGCTTTGAGTTTGTACTCGGCCTGCAGGATGTCCGGACGTCGTTGCAGCAAGTCAGAAGGCAAACCGGCGGGCAGTTGCAGGACCAGATCGTTGGCCAGTGGCAGCGCGGGCAACGACGCCGGCACCGGTGCACCGACCAGCAACGTCAGGCTGTTCAAGTCCTGAGCCACCTGGCGCTGATAGCGCGCCAGATTGGCCCGTGAACTGTCGACGCTGGTTTGCGCCTGCGCCTGTTCCAGCGCCGAAGATTTACCGGCCTCGCGATTGCGTGTGGTCAGGCGCAGGCTTTGTTCATCGGCGGTGAGGGTGTCACGGGTCAGTTCGAGCAGTTCCTGATCGGCACGCCACGTCAGGTAGGCGTTGGCGACGTTGGCCACCAGACTCAATTCGGCACTGCGTCGTGCCTGTTCGGTCGCCAGCCAGGTTTGCAACGCTTGCTCGCTGAGGCTGCGCACGCGGCCGAAGAAATCCAGTTCGTAGGCACTGATGCCGAGGTTGACCGAGTACGTTGAATTGATCAGCGCTTTGCCTTGGGTCACGCTCGGCGGCAGGCGTTGACGCAGCTCATTGGCGTTGGCCGACACCGCCGGAAACAGGTCGGCGCGTTGAATGCGGTACTGCGCCTGAAAGGCCTCGACGTTCAACGCGGCCACGCGCAGGTCGCGGTTGTTGATCAGTGCCGACTCGATCAATTGTTGCAGGGCCGGGTCGTTGAACAGGGTGCGCCAGTCTTCGCTGCGCGTTGCAGCCTGCGTGGCTGCCGGATACTGCGCGGCACTGGGTGACGCCGGCCGCTGATACTCGGGAATCAATGAACAACCGCCCATCAGCACCGCCATGGACAGCAGGGAAAGTCGCAACGTCAACATCGAACGGCCTCATGCCTAAAAGAGCGGAAATTACTTGCCACAGCGACGTGCGCAGGCTGAGTGGGGTCAGGCCCCGGCCATCCATTTCGCCAGACCATGCCGGCCACTGACCCCCAGTTTGGCCGTAGCACGCTTGAGGTACGTCTCGATCGAGCTGTTCTTCACCCGCAGCTTGTCGGCCATTTGCGGCACAGTGCCGCCGGTCAGCAGGCCCAGGCAGACTTCCTTCTCGCGTACCGAGAGGACTACGCCACTGAAGGCCAGGCGCTCATCGAATACCTGCGCCAGCGGTGCCTGATCGAGTTCGGCCAGTGGCAGGCGCGGTTGCCTGGCGAGGGTTTGCCGGCTGATGTGCGCATGACGCTCGATCAGTGGCAGCAGGGTGTCCGACAGGCGCTTGAGAAACGACAGCTCCGGCAGGGAGAACACCCGCTGCGTGTGCGGTCGGTAAAACGAGATGACGCAGCGGCGGTTGGAGGTGCGCGACACCAGATTGCATTGGTGGGCGCTGTGTTGCGGGTGCCGAGGTTGCAACGAGGCTTTGAGTTGGATCAACAGCGAGTCATTCATCTCGATCATCTTTTGCAGCAACGGATGATCATCGGGGCGCTCCAGCAGGTCGGGAGGCGCACACGTCTGCGCTGGACCGGCACTGCCCAGCGGCTTGATCTCGACCACGCTGGCCTGTCGCTCATCGAGCGTCCATTCGCTCAGATCAACGCGGTTGACCGGCACCAGCGTGTCGACCAACTGGAACATGTTCGTGGCGAAGTGATCATCGCCGGTGCTGGCAATCAACTCGCCCAACTGCCAGTAAAAATGCGGATTTTCCATGTTGCGAATGCTGCCGGTCAGATTCATATCCTTCATCCCTGGTTCAGAGCCATCACTGAATCGTCTGCCGTCTCTGTAAAAGCCGCCCACGCAGTCATTTCTCCTTGAACATGATCTGGAGCGGGATTTAAGCCTATGGATTTGTCCTACGTCTGTAGGGGAAAACGGGGACACAAAATGCCACCATTTCTGAATCCTGGCGCCGGGGTTCTGACGGCTGTGAGCACAGATGCACCGGCATAAGTGACTGTTCAGTCACTTTGAGGCCCCGGAAAACCGAGCGATGGTGATTTCCGCTCGGCAGCGCTCGGGTAAATGGCGGCGCTGCTATGTGGTTCTTTTCCTACAAGCATTTCAGTATTTCCTCTCCGAACTTTTAGACACTGCCTGCATGAATCGCCTGTTTGCGCTCCGGCGGGCGTGTACGGGCGTGATGATTGTCCGGGTTTCAGGTGTCATGTCGGCGCCGGGGCCGATGCTTGAATACCGGCAAAATCACATGAGAAGGACCTTATGCAGCCTACTTCTGCCAACGTGGCGGACGATCTGTCCGTGCCTGTCGAGACATTTGCGCTGACTGCCGCCCAGCGGGATATCTGGCTGGATCAACTGAGCCGCGGAGATTCGCCGCTGTATAACATTGGCGGTTACGTCGAACTGAGCGGGCCGCTGGATCCGCAGTTGCTGCAAGCGGCGCTTGAATGTCTGGTGGCGGCAAACGATGCCTTGCGCATTGTTCTGCTCGCGGATGTCGGCCGCGATGGGCTGCCGTTGCAGGGATTTACGCAGGCGCTGCCGGTGGTCATGCCGCTGCATGACCTCAGCGGCCAGCCCGATCCACAGGCGGCGGCCCGGGCGCTGGTCGAAGCGCAGATGGCGCAGGCCTTCGTGCTGAGCGGGCAGGCGTTGTGCCGTTTCTGTCTGATTCGCCTTGATCACCATCGCTATTGGCTGGCGGCGCAAGCCCACCACTTGATCATTGATGGCTGGGGCTTCGGTCTACTGTTCAAATCGCTGGGCGAGATCTACAGCGCGTTGTGCCGTGGCGAGCGCGCGAGTGGGGCGGCACCGTCCTATGTCGCCTTTATTGAAGATGACGCGCGCTACCATCGGTCACCGCGCTATGAACTCGATCAACGTTACTGGCTGGACAAGTACCGCAGCCTGCCTGAACCCTTGTTGACTCCCCGTCATCGCGAATCCGTCGACGCTGAAGCCGCGCCCGGTCGCATTTACGTCGAGGCTTTTCCGGCCCTGCTGCACGAGCGCATGAAAGACTGCGCGCGACAATTCGGTGGCTCGGCATTTCATGTGTTGCTGGCGGCGCTGCACGTGTATTTCAGTCGCACCGCGCAACGTGACGAGTGGGTGGTCGGTTTGCCGATCCTCAATCGCTCCGGGGCCAGTTTCAAAAGCACCTTGGGCCTGTTCACCCAGGTCAGCGCGATGCGCATGGGCTTTGGTCGAACACTGTCATTTGCCGAATTGATCAAGGCGATCGGCGCTGGCCTGAAGCAGGATTTTCGCCATCAGCGCTACCCGCTGAGCGAGATGAACCGCGCATTGGGCCTGTTGCGTGAAGACCGTGCGCAACTGTTCGAGCTGTCGGTGTCCTACGAGCAGGACGACCATGACTACCGTTACGGTGAAGCGTCGGGGCACTCGGTCAAGGTCTCCAATCAGCACGAGGCGACACCACTGGCCCTTCACCTGCGCAGCAACCGTTACAACGACAAGGCCTGGTTGCATCTGGTGTACTCGCCGGCTTATTTCACGGCTGATGAGGTCGCGTCGTTTACCGAGCGCTTGTTGCTGATTCTGGAGCAAGGCCTGGAATGTCCCGAACGGGCTATCGCCGATTTCAACCTCAATAGCCCGGCAGAAATGGCGCTGCTGCATGAATGGAACGAGACCCGAGTCAGTTTTGCGCAGGGCCGGATGATTCATCAGCGATTCGAGTCACGGGCAGCCGAACAGCCGGACGCGGTGGTCGCGACTCATCAGGGGCGAACACTGAGTTATGCCGAGCTGAACCGGCAAGCCAATGCCTTGGCTCATCATCTGCTGGGCCTCGGCGTACGCCCAGATGAGCGGATTGCGATTGTCGCCCGCAGGGGCCTGGACACGCTGGTCGGGCTGCTGGCGACGCTCAAGGCTGGCGCCGCTTATGTGCCGATTGACCCGGCGCACCCGCCCGAGCGTCTGAGTTATTTGCTCAGCGACAGCACGCCAGTGGTGGTGCTGACCCAAAGTGCTTTGCGCGACCGCTTGCCCGCCACGGCGCTGCCGGTGATCGAGCTTGATCGGCGCGAGTGGCCGCTCGAACGCACCAGCGATCTCGCCGTGCCGGGGCTGAGCAGCGCCAACCTTGCCTATGTGATTTACACCTCCGGCTCCACCGGGTTACCCAAAGGCGTGATGGTCGAACACCGCACCTTGGCCAATCTGGTCGATTGGCATTGCACCACGTTCGGTCTCGTCCCCGGGCAACACACCTCGAGCCTTGCCGGGTTCGGTTTCGACGCGATGGCGTGGGAAGTCTGGCCGGCGTTGTGTGCGGGAGCGACGCTGCACTTTTCCCCGGCGACCGAGGGCAGCGAAGACATCGATGCATTGCTGGCGTGGTGGCGGGCGCAGCCACTGGACGTGAGCTTCCTGCCAACGCCGGTTGCCGAATACGCCTTCAGCAAACAACTCGATCACCCGACCTTGCGCACCTTGCTGATTGGCGGTGATCGCCTGCGTCAGTTCAATCATGCTCAGAGCTTTGCGGTGGTCAATAACTACGGGCCGACCGAAGCCACGGTGGTCGCTACGTCGGGGCTGATTACCCCGGGTCAGGCGTTGCACATCGGCAAACCGGTGAGCAATGCCACCGCTTACCTGCTCGATGATCAACAGCGTCCGGTGCCGATCGGCATCATTGGCGAGTTGTATGTCGGCGGCGCGGGGGTGGCCCGGGGTTATCTGAATCGCCCGGACCTGAGCGCCGAACGCTTCCTCGACGACCCCTTCAGTGCGCAGCCGGATGCGCGCATGTACCGCACCGGCGATCTGGCCCGTTGGCGCGCCGACGGCAACCTTGAGTACATCGGTCGTAACGATGATCAGGTCAAAGTCCGTGGCGTGCGTGTCGAACCGGGCGAAATCGAAGCGGCGCTCAGCAGTCATGAGGCGGTGCAGGAAGCGGTGGTGCTGGTGCGTGATGGTCAGCTGTTGGCATGGTTCACCGAGCGTGAAGCGCTGGACATCCTGCAACTGCATGTGCACCTGACCTCGCGCTTGCCGTCCGCCCTGTTGCCGGCGGCTTACGTCCGCTTGGCAACGTTGCCACTGACGGCCAACGGCAAGATCGACCGTCAGGCCTTGCCAGCACCGGGACCGGAGGCGTTGATCCGTCGCGAATACGAGGCGCCACAAGGTGACGTCGAAATCGCTTTGGCGCAGATCTGGGCCGAGGTCTTGCAGGTCGAACGGGTAGGGCGGCACGACCATTTCTTTGAGCTGGGCGGCCACTCGTTGCTGGCGGTCGGGCTGATCGAACGCATGCGTCAGATCGGCATGAGCAGCGATGTTCGCGTGCTGTTCAACCAACCGACACTGGCGGCGTTGGCGGCGGCGGAGGGCAGCGGTCGCGAAGTCGAGGTGCCGGCCAATCGCATTGCCGCCGATTGCACCGACATCACCCCTGACCTGCTGCCACTGGTGCAACTGGATCAGGCGATGATCCAGCGCATTGTCGCGACAGTGCCGGGCGGTGCCGCCAATGTGCAGGACATCTACCCGTTGGCACCATTGCAGGAAGGCATTCTCTATCACCACATCACCGCCGCGCAGGGTGATCCGTACCTGCTGCAATCACTGCTGGCATTCGACAGCCTCGAACGGGTCGAGGCCTTCGCCGCTGCACTGCGCGAGGTCATGGCGCGCCACGACATCCTGCGCACGGCGGTGGTCTGGGAAGAGCTGACGTCGCCGGTTCAGGTCGTTTGGCGCGAGGCGATTTTGCCGGTGCAGGAGGTTGAACTTGATCCTGCCCGTGGCGCGATCATCGATCAATTGCACGAACGTTTCGATGCTCGGCGCTATCGACTCGACATCAGTCAGGCACCGCTGTTGCGGCTGATGTTTGCTCGCGATCCGGCGCATGACCGGGTCGTCGGCATTTTGCTGTTCCATCATCTGGCCATGGATCACGTCGCGCTGGAGGCGATGCGCGAAGAAGTTCACGCCAGCCTGTCGGGGCACGCCGAGCCGCTGGCGGCGCCGGTGCCGTATCGCAACTACGTCGCA
Organism: Pseudomonas sp.; assembly: GCF_049300855.1. Lineage (GTDB taxonomy): Bacteria > Pseudomonadota > Gammaproteobacteria > Pseudomonadales > Pseudomonadaceae > Aquipseudomonas. Next base: position 359,785 of record NZ_JBAQKH010000042.1, on the reverse strand, counting down.
CAGACGCGACTTGGCATCAGTGAACAGGAGCATGAAGGGTTCTTCCGGCAGATGCTCGGCGACATCGATGAACCGACCTTGCCGTTCGCTTTGCAGAACGTGCAGGGCGATGGCAGCAACATCGAAGAAGCCGAGCAAGCTGTGGCGCCCGATCTCTATCAGCGCGTGCAACAGCAGGCGCGTGTGGCCGGCGTGAGCATCGCCAGCCTGATCCACCTCGCCTGGGCGCAGGTGCTGGCCGCGACGTCCGGCCAGCAACGTGTGGTGTTCGGCACCGTGTTGATGGGGCGCATGCAGGGCGGCGCGGGGGCTGATCGGGCGCTGGGGGTGTTCATCAACACCTTGCCGCTGCGCGTCGATGTCGCTGAAGGCGCGCGCGTAGCGCTGAAATCTACCCATGCACGGCTGAGCGCTTTGCTCGGCCATGAACACGCCTCGTTGGCGCTGGCTCAGCGGTGCAGTGGCGTCGCTGCGCCAGCGCCGCTGTTCAGTGCCTTGCTCAACTATCGGCACAGCGATGATGTCGAGCAAAACACTTCCCGGCAAACATGGCAGGGCATCGAAACCCTGGCCAACGAGGAGCGCACCAATTATCCGTTTACCCTGAGTGTCGATGACTTCGGCACGGGCTTGCGCCTGACCACCAGAACCGTGTCGAACATTGGCGCGCAACGAATTTGCGCTTACGTGCAGGCGGCTTTGAACGGTTTGGTCGAGGCGCTGGAAACCACGCCGCAGCGGCCGTTGCACAGTCTGCCGTTGCTGCCGCAAGAAGAGCTGCAACAGGTGCTGATCGAATTCAACGCCACTGACGTCGACTGCCCGATGGACCAGCCGTTGCAGGCACTGTTCGAACAGCAGGTGCTGCGCAAACCGGATGCCATCGCCGTGCAATTTGCCGAGCAGCGCCTGACCTATCGCGAGTTGAATGAGCAGGCCAACCGCTTGGCCCATCATCTGCGCGGGCTCGGCGTTCAGCCGGATTCGCGAGTCGCGATCTGCGTCGAGCGCGGGCCGGAGCTGGTGATCGGTCTGCTGGGCATTCTCAAGGCCGGCGGTGCGTATGTGCCGCTCGATCCGGATTATCCGCTGCAACGGCTCAACTACATGTTGCAGGACAGCGCACCGGTTGCGCTGCTGGTGCATGCCGCGACGCGTGATTTGCTCGGTGAAGCGGGCGTGCCGCTGATCGACCTCGACCTCGGTGCCTGGCAGAACCAGCCGCGCGAAAACCCGCAGGTGCCGGGTCTGGGGGCGACGAGTCTGGCCTACATGATCTACACCTCCGGCTCCACCGGCACGCCGAAAGGCGTGATGATCGAGCACCGCAGCGCTTGCAACATGGTGCACTGGGGCTCGCAGTTGGCGCCGCCCACTGAACACGGGGCATTGCTGCAAAAGGCGCCGTACAGTTTCGACAGTTCGGTGTGGGAGATCTTCTGGCCTTTGTGCAGCGGCATGCGTCTGGTGCTGGCGCGGGCCGATGGCAATCGCGACTCGGCGTATGTGACGCAAGTGATCCGTGAGCAGAACATTACCGTGGTCAAGTTCGTCCCGGCGTTGCTGCAACAGTTCATCGAGCAGGACGATGTCAGTCTGTGCACCAGCCTCACTGACGTGCTCAACGGTGGCGGCGAGTTGACCGTCGCGCTGGCCCGGCAAGTGCGCGAACGTCTGCCGTGGGTGCGTCTGCACAACGTCTACGGGCCGACCGAAACCACGGTCGACAGCAGCGGCTGGACGCTGGCGCCCGGCGAGCCGGTGCCGGCGGTACTGGTGCCAATCGGCAAGGCGCTGAGCAACACGCGGCTGTATGTGCTCGATGGCTGCGATCAACCGGTGCCGATGGGCGTCAGCGGGCATTTGCACATTGGTGGAGTGGGCGTGGCGCGCGGCTATCTGGGCCTGCCGCAATTGCAGGCCGAGCGCTTTATCGACAGCCCGTTCGTGGCCGGTGATCGCTTGTATCGCACCGGCGATCTGGTGCGATACGGCGCTGACGGCAATCTCGAATTCCTCGGTCGCAATGACTTTCAGGTCAAGCTGCGCGGGGTTCGTCTTGAGCTGGGCGAGATTGAAGCGCGACTGCTGGAACACCCGGCGATCCGCGAGGCGGTGGTGCTGGTGCGCGATGAGCGTCTGGTGGCGTATTACTCAGTGCGCAGCGGTGTCGCTGCGCCCACGCTTGAAGCGTTGCGCGCGCATGTGTTGGCGCAGTTGCCGGAGTTCATGGTGCCCGGCGCCTACGTGATGCTGGCGGCGCTGCCCCTGACGCCCAACGACAAAATCGACCGCAAGGCGTTGCCGGAGCCGGGCGCGGAGGCGCTGCTCAGTCGGCCATATGCGGCGCCCGAAGGCGACGTTGAAACTGCCCTGGCGCAGATCTGGGCGCAGGTGCTCAAGGTCGAACAGGTTGGGCGCGACGACAACTTCTTCGAACTGGGCGGGCATTCGTTGCTGGCGGTCAGTCTGGTGGCGCGCATGCGTCTGGCCGGCCTGCATGTCGACGCGCGCACGTTGTTCAGCCAGCCGACACTGGCGGCGCTGGCAGCACAGACCTCGCGGCAGGCCAGGCAGGTGGAGATCGCCCAGACCACCATCCCGAGCCTCAATCGCAAACGCCGGCTCTGACGGCCGGCACAATTCCTGTGGGAGCGAGCTTGCTCGCGAAAGCGTTGGTTCAGTCAATTTTGACGGTGACTGATACACCGCCTTCGCGAGCAAGCTCGCTCCCACAAGGGGTCTGCGGTGCTCACGCCGGCGGCTTGTCCCCGCTTCCCATGTCAGACACCCACGCCCCGATGTTTTAGTTTTTCCAGGCTGCGCGCCGTCTGCACGGACTCGCTGCTGCGCGCTCCTTTTTTCCGCATTTACAGCAGGTTACCTCATGCATTTCAGCGAACTGATGGCTGTTATTTCCACCCATGCGATCCGCCTTCAACAGGAAGATGAAGACCTGGTCATTCTGGGCAGCGACGACGCGCTGGATGACGCGTTGTGGGACAGCCTCGCGGCGCACAAGGCACAACTGCTGGAGTTGGTCGCCGAACACGGCGGCGACTGGCTGAGCCCGGCCTTTCGCATCACCCCGGACATGCTGCCGCTGGTGACGCTGAGTCAGGACACCCTTGACCGCATCGTCGCCACGGTGCCCGGTGGCGCTGCCAACGTGCAGGATGTCTATCCGTTGTCCGCGTTGCAGGAGGGCATGCTCTATCACCACCTCTCGGCGGCTGCTGGCGACCCTTACATCTCGCAGGCGCGCTTCGTGTTCGACAGCCAGCAACGGCTGGACGCCTTCGCCGAGGCGCTGCGCTGGGTGATCAAACGCCACGACATTCTGCGCACCTCGTTCGTCTGGGAATACCTCGATGAAGCCGTGCAGGTGGTCTGGCGCGAGGCGCCGCTGGTGTGTGAAGAAATCAGCGTCGACCGCGACGTCGATGTGCTCACGCAGTTGCTGGAGCGCCACGATCCGCAGCACTTTCGCCTCGACATGCAGAAAGCGCCGCTGTTGCGCGTGGTCTATGCGCAGGATCCTGCTCAGGGCCGTGTCGTCGCGTTGTTGCTGTTTCATCACATGATCATGGACCACGTCGCGCTGGACGTGCTGCGCCGGGAAATTCAGGCGTTCCTGCTCGGGCAGACCGCGCAAGTGCCAGCGGCGGTGCCGTATCGCGATCACTTGGCGATGGCACGCAGTGCCGGCAACGAGCAGGCGCAGGAAGCGTTTTTCCGCGAGATGCTCGCCGACATCGACGAGCCGACGCTGCCGTGCGGTTTGCAGGATGTACAGGGCGACGGCCACGCCATCGAGGAAGCCGCGCTGATGCTCGACAGCCGCTTGAGCCTGCACTTGCGTGAGCAGGCGCGGCAGTTGGGTGTGAGCGTCGCGAGCCTGATGCACCTGGCGCTGGCGCGGGTGCTGGGGCAATTGTCCGGGCGCACGGCGGTGGTGTTCGGCACTGTGCTGTTGGGGCGGATGGACGCGGGCGAGGGCGGCGAGCAGGCGCTGGGGATGTTCATCAACACCTTGCCGCTGCGCGTTGATGTCGGCGCGCAAAGCGTGCGTGCCGGTGTTCTGGCGACCCATCGGCGCCTGACCGCGTTGCTGGCGCACGAGCAGGCCTCGCTGGCCTTGGCGCAACGTTGCAGCGCCGTCGCGGTGCCGACGCCGCTGTTCAGCGCGATTCTCAACTACCGGCACAGCAGTGTCGAAGAAGTCGCTGACGTGGTCGACATTGCCCCCGGTGTGCAGGTGCTCGGCGCCCGCGAGCGCACCAACTATCCGCTGACGATCAACATCGATGACCTCGGCGCCGATTTGCGCATTACCGCGTTGGCGGATGCGGCGCTGGGTGCCGAGCGCATGGCGGCTTACCTGAATGCGGCGCTGGAAAGTCTGGCAGCGGCCTTGCAAACCAGCGCCGACGTGACACTGCAAGCGCTGAAAATTCTCCCTGCCAGCGAACGCGAACACCTGCTGCACGGGAGCAATTTGCCGCTGGCGCAGTTACCTGAAACCCCGCTGATCCACCAGCAATTCGAAGCCCATGCGCACGCCCGCCCGGACGCCACGGCGTTGATTTTCGAAGGGCAGACGCTCAGCTACGGCGAACTCAACCGCCGCGCCAATCAGGTCGCTCATCATCTGCTGGACCTGAATATTCGTCCCGACGACCGCGTGGCCATCTGCGTCGAACGTGGCCCGCAAATGATCATCGGCCTGCTCGGCGTGCTCAAGGCCGGCGCCGGTTACGTACCGATCGACCCCGCCTATCCGCTGGACAGAATCAACTTTACCTTGCAGGACAGCGCCCCTGCGGCCGTGCTCCTGCACGCCGCGACGCGTGATCGCGTGGCTGATCTCGACGTGCCGCAGATCGACCTCGACAGCGGCCACCTCAAGGCCGAACTCGACAGCAATCCGCAGATCCCCGAGCTGACCCCAGCCCATTTGGCCTACGTGATCTACACCTCCGGCTCCACCGGTCTGCCCAAAGGCGTGATGGTCGAGCACCGCAACGTGGCGCGGCTGTTTTCTGCCACCGATGACTGGTTCCAGTTCAACCAGCAAGACATCGGCGTGCTGTTCCATTCCTTCGCGTTCGACTTCTCGGTATGGGAAATCTGGGGCGCGCTGGCGTTCGGCGGGCAATTGCTGCTGGTCCCGCAAGCCGTCAGCCGCGCGCCGGACGACTGCTATGCATTGCTTTGCGAAACCGGCGTCACCGTGCTCAACCAGACGCCGAGTGCCTTCCGTCAACTGATCGCCGCGCAGGGTCGCAGTCCGTTGCAGCACTCGTTGCGGGAAGTGATTTTCGGTGGTGAAGCGCTGGAGCCGGGTCTGCTCAAACCGTGGTACGCGCGGGTCGGCAACGCCGGTACACGGCTGGTGAACATGTACGGCATCACCGAAACCACCGTGCACGTGACCTATCGACCGCTGCAAGCCGCCGACGCGCAGTTGCTCGGCGTCAGCCCGATTGGTGTGCGCATTCCCGACCTGCAACTGTATGTCCTCGATGCTCAGCGTGAACCGGTTCCGGTTGGCGTGATCGGCGAGTTGTACGTCGGCGGCGCCGGCGTGGCTCGGGGTTATCTGAATCGCGAAGCACTGACCGCCGAGCGCTTTATCAATGATCCGTTTGGCGCAAACGCCGAGGCGCGGTTGTACAAAACCGGCGACCTGGCGCGCTGGGCCGCCGACGGCAGCCTCGAATACCTGGGGCGCAATGACGATCAGGTGAAGATTCGCGGCTTCCGCATCGAACTGGGCGAGATCGAAGCGCGCCTGGCAGCCTGCGCAGGCGTGCGTGAAGCCGTGGTGATCGCCCGTGAGGACAGCCCCGGCGATCAGCGGTTGGTCGCCTACTGGCTGGCCGACGCAGGCCTCGCGCCGGATGTGGCGCAATTGCGCGATCAACTGCTGGTTTCACTGGCTGAGTACATGGTGCCGAGCGCTTTCGTGCGTCTCGACGCTTTGCCGCTGACCACCAACGGCAAGCTCGACCGCAAAGCCTTGCCAGCACCGGACAGCGAGGCGTTTGCCCATCGTGGTTTCGAAGCGCCGGTCGGTGCCGTGGAAAACCTGATCGCCGAACTCTGGCAGACGTTGCTCGGTGTCGAGCAGGTCGGTCGCCACGACAATTTCTTCGAGCTCGGTGGGCATTCGTTGCTGGCGGTGAAGCTGATCGAGCGCATGCGTCAACAGGATCTGCATTGCGATGTGCGCGTGCTGTTCGGCCAGCCAAGCGTTGCGGCGCTGGCGGCGACCTTGAGCCGTGAGCGCGCCATCGTCGTGCCGGATAACCGGATCGAGCCGGGTTGCACGCGTATTACCCCGGCCATGCTGCCGCTGGCCAATCTCGATCAGGCCGCGATCGACCGTGTCGTTGCAACTGTGCCGGGTGGCATCGCCAATGTGCAGGACATCTATGCGCTGGCGCCGTTGCAGGCGGGGATTCTCTATCACCACTTGGCAACCAGCGCTGGTGACCCGTATGTGTTGCAGGCGCAATTCGCCTTCGACGGTCTGGCGCAAATCAAAGACTTCGTCCGTGCCTTGAACAGCGTGATCAAGCGCCATGACATTCTGCGCACCGGCATCGTCTGGGAAGGGCTGGAAGAGGCGGTGCAAGTGGTCTGGCGCGAGGCACCACTGGCGCTGGAACGCGTCGATGCCGATGAACTCGACGGCGATGTACTGGAACAGATGCAGGCGCGTTTCGATCCGCGGCACTATCGTCTGGACCTTAATCGCGCGCCGCTGATGCGTTTTGTCTACACCGAAGATCAGTTGCACAACCGTTGGATCGGCATTCTCCTGATGCACCATATCGTCCTCGATCACACCGCGCTGGACGTGCTGGTCGCGGAAATGAGCGACGTGATGCTCGGCCATAGCGTCGATCTGCCGCCGCCGGTGCAGTACCGTCATTTCGTCGCCCAGGCGCGGCTTGGCGCCGATGATCAGGCGCATGAAGTGTTCTTCCGCGAGATGCTCGCCGACATCGAAGAACCCTCCGTGGCCTTCGGTTTGCAGGACGTGCACGGCGACGGCAGCGATATCCTCGACAGTCATGCGCAGCTGGATGCCGGCCTCGGCGAACGTCTGCGCGAGCAGGCGCGACGGCTGGGTGTCAGCGTCGCCAGTTTGGTGCATCAGGCCTGGGCTCAGGTGTTGGCGCAGGTTTCCGGCCAGCAAGACGTGGTGTTCGGCACGGTATTGCTCGGGCGCATGCAGGGCGGCGAGGGCGCTGATCGGGCGCTGGGCATGTTCATCAACACCTTGCCGTTACGCGTCAGCGTCGGGGCGGATTCGGTAGAAAACGGCGTGCGTGCCACGCATGCACGCTTGGCGCAATTGCTCGGCCACGAGCAAGCCTCGCTGGCGCTGGCCCAGCGTTGCAGTGGTGTCGCCGGGTCGCAGGCGCTGTTCAGCACCTTGCTCAACTACCGCCACAGTGCACCGCAATCGGCCGTTGTAACGTGGGACGGCATGCAGATGCTCAGCTCCCGCGAGCGCAGCAACTATCCGCTGGTGGTCAGCGTCGACGACCTCGGCGAAGGTTTCCGCTTGAACGTGCAAGCCGTGCCGCAGGTGGATGGCGCGCGGGTCTGCGATTACTTGCAAACCGCGTTGCACAGCTTGGTCACGGCGCTGGAGTACACGCCGACGGCACCGTTGCAGCAACTGACCATCGTGTCGCCGAGCGAGCGGCAACGGGTGCTGGTCGGCTTCAACATCAGCGGTCGTGAATACCCGCCTGCGCAAACCGTACCGCGTCTCTTCGAAGCACAAGTGGCGGCGCATCCCGAGGCACTGGCGGTGGTGCAGGGCGAGCAACAGCTCAGCTACCGCGAACTGAATCAGCGCGCCAATCGCCTCGCCCATCACTTGATCGGCCTCGGCGTGCAAGTCGATGACCGTGTCGCGTTGTGCCTGCGTCGTGGCCCGGACATGCTTGTTGGAATGCTGGCGATTCTCAAGGCTGGCGCGGGTTATGTGCCGATCGATGCGGATTATCCGGCTGAACGCATCGCCTACCTGTTGCAGGACAGCGACCCGATCGCGGTGCTGGCGCAGGCGTCGACGCGTGACCTGCTTGGCAGGGTGCCGGTGATCGATCTGGACGCCAGCGACTGGCAGCACTTGCCGGACAACAATCCGCAACGGCCGGGGCTGACCCCGGCGAATCTGGCCTACGTGATCTACACCTCGGGTTCTACCGGGCAGCCGAAAGGCGTGATGGTCGAGCACCGGACGTTGGAAAACCTCGTGCACTGGCACGCCGAAGCCTTCGATCTGCACGCTGGTAGCCACACCGCCAGCGTCGCCGGTTGCGGTTTTGATGCCATGGCCTGGGAAGTCTGGCCGGCATTGTGCGTCGGCGCGACCGTGCATCTGCCACCGTCTTCGATCAAAAATGAACATCTTGATGAACTGCTCGAATGGTGGCGCGCGCAGCCGCTGCAAGTGAGCTTTCTGCCGACGCCGGTGGCCGAATACGCCTTCAGTCGTGAACTGGGCCACCCGACCCTGCGCACGTTGCTGATCGGTGGCGACACGTTGCGCCAGTTCCCGCGTGATCAGACCTTCGCCGTGATCAATAACTACGGCCCGACCGAAGCCACGGTGGTGGCGACGTCCGGGCGCATCGAGCCCGGGCGGGTTTTGCACATTGGCCGGCCGATTGCCAATGCGCGGATTTATCTGCTGGATCGCCAGCAACAGCCGGTGCCGACTGGCGTGCAGGGCGAGTTGTATGTCGGTGGCGCCGGGGTTGCACGCGGTTATCTGAATCGCCCGGAACTGACCGCTGCGCAGTTCCTCGACGACCCGTTCAGCGACGAGCCGCACGCGCGGATGTACCGCACCGGTGACCTCGCGCGTTGGCTGGACGACGGCAATATCGAATACCTGGGGCGCAACGATGATCAGGTGAAATTGCGCGGTGTGCGTATTGAACTCGGCGAAATCGAAGCGGCGTTAAGCGCCCACGACAAGGTCCGCGAATGCGTGGTGCTGGTGCGTGACGGACGCTTGGTCGCCTGGTTCACCGACATCGAGCCGGTCGAGATCGGCGAGTTACACCAGCATCTGCAAGCGCGACTGCCGGACACGTTGGTGCCGGCTGCCTATGTGCGGCTGGACAGCCTGCCGCTGACCGCCCATGGCAAACTCGATCGCAAGGCCTTGCCCGAGCCGGGTCAGCACGCCTGGCTCAGCCGCGAATATGAAGCGCCACAAGGTTCGGTCGAGATTGCGCTGGCGCAGATCTGGGCCGACGTACTCAACATCGAACAGATCGGCCGCCACGACAACTTCTTCGAACTCGGTGGCCATTCGCTGTTGGCGGTGAGCCTGATCGAACGCATGCGTCAGGCCGGTTTAAGCGCCGACGTGCGCGTGCTGTTCAACCAGCCGAGCCTGGCCGCGCTGGCGCGTGCGTTGGGCAGTGGCCGTGAAATCGCAGTGCCGGCCAATCTGATTGCGGCCGATTGCACGCACATCACCCCCGACATGCTGACCCTGACCACTCTGGATCAGGCCAGCATCGAACGCATCGTCGCCACGGTGCCGGGCGGCGCTGCGAATGTGCAGGATATCTATCCGCTTGCGCCGTTGCAGGAAGGCATTCTTTATCACCACCTCAGTGCCGAACAGGGCGATCCGTATCTGCTGCAATCGCGTCTGGCTTTTGACAGCCTTGAACGTTTACAGACTTTCGCCGCGCATTTGCAGCAGGTCATCGTCCGTCACGACATTCTGCGCACCAGCGTGGTCTGGGAAGGTTTGCCCAATCCGCATCAGGTGGTCTGGCGCGAAGCGCAGATGGTCGTGCAGCAAGTGCCGCTGGATGCGCAGGACGGCGATATTCTCGAGCAGTTGCACGCGCGTTTCGACGCACGGCATTACCGCCTCGATTTGAATCAGGCACCGCTGATTCGCATGGTTTACGCAAAGGATCCGGCGCACCAGCAAGTCGTCGCCATCGTGCTGTTCCATCACTCGATTCTCGACCACACCGCCATGGACGTGATCGGCCGGGAAATGCAGGCGTTGATGTTCGATCAACCCGACGCGCTGACACCGCCGATGCCGTACCGCAACTACGTGGCGCAGGCACGCCTGGGCGCCGATGCGCAGGAACACGAAGCATTCTTCCGCGAGATGCTCGGCGATATCGACGAGCCGACCTTGCCCTTCGGGCTGCAGGACGTTCAGGGCGATGGGCGTGGCATCGAAGAAGCGCTGCAAGCGGTCGATGCCGGGCTCAATCTGCGTCTGCGTGAACAGGCGCGGCAGTTGGGTGTCAGCCCGGCGAGTCTGATGCACATGGCCTGGGCGCAGGTGTTGGGCGTGGTCTCCGGACGCCGCGACGTGGTGTTCGGCACGGTGTTGATGGGGCGCATGCAGGGCGGCGAGGGTGCCGACCGCACGTTGGGGGTGTTCATCAACACTTTGCCGCTGCGCGTTGATCTGGCTGAAGGCGTGCGCGGCGGGGTGAAAACCACCCATGCACGGCTGACGGCGCTGCTCGGGCATGAACACGCGTCACTGGCGCTGGCCCAACGTTGCAGTGCCATGACCGGTTCCGCGCCGCTGTTCAGCGCGTTGCTCAACTACCGGCACAGCGCCGCCGAACAACAGCCGCGCGACGGCCAGGGCATCTGGCAAGGCGTGCGCCTGCTGGGCGGCGAGGAGCGCAGCAATTATCCGCTGACCCTGTCGGTGGATGATCTCGGCGAAGGCTTTGCCCTTGATGTGCTGGCAGTCGCCGAGATCGGTGCACAGCGGATCTGCAGTTACATGCACACCGCGCTCGAACATCTGGTGACGGCACTGGAAGAAGCACCGCAACGTCCGCTCAATCGTTTGCCGGTGCTTTCGGTGGCGGAATACGAGCATTTGCTGGTCGGTTTCAATCAGCACTCAGCGGCTTATCCGTGTGGCGCGACGATTCAGCGCTTGGTCGAGGCGCAGGCCGAGCAACAGCCGGAGGCTTTGGCAGTGGTTCAGGGCGAGCAGCACCTGACCTACGCTCAGCTCAATCAGCGCGCCAATCGCCTGGCCCATCACTTGCTCGGACTCGGCGTGCAGCCCGACGACCGCATCGCCGTGTGCCTGCGCCGTAGCCCGGACATGCTCGTGGCGTTGCTGGCGATCCTCAAGGCCGGCGCCGGTTATGTGCCGGTCGATCCGGCATACCCGGCGGAACGTATCGCCTATCTGTTGCAGGACAGCGCGCCGATGGCGGTGCTGGCGCAGGCTGCGACGGCTGATCTGCTTGGCGCCGTGCCGCTGATCGATCTGGACAATCCCACCTGGCAGCACTTGTCCGAGAGCAACCCGCAACTGCCGACGCTGACCCCGGCGCATCTGGCTTATGTGATCTATACCTCCGGCTCCACTGGCCAGCCGAAGGGCGTGATGGTCGAACACGCGACGCTGGAAAACCTTGTGCACTGGCACTGCGAGGCTTTTGACTTGCGCGCCGGCAGCCACACGTCGAGTGTTGCCGGCTTTGGTTTCGATGCGATGGCGTGGGAGGTCTGGCCGGCGTTGTGCGTCGGCGCGACCCTGCACCTGCCACCGCAATCGGTGCGCAACGAGCACCTCGATGAGTTGCTGGCATGGTGGCGCGCGCAGCCGTTGCAGGTGAGTTTCCTGCCGACGCCGGTGGCCGAATATGCGTTCACTCGCGACCTCGGTCACCCGACCTTGCGCACGCTATTGATCGGTGGCGACAAGCTGCGCCAGTTCCCCCGCGAGCAGACCTTCGCGGTGATCAATAACTACGGCCCGACCGAAGCCACGGTGGTTGCCACCTCCGGCGCGGTCGAGGCCGGGCAGGTGCTGCATATCGGCCGGCCGATGGCCAACGCGAAGATTTACCTGCTCGACGACCAGCAGCGCCCCGTGCCGCTCGGCGTCGCGGGTGAGTTGTATGTCGGCGGCGCCGGTGTGGCGCGCGGGTATCTGCATCGCCCCGAGCTGACGGCCGAACGCTTCCTCGATGACCCGTTCAGCGACGAACCGCAGGCGCGCATGTACCGCACAGGCGATCTCGCACGCTGGTTGGCCGATGGTTCGGTCGAATACCTGGGGCGTAACGATGATCAGGTCAAACTGCGCGGCGTGCGCATTGAGCTGGGCGAAATCGAAGCGGCGTTGAGCGCTCACGCGGCCGTGCAGGATTGCGTGGTGCTGGTGCGCGACGGCCAGTTGCTGGCGTGGTTTACCGAACGCCTGAGCGTCGACATCGAGGATTTGCGCCGTCATCTGCAAGCGCAGTTGCCGCAGGCCTTGGTGCCCGCCGCTTACGTGCGCCTGCCAGCACTGCCGCTGACCGCCAACGGCAAACTCGACCGCAAGGCATTGCCAGAGCCGGATCAAACGGCGTGGCTGAGCCGCGAATATGCCGCGCCGCAAGGTGCGGTGGAAATCGCGCTGGCGCAGATCTGGTCGGACGTCTTGAACGTTGAACAGGTTGGCCGTCACGACAACTTCTTCGAACTGGGCGGGCATTCATTGCTGGCGGTGACGCTGATCGAACGCATGCGTCAGGCCGATCTGAGCAGCGACGTGCGCGTGCTGTTCAGCCAACCGACTCTGGCCGCGCTGGCGGCGGCGGTGGGCAGTGGTCGTGAAGTCGCAGTGCCGGACAATCTGATTGCCGCCGATTGCACGCACATCACCCCGGACATGCTGCCGCTGGTGCAACTGGATCAGGCGAGCATCGAGCGCATTGTCGCCACGGTGCCGGGTGGTGCGGCCAACGTGCAGGACATTTACCCGCTGGCGCCGTTGCAGGAAGGCATTCTGTATCACCACCTCAGCGCCGTGAAAGGCGATCCGTACCTGCTGCAATCGTGCCTGGCATTCGACAGCATCGAGCGGGTTCAAGCGTTCGCTGCAGCGTTGCGCCAAGTGATGACGCGCCACGACATCCTGCGCACGTCGATTGTCTGGCAAGGCCTCGCGGTGCCGGTGCAAGTGGTCTGGCGGCGTGCCGAGCTGCCGGTACAGGCCGTGACGCTGGAGCCCGCGCAGGGTCAAGCCATCGAGCAGTTGCGTGCACGCTTCGATGCGCGTCACTGCCGTCTGGAGCTGGATCAGGCGCCGTTGCTGCGTCTGGTGTATGCCCTCGATCCGGACAATCAGCGCGTGGTAGCCATGCTGTTGTTCCACCACATGGCCATGGACCACACCGCGCTGGCAGTGGTCAGCGCAGAAATGCAGGCGATTTTGCGCGGCGATGAACGATTGCCGGTGGCCGCCGTGCCGTACCGCAATTACGTGGCGCAGACCCGCCTTGGCGTCAGCGAACAAGAGCACGAAGCGTTCTTCCGCGAGATGCTCGGCGACATCGACGAGCCGACGCTGCCGTTCGGCCTGCAGGATGTCCACGGCGACGGTAACGACATCGAGGAAGTCTGCCAGGCGCTGCCTGCTGCGGTGGCGCAGCGTCTGCGCAGTCAGGCGCGGTTGCTCGGCGTGAGCGTCGCCAGTCTGTTCCATCTCGCCTGGGCGCATGTGCTGGCGGCAACGTCCGGTCAGGAACGCGTGGTCTTCGGCACGGTGCTGCTGGGCCGCATGCAGGGCGGCGCGGGCGCGGATCGCGGGTTGGGCCTGTTCATCAACACCTTGCCATTGCGCGTCGATGTCGACGAAACCGATGTGCGCGCTGGGGTCAAGGCGACCCATGCGCGGCTCAGTGCGCTGTTGGCTCACGAACATGCCTCGCTGGCGCTGGCCCAGCGTTGCAGCGGTGTCGCGGCGCCGTCGCCGCTGTTCAGCGCGATGCTCAATTACCGGCATAGCGACAGTGATGCTCAGCAAAATACCCAGCGTGAGGCTTGGCAGGGCATCGAATCCCTGGCCGGTGAGGAGCGCACCAACTACCCGCTGACCCTCAACGTCGATGATCTGGGCAGCGGTTTTCAACTGACGGTGATGACCCCGTCGCGCATGGGGGCGGCGCGCATCGGCCAGTACATGCAGAACGCGCTGAGCGCACTGGTTGAAGCGTTGGAACACACGTCACAGCAACCGTTGAACCGCCTGACGGTGCTGCCGGATGAGGAGCGACAGGCATTGCTGTTCGGCCTCAACGACACCGCCGTCGATTACGATGTGCAGCAGACGCTGCATGGCTTGTTCGAAGATCAGGTGCGGCGTACGCCACAGGCTGTGGCCCTCGTGATCGGCGAAGAGGCATTGAGCTACGATCAGTTGAACGAGCGCGCCAATCGCCTGGCCGGGCACTTGATCAGCCTCGGCGTGCAAGTGGATTCGCGGGTGGCAATCTGCGTCGAACGCAGCCTGGAAATGGTCATCGGCCTGCTGGCCATCAACAAGGCTGGCGCCGGTTATGTACCGCTGGATCCGAGCTATCCGCCGGAGCGTCTGGCCTACATGCTCGAGGACAGCGCGCCGGCCGTGGTGCTGGTACACGGCGCGACCCGCGCGCTGTTGGGAGAAATCTCGGCACCGATGGTCGATCTCGATCAGGACACCTGGCAATCCTTGTCCGCCGACAATCCGCAAATCCCGGCGCTAATGCCACAACACACGGCGTACGTGATCTACACCTCGGGCTCGACCGGCCAGCCCAAAGGCGTGGTCAACGAGCATGCCGGTGTGGTCAACCGCTTGCTGTGGATGCAGGACGCTTATCAACTGACGGCGGCCGACACTGTTTTGCAGAAAACCCCGTTCAGCTTTGACGTCTCGGTGTGGGAGTTCTTCTGGCCGCTGATGACCGGCGCGCGGCTGGTCATGGCGCGGCCCGGCGGGCACAAGGATCCGCAATACCTCAGCGAGGTGATCGAGCGTGAACACATCACCACGCTGCACTTTGTGCCGTCGATGCTCGACGTGTTCCTCGCCAACAGCGACACCACCCGCTGCGACAGCGTGCGGCAGGTGATGTGCAGTGGCGAGGCGTTGCCGGGCAGTGTGGTGCGGCGTTTCAAGCTTCAGTTAACGGGCAGCGCGTTGCATAACCTCTACGGCCCGACCGAAGCTGCCGTCGATGTCACCGCATGGGACTGCAGCGGATCCATCGAGCAAACCCCGGACAACACGCCGATCGGCAAACCGATCGCCAACACCCGGATGTACATCCTCAATGCGCAACAACAACCGGTGCCGCACGGCGTGGTCGGTGAGTTGTACATCGGCGGTGTGCAGGTGGCGCGCGGTTATCTGAACCGACCTGAGCTGAGTGCCGAGCGCTTCCTCGACGATCCGTTCCAGGCCAACGGGCGGATGTATCGCACCGGTGACGTCGCCCGCTATCTGGCGGACGGCAACATCGAGTACCTGGGCCGTAACGATGATCAGGTGAAGATTCGCGGCCTGCGTATTGAACTGGGCGAAATTCAGGCCGGCATTGCCCGGATCGAAGCCGTGCAGGAGGCGGTGGTGGTCGCCCGTGAAGACGTGCCCGGCGACAAACGTCTGGTCGCCTATTACACCGGTGAGCGGCTGGCAATCGACGTGCTGCGCAGTCATCTGCTCGAGCATTTGCCGGACTACATGGTGCCCGCCGTGTTCGTGCATCTCGACGCTTTGCCGCTGAGCCCCAACGGCAAGCTCGACCGCAAGGCGCTGCCGGCGCCGGATCAGCAATCACTGAAAACCCGCGAATACGAAGCGCCGGTCGGCGATGTCGAGATCACCCTGGCACGGCTCTGGGCCGAGTTGCTCAAAGTCGAACGGGTAGGGCGTCACGACCACTTCTTTGAACTGGGTGGTCACTCATTACTGGCGGTCAGTCTGATCGGCCGGTTACGTCAGGAAGGCATGGAAGCCGATGTCAGGGCGTTGTTCGAACAACCGACCCTGGCCGGCTACGCCGCAATTACCGAAAGAATGGAGATCGTCCTGTGAATGTGCTCGAACTGTTGGCAACCCTGAAGGCAAAAGACATTCAGTTGGCGCTGGCCGATGAGCAATTGCGCGTCAATGGCAACAAACAGGCGTTGAGCGACCCGGCGCTGCTGGCGGCGCTGCGCGAGCACAAACCGGCGCTGATCGAACTGATCAAGGCCGAACAGTACTCGGCCACCAAGGCCGGTCAGGTCGATGTGCCGGCCAACGGCATTCTTCCCGGCACCACGCACATCACGCCGGCGATGGTGACCCTGGCCGAAGTGGATCAGCCGACCCTTGATCGCTTGATCGCCGACGTCCCGGGCGGTGCCGCCAATGTGCAGGACCTCTATCCCTTGGCACCGTTGCAGGAAGGCATTCTCTATCACCACGCGAGCAGCGAGCAGGGCGATCCGTACGTCATGCAATCGTACTTTGCGTTCAGCAGTCGCGAGCGGTTGCAGGATTTCGCTCAAGCCTTGCAAAAGGTCATCGACCGCCACGACATTTTGCGCACGGCGGTGCATTGGGAAGGGCTGGACGTGCCGCTGCAAGTGGTCTGGCGCCAAGCGCAGCTGCCGATCGAAGAAGTCGTGGTGGACGGCAGCGAAAGCGCTGTGCTGCAGCAGTTGCACGAGCGCTTCGATGCGCGGCATTTCCGTCTCGACGTCAAACACGCGCCGATGATGCGTCTGGCCTACGCGTGGGATGAGGCCGGTCAGCGCGTGGTTGCGACGTTGCTGTTTCATCACATGGCGCTGGACCACTCGGCGCTCGACGTGGTGCGTCACGAACTGCTCGCCTGCCTTACCGGTCAGGGTGAATCGCTCGGGCGCCCGGTGCCGTTTCGCAATTACGTGGCGCAAGCGCGGCTGGGTATCAGCGAAGCCGAACACGAGGCGTTTTTCCGCGAGATGCTCGCTGACATTGCCGAGCCGACGCTGCCGTACGGTTTGCAAGACGTACAGGGTGACGGCCTCGGTATTGCCGAGCTGAGCCTGCCGATCAATCCGCTGCTCGGCCAGCGTCTGCGCGTGCAGGCGCGGCAGCTCGGCGTGAGCGCCGCGAGCCTGTTTCATCTGGGCTGGGCGCAGGTATTGGCCACGCTCACCGGTAAACACCGCGTGGTCTTCGGTACGGTGCTGATGGGGCGCATGCAGGGCGCCGAAGCCACCGAACGGGCGCTGGGAATCTTCATCAATACCTTGCCGCTGCGGGTCGATGTCGATACGCAAGGCGTGCGCGCGGCGGTGGAGGCGACCCACAAACGCCTGACCACGCTGATGCGCCACGAACATGCGCCACTGGCACTGGCCCAGCGTTGCAGCGGCGTAGTCGCACCGACGCCGTTGTTCAGTGCCTTGCTCAATTACCGTCACAGCCACACGGCGGCGACGGCCAGTGCCGAAACCCTCGCCGCGTGGCAAGGCATCAGCACGATCAGCTCCGAGGAACGCACCAACTATCCGCTGACCCTGAGCGTCGATGATTTCGGCGATACGTTCAGCCTGACGCTGCTGGCCACCACCGAGGTCGATCCACAGCGTATCTGCGATTACCTGCACTGCGCCCTGGAAAGTCTGGTGTTGGCACTGGAGCAGGCGCCCGACACCGCGATCAATCAATTGCCGATTCTGTCGGCGGCCGAGCGCGAGCAAGTGTTGGTGGCGTTCAATGCCAGCCACGCTGACTTCCCGGCAACGTTGACCATTGGCCAGCGGTTCGAGGCGCAGGCGGCGCAGCGGCCAGAGGCGCTGGCAGCACAGTTTCTGGATGAGCAACTGAGCTATGCCGAACTCAACCGGCAGGCCAACGCCTTGGCCCATCATCTGATCGCGCTGGGGGTGAAGCCCGACGATCGCGTCGCCATCGTCGCCCGCCGAGGCCTCGATACGCTGGTCGGGCTGGTGGCGATTCTCAAGGCGGGCGCCGCTTATATACCGGTCGACCCGGCGCATCCGGCCGAGCGTCTGTATTACTTGCTCAGCGACAGCGCCCCCGTTGCTGTGCTGACCCAAAACAATCTGCGTGAGCGCCTGCCAGCGCTGCAGGTGCCGGTGATCGATCTCGACCCGCGCACCTGGCCGCTGAGCGGAATCTGTGACCCGCACGTGCCGGGCCTGACCCCCGCGCACCTGGCCTACGTGATCTACACCTCCGGTTCCACCGGCCTGCCCAAAGGCGTAATGGTCGAACACCGCACCTTGTCGAATCTGGTCGATTGGCACTGCTCAGCGTTTGATCTGTGCGCCGGACGCCACACCTCAAGCCTTGCCGGCTTCGGTTTCGACGCCATGGCGTGGGAAGTCTGGCCGGCGTTGTGCGCCGGTGCGACCCTGCACCTGGCACCGACTCACGAAGGCACCGAGGACATCGATGCACTGCTCGCCTGGTGGCGCGCGCAGCCACTGGACGTGAGTTTCCTGCCAACGCCCGTGGCCGAATATGCCTTCAGCCAGAACCTCGAACACCCGACGTTGCGCACACTGTTGATCGGTGGCGACCGCTTGCGCCAGTTCAGCCGCAATCAGCAATTTGATGTGATCAACAACTACGGCCCGACCGAAGCCACCGTGGTCGCGACCTCTGGACGCATCGAGGCGGGCGACGCCTTGCACATCGGAAAACCGGTGGCCAACGCCACGGTGTACCTGCTCGATGAACAGCAGCGTCCGGTGCCGATTGGCGTCATGGGCGAGTTGTACGTTGGCGGCGCCGGGGTGGCGCGCGGTTATTTGAACCGCGCCGAACTGAGCGCCGAGCGCTTCCTCCACGACCCGTTCAGCGCATTGCCGAATGCGCGCATGTACCGCACTGGTGACCTCGCCCGCTGGCGCGCCGACGGCACGATCGACTATCTGGGGCGTAACGACGATCAGGTGAAAATCCGTGGCGTGCGCATCGAACTCGGCGAAATCGAAACCCGCCTCAATCAGTTGCCCGGCATTCAGGAAGCCGTGCTGCTGGCGCGCGAAGATGAACCCGGGCAACCGCGCCTGGTGGCTTACTTCACCGAGCAGAGCCAGGTCGAACCGCTGGCGGTGGCCGAGTTGCGCACGCACTTGTTGACCCAGTTGCCGGAGTACATGGTGCCGGTGGCCTTCGTCCGACTCGAGGCACTGCCGTTGACCGCCAATGGCAAAGTCGACCGCAAGGCCCTGCCCAAACCCGAGCGTGCGGCGCTGTTCACCCGCGAATACGAGGCGCCGCACAACGAGCTGGA
The DNA here is from genome assembly GCF_049300855.1 of Pseudomonas sp. Taxonomy (GTDB): domain Bacteria; phylum Pseudomonadota; class Gammaproteobacteria; order Pseudomonadales; family Pseudomonadaceae; genus Aquipseudomonas. The sequence continues at coordinate 340,676 of NZ_JBAQKH010000042.1, read as the reverse complement.
AAGCGCCTTGGCGCAGATCTGGGCGCAGGTGCTGCAAGTCGAGCGAGTCGGGCGTCAGGACCATTTCTTTGAACTGGGCGGCCATTCGCTGTTGGCGATGCGCATGGTGTCCCAGGTTCGCCAGCACCTTGGCGTGGAACTGGCGCTGGGCGATCTGTTTGCCAACGCCGAATTGGCTGCGGTCGCCGAGGCAGTGGCGCAGGCCGGGCGCAGCACGCAACCGAAGATTGTTGCGGTGGCCCGAGACGGCGCCTTGCCGCTGTCGTTCGCGCAGCAACGCTTATGGTTTCTGGCGCAGATGGAAGGCGCCAACACCGCGTACAACATTGCCATCGGCCTGCGTTTGCGTGGGCAGTTGAATGAACCGGCCCTGCAACAAGCCCTGGCGCGCATCGTCGCGCGGCATGAAACCCTGCGCAGCCGTTTTGCCCAGTTCAATGATGAGGCGCAAGTGCTGATCGCCCCGGTCGACAGCGGTCTACTGTTGCGCGTTGAAGATTTGCGCCAGCACCCGCAACCCGAGGAAACCTTGCAGGCGCTGATTCAGGGCGAAGCCTCGGGGCCGTTCGATTTGCAGGACGATGCGCTGATTCGCGGGCGCTTGGTGCATCTGGCCGACGATCATCACGTGCTGTTGCTGACCCTGCACCACATCATCTCCGATGGCTGGTCGATGGGGGTTTTGACCCGCGAACTGATGGCGTTGTATCAGGCGTTCAGCCACGGTCAGCCGGATCCGCTGCCGCCCCTGGCGTTGCAATACAGCGATTACGCGGTGTGGCAACGGCGCTGGCTCAGTGGCGAGGTGTTGCAGCGTCAGAGCGAATACTGGCAGCAGACCCTGGCGGGGGCTCCGGCGCTGTTGCTGTTGCCGACCGATCGCGTGCGCCCGGCGCAGCAGGACTATGCCGGCAGCAGCGTCGACGTTGTGCTCGACGAGCGCTTGAGCGCCGGCCTCAAGGCGCTGGGGCAACGGCATGGCGTGACGTTGTACATGACGCTGATGAGCGCCTGGGCCATGCTGCTCAGTCGATTGTCCGGTCAGGCTGAGGTGGTCATCGGTTCGCCCGTGGCCAACCGCAACCGTGCCGAGATCGAAGATTTGATCGGCATGTTCGTCAACACACTGGCTATGCGCATCGACACCTCGGGCGAACTCAGCGTCGAAGCGCTGCTGGCCCGAGTCAAGGCGCTGACGCTCGCAGCGCAGGCGCATCAGGATCTGCCGTTCGAGCAGGTGGTGGAAATCATCCGGCCCATGCGCAGCCTGGCGCACAGTCCGGTGTTCCAGACGTTGCTGAGTTGGGACGGTCTGGCAGGCCCGGCACTGGCCCTCGGTGATTTGACGCTGGAAGGCGTGGCTGAGCCCAGTCACTTTGCCAAGTTCGATTTGTCGCTGAGCCTGGGTGAGTCCAACGGTGTGATCCGGGGTTCGCTGGAGTACGCCACCGCGTTGTTCGACGAAGCGACGGTGCTGCGTTTTGTCGGTTATTTCCAGCGTCTGCTGCAGGCGATGGTCGCCAATGAGCAAACGGTATTGGAGCACGCACCGCTGTTGGCGCAGGACGAACAGCAACGTTTGCTGGCCGAGTTCAATGCCACCGACGTCGATTACGATCTTGAACAGACGATTCATGCTCTGTTCGAGGCGCAAGTCGCGCGCACGCCGCTGGCGATTGCGTTGCAGAGTGACGCGCAACGTCTGAGTTTTGCCGAACTCAACGCCAGGGCCAATCAACTGGCGCAGCACTTGCGTGGCTTGGGGGTGCGACCGGATTCACGGGTGGCGATCTGCGTCGAGCGTGGTCTGGACATGGTCATCGGCCTGCTGGCGATCCTCAAGGCTGGCGGCGGTTACGTGCCGCTGGACCCGGCGTATCCGCTGGAACGTCTGGCCTACATGCTGGAGGACAGCGCGCCGCTGGCAGTACTGGTGCAGGGTTCGACCCGCCAACTGCTGGGTGACATTGCCGTACCGGTGATCGATCTGGATCAACCGCACTGGCAGTCGTTGCCAGCGTACAATCTGCCCGCCGCTGAGTTGACCCCGCAGCACACTGCCTATGTGATCTACACCTCGGGCTCGACCGGTCAGCCGAAGGGCGTGATCAATGAACACAGCGCGGTGGTCAACCGCTTGTTGTGGATGCAGGACGCTTATCAACTGACGGCGGCTGACACGGTGTTGCAGAAGACTCCGTTCAGCTTCGACGTGTCGGTGTGGGAATTTTTCTGGCCGCTGATGACCGGCGCACGTCTGGTCATGGCACAGCCCGGTGGACACAAGGACCCGCGGTATCTCAGCGAGATCATCGAGCAAGAACGGATTACCACGCTGCACTTCGTGCCATCGATGCTCGACGTGTTTCTTGCCCATGGCGACACCGAGCGCTGCTCGGAGCTGCGTCAGGTGATGTGCAGCGGTGAAGCGTTGCCGGGCAGTCTGGTGCGGCGGTTCAAACGGCAATTGCCGGGCAGCGCGTTGCACAACCTCTACGGCCCGACCGAAGCCGCCGTCGATGTCACCGCGTGGGATTGCGCCGGACCGATCGAGCAAACCCCGGACAACACGCCGATCGGCAAACCGATCGCCAACACCCGTATGTACATCCTCGACGGCCAGCAACAACCGGTGCCGCACGGCGTGGTCGGTGAGTTGTACATCGGCGGCGTGCAGGTGGCCCGTGGTTACCTCAACCGACCAGAGCTGAGCGCGGAACGCTTCCTCGATGATCCGTTCCAGGCCAATGGCCGTATGTACCGCACCGGTGACGTTGCCCGCTATCTGGCCGACGGCAATATCGAATACCTGGGCCGCAACGACGACCAGGTGAAAATCCGCGGCTTGCGCATCGAACTGGGCGAAATCCAGGCGCGCCTGACCCAGATCCATGGCGTACAGGAATCCGTGGTGCTGGCCCGCGAAGACGTGCCCGGCGACAAGCGTCTGGTCGCGTATTACACCGGGGAGCGGCTGGACATCGAAGTGCTGCGCAGCCATTTGCTGGAGCACTTGCCGGACTACATGGTGCCTGCGGTGTTCGTGCATCTTGATTCGCTGCCACTGAGTCCGAACGGCAAACTCGACCGCAAGGCACTGCCGGCGCCTGATCTGACAGCACTGACCACACGTGAATATGAAGCGCCGATTGGCGAGGTGGAAGTCGCTCTCGCGCAACTGTGGGCCGAATTGCTCAATGTCGAGCGGGTAGGTCGTCACGACCACTTCTTCGAACTGGGCGGGCACTCGCTGATGGCGGTGAATCTGGTGGCGAAAATGCGTCGTGCCGGTCTGAGCGCCGACATACGCGTGCTGTTCAACCAGCCGACACTGGCCGCGCTGGCTGCCGCTGTGGGTGGTGAGCCAGAGGCCGAAGTACCGGTCAATCGCATCACTGCCGATTGCACGCGCATCACCCCGGATCTGCTGCCGCTGGTGACGCTCGATCAAAAGACCCTTGACCGCATCGTCGCCAGCATCCCGGGCGGCGTGGCCAATGTGCAGGATATTTACCCGCTGGCGCCGCTGCAGACGGGCATTCTGTTCCATCACCTGTCGGCCGCTCAGGGCGACCCCTACGTATTGCAGGCGCAGTTTGCGTTTGCCGATGAACAGCGTCTGAACACCTTCACTGAAGCTCTGCAGAAGGTCATCCAGCGCCACGACATTCTGCGCACCTCGCTGTTCTGGGAAGGCCTCGCAGACCCGGTGCAAGTGGTTTGGCGCCAGGCGTCGCTGGTCTGCGAAGGTATTGCGCTGGAGGGCGCGAACGGCGACGCACTGGAGCAGTTGCGCAGTCGCTTCGATGCCGGTCACTACCGCATGGCCGTCAACCAGGCGCCGCTGATGCGCGTGGTCCACGCGTGGGACGCGATCAATCAGCGGGTTGTCGCTTTGTTGCTGTTCCATCATCTGGTGATGGACCACGTCGCGCTGGAGGTACTGCAACAGGAAATGCAGGCCTTCCTCAGCGGCCAGCCACAACGTCTGGCCGAGCCGGTGCCATACCGCAATTACGTGGCGCAGACCTTGACCGGAATGAGCGATCTGCAGCACGAAAGCTTCTTCCGCGACATGCTTGGCGATGTCGACGAGCCAACCTCGCCTTACGGCCAGGCCCCGGCACAGCAAGGGTTGGCTGAGCAGGCACGGTTGACCCTCGACCTCGGTCTGAGCCGCGACATCCGCCAGCAGGCGCGGCGTCTGGGTGTCAGCGCCGCGAGCCTGATGCACCTGGCCTGGGCGCAGGTGCTCGGGCAGTTGTCGGGCCGCGACGACGTGGTGTTCGGCACGGTATTGCTCGGGCGCTTGCAGGGCGGTGAGGGCGCCGAGCGTGCGCTCGGGGTGTTTATCAATACCTTGCCGCTGCGCATCGATCTGACCGCGCACACCGTCAAAGGCGCGGCCCTGGCCACCCATCAACGGCTGAGCCAATTGCTCCAGCACGAACATGCGCAACTGGCGCGTATCCAGCATTGCAGCGCGATGGCGCCGACCACGCCGCTGTTCAGCACTTTGTTCAACTATCGTCACGGGGCTGCGGCGCCAGCGAGTTCTACCGAGGCCGCAGCGGCCTGGCACGGCATGCAATTGCTGGAAGCCGAGGAACACAGTAACTATCGCCTGACCCTTAGCGTTGACGACCTCGGCGAAGGCTTCAGCCTCAGCGCATTGGTCGGTGCCGGCATCGACGCGCGGCGTACTTGCGATTACCTGCAATGTGCCTTGCACAGCCTTGTGCAAGCGCTGGAACACGCACCGCATCAAGGCTTCGAGCGCTTGTCGATCCTGTCGGCCGCAGAGCGCGAACAGCTGTTGATCGGCTTTAATGCCACCCACGCCGATTTCCCTCAGGGGCTGACGATCGGCCAGCGTTTCGAGCAGCAAGTGGCTGAGCGACCGCACGCGCTGGCGGCGATTTTTGCAGGCGCGAGCTTGAGTTACGCCGAACTCGACCAGCAGGCCAACGCCTTGGCGCATCATCTGATCGAAGCGGGTGTGCGGCCTGATGATCGTGTGGCCATCATTGCCCGTCGCGGGCTCGATACGCTGGTCGGACTGGTGGCGATTCTCAAGGCGGGCGCCGGTTATGTGCCGCTGGATCCGGCGCATCCAGCGGAGCGCCTGAACTATCTGCTGGAGGACAGTGCACCGGTTGCGGTGTTGACCCAAAGCGCACTGCGCGCACGCCTTCCGGTGCTGCAAGTGCCGGTGATCGATCTCGATTTGCGTCAGTGGTCGAGCGGCAGAATGGATACTCCGTCAGTGCCCGCGCTGACACCGCAGCACTTGGCGTATGTGATCTATACCTCTGGTTCCACCGGGCTGCCCAAAGGCGTGATGGTCGAGCACCGCACCCTGAGCAATCTGGTCGATTGGCATTGTGCGGCGTTCGATCTGCGCGCCGGTAGCCACACCTCAAGCCTGGCCGGGTTCGGTTTCGACGCCATGGCCTGGGAAGTCTGGCCGGCGTTGTGCATCGGCGCGACGCTGCATCTGGCGCCGGCCCACGACGGCAACGAGGACATCGATGCGCTGCTCGACTGGTGGCGCGCGCAGCCGCTGGACGTGAGTTTCCTGCCGACCCCGGTGGCCGAGTACGCCTTCAGCCAGGAGCAAGTGCATCCAACCCTGAAAACCCTGTTGATCGGCGGCGATCGCCTGCGCCAGTTCAACCGCAATCAGTCCTTCAAGGTGATCAACAACTACGGTCCGACCGAGGCCACTGTGGTCGCCACGTCCGGGTTGATCGAGGCAGGGCAAGTGCTGCACATCGGCAAACCGGTGAGCAATGCCAGTGTTTATCTGCTGGATGAGCAACAGCGTCCGGTGCCACTGGGAGTGATGGGCGAGTTATACGTTGGCGGTGCCGGCGTCGCCCGTGGCTACTTGAACCGCCCGCAAATGACCACCGAGCGTTTTCTGCACGACCCGTTCAGCCCATTGCCGAACGCGCGGATGTATCGCACCGGCGACCTTGCGCGCTGGCGCGAGGACGGCACGCTCGACTACCTGGGGCGCAATGACGATCAGGTAAAAATCCGTGGCGTGCGCATCGAACTCGGCGAAATCGAGACCTGCCTCAATCAGTTGCCAGGGATTCAGGAAGCCGTGCTGCTGGCCCGTGAAGATCAACCCGGCCAGCCGCGACTGGTGGCGTATTTCATCGAGGCGGCGCCAGCCGAGGCGCTGAGCGTCGGACAAATACGTGCGCATCTAGCGGAGCAACTGCCGGAGTACATGCTGCCGGCCGCTTTTGTCCGGCTCGACGCCTTACCGCTGACGGCCAACGGCAAAGTCGACCGCAAGGCTTTGCCGAAACCGGATCTGGCCGCGTTGTTCACCCGTGACTACGCCGCGCCGCAGGGCGAGACCGAAACTACGCTGGCGCAGATCTGGGCCGAGGTGCTGCAGGTCGAACGGGTGGGGCGCCATGATCATTTCTTCGAACTCGGCGGGCATTCATTATTGGCGATGCGCATGGTTGCGCAGGTCCGGCAACAGTTGGGGTTGGAGCTGGCGTTGGCGGATCTGTTCGCCAATGCCGAACTGGCGGCGGTCGCTGAGTGCCTGGCGGGTGCCGAGCGCAGCACCCAGCCGTCGATTGTGCCGGTAACGCGTGACGGCACCTTGTCCTTCGCCCAGCAACGCCTGTGGTTCCTGGCGCAAATGGCGGGCGGCAACTCGGCGTACAACATCCCCATCGCCCTGCGCCTGCGTGGCCGACTCGACATCGATGCGCTGCAAGCGGCGCTCGCGCGCATTGTGGCCCGCCACGAAACCCTGCGCAGCCGCTTCATTAGTCGCGATGACGCTGCGCAGGTGACGATTGCGCCGGTCGACAGCGGCCTGCTGCTGCGTGTTGAAGATCTGTGTCAACAGCCTCAGGCCGAGGACACCTTGCAGAGGTTGATGGAGCAGGCGGCCTCGACAGCGTTTGATCTGCAGAACGATTCGCTGATTCGCGGAAAGCTGGTGCGTCTGGCCGGCGATCACCATGTGCTGTTGCTGACCGTACACCACATCGTCGCCGACGGTTGGTCGATGGGCGTGCTGACCCGCGAATTGATGGCGTTGTATCAGGCGTTCAGCCAGGGCCAGCCCGATCCGCTGCCAGCGCTGGCGCTGCAATACGGCGACTATGCGGTGTGGCAACGGCGCTGGCTCAGCGGTGACGTGCTGCACCGGCAAAGCGAATACTGGCAACAGACCCTCGACGGTGCGCCGGCGTTGTTGACGCTGCCCACCGATCGCCCGCGCCCGGAGCATCAGGATTATGCCGGCAGCAACCTCGAAGTGGTGCTGGACCCACATCTGAGTGCCGGACTCAAAGTCCTGAGCCAGCGGCATGGCGTGACCCTGTTCATGACCCTGACGAGTGCCTGGGCATTGCTGATGAGTCGTCTGTCCGGGCAGGCCGATGTGGTGATCGGCTCGCCGGTGGCCAACCGCTCTCGCGCGGAAATCGAAGGCTTGATCGGCATGTTCGTCAACACCCTGGCGCTGCGCATCGATACCTCGGGCGAGCCGAGTGTCGAAACGCTGCTGGCCCGGGTCAAGGCGCGGACACTGGAGGCGCAGGCGCATCAGGACTTGCCGTTCGAACAGGTGGTGGAAATCGCCCGACCGTCGCGCAGCCTGGCGCACAGCCCGCTGTTCCAGACCACATTGAGCTGGGACAGTCACGGCGGCCCGCAACTGGCGCTGGGCGAGCTGACACTGGAAGCGGTGGCCGGCGCGGACGAGGTCGCCAAGTTCGACCTGACGCTGACCCTGGGCGAAGTCAACGGTGTGATTCGCGGCTCGCTGAACTACGCCTCGGCGCTGTTTGACGAATCGACCATCCGCCGCTTTGTCGGCTATTTCCAGCGGCTGCTGCAAGCGATGGTCGGCAATGATCACGCAGTCCTTGAACACCTGCCGTTACTGGCGGCGGATGAGCGTCAGCGCTTGCTCGTCGACTTCAACGCCACCGCGCGCGATTACCCGCAGACTCTGACCGTGCACGGGATTTTCCAACAACAAGCGGCGGCGCATCCAAAGGCTGTGGCGGCGGTGCATGGCGCGCAATCGCTGAGCTATTTCGAACTGAACGCGCAGGCCAATCGCCTGGCTCATCACCTGATCGGCCAAGGTGTGCAACCGGGGGATCACGTAGCGATCCTGTTGCCACGTTCGCTGGAACTACTGGTCGCACAACTGGCGATTGCCAAGTGCGCGGCGGCCTATGTACCGCTGGACATCCATGCGCCGAGCGAGCGTCAGGCGTTCATGGTAGAGGACTGTCGGGCGGCCGCGCTGCTGACCCTGAGCGGCGAAGTCATCGATTACGCCGCGCCGCGTATCGATCTGGACAGGCTGACCCTCAGCGGGCAACCGACGCATAACCCCAATCTTGTGCAGTCCTCGGAGTCGCTGGCGTACATCATGTACACCTCCGGTTCCACCGGCACGCCTAAGGGGGTGATGGTGCCGCACCGTGGCATCGGCCGTTTGCTGCTCAATAACGGTTACGCCGATTTCAATGCGCAGGATCGCGTGGTGTTCGCCTCGAATCCGGCGTTCGACGCCAGCACCATGGACATTTGGGGGCCGTTGCTCAACGGTGGGCGCGTGGTGATCATCGACCATCAGACCCTGCTGGATCCGCAGGCCTTTGGCCGTGAACTGAATGCCAGTGGCGCGACGATACTGTTCGTCACCACAGCGCTGTTCAACCAGTACGTGCAACTTATCCCGCAAGCGCTCAAAGGGCTGCGCATTCTGCTCTGTGGTGGCGAGCGCGGTGATCCGGCGGCGTTCCGCACGCTGCTGGTCGAGGCGCCGCAACTGCGCGTCGTGCATTGCTATGGCCCGACCGAAACCACCACCTACGCCACGACGTTCGAAGTGCGGGAGGTGGCGGAAAATGCCGACAGCGTGCCGATCGGTGGGCCGATTTCCAACACCCAGGTCTATGTACTCGATGCGCATCAGCAACCAGTGCCGATGGGCGTGACCGGTGAGCTGTATATCGGCGGGCAGGGCGTGGCACTGGGTTATCTGAACCGAGCCGATCTGACCGCCGAAAAATTCCTCCGTGATCCGTTCAGCGATAAACCCGGCGCGTTGCTGTATCGCACCGGCGACCTCGCGCGCTGGCTGGCGCCGGGGCAACTCGATTGCGTCGGGCGCAACGACGATCAGGTGAAAATCCGTGGTTTCCGTATCGAGCTAGGTGAGATCGAAAGCCGTTTGCTCAACTGCGCGGGTATCAGGGAAGCCGTGGTGCTGGCGCGCCGCGACGCTCAGGAAACCCCGCGTCTGGTCGCCTATTACACCGCGCACGCAGGGCAACTCGACAGCACCGAATTGCACGCGCAACTGTCGGCGCGCTTGCCGGAGTACATGGTGCCGACGGCGTGGGTGCAACTGGAAGCGTTGCCGCTGAACAACAACGGCAAGATCGACCGCAAGGCACTGCCGGCACCGACCCAGACCGCCATGCTCAGCCGGGTCTACGTGGCGCCCGTCACGATGCTGGAGGAAAACCTGGCGCGCATCTGGGCCGGGTTGTTGCAGGTCGAGCAGGTGGGACGACACGATAATTTCTTCGAGTTGGGCGGTCATTCATTGCTGGCGATGCGCATGCTGTCGCAGGTTCGCCAACAGCTGGATGTGGAGCTGACACTGGCGGAGTTGTTCGCCAATCCTGAGTTGGCGGCCGTGGCGCAGGTATTGAGCCGGGCCGCACGCAGCACGTTGCCGGTGATTGTGCCGGCACCGCGTGAGCAAGCACTGCCGTTGTCGTTTGCGCAACAGCGCCTGTGGTTCCTGGCGCAAATGGACGGTGGCAACACGGCGTACAACATTCCGCTGGGCCTGCGTCTGCGCGGGCGGCTGGATGAAGACGCGCTGCAACGGGCACTGGCGCGCATTGTCGAGCGCCACGAAACCCTGCGCAGCCGCTTCACCCAAATCGACGATCAAGCGCAGGTGCTGATCGTGCCGGCCGAGGCCGCGCTGTTGCTACAGGTTGAAGATTTGCGCCAGCACCCGCAGGCCGATAATGCTTTGCGTGGGCTGATCGAAGAGCAAGCCGGCGCACCGTTCAATCTTGCTCGCGATTCGCTGATTCGCGGACGTCTGGTGCGTTTGGCCGACGATCACCACGTGCTGTTGCTGACGCTGCATCACATCATCTCCGATGGCTGGTCGATGGGTGTGCTGACCCGTGAGTTGGCGGCGTTGTATCAAGCGTTCAGCCATGACCAGCAAGACCCGCTGCCCGCGCTGACGCTGCAGTACAGCGATTACGCGGTGTGGCAACGCCGCTGGCTCAGCGGCGAGGTGCTGCAACGGCAGAGCGATTACTGGCAGCAGAACCTCGCTGGCGCCCCTGCGTTGCTGACCCTGCCGACCGATCGTCCGCGTCCGGCGCAACAGGACTTTGCCGGCAGCCATATCGATGTGGTGCTGGGCGCGCCGCTGAGTCGCGGACTCAAAGCGCTGTGCCAACGTCGCGCGGTGACGCCGTACATGGTGATCTTGAGTGCCTGGGCGATGCTGCTCAGTCGCTTGTCCGGGCAGACCGACGTGGTCATCGGCTCGCCGGTGGCCAATCGTACCCGCGCCGAGATCGAAGGCTTGATCGGCATGTTCGTCAACACCCTGGCCCTGCGCATCGATACGTCGGGCGCACTCAGCGGCGAAGCGTTGCTGGCGCGGGTCAAGGCGCAAACCCTGGCGGCGCAGGCGCATCAGGATCTGCCGTTCGAGCACGTGGTGGACATCAGCAAACCGCTGCGCAGTCTGGCTCACAGCGCGCTGTTCCAGACACTGTTGAGCTGGGACAACAATGACGGCCCGAGCCTGCAACTCGGTGACCTGACCTTGGAAGGCGTGGCGGGGGAAAGCCACTTTGTGAAGTTCGACCTGTCGCTGAGTCTCGGCGACAGCGCCGATGGTGTTCGCGGTTCGCTGCGTTATGCCACGGCGTTGTTCGATGAGTCGACGGTGCGGCGTTTTGTCGGTTACTTCCAGCGCTTGCTGGCCGCGTTGGTGAGCGATGAAAAAAAGCTGCTGGAACAGGTGCCGTTGCTGGCGCAGGACGAGCGTCAGTGCCTGTTGCACGACTTCAACGCCAGCGAAGTCGATTGCCCACTGGAACAGCCGTTGCACTGCTTGTTTGAAGCGCAGGTACGGGCTAAACCCGAAGCCATCGCCGTGCAGTCCGAAGCCGGGTGCCTCACCTATCGCGAACTCAATGCACGGGCCAATCAACTGGCTCATCACTTGCGCGAACAGGGTGTGCAGCCGGATTCGCGCGTGGCGATTTGCCTTGAGCGCGGGCTGGATCTGGTGGTCGGTCTGCTCGGCATTCTCAAAGCGGGCGGTGCCTATGTGCCGCTGGATCCGGGATATCCGGCGGAACGTCTGGCCTATATGCTCACGGACAGCGCGCCGGTCGCGGTGTTGGTACAAGCGGCGACGCGTTCGCTGTTCGCCGCGCCTGTAACGACCTTGATCGACCTCGATCAAGGTCATTGGCAACAGCTGCCTGATCATGATTTGCCGGTACCGGGCCTGAGCGCCGCGAACCTCGCCTACATGATCTACACCTCCGGCTCCACCGGCCTGCCGAAAGGCGTGATGATCGAGCATCGCAGCGCCTGCAACATGGTGCATTGGGGCTCGCAGATCAGCGCGCCGACCGAGCATGGCGCCCTGCTGCAAAAAGCCCCGTTCAGTTTCGACAGTTCGGTGTGGGAGATCTTCTGGCCGCTGTGTTCCGGCCTGCGTCTGGTGCTGGCACGGGCCGATGGCAACCGCGATTCGGCGTATGTGGTGCAGGCGATTCGCGAGCACCAAGTGACGGTGGTCAAGTTCGTGCCGGCGCTGCTGCAGGATTTCATCGAACAGGCCGATGTCAGCCAGTGCACCAGCCTCACCGATGTGCTCAACGGTGGCGGCGAACTCACTGCCGCGCTGGTGCGTCAGGTGCGCGATCGCCTGCCGTGGGTGCGTTTGCACAACGTGTACGGCCCGACTGAAACCACAGTTGACAGCACCGGCTGGACGCTTGAACCGGATCAACCGGTGCCGCACAGCGTGGTGCCGATCGGCCAGGCGCTGAGCAACACGCGCTTGTACGTGCTCGATGCTTACGATCAACCGGTGCCGCAGGGTGTCAGCGGCCAGTTGCACATTGGCGGTGTGGGCGTGGCACGCGGTTATCACGGACTGCCCGACATGCAGGCCGAGCGTTTTATCGACAGTCCGTTCGTGCCGGGCGATCGCCTGTACCGTACCGGCGATCTGGCGCGCTACAACAACGACGGCGATCTGGAATTCCTCGGACGCAACGACTTCCAGATCAAGCTGCGCGGCTTGCGCCTGGAACCTGGCGAAATCGAAGCGCGGCTGATCGAACATCCCGCGATCCGCGAAGCGGTGGTCATGGTGCGCGATGAACGCTTGGTGGCCTGGTACACGTTGCGTGCAGGGATCGAAACGCCAAACCTGGAGGTCTTGCGGGCCCATGTGCTTGAGCGTTTGCCGGAGTACATGGTGCCCGGCGCCTACGTGTTGCTCGACGCATTGCCGCTGACCCCCAACGACAAGGTCGACCGCAAGGCCTTGCCGGAGCCGGGGGCAGACGCGGTGATCAACCGCCCTTATGTGGCGCCGCAAGGCGAGGTGGAAACTGCGATGGCGCGTATCTGGGCCGAAGTGCTCAACGTTGAGCAAGTCGGGCGTCATGACAACTTCTTCGAACTGGGTGGGCATTCGTTGCTCGCGGTGCGACTGGTGAGTTTGATGCAGCGCGGCGGATTGCAGATATCACTGGCCCAGTTGTTCCAGCATCCGAACATCGAGTCGGCGGCGGCGTTGCTCGCTCAGGACGAAATCGCTGGACTGCCGGAGGGGCTTGTCGTGGTGCGTGCCGGGGATATCGGCACGCCGCTGTTCCTGGTGCATGAGTTCAGTGGCCGCGACGTGTATTTCCCGACGCTGGCGCAGCACATTGGCGGCGAGTTTGCGATTTATGGCCTGCCCGGCGTGCCGCTGGGTCAGCCACAGCTACGCACAATCGAATGCATGGCCAGGCGGATGGCCGGAATCATCCGTTTGGTGCAGCCACACGGGCCGTATCGTCTGGCGGGCTGGTCGTTCGGCGGGGTGCTGGCGCATGAAGTTGCCCAGCAATTGCTGGGTCAGGATCAAACGGTGGACTTCATCGGCATGCTCGACAGCTACGCGCCCAACTCGCTCGCTCAGGACAAGGCGATGTGGAGTGGCAAGGATCTCGACAAGCGCCAGTTGCTCGGGCATTGCCGGGGGCGTGCGCTGATGCTCGGTGCCGAAGGCACCAACGCGTTGGCGTCGGTCGAGGCGCTGGAAGCCGAGATTGAACAACTGGATTTCCACGCGCTGTTCCAGCGTTGCCAGGTGCAGCAACTGACCGATCCGGAACTGGCCACGGTCAGCGCGGCCGATGCCTGGCATTACTTCGATCGCGAGGCGGCGCATCGCTTGGCCTTGGCGCATTACCGGGTCAGCCCGGCCAGCCAGACGATTCATCTGTTCCGCGCCCAGGCGCTGATGGACGGGCAGTCTGTGCCAAGTCCGACACGCGGTTGGGAAGAGCGCTTCGACAGCCGTCTGTTGCAGTGCATCGACATCCCCGGCGATCACCGCACCATGATGAAAAATCCGCATATTCAGGCGTTGGCGCAGGCCATCACTCAGGCACTTGAGGCCCTGGTCGCGCCCGCCACGGCGGTGTATCAGCCGCTGCTGACGATCCAGAGCGGGCACCTTGGGCATGCGCCGATTTTCTGTGTGCCGGGGGCGGGCGACAGTGTCACCGGGTTCATTCATCTGACCGAAGCGATCGGGCCGGAGTGGCCGATCATCGGCCTGCAACCGCGCGGACTGGACGGCAGCAGTGTGCCGCACAGTCAGGTCGAAGCTGCTGCTGCGTTCTACCTGCAAGCCATCGCGCAGGTTTATCCGCAAGGCCCAGTGCACCTGATCGGCCATTCCTTTGGCGGTTGGGTCGCGCATGCCATGGCAGCGCAGTTGCAAGCGGTCGGCCGCGAGGTGGCTTCGTTGACGTTGATCGACAGCGAGGCGCCGGGCAGCAACGGTACGGCGGGCAAACCGTACACCGGCACGGCGGCGCTGGAACGCTTGATCGACACCCTGCAACTGTCCAGTGGCAAGTCGCTGGAGATTGATCTACAGGTGTTCGCCGACGCTGATGACGCCACGCAAATGCGCTTGTTGCATGCCGGCATGGTGCACGCCGGCGTGCTGTCGGAGCGCGCCGCGCCTGATGCGATGCACGGCCCGGTCCGCACCTTCGCCACAGCGCTGCGCACGGTCTATCAACCGCAACTGGCCTACACCGGCCCCGTGCGGCTGGCGCTGGTCGATGACCCGACGCTGGATGCGTGGGGCAATCAGCGCGAGCAGGCGGCGATGGTTGAAGGCTGGCAGCGTCAGGTGACGGATCTGGCGGTGTGGTACGGCCCGGGCAACCACTTCACGATTCTCAAGACGCCCAACGTCTTCAGTCTTGCGGCGTGGTGGCATGACGGCCTGAAAGTGCCTACCGGCCAAGTGCTGTCCTGATTGTTGTTTATCTACCAGAGCCCGGCCGCTGGCCGGGTTCAATCCTGAACGGACTTGTGGTCATTTATGGAAAAGTCGAAGTTGCGCAAAGTCGGTATGGGGTTGGCGTTTGTGGCTGTAGCGGGTTTGGCGTTCTACGCGGTGCAGGCACCGGCCGAGGCGCCGCAATACCTGACCGCCCCGGTTGAACGCAGTGACATCGAAAACGCGGTGCTGGCCAGCGGGTTGCTCGAAGGCATCAAGCAAGTGGACGTTGGTGCGCAGGTGTCAGGGCAATTGAAGTCGCTCAAGGTCAAGGTCGGCGACAAGGTGAAAAAGGGGCAATGGCTGGCGGAAATCGACCCGCTGGTGTTGCAGAACACCCTGCGTCAGGCGCAGGTCGATGAGGAAAACCTGCAAGCGCAAAAACGCGCCACCCAGGCTCAACTCAGGCAGACCAAAGCGATTTACGAGCGCTACAAAAACTTGCAGGATGACGCGTCGATCTCGCGCCAGGATTTCGAAACCGCCGAGTCGAACTATCAGGTGCAGCAGGCCAACCTGATGTCGCTGGATGCGCAGATCAAAAGCGCGCATATCCAGATCGACACGGCCAAGGTCAATCTGGCGTATACGCGCATCGTCGCGCCAATCGATGGCGACGTGGTCGGCGTGGTCACGCAGGAAGGCCAGACGGTGATCGCCAGCCAACTGGCGCCGGTCCTGCTGAAACTGGCGGATCTGGACACCATGACGGTGAAAGCGCAGGTGTCCGAGGCCGATGTGATTCATATCGCGCCGGGGCAAGAGGTGTATTTCACCATTCTTGGCGAGGACAAACGCTACTACGCGAAATTGCGCGGCACCGATCCGGCGCCACAGAACTTTCTTGAAACGCCGCCCGCCGGTACGCCGAAGCAAAGCAGCGCGGTGTTCTACAACGCCTTGTTCGAGGTGCCCAATCCCGACCATCGCCTGCGCATTTCGATGACCGCGCAGGTGCGAATCATCCTCGATACTGCCAAGGCAGTGCTGACCGTGCCGGTGGCGGCGCTCGGCCCGCGTAATGCCGATGGCAGCTTCCCTGTAAGGGTGCTGGATGCCAAGGGCCACGCGCAGTCGCGCAATGTGCAGACCGGGATCAACAACAACGTCAAAGTGCAAATCAATGAGGGTCTGGCTGAAGGTGATCGCGTGGTCATCGGTGATCCGCTGACCCCTGTGGCGGGGGCCTGAGCATGACTGAGCCACTGCTGCAACTGAACGGCATCACCCGCAGCTTCACCGCCGGCGACCGCGAATTTCTCGCGCTGAACAACATCAACCTGACGATCCATGCCGGAGAAATGGTGGCGATCATCGGCGCTTCCGGCTCGGGCAAATCGACCCTGATGAACATCCTCGGTTGCCTCGATTACGCCACGGCTGGCAGCTACAGGATCAACGGTCAGGAAACCCGCGCTCTGGACAATCAGGCGCTGGCCGAACTGCGCCGCGACTACTTCGGTTTCATCTTCCAGCGTTACCACTTGCTGCCGCATCTGAGCGCGATGCACAACGTCGAGATGCCGGCGATCTATGCCGGCACGCCGCAACTGCAACGTCATGCCCGCGCTCGTGAACTGCTGGCGCGACTGGGTCTGGAAGGGCACCTGACGCATCGGCCGAGCCAGCTTTCCGGCGGTCAGCAGCAGCGCGTGAGTATCGCCCGCGCCTTGATGAACGGCGGCGAAGTGATCCTCGCCGACGAGCCGACCGGCGCCCTCGATACCGCAAGTGGTAAAGAGGTGATGCGCATCCTGCTGGAGCTGCACGCGGCCGGACACACGGTGATTCTGGTGACCCACGATCCGAAAGTCGCGGCCAACGCCGAGCGCATCATCGAAGTCAGCGACGGTGAAATCCTCAGCGACCGCGCCAACGAACGTGACACCACGCACCTGCTCAGCGATGAGCCTGTGGCGCCGAGAGCCACCGCGTCACGGCGTCTTGTTGCCAGTCTCGGGTTGTTCAAAGAGGCGTTCGCCATGGCCTGGGTGGCGTTGATTTCCCATCGCATGCGCACCTTGCTGACCATGCTCGGCATCGTCATCGGCATCACTTCCGTGGTGTCGATATCGGCGGTGGGCGAGGGCGCGAAGAATTACGTGCTCAAGGACATCGCCGCGATTGGCAGCAACACCATCGATGTCTATCCCGGCAGCAGTTACGGCGACAAACGCGCCGCTTCCATCGAAACCCTGACGCCGGCCGACGTCACCGCGCTGAATCAGTTGTACTACGTCGACAGCGCCACGCCGATGATTGGCCGCAGTCTGTTGCTGCGCTATCGCAATATCGACCTGGATGCGCAGGTCAACGGCGTCAGCGATCAGTACTTCAAAGTGCGCGGGATCAAGATGGCCGCCGGTATCCCGTTCAGTGAAAGCGATGCGCGGCGCCAGGCGCAGGTGGTGGTCATCGATCACAACACCCGTCAGCGTCTGTTCGGCCAGGATGTTGATCCGTTGGGCCAGGTGATCCTGATCGGCAACCTGCCGTGCACGGTGATCGGCGTGGCCGCGCAGGATAAAAGCCTGTTTGCCTCGGGCAAGACTCTCAATGTCTGGGTGCCTTACGAAACGGCGGCCGGGCGGGTGCTGGGCCAGCGTTTTCTGGACAGCATCAGCGTGCGCATGAAGGACGGTCAGCCGAGCAAAGTGGTGGAAGAACACGTCACGCAACTGTTGCTGCAACGCCACGGCAGCAAGGATTTCTTCACCAACAACCTCGACAGCGTCTTGCAGACCGTGCAGAAAACCAGCCGCTCGCTGGCGTTGCTGTTGTCGCTGATTGCGGTGATTTCGCTGGTGGTGGGGGGGATTGGCGTGATGAACATCATGCTGGTGTCGGTGACCGAGCGTACGCAGGAGATTGGCATCCGCATGGCGGTGGGCGCGCGGCAGTCGGACATTCGTCAGCAGTTTCTGGTGGAGGCGGTGATGGTGTGCCTGTTGGGCGGGGCGATCGGAATTTCCCTGTCGTATGCGATTGGGCATCTGTTTTCGGTGTTTATCAAGGAATGGGAAATGGTGTTCTCGCTGACCTCGGTGCTGACGGCGGTGGTGTGCTCGACGTTGATCGGGATTGTGTTTGGCTTTGTGCCGGCGCGGAATGCTTCGCGGCTTGATCCGATTGAGGCGTTGGCGCGGGATTAAAAGCGGACCCTCACCCTAACCCTCCCGAAACGTCGGACCGCCCGGAGGGAGAGGGGACTGACCGCGGTGTTTGCTGAAGATGCACCGACGTGAACTACCGAGCCGAACTCAGGTTTTGAACAGCACAAAGATCGGCTCTCACGTAGAACTCAGGTTTGAATCCAACCGAGATCGGCTCCCTTTCCCCCTCGCCCCCCTTGGGGGAGAGGGCTGGGGTGAGGGGGTAGCGATCCAGAGCAGCCCACAAAACCCACGTCTGTCACGCCGCACTCGACGCCGACGTCTCCAGCGGCGAATACATCCAGCGCATCAACGAATGCCGCCCACTGATGCCCAACTTGATCGCCGCGCGTTTCAGGTAGCTCTCCACGGTGTTGACCTTCAACGCCAATTGTTCAGCCAGTTCCGGCGCCGTGCGCCCGGCGAGGAGGCCGACACACACCTCGGTTTCGCGGTTCGACAGGCTCAGCCCCAGTTGCACCAGACGTTCGTCGAAGCGCAGGCGCAAGGTTTCCAGGCCCGTGCCCTCGGCTGTCTCGGGTTGGTTATGTGCGTCAGGGTTGGCCGGTTGCAGGGCGTGGATGTGTTTTTCGACCATCGGCAACAGCACCGGAGATATGTCCTGCAAGAGGCTGCGCTCCTGCGCGGAAAAGCGCTGGGATTCGCCGTTGCGGTACACCGAAATCACGTAGCGGTAGCCGTCCTTGCGCCGGGTCAGGTGCAGTTGCGAGGCGTCCGTACTGCTCGCGACCGGCGGATTCGGTAAATGGTGGGCCGCCGCACTGTGTTCGGAAAACACCGTTTCGGCGAGCAGCGCCTGTTCTTTCAGCGGCTCTGGCTCACTGCGGCTCGACGCGCGGCCCACCGGTTCGACACGCATCTGCCGGATGTGCGTGGCGTCGACCGCCAGTTGCGTCAGGATCAGGTCATGCAGCATGCGCGGAAAGTGCCGGCTGCCGGTACTTGCGATGACCTTGCCGATGTGGGGGAACAAGTGTGAATTCATGTGCGTGTCATCCCTGAGAGGCGTTAATTCAAGACGTCTGCAGCTCCGTCGACGATCTCCTTGATCGACAAAACACCGCAGACTTGGATCCTATCCTAGTACAACGTTTGAGCGACGGTTTAATGAAGGTGTTATTAGCTCATAACCGCGCCTCTGCCGGGCTCAAGGTTGAATGTTGAAAACCCTGTCGCTGAATTGTCCTGTTCTGGTTGACGGTGAAACGCGTTTCAGCCGATTTATCCCTTTTCGATGCGTCAGTAATCTGTACCCAACTTGAACGCAACAACAACTTCCAACATCGAAAAGGGACGCCCACCATGACCACTCCAACCTACAACCGCCTGAACAAAGACGACGCCATCGTGCTGCTGGTCGATCACCAGACCGGTCTGATTTCGCTGGTGCAGGACTTCTCGCCGAACGAGTTCAAGAACAACGTGCTGGCCCTGGCCGATCTGGCCAAGTTTTTCGAACTGCCGACCATCCTCACCACCAGTTTCGAACAAGGCCCGAACGGCCCGCTGGTGCCAGAGCTGAAAGAGATGTTCCCGGACGCGCCGTACATCGCTCGCCCAGGTCAGATCAACGCCTGGGACAACGAAGACTTCGTCAAGGCGATCAAGGCCACCGGCCGCAAGCAGATCATCATTGCTGGCGTGGTGACGGATGTCTGCGTAGCGTTCCCGACTCTGTCGGCACTGGCGGAAGGGTTCGATGTGTTTGTGGTTACCGATGCGTCGGGCACCTTCAACACCACGGTGCAGCAAGCCGCGTGGAGTCGCATGACTCAGGCGGGCGCACAGATGATGAACTGGTTCTCGGTGGCATGTGAGCTGCACCGCGACTGGCGCAACGACATTGAAGGCTTGGGTAATCTGCTGTCGCAGCGGATTCCTAACTACCGCAACCTGATGAACAGCTACTCAGCGCTGACGGCGCAGCAGAAGTAAGCTGACGCGAGCCAAACAAAAGCCTGCCCTAAAAAGCAGGCTTTTGCTTTGTCTGCACGTCAGGCTGAATTTTTGGCTGTGGGTCGATGTTCTTCAGGCTGGATACACGTTGCAGGCCGCCGTCGTGTGGTTGCGAAACATCACCGAGGGCCTGAAAACGACATTCCGCCACGCGGTTGCTGCGCGTTCAATGCGCTACTTGTATCCTTGCGCCGGTCGAGGACATACGACCGCTGTTATTGCCTTGAATCAGTAACGGCCGGAACGGGAAACCGGACTTTCCATTAGGTACTTTCGTGAAGCGTGATACCCACCTCGTCATCCTCTTGCTGCTGGTCATCGGCTGCTCTCTGGCGTCGCTGACCATCTGGAAAGTGCTGTCTTCGCGCGATCGCGCGCTGGAGGAAGTCAACGTGCACGGGTTGAACCTGACCCAGGCACTCGAGACCTATTCCGAAGGCATTGTCCGGCAAAGTTCGCTGCTGTTGCTCGGGCTGGTCGAACGCCTGGAGACCGAAGGCAGTGGTCCCGCGCAGATCCAGCGCCTGAGTGCACTGGTCAACCGCCAGCAACCGCTGATGCCGCAGCTGAGCGGTATCACCATCTATGACCGCCATGGCCACTGGCTGATGTCGTCGAACCGGCCGATTCCGGTGGGCGCCAACAGCAGTGATCGGGCCTATTTCATTCATCATCGCGACGATCCGAGCCGCGAGCCCTATATCGGGCCTCCCATCCGCAGCCGCTCCAATCAGGAATGGGTGATCACCGTCAGCCGCCGTTTCAATGATGATCGCGGCGAGTTTGCCGGGGTCGTGGCCGTGACCCTGGGCGTGGAAAACTTTCTGCGCCTGTTTGGCAAACTCGACATTGGCCAGGACGGCGCGATCGGCTTGTCCTATACCGACGGTACGCTGCTGGTGCGCTATCCCTTTCGCGAGCAGGACATGGGCCGCAACTTTTCCAAGTCGCCGATCTACGCCAAGTACCTGGTCGATCAATCGGTCGGCACCGCGTCCTATTCCTCCAGCCTGGATGGCGTCGAACGCCTCTACGCCTTCCGCAAGAGTGAAAAACTGCCACTGATCACCACAGTCGCCATCGGCAAGTACGAAGCGCTCACGGCCTGGCGCACGGAGGCGCTGTTGTCGGCGGTGGTGGTGGCGGGGCTGTTGGGGCTCACCGGTCTGATCGGCTGGTTCTTGATCGTCGATATTCGCCGCCGCACCCAGGTTGAAGGCGAACTGCGCATCGCTCAGCAGCAGTTGCTCGGCTCCAATCGGCAACTGGAGTTGTTAGCCATGAAAGATGCGCTGACCGGTCTGGCGAATCGGCGCTGCTTCGACCAGACCCTCGCCACAGAGGTGCGTCGGGCACAGCGCGACGGTTCATCGCTGGCCTTGCTGATGATCGATATCGACTATTTCAAGCGGTTCAATGATGCGCTCGGTCATGTTGCCGGTGACGCCTGTCTGCAGACCGTCGGCCACGTGCTGGACGAGTGTGTGCGGCGGCCATCGGACCTGGTGGCGCGCTACGGTGGTGAAGAGTTCGCCGTGATCATGCCCGATACCGACAGTGACGGCGCGACGGTGGTGGCGCAGTTGATTATTGAGCGCTTGCAACACGCCAACATCGCGCACCCCAACAGTCCCGTGGCCCGGGTGAGCCTGAGCATCGGCATTGCCGCTGCGCGCGGTGCGCAGCTGGTGCCGGTGCAGGCGCTGATCGAGTGCGCCGATCAGGCGCTGTATCAAGCAAAAACAGCAGGACGCAACCGGTTCATGACGTCTGCTGCGCAGCCCTTATTCGAAGTCGATAGACAACAGGCTACTGACCCGTGAGACCAGGGTGTCGACGGCGAACGGTTTGGTCAGCACCTGCATGCCCGGGCCGAGCTGACCGTTGCCGATCACTGAGTTTTCCGCGTACCCGGTGATGAACAAGGTCTTCAGCCTCGGCCTGATTTGTCGGCCCGCATCGGCCATCTGCCGGCCGTTCATGCCGCCCGGCAAGCCGACATCGGTGATGAGCAAATCGATGTGCGCGCTGGATCGCAATACTTCCAGTCCCTCAACGCTGTCGCCTGCTTCGAGCAGGTTGTAGCCGAGGTCGTGCAGCACGTCTTTGAGCAGCGTGCGAACGGTGGGTTCGTCGTCGACGATCAGGATGGTTGCGCCGGCCTTGGTTTGCGGCGTTGCCGAGCTTTGCGCGTCATCGTGATTGCGCTGCGTTTCGCCGAGGTAGCGCGGCAGGTAAATGCAGATGATGGTGCCTTGACCCACGGTCGACTGCACGCGCACTTGCCCGCCGGATTGCTTGGTGAAACCGTAGATCATCGACAGCCCAAGGCCCGTGCCCTGGCCCAGCGGTTTGGTGGTGAAAAACGGGTCGAACGCCTTGGCGATCACTTCCGCACTCATACCGGTACCGGTGTCGGCAACCGACAGGCACAGGTATTGCCCTGCGGGCATCTCCCTTGAGCGCGCCGATTCAGCATCCATGGTTCGATTGGCGGTTTCGACGGTGATGCTGCCGCCATCGGGCATCGCGTCGCGGGCGTTGATGCACAGGTTGAGCAGGGCGTTTTCCAGTTGACTGGCATCGACCAGCGCCGGCCACAGATCGGCGGCAACCACCGTCTTCAGGCGAATGCTCGGGCCGACGGTGCGCTGGATCAGTTCGGTCATGCCGGCAATCAGCGCGTTGATTTCGGTCGGCCGTGGATCGAGGGTCTGCCGGCGGGAGAATGCCAGCAGGCGGTGGGTCAGGGCAGTGGCGCGTTTGGCCGCGTCCTGGGCGATCAGCATGTATTTGTCGATGTCGTTCAGGCGACCTTGGGCGATGCGTTTTTCCATCAGCTCAAGGGATGCGCAGATGCCCGCCAGCAGGTTGTTGAAATCATGGGCCAGACCGCCGGTGAGTTGCCCGACGGCTTCCATTTTCTGCGATTGCCGCAACTTTTCTTCGGCCTGCATCAGATCGGCGGTGCGCGCCGAGACGCGTTGTTCCAATGTGTCATTGAGGGCTTTTAACGCGGCGGTGACCCGGTCGCGCTCGGCTTCGACGTTACGCCGCTCTTCGACATCGATCAGCACGCCGGGGAAACGCAAAGGCGTGCCGTCTTCGGCGCACTCGACGCGGCCGTTCGCTTCAATCCAGGTGTATTGGCCATCCGCGCCGCGCACTCGGTATTGGTGCGAATAGGCGCCTCCACGGGCAATGACTTCGTTGATGGCGGTTGTGAGTCCTTTCCTGTCGTCCGGGTGAACGGTCATCACCACTTGCTCCAGGCTCAGACCGTCCAGACCCCAGGCAGGATCGAGGTCGAGAACCCGCGCGAAGGCCTCATCGACGCTGAAACGATCGCTGGGCAAGTGCCAGTGCCAGGTGCCGATAATGGCGCCGGCGGCCAGGGCCAGTTGGACCCGTTCGATGTTTTCCCGAGCGATCGCTTCGCTGACGCGCAAGCGCTCTTGCGCGTCGCGGCGCTCGGTGACGTCGCTGAAGAAGATCGCAATCTGCCGATCGGCCGGGTCACCAACGCGCACGGCGCGCACATCGAACCAGCGTTCGAAGGTATTGGCGTAGTTCTCGAAGTTTGCCGGCTCGCCGGTCTTGGCCACATGACCGTAAGTCTCGAACCAGAATTTTTCCAGGTTGGGTGCGAACTCGGTGACCCACTTGCCCCGCAGGTTGACCCCGGCCTGACGCTCGAACGCCGGGTTGGCCTCGACGAAGCAATAGTCGATGGGGTGGTCGTCAGCATCGAATTTGACTTTGACGATGGCGAATGCGGCTTCGATGGTTTCCAGAATGGTGCTGAAACGTTCTTCGCTGCGGCGCAATGCGGTTTCGGCGCTGCGCGAGCGAGTCAGGTCAAGCATCGCCCCGATCATGCGTTCGGCCTGGCCATCGGCATTGCGGATCAGATGTCCGCGATCAAGCACTTCGGCATATGAACCATCGTGGCAGAGGAAACGGTACTCAGCGCTCCAGGTCGTGCCGGAGCCGTCGATCGCCGAGCGAATCGAGGTAGTCACGCGCGCGCGATCCTGCGTGTGAATCTGCGCAAAGCGCCAATCACACGTCGGCTCGATGGCGTCTGACGCGTAGCCATACGCCTGTTGCAGCGAGTCGTTCCAGACGACCTGATTGGTTTTCAGATCCCAGTCCCAGACGGCGTCGCAGGTCGCCTTGACGGCCAGACGCAGGCGCGTGACCTCAGACTCAAGCTCCTCGCGAGTAAGCTGTTTCAGGATGTTCACCCTTCATGCGTTGATGGTTGGCTTGCGTTCAATTGGCGTGTTTCAAGCCCTCTGCTTCACAAGCTTTGTGAGCCATTGACCCGGGGTGGCCTGTTTAAGTTGCACGCGGGCCAGGTGCGCATGCGTTGTCATAACGCTTCGCCGTTATCCAGCGTGTCGAGCAAGCGTTGGCCGCGTTGCCACAGAGCCTGTTGCTTGGCTGGCGGCATGCGATCGAGGTTTTTGTACATCATGGCCATGCGCTGGTTGCCGCGCAGAAGGTCACCGTGGCGCATCAGGAAATGCCAGTACAGGGCGTTGAACGGGCAGGCGTTGTCGGCCGTGGTTTCACGCACCGAGTACGCACAGTCGCGACAGTAGTCGGACATCCGGTTGATGTACTGGCCGCTGGCGCAATAAGGCTTGGAACCGAGGTAGCCGCCGTCGGCGTGCATGACCATGCCGAGGGTGTTGGGCAGTTCGACCCAATCGAAAGCGTCCATGTAAATCGCCAGATACCATTCACAGATCTGCTTCGGCGCGATGCCGGCGAGCAGGGCAAAATTGCCGGTCACCATCAGGCGCTGGATGTGATGAGCGTAAGCGTGTTTGAGGCTCTGGCCGATGGCCTGGCGCATGCAATTCATTTGGGTTGCGCCGGTCCAGTAGAACTCCGGCAACGGCCGCTGATTGGCGAATGCATTGCCCTCGGCGTACTCGGGCATGTGCAGCCAGTACACGCCACGGACGTATTCGCGCCAGCCGATCAGTTGGCGAATGAAGCCTTCGGCAGCATTCAGCGCAATGCTGCCAGACCAATAGGCCGACTCAACATCGCTGCAGAGTTGGCGCAGGTCGAGCAAGCCAATGTTCAGTGCCGCGCTGATGCGTGCGTGGAACAGAAACGGCTCGTCGCTGGCCATGGCGTCCTGATAATCGCCGAACCCGGCCAGGGCGTAGTCGAGAAAGTACGCCCAGAGTTTTTGCGCGTCGGCGTGTGTCACCGGATAGTTGAAATCATCCAGACTGCCGTAGTGACTGGCGAAGCGTTGCTTGACCAGGGCGAGGACTTCGAGGGTGATTGCATCGTTGGCAAAACCGGCCGGGTAGGGCGCCTTGACGGATTTGGGCAGGGCTTTGCGATTGTCGGCATCAAAGTTCCACGCGCCGCCGACCGGCGTACCGTCACCGTTGAGCAGCAGGCGGCTTTTGCGGCGCATCTCGCGGTAGAAGAACTCCATGCGCAACTGCTTTTTGCCCGAGGCCCAAGCGCTAAACTCATCGCGGCTGCACAGGAAGCGGCCGTCGGCGTGCCAATGGATCGGCAAGCTACACGCCTTGAGCGATTGCTCCAGGCGCCAGTCTCCGCACTGGGTAATGTGCACTTCGCTCGCCTGCAATAAAGCCTGCCAGCGCTTTAGCTCGCCGGGTACTGAGCCGCTGTTCTGCGGATCGTCGAGGGTCACGTAATGCACACGGATGCCCTGGCTCTGAAGCGCCTGAGCGAAGTGACGCATGGCGCTGAAGATCAGCGCGATCTTCTGCGGGTGATGGGCGACGTGGGTGGCTTCTTCCATGACCTCGACCATCAACACATGGTCGTGCTCGCCATCCAGATCGGTCAATGACGCCAGATCAAAAGAGAGCTGGTCACCCAGAACCAGGCACAGCCGACGGGTTTTGTTCATTTCACGAATTCAGCGTAAGAGCAGCAGGCTGCCAAGTGGACGTTTAAGTGTTAATTCCAGATACTTGTACAGATTGTAGTCTGTGTATAGGTTTTTTCTAGCCGGGAGGGGGCGATTCAGGGCGATGGCGGGGCGTGCTTGATGAACGCCCCCACTGTGCGGGAGCGCTCTACGCTGGGTGGGAAGGCTTAGCCGGGATAAGCGGGGTAGTCGGTGTAGCCTTCGGCGTTGCCGCCATACACCGTCGCCGGGTTCAGTGCATTCAACGGCCAGTCATTGGCAAGGCGCGCCGGCAGATCGGGGTTGGCCATGAACGGCCGGCCAAACGCGACGAAATCGGCCAGCCCGGAGTCGAGCAACTGTGCGCCGGACTCGGCGGTGTAGCGCCCGGCGTAAATGATCGCGCCGCTGAACGTGTCGCGCACGGCCTGGCGAAAGGTCTGCGGCATGGCGGGCGCGTTGTCCCAATCGGCTTCGGCGATCGACAGATAAGCAATCCCCACGTCTTGCAGAATCTTGATCGCTTCGATGTAGGTGGTGTGCGGGTCTTCCTCGACCATGCCCAGGTAAGTCCGCGCCTCATCGGTGGTGGTGAACAGCGGCGCAAAACGTACGCCGACTTTTTCCTTGCCGATGCACTCGGCAACACCGGCCACCACTTCCCGCAAAAAGCGCAGGCGGTTGTCCAGCGAACCGCCGTACTGATCGGTGCGCAGATTGCTGTGGGCCGAAATGAACTGGTTGACCAGATAACCGTTGGCGCAATGCAGTTCGATGCCGTCGAAACCGGCATCCATGGCATTGCGTGCGGCCTGGATATACAACTGGACCAGTTCCTGAACTTCATCGGTGCTCAGCGCGCGCGGCGCCGAAGGCGGTACCAGTGCACCGGCGCCCGGCGCGGTTTCGATGAAAACACTGACCCGGTCGGTGGCCACGGCGGAGGCCGACACCGGTGCCGCGCCATCCGGTTGCAACGCGGTGTGGGACACCCGGCCAACGTGCCAGAGTTGCGCGAAGATCACGCCGTCCACCGCGTGCACAGCCTCGGTGACTTTGCGCCAACCGGCGATTTGCTCGGCGGTGTGGATGCCCGGCGTCCACGCGTAACCCTGGCCGCGCGGTTCGATCTGCGTGCCCTCGGTCACCAATAAACCTGCGCCGGCACGCTGCTGGTAGTACTCAGCCATCAACTCATTGGCAATATTGCCCGGCTGCGTACTGCGCTGGCGGGTGAGGGGTGGCAGGACGATGCGGTTTTTCAGGGTGTGCAAGCCGAGTGTCGCGGGTTGGAAATAGCTGCTGTGGTTCATGCAAATACCTTGTCGACTGGTTTATTAGACCGGTCGACTATTAACGATGGAAAAAAATTTGGGTGCTGTATCAGCCGAGCATCTTCAACAGTTGTTCGGCCACTGCGGCGGAGCTGGCAGGGTTCTGACCGGTGACCAGTTGTCCATCAGTGACCACGTGCACCTGCCAGTCAGCGACTTTCGAGTAACGACCGCCGAGACGCTGGAACTCGTCTTCGATCAGGAACGGCACGACGTCGGTGAGGCCGACGGCTGCCTCTTCCGAATTGGTGAAACCGGTGACCGCGCGACCGGCAATCAACGGTTGACCGTCTGCCGTCACGACATGCCGCAACACGCCCGGCGCGTGGCAGACAAAGCCATGGGGTTTGTTGCTGCGGGCGAAGGCTTCGATCAAGGCAATCGAGCGTGGGTCTTCAGCCAGATCCCACAGTGGACCATGACCGCCTGGGTAAAACACCGCATCGAAGTCGTCCGCGCGAACATCCGCCAGACGTCCGGTATTGGCCAGTGCCTGTTGTGCTGCGGGATCGTTACGGAAGCGATCGGTCTCGGCAGTCTGCGCACCAGGCTCGTCGCTTTTCGGGTCGAGCGGTGGCTGACCGCCGGCCGGCGACACCAGCGTGATGTCGGCACCGGCGTCCTTGAAGGCGAAGTAGGGGGCGGCGAATTCTTCCAGCCAGAAGCCGGTTTTCTTGCCGGTGTTGCCGAGTTGATCGTGTGAAGTCAAAACCATCAAGATTTTCATAGAGCACCCTGGATTGATCAGGTGGACTCGCCGGGCGAGGGATTCGCCTGACGTCGACACCCGGAAAAGCGGTTGACGGGGCGCAGCATAGATTCCAATTAGACCAGTCGTCTAGTAATTTTTTCGAGTGCAGGTTTTTCCTCGGCAGGTGTGGCAAACTCGCCATCCTGTGAAATATACGACTGGTCTATTGTCTGGTAATTTGCGCCCCATGAAACCGACCTACGACGACACCCGCCAACACTTGCTCGACACCGGCCACCGGATGATGGCCGAGAAGGGCTTCACCAGTGTCGGCCTCAACGAGATCCTGCAAACCGCCGGCGTGCCCAAGGGCTCGTTCTATCACTACTTCAAATCGAAGGAGCTGTACGGCCAGGCCTTGCTCGCGGATTACTTTGTCGGCTACCTCGCCGACATGGAACGACGCCTGACGCTGCCGGGGCTGACGGCTTATGAGCGGCTGATGGATTACTGGCAGGGCTGGCAGGATCGCTGCACGCTGGAAGGGCATGGCGATGAATGCCTGGTGGTGAAACTCAGTGCTGAAGTCGCTGATTTGTCCGAGGCGATGCGCCTCACCTTGCGCGATGGCGCCGAGCAAGTGGTGGCGCGTATCGCTGAGTGCATCGAACAAGGCCAGGCGCAAAACAGCCTGCCTCATGGCGATGCCCGACACTTGGCGGAAACCCTGTATCAGCTGTGGCTGGGCGCCAGTTTGCTCAACAAGCTGCAGCGTACCGGGCATTCCTTGGATACTTCGATGGCAATGACAAAACAGCTTTTGCAGGTTTGATCAGGTTTTATGCGACGCAATGAATGAAATACGCACCGGCACTGGATCGGTTCAAACATGCGAATGGGAATAAGTTTCAATAACAGAGCGCTTGGTATACCATCCGCCTCGCTTTGCTGGCGGTTTTACCCTTCGTTCTGGCCTATTCACAAGGTTTTCATTTCATGCGTCGAACCCTGCTTTCCGTGTGTGTGCTGCAAGCGTTGTCTTCTTCCTCTTGGGCCGAGCCCGCCGATTCGAGCTCTTCAGCGCTAGAGCTGGAGGCGACCGACGTGGTCGGTACCGCGGATTATGAACGGGCCGACGGCCCGGTGCAGGGCTATCGCGCGACGCGTTCTGCCAGTGCCACCCGTACCGATACCTCGATCCATGAAACGCCGCAATCGATCAGCGTGGTCACTAAAGATGCTGTCGAAGACCTCGGCGCCACGCGGTTGCAAGACGCGCTCGATTACGCCGGTGGCGTAGGCCGGGCGAACAATTTCGGCGGGCAGGGGCTGACCACATTCACCGTGCGCGGCTTCACCACCGGCGAGTTCTACCGCAACGGCTTCCCGATCAATCGCGGCTACCCGAACATGCCCGACGCCAACACCATCGAGCGCCTGGAAGTGTTGCGCGGGCCGGCAACGATGCTCTACGGCCGTGGCGATCCTGGCGGCACGTTCAACGTTGTTTCCAAGCAGCCGTTGGCCGAGCGCACGGTCACGTTAGGCAGTCAGTTGAACGATCAAGGCATGAAACGCGGCACCCTGGACGCTTCGGGTCCACTGGACGAAGAGGGGCGCCTGGCCTATCGATTGAACGTGGTGGGCGAGGGCGGCGATACCTTCCGCGATCACGTCGAGACCGAGCGCTACGGTGTCACGCCAGTGCTGACCTGGCAGGCCAGCGATGCCACCCGGGTGATCTTCGAGGGCGATTTCATGCGTAACAATCATCCGCTGGATCGCGGCGTGACGCGTTACGCCAAGCAGATTGGCACCGCCTCGCGGGATACGTTCTTTGGCGAGAAAGACGCCGGCAAATTGCACAACGACAACAACATGGCGCAACTGCGTTTCGAACATCTGCTCAATGATGACTGGACGCTGGGCGGAGGTTTTCAGTGGCTCGACGGCTCGCTGGAAGGCAACGCAATCGAGGCCAACGGCATTGCCGCTGACGGCCGAACCCTGGGGCGCAACTTCAACTACCGCAAACTGGAGTGGACCGACAAGGACACCCAGCTCAATCTGACCGGGCATTTCAGCACCGGTAGTTTGCAGCACACCTTGCTGACCGGCATTGAGTACGAGGACTACGACTACAAGTCGATCATTCAGCGCTCCAGCGGCGCGGTTGGCGCCTACCCGATCGACATCTTCGATCCGGTCTACGGTCAGCCGCGTCCGGCACTGACGCGCACGCCGACCCACGACAAGGAAAACCTCAAGACCTATGCCGCGTTCGTGCAGGATCAGGTCGCGTTGACCGAGCGCCTGAAGGTCCTCGCCGGCGCACGTTTCGAGCGTTTCGAACACGACTATGAAACCTACGTGCCGGGCGGCAAAAACTGGCAGGCCAGCGACAACGCGGTGACCCCGCGCCTCGGCGTGACGTACGACCTGACCGAGACCCTGGCGATCTACGCCGACACCGCGCGCTCGTTCAAGCCCAATACCGGCGCGAGCCGCGTGGGCGGAGGCTTCGCACCGGAGAAAGGCAAGTCGTATGAAATGGGCATCAAGTGGGAAGCGCTGGATCATCAGTTGAGCGTGGATGCCGCGATCTACCAGATCGAAAAACGCAATGTGCTGACCACTGACCCGGTTGACTCGACCTTCAGTGTGGCCGCTGGGGAGGTGCGCAGCCGTGGTTTCGACCTGAACGTCGCCGGCAACCTGACGCCAGAATGGCGCGTCATCGGCGGCTACGCCTATGTGGATGCCGAAGTGACCAAGGACAACGTGATCCGCTCGGGCACGCGGCTGATGAACATTCCGCAAAACAGCTTCAGCTTGCTTAACGTCTACGAGTTTCAGGACGGAGCGCTAAAAGGCTTGGGTCTGGGCACCGGACTCAAGTACGTCGACGAACGCGCCGGACAAACCGCCAACACGGCTTTCTCGATGGGCAGTTACACCGTCGTCGACCTGCTCGGCTTCTATAAGGTCAACGAGAAGGTGCGGCTCAACCTTGACCTGAAAAACCTGTTTGATCGCGATTACGAAGAGGGCGCGTTCGGTAACGTTTACGCCTATCCAGGCGCGCCAAGAACCGTGCAGGTCGGGATTTCCTACACCTTGTAAGCCGAACTCGACGCAGCAACGGCGGCCCCTCACCCCAGCCCTCTCCCGGGGGAGAGGGAGCCGACCGAGGTGTCTTGGGCTATGGATCGCGACGATTATGGAGTCATCCAAAATGCTTGGCGGTCATGGATTCACCGGCGCTATTGCACGTCGGCGTTCATCGCCAATATCCCCCAATCGGTTCCCTCTCCTGGGGGAGAGGGCTAGGGTGAGGGCGCCTGCTTCGGCACCTACCCCGATGCCTCCGGCACGTTCAACAGAACAGCTACTCGGCGCTAACCGCTCAGCAAAGGTAAGCTGGCGCTCGGCAGTCGTTCACCGTACGGTTTTGCTCGGCTGAGCGGTTCATCCAGTTGAATTGGCAGGTGGCTACGGCGCCGCCCACTCATCACGAAATTCCAGCAGAAAATCCACAAACGCCCGCACACGCTGCGGCACATGACGACCATGCGGGTACAGCAATGTATAAGGCCGCGAGCGCCCACGATAAGGCTGCAGCACCTCGACCAGACGGCCGTCGGCCAACTCTTCTTCGACGATGAACTTGTAAGTCTGAAACAGCCCCGCAGCATGCTTGGCCAGCGTCACACCGCCCAGCACATCGTCGGAACAAGAATAGCCGCCATCGCAAATCACCTCTCGATCCTTGCCATCCTCCTGGAACAACCAGGAAATCCGCCGCCCGCTGCTGGGCAGTTCGAACTGGATGCACTCGTGCTCGAGCAGATCTTCCAGCGTCTGCGGCGTACCGGCCTTGCGCAAATATTCGGGAGCGGCGACCACCACCAGTTTGGCGTCCTCGAGCAACCGGGCAATCATGCTCGAGTCCGGTTGGGCACGGACGCGGATCGCCAGGTCGTAGCCTTCCTCGACAAAGTCGATGTTGCGATTGCCCAAGTGGATGTCGACGGTGACGTGCGGGTACAGCGCGCGAAACCTTGGCAGCAGCGGCAGGATGCGGTGATGGCCGTAGGTGGTGGGCAGGCTGATGCGCAGGCGTCCCGAGGGCGAGGTTTGCGCGCCCATGACTTCTTGTTGCGCTTCG
Source organism: Pseudomonas sp. (assembly GCF_049300855.1). Classification (GTDB taxonomy): domain Bacteria; phylum Pseudomonadota; class Gammaproteobacteria; order Pseudomonadales; family Pseudomonadaceae; genus Aquipseudomonas. The sequence continues at coordinate 308,796 of NZ_JBAQKH010000042.1, read as the reverse complement.
ACCAATTGCGCCAGGGCCTGGCTGCACTGTTCGAAGAATTTCTTGCCGGCCTCGGTCAGGCGAATACTGCGCGTGGTACGGGCAAACAGCCGCGAGCCGAGGCGCTTCTCCAGACGCAGAATCGAGCGGCTCACCGCTGCCGGTGTTACCCCGGCAAGCTGGGCGGCGGCAGTGAAACTACCGGCCTCAGCGGCGAGACAAAAGAGTTCGATACTGCCCAATTGCAAGTCATCAAAGTGACGCTTCATGTTTGATTACACCGAGGATCAACCGACATTCCGCTCTCTGTTTACCACAGCACGCCGCGCGATCGGTATGGGGGTTTTGATGAAGTGCCTAATGCGACGAAACATAGAGTGAAGGCGTTGCCGGCGCCGGCAGCGCATACGTGGCCTTCATCCATTCAATCTCGGCCTGCGGGGTGCGTCCGAAGAAACGCTTGAACTCGCGACTGAATTGCGAGGCGCTTTCATAGCCGACGTTGAACGCCGCAGCCGACGCACTCATGGCATGGCGCAACATCAACAGGCGCGCCTGGTGCAGCCGCGTCGACTTCAGATATTGCATGGGCGAAGCGTCGGTGACGTTACGAAAATGCAGGTGAAAACTCGGCACGCTCATGCTCGCTTCCTGAGCCAGTTGCTCGACGTCCAGACGTTGCTGATAACAACTGTGGATCTTGCGGATCGCGCGGCTGACCTTGCCGAAGTGCCCCTGACGATTGAGCGCAGCGCGCATCGAGCCACCTTGCTCGCCGGTGAGGATGCGGTAATAGATTTCCCGCACCAGCGCCGGCCCGAGAATCTGCGCCTCGCCGGCCACGCTCATCGCTTGCAGAAAGCGCAACGTCGAGTCGCGCAGTGAGTCGTCCATCGGTGAGGCGTACATGCCTTTGGGCGGCGCATCGCTGACGCCGTGGATGTCGTCGACTTGCAGCATCAGCTCGCTGGCCAGTTGCAAATCCAGGCGCATATAAATGGCGAGCATTGGCTCGGTGGCCGTGGCGTTGGTTTCCATGGTGAACGGAATCGGCACGGACACCACCAGATAATGCTGGGCGTCATAGACGTAGATGTCTTCACCCAGATAACCGCGCTTGCGGCCCTGACACAGGATCACGATGCCGGGATCGTAAAGCACCGGCGTGCGCGTCAACGGCCGATTCGAGCGCAGGAAACGCACATCCTCAAGGGCGCTGAGGTTATAGCCCTCGACCGGCGCGAGGGTTTCCAGCAACTGCACCATGCGCGCGGTCGTCGAATCGGCCTGCTGCATTGAATCCTCCCTCAATGATCGGTGGAGCGGGTCAACGTTTCCCATTGATCGATTTCGGCGGCCACGTGTTGGAGCTTGTCGCGCACCAGTTGCAACGCGTCACTGCCCAACAGCAAATGCGCGGGCGGCGCGGGGCTGTCGATAATCTGCAGCATGGCCTGTGCGGCCTTCTGCGGGTCACCGAGCTGCTTGCCGCTCTTGTCTTCCCGTGCCTTGCGGATCGGATCGAAACTGGCGTCATAGTCGGCAATGCTGCGCGCCGTGCGTTGCATCGAGCGACCGGCCCAATCGGTGCGAAACGAGCCCGGGGCCACGGCGGTGACGAAGATATTGAAAGGCTGCAGCTCTTTGCTCAGCGTATCGGAGATGCCTTCGAGCGCAAACTTGCTCGCGCAGTAATACGAGATGCCCGGCATGGTGATTGTGCCGCCCATCGAGGTGATGTTGAGAATGTGCCCGGCGCGGCGCTGACGGAAGAACGGCACAAACGCCTTGGTCACCGCCACCGCGCCGAACACGTTGACGTCGAACTGGCGGCGCATGTCTTCCAGCGGCGACTCTTCGAAGATGCCTTCGTGGCCGTAGCCGGCATTGTTGACCAACACATCGACCGGGCCGTGCGTGGCTTCAACCGCCAAGACCACGCTGTCGATCCGGGCGAAGTCGGTGACATCGAGAATCACGCCATACGCGTTATCCACCGACAGCGCCTGAAAGGCCTGCAAGTCGGCTTCACTGCGCACCGTGCCGATCACGCGATGGCCCGCTGCGAGTGCTTCTTTAGCCAGCGCGTGGCCGAAGCCACTGCTGACGCCAGTGATGAACAGGGTTTTCGTGCGGCTCATGAGCGACTCCAGTGCTTGGGTGTGGCGTCATGGTAGCGAGCGAACAATCAGCGACCTATGCCGGTTCGTCTTGCAGCGTTGCCTATTCCTATCAGCCACGAGCCATTCAGGTCAGCAGTTCAGTGATCCACTGCGCCTCTCGGGCAAGGTCATGTTCTTTGTCTGCCGGCAAGGCTTGCCGGGCCTGGGCGAGTTGGCCAAGGGTTTTTTGCTTGTACTGCAGCTTGCGCTGCCACTTGCGCAGAAACGCCGGGCTGCGCGCCTGCATCTGCAAGGGCCCGAAGTACAGCTCCTGGGCCGTATACGTCACCGGGCCGACACGTTCGGCGACGATGATTTCGTAATCAAAGCGGTTTTCCCGCAGCAGTTCTTCGCTGAGGATGCAGTAGTCGTTATCCATCAACCATTGGCGCAAGGGTTGCTCGCCGCCATTGGGCTGCAGGATCAGCCGTTCGCGGCCGCTCAGCTGCGCCTTGCCGCTGTCGAGAATGTCACGGATGGTTTCGCCACCCATGCCGCAGATGCTGATCGCGGTGATCGCATCGGCGGGCTTGATCGCCGCCAGACCATTGGCCTGCCGCACGGTGATGCGGCTGTGCAGATCGTTCTCGCGCACGGTGCGTTGCGCGGCGTGAAAAGGCGTCAATGCGACTTCGCCAGCCACTGCGGCCTCGATGACCCCCCGACGCATCAGCGCCACGGGCAGATAAGCGTGATCCGAGCCGATATCGGCCAGCCGTGCGCCGGCCGGAATGTGTGCGGCCACGCGCTCCAGGCGCATGGACAATGTCTGTTCGTTCAACGGCAACCCCTGTGCTGCGGCATCTTTGGCTGGCAAAGGGGGGCGACTCTGGCGAGCAATGCCGGCGCTGTCAAATGCCACCGACAGAATCGCCGCTTGCGCCCGGCAGATCCGCTTGCGCAGAACTGCCAGGGCAGCCAGGGTTTACTCAGCCAATGTCGCGTTGTCGATCACGAAACGATATTTCACATCGCCCTTGAGCATGCGCTCGTAGGCGTCGTTGATCTGATCGGCGCGGATCAGTTCGATGTCGGAGACGATGCCGTGCTCGGCGCAGAAGTCGAGCATTTCCTGGGTTTCAGGGATGCCGCCGATCATCGAGCCGGCAATCGTGCGGCGCTTCATGATCAGGTTGAACACGTTCGGCGACGGGTGTGAGGTGGCCGGTGCCCCGACCAGCGTCAACGCACCATCCCGCTTGAGCAGCACCAGAAATGCATCGAGATCGTGCGGCGCGGCGACGGTGTTGAGGATCAAGTCGAAGCTCTTGGTGTGCGCAGCCATTTCTTCCGGGTTGCGCGACACCACCACTTCATCGGCGCCCAACGCTTTTGCCGCTTCACGTTTGGATTCAGACGTGGTGAACGCAACGACATGCGCACCCAGGGCGTGGGCGAGTTTGATGCCCATGTGGCCGAGGCCACCGATGCCGACCACGCCGACTTTTTTACCCGGCCCGGCATTCCACTGGCGCAGCGGCGAGTAGGTGGTGATGCCGGCACACAGCAGCGGCGCGACGGCGGCCAGTTGCGCTTCGGGATGGCGAATACGCAGGACGTAACGTTCGTGCACGACGATGTTTTGCGAGTAGCCACCCAGCGTCCAGCCCGGTGCGTCCGGGGTCGGGAAGTTGTAGGTGCCGATCATGCCGTCGCAGTAGTTTTCCAGGCCGGTTTCGCAATCATCACAATGTTTGCAGCTGTCGACGATGCAGCCGACGCCGACCAGATCGCCGACTTTGAAGTCCGCGACATGCGCGCCGACCGCCGAAACCCGACCGACAATTTCGTGCCCCGGTACGCAAGGAAACTGCGTGCCAGCCCACTCGGCACGCACTTGATGCAAGTCCGAATGGCAGATGCCGCAGAAGGCGATATCGATCTGCACATCATGGGCGGCAGGGGCGCGACGGTTGATCTGCATCGGCTCAAGGGGTTTGTCGCCAGCGTGGGCGCCGTAGGCATGTACGAGCATGGGAACATCCTCAATCGGTTGGTCGTGGGGACATTCTTTCTGTTTTGCCTGCCCGGGCTGTAGTGCATTCCTGTGCAATCCTTGCCTGATCCTGCGAGGCCTTGTGACGTTGCGGTGACAGACGCTCAGGCTGTTTACGGTTAATCTGCCGGCTCGCTGACAACAATAAAAACAGGAGTCACTGATGCAACCGATCCGTCTCGGTCTGGTGGGCTACGGCAAAATTGCCCAGGATCAACACGTCCCGGCGATCAACGCCAATCGCGCCTTCCAGTTGGTGTCTGTCGCCACCCAGGGCAAGCCTTGCCCCGGTGTCGAGAATTTCCGCTCGCTGAGCGAGCTGCTGGAAAACGGCCCGCAAGTTGACGCGATTGCCTTCTGCACGCCGCCGCAAGGACGCTTTGCCCTGGTGCAGGAAGCGCTCGCCGCTGGCAAGCATGTGCTGGTGGAAAAGCCGCCGTGCGCCACGTTGGGCGAAGCGTTGGCACTGGTGGATCTTGCTGCGGAGCAGGGCGTCAGTGCCTTGTTCGCCTGGCATTCGCGCTACGCGCCCGGCATCCAGATCGCGCGAGACTGGCTCGCCACCCGCACGCTGCAAAGCGTGCAGATCGACTGGAAAGAAGACGTGCGCAAATGGCACCCCGGGCAGACCTGGATCTGGCAACCCGGCGGCCTCGGCGTATTTGATCCGGGCATCAATGCCTTGTCGATCGTCACCCATCTGCTGGCGCTGCCGCTGTTTGTCGAATTCGCTGAACTGCGCGTGCCGAGCAACTGCCAGTCGCCGATTGCTGCGTCGATCAAAATGGCTGATGCGCATCAACTCGATGTGCGTGCGGAGTTCGACTTCGACCATGGCCATGATGAGCTGTGGAGTATCGAGGTGCGTTGCGCCGAGGGTGTTCTGCGCCTGGATAACGGCGGTGCGCTGTTGAGCATCGACGGCGTGCGCCAGTCGGTGTCGGAGGAAGGCGAATACGCGGCGGTTTATCGGCATTTTCAGCAATTGATTGGCGATAAGGCCAGTGATCTGGATGTGCAGCCGCTGCGTTTGGTGGCGGATAGTTTTTTTGTCGGGAGTCGGGTGGCGGTCGAGGCGTTTTACGAATAGATGGGTATCAGGCTGTTGTAAAAGAATTAATGCCTGAGCAGGCTTCGCTCCCACTCGCTTCTTGGCGAACCTGCCGTTTGTTAAAGCGGGCCGTCAGAGCTATTGTGTTGATGTCTTAATGATATCGCTGTGTGGGTTCTCCGAATATCTTCAACGCTTGTTGGAGTTGCTGAAGAATCGACAGTGCATTTTCTAACATCGACGGCTCGCGCCAGAAAATTTCAAGGATGAAACTTGATTATGAAAGGCCCCGAAAACAGCCCAACCCCCTGGGTCGATTACTACGCTTCTATTGAGTTAGCGGTTAGTGATGATGAAAACTTCGGCAAACTGTCGACCATCGTGATTGATGCGATACCCAAGTCAGCAGCCAAAGCGCTCAAGTCACTGAAATTTGACGGGCCTACCGAGGATTTGGATAACGTCCTCCCCATTTTCATGTTGACAGCCAATCTCAATCCGCAACAGGCAAAAAAGCTATCGGATGACTCCAGTTGGATTGAGCTATCTATCGGAACCGAAAACGTTGGTGGAGACGATGTTTTTGAGGCAACGTCAATATCGCTTGGTGACGATGAAGAAGGGGGGCGGAGAACATTCTGGGTTAAAGTGAAGTCCACCTCAGTATTCAAACGAACTCTTTGCGGGCTCGCGACGCTCGCTGAGTTCGCTTCCATCGCCGATGCAGGTGACGCGGATCTGCAGCTATTCGACGCAGCGCAAGACCTGTGCGGTGTCGCCATCTACGATGTGGGTCAAGCCAACCTGACAGCCCTTGTCGACTCGTATGAGCATCCTGTCGTGTTCTTCGATCTGGGCTGGCCGCTCTCGTTCAACAAAAAATCTTATCGGTTGCCCGGCCCCTTCGATCCATTGACACCCGCACTCAGGCCTAGCGATCCTCAGCCCGTCATTCTATCTCACTTGGATTGGGATCATTGGGGTTACGCTTACTTGTCAGGTCAAGCTCGCTATGACTCGCAACGAGGATATTGGCGCTCCGTTGTCACCTACAAAGACGACGTCTTGCGCCGGCCCTGGCTGATGCGACGACCACGATTTCACCGACATAAACTGGGGCCGAGCCATATTCATTTTGTGATGACTTTGGCTAATACCACACTTTCGGATGGCAATTGTGCGCTCAAGTTTTGGCCCGCAAGAAGTGGTCGAAAGGATTTCACTCACTACTCAATCGTGCGTTGCAGTTCGACTCCGGGGTCTGTCTCCTCTCCAGCTTATCTGAGGAATAATGAGTCTCTGGTTCTCTTGGCAAAGCGGGAGGATCGCCCTGAGAAAGTTTTGCTGACGGGAGACGCCGACTATCCTTCTATACATGTCAGTCATAGACGTAAATTGACCGGCATTGTTGCCCCCCATCATGGGGGGAACATTACTGAATTTTCTACACCACAAGCGCGATTTGGCGGCAGAATGGTTCGTTCCACTTACCCTGAGTGCTATAACAACGTCCCATCCGATGACGCCGAGATGGAAGCATTGTTAAGTGGTTGGCAAATCCACAGCACCAACGATCGGTCTTCTTGTCATGCAGGCTGCAGCGCTCATGGCAACAAACTCATTGCGCTGGACGTTCGCACTCCGTACTGCAGTTGTGGGGGAGTGCCAGAAGCGGGGCTTTGTTTGCGTTGAGAACGTTGATGATGCCAAGCCTTGGATGTGCGTAGAGCGATCGTTCTGACGGACAGTAGTAATCGATGTATGCCTTCTTACCAGGTCTCAAAGAGACTTTAGAAGCGAGCCAGCATGTAGGGGGCCGTGACCGGTAAATCACCGGCATGGCTTGCCGCCTCTGGCAAAGCCATCCGCACCACCATCTCCGCCGTCACCGCCGCCTGCGTCAGCCCCAGATGCTGATGCCCGAACGCAAGCAACACCTTGCCCTCACAGACCTGATCAATCACCGGCAACGAATCCGGCAACGATGGTCGAAAACCCATCCACGGCGTCGCCGCCTCAGCGCTCAGATCCTTGCGAAACAAGCCCTGACTCAATTGATGCAACTGCCACGCGCGTTCCATGCTCGGCGGTTTTTCCAGTCCGGCGAACTCGACGGTGCCGGCCAGGCGCAGCCCTTCGGACATCGGCGTCATGATGAACTTGCGTTCCAGTGAGGTGACGGGGAAGGGCAAGCGATCGTGTTCCTGAGGCAGCATCAGGTGATAACCGCGCTCGGTGTCCAGCGGTACTTTTTTGCCGGTGAGGGCGGCGGTGAGTTTCGCTGAGTGCGCACCGCAGGCGATCAGCACGCGGCTTGCAGTCAGACCGCCATTGCCGGTGGTCAGCGTCACCCCGTGCTCTTGCACATAGCCACCCTGAACCTGTTGCTGTACGAAGCTCACGCCGCTGGCCTTGGCCGCTTCGACCAATTCACACACCACGCGATACGGGTCGATGAAGTGCCCGGTGCCCGGGAAGAACAAGCCGCCCTGAATCTGTTCGCTGAGTTGCGGCGCAGTTTCGCGTATGGCGCCGGACTGCCAATAATCGACCGGCACTTGCTGCTGATGCAGGCGAGCCTGTAATGCCTGGATTGCCTGACGCGATTCGGGGCGTTCGAACACCAGCAGCGAGCCATCGACTTTGAGCAGATCCGGTCGCTGGATGTCGGCGAGCAAGCGCTGCCAAGCCTGCAGACTGCTTTCATTGAGCGCACGCAAACCTGCCACGGTGTTCTGAAACGGCGCCGGGCGCAGATTCAGCAACAACCGGGTGAACCACGGCAAGGCGCGCGGCAGGTATTGCCAGTCCAGCCGCAACGGCCCCATCGGGTCCATCAGCATGGCGGGCAGGCGCTTGAGGATGGACGCGTCGGCAATCGGAAAGACTTGCTCGGTGGCCAGATGCCCGGCGTTGCCGAACGAGGCACCGTGGCCGGGTGGCTGCTGATCGATCACCACCACGCGCAAACCCTGGCGAGCCAGACGCAGTGCGCAGGCGACGCCGATGATGCCGGCGCCGATCACAGCAATGTCGTGGGAGACGTTATTCGCCATGGCGCTGCGCTTCCCTTTGCCCATCGAGCAGACGGCGTAATTGCAGCGGATTGCCTTGTTTCAATGCGTCAGGCAGCAAGCTGTCGGGGAAGTCCTGATAGCAGACCGGGCGCAGGAAACGCAGGATCGCCGCTGTACCGACTGATGTTGCGCGTGCGTCGGACGTGGCCGGGAAAGGCCCGCCATGGACCATCGCGTCACACACCTCGACCCCGGTTGGCCAGCCGTTGATCAGCAGGCGGCCGGCCTTGCGTTCCAGGGTTGGCAGCAATGCGCGCGCCTGTTCAAGGTCTTGGTCATCCAGGTGCAACGTGGCGGTCAACTGGCCTTCCAGGTGTTCGCAGAGCTGACGGATTTCTGCCTCACTGCTGCATTGCACGATCAGCGCAGCCGCGCCGAACGCTTCGGCTTGCAAACTGTGATCGGTGAGAAAGTCGGCGGCCTCGGTGACGAACAGGTGCGCCTGACATTGGTTCGGGCCGCTGCCGTTCTGACCCACACCGCTGTGGCGTGCTGCGGCATTCTCCGCCAGTGCATTCACGGCAGATTCGTAAGCGCTGAAAATGCCCGGTGTCAGCATCGTCTGCGCTGGACTGCGTTGAATAAGTTCGGTGGTGGCGCTGATGAACCGGTCCAACGTCGGTCCTTTCACGGCAATGACCAGTCCCGGATTAGTACAGAACTGGCCCGCGCCCAGTGTCAGCGACGCCACAAACCCTTCAGCCAGCGCCTGCGTGCGATTGTCCAGCGCCGCTGGAAACAGCAGCACCGGGTTGATCGAACTCATTTCCGCGTACACCGGAATCGGCTCGGGCCGCGCTTGCGCCGCTTGCATCAGCGCCAGACCGCCGCTGCGCGAACCGGTGAAACCTACCGCTTTGATCCGTGGATCTGTGACCAGTGCAATGCCCACTTCGCGGCCGGAACCGTACAGCAACGAGAACACGCCCTCCGGCAAGCCAGAGTTTTTTACCGCCCGAGCAACCGCGCGACCGATCAGTTCGCTGGTGCCGGGATGCGCGCTGTGCGCCTTGACGATCACCGGGCAACCGGCGGCCAATGCTGAGGCGGTGTCACCGCCCGCCACCGAGAACGCCAGCGGAAAGTTACTCGCGCCAAACACCGCTACCGGCCCCAACGCAATCTGCCGTTGACGCAGATCGGAACGCGGCAACGGCTGGCGTTGCGGCTGCGCGGGATCGATGCGCACGTCCAGCCATTCACCGGCGCGGACGGTGCGCGCGAACATCCTCAATTGTTGGCAAGTACGCCCGCGTTCACCCAGTAAGCGCGGACGTGGCAGACCGGTTTCGGCGTGCGCGCGGTCAATCAGCTCATCGCCGAGGGCTTCGATTTCCTCGGCAATGCTTTCGAGAAATTCGGCGCGGACATTCAGAGGTGTCTCGCGATAGTCATCGAACGCTGCCCAGGCCAGCGCACAGGCCTGTTCGACATGCTCGGCCGACCCACCGGCGTAAGCCGGTTCCAGCACTTGCTCCGTGGCCGGGTTGATCCCGCGAATGGCGGCGCGAGAGCCCGCAACTGTGTGCTGCCCGATCAGCATGTGGCCCGTCAGAGTCATGGTGTCTTCCTGATAAAAATGAGAAGTGCCTGCCGCGGGTTTCGCGGCAGGCGAGGGCGTGTCAGGCGAAGTTCTGTTCCGCCGACCAGTTCTCGTACCAATGACGGAACAGCGAATATTGCTTCTCGGCATAACGACGCTGCGAGTCACTCAACGCATCGGTCTCGTTGAAGTGCAGGGTGTATTCCTTGTCACCGTTGAGCACCATCAAGTGCTTGTAATACAGCACCAGGTCACAGCCTTCATCGAACGATGACAGCACCGCCAACGCCGATTCCAGTTCCCGCGCCTGACGACGAGCCTTGGCGTCACCCTTGGCCGCCAGCTTGCTCAGCGCTACCAGTTGCAACACCTCGCGCGGCAGGGCATTGCCGATACCGGTGATCGCGCCGGTGGCGTTGCAGTTGACGAAACCGTGCACCACTTGCGTGTCGACACCGACCATCAGGGTCACGTCATCGTCCTTGGAGGTGATATTTTCGGCGGCGTAACGCAGGTCGGCAGCACCGCCAAATTCCTTGAAACCGATCAGGTTCGGGTACTCGCGGCGCAGTTCGAAGAACAGATCGGCACGGGTCGCGAAGCCGTAGTAAGGGCTGTTGTAGATTACTGCCGGCAGGTTCGGCGCCGCTTGCAGAATCGCCGCGAAGTGCGCTTTTTGCGCGGTGGCCGAAGCACCACGAGACAGTACGCGCGGAATCACCATCAAACCCTGCGCGCCAACTTTCGCCGCGTGCGCGGCATGGGCAACTGCCTCACGAGAATTCACCGCTCCGGTGCCGACAATCGTTGGAATCCCGGCAGCGACCAGACGCGCCACGCCTTCCTGACGTTCGGCTTCGGTCAGCAGCGGCCAGTCGCCCATCGAGCCGCAATAAACCACGGCGCTCATGCCGATGTCGATCAGTTCGCGACCCTTGGCCACCAAGGCATCGAAGTCCGGTTGGCGCTGGGCGGTGCACGGGGTCATCAGGGCCGGCATGCAACCGGTGAAGATGTTGTCGCTCATTGTTTTAACTCCTTGGCACATCATTCAAATCGAGGTGAACAGTCTGCGCGGTGGCTCAGATGCCCCACGCGAACGGGTCTGCTTCGTCGATCAGCAAGGTGCTGTCGGCGGTCATGTAGGCGCGGCCCGTGATGAACGGGCGGACTCGTTCGCCGTCCCATTCGAAGTGGCCTTCGAACTGGCTGCCGGTAATGCTCGCCTGCACCCAGGTCGCACCGGGTTGCAGCTTGTCGTCGGCGGCAAGGCAGGCGAGTTTGGCGCTGGTGCCGGTGCCGCACGGTGAGCGGTCGTAGGCTTTGCCCGGGCACATGACGAAGTTGCGGCTGTCGGCGTTGGCGTCATCGGCGAACAGTTCGATGTGATCGATCACCGCGCCGTCCTCGCCGTAAATACCTTGATCTTCGAGGGCCTTGAGCATGGCCCAGGTGTAGGCGGTGAGGTGTTCGACGTTGTCCATCGTCAGCGTCTGGCCGTGTTCGGAAACGAGGAAAAACCAGTTGCCGCCGTAGGCGATATCGCCCAGCACGCGGCCGTAACCCGGTACATCCACCGGCACCTGTTTGCGGTGGCGGTAGGCGGGCACGTTGCCCAATGTCACCGAACCGTCCTCATGCAACCTGGCGCTGACCGGGCCGACGGGCGTGTCGATCTTGTGTTCGCCCGGTTGGATTTTTCCCAGGTACTGCAATGAATTGATCAGGCCGATGGTGCCGTGGCCGCACATGCCCAGATAGCCGGCGTTGTTGAAGAAAATCACCCCGCAGGTGGCGTCCGGCGAAACCGGCTGGCAATACAGCGCGCCGACCAGCACATCGTTGCCGCGCGGTTCCAGCAGGCAGGCGCGGCGCCATTGATCATGCTGAGTGCGTAGCGCATCGCGTTTTTCCACCATGGTGTTGCCGGGCAGATCGGGGAAGCCGGTCATCACCAGGCGCGTCGGTTCACCGCCGGTGTGTGAATCGATGACGTGTACTCGTTTCATGAATAAGTCCCGTTGGAGGATTTCAATAGGCGCCGGCAGGGCGCGCGGACACGGTAGAAGCGGGGGCGGCGACTTCGCTTTCTTCGTCGTCGTCTTCAAGACGCAGCAGATGCGCCGGTACGCCGGTCGCGGCGCCCCAGTAATAAATGCCGGTGGCGCAAGCGGCGACGACGATTGTGTCGAACGGGTGAGCTAGGATGCCGAGGCCACCAAACGTGCCGAGTTTGGACAGCACAATGGTCACCGCGTAGAAGGCGATCAGCCACGCCGAGGAGCGCACCTGGCGGGCCAGATTGAGGTGAGCGGTCGGCACGAAACGGCCGCACAACAGATACACCACGAACATCAGGATTTGCAGGCCGAGCAGCCACGACACCGTGTTCCAGCCCGACCAGTAGACGATCAGCGCGGCGATGATGAACGACACCGGGCCGAGCACGCCCATGCACTTGACCCGAAACGGGCGCGGCATGTTCGGCGCATTGCGGCGCAGCGCGGCCACCGACACGGGGGCCACGGCGTAGCTCAACACCAATGCGGCGGAGACCACGTTGATCAGCGCTTCCCAGGACGGGAACGGCAGGGTCCAGAACACCGACAGGGCGAACGTCAGCCACAGCGCCGGGCGCGGGATCCCGGACTTTTCATCGATGTGGGTGAAAACCTTGAAGAACGTCCCGGTTTGCGCCCAACCGTAGATCACCCGCGGCGTGGCGTTCATGTAGATGTTGCCGCAGCCGCTCGGTGAGATCACCGCGTCGGCGACCACCAGATAGGCCAGCCAACCCACACCCAGCGCCAGCGCAATATCGCGGTACGGCAGGGAAAACTCTTTGCTGATCCCGGCCCAGCCATTGGCGAGCATTTCGGTGGGGATGCTGCCGAGAAAGGCCATTTGCAGCAGCACATAAATCAGCGTCGACAGCAGCACCGAGAGAATCAACGCGATGGGAATGGTGCGCTGCGGATTCTTCACTTCACTGGCCACCGAGATGATCGGCGTCAGCCCCAGATAGGCGAAAATCACACCGCCCGCCGACACGGCCATTTCGATACCGGACAAGCCAAACGGCGCAAAACCCTGGACCTGGAAGTTGGCCGGTTTGAAGAAGGTGAACAGCACGCCGATCACCAGCAGCGGCACGATGAACTTGAATACGCTGACCAGATTGTTGGCCTTGGCGAAGGTCTTCACGCTGCGGTAGTTGAGCAGGAAAAACACGCAGAGCAGGCCGAACTGCACCATCCAGCCGAGGATCGTCGGGTTGCCGCTGCTCGTTTGGGTCAGCTCGGGAAACCATGCCGCCGCGTATTGGCGCGAGGCAACCACTTCGATCGCCACCAGACTGGAAAACGCGATCAGGGTGATGAAGCCCATCAGGTAACCGAGCAGCGGCCCGTGGGAGTAAACCGGGTAACGCACCACGCCGCCGGCACGCGGTAAGGCCGCGCCCAGTTCGCAGTAAACGATGCCCAGCAACAACACGGCGAAGCCGCCCAGCAACCAGGAGAAAATCCCCGCCGGCCCGGCAATCGCGGACACGTGACTGGCCGCGAACAACCAGCCGGAGCCGAAGATCGCACCGAGCCCGATAAATGTGAGGTCGATCAGTGAAAGCTGTTTTTTGAACTTGCCTTGGCCGGACATGGCATCGCCTTCTTGTGAGTTATTGGATAGGCAGTTGTGTCACTGGGACGGCCAGACTTTGAACCCATCGACGGCATGGCGATTGATGTTTTGCGGCGGGTTGGATGACGAAATCAGCACAATGGCGCAGATTAATCGCGGCCCTCGACAGGCCTTCATTGATCCTGCAATCTGCACGCGCATGCCGCAGGGCGGGCACTTGGCCGATCCACGTTTGAAGAGGAATCCGCAATGCAGCAAGCGTTTTCGATCCTGTCCCAAGACGTTGGCGGCCATCGTCCGCAGACGCTGGAGGAGTTATTGGCCGGTGCGGCGCTGCTGTTGCCGATGCTCGACGTGATCCCCAACGCGGCGATTTTCATCAAGGACGTGCAGGCCCGATACGTACTGGCCAACCGTACGCTGGTGCAGCGTTGCGGCTTGAAAGACTTGCGCCCGTTGCTCGGCAAAACCAGTGCGCAAGTGTTCCCGGCGCAATTGGGCCCGGGCTACACCGAGCAGGATCGCAAAGTGCTGGAGGAAGGGTTTGTGCTGGAAGATCAGCTCGAACTGCATCTGTACGGCAGTCGCGAACCGGGCTGGTGCCTGACCCACAAGCAGCCGCTGTACAACCGTGACGGGGTGATCATTGGCTTGGCGGGGATTTCGGTGGATCTGCAATCGGCCAGCGAAACGCATCCGGCTTTCGAGCGCCTGGCGGCGGTCGACGAGCACATCCGCGCGAATTTCAATCGTCGGGTCACTCTGGGTGAGCTGACCCGGATCGCCGGTATTTCCGTGGCGCAACTGGAGCGCTACTGCAAACGCGTATTCCACCTGACGCCACGGCAGATGATCCAGAAAGTACGCCTGGAGCACGCGCATCGTTTATTGCACGCAGACCTGCCAATCACCGACGTGGCGCTGCAATGCGGCTACACCGATCACAGCGCGTTCACCCGCCAGTTCAAGGCTTCGACCGGGTTCACGCCACGCCAGTATCGGCAGGCGACCGGGCATTAGGCCAACACCGTCAGCCATGCCGAGAGCAGCAACAGCAGCGCGAGTGCGGTATTCATGCGCCTGAACGCCTTTGGCGAGCCGAGCAAGCGCGCACTGCCCACACCCAGCAGCGCCCAGAACGTCATGCACGGCAACGACATCAACAGAAATGCCAGCGACAGCACCAGCAATCGCAAGGTCTTGTCGCCACCACCGAGAAACACGCTGACCACGGCCACCGCCATCATCCACACCTTGGGATTGACCAGTTGCAGCATGGCGGCGCCGAACACACTGAAACCTTTACCCTGTGCATCCGCCGGATCCAGCGACGGTGGCGCGCTGCGAAAGATCTGCCAGGCCAGCCAACTCAACCAGAGCACCCCAACCCAGGCCATGGCGTGTTGTATACGCGGATAGCGCAACAGCGTTTCACCGGCGCCGAGGCCGACCACCAGCACAATCAGCGCCGCTGCCGCGCAGGCGCCGAAAATGATCGGCAGCGTGGCGAGCAGTCCCTGGCGCGAACTGTGGCTCAACACCAGAATATTGGTCGGTCCCGGGGTGATCGATGCAACGAAAGCGAACAGCAGGAAGGGCAGTAATGAGGCCATGGTGCAAAAATCCCTGAAAGTGATGACAGGGAAGCATGATCGCCAGTCCCCAGGTCTCAGTCTGGAAGGTTTGAGCAGCGCTTGCGGTAGTCGGCGGGGGTGAGTTGATAGGCTCGGCGGAACCAGCGACCGAGGTGACTCTGATCGGCAAAACCGAGCACGCTGGCGACTTGTGCCGGTGTTTCTCCGCGTGCCAGCAACTGCCGCGCCTTGGCCAGGCGCAACTGGATCAAGTAAGCATGCGGCGCCAGACCAAAGGCTGTCTTGAATGCACGGCTCAGACGAAAGCGATCGACGCCGCAGACGCGGGCGAGGTCGTCCAGACCGATGTCTTCATAGGTATGCGCGTGCAGATAATCGCGCGCCACTTGCGCCACCCACGGTAGACGTGGATCGAAGTCCTGACGCTTGCGCCAGGCGAGATGGCGAGTGAGCGAGCCGAGCAGATGGTCGATGGCGGTCTGGCGGACCATGCGCAGGTCACCGTCATGCAGCGCATGGAAGGCTTGATTGATCGCTGTGGCCAGACGCGGGTCCTGGCTCAGCGTATCGGCAAAACCGGGTTGGCTGTCGGACGGTGCGTCTTCGAACAGCGCGTGCATTTCCCGCTCAAGCCAATGCGGGTCGAGGTAAAGCATCGAATAGGTGAAGCCTTCCTCGGTGGGCGCTTGCCCATCATGGATTTCACCCGGCTCGAGCAAAAACACATTGCCCGGCGTGCTGCGGTGGCGCACGCGGCGGCAATTGAACTGCTGCACACCTTGCTCGGTCACGCCGACCAGAAAGCTGTCATGCCAATGCGGATCGTAGGCATGCCCCTGAAAATGCGCGCGAATCGATTCGATCCCGGTATCGCCATCCTGGGACAGTTCGATCCAGCTGCGTTTATCCACGGCAGGCTCCAGACATCACGGTTCAACGTTCAACGGTATGGCCCGCTAAAATAGCGCGCAGTGGCGCTCGGTGTTTAGAAGATTTGTGCAAGTGGACAGGGGCATGCGGCTAGACTCTACACGTCAGTCCTTTCGAACAGCAGGTGAAAAGCGATGATCGGCACATTCAAATACCGATGCTCGCTGTGCCTCACGCTCATCCTGATTACTTTCAGCCTGACGCTGTCGGCAGGCTGTTCAAACCGCAAACACTACCCACCCTCAGGCGTCGGCGACAGCTGCTACGCCAAAGCATTGCCGACAGTCGGCGAAGGCGGCCTCGCCTGGGGTTCCAGCCTGAACATGGCGCGACAAAAGTCGATGAACAACTGCGCGCGATACGCCGCGCGGTCAGGCGGCACGCCCGACACCTGTCAGGTGGTGTTGGCCAGGTGCAAATAGCCCGTTTCGATGCTTGAGCCCAGGTCCGGGCCGCCGCCCGATGCGGCATGGATCGAGGGCAACCGGACGTTGGCGTTAAGGTTTTTGCGTATTCGGCCGAGTCAGACCCTAGAGCAACAATCGAAAAACGTCCGGCGCTTGAACATCTGCAGGCGGTCGGGAAAATATCAGGGAGCAGTTGATGTACGGATTTCACAGGTCTGGCTGGGGTGTATTGCTGGTCGCAAGTTTTGCGCTGAATGGATGCACGTCGTTGTTCATGGGCAAACAGTATGAGTTCCCGCGCGCGGATGAGCCTTCTGCGACCGTGCGCTTGAAATCTGAACGCGGCACCACACTGGACGCCATCACCTTCAGCGAAAAAACCTGCTACGCCGGATTCACACCACTGCCCTATAACGGTGACTTCATCGAATCAAAAGTGGCCGCAGACAAAGAGCTTGTTCTGACGTACAGCAATGTCGTCGGTGGCAGCGTGTGCCGGATACCGTTTTCCTTTACGCCACAGGCCGGCGCGACGTACATCGTCAAATCCGGCTTCTGGAGTGAGACCAAGCCAGGCCTCATTCCCGTCTTCAAATACGACCAGCAGTACTGCGGGGTCGGTGTCGTGAAAAAAGTCGGCGACGAGGAAAGCGTGCAGCCCATTCAGCAACTGCGCATGAAAACCGGGTTTCCCTGCCTGAGGTTTCTTCCAGTGACCAAATAGTTCAGCTGCCATGGCCGAGGTTTTTTGCTTCACTGGCTACACTGACGTGCGTTGGTGGTGTGAACCTTTGTTCAGTCCTGCAACCTCAATTTTGCCATTCAAATGGCTACTTACGCTGACCTGTAGGGCGATTCGTCGATGGCTTCAGGTATCAGCGCTGGTCAGGTCAAGGGCTGGATTCAGTCAGGTATCGCGAGGGCAGCCGGACCCCATCAATCATTGATCGCGTCAATAACAACCATTAACTCAATGAAGTTCTCATATCAGTGGCGCGGCGTAAGATCGGCTCCATTCCCAACCACTGCAATCGGAGCACACCACCATGAAACGCCAGACACTTCTCGGTATCGCTTTCTCGCTCTTCGCACTGAATGCTTTTGCCGCGACTGAAACAGACCCGCTGTTCAGTGACGCAGTTGCCGCCACCGAAACCGATCCACTGTTCAGCGATGCCGTCGCTTCCGACGGTTCCGATCACCTGCAAGACAATCGGCTGGCTGAAGGTGGTTCAGATCGCTTGCTCGAACGCCGTGCAGTCTGAATGCAGGTTGTTAGCGCACTACCTGTAAAAAAGCCCGGTTGGATCAACCGGGCTTTTTACCTTGAGAAGAGGCCCCGAGTGCATGAGCGCGCACGAAAGGGTGGATGTTCTGAACGCTAGAAATCATTGATCGACGGTCTGGCAGGCTATATGTCTGTTAGTAGAGCCTGGGTCATTTCGCTCATAAAATGCGAGTTGGTCATCCTTTCCTATCGCGAACGACACGCTGCCTTCGCGTGGAGGTTGTATGGTTGTGACCGATTTATAACCCAGATTAAATCCGCCGGTTGAGCGAGTTGTGTCTATGTTCACTCCCGCCGTAGTTACCCGGCGCATCAGAGAGCAGGGGCCTGGACTTTCAGTGATCGATAAAAGACCGATCCTGCGGGTCGCGCCATCTGCGTTGATATAAGTCACAGAGCAACCGCTGGCCAGGCATATCAAGCCTAAAAAGATTGTCTGAAACTTCAATTCTGACATCCGGATTGCAGCGGATTGCCTGCGATGTCTGTTGCATACCTCTGTGCCATTTTCACTGATGCAGCACCGGTCGCGAACGTGTAGACGCTGCGTATTCCGTCCACCTCAGTCTTTTTGGCAGTGTTGGCATGATCGGTGTCGAGTGTGCTGATGGAAACTGACGCATAAACGGAGCCGATATTCTCGTTCTTGATCGGCATGCGAACACCCACCGTTCGCCGATAACCGAACGAGATTCCGGGGCCCGCGGCTTCGCCCATACTGACTTCAATGAGCGACCAGGACGTATCGGCGAGAAATATAAGAGGCCCACGTGACTTGCGTTCGGTTTTTTCCAGTTTTTTTGCGAGATCTGCAACCGTACTTTTTCCGCTGGCGCACACAGCTGCCTCTCCAGTCGCGACTGTCTCGACCAACGCAAGTTTATCGAATGCAAGATCGACATCCGTCGTCCCAAGAATGTCGTAAGCCTCACCCGTTGTCTTTGTCGGGGCAACTGTTATCGCTACATTCTTGAATCCTATGCCGCCCCCGGCGCCACTTTGAGAGGCGTCGATGCCTAGTCGCGTGTAAGTACCGACAAACAATGCGTCAGGTGCTGCACAACCGGTCAGTGAAAACACCGCTGC
The DNA here is from genome assembly GCF_049300855.1 of Pseudomonas sp. Classification (GTDB taxonomy): domain Bacteria; phylum Pseudomonadota; class Gammaproteobacteria; order Pseudomonadales; family Pseudomonadaceae; genus Aquipseudomonas. The sequence goes on along the minus strand of NZ_JBAQKH010000042.1, from coordinate 290,043 downwards.
AAAAAGTGCGAGGTTTCTTTGCATGTCGACCGTCCTCTAGTCATCTGATCCATTTGTCTTGCTCAGGGAATAAAGCATGCTTTAAAAGAGCAACGTTTTTTTTCGCACCAGCTAATCTCAGTGACGATAGCAGTGGAATTAATGATTGGCTCGATCAGGGAGATAAATATGAGCTCGTCACCCAACAAAGCGATATTTCTTGCTGCGCTGTTTGTAATCACTCTGGCACCCACCGCGTCTTGGGCTTTCAAGATCAGCCCTTGTTTGCGCGTTTTGACTTACGCTCCCGGCGTTCTGGGCCAGCTACCAATCAATGGTTATAACCAATGTCATCTGGTCCCAAGCAAAACCGGCCTGGCAGTGCATGAGCATCTGACCCGTTTCGCTATTTATCAGTATCGACAAGTCCCTGTGGAGAAAAAGCTTAACTATAGAAAGGAGCCAATGTCGAACTGGAGCGTGGGTGGTTCACGACCCCATATTACTTCCGACCTCATTTACGGTTCGTGGTGGAATGATGATCCGCTCATGCTGTTGTGGGGGGAATGGACAGATCTGTTCAACGGTGCACTTACATTCGGTAAGTTCTTTTCCACGCCGCAACAAGAAACCTATCCCGGCGGATCCCCTGCCTGTAAAAGTATTGCCAGGAATAACAGCCTCACATGGAATAGCCACTACGGGCGATTGCAACATTTGCACTTTATGTCAGATGGCGAAAAAACCGCCGACGCGCCTTCCAGCCTTCTCGATGTGCGTGAAAAAGCTCTTCAATGGATTGAGTTTGCCTACGGCGTGGCGACGCTTGAAACGCCCTATGACACGCCATTGACCCCGGCAACGGAGGCGCGGTTGGGCCTGCCCTCCATCGGCGATAACTATTGCTTGTCGGATAACAAGCACACGACGATTCGCACCTTGTTTGCGAGAGTGGGGATGGACGATGCGCGTCGCACGAAAATGGTTCCGGACGTCGCCCTTGGAAGCATTTTTCATGTGCTGCAGGATTCTTTTTCCCCCGCCCATACTTGTCGCATCGAAGAGAAAGTGAATGGCCAGTCCTATGCAGTCCTGACGAAAACTTATAACTACGCGGATCAGGTCGCAAAGCCAAACGGAGAACTTCATCACGGCGAGCTTGATGTTTATCCTGGCTGGTTGTTGGATTTTTCCCGTACAGGCAATCACCAGTACGCGAACGACCCGGTCAATGTTGCCGCCTGGTTGCTGAAAGCCGTCGATGCTCGTACGCCTTGGCCGGAAGTCAAAGAACACCTGCTTGATACAATCTTCAAGGCATCCGATGTACCTGCGCCGGCAAGCCCGTGCATCGGCATTTAGTGGCGGAGCACTCATGTAATCGAGCCTAAGGTAATGCGAAAAAGGTATTGGCCTGGTGTTTTTAAGATCGTTTAGTTTTGTCTAAACGACGAATCAACACGCATCAAACCGATGACCCACCGATTGCCATGACGGCACACGCTGAATCGATCAAAGGCTCTTCAGGTTTGGTTCACACGGGAGTGAATCATGCCGCATACCCTCGACATCACCGCATTGCCGACGCTCGACCTTTCACTGTTCGAAGGCACCGCGCAACAGCGCTATGAGTTTCTGGAAAGCCTGCGCCATGCCGCTCGCGACGTCGGTTTTTTCTACCTGACCGGCCACGGCATCGACAGCGCTTTACTCAAGCAAGTGCAGGCGCATGCCCGACAATTTTTCGCCTTGCCCGACAGCGAGAAAACCGCCGTCGGCATGATTAACTCGCCACACTTTCGCGGCTACAACCGTGCCGCCTCCGAGATCACCCGGGGCCAGCCCGATCAGCGTGAGCAGTTCGATCTGGGCGCCGAGCGCGAAGCCTTGCCGTTGCAGGCCGACAGTCCGTTCTGGGCACGACTGCAGGGGCCTAACCAATGGCCGGCGGCCTTGCCCGAACTGAAACCCTTGCTGCTCGAATGGCAAGAGGCAATGACGCGCATGTCGCTGCGCCTGTTACGCGCCTTCGCTCAGGCGCTGTCGCTGCGCGCCGATGCCTTCGATCAACTCTATGGCGACAAGCCCAACGAACACATCAAGCTGATGCGCTATCCCGGTCAAGCCGCCGAGGACAGCCATCAGGGTGTCGGTGCGCACAAGGATTCCGGGTTCCTCAGCTTTCTGTTGCAAGACCAGCAGGCCGGTCTGCAAGTCGAAATCGAAGAGGGCCGCTGGATCGATGCGCTGCCGCGCGAGAACACCCTGGTGGTGAACATCGGCGAACTGCTTGAACTGGCCAGCAACGGCTATTTGCGCGCCACGGTGCACCGCGTGGTGTCGCCGCCCGAAGGCAGCGAGCGCTTGTCGATCGCGTTCTTCCTCGGTGCGCAACTCGACGCCGTGGTGCCGCTGTATCCGCTGCCCACCGCGCTGTTGCGCGAGGCGCGCGGGCCGGCGAGTGATCCGCTCAACCCACTGTTTCGCGATGTCGGCTGGAACTACCTCAAGGGTCGTCTGCGCTCGCATCCGGATGTCGCTCAGCGCTTTTATGCCGATGCGCTGCTGCCGCCAGTTGCCGTTCGTAAATCCGCCTGATACAGCCTTCCTTCAAGGACTCCGCACATGATCAAGAAAGCAGGTTTGACCCTGGCCATTCTCGGCACGCTGGTGACGTCGTTCGCTGCTCAGGCACTGGAACCGCTGCGCGTGGCCGCCGACCCGGTGCCCCACGCGCAGATCCTCGCGTACATCCAGAAAATCGATCCGCAACTCAACCTCAAAGTCATCGAAATCCCCAACGGCGTGAACTCCAACGAGTTGTTGGTGCACGGCGATGTCGATGCCAATTACTTCCAGCATCTGCCGTACCTGAAGTCACAGGAACAGGCCCTCGGCGAAAAACTCGCGGTGGCTGCCACGGTGCACATCGAGCCCTTGGGCATCTACTCGCGCCGGCACAAAAGCTTCGCCGACGTGCCGCTTAAAGGCACCGTCGCTGTGCCGAATAACGTCACCAATCTGAGTCGCGCACTGTACCTGTTGCAGGACAACGGCCTGATCAAACTCAAACCCGGCTTCAACGATCCGGCGGCTGATCAGGCGACGCCCAAGGACATCGCCGAAAACCCGAAACAGTTGAAGATTCTGGAAATCGAATCACCGCAGATTCCACGCTCGCTCGACGACGTCGATCTGGCGGTGATCAACGGCAACTATGCGCTGGATGCCGGGCTGGTGCCGGCCAAGGATGCGTTGGGCCTGGAGAAGGCCGAGCACAATCCCTACGCCAACATTCTGGTGACCACGCCGCAACTGGCCAACGATCCGCGCATCGCGCAACTGGCCAAGGACCTGACCTCACCGCAAGTGGCCAAGTACATCACCGACAACTTCGCCGGTTCGGTGATCCCGGTGGCGGGCGGCAAGCCATGATTCTCGTCGAGCAACTGAGCAAGACCTACCCGGGGGCGCCGCAACCGGCGCTGGATCAGGTATCGCTGAGCATTGCCGACGGCGCGGTCTACGGCATCCTCGGGCGTAGCGGGGCGGGGAAGTCGACGCTGCTGCGTTGCCTCAATCTGCTTGAACGCCCGGACAGCGGACGTGTGCTGCTCGATGGCGTCGACCTGACGACACTGCCTGCCAGCGATTTGCGCCGTCAGCGCCAGCGCATCGGCATGATATTCCAGGGCTTCAACTTGCTGCACTCGCGCACCGTGTTCGACAACATTGCGGTGCCGCTGGAAATCGCCGGTGTCGGTAAACCGTGGCGGCATGTGCGGGTTCGCGAACTGCTGGAACTGGTCGGCTTGAGTGACAAGGCGCAAGCCTTTCCTTCGCAATTATCCGGCGGGCAGAAACAGCGTGTGGGCATTGCCCGGGCCTTGGCGGCCGAGCCCGCTTACCTGTTATCGGACGAGGCCACCAGCGCGCTTGATCCGGACACCACCGCATCGATTCTTGAACTGCTGCGCGACATCAATCGGCAATTGGGCGTGACCATCGTGCTGATCACCCATGAACTGGACGTGGTCAAGTCGATCTGCGACCACGCGGCGTTCATGGTCAACGGGCGTCTGGTCGAGGCCGGTCCGGTGCCACGGTTGCTGGCCGATCCGCAATCGAGCCTGGGTGCTTCGCTGCGCCCGACCTGCGGACTGCCGCTGGGGCATGACGCGCCCGGCCTGAGTTTTCTCAAACAATACGGGGTAAGGGCGGCGCACTCATGAACCGCACGGTCAACTGGAATGAAATCCTCCAATTGGTGTTCAACGCCACCGGGGAAACCCTGTACATGGTCCTGCTCGCGGGGCTGTTCACGCTGCTGATCGGCTTGCCGTTGGGCGTGTTGCTGTTTGTCAGCCGCCGCGGTGGCTTGTATCCGCTGCCACGCTTGAATGCGGCGTTGAGTGGCCTGGTCAACCTCGGCCGTTCGCTGCCGTTTGTGGTGATGCTGATTGCGCTGATCCCGCTGACGCGGCTGGTGGTCGGCACCACGTTGGGCAGCACTGCTGCTGTGGTGCCGATCACCATCGGTGCGTTTCCGTTCTTCGCGCGCATCGTCGAAAACGCCCTTGACGAAGTCGACCGTGGGCGCATCGAAGCGATCATCGCCATGGGCGGCGATATTCGTCATGTGATCTTCAAAGTGTTGTTGCCCGAAGCGCTGCCGGCGTTGTTGGCGGGGATCACGTTGACGCTGGTGATGCTGATCGGATTCTCCTCGATGGCCGGGGTCATCGGTGGCGGCGGTCTGGGTGATCTGGCGATCCGTTACGGTTATCAACGGTTCAACAATGAAGTGATGGTCGCCACCGTGGTGGTGTTGGTCATCCTCGTCCAGGGCGTGCAGAGCCTGGGCGATCGACTGGTGCGTTCGCTGGCGCATCGCCGCTAAGGAAATCTATGAGTGTTCCGCTCGCCGTGGCTCAAGAGCCGCTGATTCGTGTACGTGAACTGAGCAAACTGTTTGGCCCGCACCGAGCGCTGGATCGGGTCAGTCTGGATATTTATCCCGCTGAAGTGGTGGCGTTATTGGGCGCCAATGGCGCGGGCAAGTCGACGCTGGTGAAAATCCTCGCCGGCAGCCAGAGCGCAGACGCTGGCGAGATTCGCGTTGACGGCCAAGCCCGGCAGTTCACCTCGCCGCTGTCGGCACGGCGTTTTGGCATCGTTGCCGTGCATCAGCAGATCAACGAGGGCATCGCGCCGGGTTTGAGCGTGGCGGAAAATCTCCTGCTCGATGAACTGTGCCGCCCCGACGCGGATTTCTGGCTCAATCGCAAACGCCTGCTGGAACGCGCCGCCAGCATCGCCGCGGGGCTCGGCCTGACGTTGCCGCTGGAGCAACCGATCGAACATCTCGGGCAGGCGGAAAGGCAACTGGTAGTGCTCGCCCGCGCCTTCGCGCTACAGCCGCGCTTGCTGATTCTCGATGAGCCCACCGCAGCGTTATCGGATGCCGAAGCGCAGCGCTTGTTTGGCTTGATCGACACCTTGCGCAGCCGTGGCGTAGCGATTCTGTACATTTCACATCGACTCTCGGACTTGCAGCGGGTCGCCGATCGCGCCGTCGTCCTGCGTGATGGACGACTGGCGGGCGAGTTCACGTCCCGGCAGTTGCCCGAGGCGGTGCACGCCATGCTCGGTCAGGCGCTGGACGCGCATGTCTATACGCCGCGAGTGGCGGGCCGCGCCGTGCTTGAATTGCAGGCAATGCAGTTATTGCCGCGCTCGACAGCGTTCGATCTAAGCCTGCATGAAAACGAAGTGGTGGTGCTGACCGGGCTGCTCGGCGCCGGCAAAAGTGCCATCGCCGAGGTGTTGTTCGGGCTGCGCACAGCGGCCTGCGGGACAGTCAAACTCAATGGCGCCGAGTGGCATGCACGCTCCCCCCGCGAGGCCATTCGCAGCGGTGTTTTTTATGCTGCCGAGGACCGTGCCAGTCAATCCCTGGTCGGCGACTTTTCCTTGCGCCGCACGCTGACCTTGCCGTTTCTCGAGCGCTTCACCCGTGCCGGTTTTATTCGCAATCGCGCCGAGGCGGCGGCAGTGCAAGCGCAGGTCGCCGCGCTCGGCATCAAGACCACCGGCATCGATGTGCCGATGGCTGCGTTGTCCGGCGGCAACCAGCAGAAAGTCGTGCTCGGTCGCTGGTTGCTCGGCGAAGGGCGGGTGCTGATCCTCGATGAACCCTTCCAAGGTGTCGACGTGCGCGCCCGCCGCGAGATCGGGCAATTGTTGCGCGACAGCGCCAAGGGCCGGGCGACGCTGGTGATTTGCGCCGATGTCGACGAAGCCCTGGAAATGGCTGATCGCGTCCTGCTGGTGCGCGATCACGCCGTGGTCGCCGAATTTCCCCGTGCGGGCCTCAACCGCGAAGAGCTGGTGGCCGCACTGGCGGGCAGCGACGTCATCGAACATCCCCTTCAAGCCACGCCAAGGAGCAGAGCGAGTGCCTGATTCGACTTCACTGTTATCAACCGCGCCGGCGCCTGCCGAGCGTCTGCTGCAAGCGCTGATCCGCTACGGTCTGTTGTGGCTGCTGGTGCTGATCGTGGTGTTTTTCAGCGTTGCCGAACCGGCGTTTCTGCGCGTCGGCAACCTGTTCAGCATCCTGCAATCGGTGTCGATTGTGGCGCTGCTGGCGTTGGGCGTGACCCTGACCATGGCCGTCGGTGGACTGGATCTGTCGATTGGTGCGGTGGCGGCGATGAGCCTGATGATCGCCAGTTACGTGATGGTGGTGCTCGGTTGGGGCGCCGTGCCGGCGGTGCTGATCAGCCTCGCCGGCGGGGCGCTGGTCGGGCTGCTCAACGGTTGGCTGATCGTCAAACTGCGGGTGCCGGACATTCTGGCGACGTTGGGCAGTATGTTTTTGGTGATCGGTGTGCAACTGATTCCCACCGGCGGACGTTCGATTGCCGTCGGCATGACCTTGCCCAGTGGCGAGGAAACCGAGGGCGCCTTCAGTACGGCGTTTCTTGCGCTTGGCCGTGGCCGGCTGTGGGACGTCGTGCCGGTGCCGGTGCTGATTACCGCGCTGGTCGCGTTGGCGGTGTGGTTGTTTCTCGAGCGGACCCGCATCGGTCGGCTGTTCTATGCCATTGGCGGCAACGAGCAGGCGGCGCGACTCGCCGGCGCGCCGGTACAGCGTTTCAAGTTATTGGCCTACGTGCTGTCGTCGTTGCTGGCATCGCTGGGTGGTTTGCTGCTCGCGGCGCGCCTGGGGCGTGGCGATGTCAGCTCCGGCAATGGTTTGGTGCTCGACGCACTGGGCGCCGCGCTGATCGGTTTTGCCGTGCTCGGCGCGAAGAAACCCAACGCCTTCGGCACCCTGGTCGGCGCGTTGCTGGTGGCTTCTTTGCTCAACGGCTTGACCATGCTCAACGCGCCGTATTACGCGCAGGATTTCGTCAAGGGACTGGTGCTGGTGCTGGCCCTGATGTTCACCTTCGGCCTCGCGCATCGGGCGCGTTGAGCCGCTTTATTCAAGGACGTTGTATGCACGGTTCAATCAAACATTTCGCCCGCCATTGTCTGGCAGGCGCCTTGCTGTCGGCGTTGGCACTGAGCGCTCAGGCCAAGGCCTTGCCCGGTGCACCGGCGCCGTTCGACAAGGGTCAGGTGCAGATCGCGCTGGTCGGTTATCTGTTTTCCGGAGACTTCCCCGAGGCGTATTTGCGCGGTGTCGAGCAACAGACCGAAGCGCTCGGCGCCAACCTGCGGGTGTTCGATGCACGCCAGCAGGCGGCGAGTCAGGGCGAGATGATCGATCAGGCGATTGCACTGGGCGTCGACGGCATCATCGTGCAACTGGGCCTGGCGGAAACCCTCAAGGCGCCGATTGACCGGGCCGTCGCCAAAGGCATCAAAGTCGTCGCGTTCGATGTCGATCTGAACACGCCGCAAGTGACCCAGGTCGAGCAGGATCACCATGCACTGGCGCGCCTGGCGCTGGAGCAAGCGGTGAAGGACAACGGCACGCGCTTCGATGCCGGGTACGTGTACATCAGCGGCTTTACGCCGATGGAGCGGCGTGACGAAATCTGGAGCCAGGTGAAAAAGGCCAATCCCGGGATCGTCGAAAAGGCGCGCTTCGGCACGTTGAACCCGCCGATTGCCAACTCTGTGGCGGATCAGGCCAGCGCCGTATTGCGCGCCAATCCGGGCATCAGCGTGATTTTTGCGCCGTTCGACGAGTTTGCCAAAGGCGCGAAAATCGCCGTGGACGAGGCGGGGCTGGCGAGCAAGGTGAAGATCTACAGCGCCGACATTTCCACCGCCGACATCCAGATAATGAAAGAACCGGACAGCGCCTGGACCGCAACGGCGGCGGTCAACCCACAAGTGGCGGGGGCGATCAGTGTGCGCAGTCTGGCAATGTTGATTGCCGGGGAAAATCCGGGCCATCAAGTGCTGGTGCCGCCGACGCTGATCACCCGTCAGCAACTGCTGGATCTGGATGTGAAGAATGTCCGTGATCTGGCCAGCAAACTCCCGGCGTTCGGCGATAGCGCCAATGTGGCGCGGGCGCCGTGGATTCCGGTGGCCAACTAAGCATCAGCCGCAACAGGGTAGATGTATTTACAGTTTGGTTAGTTGTTGTTAGTTGGCTTTGGTGTTGCCTCAGCAACACTTTTGTTGAACTAACAACACTCCTTTTCGCCGATCTAACCTAAGTGTTATTGGTTCTTTTGCAGTGGCCAGCAAGTCCTCTAGCATCAGCCTTCAAGGGGAATAACTAACGTTGAGGAGCCTGCGCCGTACCCGTATTTAAAAGATTAACCAGCCTTCACTGCCTTCCAGAAACTTAAAACTACAGCAGACATTGCCGTGCACTGATTGCCGACCCCTTATGGTTGGCGGGGCCGGGTATTAGCTGCGATTCAAGGAGCTGTTCCATGTATTACCGTTCCCGTTCTTTACTGGCTGCTGCGGTCGTGACTGCGATTTGGCAACTTCCCGCGAAAGCCGAAGAAACCGCCGCCGCTGAAGACGAATCGCGCCTCGGTACGGTGTTGGTCACCGGCACCCGCGGCACCGCGCGCACCGTGCTCGACTCACCCGTGCCAGTCGATGTGCTCACCGCCGAAGACCTGAAATCCGCCGGCGCCGCCGACGGTGAACTGGGCGCGGCCTTGCAGACGCTGTTGCCGTCCTTCAGCCTGCCGCGCCAGTCCAACTCCGGCGGCGCCGACCATGTGCGCGCGGCGCAACTGCGCGGCATGAGTCCGGATCAAGTGCTGGTGCTGGTCAACGGCAAGCGCCGGCACACCTCGGCGGTGGTCAACGACTCGTCGAAAATCGGCCGCGGCACCGCGCCGGTGGACTTCAACTCGATCCCGCTCAGCGCGATCAAACGCATCGAAGTGCTGCGTGACGGCGCCGGCGCGCAATACGGCTCCGATGCGATTGCCGGGGTGATCAACATCATCCTCGATGACGCGCCCGAGGGCGGCGAAGTGTCGACCAGCTATGGCGCTTATCACACGCATCAGGACGCCATCGACAAGACCACCACCGACGGCCAGAACAGCGTCACCACCGCGAAGATCGGTACGCGCCTCGGCGAGGAGGGCGGGTTCATTCGCGGCGGCACCGAGTACAAGGATCGCAACCCGACCAACCGCGCCGGTTTCGACGGTTTTGCCGACACCCCCGGCCAGCGCAACTACGTGATGGGCGATGGCGTCGCGCGGGACGTCAACGCCTGGTTCAACGGCGAACTGCCGCTGGCCGGTGGCAAGGCCTACAGCTTCGGCACCTACAACCAGCGCCACACCACAGGCGCCGAGTTTTATCGCTATCCCTACGAGCAACCGCAGTTTTATCCCAACGGCTACCTGCCGCAGTCGCTGGGCGACAACAAGGACATCTCCGCCACCGCCGGTTTCAAAGGCCTGCTCGGTGATGAGTGGGACTTCGACAGCAGCGTCACTCACGGCCGCAACCGCTTCGACGGCTCGACTCAACGCACCCTCAACGTCAGCCTTGGCGAAGACTCGCCGACGAAGTTCGATACCGGTGACTACGAGCTGCGCCAGACCACCGCCAACCTTGATTTCAGCCGCGAATTGCGCCTCGGCGAGCGCTCGTTCGTGCTCGCCGTGGGCGGTGAATACCGTTACGAAAACTACCTGACCTTCGCCGGCGACAAAGCCTCTTATATCGGCTCCGGCGCTGATGGCGCCAACGGTCTGCGCCCCAGCGAAGAGTCGGATCTGGATCGCAACGTGTTCGGCACCTACGCCGAATTGTCCGGCGATCTCACTGACCGCTTCTTCGTCGATACCGCCACGCGCTGGGAGCATTACGACGATGCCGGCAGCAAACTCACCGGCAAACTCAGCGGGCGCTACAAACTCACCGAACAATGGGCGTTGCGCGGCGCGGTCTCGAACAACTTCCGCGCGCCGTCGCTGGCGCAGAGCGGTTTCCAGAACACCACCAGCAACTTCGGCGATGGCGGCACCTTGACCGACATCCGCGTGCTCTCGGTCAACGACCCGATTGCCCGCGCGCTCGGTGCGGAAAAACTCGATCCGGAAACCTCGAAAAATTTCAGCCTCGGCCTGACCTTCCAGTTGAACGAACGCTTTGATGCCTCGCTGGACGTGTTCCGCATTGACGTCAAAGACCGCATCACGCTGTCGCAGCGTATCGGCAGCGACGCGTTGGAGAACTACATCAACGACAACTTTGGCGTGGCCGGTGTGCACGACGTCAACTTCTTCACCAACGCCGCCGACACCAGCACCCACGGCGCCGAACTGGTGCTCAACTACCACCAGCCGTTCTACGAGGGGCAACTGGGCCTGACCACCGCGTACACCTACAACCACACCCGTGTTACCAGCACCAAAGGCACACCGTCGCAATTAACCGCATTGGGCATCGGCAACGACGCCTTGGTCGGCGTCGAAGAAACCAACACCCTGACCGACGCGGCACCCAAGGATCGCTTCGTGTTCTCCGCCAATTGGGCCAGCGAGCATTGGGGCTTGCTCGGACGTCTGACCCGCCAGGGCGAGACCACTCGCGTGTTCGATTTCGGCGACTCGCAACCTGAGCAAACCTACGGTGCGGTGTGGCAACTGGATGCCGAAGTGGTCTACAAATTCACCCCGAAATTCAACATTGCCGTGGGCGGCAACAACCTGACGGACAACTACCCGGAACGCTCCGGCTCGGCGATCAACTATGGCGGCAACCTGCCGTACGACGTGCTCTCGCCAATCGGCACCAACGGCGCTTATTACTACGCTCGCGCCACTTATGGTTTCTAACGCAGGACCGGGGCGGCACCTGCCGGTTGTTCAGGCACTGCTGATCACGCTGGGCATGGTGATCACCACCGACATCCTGAAAACCGCGCCGACCGTGGCCCTCAACGTTGGGCCTGAACATTTCTATTGGGTGTGGGTACTCGGCGGCATCGCGTCGATGATCGGCGCGCTGTGTTTTGCCGAGATGGCCACGGCGTTTCCGCACCCGGGCGGCGACTATCATTTTTTGCGTACGGCGTATGGCGAGCGCATGGGATTTTTGTTCGCCTGGTCGCGGTTCTCGGTGATGCACACCGGCTGGATCGCGTTGTCGGCGTTTATGTTTGCCGACTACGTCAATGCCGTGGTGCCGTTGGGGCAATACGGCTCGGGACTGTTTGCCGGCGCGGTGATTGCCGCGCTGGTGCTGCTCAACCTCACGGGCCAACACATTGGCTTTATCACCCAGACGTTGCTGGTCGGATTGTTGGCGTTGGGCTTTTTGAGCATTGCCGGCGCCGGTGTGTTTTTGGCGTGGCAAGGCATTGAACCGCCCGCGCCGAGTCTCTCGCCAGTAGCGGAAAACACCGGCATGGCCGGATTCTCGGCAGCGATGATTTTCGTCTTTCTGGCCTTCGGCGGCTGGAGCGATGCGGCGACGTTATCGGCAGAAGTACGCGACGGTCGACGGGGGATTTTCATCGCCATGCTCGGTGCGCTGGGCGTACTGATGACTATCTACCTGGCGCTGAACTGGGCATTCGTCGAAGGCTTGGGCTTCGCCGGACTGGCAGCCAGCAACGCACCGGCCGTTGAACTGTTGAACCGCGCATTCGGCGCGCCGGGCGTCACCCTGATCCTGTTGATGGTCGGCATCGCCGCGATTGCCACCATCAACTCGACCTTACTGGTCGGCGCCCGCACCACCTACGCCGCCGCGCGCGATGTGCCGCAATTGCGCAGTTTCGGCGCCTGGGATGAGCGCCATGGCGTACCGCGCAAAGCCTTGCTGGCAGAAGGCGCGGTGGCATTGTTGCTGGTGTTGTTCGGCAGTTTGACTCAGAGCGGATTCAACACCATGGTCGAATACCTGACCCCGGTGTACTGGCTGTTTTTGAGCTTGAGCAGTGTCGCGCTGATCATTCTGCGCCGACGCTTTCCCGAGGTGCCGCGACCGGTCAAAGTGCCGCTGTATCCGCTGCTGCCGTTGCTGTTTTTCGGCTTGTGCCTGTACATGCTGTATTCCAGCGTGACGGTGGTCGGGTACGGCGCGTTTTTGGGGATTGGGGTGTTGCTGGTGGGGGCGGTGATACTGGCAGTAGTGAGCCGACTAACGCCAAGCCCTCACCCCAGCCCTCTCCCGGAGGGAGAGGGAGCCGACCGAGGTGTCTTACCTGATACATCGACCTGAAAGACCGAGTCGATTATGGCTTGAGGCAAATACAGGTCGAGGTCGAATATGCATGCAGTGGTGCAAATTCAGGCTGAGTCGGTTATGGATTCAGTAAAGCGAATTCAGGTCGGCGTATCCCTCCAATATCCCCGGATCGGTTCCCTCTCCCGGAGGGAGAGGGGGCCGACCGAGGTGTCTTGGGCGATACATCGACCTGAAAGACCGAATCGATTATGGCTTGAGGCAAATACAGGTCGAGGTCGAATATGCATGCAGTGGTGCAAACTCAGGCTGAGTCGGTTATGGATTCAGTAAAGCGAATTCAGGTCGGCGTATCCCTCCAATATCCCGGGATCGGTTCCCTCTCCCTTTGGGAGAGGGCTAGGGTGAGGGGCTTTTAAAACGACACCTGCGCCGGCTGCGACAACCGCAGTACCGACAAATCCCCGGTAATACGCTTGTACGCCAAACGAATCGCTTCGATGCTGACCCCATTCTTCGCACTGTCCTCATGCAAGATCACAATCACCTTGGTGCTCAAGCGCTCAGGCTCCTTCGCGCCCTTATCCCGCCACTGCCCATAAGCATCGAGCACACTGAAGCCATCCGGAAAACGCGGTGTGACTTCCTTGTCGAGAAATTCGCGCCAGCGCGCCGGACTGACCGCACCTTCCTTGCCATCGATCGAGCCCACCGAGAAGTACAGCTCGGTGCGCAACCACTGCGCCTGCGCCGGCCGTGCGGCGTCGCCTTGCAAGGTCGAGCTGGCGGGATCGTGGGTGTGAACGGAAACAGGAGGAGGGCTGGCGCAACCGGCGACGGCGAGGAACAGTGCCGCCAGTAAAAGACGTTGAGGCATGGAACATCCTTATTGAATTCGGGGTGAGCCCCGCGAGTATAAGGTTGCCATTTGCCGGCCAATAAAGACCTAAAAAGCAGGGCGCTAGGCGCTTCGGGAATAACCCCCTCGGCGCCGCAAGAATCAGTCTGCAACCAGGATTTTGAATTGGCCGTAAGCCGAACGCTCCTCGAAATCGATCGGCACAAACAGTCCGTAATTCTGCAGGCCCTTGCTCCATGGCAGATACAACAATTCGCCCTTAAGCACTCGCCGGCGGCTTCGCCAACGCAATCCCCGCCGCGCCCAAACGCCTGAGAATCTCGAACAGCAGATCACTCTTGGTCACCCCGACAATCCTCGGGCTGCCGACATAGCCGGTCACCGTCAACGTGATCCCGTCCGGCGACAACTTGCTGAAGCGTACAAACGGCGCCGGTTTCTCAAGGATGGTTTCATTCTCGTGATAAGTATTGAGCAGCAGGTCCTTCACTTCTTCAGGGTCGATATCCAGCGGAAACACCAGCTCCAGTGACGCCACGCCCTGAGCACTGCCGCCCAGCGTGACGTTGCGCAGGTTCTGCGAGATCAGTTGTGAGTTCGGCACGATCACAATTGAACGGTCGCTGAGCTGGATCTCCGTGGCGCGCACGTTGATCCGGCGAATGTCGCCCTCGACGCCACTGATGCTGATCAGGTCGCCGACCTTCACCGGTCGCTCCGTCAGCAAAATCAGCCCCGACACAAAATTCTTCACGATCTCCTGCAAGCCAAAACCGATGCCCACCGACAGCGCACTGACGATCCACGCCAGATTGGTCCATTGCACGCCAAGCGACGACAGCGTCAGCAGAATCACAAACGCGTAACCGATGTTGGAAAACAGCGTACTCAACGAAGCGCACATGCCCGGGTCCATCTCGGTCTTGGGCAAAAACTCGTTGTCGAGCCAGCGACGCAGGGCACGGATCAGCCAGATGCCGATCATCAACGCCAACACCGCGTTGAGCAGGTGCCCCGGGACGATGTTCAGTTTGCGCAACCCGGCGCCGCCGAGGATCGCCATGATATTGGTCGCCAATTGCCCGAGCGTGGTGCCGATGCCGCCGACGAACAGCGCGATCACCGCCAGCAGCAACAACCCGGCGCGACTGAAACCGGACAACAGAATCGAGATCTGATCCAGGCGTCGATCGCCAATCCCCAGCAACTGTTTAAGCGCCTTGCCGCTTGCGTGTTTGGGCGAAAACAGATGCTCGCAGCCATCCTTGAGCACCTGAATCAACAGATAAAAGCCAGACAGCACGATGTACGCCCACACCAGTTCATAACTGATGAAGCGAGCCAGCGATACGTAACCGGCCAGCAGGGCAATCGCCGAAACGAACATTGCAATGGTTGCGATGGTGTAAATAACCCCGGCAAACGTGCTGCCCGCTTGTGGGTCATTGGCGGCCACCAGCGCCTTGCGCACCTTGCCGACGCGCAACAGCAATGAGGTGACAATCACCAGCACCACCAACGAAATCACCCCGCGCCCGGCAATCACAATCTGGCTGCTCATGCCGGTGGCATTGCTCACCTGCACCAGCGTCACCAGCACCAGCAACGTGCAGGACAGAATGCGCGGATAAGGCTTGAGCGCCTGCGCCACCTGATCGGCAATCGCCGGCAGCCGCCACGAGGGATGCTCGGTCGACAACAGCGCGCGGCTCAGCCCGGTGATCAGCACGCAGGCATACACGACCTTTTCGAACTCCTCGGAAAAGGTCTCCAACACTGGCGGTAAAGGTTGGTGTCGGGTGCAGGCGTAGAACAGCAGTTTCAGGGCAAACGCCGTGGTGACGATGGTCGCCAGCGCCGACGCAAACGCCAGCGCACTGCGACGCAAACGTCCCTCGGGCATGCGATGAATGCACACCCAGGTCAAACCACGCTCAGCGAGCCGGCGGCCGAACGTCCAGATCAGCAGCGCCAATAACACCAGCACACTGGTGTAAAAGCGCTGCCCCGGCGCCCAGACTGTCGCCCAGGTATCGCGCACCTGATCTACGAAAAAGCTCAGGCGCTGACGGTCATCCGCCGTCGGATTCACCAGTGGCGACCAGAACGCCGGACTCAGCACGCTCTCGGTGCCCAGCGTCAGCTCGCTTTCCAGCAACGTGCGCCGAATCCCGGCAATCTGCGTGATCAGATCCGCCGCACTCTGTTTCAGCGCTGCCAGACTTTTCAGCGTCCCGTCGACCTTGTTCTTCTGCTCCGTCAACGCCGCCCGCTGCGAAACGATATCCGCCTGCTCAGCCGCCACTTCAGTCCCTGGCGCCGCGCCCAACACCCCCAACTGCACCGCCAGTTGCGCCTGCTGCGGCAACAACGCCGCCGACAACTTATCGACATCCAGAATGAACGCCTGCACCCGATCCTGCGGACCTTCCAGTTGGTTGTAATTGTTCGCCGCCGAGATCTGCTGCTTGAGCCCGTCGAGGCGTTGTTGCAACGCTTGCAGATCACTCTGCGAAATCACCGGCAGCGGCGCCGCCGCCGTGACGGTGGGCGCCGGCAAATCGGCTGCCCACAGCGATGGACTGCCGCCGATGAGCAGAATGAACATGACCAAAAACAACGACTTCAAGGTGTTGCGCATGGGCCGGGCCGACTCTCGATAAACACACAGTCTATGAGGTTAGGTGATCAGGCCGGATGGGGCGGAAAAGTTTCACGGCAGCAGGTGGATGAGCCGGGGCTGCAGGGCGTCTGCGCTGACTTCGAGCAAGGCCAGCGTCACCGGCAGTTTGAAACGCCGGCGGCCGGCACTGCCGGGGTTGAGGTAGAGGCGGTAGTCACGCCATTCGATCAAGGGCTTGTGGGAATGGCCGGTGATGATCAGTTTGATGTCGTCAGTGAGCAGGGCGGCAACGTCGGCGATGTCGTGAGTGAGCAGGGTTGGCCAGCCGTCGAGTTCCAGGGTGAGGTGGTCGGGGATATTTGCGGCCCAGGGGAGAGTAATGTCGTTGTTGCCGCGCACGGCATGGAGCGGGGCGATGGCGGCGAGTTGAAGGAGGATCTCGGGCGCACCGATGTCACCGGCGTGGAGGATGAGGTCGCAGCCTTGGATCGCGGTCAGGGCTTCGGGGCGCAGGAGGCCGTGGGTGTCGGAGATGAGGGCGGTTTTCATGGTGGTGTAGGTGTATGCAGGTGAGGAAAGAGAGTGTAGCGGTGAAGTTTGCAAACAAAGAAGCGAAGAGCCGCGTGGTGGGTATTCCTTGTGGGAATGCAGCGCATAAAATTTATGAATTTTTCTTATCTAGCCCTACGGCGTAACGTCCTCCAAAAGCCATGGAGAATCGCCCGTGACCGCAAGCGCCGCTGAAAAATTCGACACCACTCGCGCCAACGAATACGCCCGGCAAAGCCGCATCGCGCTGGCCGGTTACGACGCCTGTCACGATCTGGCCGCGTGCATGTTGGCCGCCACGCTCGGTCCCTCTCGGCCGGCCAAAGTGCTCGTGGTCGGCGCGGGCGGTACGGCGCAGGAAATCATTGCAATGGCGGCGTTGGAACCGGAATGGCGCTTTACTGCGGTCGACCCTTCGGTGCCGATGCTGGAAGCGGCGACTCAGCACTTGCAAGCCAACGATTTGCTGCACAGAACCGAGGTGCATCTGGGGCATGTCGAGGATTTGCCGGCAGATGAGTCTTTCGATGCGGCAACCTTGATCGGTGTGCTGCATCACCTCAACGGTGATGAAGCCAAACGACACATCCTGCGATCAATTCAGGCACGCCTGAAGCCGGGGGCACCGCTGATTGTTGCGGGTAATCATTACGCTTACGCCAGCCAACCGTTGATGCTGCAAGCGTGGGGCCAGCGGTGGCGGCAGCAGGGCGCCAGCGCAGAGGAAGTGCAGGCCAAACTGGGGAAGATTCTCCAGGGTGCCGATCCGCCGCATTCCGAGGCGGCGGTTCAGGCGTTGTTGCATTAGGCCGGGTTTGGCGCGGCGACACGGTTCTTCAGCAGTCTGTTCTGGGGCGCATGGCTGGCGTGTAAATTGCGCTGAGCGTGCTCGCCCGGTTCAACGCTGAGCGGGTCGCAGTTCATGCACCAGTTCAATCAGCGCGCGCAATCGCGCCGGCACGAAGCGATGGCCCGAGTAGTACAGCGTCAATCCGCCGAATGCCGGGCACCACGGCATCAACACTGGCACCAGGGCACCGCTTGCCAGTTCTTCCTGGATAAACCATTCGGAAATGAAACCGATGCCAAGGCCGGACACCACGGCCTGCTTGATCGCCAGCAACTCGTTGAATGCGAAGCGCACGGGCAGTTCCATTTGCAACTTCTGCCCGTCCCGTTCCAGTTCCCAATGGTAGAGGCCGCCGTGGGCCATGCGCATGCCGATGCTTTGGTGGGTCAGCAGGTCTCGCGGGTGTTCGGGCACGCCATGGCGGGCGAGATACTCCGGCGTTGCCACCACAAACATGCGGATGTCGCCTGACAACGCCACGGCAATCATGTCTTGCGGTACGGATTCGGCCAGGCGAATTCCGGCGTCGAAGCCCCCGGCGACGATGTCGACCAGGTTCGCTTCGCTGACGATGTCGATACGCACTTCGGGATAGCGCTCGGCGTAATGCTTGAACAGTGGCTCCAGCAGCAGATAGGCCGCACCATACGGGGCATTGATGCGCAGCGTGCCGCTGGGCTCATCGAGGCCGACGCTGGCTTCTTCGCCGGCACTTTTGATCTGCGCCAATGCCGGGGCAATGCGCTCCACATAGCGTTGCCCGATGTCGGTGAGGGCCACACTGCGCGTCGAGCGATTGAACAGGCGCACCTTCAGCCGCGCTTCCAGTCCGGCCACCGCGCTGCTCACAGCGGTGGTGGACATGCCCAATTCCTGTGCCGCGCCACGAAAACTGTTGCGGCGCGCCACGGCCAACACGACTTCCAGCTCGGTCATTCCTGTTCTGTGCATGAATTGTCCTGAAAATGCGGATACTTCATAAGGTGAAGAGTGGCTTATCGGAATAATAAACCTTTCATAGACTCCCGTTCACACAAGCTCGATCCAGTCGGGCTGCAATCAACCAGGAGTCGTCATGCAACGCATTGAACACATCTACATCAATGGAGAATTCGTCCTGCCTCATGGCCAGGAATGGTTCGACCTGCATAACCCGAGCACCGAGGAGGTTATCGGTCAGGTCCGGTTGGGCGATGCACTGGACGCGCAGCGTGCCATCGCCGCCGCCAAAGCGGCGTTTCCCGCTTGGTCGCGAACCTCGCGCGAGGAGCGTATTGCATCGCTGCAACGCATGCACCGCGCGCTGGCGG
This sequence comes from Pseudomonas sp., assembly GCF_049300855.1. GTDB lineage: Bacteria > Pseudomonadota > Gammaproteobacteria > Pseudomonadales > Pseudomonadaceae > Aquipseudomonas. Next base: position 271,228 of record NZ_JBAQKH010000042.1, on the reverse strand, counting down.
CACGGGAGCAGGAATTGCACGAAGCCATCCTGGTCGAGTACGGCGCCCCTGCGGTTCGCGGACGCTGGATGGCGACTTACCCGGCGGATGTGATCGCGCAGGCCATCGATGCACTGCAAGCATTCGAGTTCGAGGAACAGGTCGGTATCGCCACGGTCGTGCTGACGCCCGTGGGCGTTACCGGTCTGATTACGCCCTGGAACAGCAATGCGGGCTTCATCTGCAGCAAGCTGGCCACCGCACTCGCAACAGGCTGCACCGCCGTCATCAAACCCAGCGAAATGAGTGCGCTGCAAACGCAAGTTGTGCTCAGCGCTCTGCACGAAGCGGGGCTGCCGTCGGGTGTCGTCAACATCGTCAACGGGCGGGGCGACGTGGTGGGCGAGGAAATCGCCCGCCATCCCGATGTGGCCAAGATCTCGTTCACCGGCTCCTCCGCTGTCGGCCAGCATCTGCTCAGAACCAGCGCCGACACGATGAAACGCGTAACGCTCGAACTGGGGGGCAAGTCGCCGACCGTGGTGCTCGATGATGCCGACTTCCCGGCGGTCATGCCGTTGGTGCTGCAAGCCGGGTTTCTCAACAGCGGCCAGGCTTGCATCGCCGGCACGCGGATTCTGGTGCCGCGCACGCGGTTGGCAGAGTTCGAGAAAGTGGCGCAAGCGCACGTCGCACAGATTCAATCGGGCGATCCGCGCAAGGCTGACACTGACATCGGCCCGATGGTCAGCCAGAAACAATGGGAGCGGGTACAGCGTTACATTCAACTCGGCCAGGAAGAGGGCGCACGATTGCTGGCAGGTGGCGAAGGTCGACCAGACGGTCTGCACGCCGGCTGGTTCGTCAAACCGACGATTTTCACCGATGCCAATAACCAGATGCGCATTTCCCGTGAGGAAATTTTCGGCCCTGTGCTGACGATCATTCCCTACGACGATGACGCTGCAGCGATCAGCATTGCCAACGATACGGACTATGGCCTGAGCGCACTGGTGCTGGGGACGAACACCGAACGTTGCGGGCATATCGCGCGCCAGATCAATTCTGGGCGTGTGCTGATCAACACGCTGGCCCACGAACCGCGCGCACCGTTCGGTGGATTCAAGCATTCAGGCCTTGGCCGCGAAATGGGCAAGTGGGGCATGAACGCGTACCTGGAGCCGAAAACACTGATCTGACCTCGACGCAGGTGATGAAACGGGTGGTGCAGGATCGGCCGCTGCTGTTGTGACGCCTGCAACAGCGGCGATTCCAGATTTACTCAGTCTGCATGCGTCGGCAAAGCAACAGACCCACGACCGGCAACACTTTCAGCTCGGGCCGGGTCAGTGGGATAGGTCGGGTGGCGGTCATGGACGTCCTGTCGAAAGTAGGGGTTAGAGAGATACGTCATGAAGCTGCACTGATGAGCGTACGCTGCGAGGCGTATTTAAAAATTAGTCCGCGCCAATAATCACCACTGCCCAGGGCTCGTTCGGGAGTCGATGCAACGTTGAAATTCGCGGTATTCTCCTGCTCCCCGACTACAAGGAACCGAGTCATGAGCAACATTCTTGAAAACCTTCCGCTGGGTCAGAAGGTCGGCATTGCCTTCTCCGGAGGCCTCGACACCAGTGCGGCGTTGCACTGGATGCGTATCAAAGGCGCCGTGCCCTACGCCTATACCGCCGACATCGGCCAGCCGGACGAGGACGACTATCAGTCGATCCCGCGTCGGGCCATGGAGTACGGCGCAGAAGATGCGCGTCTGATCGATTGCCGCGCACAACTGGTGGCCGAAGGCATTGCCGCACTGCAGTGCGGCGCCTTTCACATTACGACGGCGGGCGCGACCTACTTCAACACGACGCCGCTTGGCCGTGCCGTCACCGGCACCATGCTGGTCGCTGCAATGAAGGCCGACGGCGTCAATATCTGGGGCGATGGCAGCACCTACAAAGGCAACGATATCGAGCGTTTCTACCGCTACGGCCTGCTGGTGAATCCGGACCTGAAGATTTATAAACCGTGGCTCGACGCGCAGTTCATTGACGAACTCGGCGGCCGTGCCGAGATGTCCGAGTTCATGCAGCAGGCAGGTTTCGCCTACAAGATGTCCGCCGAAAAAGCCTACTCGACCGACTCCAATCTGCTCGGCGCGACGCACGAAGCCAAAGACCTCGAAAGCCTCGACAGTGGCATCGATATCGTCAATCCGATCATGGGCGTCGCGTTCTGGCGTGATGATGTGCGGGTCGACAGAGAGCGCGTCACGGTCCGCTTCGAGCAAGGGCATCCCGTTGCATTGAACGGCAAGGTCTACACCGATGCCGTGGAACTGATGCTCGAAGCCAATCGTATTGGCGGTCGGCATGGTCTGGGCATGAGCGATCAGATCGAAAACCGCATCATCGAAGCGAAGAGTCGCGGCATTTATGAAGCGCCGGGCCTGGCGTTGCTGCACATTGCCTACGAGCGTCTGGTCACCGGCATTCATAACGAAGACACGATGGAGTTGTACCGCGAGAACGGCCGCCGGCTGGGGCGGTTTCTGTATCAGGGGCGCTGGTTCGACCCACAGGCGATCATGCTGCGCGAAACCGCTCAGCGCTGGGTGGCGGGGGCGATTACCGGCGAAGTGACGATCGAATTGCGTCGCGGCAATGATTATTCGATTGTCGCCACGCAGTCGCCGAACCTGACTTACCACCCGGAACGCCTGTCGATGGAAAAGGTCGTTTCGACGTTCTCGCCACGCGACCGGATCGGTCAGTTGACGATGCGTAATCTGGACATTGCCGACACCCTCGACAAGCTGCGGATCTACTCCGAAGCCGGTCTGCTCACGGCGGCGAATGCCTCGGTTCTGGCGCAGGAAAAGGGCGACGACTGAGTCGCCAGCACAGCGATCAACTCGGGCACGCTCGACTGTCTCGGCCAACATTTGCCAAGGAAGGCAATTACTTACCGACTCGCGCTGCGGTATCCTGCGCCGCTTCGTCAATCAAGGAAGAACAATGCGCGCGTTGTCATTGCTATCGTCTCTCAAGTTCCCGGCCGTGCTCCTGCTGGCCGGCCTCAGCACTGCCTGTTCCAACTACCACTACAAAAATTACCAGGCCGAATGGGCGCCGGAGTCGATGACCCCGTATGACCTGTCTAATCATCAGGCCGATGCGCCGGTGGTTTACTTCGCGACCACGCGCTATCGCGCGCTCGGCGTGCCGTTTCATCGCTTGTTATTGGCCACGCATGTTGATGACCAGCTGCTGGAGGGCGCTGGCCGGCGGTCGATCCTCGACGTGTCCGGCATGCAGGCACTGCGCCTGACGCCGGGCAAACATTCGCTGACGTGGTGCTGGGCATCGATGAATGGCTTGGGCACCGGCGGCGCCAGATGTGGCTTTGAAGCTCGCGATGTCGAGTTCCGCGCAGGCCAGCGTTACATCGTCGACTTCTCCACGCGCGAAGGCATCAGTGGCGCTCGGGGCCGTGAGGTGATGAGCATCGCCGTCGATTCCGAAATTCGCAATCTCGACACTCAAGAAGTGCTGTATCCGCCCAAAGGCGTCGCTGAGGCGCAGTTGCAGGCGGATTGACCTGCGGGTCTGATCGACGCCTGCAAGCGTCGATCAGCCCTCGGTTGCCTCGACGGGTTGCGCAGCGGCCTCTGCTTCCAGTTTCGCCCGGTCAGCCTTGCTGATGTACCTGGTTTTTTTCGGTGCCAGTTTGGCGCTGGCCTTTTTGGCCTTTTCCTTGAACAACTGCTTGAGTTTCTTTTGGCGATTCATGGTTTCTATCCGGCTTACGGTTTGAATATCGATTAGCGAAGGGCGCAAACGTGCACATCAAGGGGCGAGCCCATAAACGAACAGACGCTCCACGTTTGCTCCTTTCGCTCGAAAAGGGGCGAATCCTGACGTAAGCCTCGGGCCAAGGCAACGCCAATTCTTCACATCGCGATAAAGTCGCGCACGGCCTTGATGGTCGGCGCGGGTGCTTCTTCCATCAACCAATGTCCCGCCGCCGGAATCACCACCTCAGTCACGTTGTCGGCAGCATTGCGCATGACGATCGCTTCGTTGTTGCCGAAGGACTTTTCACCACCGACCGCCAGCACCGGCATGCTCAGGTGTTTCTGCAGAACGGGGGCGTTGTCGAGGGCATCCTGACGAATGCTGCGAAACTGGGCGAACGCGGCGTGCATGGCGCCGGGGCGCGCATACAGTTTGGCGTAATGCTGGCGGGTGCCTTCATCGACTTTGGCGGGCGTGCCGGCGAATTCATTCCAGAAGCGGTCGAGGTAAATGCGCTCGCGCCCGGCCACAAGTCGCTCCATATCCGCGCCGCCGAAGTCGAAGTGCCAGAGCATCGGCGAGCGGACAATGTCGTTCCACGGCGTGATGCCGGGCACGGGGGCATCCATCACCACCAGCCGCTCGGTGCGCTCGGGATAACGCGCGGCGTAAGCGAAGGCGACCATGGTGCCGATGTCGTGGCCGATGACCACCGAGTGCTCGATCTTCAGTGCGCTCAACACCTGGCGGATGTCCGCGGCCTGGGTTTTCTTGTCATAGCCGCCGTCGGGAATTGACGACAGGCCCATGCCACGCAGATCCGGCACCACCACGGTGTGGTCACGCGCCAGATCCGCTGCCAGCGGTGCCCACATGTCGCCGGTGTCGCCAAAGCCATGCAACAGCACCACGGCCGGACCTTTGCCGCCGACACGCACATGCATGGTCGCGCCTTCGACTTTGATGTCTTGAGTGTGGAAGGTCGCGGGGAACGGCGTGACATCCGCTTGCGCCGCTAGGCTCAAGGCGAATAGGGCGAGGCCGGTCAACAGCGGGCGAGTCATGGCGAAGTCTCCAGGCGTGATTGCGATGGAGACAGCGTAGACGTATCGGTCAGGGGCGGTGGAATAAACCAAGCGGGTGGCAGGCGATTTCCTGGCTGCACAACTGCGCGCCACCCACCTCGATCAGACGATTTTCAAAGCACTCAGCACGATCAGCGACTGCTCGGCAAATGCCTGGGCCTGTTCGGTCAGTGCGGCAATGTTGGCTTCGGCGGTGGTCAGCGGTTTGCCGTCCTTGAGCAACACTTCGTTCTGATCGGCGATGACGCTCCACGCCAGTTGCGCCCACTCCGCCGGGTGCTGTTTGCCTTGGCGGATCGCAATCAGGAACAGTTGCTGGAAGCGGCTGACCGTGACGCCACCACCGGTGACCGGACTGCTCAACACCTGAATGTCGGCGTTGAACAGCGCGCGCTTGCACAGTTGCAAGTTGAACGCGGCGCAGCGTTCGTACACCAGTGCCTCGGCGGCTTCGCTCTGGCAAGGGGCGACCGCGCCCATGCCGACCAGGATGGCGATGGCTTGTTCCAGATCGTCATAGGCCATTGGCGACACCGCTTCGAGCAATTGCTGCAGCGTTTTGGCTTCACACGTCTGGCCCGCGAGTGCATCGAGAACCGGGCCGTAAATTTCCGCTTGCAGTGACGCTTCGCCAGCGGGGCCGGTAACGCTCGATGCGACGTTTTCGGGCGCCTGCATCAGGACAAATCGCGTATTGAGCAGGCGCGACCGGCGCTCGGTCGCGCAGAGTCGGTTGGCACCGCGCACGTACAGATCGCGGCGGAAAGCCTGGTTGACGAAGTAGTCACGTGCCTGTTCGCGCATCACCGGATGCTCGATAGCGTCGAGAAAGGCCAGGCCTTCGGCGCTCAGATTGAGTGCGTCGACCGAATCCAGCGGCACCGCCGTCGTGACGTAATCGAGCTTGGCCGGGGCCAGCACATCGACCATGTCGGCGAAATACATGCAGTTCCAGTCGCGATTGAAATATTCGTGGGCGACGTATCGGCGGTCCTGGCCTTTGATGGTTTGCAGCCGGGCGCCGAGGCTCGGTGCGGCCAAGGCGTACTTGGGGTTGGCCGCCAGCAGCGCTTCGGAAAACTGCAATGCGGCATCAATGCGCTGATCGGGCCGCGTCGAGTGATTGGCAAAGCGGTCGTGCAGGCTGAACAATTGGCGCAACGGCGCTGAAGGCGACCAGCCCGGGAAGGCGTTGTAGCTGACATACAGATGACCACCCGGTTTCAGGTGGCGGCGGGCGAATTCGACAATCAGTTTCTGGTTGTCGCGGCTGACCCAGGTCCAGATGCCATGCAGGCTGATGCTGTCGAACTGCGGCAAATCATGGCGCGCCAGCAGTTGCTCGAAGCTGTCGTCATACAGTCGCGCGCCGTTGTTGCTGAGCGCTGCAAGTTCAATGGCGTGAGCGGCTTGACCGGGGTGGAAGTCCGTACCGACGAAGCCGGCCGGGTTGGCCGTGGCGTGAATATTGATCGACACACCCTGACCGAAGCCGAGTTCGCAGTGATAGCCGTCAGGATTGTCCAGGCCGGCAAAACCACGCAACAACAGGCAGTAACGCTGGAATACCGGATTGATCTCCCGGCTATAGCTGTAGGTGTAGCCTTCGTCGGTGAAATAACCTTCGTTCCAGGCGTTGCTCATGGGTGCAGCCTCTTGAATCGTAAGTGAAAGTGGCTCTTGTACGGAGGTGGACTTTCGCCGCTAAAACCTCTCGGTGTCCACCAGGATGTTGTCGGCAGGATCGAACCATTCGATAGGGTCCATGCGGATATTTCGCAGGCTCACGGTCTGCTGGTGAGACGCGTAAAGCGGCTCGGCCCAATAGTTGATCAGAATCGAGCGCCGGCGCGCGCCCGACAGATTCCGACTGCTCGCATGCAGCAAGTCGACATCGAGCAGCAGAATGTCACCCGCGCGGCCCGAAAGCTGGAGCGACTGCGACTCGTCATTCAAGTCCACGGCGGGCGCTTCCGGTTCGGGGCGATGGCTGCCGGGGACGATACGGGTTGCGCCGTTGTCGTGGCCATAATCATCGAAAAAGGCCAGGGCCACCACGCTGTCGCCGGGGCGCTGGGCCGATAAATCACGGTGCAGTTGTTGATGACCACCACCGGCGAGCGGTTCGCGACCTTCCACTTGCGAGAGGAAAAAGCGTTCGGCGATCAGCTCACCGACCACCGCCAGCACCTCTGGCAAACGGCACACCGCGCGAACCGTCGGATCATTGTCGAGCAGCGCATGGCGCCAGTCCTGTCCGCGTGGCACCGGCCATTGCGCGGACGGTATGACGCCCGCCTCGAACGCCGCGCGCAGGTCATCCAGCCACTGCGCCGGAATCGCGCGACGGAGCAGGGCGTAGCCATCGCGCTGGAGTTTTTCGCGGTCTGTCATGGCGACCTCGCGGATGTGCAATCGGACGGGGTAGTACCAATCGGGATCAGGCCGACGCTGACGTTGTGGTCGTTGACATAACCCCAACCCACGGGCGCGCCGAACGCCACCAGATCATAGATCTCGCTTTCGCCCAGTAACTGGTCAGTGCGATTGTCATACAAACGAAAAAAAGCCGGAATTTCCCAGCGGATAAACCAGCTTCGGTCCTGGGGATCATCGGGATGCGATTGCGGGTGAAAGGAGTTGGGCAGCAGCCAGTAAGGTCGGAACTGCTGGACGCGGAAGCAGCCATCGGGACTGATATGTGCCGCGCCTTGGGGCGTGCCGAGCGCTTTTTGCCACCACTGGGACGCCGTCCACAGGCCCGCGTAAAAAATCAGCAGGCCGAGGACAATCGACACGAGTCGGTGTTGACCGGTCATGACAAGCGCATGCCCATTTCGAAGGCACGGGGCTCGAAGCCGAACTCCGCATACAGACGGGCCGCGCGTTCGTTGAATGACCAGACCGTCAGGCGCAAGTCCTGCGCATCCTGTTCGATGGCCCAGTCTTTAACCCGTTGAATCAGCGCACGACCAATGCCTTTACCCCAGAACGGTTCGGCGACACACACCGAGCCGATGCGCACGACGTTCTGCGGTTGCATCAACGGCCCTGCGCTGGCCGAAAGACTGGCGGTAATGAACGCCACGGCCTGATCGGCAACGCTGGCGAGAAACACGACATGGCCCGGCTTCTCGAAAACGCCGGACCAGTGCGGCAAATCACGGGAAAAGTCTGCGGTCGCGGCGGCGTAAATATCCGGGCGGGCCTCGTGGTGTACCGAGTTGAGCAACTGGCCCAACTCGCACATTTTCAATGCGTCGTCAGGTGTGGCGAGGCGGCAGGTAATGCTTGCTTGCATGATGACTTCCGTTTCCAGTTGTAGCCTGTGATGAGAACCGATCGGTTGAACGGTGTAACCGCTACCTATCCTGCGATAGACGGCGAGATAAAGCATCCCCAAAGGTTGTGGGCAGTTCAATGAGGAAGTCTGACCCGGGAAGCACCTGGGTTGCTTTTTCAAGCCAATCTGTACATTGATGTCAGCCTACGGAGCAAACGGAAGAGTGCGCCAGTCTGGTCAGCTTTCCGTCTGTTGCGCCGCCCAGTGCTTCATCTCTTCAGCAATGAAGTGATTGACCAGGTCGCTGTACATTTTTTCAATCGCATCTGCATTCAAGCCTTCGTTTTCGGCCCAGTCGCGACGGGTTGCCAACATCGCTTGAAAACGCTCCGGTGCCCGCACCGAGGTTGCCGAGGTCTTGAACTTCGAGGCAGCGAGTACGTACTGAAAGCGCTTGCCCAGCAGTTTGATCACCGCTTGATCGAGTCGGTCGATTTCACTTCGAATGTCCTGCATGTCCGCGCAGTCGGCGGGTTGTAATGCGTTGATGACGTCCATGTGCGTTGGTCTCTCTTCGGGTGGTTGATAGCGTTGCGGATAATACGTTGCGCGTGCAAATCCGTTGCAACAAGAAGTCGGCAAGTCTAAGTCAAACGCCCTGTGAGTTCTGAAAACTCGCGTCGTACTTCGCGTTTCAATTCATTGGCTGGTGGATCCTGCAGGAGGCTAGAGACTCGAGCATCAAAAAAGCCCGGCTAAAGCCGGGCTCGTAGAATTTCAACGTTTCAAGCGGCCATATTCCCAGCGGCCATTTCCTTCTTGCAGCTGGCCTTCATGGCTTCCATCTGCGCGCCCAGCTCTTCGAGTTTTTCCTTGCCCAAGAGCTTTTTCGCCTGAGGAAACATTTCCGTTTCTTCCTCTTCGATATGGTGCTCGAGCAGTTCCTTGACCACTTTCACCCGGCCGGAAAATTCCGGGGTACCCGGGTCGGTCAGTTTCAGATCGGGCAGCACCAGGGAATCGACAGTGCGGTGTTCTTCCTTGGCTTCGAAGTACATGACGTCCTGTTCCTTGCTGCCGGCGGCCTTGAACGCGGGGTAGAGGATTTCTTCTTCGAGGCGGGTATGGATGGAGATTTCCATTTCCAGTTTGCCCAACAGCTCCACACGTTTTTTCAGTGCCCGCTCGGTTGAATCGCTCAGTTGGCTGAGGATGTCTTTGACTTTTGCATGATCGGCTTTGAGAAGGTCGATGGCGTTCATTATGAGTTGCCTCTGCTGTCACGGAGTGAACACAGTCCGTTGTCTCACGGATCTGTGAATGCCCTGAACCCACAGCATTTGGCGTGCCAGTCCCTGACAGATGTTCAAGCGCGATGGATCAAGGACTTGCTCCGGCGCAGGCAAAAAGCCTTCGTGCAGCCTGCATGAAACGGCGTTGCAGGCATTGCAGATCACGGCTTCGCCACAAGTCATGACCCGCTGATCCGATTGTGCGAAAGCGATCTGAACTCGTTTTGGCATTGCTCTGCCGTATGGAAGACAGCAGCCATCTCACTCAAGCGATCGAGGAACTCACCATGCGAGCAATGACCTATCACGGCGCCCATGACGTCAGAGTCGAAACCGTGCCGGACCCGAAACTGGAAGCCGCCGACGACATCATTTTGCGGGTGACGGCCACGGCGATTTGCGGCTCGGATCTGCACTTGTATCGGGGCAAGATTCCGACCGTCGAGCATGGCGATATCTTCGGCCATGAGTTCATGGGCATCGTCGAGGAAACCGGTTCGGCGGTGACGGCGGTGCAGCCCGGTGACCGCGTGGTGATTCCGTTCGTGATTGCCTGCGGCGATTGTTTTTTCTGTCAGCAGGAACTGTATGCCGCGTGCGAAACCACCAACACCGGCCCCGGCTCGGCGATGAACAAGAAAATCATCCCGCCACCCGCCGCGCTGTTTGGCTATAGCCGTCTGTACGGTGGAATCCCTGGAGGCCAAGCAGAACTGGTGCGGGTGCCGAAGGCCAATTTGGGGCCGTTCAAAGTGCCGGGGACACTCTCGGACGAGAAGGTATTGTTCCTCTCGGACATTTTGCCAACCGCCTGGCAAGCCGTGACCAATACGGGCATCGGTCAGGGTTCAAGCATTGCAATTTACGGTGCGGGACCGGTTGGCCTGCTCAGTGCGGCATGCGCGAAAATGCTCGGCGCCGAACGCATTTTCATGGTCGATCACCACCCGTATCGGCTCGATTACGCGCAGCGCACCTATGGCGTGATACCGATCAACTTCGATGACGACGATGACCCGGCTGATACCATTATTCGCCAGACTCCGGGCAGTCGTGGCGTCGATGCAGTAATTGATGCCGTGGGGTTCGAAGCCAAGGGCAGCACCACCGAAACGATCCTTGCCACGCTCAAGCTTGAAGGCAGCAGCGGCAAAGCGTTGCGCCAGTGCATTGCTGCCGTGCGACGCGGCGGGGTAGTGAGCGTGCCGGGCGTGTATTCGGGTTTCATCCACGGCTTTCTGTTCGGCGATGCCTTCGACAAGGGACTAACGTTCAAAATGGGCCAGACCCATGTGCAGCGCTACTTGCCTGAGCTGCTCGGCTACATCGAAACCGGCGCCTTGCAGCCCGACGCGATCATCACGCATCGGCTGTCCCTTGAGCAGGCCGCCGAAGGCTACAAGATTTTCGATAAAAAAGAGGAAAACTGCCGCAAGGTCATCCTGACTCCCGGCAGCAGTGACGTGCCGCTGGCGCAGATGGAGGAGATGCCGCCGTTGGTGCCTGTCAGTTGATCAACCTTCAATAGCGGGGAGTTGCCAACGGCAAGCCCCGCACGACGGATAGAGTCAGCTTAGGACGCCGATTGCTGACGGACATGCTTGGGCCCCGCCAACGCCCAGGCAATCAAGCCAAACAGCGGCACAAACACGATCAGCACAATCCACACGCCTTTATTGCTCGATTTCCCCTCGCTCTTGCGCACCCGATTGATGGCCCAGAGTTCGATAAGCAGAAGAACTGCCGCCAGTACGATCCACACGGTTTCGATTTGCATTGGCTACCTCCTGATGGTCTGTGCGTTAGGTGGCATGCGGTGGGGCAGGTTCATTTATTTTTGTTCAACGCATTGAGCTGGCGGGCCAGATCGAGCGCCACTCGACCGCTGTTGAGGGTGGGCAGCAGATGCGTGAAGGGGATGTCGATCAGGCGGTTTTCGCGTACAGCACGCAGTTGCGAGAGCACCGGGTCGTGGGTCAGCAGATAACGTTTGCGGCTGGCCGGCGACCATTGCGCATCGGCCAGCAGAATGACGTCCGGGTCGCTGGCCAACAGGCTTTCGCTGTTGACGGTCACTCGATAGAGATTGATGTCGGCAAACACATTGCGCGCCCCGACGGCGGCCAGCAGCGGCGTGACAAAACCGCGTCGGCCTTCGCTGTCGAGGCCTTTGACCTCGCTGTCGAGATAGAACACCGACAGCGGTTTGCCCGCACCGGCCAGGGCTTTGGCGCTGGCGAGATCGGCGTCCATGGCTTCGCTCAATTGCCGCGCCTGTGGCTGTTTGTGCAGCAGCTTGCCCAGGTTCAGCAAGTCCTTGCGCACCTGCGCGAAGTAATCCAGCGAATGGCCGTTGCAGGCTGATTCCAGCAAATAGGAGCCGACACCGTTGCGCGCCAGCCCTGAGCGGGAAGTCACGCCGGTTCCGAACGCCGTGGCAAAACCACCGATCACCAGATCCGGCTTCTGCGCGTACAACACCTCGCTGGACGGGTACTGCCGTGCGATCACCGGCACGCCGAAATACTCCGAGGGCCGCTGCCCGGTTGCAGTGTCATCCAGATAGGCCACACCGACCAACGAGGGCCCCGCACCCAACGCCAGCACGATGTCGGCCGCATGCTGATTGAGCGCCACAATTCGCGCGGGCGGGGTTGGCGCCAGTCGCCAGTTTTCGCCGCAATTGCTGAAACTGTCGGCCAGCACCGCTGACGAGCAGAGCAGGGCGCCGAGCAAACACCAGAGCGCTCTCATGCGCGCACCTTGATCAGCAAATCCTCGACCACTTCGCCGCCGACCAGATGCCCGTCGACCAACCGCTGCACGTCTGCCTTGCTGTGCACGCCATACCAGCAGCGTTCCGGATACACCGTCACAATTGGCCCCAGATTGCACGGGAACTGGCAGTGCGTGCGGGTCAGCAAGACGCCGCCCGGCGTCTCGATGCGATCGTGCGCGAGCAACTGCCGGCGCAGGGTTTTCCATAACTGCAAGGCGCCGCGCTGGGTACAGCGCGGGCCGGTGCAAAGGAACACATGGCGCGCATGCTCGGGTACATGCGACCAGTCCGGGTGCGTGTCGACGCCGTCGACGGTTTTGATCTCACTCATCAGAAGCGGTACGTGTAGCGCACTTCGGAGGTGAACGGCCGGCCGAGGTTGTCGACGTTACTCGAACGGCTGGTGACGTAATCGCGGTCGAACAGGTTCTCCACCAGCAGGCTCACGCGGTGTTGGTGGGCGTTGTCGAGGTAGCGATAAGCGTCGGCATCGACCACCGAATAGTGGCCGTACTCGACCTGTTTCGAACTGGTGATGTCGCGCAGGTAGCGGATCGCGCCACCGGCACCCCACAGTCGATTTTCCGATTCATAACCCAGCCGCGAACGGGCGAAGAAACTCGGGATGTCGTTGAGGGTCGCCCCTGTACGCGACTCGGTGAGGTTGCGGGTCATGTCCGCCTGCACGCTCCATTGATCGTTGAGCGCCAGTTTCGCGTCAGCTTCGAAACCACGCATGCGCACCTGACCTTCACCGTTGACCCACTGAACGTCGTCGAGGGTGATCAGGTCGTCGATCTTGCGTTTGAACAGGGTCACGCTGGCGCTGAATTCGCGATCCAGCAGAAAGCCCTTGTAGTCGACACCCAGCTCCGCGTTGCGGCTTTTCTCCGGCTTGAGATTGCGGTTGCCGATCTCGTCGCCCGGTTCGTTGACGAACAGTTGCTCGGCGTTTGGCAGTTTGTAGGCGCTGCCGTATTGGCCGCGCACCGACCAGTTGTCGTTGAGGTCATACAGCGAAGTGAGCATGCCGACCGTGGCACCGTCGCCGCCGCTCATGGCTTCGTGACGCACGCCGAGGCTCGGGTGCCAGTTCGGCAAGGCGTCGATCTGCGGGCGCAATTGCGTGTAGACGGCGTGGGCTTCGGCCTTGTCGTTGTCGATGACCAGCACATCGTCCTGGCCCTTGAACCATTGGTTGTCCGTGCCGAACACCAGTACATGGCCACCGGGCAATTCAGCCTTGCCCTCGGCCTGCACCCCCCAATCGGTGAAGCCCCAATAGTCGTTGTGGTTGATGACCTTGGTGCCGCCGCCGGCGACGTTGTTGACGCGCGTGTAGCGGGTGTCCCAGTCGTTGATATGGCCTTTGACGAAGTAGCTCAGACGCTCGTTGATGTTCTGTTCGAACGTCGCTGTGGCGATCTGCTGCACACGATCGTTGGTGGTCTTGTGGTTGTCGACCGGGCGGGCGAAATCGAGATTGGCGTCGGCGTATTGGTAGAACAGTTCCAGCCGCGAATCATCGCCGAACGATTGGATTGCCTTGCCGCCGAACGTGGTGACTTCGTAGGCGCGATCCTTGCCGGAGTCGTTTTTCATGTCGCGGTTGCGATACGGCTGGTAACCGTCGGAGACGTTGTGGCTGACGTACGCCAGCAAACCGAGATCACCGAAACCGTTGCTGAAGATATTCTCGACCCGCGCATCTTCGGTGGTGCCGCCAAAGCTATCCACGCCCAGGTTCACCTCGCCGGAGGCTTTGCGGCTCTGCGGGCTGCGGGTGACGATGTTGATCACACCCGAGACGGCTTGGGTGCCGAACAACAGGCTCTGGCCACCCTTGAGCACTTCGATGCGCTCGATGGCGTTGGCCGGCAGGGTATCCAGATACAGGCCGCCGTACAGGCGATTGTTCAGGCGCACGCCGTCGAGCAGGATCAGCGTGTCGTCATTGCGCCCGCCGAGCAACGAATAAGTGCCGTAGTCGAACGGACCGTTTTTCGGCGCAACGTAGAGGCCGGGAATGAACATCTGCATCACGCGGCTGACATCGGCGCTGGGGCCGGCGCGTTCGATCTGCTCGCGGCTGACGACCTCGACCTTGCTGCCGAACTTCGCCATGTCGGCGACGGTGGTGGATTCCACGGACGGTGCAGATACGATTTGCTGATTGAGTTCCAGCGGCGCGTCGTCGGCCAGCAGCAACGGGCTGAACAGGCAGCCAAGGAACAGGGTTGGAGCACAAGTGTTGAAAGGTCGAATCATTGTCTTCTCGAAAAGGATCTTCGCAGAAGAGCATGCAGGAGAAGGCATCGCGCACAGCCAATACCGGCCCATGCCCGCCCACCGCAGGATTTTGCCAAACAGCATTTCAGGCCGGTCTCCGGGCTCGCGCGTATCGAGGCTTTCACCTTCCCATGGCCGTCTGGCCACAGTGGTGTATCGAAAGCATCACGCGCCTACCGTTGCGGGGGCAGCACCGGACTTGTTCGAAAAGAACGTACCGGTTTCCCGTTTCACCCCATGCACGGCGGCAGGGGGCACCTGAAACAGGGCGGCATCTGAACATCCGACGGGCGGTTCGTCAATGTGGCAACACGAGAGGGGGCTATTGGATGCGTTCCAGAGCGGCAAACTGACCACTCAGAAACGTATAAAGCTGAGACACCGCCGGGGTGATCTGCTTGCGATGTGGACAAACCAGACTCAACGGTGAGGCATTGCCGGGGAAATCCTTCAGCAGCACGATCAGTCGTCCTGCGATCACGTCTGCACTGACGTCCAGCCAGGATTTGTTGGCGATGCCTTCGCCGCTCAACGCCCAGCGGCGCACGACGTCGGCGTCGTCGCTGAACATCGGTCCCGAGACCTGGATCGTTTCACTGCCAAGGCTCCACTTGTCGTAGACCCGGCCACCTTGCTGGTAAAGCAGGCAAGGGTGGTTATGCAGATCGTCGGGTGTTTGCGGGTATCCGTGGCGCTCCACGTATTCCGGTGCCGCGACCAGCACCCGGCGGTTCCACGGTGCCAGCGGCAGCGCCACGTAGTTGGCATCTTCATTCGAGCCGTATCGAATCGCTACGTCTACCGGGTCGCGAAACAAGTCAGCCATCTGGTCCGACAGGGAAAATCGCAAGGTCAGTTCCGGGTGCTGGCGGCGAAACAGCGTGAGCCACGGCAGCAAAATGTTGCGCCCCAGATCGGACGGCGCCGTCACTTGCAGCACGCCGCGCAACGTGGCGTTTTCACCGCGCAGGTTTTCCTTGCCTTGCTTGAGCGCCTCCAGCACCGAGTGGGCGGTGGGCAAGTATTGCTCGCCCTCGGCGGTTAATCGCAGGCTGCGGGTGGTGCGGGCAAACAGGCGCACGTCCAGCTCGCGCTCCAGACGCTTGATCGCCGCGGCAACCTGACCGGGCAGCAAATCCGCCTCAAGGGCGGCAGCGGTGAAGCTGCCCAGCGCGGCGCTACGGGTGAACAAACCAAGATCATCAATGCGGATCATTTTCACTCCTGCAGTGAAAGTGTTGGCCCATTCTGCTGGTTTTTCTTTGTGCGTGGGAAGTCGAAGATGGCGGCAAGTGAGCACATCAGCTCTTCAGACAGCGAGTTTCCATGAAAGCCATCACCTTCACCCAACACGCTTTGCCCATTGAAGATCCGCAATCGTTGCAGGATATCGACCTGCCGGTGCCGACTCCCGGCCGACGGGATTTGCTCGTGGAAGTTCGTGCGGTGTCGGTCAATCCGGTCGATACCAAAGTGCGCGCCGGCACTTTCACCAAAGAACCGAAAATCCTCGGCTGGGATGCCGCCGGTATCGTCCGCGAGGTCGGCGCTGACGTTACGCTGTTTCAGCCTGGCGACGAAGTGTTCTACGCAGGCTCCCTTGCCCGTACCGGCAGTTATAGCGAATTTCACCTGGTGGACGAGCGAATCGTCGGGCACAAACCGCGTTCGTTAAGTGCGGCGGATGCGGCGGCATTGCCGTTGACGTCGATCACCGCCTGGGAACTGTTGTTCGACCGCCTCGGTGTCACCGAAGGTTCAGGGCAGGGCAAGTGCCTGTTGATCACGGGGGCAGCGGGCGGCGTCGGTTCGATGCTGGTGCAACTGGCCCGACAGCTGACGCGGCTTACCGTCATCGGCACCGCCTCGCGGCAGGAAACGGCTGACTGGGTCCGGCAATTGGGCGCGCATCACGTCATCGATCACAGTCAGCCGCTGCTCGCACAGTTGCAGGCACTGGGCATTGACGAGGTCAGCCATGTCGCCAGCCTGAGCCATACCGAGGAGCATTTTGCGCAACTGATCGAAGTGCTTCGGCCACAAGGGCGTCTGGGCGTGATCGACGATCCTGAACGCCTCGACGTGATGCCGCTCAAGCGCAAGTCGCTGTCGCTGCACTGGGAGCTGATGTTCACCCGTTCGCTGTACGAAACCCCGGACATGATTGAGCAGCATCACCTGCTCAATCGCGTCAGCGATCTGATTGACCAAGGCATTTTGCAAACGACGGTCGGTGAACATTTTGGCGCGATCAACGCGGCCAACATGCGCCGTGCCCATGCCTTGGTCGAGAGCGGCAAGGCCCGAGGCAAACTGGTACTCGAAGGTTTCTGATTTCATTCATTCAGACAGGCCTGCATGCGGGCCGGTCAGGAGCAGCTCATGCGTATGAAAAAGCTTTCTGCTGCATTGGTCATGGTCATGGCGGCGCCGTTCGCCCATGCAATCAACGCCGTCGCGTTGCCGGCCAATGCTCCCGCCGACCGATCCTTCGGCACGCTTGAACAGGTGCATGCGTTCTACGACGCGATGCCCACCGGCGTGACCGTCACCGAGACCGGGCGCATCTTCGTCAACTTCCCGCGTTGGGGCGACAACGTGCCGTTCACCGTGGGCGAGATCCGCGACGGTAAAGTCGTGGCTTACCCGAACGCGGCGATCAACCAGGAAAACCTCAACGATTCCAGTGATGGTCTGATCAGCGTACAAAGCGTAGTGGCCGACGGCCGGGGCCGAGTCTGGTTGCTCGATACCGCCGCGCCGGGTTTCGCCGACCCAAAACCCAAAGGCGCGAAGCTGATCGCGGTGGACCTGGTCACCAACCAGATCGTCAAGCGTCTGGTGTTCCCGGACAACGTCATGTTGCCGAGCACCTACGTCAACGACATGCGTTTCGACTTTCGCACAGGCCCCGAGGGGACGGTCTATCTCACTGACTCGTCCCTGCGCGGGCCGGGCGCGATCATCGTCATGGACATCGCCAGCGGCAGTGCCATGCGCCGTTTGAGCGGTGTGCCGGCAACCTCGGTCGACCCGACGTTTGTCCCGGTGGTTGAAGGCCTGCCACTCACTGTTGAAGGTCCGGATGGCAAGCGCAAACCGCTGGGCGTGGCCTCGGACGGCATCGCGCTGTCAGCGGACGGCAAGACGCTGTATTTCACGCCGCTGTCGAGTCGGCACCTGTATTCGGTGGCCACCGCGTTGCTGCGTGATGCCAACTTCAGTGAACAGCAACTGACGGCTGCCGTGCAGGATCTGGGGGAGAAGGGCGCATCCGATGGTCTGGAGGCTGACGCCGCCGGCGCCATCTATGCCGGCGATTACGAGCACAACGCGATCCGCAAGCGCCTTCCCGACGGCCAATGGCAAACGCTGGTCCATGACCCGCGTCTGCTGTGGCCAGACACATTGTCGATTGGCCCCGACGGCTATCTGTATTTCATCGCCAACCAGTTGCACCGCCAGGCGGCATTTCGTTCCGGGCAGGATCAGCGGCAAAAACCTTACAGCCTGATGCGTCTGAAGATCGACGCCGCGCCGGCGCCGACGCGCTGATTTTCAAGCTGCATCGAGTTCTGCGTTTTCACTTTTCAGATCAGGAGTTCAATCATGGATCTCGTATCTCTGGCCAAGCGCCGATTCACCACAAAAGTTTTCGATGCCGACCGCAAGATTCCCAGGCACACACTGGAGTTGCTGCTGGAACAACTGCGCAACAGCCCGTCGTCGGTCAACTCTCAGCCTTGGCATTTCGTGGTTGCCGAGAGTGATCAGAGCCGGGCGCGAATCGCCCACAGTACCCAGGGACCGTTCAGCTTCAATCAGCCGAAAATACTCAACGCGTCGCACGTCATCGTCTTTTGCACTCGCACGCATCTGCCGGAGGAATACCTGCAAGCGTTGCTGGCTCAGGAAGCCATGGACGGGCGTTTTCACAATGCCGAGGCGCGAGCAGGGCAGGAGCGTGGACGGCGCGGTTTTGTCGATCTGCATCGCTTCGATCAGAAAGACCTGCAGCACTGGATGGAAAAGCAGACCTACCTCGCGCTGGGCACATTGCTGCTGGGTGCCGCCTCGCTGGGTATCGACGCGACGCCGATGGAAGGTTTCGACAGCAAAGTCCTCGACAGTGAACTGGGCCTGCGCGAACAGGGCTTCACCAGTCTGGTTGTGGTGAGCCTGGGCTATCACAGCAGCGAAGACTTCAACGCAAGCCTGCCCAAGTCCCGATTGCCGTCACAGTCGCTGTTTACCTTTCTCTGAATGCAACCGGTCCCTGGAGTATTGAAGATGAGCAAGTCTGCAGAAGCATTGATCTCGATTGCCGTGCTCAAGGCCAGGTCAGGCCAGGAACAGGCCTTGAAACAAGGCTTGCTGGCGCTGGTTGAACCGACACGCGCAGAGCCGGGCAATCTCGACTATGTGTTGTTTGAACTGCGCGATCAGCGCGGCACGTTCTACATGCGCGAGGCCTTCAAGGATCAGGCGGCACTGGATGCGCATTTCGCCATGCCTTACTTCAAGCGCTTTGCCGCGGCGGCAGATGACCTGCTGGAGGAGCCACTGCAGCTGATATTTCTTGAGCACGTCTCGAACTGATCCAGTCATCCATTCAACCTGTCAGGGTGTGCAGCCATGAAAGATTCCGCGCAACGGCCAACCCACGGAACGCCGGTTCACGAAGACATCGATGCCATTGAAACCAATGAGTGGCTGGAAGCCCTGGCAGGTGTCGCGAAAGTCGGCGGCAGACCGCGCGTGCGGTTCTTGCTGTTGCGCCTGGCCGAGCAGGCCAGCCGTCTCGGCGTGCAAACCACGGCGAGTGCGTATTCGCTGTACCAGAACACCATCGCGCTTGAGCAGCAGCCGGTTTATCCCGGGGATCTGGTGATGGAGGAGCGCATCACCTCGATCATTCGCTGGAACGCCCTGGCCATGGTCGCGAAGGCGAACAAGGCCTATGGCGAATTGGGTGGTCACATCGCCAGTTATGCCTCGGCGGCGGAAATTTTCGAGGTCGGCTTCAATCACTTTTTCCGTGCCGACAGCGAAGCCGAGCGCGGTGATCTGGTTTATTTCCAGGCGCACTCTGCGCCCGGGGTGTACGCGCGGGCCTTTCTTGAAGGGCGTTTGCAGGCGTCGCAACTGGAGCGTTACCGGCAAGAAGTGAAGGGCGGCGGATTGTGTTCCTATCCGCATCCCTGGCTGATGCCTGACTTCTGGCAGTTTCCCACGGGCTCAATGGGGATTGGCCCGATCAATGCGATTTACCAGGCACGGTTCCTGCGGTATTTGCAGCATCGTGGGATTGCCTCGACGGAGGGGCGGCATGTCTGGGGCGTTTTTGGTGATGGCGAGATGGACGAGCCGGAATCCATCGCCGCGCTTTCGCTGGCCGCGCGGGAGAGTCTCGACAACGTCACCTTCGTGATCAACTGCAATCTGCAGCGTCTCGACGGCCCCGTACGCGGCAACGGGCAAATCGTTCAGGAACTGGAGTCTCTGTTCAGCGGCGCCGGCTGGAACGTGATCAAAGTGTTGTGGGGTTCGGACTGGGACCCATTGTTTGCCCGCGATGACGGTCATGCACTGTTGCGCCACTTCGCCGGGATGGTGGATGGCGAGTACCAGAATCTGGGGGCTAATGACGGTGCGTATAACCGCAGCCATTTCTTCGACCAGGACCCGCAGTTGCAGGCGTTGGTTGCAGACATGAGCCCGGAGCAGATCGATGCGTTGCGCCGGGGCGGTCACGACTTTCGTAAGCTGCATGCCGCGTTCGAGGCCGCGCGCAAGCACAAGGGCAGGCCGACCGTGGTGCTCGCCAAAACCAAGAAAGGTTTCGGCATGGGCCAGATCGGCGAATCGCGCAACACCTCGCACCAGCAGAAAAAACTCGATGTCGAGGTGCTCAAGGCCTTCCGTGATCGCTTCGCCTTGCCGCTGGATGATGAGGCCGTGGCACAAATGCGCTTCTACAAACCGGCCGACGACAGCCCCGAGCTGCGATATCTGCATCAGCAGCGCCGGGCACTCGGCGGTTACCTGCCCAAGCGCAACGGTGTGGCTGCACCCATAACGGTGCCACCGCTGGAGAGCTATGGCGGTTTTGCGCTGAAGGCCGATGAGCGTGAAAACTCGACGACCATGGCCGTGGTGCGATTGTTCACCCATCTGATCAAGGACAAACAATTGGGGCCACGCATTGTTCCGATTGTCGCCGATGAAGCGCGCACATTCGGCATGGCCAATCTGTTCCGGCAGATCGGGATTTATTCATCTGTCGGCCAGTTGTACGAGCCGGAAGATGCCGGCGCGCTGCTCTATTACAAGGAATCGACCGATGGGCAACTGCTCGAAGAGGGCATCACCGAAGCCGGTGCAATTTCTTCCTGGATCGCTGCGGCTACGTCCTACAGCGTCAATGGCGAGCCGATGCTGCCGTTCTACATCTACTACTCGATGTTCGGTTTTCAGCGCATCGGCGATCTGATCTGGGCAGCGGCCGACCAACGCGCCAGAGGCTTTTTGATCGGCGCCACATCGGGGCGCACAACGCTGGCCGGTGAAGGACTGCAGCACCAGGACGGCTCCAGTCAGTTGATGGCAGCCACTGTGCCCAACTGCCGCGCCTACGACCCGGCATTTGCCAGCGAAGCGGCGGTGATCATCGACCATGGCAGCCGACGCATGCTTGAGCAACAAGAGGATGAGTTCTATTACCTGACGGTAACCAACGAGAACTACGTTCAGGCCTCACTCGAGCCAGAGCAATACGCGGACGTGATTCGCGGCATGCGCCTCTATGCCCGCTATGGCGAGGAAGTACCGGCGGTTCGTTTACTGGGTTCAGGAGCGATTCTGCGCGAGGTGATTGCTGCCGCGCACATGCTGGATCAAGAGTGGCAAGTCAGCAGCGAAGTGTGGAGCGTGACCAGCTTCTCTGAACTCGCCCGCGATGCCCGCGAGGTGCAGCGTCAGCAAGTGTTTGGCGGCGATGTCGAGTGCCAGAGTCACCTGCTGCACTGTCTGCCCGGTGACGCTCCAGTGGTGGCGGCCAGTGATTACGTGCGTGCCTATGCACAATTGGTGGTGCCATATTTACAGGCGCCGTGCATCTGCCTGGGCACCGACGGATTTGGACGCAGCGACACACGCGCGGCGTTGCGCAGCTTTTTTGAAGTGGATCGCTATCACATCGTTTTGGCGGCGCTTGCTTCGATCGATCCGCAGGCACATGCCCAGGCTCGGGCGAAATACGCTATCAACGCCGACGCCGAAGCCCCCTGGAACTGCTGAGCCTGCACGTCGTGTGTCCCTTCTTTCATCAACCAACAGCAGAGGCGGATTTTGGCGGAAATCCGCTACCCGGTGGCGCCAAACTGGTCGCCATCGACCTGGTTGAAAAGCGTGTGCTGCAACGTTATCGGTTTTCTGCTGAAGTCGCCCTGCCTGGCAGTTACATTGATGACGTTCGTTTTGCGGGCCAGCATGCCTTTCTGACTACGGTAGGGGCAGGAAACCGTACACCTACTGGAGCACGGGCTCCTGCGCATCATGATCAATCACAACGCTCGCCTGTTCTTGATAGAACCGCTGAAACTCTTCGGCCGGCATCGGTTTGGCAAACAACCAGCCCTGACCGAAATGCACACCGTGAGCGCGCAGGTAATCCAGCTGCGCCGGGGTTTCGATGCCTTCGGCGACAATCTGCAGGCGCATGCTCTTGGCCATTTCGATGATGTGGTTGATCACCGAACCGGCGCCAGGGGCCTGGCCAATGCTGTCGACGAACGACTTGTCGATCTTCAGCACATCCAGCGGTAATTGCTGCAAGTGTTGAAGGCTGGAGAAACCGGTGCCGAAATCGTCGATGGCGGCCAGATAACCCAGTGCGCGGGCCTGATTGACGGTGTGGCGGGCCGAGTCGATTTCGACAAAACCGCGTTCGGTGGCTTCCAGCCAGATTTGATGCGCACGCACGCCGGTCTGGCTCAACGCAGCTTCCAGCTTGGGCAGAAAACGGCCACTGCACACGTCCTTGGCGGCCAGATTGATCGCCACGTGCAAATCGCGCTGTTCGACCAGCAGCGCGCCGAGATCGCGCATCACACACTCGATCACTTGATCGGTGATCGGCAGGATCAGGCCGCTGTGTTCGGCCATCGGAATGAACGCGTCGGGTCGCACCAGCCTGCCGTCCGGACGTTGCCAGCGCACCAGTGCCTCGGCACCGATGCAGGTCCCTTCGCTCAAATCCATGATCGGCTGGTAATGAACGACGAACTCACGATTGCGCACGGCTTGCTGCAGTTCGGCCAGCGGCGACAGGCATTGACGGGTGCGCCGGATGATCAGCAGCGCCAGGATGCCGGCCAGCAACCCGCCGATCGGCAGCAGCAACATCTCCATGCGAATCAGGCCTCGCAGCAACTCCGTGCGCGACAGCGCCGCGATGGCGACCCAATCGCCGCTGTGCACGAGGGTGTAGAGGTAACCATCCTCCAGGCCCGAGGCGGGGCCGGAATGCACGCGTGTCAAAAAATGTTCGGCGCCCGGGCGTGAGACGCCGACCAGATCCCCGGCAGCGGTGCCGACCGCCAGGTGCAAGTCTTCGTCCAGCATCACATGGAGAAATTGCGCGGGATCGACCAGCACATTGAAGGCCGCGTATTGCAGCGCCATCATCGGTTTGGCAGGGACGATGCGCGACTGCACACCGAGAGATATGCGCACACCGTCGGCGGTGGTGAAGTCCTCGCGCCATGGCGCCACGTGATGACCGACTGCGCCCCATGAACCGCAGGCGTAGATCTCTTGCTCGACATAGCCGACGGACTTCACCGAAAACGTGTTGATGGTCAGCAGGCGCATCTCATCGATGCTCTCGGGCGTGCACGGTGCCAGGTGGGATCCGGCGATGGCTTTCAGCGCCCCGGCGGCTTCGTTGAACGTGCCGTTGGCGCGGCTGGAGGCCACGGCGGCGAGGGTTTCCAGACGCTGCTGAGCAGACGCCAGATTGAGCATCCAGGCGAGATAGCCCATCAGAATCACTGGCAGCAAGACACACGGAAACCCCAGGAGAATGCTCCCCCAGACGATGCGTTTTTTATTCATTTGTCGCCACCTTGGCCACAGGCCTGTGACGTGCGCACAGCACGGCTGTTTCCAGCAAAGACAGGTTACGACGGCAGCGGCTTATCGATATTGCTGCAGATCAATGGATGTGATGAATCGATTAAGCCCCAGAACCGGAACCGCGCGTGTCACCGCTGCGTACTCCTCAATACCGCAAATGGTTGGCGAGCAACGGATCTGCATGGCTTGCTGACGTTCCGCCCTATATCCTGCACGCCTGTGTGATGGAACGACTTAGGGAAGAATTGCATGCCGTTCAGGGTGATGGTGGTCGGTGGTTACGGAAATTTCGGCAGCATCGTCTGCCGGCATCTGGCGCTGATGCCGGATGTCGAACTCGTGCTTTCGGGGCGCGATCCGCGCAAGTTGCAAAGCAAACTCGATGAGCTCAACAGCCAATCAGCCAACGTCTGCGCAGGCTGGTGCGGCGACGCCATGGGCGGCGAATTCAAATCCGCATTGAATGCGCTGAACATTCAGTTGGTCGTCCACACCGGCGGGCCGTTTCAAGGGCAAACCTATGCGGTCGCCGAGAGCTGCATCGATGCCGGCGTGAATTATTGCGATTTGGCGGACTGCCGCACTTTCGTCAACGGCATCGACGTGCTCGATGCGCGGGCGAAACAGGCCGGCGTGGCGATTCTCAGTGGTTGCAGCTCGGTGCCGACGCTGTCGTCGGCGATCATCGATGAACAGCGCCAGCGCTTTTCCCGCATCGACTCGATCGAACACGGGATTTCCTCGTCGGCGAAAATGCCCGGGCTGTCGACCATCGAAGGCGTACTCGCCTATGCCGGCAAACCGATCAAACAATTGAAGAACGGCAAGGTGCATGAAGTGTCCGGCTGGCTCGATCTGACCTTGCGTAAAATGCCGCAGATGGGCACGCGGCTGCTGGCCAACGTCGATGTACCGGACATGGACATCTTCGCCAGCCGTTATGGCGCGCAGACCCTGAAGTTCAAGGCCGGCGCCGGGCTTAAACTCGGCGGCATCGCCAACGGCCTGCTGGCTCAGGCACTCAAGGTCGGGCTGGTGCGCGACCATGCCCTATGGGCGGCAAGGCTGCATCGCCTCGGCCTGCGCTTCGAACGTTTCGGCGATGGCAAAAGTGCGATGTACATCGACGTCCAAGGCCTCGGTGTTGACGGCAAACCGCTGTCGATGACCGCGCAACTCACCGCCCTGAACGACAAAGGCCCGGAAATCCCCAGCTGCGCCGCCGTCGCCCTGGCGACAAAAATGGCCTCAGGCTACGTGCCATCTGCCGGCGCCCGACCGTGCGTGGGTGAAATCAGCGTCGCCGAATACATGGCCGCCATCAACGACCCGGCCAACCTGAGCCTGGTGGTGAACTACTCGGACGGGCAGCGCTGACATGCTCTATCTGTGCCTGAAATACCTGCACATCATCGCCGCGATCTTCCTGTTCGGTTTCGGCATGGGCTCCTACCTCTACCTGATCGCCGCCAGCCGCACGCGCAACCCGCAAGTGATTGCCCACGTCGCGCGCATGGTCGTCGGCTTCGACACGTGGATCACCACGCCGGCCGGTTTCGTGCAGATCATCACCGGTTATCTGCTGATGCGCCTGTCGGGGCTGAGCATGAGCACCGAGTGGGTGCTGACGTCGTTGATCATCTTCTTCTGCGTCGGTTCGTTGTGGTTGCCGGTGTTGCTGTTGCAGAAGCGGCTTTATGTGATGGCGTCCAGTGCGTGCGAGGCGGGTGCCGGGCTCGATGAGCAATATCAAGCGGTTTACCGCAAATGGTTCTGGATGGGCGTGCTCGGTTTTTCCGGGATGTTTGTCATCGTGTTGATGATGGTGACGAAGATGACGCCGGTGCAGGTGTTCAGCTTTCTGCTGTAGCTGCAGTGGCTTTCAGGAAGCGCTGTTCATGATCCGGGGTGGGGAGCAGGCAGGTGTCGTATTTGCCGAACAGGCGATAGCGGTTCAGCGCGATACGGTCGTAGGCCCAGTCGCGCAGGCTGCGGGGGAAAATGCGCAGCAACTGCAACGGTTGCCAGCGGGTCGGGAGTTGGCTGATGACTTCGAAGAAGGCGTCGGAACGTTCCCAGTAATGGTGGTCGCGGATGACGGCCATGGTGTCGAATTGATCGATGGGCAGGCCGGCCCATGCCAGTAATGCCTGACCCTCGGGGGATTGCACGGAGGCTAGGCGCACGCGGTGTTGGTGGTCGTGGCGGATCAGGAAGCGCGCCCAGCCGTTGCAAAGTTTGCAGACGCCGTCGAAGAGGACGACGGATTCGCCGGGGGTGAGGAGCGGGGCGGGGGTTGGGCGTTTTATTGAGATGGGCATGGGTGGTCGTTCTGGAAGCTGGGTTTCGATCATAGCGCTGGAAGCAGTGGTTCGCGAAGACAGCATTTAGGCAAAAGCAGGCCATGGACATGCTACGATTTCGCCATTAGTGTACCCAAGGTCATTTCGTTCCCCTTCTGGCCGAGGATCGCGTTTGTCGCGTGAAACTGAAATCAAATAGGGAGTAACACATGGACAGGGAACGTAATCAGACATTGTCGGCTACTCATTACTCCAGACGTGTCGTCTACTTATAGTCAGGCTGCAGATATGCTCCCATTTTTAGAGGCCTTTTGGCCAAACCTAGCTGCCACGCTCATTGGTGTTGTACTCGGCGTTCCAATCGCTTTGGCCTTAAACGAGCTTGTTCTCCGGCGGCAAAGAAGAGTGCAAGCAGAAGACCAACATAGACAAGCGATAGGCTCAATTGAAGTTTTAGTAGCGGCGTGCCGTTACAATATTGGCGTTCTTGAAACGATACGGGTGGCAGCAGAGGAAGGCAAAGTTATGCATAGTCCTGACCTACGGCTCACCGCATGGGAAGTGGTTTCACCTGTACTTTGTACAATTGTTTCAGATTCTGAAGCTCTTCAGATGCTTTCCCACCATTGGCTTAGGCTTAAGCGGATCCAAGCACTAAGTGATGAAATCTTCGCTAGAGAGGTATCAAAGTCATTGCCTCCCATAGAAGATGAGCTAGTAGCTATGGACTTCTGGAAAATCCTCTGGGAAAACGCCCATCACCTTTCTGCGCACGCATCGGAAGCCATCTCTATGCTTGAGCGTATAAAGACAAAGATGGTTAATGCTAGTAATGGCGCTGCTCTTCCATCTAGAAGACGTTAGAGTTGATTTCAAGACATACCGGCTCGACGTGTGTGGTTTTTCCGGCGAATCGGGTCAATCCATCCAAGGCAACTTTCGATCGTTAACTGCCTGCGCTAATTTTACTTCTGATCACATTCTTTCCTTGGTGATGAACAGAAAGAACAACAGGGGGCAGGCCACGTTTTAAAATTGGTTCTGTCCCCGTAGTTGCAAAGGTATCAACTTTTAATCCACCGGCACAAATTATCCAGCGCTCGATTCACCGCCAATTCCCCCAGCATCACCACTTGCGCAATCCCCAGCGCAGTTTTGCGGTGGCCTGGGTCCAGGAGGGCGGCGAAGTTGCAGAGCATTTCGGTGGCTGAGCTGAGGGACTCGCTGGCGTTAACGAGCAGGGATTCGCTGTCGTAGTCGGCGTTGGCCAGGAACATGGGAGCGTGTTTTTGGTCGCTGCCCATGATGCGTTGGGTTGGCGTGAGGTAGTAGTCGAGGGCGCGTTCGGCGGCTTCGTGGAATTTCTTTGAGTCGGGTGATTCGTAGGGGGAGGCCGGATCTGCTTCCGGCGGATTTGGCGTTACTTTGAACATATTCTTCTTTTTCCTGTTATGTGGCCGCCGCACCGAGCTACTAAACAGGGGGTGGCAGCTGTACGCAGGTTAGTAGACCGGGGAAAAGAAGAAAGCCGGCGCGCCCGAGGGCGCCCTACGCACAGCCGCCATCAAGTGCAGGTACGTGAATACCTTTTGACGGACGCTTGTGCACTTTCATTTACCACGGGCTACTAAACCCGATCACTGGGAATCAGTGACGCGAACCAAGTTACCGGTGGCCCTTGAGGCGCACAAGCCGGCGGATTCTGGCGTAGTCGTAGGCAACGGCGCAAGAAGTTGTAGCCTTAAGCAAGTAACGCGACGTGTCTTTTAAACAACCACGAAAAACTCCTAAACACGCCTCATCAACACGCCGTTCAAAATGACATTCGTCGGTCCACCCTCCAGCTCAGGTAATGGTGCGGAACCCTCCCGCCACGGCACGCACCAACACTAGGTCGCAACCCAAAAAGACGAGGAGGGATACCCATGTCAGTTCATCCAATTCTGTTTCTGGGCGGCTCCGGCGCCATCGGCCACCGTTCTGCCAAAGCCTTGCGCGCCGCTCATCCCGACGTACCTTTACTGATCGGCGGCCGTGACCTGGCCAAGGCTCAACAAGCCGCAGAAGAAATGGGCGGGGCGCAGGGCGTGGTCATTGATCCAGCTGCCGATGACTTGGGGCTGGGCGATCGCCCGGTCAGCGCCGTGGCGGTTTTCTACATGGATCATTCCCTTGCCGGGCTGCGTTTCGCGCAGAAGCGCCAGATTCCGCATCTGAGCATTTCTTCCGGCGTGTTCGAGATTGCGCCGCAAATCGCCAGTTACATCCATCGCCCTGACGCTTCCCCCATCGTGCTCGGTTACGAATGGATGGTGGGTGCAACGACGGTGGCGACGCTGCACATTGCCGAGTCGTTTTCGCGGGTGTGCGATATCCGCATTGATGCGCTGGTCGACGAGGAGGACGGTGGCGGGCCGACCGTGGCCAAGGATTTTGAGCACCTGAACAAAATGCTGCCCGCCGCCCTGACTCGGCGCGATGGCGATTATTTCTGGCGCGAAGGGGAGGACAAGAACGTTAGCTTCCGCGCGGTGGACGGTACATCGATGCAAGCCAGCGGTTTCTCGTCCATCGACGTCACTGGGCTGGCAGCCGCCACCGATGCGCCGAATGTGCAGTTCAATCTCGCCAGTGGTGTCAGTTCTTCGCGGCGTGCGGGGCGGCCAATGTCGACGGAGATCCTCATCGAAATGCTTGGTGAGGATCGCAATGGGCGACCATTGCACACGCGGCATGCACTCGTTCATCCGGGAGGTGCCGCAGCGCTGACGGGGTTGAGTATCGCGATGCTGTTGGAGCGACTGCTCGGGCTCGATGGCCGAGCGCCGACGCCGGCAGGTCTTTACTTCCCTTATCAGTTGCTGGAGGCCGGTGCGTATCTGGAGCGTCTGAGCAAGGAGGGCGGTGAGCTGCTTGAGCTGAAAGTGCAGTAAGGCAGGTTTCTTTTGGTAATGCCGATCTTGCTCATTGAACCGCTGGCGAGCCTCGATGCGCTCTCCAGCGGTCATTTGCTCTAAGGCGACTGCCAAGCCCCACCATCCGCCACCGGCACCTCGCCCAGATCATAGGGATTGACCCCTTCAAGGCAGCCGACATTGAAACCAAACTCCTGCGGATTGCTGCTACGTCGGTGATGGGTGTAGATGCCGCAGTTGCCGCAGAAAAAGTGCTCGGCCACTTGCTGGCCAAAGCTGTACTTCAACAGTGCGGATTTTCCTCGGATCACTTTCAGGTCAGTCGCCGGCACCGCGGCGACGATGGCGCCTCGGCGTTTGCAGAACGAACAGTCGCAGCGGTGCGGCGTGGGCAGGCCATCGGGCAAGTGGATTTCGAGGATCACCGCACCGCAATGGCAACTGGCGCGATGGTCGCGACGGATCAGTGTGTTGCCGATCTGTTTGAGCATGATCAAGCCTCCATCCAGTCCACCGTTGCCGTTTCGCGCCATTTCACCTCGGTGATACCGAACCGCTCTGCCTGGGGTTTGGAGATGACTTTCAACGGTGGCTTGCCGGGTTTGGGAATCGGCGCAATGCCGGCGTCACAGCTCGCCCAATGCCATGCGTCAGTGTTGCGCATGGTTTTTGCGCGGATGACGAATGATTTTGGCTGGCCGTGCAGTTTGTATTCGATGACGAAGATGTCGACGTTGCTCATGCGTTCCTCCTTACGCTCATACGCAAATGAGTTTTGCCGACGAAAAAAATTCAAAGGATTTTCGGGGTTTGTTTCAGGCTGCTGACAATTGTTTTGAGTTGAACGGTTGGAGCGGGCGCAAGCCTAAAGATCAAGCCTTGCCGAGTAGACAAGGGGACGAAAAATCCCATCGATTTCAACCCCGGAGATACCCGGTGAACAAGACGATCAGTGCCAGGGATTTGAACATTCAGCTCAAGCGCGACGATGACGGTTCCCTGTTCAAATGGCTGCTTGCCAGTTTCCTGATGGGCAAGCGGATACAGGCCGAAATCGCCGCCGAAGCCTATCGCGTGATTGCCGACAAACACGGGCGCGATACGCCACGCAAACTGGCAGCCTGCAGCCATCGTGAATTGGTCGCGATGCTCGGGGAGGCGCATTACGTGCGTTACGACGAGACCACCGCCGTGCGGCTGCACGCCTTGGTACGCCGGTTAAACGACGAGTACTCGGGCAAGGTCAGCCATATGGTCGAGGCCAGCGCTGATCGCCAGGCGTTTGAGAAACGCCTGGCAGAATTCGACGGCATCGGTCCGAAAACCGTGGAAATCTTCATGCGTGAGGCAAGCGCTGTGCTTGGCCTTTGATCGCGGGCGGTGACAAAAAACGGACACCACCCGCGTCGTGCAAAGGCTACCTGACTCGACCACCCGAACGATTGATCGCCAACAGGCACAGCCCGACCAGCAATGCAGCGCCTGCAACCAGGAGCGCCGAAGGTTGCATCGGTTGGCGCAAGCCTGCTGCTGTCTGCCGCTGCGATATCGTCAGTGGTCGGGGTTCAACGGTCACTTCGTCAAATGACCGGAATGGCGTAACGACCTCTGCCTGAAACGGCATTTCCTCGATGCTCAGTCGCAGGCCGTCTGTCAGCTCCAGTGTCCGTGCGGTGATGGTGCCGACGATTCTGTCTGGATAAACCGGTTCGCCATTGGGGTCGAGTTGGTCATACAGGAAATTCTGTCCTTCGAGCCAGCCCACGGCCGTCTGCAACTCGGGGCCCAGGTAATACTTGCCGTCGAGAAAAAATCCAGCAAATTGCGGCGCGCGCTCGACGCTTTCAATGCGATAACGCTCACCCGGTTTCATACCGGTTTCAGGGGCAATCATGGTCAATCCCTCCGCTGTAGGTTCAGTGGTAGAGAACAAGGATTGACCGTCGTTCCATGTAAAGGAGCAAAGGTAGCGGTTGTTTTGATCAACGGCCCGGTTCACTCAGGAGAGCAACCGCACACCTGAGCGGATCAGTCCTTGTGCCGTCAACTCTCGAATCTTTTCCCGCAATGCTTCGCGCTCGGCCTTGGGCGTTATCGGATCGGCAGCCAGATACTGCCTGTCGCACCACGATTCGATTTGGCTGATCCAGTAAGTTTGTCCGGCGTGCCCCGTGTCGAGGCGGCCTAACAAGTAGCCGATTTGTTGCCAGGTCGGCAGCAGTTGGAAAATGGCGTTGCGCCGCGCCAACGGGAGTTCATGCCAGTCTTGATCAAGTTTGGCTTTCACGCCACGGATCAACAGCGGCCAGGACACTTTGTCCAGTCGCGCAATCACCACCGAAAAAACTTTATCCGATGGATCATCGAGCGCCGCGAACAGTTCAGGCAATTGATCATCGCGAAGCAGGCGCGCTGCGGCCTGTCGCACGGTGACAAAAGCCGAGCGTAATGCGCGGGCATGCCAGTGCTCTGGCAACGTGTCAGCGAGTTCACTGGTCAGGCCGAGGACGCCCAGCCAGTGTTGTTTTGCTGTGGGCAAAGGTTGACTCAAGCGCTCGGCGAGGACGGCGTGCGCATCAACGTCATTACGCGGCGCGGCCCACAGCGCCAGATTGCGCACTGCCGGTGACACATCCAACAGGGCTTCGCGCAGAACAGGTTTTGGATCGGCGAGCAGCGGCAGCAGCGCATACAGCACGAGCGCGCGGATTTTGGCGCCCGGGTGTGACATCGCTTCAAGCAGCAACGGCAGACGTTGTGCCGCCGGCAACATCGCGCTTGCCGGCACTGCCATCGAGCGTACGGTCAACTCGCGATGCGTCAGAGCGCTGCGCAGCAGGGTTTCGGGATTTTCAGGGTTTTCCAGCAACAGCGTAAACAGGTAGCGCGCGGCTTTGCCCTGACGTTGCAAGAAGTCGGCATACACCTCATCCCGGCATTGCGCCGATTGCAGCAGTGCGCGCACCGTCGACAGCGTCTGGCTGTGGTCGACCCGGCGTTGCGCTGCCAGTGCCATCAACGGTTCAAGGGCGGACAACCAAGCCTGGGTATGGGCGGGCGACAAATAGTGTTGCAGGCCTGCCGCTGCCAGGTCGCGAACCTGCGGGACCCAGTCGTTCAGGCGTTCGATCAGCACCGCCAATGCTTCGGCAGACGGCTGCCGGCACAGCTCCCGCACCGCGATTTCGCGAACAAAACCGTTGTGGTCATTGCTCACGTCAGCCCAGGTGCCGGTGTTGCCAAGGCGAGTGAGGATCTCCAGCGCCTCGTTGCGCCGATAGTCTTCATAGGTGGAAGGCTGTCCTTGCTTTTGAGCCAACCGGGTCAGCCAGTCTTGTGTGGTGTTCATCGGGCAGTGCGTCCTTGCGGGGGCAAATTGTTTTGCGCAAAAGCGCCAGCCTACGCGACTTGCTTCTGCGGGCAAAATCCTCGGAGGTAGAAAACTAACTAAGCAAATTAGCGATATGCTGATTTCACTCGCCTCATCCCGATTCTGGACAGCCCCAAGCATGATGCCGCCTGCGTCTGTGTCGTTGATCGCCCAAGGCTGACGCGATTGGACTGCCGCGTTATGAGCGCACGCAACGGATCATTGCTTGATCAAGTCCCCCGGTTTCCATGCCTTGTCGAAGAACGCCTTGGTCGGACCGTACAGCCGCAAAATCACAAAGTACCCTTCGCCCGGCAGGGTTTTGATCCAGTTTTTACCGGTGCCCGGTGAGTCCGGACCAAAATACACGTCAGTGGAGCCGTCGGCGTTGGTGACGGGTTTATCCATGGTGTTCAGCGACGGGAACGGCTGGCCATTATCCAGGCCTGATGCAGTGATCGAGTCATACGCCGTGACTGACCAGAACAATGCCGCCGGAATGCCTTTGGGCAGGTTCAGCGAATAGCTGTTGCTGCCGGAGAGGAATTGGCCGGAGGCATCGACGAACGTGGCCGGGTACTTGGCGCCGACGTTTTCCATGTTCACCGCCATGCCTGGGCTGGCCGAATAGGCATTGGTAAAGAAGCCGGTACGTGGATCGATGTAATTGAAGGTGTCGGCGGTGAACGTCGCATTCCCGGGGAAGACGTTCAGCCACTTGCGGTCCGGGTACCAGGTGCCATTGGCGACAATGGTCTGCGGTGTGTAGGAAATGGCATGGCCGATCTTGCTCGCGGTTTTCGCTGCCTTGTCGAGCAGGTCGCGGGTGCCTGGTTCCGGGTTGAACGGCTTGCCTTTGACGATACCCAAGGCGGCGAGCATGCCGCGCATTTCCATGTCTTGTGAGTCGACGTATTCGTTGTCGATGAATCGCGAGAGCATGTCGAACGCGCTGCCGTCAGTGGGGTAGAGCATGTTGACCGGCGTTTTCGAGGCGTTGGGAAACAGCATCGCTTTAGCGCTGGCCTGTTTGCCCAGCGGATAGATGCGTGTCTGCTCCATTACCGCGACCGGTGCCTGCAGTTTCTGCGGATCCTTGAAGAAGCCGCGCCAGAAAACGAACACGCCATAAGTGCGCGAGCGGTAAGTCAGATAACCCGGCGGTACGTCACCTTTATAGTCCGGCGGTAGCACCAGGTACTTGGCACCTTTGCCTTGGTCCGGCCCCGGCAGCCCGACATCACCACACCATTGGCGTCCCTCTATCTGCCCTTCAGAGCAGATCGGCCGCTGAAAGAAGTCATCGAGAATCCCCTGCAAGCCCGGGGGAACCTCGATCACCATTGGACCGTCCTGTTTGAGGTCCAGATAACCCATTGCGTAGATCACGTCAGAGTTGGGCGTGGTGACGCGGGTCTTGGCGTTGAGACGGTCCTTCCAGATGGGCAGGACGTTGTAACCGGCACCGAAAGCCTTCTCCGAACCTTCTTTCATGGCGTACATGTTCAACGCTGGCAATGCCCAGATGTACGACTGTACGGCACGCTGGAATATCAATTCATGCTGCAGTTGCGCCACACCTTCCAGTGTGGGGTAGCCGCCTGTAAAGGGCAGATCAGCCAACTGCTCATAGCGCGTAGCGGCCTGCGCGCCGCTGCTGATGGACACGGCAACGATCAGCGCAGCGATTGATTTTGCAGAGGTATGCATAGCGAACGTCCTGTTCTGATCAATTGGCTTTGACGACGGCGGGTGGTACCCATTGGCCGTTGAGTGCGGCCGGCTCAGGCCAGTAGGCGCGGATGTACAACGAGAAGTCGGCATTTTCTGGCGTCGGCAGCCAGTTGCTTTCCTTGCCCTTGCCCGGCGAACCGCTTTGCACGTAGATCGTCAGCGAGCCGTCGGCGTTGGCTTGCAGGGATTTATTCTTGGTACCGATCGAGTAGCGCTTGAGGTCGTTGGGCGAGAAGAAATGCTGTTCGTTGTACAGCGTCAGCGACCAGAAGCCTTTCACCGGCGGCAACTGTCCTTTGGCGAAGGTCACGGTGTAGCCGTTCTGCCCGTTGAGACGCGTGCCGCTCTTGTCCAGGTCCTGATAGAAGTACTTGGTCTCTTTCTGCTGGTTGACGAAGATGTTCGAGCGCGCGACCGCCGTGCGGCTGAAATAGTCAGTGCCGAACGCCGCACCGTTACTGATGGTGCTCCAGTGATCTGGCAGTTGCAGACCATAGTTGCGGAACTGCAGCAGCGGGTCGATGACTTCGCTGTCGGCTTTTTTGGCTTCATCGATCATGGCGGCTTTGAGTTGCGGATCCGCTTTGGCGATGGCGGCGAGGGCAGCCATTTGCGCGTAACGCGCTTCCTCACCCGGTAATGGTTTGGCGTCTTTGAGCAGTGCCGGCAGCTCATCGAAAAATTTCTCCGGCATCACCCATTTGGTTTCGCCACTGCCAGCGGCCTGCGCCGGGAATTTCGGCAGTTTGGCCCAGTCGCGGTGTTTGACCTTGCCGTCGTATTGCGACAACGGATACATGTCCACGCCCGACAGCGCGGGCTGAATGGCCGCGCGGTCGGTGGCGCTGTCATCCTGGAAAACCCGCGGAATCACGAAACCGGTGTTGCTGCGTGCGCGGAAGACCTGACTGATCCCGGCCGGAACCTTACCATTCCAGTCCGGGCCAACCAACAGATAGAAACCGGGTTTTGTGCCGTACATCTTGCCGAGTTCGGCAAAGCTGTCGGAGCGCAGGTCGACCACCTGATACACCCAAAAGCGGCTGCCGAAATCCGGCACTTGCAACACCACCGGCTCCAGATCCAGCGCGATGCTGCCTGCGCCGTAGACCACGTCCTGATTCGGGCACGCCACCAGACGCTCGGCCGGATCGATGTAATCGCTGAGCATCGATAGCCGATTGATCGGCGCGACCGGAACAATACCGCCCATCAAACCGGGCTCGGGTAAATCCTTGAACGCCTGGCGACGGTTGAAAATATTGGCCATCGGCCAACCCCAGAAATACGCTTCGCGCGCCATCATGCGCACATAGGGTTCGGTCACTTTGGTGTTGGCAACAGGGCCACTGAGCGGGCCGTCGTTCGCCTGGCTTGGCGTTGCGAGCAGGCCCGAGGTCGCCAGTGCTCCTATCAATGTCAGCGCGAAGCCGTTCAGGCGAAAAGGTGATTGATTCATAAAGCATCCTTACTCGTGGGATCACCCATTGCAGGTGAGTCGCAGAAAAGATAGCCCAGGTTTGTGGTTTAACACTTGAGCGTGCGCTTCTGAAGCATTCAATAAAACCAGAGGGTCGCCGTTGGCTACTCGGTGACTGGTTGGTTTCCACTGCGAACGCAAGGTCTACGCGTGTCGATATCAGACTCGAAAATGGCGCATTCAGGCTACTGAGTCATTTGGCTGGCCCGGTAAGGTAAGGTGTCTTCACATCAAAATAATCCCATCCAGATCATGGGGTTGATAAGAACTGCGGCGATTGGACGGTCTTCTTTCGGGGGGGCAACAGGCAACGATCATGCTCCTTTGCCCAGTCAACTCGCTCAAATGTCTCTCAGCAGAGAATAAAAAAAACCAATGATCAGCCCGAACTCAACGGATTCGAGTAGCCAATTGGCGCAGGGCTTCAAGCCTCGTCACGTCACCATGCTGTCCATCGCCGGGATTATCGGCGCCGGTTTGTTCGTAGGCTCAGGGCATGCCATTGCCGCAGCGGGGCCGGCGGTTCTGCTGGCTTATCTGTTCTCGGGTCTGCTCGTCGTGCTGGTCATGCGCATGCTCGGCGAAATGGCGGTGGCCAATCCGGACACCGGCTCGTTCTCGACTTATGCCGATCAGGCGATCGGGCGCTGGGCGGGCTTCACCATCGGCTGGCTCTACTGGTGGTTCTGGGTTCTGGTCATTCCGATCGAAGCATTGGCGGCCGGGCATGTGCTGAACCAATGGTTTCCTCAGGTCGATGCCTGGTTGTTCGCCTTGGGCTCGATCATTGCGCTGGTGGTGACCAACCTGTTCAGCGTGTCCAAGTACGGTGAATTCGAATTTTGGTTTGCCATGGCCAAGGTCGTGGCGATCATTGGTTTTATCGGTGTCGGTTTTGCCGTGTTGACGGGCTGGATTCCCGACAGGGAAGTCAGCGGGTTGAGCGGGTTGATGGCCGACCACGGCGGATTCGCGCCCAACGGTCTGTCGGCGGTTGTCGGCGCTTTCATCACCATCATGTTCAGTTTCATCGGCACCGAAGCGGTGACCATCGCTGCTGCCGAATCGAACGACCCGTCACGCAACATTGCCAAGGCCACGCGTTCGGTGATCTGGCGCATCGGCGTGTTTTACCTGCTGTCGATCTTCGTCGTGATCTCCGTGGTGCCCTGGAATGATCCGTTGCTGGC
Source organism: Pseudomonas sp. (assembly GCF_049300855.1). GTDB lineage: Bacteria > Pseudomonadota > Gammaproteobacteria > Pseudomonadales > Pseudomonadaceae > Aquipseudomonas. Next base: position 234,594 of record NZ_JBAQKH010000042.1, on the reverse strand, counting down.
CTCGGTCGGCTCTTATCAGCGCGCGCTGGAAATCATGAACATTCCCCACGCCAAGTTCATGGTCGATATCGTCGTGCTGATCGCCGTGGCCAGTTGCATGAACTCCTCAATCTACATTGCCTCGCGCATGCTGTACTCGCTGGGCCGTCGTGGCGATGCGCCGAAAATGCTCAAGGCGACTTCCTCGGCAGGCGTGCCCCGCGCGGCCGTTATTGCCAGTACCGTGCTGGGTGCGTCGATCACCGTGTGGAGCTATTTCATGCCCGCCGGGTTGTTTGAGTTCCTGCTCGCCAGTTCCGGTGCAATTGCCTTGCTGGTGTACCTGGCGATCGCGGTGTCGCAGTTGCGCATGCGCCGGATATTGCAACAGCGCAAGGTCGAGCTGACCTTTCGCATGTGGCTGTTTCCCTGGCTGACGTGGTTGGTGATTGTGTTTATCTGCGCCGCGCTGGCGGTGATGATGATCACCCCGCAACACCGCACCGAAGTCACCACCACCATCGGGCTGGCACTGGCGATTTCCTTTCTCGGCCTGGTGACGTCGCGTCATCCTGCGCCGGCGGCGAGAGTGACTTCGGTGGGGTAAACAAGAGGGCGGATTGCGTTGATCTATTGATGCCGCCGGGTGTTATCAGCGCAAATTCCGCATCCGTATAGTGCTTGCCCCGTTGCGCGATTGCCCATAAATCCTCCTATTGAACCGAAGTATTCAGGTCAATGACGCCGGTAGTCACCGGCACACGGAGGGATCATGGACGTCACCGCAATTCCCGAAGGTTTCGCCCCGTTTACCCGCAGCAGCCCGTTGCTCGATCTGCTTGGTCCGATCTACGCGAAGGGCAGTGGGCTGCAATTGGAACTGGGTTTATTGACTGACTCACGCCACGCCAATGGCCGTGGCACCCTGCATGGCGGCGTCCTGGCGACCTTGGCCGATGTCGGCATGGGCTACGCCATGGCCTTTTCCAGCGACCCTCCACAGCCATTGATCACCGCGAGCATGACCCTGGATTATCTCGGCGCCGTGAAAATGAACGAGTGGCTGGAAGTGCGTCTGGAGTACTCGAAAAAAGGCCGCCAACTGGCGTTTGCCGCCGTCAGTTTGCATGTTGGCGAGCGTACGGTTGCGCGGGCTAGTGCGGTGTTTGCGGTGCCGATGGGGTGAAAGTGAAGATTCATCAAGGCGTTGGTCACTGTGCCATTAAACCTTGCGCCACTGCATCTTTCAGCGCACCCGTTGAAACTCGCAAAGTAAGCCAATCAGGGCCGTTTCTGATTGAGTTTCGGCCGCGTCGATAGAACTTTGGTCGGTGTCTAGCGTGATGGCATTTCGATGTCTTCCTGTGCATAATCGGGCGCCGCTGCCAAAGCAGACTGAAGTGGAATCATGGGAAAGGGAGCGCCTTCGTGCGCCTTTTCGACATCATATTGGCGATCTTGGAGATGGATCGGCCAGCCAGTTTCAGTCAGTCGCGAGCAGCTTTGAGATCGAAAGGAATCAGCATGACGCAGAGGGTGGTGCAAACGATTTCTCGTGCCTGGTCGCGCATGGGAGAGCTGAGTCGACTTCGGACTCCGTCCCAACGCAGTGAATACATCGTTGACGGTTTCGCCGATGACCGGGTGATCGTATTGGTTGCCTCCAAACGCCACGTCCTGCTCAGATCGGCGTTCGAAGCTGCGCTGAATTACCTTCACCAAAACAGCCATGGGATTGAAAGTCCGTGCCTGATCAAGTCAAACAATGACCCGACGCTATCCGGCCCGCTCTGTCGTGCCAGTAGAGTTACGTTGAGCGGGGCGTACGGCCCGCGAAACATCAATTACGTACTGCCAATTCTGCAAGCACTCGGCGTGGTCGATATTCGAACATCGACGCCTAATGCTGTCTGGCTCGTGACGCCTCTTGTAGCCAATGATCTTTCATTTTCGACCCCGGTACGACGAGTCGGGAAGGGTTTGCTCACTGCCATGCAATTTGATTTTGCGCAGTATCTGAGCGGGTTATGGACAGGCGCAGCAGGTTCGTTTTCGCATCGCTACAAGGTCAGTAGGCACCATTCCTGGAAAGACTGGAGAGCTCGGCATGGCGCCGGCGATTGGTGGTGCCAGAGCTTGAGCCAGGCGAACGAGCACTATTGCTGGCCTGAAAAAGCCGCACCGCATGATTTTGCGAGCATTGCGGCTGAGCTGCGCAAGAGTCTGGCGGCCAATGATGATGCTGCAGCGTTGGTTGCGTGCAAGGCGATCTTTGCCTGGGGGGGCGTCGCACGAAAAGCGGATGATGCTTCCTTGCTTTGGGTGCAGTCGCAGGCGGCAGCCAAGACTTTGTGCCGCTCAATTCTGAAGGCTGTTGAGTTGCTTGACCGTCAATCTACGGCGCCGTTGATCGATTTCAACGGGAAGACACTATTGATGAATTCGGCCATGACCAAGATCTATGCCGCTGCAGCGCCGGACAGCTTGATTATTTATGACGGTCGCGTGGGAGCCGCCTTGGGCTTGTTGGCGCGCACTTGGTTGCTGGCAAACGCTCAAAACACAGTTCCCACGGACTTGGCGTTTCGCTGGGGCCCGAATACCAAGACCGAAAAGCAGAAAGACGAAACGAGAAATCCTTCGCAAGATCTGTTCATTTTCACAAGCCTCTATATCGCCTCCAGCGACATTCCTGCACGCAACAGGGAGTGGGCTGAGCTTGTGCGGATGAGCAGCCGCTTGCTGTGGACTACGGGCAAAGTTCTCGACGCGCAGGGTTTCACGGTGACATTAAGCATGTTGGAGCGTTCGTTGTTTATGTTGGGGTATGACGTTCGCTGATAGCACGCCGTGAGTTTTCAAGTTTCTGAGGCGTTGGCCATGATCCCTTCGTTATTTGATGCAGTGACAGCTGTTGTGAGTAAAGCATTGGCAGATTCAAGGACCACAATCCGGGCCGCTAATTTTCAAGGAGATCAGATGTACGAGCAAAATATCGAACTGCTGCGCGAAGAATCCCTGCGTTTGCTTGAGGTGGAAATCGATCTGCTGCAACGAATGAAGGATGCAGACGGCGTCGTGGTCGATGAGCATAGTCATGAGCACCAGACGTTTACCCAGGCCAGCATCCAGAAAGATTTGCAGATGCTCCGGGGCGAAGCAGACAAGCTTCAGCGCCTGGAAATGGTGCTGGCCGTTGTCGGGACGATGAAGGCAGGCAAATCGACCACGATTAACGCCATTGTCGGCACTGAGGTGCTGCCAAATCGAAATCGGCCTATGACAGCGTTACCGACTTTGATTCGTCACACGCCAGGACAAATCGAGCCAATACTGCGCCTGGAAAATAATGGACCTATCAATGCTGTGATTGCCCAATTGCACCAAGTGCTTAATAGCCACGATGCGGGTGCAGTCGCTGACAAGCTGGCGAGCGATAGGGACCTTCAACCCTTGTTGCAGCTCATCAAGGAAAATGGCCGATTCAAGAATTGCTATCAAGGACCCGAGGAAATTTTCTGGTTCCTGCGAAGCTTGAACGACTTGGTTCGCGTGGCATTGGCGTTAGACGTGCATTTTCCTTTCGAGTGCTATGACGAGATCCATGAGATCCCGGCTATTGAAGTAGAGTTTTCTCATCTGGCAGGTACCTCGCAGAGTATGGGTCGCCTGACGCTGCTGGATACGCCAGGCCCTAACGAGGCTGGCCAGCAACATCTGCGCAAAATGCTTGGCGAGCAATTGAAAAATGCTTCAGCTGTTCTCGCGGTTCTGGATTTTACTCAGCTTAAGTCTGATGCCGATGAGCAGGTTAGAGCCGAGCTTGAGCGAATCGCCGACGTAGCTCAGGGGCGAATTTTTGCGTTGGTCAACAAGTTCGACGAGAAGGACCGCAATAGCGATGATGAGGAGCAAACCAGACGCTTGGTCGCTGAATCATTGTTGGGGGGTCGGTTGCAACCTTCGCAGGTGTTCCCGGTGTCGTCCAAACTGGGTGATCTCGCTAACCGCGCCCGTCGCGAATTGTCGATCAATGGTTCGCTTCCAGAGGTTGACGGTGATCAGAACGCTTGGGTGGCGGATTTCGGTAAAGCCGCACTGGGCACGAGATGGAAACAAAAGATTACTGACCCTGAAGAAGTGAAGGAAGCTGCCGACGGTCTCTGGGAAGACTCTTTGTTTGCCGCTCCGTTGGATCAGATCATCCGTAAGGCTCACAGTGGCGCGGCGACGCTTGCGGTGGCATCCGCCGCCGCCAAGCTCTCGGACATTGCCGCAAAGCTGAACAATTTCCTCGCCGTGCGTGAGGCCGCATTGGGAAAGAATGTCGAGGAGTTGAACGATCAGATCAACTCCTTGCGCAGTGACATCGATCGCATTGGCAGGCTGGAAGTTCAGACCAGAGCGGACGCCGAACATGCGCTGCAAACTATCAACGGGCAAATGGACAAGGTGTTTAATGACATTCGTGCTGCCATCGGTGCCGAGGTCGAGCAAGGGTTCAAAGCGGGTAAGCAAGCCGAAGAGCAGCAAGAACTGGAGAGAAAAAAAGAAGTACTTACCGGGTTCTTCGGAATCCTGAATAGTATTGCAGGACAACGAAGGCTAGGGAAACAACCTACCGATTTTGGTTATCCCTTCGACGAAACAACCACAGTCATCAAGCTCAAGGACCGTGAAGAGGCTGAAGCCATCACGCGTGGGATTGAGAGCGGAGTTCGGCTGATAATCGAACGTAATGAAAGGCGCCTACTCGCAGAGTCCGAACAGATTCTTCGCAAGTTTCACGATTTGTTCGAACAAGGTATTTCCACGCAAGCCAGCGAGATCATTTCCGACCTCAATCTGCGTCTTAACCGTAGCGGTTTTTCAATTGCCATCAACATCCCGTCAATGCCTGCGCTGTCAATGCGCCCCTCCAGTGCTGAGCTGCTGGGTGGCGTAATCGAAAACAAACATCGCACCGAAAAGCGCCGTCGTCGTTCGGAGGGTGTATGGGGCAGCATTTGCAATTTCTTTGATACGGATGACTGGGGTTGGGAGTCGTACACCACTAAAGTTGCCGTTTACGAAATCGATATTTCCAAGGTAAAGGCTTCCATCGAAAAAACGCTCAAGGATTTGTTCGATGGTCTTGCACGCGCGACCGTAGAAACAATTGAAACGCCACTGAAGGATTGCGTCGACAAGTTCTTTGACGAGCTCAAGTTGACTGTGGAATCGATTCGCAGCGACTTGAATCAGAGCATTCGAGACAAGCAGTCGGACCAAGGACAGCAGCAGCAATTGGCCGAGCTTCTAGCTGGCTTCAAACGCCATGTGCCTGGTATTCAGAAGGACAGTGATGCGCTCAAACGTGACGTCCCTTCCGCGGGTGTTGAGGTGGCGGCATGATTGAACAGACCCCGATTTCACCCGGCTCGGATATCTGCCAGACACTGACGTGTCTGCCCGAAAAATTCGTGGTGGATTTTGCCAACGGCATTGATGTCGCACGTGAACGCCAACGTTACATGGCCAAGCGGGATGGGTTTTTCACTCGCCTTTTCGACGGCTTTACCGGTCAGGGTGATCGCAATCAGGCTGAGATCAACGCAAGCCTTACTGATGGCGTGGAAGGTGCGTTGAACTGGTTGAAGGATTTGAGCGAGTCGTTGGCCAAAAGCAATCATGCGATTGTTCAAGTCAACACCCGGGTCAACGCCCTCAAACATGATGTCGCCACCCTCGTCGATTTTTCGATAGAGAGCCGCCAGGCCATTAACCTGCTTTCGCAACGTCTGGATGAGCATTGTGATGAGCTGGATCGCAATGTCGCAAGGATTGACCGACTACAGCAGGCGCATCTGCACCTTGACGATGTTTTCGGGAAGTGGGGAGCAGGGCGGTTCAATATGTTCACGCTGTCCGGGCGCTGCTATGCAGCACTTGAAGAACTGCGATGGGGGGCGTTTGGCGACTATTGCCAGACAGTGTCCGGGCACGAACGACAGAAACAGCTCGAGCGTCTGGCCAATCAGGCAATCATTCAGATGAACAAGGATGCAGGAATCAGTCAGGGCGAGCGTATCGCGACTCGCGACCGGTGGCTGGCTCGTCCTGTTGGAAGCGTCGCTACTGCTGATGGCGAAGATGCTATTCGCTATCTGGGGGACTGGACGGATCCATATTCCACACCGTTCGCATTTGCGGCCTCGCAGACCCCGGAAGAGTTGCCTGTGCATCTGCCAAGGATCATTGCAGCGCCAAGGGTGACAGAAGCCATGATCAGTGAACTTTTTCTGGAGGCTTCATGATGACTGCTCCCATGAAAGTCGGGTTGGTACTTTCCGGTGGTGGGGCCAAGGGGGCTTATCAGGTCGGTGTGCTCAGAGCCTTGCGCGAACTCGGCACCCGCATTGATGCAGTTTCAGGCGCCAGCATTGGCGCCCTCAATGGCGGCATCCTGGCTTCTTCTCCATCACTGGATATTGCTATCGAGCGCCTGGAGGCTATTTGGGAACGGTTGGCTAATAACTCCCCGTTAAGCATGAAGGCGCCTGGGTATCTGGCGCTGTTGGCTGCAGCGGGCCTGCGGGTTCAGGGTGCAGGCGTTGTGCTGGGGCTTGTTCACGCCGTGAAGAAAATAGCGGGGGCCTTTGAGTTCGAGTTACCGAGCTGGCTTGATGGGCTCGACGAAGGCTTGCTGGACGACCAGCCGCTGAAGCAGCTGATGGATGAGTTTCTCGACAGCAAGCAGCTAGCGACAGGGATGCCACTCTATGTCTCGTTGTATCGCAGCAACGGCGGTCTGCAGGACTTGGCGTCAGCATTCATGGCTGAGCTGGGGCTGAGCAATACACCGGATTCGGAATTCGTGCATATACAGTCGCTCGAGGAAGACCGGCGCAAACAGGTGTTGCTGGCTTCTGCTGCGATCCCGCTATTGTTCACCTCCCGCAAACACGGTGAAAAACGTTACTCGGACGGCGGCCAAGGTGGCTGGCAGACGATGCAGGGTAATACGCCAATCACCCCATTGCTGGAAGCTGGATGCAATCTGGTAATCGTCACTCACTTGATTGATGGATCGCCATGGAGCCGCCAACGATTTCCGGATGCAACCATTCTGGAAATTCGTCCCCAACAAAGCCTTAACCGAGCTACGGGCCTCATGAGCGGCGCTCAGGACTTGCTCGGTTTTGATGTCGACAAGATCCCCACCTGGATCGAACAGGGTTATCAGGACACGCTGCATTGTGTTGGACGGGTCATGAAGGCTCAGCAAAGTCGCGACGAATTGCGTGTCGCGCAAACCGCTCTTGCAGGCACCGCAAGTGAGTCCGCAAGTGCCGATGCAACACTGGCCGGTGCGATGGCACGATTATCCAAGCAGCCCTGACAAGGAGTCAGAGGTGGCAAGTGTAAAAATTGAATGGGATTGGCTGCATTGGAATTGTGGTCAGACGTGGGGAACTGATGTCTGGCCGGAATTGCAACGCAGAGGGGTCAAACAGCAAGACCTTGAACGATGCGTCTATGTGATCAGGCTTAACGGTCTGTTCGCCATCCAGTACCCGCTAGGCGTTTCTCCCACGGTCTATATCGGCGAAGGAAACTTTGAACAACGTATTACTCAGCACAAAAACTGGCTGATGGAACTCGCGGATTTGCAAGGCGAGTATGAGTTTCTCATCGGCTATTGTTTCCCTCGCGCGCGGAACGCCTCGAAAGTTTATTCCGATTTCGAGGCGATGCTGATCCACGAATTTCGAGACATTTACGGCGCGGCTCCACTGCGCAACAGGCAAATGGAGTTTCAGAAATCAAACCACGTGTTTGAGCCAATGAACGAAATCCGCAGCGCGATCATGATTGGTCGCGGCATGCGTTTTCATTGGGCGGTGCAGCCGATGAAAAGCTCGCCTATGTACGATGTTTACCAGCGGACTATTCTGGAGGAGTTGAGGGTTTGAATTTGCTCTGGCCGGTTGCTGACTGTCATGAAGGGCAGCGCCGGCCGAGAGCGGAGGTTTGCGGGCCGTGAGTCCGCGATTGGCCGAAGACATCCTCTACCGTCGTAAGAATTTCAACGACCCCGGATCGAATGACACGTTGGCCATACTTCGAGCGTCAGGTACTTGTTGCCATTGCCCAGCAGTGGCATCGATTTCGCGCAGGGTCCATCGCCCGGGGCCGGACCAGGACAGTTCTATGTACGGCCCTTCAAGTAATTTGCTCGCTATTAACACGTCGACTTCGTCAGCAGGCCCGGGGAGCATGCCACCGACAGCAATGGGCACGCGCTGACGCAAAAGGCTGTTGAGCATGCTCAGCAACTCGGCACGTGATGTGTATTGCACGCTGTGCTCCCCGATTTCGGTGTCGGCAAACACCAGGCTGCCGGTTTCGGTGTCCACCGAACTGATCAACGTGAGATGCGTCGGTGGCCGGCCTGAGCCTGTTGAATACCTCATGCCTGATCCATCGCCGCCGCCACGCCCTGATCCTCACCCAGAAACCCACCGCTCTGATGCTGCCAGAGCCGCGCATAAATGCCGTTTCTGTTGAGCAACTCAGTGTGTGTCCCTTGCTCGATAATCCGCCCCTCGTCCATGACAATCAGTCGATCCATCGCTGCAATCGTCGACAGCCGATGCGCAATGGCGATCACGGTTTTGCCTTGCATCATTTCATCGAGGCTTTCCTGAATGGCCACTTCGACTTCAGAGTCCAGCGCGCTGGTGGCTTCGTCGAGCAGCAGGATCGGTGCGTTCTTCAACATCACCCGGGCAATGGCGATGCGTTGGCGCTGGCCGCCGGAGAGCTTGATGCCGCGCTCGCCGACCAGGGTGTCGTAACCGCTGTGGCCTTGCTTGTCGCTGAGTTGGCTGATGAAACCGTCGGCCTGCGCATTGGCGGCGGCGCGGCGGATGTCGTCGTCGGTGGCGTCCGGGCGGCCGTAGGCGATGTTGTCGCGAATCGAACGGTGCAGCAGCGAGGTGTCCTGGGTGACCATGCCGATCGCGCTGCGCAGACTGTCTTGGGTCACCTGCGCGATGTTTTGCCCGTCGATACGAATCTCCCCGCTGTCGACGTCATAGAAGCGCAGCAGCAGATTGATCAGTGTGGATTTGCCCGCACCGGAACGGCCGACCAGACCGATTTTTTCGCCGGGGCGGATGTGCAGGCTCAGGTTGTCGAGGACCTGGCGTTCGCCGTTGTAGTTGAAGTTCACCTTGTCAAAAGACACCGCGCCGCCAGCCGGCACCAGCACGCTGGCGTTCGGCGCATCCTGCACTTTTGGGCCACGGGTGAGGGTGGCCATGCCGTCTTGTACGGTGCCGATGTTTTCGAACAGCGACGTCATCTGCCACATGATCCAGTGCGACATGCCGTTGATGCGCAACGCCATCGCCGTGATCGCCGCGACGGCGCCGGTGCCGACCTGACCCAGATGCCAGAGCCACAGGGCATAGCCGCCGGCGCCCATGATCAGCCCGACCACCAGTGCCTGATTGACGATTTCGAACTGGCTGACCAGACGCATCTGGCGAAAACCGGTGAGCTTGAAATCTTCCATGGCGGCGCGGGCGAAGTGCGCTTCACGCTTGGAGTGCGAGAACAGTTTCACCGTGGTGATGTTGGTGTAGGCGTCGGCAATCCGTCCGGTCATCGACGATCGCGCATCGGCCTGTTCCTGGCCGACTTTGCCCAGGCGCGGCACAAAATACAGCATGGCCAGCCCGAACAACGCGAGCCAGGCAATGAACGGCAGCATCAGTTTCAGCGCAAAACCGCCAGCCAGGGCGATGATCGCGATGAAATAAACACCGATGCCCGGCGCGATTTCGATGAGCGTAAACAGCACTTCGCGCACGGCCAATGCCGTCTGCATGACCTTGGTCGTGACCCGGCCGGAGAACTCATCGGAGAAAAATGAGAGGCTTTGCCGCAGCATCAACCGGTGAAAGTCCCAGCGCAGCCGCAGCGGCAGATTGATCGCCAATACCTGGTGCTGGACCATGGTGCGCAGCGCCACCAGGCCGATGCTGATGAACAAGACGATGCCGATGCCCCACAGCACGCGGCTTTCCTGCGCGTTGACACCGCCGCCGGCCTGCCACGTCGAGAGCAGATCGACAACCTGGCCGAGAAAGGAAAACAGCCAGGCTTCATAGATCGACACGCCGGCACTGAGCAGCGCCAACGCGAGGATGTAGCCGCGTGCGCCGCGCGTGCAGGCCCACAGGAACCGCATCAGGCCAACGGGCGGGGGTGGTGCTTCGTCGGGAGGAAATGGGTCGAGCCGTTGTTCAAACACGCGAAGCATTGTGGTCTCCGAAATCATCAGGGTCAGGGGATTCTGCCATTTAATCGCGGCGTTGAGGGTTTGCCCTATCAGCTACGCTAACTGTTCAAGTGACTTGAGCAGCGCAAAATGCAGCGAACACACCGGGTTTCCTGTTGGGAGTCGATGAGCAAAGGAAATGTTTAATTTCTTTTTGACGTTTTTGTTCGTGCTCATCCCCACAGCGTCTCTTTCACTCGACAGTTACCTTCGCTACCGAGTGGCAAAAAACCAACCGGTGAGCCAGGCGTGGAAGGGCTGCAATCATGTGCTTTCTATCCTGCTGATCATGCAGTTGCTGGGCCTGGCCCTGTATTTCTTTTACATTGCGTGAGCCCAGCCGTTTTCATCGCCTCGACTGGCGCGGCACTGTGGTGGTTGCGAGGTGTTTTACGGGGGCGGCAAGCGTTCAAGCGCTGGAGTGAAATTCCGATAAGCCCTGCACCTGTCGTTGTGCAAGACCTTCATGCCAAGGGCCGAGCGGGCGCTGGTATAAAACATTTTCACCACGCTGCATCCATTTCAACCCCTGCTCCGTAAATTCAATACCCTCACTCGAAGGGTCGACGAATTCAGGAGACGCATCATGCATACTTTCTTCAAACGCATCGTCCTCACCTGCCTGACAGTGCTGAGCCTTGGCGCTGGACTCGGTTTCGCTGCCGGTAACGTCATGGTCGGCGGCGCGGCCATGTATCCGACGAAAACCATTGTCGAAAACGCTGTCAACTCAAAAGACCACACGACACTCGTCGCAGCGGTCAAGGCTGCCGGACTGGTTGATACCCTTAACAGTAAAGGGCCGTTTACCGTCTTCGCCCCCACCAATGAGGCCTTCGCCAAATTGCCTGCCGGGACGGTCGATATGCTGGTCAAACCAGAACACAAAACAGACCTGACGAAGATTCTGACTTACCACGTCGTGCCCGGCACCCACACCGCGAAACAGTTGATGGAAGAAGCCAAAATGCACGACGGCAAAGTGATGCTGAAAACCGTCCAGGGCGAATCACTGACCGTCATGCTCAGCAATGGCAAACTGTGGTTGGTGGATGCCAAAGGCGGCAAAGCCGCCATTACTATTGCTGACGTCATGCAGTCCAACGGCGTGATTCATGTAATCGATACGGTGCTGATGCCGAATTGACTTTTGGCGGATTCGGCGGACTCTCTTCAGAGAGTCCGTTTTTTTCAAGTCCAGACATTCATCGCCGATTTGGCAACAGTGTTTGTCCCCCCGGCCGATTTTTCCCTCTGCCGTCATTCCCTAGCATCGTCTCCAGGCCACCAGCAATCACGCTGAAGTGGCTCACTCAACGAGACGGTGAACATCATGAACACAATGAAAATGGCAATGGCGTTACTGCTTGGCACGCTGGGCGCGCAAGCGTATGCGAATACAGTGCCGACCGAGAATCTTCCGGTTGAAACCTACGCTTACTCGACCAATCTCGACATCGAGCATGTGATCTCGATCACCGAGCCGGCCAACGAGTGCGCGCCCGTACCGGTTCAGATGACCTATGAAGATTCCCATGGCGAGCGCCATGTTCTGCAATATCAGGTCATGGGCACTGGCTGCTCCAGTTGATTCAGTGCAGAGGAGGGAGGGTCGACACTCCTTGTCTGCTGCACTCAGTGCTTTCTTGCTCCAGCAATCTGTTCATCCGATGCCAGTAGTTCCGGGATCGACAGCTTGAGAAAGTCCACCCAGGTTTTAGTCTTCGCATCAACGAACTTGCGCGACGGATAAATCGCGAACAGGTTCAACTCCTCCAGCCGGTGCTCCGGCAACACCCGCACCAACGTCCCCGCCCGCAGGCCATCCACGGCCGATGCGATCGGCTGAATGCCGATACCCATGCCTTTTCTGATCGCGATGGTCATGCCATCGGCGGTGTTGATGTGAAAGGGCGACAGGGGAATGGTGATGGTCTCCATGCCTTGCGGCCCCTCAAACGTCCAGTTCTCCACCGGCATCACCGTGTTGACGATGCGCAGGCACTCATGCTCGCCAAGGTCGGCGGGCGAGTGGGGCATGCCGCGTTTTGCCAGGTAGGCCGGCGACGCGCAGAGAATGCTGTAGGTGATGCCCAGACGTTGCGCGACGAAGCCGGAATCCGGCAGTTCACGGGCCAGTACGATGGACATGTCGTAGCCTTCTTCGAGCAGGTCCGGGACGCGGTTGGTCAGGGTCAGGTCGAACATCACCGTAGGGTGAATCTCGCGATAGCGCGCGATGGCGTCGATCACATAGTGGTTGCCGATGGCTGACATCGCATGGATTTTCAGGCGGCCCACGGGCAGGGTTTGCGCGGTGCCGGCCTCTTCGTCGGCCTCGCGGACATCGTCGAGTATGCGTTCGCAGCGTTGCAGGTAGCGCAGGCCGGCTTCGGTCAGGGCGAGGCGGCGGGTGGTGCGGTTGATCAGGCGGGTGTGCAGACGCGCTTCAAGGGCGGACACGGCTTTGGACACGTTGGTCGTGGTGGTGTCGAGCAGTTCGGCGGCGGCCGTGAAGCTGCCGCTTTGGGCGACGGCGACGAAGAAGCGCATGCTCTGGAAAACGTCCATCGTTGTTCCGCCTTATGGTGGGTTGTGTGGTGTTGGTGGGTCGGTGTTCACTTTTAATGGCAGCCCCTCACCCTAACCCTCTCCCGGAGGGAGAGGGGACTGACCGAGGTGTCTTGCGCTGTCCGCCGACCTGAAATATCAAGTCGAACTCAGGATTTGAAAAGCACGCAATCAGGCTCCCTCTCCCCCCGGGAGAGGGCGGGGGGTGAGGGCCACGATCTACGTCACGCCACACACTTCAAGACTTACGCCCGGGAATAAACCCCGGCACCCCAGTCTCCACCACCGAGTTAAAGCGAATCCGCGTGCTGATGTCTGCCTTGATCTCACGCATCGCCCGCTGCGGCAAGGTCGCGATATCGAAATTCTCCTGAATGTGGCTCGGCGTCGCTGACGTCGTCAGAAACGCCGTACCACGCTGCACCGCCCACGCCAGTGCCACCTGCGCCGGGGTTTTCTGCACATGGCGGGCGATGCCGGTCAGCACGGCGTCTTCCAGCACGTTCGGTTCCATGCCGTGGCCCAACGGCGCGAACGCCAGCAAGATGATGCCGTGTGCCTGGCAGAACTCGAGCATTTCCCATTCCGGCAGGTACGGGTGCGATTCGATCTGCACCACGGCCGGTTTGATCCGTGCCGCTGCGACGATCACCTTCAACGCCTCCAGAGTGATGTCCGAGAGGCCGATGGATTTGCAGCGACCTTCATCCACCAGACTTTCCAGCGCACGCCAGGTGTCGAGCAAAGTGATCTCGCCATCGTAGATGACATGGCCAAAAGCGTCTCGCGGGTCTTGATCATCACCGGCCTTGAACGCGAACGGCGTGTGGATCAGATAGCAATCGATGTAGTCCGTCTGCAAGCGCTGGCAGCTCGCCTCGAATGCCGGTTTGACCCGCTCGGGGCGGTGGTTGGTGTTCCACAGTTTGGTGGTGATGAACACGTCTTCGCGGCGAACCTGCCCGGCAGCGAAGACCTGCTGAAAGGCGATGCCGATTTGCGTTTCGTTGCGATAACGCTCGGCGCAGTCGAAGTGACGGAAACCCACCTCCAGCGCGCATTTGACCGCGTCGGTGGTGGTGCTCAAATCGCGAAACAAGGTGCCGAAGCCAACGGCCGGCATCGAGCCTGCACCGTTGTTCAGCGGCCAGCGGGTGTCGCGAAGCGCATCGTGAAAGGCTTCGTAGGTCATGGTAATTCTCCAGTGTCAGTGATTACAGCGGGGTTTGGTCAGTGCGTTCGCGCGTGGCAACTTTCTGCTCGAAGACGCCAACGGCGTTGCCGCCCAGCGCCACGAACAGTTGCACCGTGTCGAGATAGCGTGTGGTCTTCGCGCGAATCTGGCCGAGCAACGCTTGCTCGTAGGCACGCTCGGCTTCGAGCACCTGCAGAACGCTGTTTTCGCCCTTGGCGTAAGCCTGTTGGTTGAGGCGAAAGCTGCTGTCGGCAGCGCGCAATGCGTCGTCCTGCGCGAGGCTTTGCTCAGCGCCGTGATGGATCGCCTGCAAGCTGTCCGCGACCTGGCCGAACGACTGAATCACTGTTTGTTGATAGCGCGCGAGCGAGGCGTTGTAGCCGTCGACCGCCGCCTGACGTTCAGCCTTGAGCGTGCCGCCATTGAAGATCGGCGCCGTCAGCCCGGCGGCGAATCCCCATAACGCTGCACCGCCATTGCCGGAGGCGGCTTGCGCCAGTGACGCCGACAGTTCGACGCGCGGATACAGATTGGCCGTCGCCACACCGACAGCGGCGCTGGCCATGTGCAGCTCGGCCTCGGCCTGGAGGATGTCCGGCCGGGTGCGCGCCATCTGCGAGGGCAGGCTGACCGGCAGGTTCGCTGGCAAGGTGAATTCGTCGAGGCTGAAGTCCGGCGCGATCCAGTCGGCCGGGCCTTTGCCGGCGAGGATCGACAACGCATGCCGCGCCGCATCGCGCTGTTGCGCGAGCGGTGGCAGCAGCGTGCGATCCTGGGCCAGACGGGTCTCGGCCAGCGACACATCAATCCGCGTCGTGCTGCCGCTCTGCTGCGCGCGCTGCACCAGATCGAGGTTCTTCGCATCATTGCTCAGCAGCGTTTGCACCGCCGCGATCTGCGCATTCGCCGACGCGAGCAGCAGCGCCTGGCGGGCGACGTCACCGGTCAATGTCAGGTACGCCGCCTCGTAGCGGTGTTTCTGCAAATCGCTCAGCGCCTGCTGGCCTTCGACTTCGCGTTGGATGCCACCGAAGGCATCCAGATCGAAGGCAACGCGCGGCCCGATTGCATAGACATTGGCGACGCTGGGCTCCGGCCCGTTGTGGGTGCGTTGCCGACCGCCCGCCGCGGCGAAATCCACCTGCGGATACAGCGCACCTTCCGCCGCCGCAACCGAGGCGGCGGCCTGACGCAGGGTGGCATCGGCGGCGACCAGTTCAAGGTTGCCAGCGATGGCGCGGCGCATGACCTGATCGAGTTTTGCCGAGCGCAGGGCAGACCACCAGTCACCGTTGATGCGCTGGCCCATGTCGAAGCGCTGATCGGCGGAAGGGCGCTCAGCCTGTTGATCGTAGTGCTGCGATGAGCTTGCGTCTGGCCGTTGAAAGTCAGGGCCGACGCTGCAGGCCGACAGCATCACCAACAGCGCCAGTGCGCTGAACGTGCTCGGGATTGCAGAACGGGTGAAACGCTTGGACGTTTTCATTGTGCACACTCCACGAAATTCAGTTGGCCGCAGCCGGCTTGCGCAGGAACAACACCAGCGGGCTCACCACGAGCATCGCCAGCATCAGAATCTTGAATTGGCCCATGACCGCAACGAACGCGGCTTGATGAGTCACCAGGTGGTTCAAACCCTCCAGCGCCGGCAGCGAGGTCGGCAGCACTGTGCGATAAGGCGTCAGATGGCTGACCAGCGCCACGTGCATGGCTTGGGTGTTGTTGAAGAAAAAGATCTGCACCACCGCGACGCCGAGAGTGCTGCCGTAGACCCGCATCAAGTTGAAAATGCCGCTGGCTTCCGGGCGCAAAGTCGGGTTGATCGTGCTGAACGCGACCTTGCTCAGCGCCGGCATCAACACACCAAGGCCGACACCCTGGATGAACCCGCTCACCGCCACCGGCGTCCAGTCCATCAGCGGCGAGTAACCGAGCATCAGCCAGTTGGCGTAGACCACCAGGGCAATGCCGATCGCGATCAACGCGCGGCTGTCGATCCAGCCCGGCGCGCGGCCCATCAACAGGAACGCGCCGACCAGCCCGATGCCACGCGGGATGGTCAGGAAACCGGTAGTGTCCGGCGGATAGCCCATGATTTCGTCGAGCATCGGCGAGGTCAGCGCCATGGTCGACAGCAGCACAAAACCGAGGGCGAAAAACATCACCGTCGACAGGACGAAATTGCGATCGCCGAGCAACGCCTTGCTGATGAAATGCGTCTTGGCGGTCAGCCGATGCACGCAGAACCAATACAGGCCGAGCACGCCGGCCAGCGCTTCGAGGCAGATTTCCAGTGAGTCGAACCAGTCCAGACGCTCGCCGCGATCGAGCAGCATCTGCAGGCCGATCATGCCGAGGGTGAAGGTGCCGAAACCGAAGAAATCGAACGGTGGACGTTGCTCGGCTTGTTTCTCCGCGAGCAGCAATGTCACCACCATGAAGATGTACGCGGTCAGCGGCAGGCTGAGGTAGAACATCGGGCGCCAGTCGAAGTACTCACAGATCAAGCCGCCGATGCTCGGGCCGCTGACGATGCCGAACAGCACCAGCGCCGTCCATTTCGGGGCGAACGCGGGACGCTTTTCCGCTGGCAGCGTTTCCACGGCAATCGCCATCGACAACGGCGCCAAGACTCCGCTGGCCAAGCCTTGCAGAATGCGCGCGGCGATGAACTCCAGCGGCATGCTCGCCAAGGTGCCGAGCCACAGACCGAGGGCAAACGCCAGCAGCGCCAGTTGATAAACCCGCTTCAAACCGAACGATGCGGCCAGCCATTGCGCAATCGGCAAGGTGATCGCACTGGCCGCCAGATAAGCGGTGAAAATCCAGCCGGCCTGATCATCGGTCATCGACAGACTGCCCTGGATCAAGCGCAGGGCCGCATTGGGCAACGGCAGATTCATCGATTGCAGGTAGGTCGCCAGCAGCGCGACGAATCGCAACAGGCGCAGGTCGGCCGTGGTCATTCGGGCGGTGGCGTTCATCACGCGTTACCTGCACTGAACAACGACTTGAGCGGATACCACCAAGGCGTGCGGTGCCCGGTGTCGACCTTGACCGTCGCACTGGTGCCGGAGAACAGCGGCAATGCCGGGTCGGCGTCGTCGAGTTCGAGGCGCACCGGCACCCGTTGCACGACCTTGACCCAGTTGCCGGTGGCGTTCTCCGGTGGCAGCAGGGCGAAATCGGCACCGGCTCCCGGGCTCATGCTGATGACGTGGGCTTTGAAGGGGCGATCCGGATAGGTGTCGAGCGTGATCGTCGCGGTCTGCCCGGGGCGCATATGCGTGAGTTGGGTCTCGCGGAAGTTGGCTTCGACCCAGATCTCATGATCAGAAATCAACGCGAAGGCCGCGCTGCCGTTATTGACGTAATTGCCCACCTGCAAATCGTCGACCTTGGCCACGATGCCGTCGGCCGGCGCGGTCACCGTCGCGTAAGACAAATACAGTTGCGCCTCGTCGAGCTGGGCCTTGGCTTCGCGCACGGTCGGGTGGCGATCGACGGCAATGTCCGGGTCGCCGTTGAGGGCGACCACGGTGCTGGCGATCTGTTGTTCGATGGCGGCGATGCGTTGGCGCGAGACTTTCACGTCGGTTTCAGCGCGCTCATAAACTGCCCGGGAGACGAACTCGCTGGCGATCAATGCTTTCTTGCGGGTGAACTCTTTCTGATCGTAATCCGCTGACGCCCGCGCCGATTGCAGTTCGGCCTGTTGCTGGCGGTAGCTGGCCTTGAGGCCGTCGATGCGCAGACGTGCATTGCCCAGTTGCGCTTCGGCGCGGTCGACGGCGATCTGCAACGGTTGCGAGTCAATCCGAAACAGCACTTGGCCCTTGCGCACGGGCTGGTTGTCGTCGACGGCAATCTCGACCACTTGCCCGGAAACCCGTGCATTGATCGAGGCTTTGGCCACGCGGGCATAGGCATTGTCGGTCGAGACGAACGGCGCGTTGGCGACGTATTGGCCGTAGCCGATCACGGCGAAGAGCGCGGGTACGCCGGCCATCAACAGCGGACGCAAGCGTTGCTTGAGCGGTTTTTTCGGTGTTGCCGTGGCAAGGTCTGAAACCGGCTGGGCGCTGGCTTGTTCTGCGGTGAGATCAAAGGGCTTGGTCATGATCTGCTGTTTCCAAGTGTTGAAACCTGAACCGGGAAATCGGGCCGACCCGGGCAATCTGCCTGTGGCCGCGACGTCATTAATTGCTGCGAGAAAGCAAAACCGTGCGCGGTGGGGGAGGATCGCTCCTGACCGCTGTTGCGTCGTTGTCACACCCGATTCGAGCTGCGTTACAACAAACCTGGCAACCAAGGAATTTTTGGTTCCTTAATTTTGTGCGATGGTGTAAGAATATGAGCGAGTTCTTCTCCTTGCAAGGAATTTATACGACATGGCACAAAATAAACCGACAGGAGGAAAAGGCCGCGGCCGTCCTCGTGCGTATGACCCGCAGACCGCGTTGCAACAAGCGCTCGGCGTGTTCTGGAACACCGGCTACTCCGGCGCCTCGCTGGACAGCATCGCCAGCGCCGCCGGCATGAACCGCCCAAGTCTGTACGCCGCGTTTGGTGACAAACACGCGCTGTACATCAAGGCTCTCGACCAATATTGGGACACCGCGCACATCGCCATGCAGGCGGCGCTGACCGACAGCAGCCTGACGCTGGCGCAAGCGCTGAACGGTTTTTATGAAGGGCAACTGGCGATCTATTTCTCGGGTGACGGCCAGCCACGCGGCTGCTTTGCCATCGGCACGGCAACCACTGAAGCGGTGGAAGACCCGGAAATCCGCAATGTGCTATCGGCTCGACTCAGCCAGCTCGATGCCGATCTCGAAGCACGTTTGCAAACCGCGCTGGACAACCGTGAACTGAAAGCCGGCAGCGACCTCGCCGCGTTGGCGGTGTTGGCATCCTCGCTGCTGCACAGCATCTCGATCCGTGCGCGGGCGGGGAAGTCCCGTGAAGAACTGGCGGCTATCGTGCGAAACGCCGTCAGCGTTATTTGCGGCTGAGTGACGTCATGAACGTTCTTGAAGACATTCTCGCGGAGGATTTATCCGTGGTGTTTTGCGGAATCAATCCCGGCTTGCTCGCGGCGGCGCAAGGGCATCACTTCGCCGGGCGCAGCAATCGCTTCTGGCGCACGCTGCACCTGGCCGGGTTCACCCCTGAAGAGGTGCGCCCGGAAAACGACCGCTCGATTCTGGCTTATCACTGTGGATTGACCGCCGTGGTCGCCCGAGCAACCGCGCGCGCCGATCAAGTGTCGGCGCAGGAATTCGTGGCTGCCGCCGCAGCGTTCGAGCAGAAGATTGCCCGCTACAGGCCGCGCCATCTGGCGTTTCTCGGTAAAGCGGCCTATCTCGGCTTATCCGGTCTGAAGGCTGTGCCGTGGGGCTTGCAGGCCGAGACATTCGCCGGCGCGGCGGTCTGGGTGCTGCCCAACCCCAGCGGGCGCAACCTGGCCTTTTCCCTGGAACAGTTAGTCACCGCCTATCGGCAATTGTACGAAGCTGCTGTGCTTCAAGCCGGTTGAGTCGCGGCGGCGACGCGCGCCGAAATCCATTGCCGACTGTACGCCAGCACACCCTCAGCGATGGCCGTGGGAAAGTGGATAAAACCGTGGGGCGAGGAGGGCAACAGGTACATTTCGACCGGCGCCCATTGCGCCCAGCGCTGGGCGATGTCGAGCGTGTCGTCGCGTAACGGATCGAGCTCCCCGGCCAACATCAGCGCCGGCGGAAAGTCGCTGAAGTCGCCGTACAGTGGCGACAGCGGTGGCTGGCGACGTTGCGCATCCGTCAGATCCGGCGTGAGCAGGCGCAACGCTTCGACCATGCCCGGGCCATCCAGCACCAACGTTTCAGGTGGCGCGGCGCGTACGCTCGGCGTGCCGGTCAAGTCGTAGACGCCGTAATACAGCAGCGCGCCGCTGATCCGCTGCAACAACTCGGGGAATGGCTTCAACGCCAGCAAGGTGGCCGCAGCCAAATGGCCTCCCGCCGATTCGCCGACGACCACCACCGGCAGATCGGCAAACTCTTCGTCATTCAATAACCAGCGCGCCGCGCACAGACAATCCTCGAGCAAACCTTCAATCGGCGTCGACACCGCGAGCCGGTAATCGACCGACACCACGGTGACGTTGCAGGTGTTGACGATGGCGATGTTGAAGTTGTCGTTCATCTGCGCATTGCCAATCACCCAGCCACCGCCATGAAAATCCAGGACCACGCCGGTGGATTTGCCCTTGGGCCGAATGATCCGCAGGGCGCCGCCGCTTGCGAGAACTTTGCTTTGCAGCGTCAGGCCATGCTTGAGCACTTTAGCGTCGCCGCCGAGCTGACTGACCCGCAGCAAACCCTGAATCAGCCTCGGCGTCAGACGATTGCGGATTTTAAAGCGTGGCAGCCAGGCGAGCTTTTTGTTGAAGTCGCGCACTTGCGCTAACTCGCGCTCGCCTTGTGGCCAGGGCGTTTGCGTGTTCACGTTGGTATCCCTCATGTGCGGTTATTGCGCAGGATGGAGAAGTTAAGTGCCGCCGCCACGCACAGCCACGCCAGATAGGGAAACAGGATCAACCCGGTGATCAGGTCCAGTTGCAACGCCAGCACCACCATGGCCGCCACCACCAGCCAGAGCAGCGTCAGGATGACCATTGCGGCGAACACCTGATGCGCGCCAAAAAACACCGGTGTCCACAGCGTGTTCAGCGCAATCTGTGCCGCCCACAGGGCCAACACCACTTGGCTGCCGGGGATCAGGCTCAAGCGGTAACCGGCCCAGGCCAGCAACAGATAAATCACCGTCCAGGCCAGCGGAAACGCCCAGTTCGGCGGGGTGAAAGAGGGTTTGTTCAGCGACTCATACCACGCGCCCGGTTTGAAGATAATCCCGGTGCTTGCCGCCGCTGCGCAGGCCAGAAGAAAAATGAAAAAGGTCATCGCCAGTCCTTAGCTGAGGTCAGCTGGTTAGAGTTGCCAAGCCATGTCGGCCGTTAAGAAAGGGACGCCCGGCGCAGCGAAAAGTTTGCAGCGATCCAGCAGATTTCTCGGTACCGCGATGCAGTTGAACTAAAAATTGACTGGTGCGTCAGGATATTCAGTTGCCTTTCACTGATTACAAGGAGCAGACCATGAATCACTTTGTCCTGAAGTACCTGTTCAACGGCGAGCCGCGTACGTACGAACTTGACCTCAAAGAGGCGCAGCTTGCCGAGCACGAAGCGGCGATGCACTTGCTGGAGTTGCATCTTGGCGATGCCGAAAACGGCCTGCTCATGCCCACGGCGGACTCAACACCGTAGCAAATCCTCGAGCAGGCCGAACGGGTTGGCCTTACACAGATTGAAGTTGTCGGGCAGAGCTGCTGAGATCAGCGCTTTTTGGCAGCGGGGACTTCGCGCGGGTCGTGGTAAACCACCAGTCCCCGCTGTCGAGCCAACTCCACCAGCGGATCCGCGCCCTCTGACTCACCGCCAATTTCCAGCACCGCGTCGCAGCGCTGCAGCAGCGCTTTTGCGTAGTCATGATAATGAGCCTGATCTTCGATGCTGCTTGTGCTGGCCAGCAGTGGAAAGTGCCCGGCCTGCAGCAACTCGCTAGCGCATGCTTGCAGCGCCTGCAGATTGGCCCCGGCCAGCAGAATCGTCAGGGCCGGTGAGGACGGCATGATCTGCCTGAGGTATTGCAGGAGCATGATGGTTTTGCCATCCATGATGCGGCCGTCGTCGACCATCGCCAGCGCCTGTTCGAAAGGCAGCTCCAGCACTTCAATGTCTTCGCCTTCATCGGCCAGACCGCCGCCGGCACTGACGCGGTCTTCGGGATGGTATTCACCGACAAAAAAATGCAGGCGCTCGGTGACCGAACCGGGGCTCATGAACGCTTCAAACACCTTGCGCACGGAACGCACGCGATAACCGGTTTCTTCCTCGGCCTCCAGACGAATGCGCTCTTCGGGACCGGCGTTGTCCAGCAGCCCGGCCGCCGTTTCGATCAAGTAGCCGTCATGGTCGTTGACGAACGTCGGAATACGAAACTGGCGGATGAGGATGACCGTGCGTTGCGCCAGGTTGTACAGCGCAATCGTCGCGCCATTGCCACGGTCGTACACCTCGCGGCTCAGCGCCTGCCAACTGCCGTCGCGGCGCTGCAATTCGAAGTCGATCTTTTTCAACAGGTACCAGTTGTCCGACAGCAGATGCTGGGCGACGATTCGCACATTGCGGTGATGCATGGGCCGTGATCCTTTGAAAATTTGTGAATTAATAACACACTGCCGCTCACTCGTTGTTCAGGAGTGGCACACGGGCGACACCCGGGATGTCTTCCCGTGGGAGCGGTGGACACGGCCCGAGCTTGAACGGATCCTGCACGCCCTCAACAAAGCCTGATCCCCACACTGATTAAGGTGATCCGCGAATTCCGCAAACACCCAACATCCCCTGTGGGAGCGAGCTTGCTCGCGAAGAGGTCCGCCCAGCCAACATCCCCGCAGCTGACCCACCGCTTTCGCGAGCAAGCTCGCTCCCACATTTTTGATCTTCGATTTCCTTCAAAAATGGACCAATCACGCACCCCATGGCCCAATCGCGCAGCCATTTTCATTCAAAGCAAAACTGTCATATTCGATATCACTTCATTACCCATAGTCAGCAGCCCAACGCTTATCCCAATGAGGCTGCACTGTGTTTCAACGTCTTCTGTGTTCGCTGTCCGTACTGAGCCTGTCCATCGCCGCCGCCCACGCTGCCGAGTCCGTGCCGCTCGACACGCCGCGCCTGCAAGGCATCGACAACTTCCGTGACATTGCCGGCATCACCACCGCGTACACCACGGCCCACGACGGCACGATGCGCAGCGGCGTGTTCTACCGCTCCAACGCGCTGACCCCGACGGCCAGCGATCTGGCGACCCTCAACAGCCTCGGCATCAAAGCCATCTACGACCTGCGCACCCCCAGTGAAATCGCCGCCACCCCCGACACCCTGATCAGCGGCGCGACCTACCAGAACATCGACATCATCGGCAGCACCACCTCGGGCTCAAACATTACCAACATCTCCTTCAAAAGCGCCGCCGACGCCATCGCCATGATGGAGCAGACCAACCGCGCCTTCGTCAGCGACGCCGGCATGCGCGGCCAGTTCGGCGTGCTGTTCAATGAACTGGCCAGCGTCGACGCCGCGCAACTGTTCCACTGCACCGCCGGCAAGGACCGCACCGGCTGGACCGCCGCCGTGTTGCAGAGCATCGCCGGGGTCGACAACGCGACCATCATGGCCAACTACCTCGCCACCAACGACTACACCGCCGCCCGCGTCGCCGCCACGCTCAAAGCGCTGCCGCCGAGCATGGCCGCCATCTACGAGCCACTGCTCGGCGTGCAGGCCAGCTACTTGCAGGCCGGTCTCGACGAAGTCACCGCGCAATACGGCAGCATGGACAACTACCTCAAACAAGGTCTCGGCCTGTCGCAGGAAACCATCTATGTGTTGCGCGGCAAACTGGTTGAATACAACAGCCTGCCGGGTCAGGCCGGGCTGATCGGCAACGCCGCTGCCGGGGCCGAACTGCTCCGCCAATTGCAGAACACCAGCCTGTCCGGCACCTACAGCGCCTACAACTACTACCTGCAATCGGCCATCGACGCCGGCACCCTCGGCGGTGTCGAATCCCAGGTCGGCGGTCAGGTACACGCCGACGCCGCCAGCTACTTGCTGCGCCAAAACGCGATGATCGAACAAGCCGCCGCGCCGTTCGCCAGCGGCAGCGACCTCAAGGTCGGCCAGTACCGCCTGTGGACCACCGCGCTCGCCAGCTACCTCGGCACCGACGGCTCGGCCCATGCCGAAAGCAGCAACGAACACAGCCAAGGCCTAATGGTCGGCATCACCCAACGCTTCAGCGAACAGCTCAGCGCACGTGGCGGCTTCGGCTACAGCAAAGGCACTGTCGGCGGCTCGGGTGGCGAAGCCGACACCGACTTCACCTTCCTCAACGTCGGCGCCCGCTACGGCTTCACCAGCCTCGAACAAGGCCTGTTCGTCGACGCCAACGCCAGCGCCGGCTACATCGACTACGACAGCAAACGCGACCTCGGCGGCGGCCTCGGCACCGCGAAAGGCAACAGCCACGGCAACCTCACCGGCGCCACCGTCGCCCTCGGCTACCGCGCCCCGGTCAACGGCATGACCTTCGAGCCGAGCCTGGGCTTCCGCATCAGCCACCTCGATCTCAACGGCTTCAAAGAGAAGGGCAGCGAACTGTCACTCGACGTCGACGACAACAGCGCCACCCGCCGCAGCGCCGTCGCCAACCTCAACGTCGGCTTCGCACCAGTAGCAATGGGCGCATGGCAACTGGTGCCGGGCGTACAAGTCGGTTACGAACGCACACTGGGCGACAACCAGGTCGACAGCCAAAGCCACCTGCTGGGCCTGGACATCGAACAACGCGCGGCTTTTGATAATCGCGACCAGTTCAGCGGCGGTGTAAATGTGATGGCCAGCCTCGGCGCCCTGAGCCTGGGTGCAGAAGTCGGCGCCAATGGCGGCGGCGACAGCCATGGCTTCAACGGCGGCCTAAAAGCCAGCTACGCGTTCTAAAAGCAGCGGGGTCAAGGAAGACCCCAATCCAACAAACACCAAAGGTTTTATGAGTTGCCATCAATCCCAACCACACCAAAAATCCCTATGGGATGCCGACAATCTCAACCACACCAAAAATCCTTGTGGGAGCTGGCTTGCCAGCGATAGGGCCAGCCCAGCCAACATCTCCATTGCCTGACTCACCGCCATCGCTGGCAAGCCAGCTCCCACAATCAGCATTCCAGCATAAGAACCGATCACCCCCGAGCCCGAAACTCCGCCGGACTCACCCCATAAGCCCCCTGAAAATACCGACAAAACCGCCCCACGTTACTAAACCCGAACCGCAACGCCACCTCCGTCACCGACCCCGAACCCCGCTGCTTCAACACCTCATAAGCCCGCTCCAGCCGCACCTGCCGCTGATACGCCACAATCGACATCCCGACAAACCGCCGAAAACCCTCCTGCAACGCGCGCTGACTGACATGGCTCAACCGCGCCAGATCCACACCACTGACCAACTGCTCCGGATGCGCCTGAATAAACTCCACCGCCAGCTTCACATGCCGAGGCGCAACCATCGCCGTCGGCCGCCGCAACGCCTCGGAAAAGTTATGCGGCCACGCCTCCAGCACCGCATCCACCAACATCTCGCGCAACCGCGACGGCATCAATGTCCCGCTGTTGAGCAACAGATCAAACTCGGTGCCGGTGGCCAGATCAATCAACGCCTTGATCCCCTGAAACGCCGCCGAATTCAGATCCACACGCGGCGCAAAAACGATCTTCTCCACAATCGGTTTATCCAACAGCGCCGACAACCGCTCAGTGAGTTGGTGCCGATTGATCGACATCCCGTGATGCGCATGATCATCAACAAAGCGCATCGAACGGATATCCGCCTTATCAATCGCCAGCCCAACGTGCGACACCCCGATAGACTCGGTGCCATGGTTGAAAACGATCTTGCCGGCAGTGGGAATGACAAACGTGATCTCGTCCTGCGGATCGGGGAAGGCAACGGTGAAATCGCCGTGGTAATACATGCGACGAAAACTCACGCCGTCATGCCGACCGTAGACCCCACCAATGATGATGTTCGACGGCAGCGGCGGGGTATCGGCATAGCGATTGCCGAAGAGCTTGGAGAACATCGCCCCGAAGTCATCGGAACGGAGATTGTCAGAGCGCAGGATGATTTGTTGGCGAACAGGAGTCGGAAACACCTTGGCGGCACCTTCGTTTGGGGGCTCTAGGACTGGGGTGTAGGGCAGGGCGCCGAGAAGACTAGCAGAGGCAATATGACGCGTTTGTGACAGTCGGAAACATGCCGTAACAGCGCCGCGCCACGTTTAAGCAAAGGACACTCGGCAGGCCATCGCCGACATGGCAACCTGCTCGCACCTGTACTCAGCAAACAAATAGCGGCGATGCACTCAACGTTTGGCCCTGTTTGACATGACCTGAAAGCATTCAAGTTAATTGGAGCGGCAATGCAAGCCAACACACAAACACTCCCCATCAGCCTGACCCCGGAACTCGACTTCGACCAAACCGCCGCCAGCGCTTTCGGCGAATCGCTGACCAGCGAGTACACCCAGGCCACGCCATTCCCGCACATCGTCATCGACAACTTCCTGCAAGCAGACGTCATCGCCAGCATCCGCGAACACTTCCCGGTCGAACCGACCCAAAACGAACAAACCTACGAGCGCGGCTACAAAGGCCAACTCAAACGCCAGATCAGCCCCAACGCCTGCAACCCGTACCTGAAGAACGTATTCAACACCTTCAACTCCGCACCCATGCTGGAATTCCTCGAAAAACTCACCGGCATTCAAGGGCTAATCCCCGACCCTTATTTCGCCGGCGGCGGCCTGCACGAAACCAAAACCGGCGGCTTCCTCGGCGTGCACTCGGACTTTCGGCTGAACAAAAAGCTCAATGTTGAGCGGCGGCTGAACGTGATCATTTACCTGACCGAGGACTGGCAGGAGGCGTATGGCGGCAACCTGGAGCTTTGGGATGTGGGGATGAAGAAATGCCTGAAGAAGGTGCTGCCGGTTTATAACCGGTGTGTGATTTTTAATACGGACAAGGACAGTAACCATGGGCATCCGGAGCCGTTGACTACGCCGGAACACATCACTCGGCGGTCGATTGCGCTTTATTACTACACGGCGAGTGGGGTGGGAGGGGAGCCGGGGCAGAGGAATAAAACGCACTATAAACCGCGGCCGAAGGATCGGTGGAGTTTGAGGTATTACTTGAATAAATTGATTAAGAAGAAGGGGTGAGGAGGCTGCGTAATCAGGGAAGCAGCCGTTTTTTTGACTGGGTGGTGAGCAGATGGTGCTGGATCAGCTTTCGGCCAGAAGAGGACATTTGCAAGCGACCGCTACCGGCCAAAAGCAGCCACTCTGCCAACGGCAGCAAAGGGTCCAATGAACTCAAATGTGAGCATGAAATTTTGCTTGAGAGGCCAATTAGCTCGGTGATCAGACACTGGCTGCTCGAAAGCACATTACTACCCAGCATTGAGAAGGCATACTGCCACTCTGAGAAACTGCATAGATGGCTAGATGGCATCTGAAAGACAGTTCAATAGAGGTCAAGGAAGGTAGAAATGAAGCTATTGAAATCGGTACTTGCACTGCTCAAAAGCACTTCGATTTTTAAAATGCTGGCACGTCGATTTCAACCTGAACGATCTCTTCGCAACGAATTTTTTGATTTAGCCCCTATCGATGCCGCTGATCAAGATGGCCTCTATCAAGCGGCGCTTGAGTTTGCCATGCGCAATCCCGCGGTGCGAAACGTCGCCATCACAGGTCCTTATGGGTCAGGCAAGACCAGTGTCATCAAGACCTTCGAAAAAAACTCTTCATACCGCTTTCTGAATGTATCCCTAGCGACATTCAGTGATCCCAATGCGTTGAACACTCAAGATCAAGATCCGGAAAAGGATGTGACTGTAAGGGTCGAACGCAGCATCCTCCAACAAATGCTGTACGGTGCCGGGGCCGGAACCTTACCGTATTCACGATTCAAAAGAATTTCCAGGCCCCGATGGATTGAACTCAACGCCATCCTATTTGTAGGCTGGGCAGTGGCCATCGGTTTACTGTACAAGAATCATGATGAGTTACTAAAAGCGTTCAGCTCTGGCACGTTAGGTTGGCCTTGGATTTTTACTGTTGCCTATACCTTATTATACTTGGCAAGGTTGATTTCAAAAGCCTTGAGGGCTTCACACTCAATATCGGTAAAGAAGTTGTCTCTGCAAAGTGGTGCGGTGGAGTTGGACGGAATACCTGAGAGTTCAATACTTAATAAACACCTTGACGAAATAATCTATTTCTTCGAAGAAAATGATTATGATTTGGTGGTTTTTGAAGATCTGGATCGATTCGGGAATCCCGAGATATTTATAAAGCTGCGGGAAATCAATAAAATAATAAATGATCGGCCACAACGGTCGTTCTTGTTTTCTTCTTTCAGAAGAAATCAGCCGCTGAAGTTTTTTTACGCAATAAAAGATGATATTTTTTTCAATAAGGATAGAGCTAAATTCTTCGATTTTATCGTTCCCATCATCCCGGTAATCAATAATTCTAATTCCCGTGAAATTCTTAAGAAATGCATTCATGCGGCGGGGTATGCTGAGGATGTAAGCGACAGATTTATCGGAGAGGTTGCGCTGTATCTAGATGATATGCGTCTAATTAAAAATATTAGCAACGAGTTTTTTATCTATGAGAAGAAAGTTGGATCGAGCAAGCTGAATTTTAGTAAGCTTTTAGCAGCGATCATCTACAAAAATGCTTATCCCAAAGACTTCGAAAACCTACACCATGGAAACGGTGCGCTGTTCGAAATCGTCCAGCAGCGAACATGCATCTTGACCCAGTCGGCAAAGAAAATAGATAGTGAAATTGAATCTTTGAGGAATCTCATTGCAGACTCTGAAGAAGAAAATTGCAAAGATGTCATAGAGCTAATTAAGATATTTTGGGGGCACTTGTGTAGCGCTTTCACTGAATATGACATTGTTAGTGTGTATGCGGGAGACAGCATATTTACGGCCCAGGAAATACTTGAGTGGAATAACTTTGAGCAGCTTTTCAAAGAGGCGAATTTAGCCGTCCGCGGTAAGCCTAGGAACAGTTATTACAATAACGAGCAAAAAATCCATCTGTCATTGTCGTTTAGAGCGCTTGAAGAAACTATTACACCTGGCATCACGTTTGTTGAGCGACACAAAAACATCATCAATAAGGCTGTCAAAAGCAGGATCGAAATCAACTTAAAAATTGAAAAGCTGAAAGAGGAGAGATCTTCTCTGGCTCGGCAGCCGCTATATCATCTTCTGAGCTTGGTAGAGTTTCAGATAGGGGATGTGACAGAGCTACACCAGATTATAGATAGCCGCTTACTTAATTACTTGATTCGAAACGGCTATCTTGATGAGACGTATCACCTCTATATATCCATTTTTCACGAAGGTCGGATGTCCCGTAATGATTGGGATTTCATCCTGGCAATCCGCGACTTCAGGACATCTGATCCAACACTGATGATCGATAACCCATCAGAAGTTATAGAAGAGCTTCGCGAAGAAGACTTCGGTTCAGGGGCCACTTTAAACATCAATCTCATTGATTACCAACTTGACGGAGTTCCGGATTCACCAAGGATACAGTTAATCATCAACTACTTGTCGAAGCACCTGCCAGAAACCAGTCAATTCTTCGAGGCGTACTGGCTTATGGGCAAGCACTCGTCGTTGTTGACTCAGGCCGTAGCTACACATTGGCCAGGTTACGGAGTAGGGTCTATCGACACGCCCCTTGCAACACAGCACATCGCGCGAATCATTGCCCACCTCGATCCGTCTTATATCTCTAGCCAAATGAATGCTGATTTGGCGTTAACCAACTACATCTCCGCGCAAGCTGCAGTAATATTTTCTGAGAACTTGGTTTTCGAACAAGGGTTCGAGGTGCTTGGGTTGCTGGGCGTAAAAGTTGAACAACTCGGCGATATTTCGAGTCACATCGAACTTTTTGAATATGTTCATCAAAAAGATCTTTATCGACTTTCTGTAGGTAATGTCAGATTTTTGCTGGCTCATGCTTTTGTACCAACTACTGAATACAAAGAAAGCACTACTCGATTTGACCCTGAAAAATCAAATTATACTGCGATCAGTAATTTTGGGAGCGCCTGCTTAAACGCTTATATCGACAGAGAGATCAATAATTATTTGCGTGATGTCGCATGCGCAATAGAAGGAAATGTACAAGAATCTCCTCAGGCGATACTTAGCTTGGTCAATCACCCCAAAGTTGATGAAAGCCTAGCTATTCAGTTTGTCTTACAGCAAGACCACGTTTTCTCGACCTTCGATGGCTTACCGACCTATCTGTGGGACGACCTTATGTATGAGGAGCACATTGCCATAACGTGGGTCAATATCCTGCGCTTCCACGCTGTTGAGGGGCTCAACGAAGATCGGCTCAATGAAGTTCTTAATCGTGAAAATGTATTTCAACCACTTTCTGAAAAGAAAATTCCACAGTTAAGTGATGCTTCCGAACAAACCAAAAATTTGAGCTGGTTCATAATTTCCAATACAGCGCTGAGCGATAAAAGTTATCGACATCTTTGTAAAAGCATCCCCTTTCATTATGTGAGCTTTCCAAGCGATCTTCCTGAAGAGCGGCTATTAGTTTTGGCTGATTTACTCATTGTCCGCCTTAATGAAAAATCTTTTGCGATGACCGAGGCGTCAACAGTACTCAGAAAGACAATAATCATCAAGAACTTCGAAACCTATAGGGGTGGAATAAAACAGTATCCTCTAAGTCCCGAAATTAAAGGGCTGCTCCTGGCGTCCGCTCTCCCGTTAGACCAAAAGTGTTATTTGTTAAGTGATTTGACCGTGGATGAACTCAAAGCAGACGCGTCGCTCGTACAGTACGCCGGGCAAGTACTTGGGCGAGAAGATCTCAATGAGAGAGTATTCGATCTCTCATTAATCTCCCATTGTCTCACTCATGTCAAAGAAAAAACCAAACGCAAAGATATCCTTTATAACTTTATTGATATATTGTCCATCGAAGAAATTCTCGTCGCATTGTCAGCCTTGGATTATCCTTATTCGGATTTATCACAGCGTAAAAAACGACCCAAGCTGGAAAAGACTGAACGGAATAGGCGCTTCGCAGAGTCTTTAGATAGAAGAGATATCATTTCATCTATAAAGGATGAAGGCTCATTCATTAGGCTGAACACTTATCGGTAAGCTCTCTCCTATCTGCTATTTCAGATAGGATTAATCGTAATTGGTAACAACGCTTCCCCTTGACCCGCCGGCAGGCAAAGCTTTCTATTATAATTTGTCGTTCAGAAGCATCTCTGGCGCATCGATAGGCTGAACAGGTTGGCGAAATCAACGATATGTATTGCGCTTTGTTGTCAGACTTCAATCCAAACAAGGCAATCTCCGTTTTGGCCGATTTTAACCTGTCACGAACGACCGCAACTGGCCGAAACCTGCCGTTATGCTCATTTTTTCAGATTGATTCCGGCATGGCGGCAGCCTAACCGCCGCCATGGTTAGCGCCGCTTATTCCACCGGCACCACGTTATCCAACGCCCTATTCACCGCCAACTCCCCAAGCATTACCACCTGCGCAATGCCTTGCAGTGTCTTGCGTGCCGGTCCGTGCACCAGCCCGATCACATCCCCAAGCATCACCGAGGCCGAGCCGAGTGATTCACTGGCATTCACCAGCAGTTCCTCAGTCTTGGTGTTCGGGTTGGCGATGAACATCTTGTTGGTTTGGTACGGGGTGAGCATGATTTCCGGGGCAGGGCCGAGGTAATGGGAGAGGGCGCGGTCGACGGCTTCGTTGAATTTCTTGGCGTCTGGAGATTCGTCGCCTGAGATCGGATCAATTTCTGGCGGATTCGGTGTGATTTTGAACATGATGTAACTCCTTGTGTCGCTTAAAAAGGAGCCATCACCCTCTCGCTACCAAACGATGGGTGGCGGCCATGCACAGGTTGGTAGACCGGGACACAAGGAAAACCGGCGCGCTCGAAAGCGCCCTGCGCATGACCACCATAAAAGCCAGGCGAAGACTTTCGCCAATAGTGAAATTGCGCACCTTGTATACACGGGCTACCAAACCCGATCACTGCTATTCAGTGACCGACCCACAATAGAACCCGCATCCAAGGCGCACAAGCCGGCGGATTCTGGCGTAGTCGTAGGCAACGGCGCAAGGCGTTGTAGGTTGGGATGACGTAACTTGGGGTGTTTTTAAACAAAGTCTAGAAATTGCTTCAACAGGGCAGTTAGAGCTGTTTTTGCGATGTCTTTGTGGAGTGGATGAGCGTGAGCCGTTTCGCGATCCATCGAGGGCAAGCTCTCTCGCTACAGGGGGGAGTTAATTCGCCAGCGAAATCAGCGTATCGATCACATTAATCGGCACATAAATCAGCGTAATCCCCGCATACGCTTTCCGCGACCGAGCCAAAAACGCGCCAATCGGCAACACAATCATGATCACATCCAGCAAACCCCAAAGCGCCACCGGCGATGCCTCAAACAGCGTGACATTGACGATCAGCCCCAGGCACAGATACGTGGACAGCGACAGCAATGCATAGCGCCCATCCTGTTCGAAATACACGCGCAGCCCGTTCTGCTCATCCTCACTGCGGCTCGGCAGCAGCAACGCCGCCGTGACGAACAGCGACAGTGTCAGCATCACCAACAGTAGAAATTCGAGAAACGAGAAGCTCTGTTTCACCGTCGACAGTGCGTTAACCGCCCACCAGAATTCCAGCTGCGTGGTAAACAGCATCACCGCCCAGACCAGTGCCACCCAATCTGGCTTGGCGACGCGGCGGATGCGGAATACCGTCAGTGCGCCGAGCAGCAGGCGGGTGACGGAGAGCCCGAGGATCATTGAGAGAACGGTGGCGACGATTGGGAAGTTGCTCATCTTGCCTCTCGTGAACTCGGTTTTAGCTGTAAGGGTGTTTTGGGCAGACTAGGTGGGGCCGGGAGGGCCGTCAAACGTGGCTCTGCGGTTGGGTTGGCAGAAAACGGCTGTAGAGCCTAGCTGCGCGGAAGCAATGGATTAGGATGCCCGAAGGTTGGAATGGATCTTCTCGACTAAGGATGCGTTGTTTATGCAATCTGCTTTTTCGCAAATCACCGAACGCTTGAACAACCGCCGCTTTTCCGTGGCGAACAATGCTCAGGGGTTGTCCGATGCGCGCACGGTGTTTCACTACTTCGTCGAAGGCGAGGCGGTTTGGGGGACTTATGCGGGTGGGCATATTCGCCTGGGCAACCAGGTTGGCCGGGTGACCGGGCCGGACAGTATCGAGCTGCTTTATCAGTGCATCACCACCGATGGCGAGATTCGTGCGGGTTGGTCGCAGGGCGTGGTGGGGCTTGATGAGGCGGGGCGGACGACGTTGCGGTTTGTGTGGGGGTGGTTGTCGGGGGCGGAGGGGGGCGGGGAGTCGAGTTATGTTGAGGTTGTTGCGTGAACAGGGGAGGGGCATTTGATGAGCAAGCTATCAGTACTGATCGCGCAAGCGAGTGCGGGACTTTCCGTACAGCAAAGTATTTCGGATGAGAAATGGGCGGCGATTGCCCAGCAGTGTGGGGATGAAGAGGTCGCTGAAATACGTGATCGAATTGACGCGCTGAAGGCTGAATTGCTGACCGTTGAGGAATGGGATGGCGATACTCAGGATGAAATCCATCTGGCGATTGCTCGATTCACCAGGATGCTCAAGCTTGCGTCTAATTCTGTCTAGCGGTTGGATGGGCGGACGCCTTCGCTGGCAAGCCAGCTCCCACAGTGTGCGCTGCGTGCTTAGAGCCTGGGCAAACACGCAAACCCCTGTAGGAGTGGTTCGGGGTTTGTGATTCGGCGCAAAAAAGTGTGGGATGGTGGTTAAGGGGTGTTTTGCAGGAGCTGACCGAGGGTCTGCAGTTCACCTTTTTCGACGTCGGAGACGAGGACGTAGCGCATGTGGTTGGCTTGCCACGAGACGACGTTGAAGCCTCGGATTGATTGGGCTTGCTGAGGTTTGTCGGCGTCGGCGGTGGGCAGGATGAACACGTTGATGATGTGTTTGGCGTGGCCGTAGCTGAGAGCGGCGGCGGTTTGATGTTGCAGGTAATCGAGGCGGCCGCCCAGCAGCGGGAAGCCTTGCGCGGTGTAGTCGAACACCGGTGGCGAGAAGTCGAGTTTGCCGGTGAACCACGGCTTGACGGTATGGCGGTCGGAGGAAACGACGTCGTTGAGGTGTTCGCCCATCAGCGAGCGCACGTGGCTGGAGACGGCTTCGTCCATCAACGGTTGTTCGCTGCCGGGCGTGGCGACGTAAAGCATCACCGCCAGCGCTAACGCCGTCGCGGAAAACGCTGGGGCGAACCACTTGCGCCAGCGCGCCATAAAACCAATCGCGGGTGCTTCAGGCGCAAAGAGACTGGTGGCCAACGATGCAGGCGCCGGGTAATACGCAGCATGGCGCTTTACGCTGACTTTCAGCGCTCTCAACTCCTCACACACCTGCGCGCATTCCGTACACGCGGCCAAATGCGCCGCCACCTGCGCAGTCAAAGCCGGATCAAGTTCCTGATCCACATAACCCTGCAACCGCACCCGGCACACCGGGCAATCAAGTTCATTCATAATCGTGCAACTTTAGTAATTCAACTTTGAGCATCGCGCGGGCCCGGGCCAGTCGCGACATGACGGTGCCGATCGGAATGTCGACCACCAGAGCGATGTCTTTGTAGGGCAGGTCTTCGAGTTCTTTGAGCACGATCACCTCGCGATACGCTGGCGGCAGGGCGCTGAGGGCTTGCTGGAGCAGGGCGGCGTTTTCCATGTGGATGGCCAGCAATTCCGGGGTCTGGCTGTGGCTCAGGGCGCCTTCGTTTTCGCCCATCTCGTCATCGATCGCTACCCAATGCCGCCCGGCCGAGGCTTTGAGCCAGGTGTAGCTTTCGTTGCGCACGATGGTCAGGAACCATGCCTTGGCGTTGCCATCGGCGAAACGCTGCAAAAACCGGAAGGCGCGCAAGGCACTTTCCTGCACGACGTCGCGCGCGGCGCTGTCGTTGCCGGTCAGCCAGCGCGCGAGGTTGTAGGCAGCGTCCAGATGGGGCGCTATCAGTTCCTCGAATTGCTTCATGGTCGGTTCCGCACCGTCACACCTCTATAACCGTGCTGTGTGGGCGTTTATTCCCGCAAATTTATTTATTTTTTTGCGCGGAATAAACCGTCGCCGCGAAAGGTTTCCCTCGTGTCAGCTACCTCACTGTAGTTCGCCCGCGAGGACACACCGATGGACATGCACACAAAATCTCAACGCCGCACCGACAGCGTGCTCAACCCGGACCGGCGCACGCTGCTCAAGTGCTCGGCGTGGGCCGGGGCCGGGGTGATCTGGGCCTTGCACGGCGGCATCCCGAAAGCCTTTGCGCTGGATGCGGCGGGCAACGTCAGCGACCCCAAGGCGTTGGCCAGCACCTTTCATTTCGTGCAGATCAGCGACTCGCACATCGGTTTCAACAAGGAAGCCAATCCTGAACCGGTGAAGACCTTGCAAGTGGCGATCGACAAGGTCATCGCACTGCCCAAACCGCCGGCGCTAATCCTTCACACCGGTGACATCACTCACCTGTCCAAGGCCGAAGAGTTCGACACGGCGGCGCAGTTGCTCAAGGCGCTGCCGGGCACCGTGCATTACGTGCCGGGCGAGCACGACACCCTCGATGCGGGCGGCGGCGCGCTGTATCTGGAGCGCTACGGCAAGGGCAGCAAAGGCAATGGCTGGTACAGCTTCGATGACCACGGTGTGCATTTCATTGCGCTGGTGAATGTCTTCAATTTTCAGGCCGGACGCGAGGCCAACCTCGGTGCCGATCAACTCGCCTGGCTGGCCGATGACTTACGCGCGGTGTCGAACAGCACGCCCATTGTCGTGTTCACGCACATTCCGTTGTGGACGATTTATCAGCCGTGGGGCTGGGGCACCGAGGACGGCGATCAGGCGATTGCGATGCTGCGCAAGTACGGTTCAGTGACGGTGCTGAACGGGCACATTCATCAGGTCATTCAGAAGGTCGAAGGCAACATCACGTTCCACACCGCCCGTGGCACGGCGTACCCGCAACCGGCACCGGGCGCGGCGCCATCGCCGGGGCCGATGACCGTGGCGGCAGATCAGTTGCGCAATTATCTGGGGCTCACCGATGTGCGCGCGACACAGGGCGAGCATCCGTTGGCGCTGATCGATTCGACATTGGTTTAAGGGGAGGGCGCAACGATGAAAACGCGATTGGCGGCGCTGCTGTGCCTGCTGTTGTCGACCCCGGCCTGGGCGCAGGACGTGAAGATCGACATCAAGGAGTTCATGTTCGGACCCAGGGATTTGACCGTGGCCGTGGGCACCAAAGTGACGTGGGTGAACGACGACCAGATCCCGCACACGGTGGCGGAAACCCACAAGGTGTTTCGCTCGGGAGCGCTGGACACCGACGACAGTTTTTCCTGGGTGTTCGATACGCCGGGGGAGTTTGAGTACTTCTGTGCGCTGCATCCGCAGATGATCGGCAAGATTGTCGTGACCCAGTGAAATGTACTCAAGAACCCTGTGTGCGAGCCTGCTCGCGAAGGCGGCGTGTCATTCAACTGATAGATGACTGATCCACCGCCATTCTTCACCCTGCCTTCTCCAAGTCTGAAAATACCAACTAAGGTCTATATCGGTTAACCAAAACTGAATAGTCCTTTGGTGTTGCCAGCCGTCCGCCCGCGATGGAGAACGTCAGACAAGGAGGTTGTCATGCAAGGCACTTGCGACCATTCACCAAAAGGCTTTGCCCCGCAGCTGCTTCGCCGGGCCATATGGGTCGCCATGGCCAACGCCCTGGCGCTGGCTGACGCCCAAGCGGCGTGCGGGCCGTTGGCGGGCGGTGCCTACAATGTTTCGCAAACCTGTACGCCCGCTGCCACTGTCGATGCCTCGATCAGTACTCAATCGGGCACTGCCATCACGACCACGGCCGGCTCTTCGCTGCTGGTGCGCGGCAACAACAGCAACTCGACGTTGACCCTCAGTGGCACCACGGTCAACAGCACACCGCCGACCGCCGCCAATGCGGTGTTCTCTAACGTGATCGGCACCAGCGGCAACGCGACGCTGACGGTCGATGGCGGCACCAACACCGTCAACCTTGGCGGCAGTGGCCTCGATGCCTTGGCGATCACCAATGCCGGCAGCGGTGTGTCGACGTTCTCGGTCAGTTCCGGCACCACGCTGAACATTCTCAATACCGTGGTCGGCAACGAACACGACGGCATCGACGTGAATGCCAGTGGCGGCGGCGCGATCAACGTCTCGCACCAGGGCAACGGCCAAATTACCCTGCTCGGCGGGAACGGCATCTGGACCAAAGCCACGGGCAGTGGCGAAACCAATGTCAGCGTCGGCGCCGGGGTCAGTATTCTGGTCAATAACGACGATGCGCTGTCGGCGGGCCCGCCGATCATCGACGAGACATTGCCCACTGCCGGTATCGGCAACCACGCGGGCGTCCACACCCGCGCGGTCAATGGCAACACCACGCTGGTGAATGCCGCCACCGTCCAGGCCATTGGCATGAACGCCTTCGGCCTCTTCAGCGAAGGGGGCGCCGGCAATACCCGCTTGACCAACAGCGGGACGCTCAGCACCAACGGCCTCAACGGCTTCGGTATTCGCGCGTTTTCCACGGTGGGCAGCATCGACATCATCAACAACGGCGCCATCACCACCACCGGCGGCGCTGCACACGGTATCTATGCCAACGATAACGTCGGTGCGACCGGCTCGATCAGCATCGAGAACAACGCCACCATCAACGTCGGCAGCACGGCGAACACTGCAGGCTCGCGGGCGATTTACATCATCAAGCGTGGTACCGGCGACGCCACCATCACCGGCAGTGGCGATCTCAATGTGTTCGGTGGCGTGAACACCACGCGAGCCTACGGCATCATCGTCAGCGCCGAGAACAACAACGTCCTGATCGATTATTCCGGCAACATATTCGCCAGCGGTTTTGGTGCGGGCGGCATTCGGGTCGATGCGACCGGTGGCAACGTCCGGGTCAATTACTCTGGCAGCCGCATCGAAACGATAAACAGCAACGCCAATGGCATCTATGCCTCGACGCAAGCGCCAACCGGCACGGTGGACGTCAATGCCAGCGGCACCATCATTACTCATTCCAACGCCGGCTCGGGCGATGGCACTGGCATCGGCTCTTTTGGCATTCAGGCGCTGACACTGGGCGGCAACGTCGGGGTGACGTTCACCGGGCCGCTAATTGACGTCAACGGCCAGGGTGCGGCGATTCTGGCGGGTAACGCATTCAATTCCGGCTCGGGGCTGGGCACGCTCAACGTCAACAACAGTGGCGAATTGATCGCTCGCGGCGATCAGCAGCGCGGTATTCGCACGTTGTCTGCCAGCGGTGCGCAGACCATTTTCAACAGCGGTGCGATTCAGACGCAGGGCGCCAGTAACAGTCAGGGGATTCTCGCCGAAGCCTCTGGTGCCGCCAGTGTTTCGGTGACCAACAGCGGGGCGATCACCGCGAAGGGCACCGGTTCGTCGGCGATTGCTGCGTTAAGCGAGGGCGGCACGGTCACGGTCAGCAACAGCGCAGCGCTGCAGGGCGGGCGCGCAGACAGCAGCGGCGTCGCACTCGGCGGCGCCACGCAGACGCTAAACAACGCTGGCGCGATCGGCGCGCTCAGCGATGCCGCCGTGCGCGCCGATGCCACCACGCCGGGTACAAATTTCACCCTCAACAACACCGGGCAGATGACCGGTTCGGTGAATGCCGTCAGCGCAGCCAGCGCCGTGACCAATAGCGGCACCTGGACGCTGCGCAATTTCAGCGACACAACAGGCAGCGACGTGCGCGATACCTGGGGCGTTGCGACCAGCAATCTGGGGACATCGGGCAGCAACAGCATCGATAACGGTGGAGTGATCACACTGGCGGCGCAACCGGCAACGGGCATCAACAGTTTCAATAGCAGCGGCGCCTATTTGCCGTTGGGGCAAGCGGCGAATACTCCGACGCCGGGCGGCGCGGTACAGGGGCAATTACTCGGCGTGAACCGCTTCACCCACAGTGGCACTCTCGACCTCGCTGGCGGCAGCAACACTGTCGGCAATGTGTTGTTGATCAGTGGCGCAAGCACTGCCGGCACCGACGGCGGCGGGGTGTTCGTTGCCAATGGCGGCCGAGTGTTGCTCAACAGCACTTTGAACGAAGGCGGGGTGAACAGTCGCTCTGACATGCTGGTGGTGGACTCGACCACCACCGTCAACAACCGCGCGGCAGGGCTGGTCGTGACCAATGTCGGCGGGCAGGGCGATCTGACTCAGGGCAACGGCATTGCCGTGGTCGAACTGCTCAACAAAACCGAGGGGGCGAGCGACCCGAACGCCTTCCAATTGGCCCGGCGAGTGGTCGCCGGCCCCTATGAATATCGTCTGCAACAAGGCGCGGAGGACGGCTCCGGCAAAGACACCTGGTACCTGCGTTCGGACGCCCTGACGCCGGACGATCCGCCGGGACCAGACCCCGATCCCTCGCCGACACCGAACTATCGCCCGGAAGTCTCACTCTACGGCGCAGTCCCGGCGCTGGCGCTGGTGTATGGCCGGACGATGGTCGACACCTTGCACGAACGGGTGGGCGAAGAGCGTCTGAACCCCGGCGACCCGTTGCCCAAAGAAGACCAGTCGACACTCGCGCCGTCCATGGGCTGGGGCAGGGTGATCTACCGCAGCGGCAAGCAGGACGGCGATCGCAAAAACGCCCTCGGCAAAAGCCCTGAATACAACTACGACCTGACGGCCTTTCAGGTCGGCACCGACCTGTACCGCAAAGTCCGCGCCGACGGCAGCCATGAGCAAGCGGGGATCTCATTATCGGCTGGCACTATCAACGCCGGCGTCAGCCATTACACCCGCCGCGCGGCCGGTGAAGACACCTTGCGCGCCTACGGTCTGGGCGCGTACTGGACGCACTTCGGCCCCTCCGGCTGGTATCTGGACGGCGTGCTGCAGGTCAATCGCTTCGACATCGAAGCCAAAC
Source organism: Pseudomonas sp. (assembly GCF_049300855.1). Classification (GTDB taxonomy): domain Bacteria; phylum Pseudomonadota; class Gammaproteobacteria; order Pseudomonadales; family Pseudomonadaceae; genus Aquipseudomonas. The sequence continues at coordinate 194,717 of NZ_JBAQKH010000042.1, read as the reverse complement.
CCAACGACCTCGAAAAACTCAAGACCCACGGCTGGGGCTACACCGCCTCGCTGGAAAACGGCTACCCGTACGAAGTCGACAAAAACTGGTACGTCGAACCGCAAATACAGGCGATCTACAGCTACGTCGACCTCGACAGCAGCGACGACGTCGGCGCGAACGTGCGCTTCAAGGATGTCGACTCACTGATTGGCCGACTCGGCGTGCGCATTGCCAGGGACTGGGACACCGAAGGCGTCGACAACAGCCAGCGGCGCACCAACGGCTGGATTCGGCCGAGCGTGTGGCACGAGTTCAAGGGCAAACCGAAGACCGAGTTTTCATCGGAGTCGGGTTATATCCCGTTTGAATCGGATATTCAGGGGACGTGGGGCGAGGTAAATCTGGGGGTGGATTATCAGGCCAACCGGCGTACCACGTTTACGGCGTCGGCGGGGTATCGGCAGGGGTTTGATGGGGACAGTCATGGGTATGATGCGATGGTGGGGTTCAAGGTTAATTTTTAGGGGAGGGGGGATTCGTCAGTGATCGACGAGAAGATTCGTCTTTTGGAAAGATTTTCCGGGCAGGAGTAGAACAAGAGTCGATTAGATCCTCTTCGTCGCTTAGGCGGTGCAAGCTTCGCGGACGGAGAGGATTTATCAAATCGCAAGATACGTTTTTTACCTTTTGATCCCCTCGAAACCCACGACATCAGGGTTTGAGAAATCCCAGTATGAAGTCTCTACCGGATGTTTTTTTCCATTAAACGAAAGCATGGCCCTGAGTTTTATTCGATTGTTATCAATCTTCCAGCAAGCACTTCCGACTTCTGATGGGCTTTCATCAGGCCTTGAATCCGGGGCAAAGAAAACGAAACCTGCGTACTCGTCGGCGGCGCATTTTTTATTTGTTGACTCGTGAAGCTGATAGATGAGTTTGAACGACTTCTCAGTCCCGGATAATAAAGACTGATTTATCTGGCCGACAAAATCATTTTTGCTTGGGAGTTCTTTTGATGGCGCAGGAGCGTTTTCCTGCTTTGAGAGTTTCTTGGATATCTGGAACATGTTGCTGGAGAACTCAGTACATTCCTGTGCATCCTGAATGAGGTAGTAAAACTCACCGTTTGCCTTGAACGAGATCGATCTTTGTTCTGTGTCAACAACTTCTACCAAGGTTCCGTTTTTCTTCAAATCATCCAGGTAACCGCGTGGTTCTGTAATTTTATAGTTTAGTCTGACCAGCGACACGCATGGCTGGCCGTATTCCTTGGCGAATTTGGGATTATAGAGGTACCACTCGTTATCCGCGTGCGCTGAAGGCACCAGGTTGAAGCAAGTCAGAGCTAAAGCAGTAGCGATGATATGTCTTTTCATTTTTTAGAGTTTTTAATTGATTGACAGATATTCGACGTCGCTTCAGGACCTCTTGGTGATAACCGGGTGACCGACTGAAGTTACTTTTCCGGTACTAGCGCTTTCAAGTTCAATCCGGCTATCCAAGTCCAGAGGCGACACCGTCCCTTCGCAGATTATGCCGACTTGGCGATCGGATTTGAACCGAAAAAAACGTGCACCCGCAGCCATGTTATGGTTTCGAGATCCAATCAAAACTCACGGAAATCAACCATGGAACGCCTCCGCCTCACTCCCGCGGAATATCACACCACCGATAACTACTGGAGCCTTTTCAAGGCAGAGGACGGCTCGGTCTATCTCCTCGTCGAATGTGAGGCGTCCCTTGTGGGCTACCAAGCCATGATCAAGCTCAACGCAGAGGACTTGCGTGACTACCACGGTTTGGGCTGGCTATCGATTCAGCACTTGGCGAACCGGATCAATTACTTTGTCGGTGACTACACCGGCCGCAGGATCACCGGGCCTTTGCTCGAGCAAGCCAATCAGCTGTCGACGCGCTAGTTCTGTTGGCGCGGCCCCTTGGAATCCGCCAACCCGCCCTCATAACAAGTGCTACACCCAACACCCCCGAGAGGAACGACAAGCCATGACCAGTCAAACCGAAACCGCCATCCTTGCCGGCGGCTGCTTCTGGGGTATGCAGGATCTGCTGCGGCGCTATCCCGGCGTGCTGCAAACCCGCGTCGGTTACAGCGGCGGCGATGTGCCGAATGCCACTTATCGCAACCATGGCGATCACGCCGAAGCCATCGAAATCGTTTTCGATCCAGCGGTGATCAGCTATCGACAGATCCTTGAGTTCTTCTTCCAGATCCACGACCCGAGCACAGCCAACCGGCAGGGCAATGACCTCGGACGCAGTTATCGCTCGGCGATTTACTACCTCAGCGAAGCGCAACGCGACATCGCCGAAGACACCGCGGCCGACGTCGACGCTTCAAAGCTGTGGCCCGGCCGAGTGGTTACCGAGATCGAACCGGCGGGGCCGTTCTGGGAAGCGGAGCCGGAGCATCAGGATTATCTGGAGCGCATTCCGAATGGCTACACCTGCCATTTCATTCGGCCGAACTGGAAATTGCCGAAACGCGGGTGAGTCCATCATGCAGTGGGGCGAGTACCGGACTGACTTTCCCGAACAAGACAAGACGTCCTACAGAGACCTGGGCTGGGCGATCTGTCGTCCATCCAGCGCCAGCACATAAGCACTGACATTGAGCTGTCGATGCGACTGGGCTGAAGCCCTCCTTTCGGGGCCATCTGTTGCAGGATGACGCCCGAGTGGAGCGGCAACGGTGTTCAATTCACACGCGTACTTACGACTTCCCCGGTGGCGGTGTCCTCCAGCCAGACTTGCAGACGATTGAGGCCAACGTATTGCGAGCGGGCCATGATTTTCTGGCCTGGCTTGCCATCGAACTTCAGATCCGCGTACATGAAATGTAGCGGCAATCGGTATTCCAGCTGAATCGTATAGGTGCCCGGTTTCAGCACCGCGCGCTGTGGCGAATCGTTCTTGTAGTAGTACGTGGAGAACGGGATGTTGCCGACTTTTTCATCGTTGATCCGGATGATATTCAGGTTCGGCTGAAGATCGGCAAAGTGCCGCTGGGGCCGGCCGGCATAGGTGTCGGTTTCGACCACGGTGTAGCGCGACTCGTCTGCTGCCGTGGTGGCGCCGACATTGGAATACGCCGGCATTTCTGCACAACCTTGCAGGCACAGGAATGCGGCGATCAGGGAAAGCAACTGTGTTTTCATCAATAGAGCCTGTGTTTACTCAAAACGGATTGGCACGCGCTGACTGTCAGGCCTTGCCCAAGCCAAACAGTGAACGCAGCTTGCTGCCCCACGTGCGCTCATAGAAGGGCGTCGTTTGCTTGAGAAAGTAATCGCTGAGCCCCGACTCACCTTCACAAACGCGGTACAGATCAACGGGCTCGCCCGACGGCGCCGTGTCCCCGGCGACATTGCCGGCTTCGCGCATGACCCGCTGAAAATCGCCGTCCGCTTCGATGCCGACGATCAAGTGCGGTTTTTCGTCCACCGAAGTGTCGTGCATCAACGCGAGAAAACCGCGTTTAACGTTGCGATGTTTGGCGAGTAACTGCGTCAGCGAATGGATCATTTGTGTCGGGTATTGCGAAGGCTGGCCGAGCAGGACTTTGGTTTCTTTTTCAACGGTGCGAGAGGTGGCGGTCTGGCCGACTTCATCGGAGAGCAGATTGGCCACTTCCTGCGGGAAGAACTCTTTGCCGTAAGGCGATTTCGGGTTCAGAAACAGCTGCGCGCCCAGCGTCATCTCGAACAGCGACCTGGCCGGCAACTCCAGATACGTCTCTTCACTGTTGATCGACTGTTGCAGCGTTTGCAGTGACGAAAAGAACGGAATGACCGAGGTGCCATCCGGTTTTTCCCAATGCGCGATGCTGATGTTGCTGCCGGCTTCGAGATTGACCACACCGTCTGCCGTGCCTGTGGCGCCGAGGATATAAACCGGCGAGTTCAGCAGTGTGGTGAAGAACTCAGGCCGGTGCGCGGGCTCGTCGGCGGCCAGCCTGAGCGATTTTTCCAGTGGGTTTTCTTGCCGGTTATCCATGATGTCCATCCGTGACTCGCTAGAAAATTGCTGACTTGGGTTTTCGCCACCGGCTCGTGTCAGAGCAGACTCCACGACACCCCGACATACACACCCATCCCTTCACCCGGTGTCGATCGCGCCGCGTCCAGGCCTTTGTCGTCATACCCCGGCGTCACCGTGGCGGCGTAGTGCTTGTTGCTCAGATTGCGCATGTCCAGCCACGTCTGCCAGTCACCTTTGGGCGCGTTGTAGCCGAGTGTCGCGCCGAACAGCGCGTAAGGGTCGGCGTAGTAGCTGTTGGCGTAATCCACGGCAACTTTCGACACCAGTTGCGTGTTGACCGCGGCGAAGAAGCCCTGAGGCCAGTCGTAGCGCAACTCGCCCTGGTAGTAATGCATGGGCAAACCGGGCAGGCGATTATCACCAAAACGATCATCGTCGCGATAGTGGAAATCGCTGAAGGTATACGCCTGACGCAGGCTCAACTGGCGGCCATCGGCGGCCGACCAGAGTTGACTGTTGAGGCTCGCCTCGACGCCTTGGTGCACGGTCGGGCTGGCGTTGAGCTCATACGGTGTGACTGCATTGGCATCTGGCAGCACCGAGAGCAGTTCATGGCGCACTTGTGCGTAGTACCACGCCAGGCTCCACTGGCCGATGGCGCTGTCGCCCCGACCGCCGAGTTCCAGTGTGGTCGCGGTCTGGTTTTGCAGTTTGATCGGGTCTTTTTGCGTGCCGGTCGCCGGGCCGTTGCCGGGCGCAAAGCGCACGTTGGAGCTGTAGATCAGCGACCACGGATGCGGCGCCTCGACCGAGCGGCTGAGGTTACCGAACACTTGCACGTCCGGTGTGAGCTGATAGCGCAGGCCGAGGCGCGGCGCGTAGTCCCAGTCGTTCATGCTGGTTTTGCCACCGCTTTGCGGGTAGGTCACAGCGCTTTCGCGGCGGGTGTAGATCGCGGCGAGGCCAGTGGTCAGCCAGAGGTCGTCGGCGATTTCCAGGTCGTTGCCAACGTGCAGAACGGTGTCGGAACCCTGATAGGTGAAATTGCGCATGCGCGTGCCGGGTACGTAGCTGGCGGTATTGGGCGCGGTGGGAATGCGCACGAACTCACTGGCGCCATCGTTGGGCAGGTGTTTGGTCACGCGCAGGCCGACGACGCTGCGGCTTTCCATGCCGAAAAGCGTATCGCGGCGTTTGTAGTCGAAGGTACCGCTGACATCGGTATAAGCGACCTTCAAACGGTTCGGGCCTTCGCGCAGGTCCATCGGGTAGTCGTGGTAAACGAGGCCGGTCTGGATGCTTGAATCGTCATCGATGTAGAAGGTGGTCTTGTTGCCGATGAACGTGCTGCCCGGCTGCTTGCGGCTGTCGTCGCGCGACACGTAGGCCGGGTTGGCTGCCCGTGGATCGTGTTCGATGGAATGTTTGGTGACGCGGCCGGCGAGGTCGTTGTCGGTCTCGCGGTAGCGGATATAGAAGCGGGTTTCCAGGTTCGGGTTGAAGCGATAACCGAAGTTGGCAATCAGGCCTTTGCTCTCGCTGCGGGTGTGGTCCTGATAGCCGTCAGCGTTCGAGTCGGTCAGCGACACGTAGTAATCGAAATCGCCCAGCACTTGCCCGGAGCTGACCTGACGCTGTTGATAGCCGTGGCTGCCAGTGGCATAGCGCACTTGCAGTTTCGGCGCGTTGTAGCCGGTGTGGCTGACGTAATCGATGGCGCCGCCCAGTGCCAGCGCACCACGATCGAAACCGTTGGCGCCGCGCAGCACTTCGACGTGATCGACCCACAGCGGTTCGAGCAATTCATACGGCGTGCCGCCCGGGCCGCTCAGCGGCAGGCCATCGAGCATCGTGTACAGCCCCGACGCATGGGCGCCCGGCGCGCGGTTGATGCCCGAACCACGGACCGAGATTTTCACGCCTTCGTTGCCCGCCGACTGCGCATAAACTCCCGGTTGATAGGCCAGCACATCCTGATTGCTCGCCACGCGGCCCTGCAACGGCTGGCGCATGTCGACCACGTTGGTGCCGCCGGGCACCTGTTCGAGGCGGGTTTTCGCCTCTTCAACAGACGCATCGCTGCCGTTGCGATCCTCAGCCGAAATCAGCACTTGCCCCAGTTCCAGGCCTTGGGTCTCGGCCATCGCCGGGCAGGCAAGGGCCAGGCCCAGCAGGGCAGTGGGCAGGGATTTGGACGCGGGCATCGAGAAAACTCCAGGTAGGCAAGGGCAGGGCAATGAACAGTGCGACGCAAGAAAGAACGAACGAAACACATGGCAATTTGGCTTTTTGCCCGGCAATGGCAAACAGCACGTCATGAACTAACCTCACGTGTCTGGTGTATCCCGTCAATCAACAGTCTGTTTCTGCATTTAATGGAGAGGGCCAAGGTCATGGCAAAAGACAAAAAGAACGCCGCCAAGGCGCCTGAAAGTCTCAGGTTGAAAAACAAGGACTACCTCGAGCAGTTGCGCAAGCTGCACGTCGAACTGGTCAAGTTGCAGGAGTGGGTGATCGCCAAGGGCGTCAAGGTCTGCATCGTGTTTGAGGGGCGCGATGGCGCGGGCAAGGGCGGCACGATCAAGGCACTGACCGAACGTGTCAGCCCGCGCGTGTTTCGCGTGGTGGCATTGCCGGCACCGACCGACCGCGAGAAAAGCCAGATGCACGTGCAGCGTTACCTGCCTTATCTACCGGCCGCAGGTGAAGTGGTGATCTTCGATCGCAGTTGGTACAACCGCGCCGGCGTCGAGCGCGTCATGGGTTTCTGCACGGATGAGCAGGCCGACAAATTCCTCAAATCGATTCCCTGGGTTGAGCACGCGATCGTCCAGTCCGGGGTGATCCTGCTCAAATACTGGCTGGAAGTCAGCCCCGAGGAACAAACCCGCCGGCTGGAGGCGCGCATCAACGACGGGCGCAAGACCTGGAAGCTGACACCGATGGATCTGAAATCCTACAGCCGCTGGTACGACTACTCACGGGCGCGGGACGAGATGTTCAAACACTCCGACACCGAACACGCGCCGTGGCTGGTGGCCGATTCCAACGACAAGCGCCGCGCACGCCTGAACATCATCACCGATGTGCTCAGCCGCATTCCGTACGAGGATGTGAAACGCGAGAAAATCGAATTGCCCAAACGGCAGAAACCGGGCAAGTACAAAGAGCCGAATTATCCGTACCGGCGCGTGGCTGATAAGTACTGACGAGTGGCTGTGACGATCGGGATGGGTCAGTGACAGAGGCATCCGTTGGGTGCCGCATCTGCATGCGGCACCCTGACGCCCACTCAATCAGGCAGAACCTGCCCCTCCAGAATTTTGAATGCATCGTCCAGGGGCGCGTAGCCGACGACCTCTCGGGTCTGGGCGATAGCCAGACGCTTGTAGCGGTTGTCCGAGACGCCATGGACTACGTGGAACCCCTCCAGCTCGGCCTCCACGCAGTTGCGCAGTAACGCGACAACATCGCGCACGCTGATGAATGCAGCGACGTCCCGGTGACTGTGGGTTTCCCCCGGTTGAAACTGGGCGACGTTGGCAATGCGCACGGCGACCGTCGACATCTGAGCATCATTGGCAAACATTGATGCCAGCGCTTCGCCGAATGCTTTGCCCACGCCGTAAAGGTTGCCGGGCCGGGGTGCCATGCATTCGTGGACTTGAACGTCCTTTGGGTAGCCTTCAATGGCCTGGGCGCTGCTGGCAAATATGAACCGTTTGCAGCCTTGCGTTTTCGCCGCGAGCAACATGTTGTAGGTGCCAACAATGTTCACCGGCAGTACGGAGGTCATGAAGTCCGCGTCCGGGTTCGGATCCGCCGCGAGATGAATCACTGTGTGTATGCCTTCGCAGGCCTCAAGGCAACGGGGTAGATCCGTGATGTCGAGCGAAAGGCTTTCGCCCGAGTGCGCAATACGTGTTACGTCCACATCGGCTAGGCGCAAATCCAGCTCATCGCCATACGCAGTCCAAAAGGCGCTGCCGATCTTGCCCGCAGCACCGGTGACCAAAATTTTTCGCGTACTCATTTCCGTGTGCCCTCAGGGTGAGATTCCATTCTGGCCGCTTGGCCGTTCAGCTGAGTACCATCCTGAGGCGCTTCGATCAAGGTGTTTCAAGGCCCCTCGGACTGGCGCGGCTTTCCACCCGTCGATTGCGCTGAACCACTGCGATAGGGTTTCTTTCTACCGGGGGAGTCCTCACGGAGTAGCTCCTATGTTCGATCAGCGCAAACAGGCTAAACAGGCAAAACTGGCAGCATGGCGCAAACTGGCGACGCAAGCGCAGATGCGCCTGGACCCGGAAGAACAGTACGACGAACTGCTCAAGGCCGCCGATGAAATGGAGGAGCTGGGGCTGATCACCAGTGCTGAATGGCGTCAATTGGTGCGTGATGCCGGCAGTGTGTTCACCGGCGATACGGGGCGGCCGCACGGCGCCTGAATGGACACGATGGCTTCCGCGCTCATGGCGGCGCGCGCGCAGTTTGCGATCACCATCGGCTTTCATATCGTGCTGGCAGCGTTCACGCTCGGGCTGGCCAATTTTCTCATGGTGCTCGAGGCGTTGTGGTTACGCAGCGGGCGGCAGATTTATCTGGATATTTATCGCTACTGGCTGAAGGTGTTTGCCCTCAATGTGGCGGTGGGCACGGCCTCCGGGCTGATCCTGGAATATCAGTTCGGGCTGAACTGGTCGCGGCTCGCGGTGCAGGCTGGCGATGTCCTCGGGCCGTTGATGTTCTATGAAGTGTTGGCGGCGTTTTTTCTTGAAGCAGGCTTTCTCGGCATCATGCTGTTCGGCCTGAAGAAAGTCGGCCCACGGCTGCATTTTTTTGCCACCTGTGCGGTGGCGTCCGGCTCACTGATCAGCGCGTTCTGGATTCTCTCGGCCAATTCCTGGATGCAGACGCCCGCAGGTTTTTTGATCGACGTGCAGGGGCGGTTCATCGCCGAAGATTGGTGGGCAATCATTTTCAATCCGTCGTTCCCGTATCGGTTGGCGCATATGACGCTCGCTGCATTGCTCGGCAGTGCCACGCTGATGGCCGGCATCAGTGCCTGGCAATTGTTGAAGGCGTCGCACAATCCACGCGCACGCCTGCAGTTTTCCCTGGCACTGTGGGTGATCACCGTGCTGACGCCGCTGCAGCTTGTGGTTGGTGACTTGCACGGCCAACACAGCCTTGAGGTGCAACCGCAGAAGGTCGCCGCCATCGAGGGCTCATGGACGCGTCCGCCGCCGGGTGCGGGTGAGCCGCTGCGGTTGCTTGCCTGGCCGGACCAGAGCGAGCGACGCAATCACTGGGAAGTGGCGATTCCACGGATCGGCTCGTTATATTTACGCCACGATCTGAGCAGCACAATTACCGCGCTCGATGAGTTCCCGCCGGAAGATATTCCACCGGTGGCGCCGGTGTTTTTCGCGTTTCGGCTGATGGTCGGGCTGGGCCTTTTGATGCTGGTGCAGGGCGTGATCAGCTTGCTCTTGCGCCGACGCCAGCGCTTGTACTCGGCGCATTGGTGGTTACGCGCCAGCGTGCTGATGGCGCCGGCCGGTTTCGTCGCCATGCTCAGTGGCTGGATCGTCACCGAAGTGGGGCGGCAACCCTTCACCGTTTATGGCTTGATGCGCACCGCAGACAGCCTGTCTGCGGTTTCCAGAGCGCAAGTGCTCGGCTCGACGTGGTTGATTCTGTTGTTTTATGGGCTGATCTTCGGCCTCGGTTTATGGGTGTTGCTGCGCCTGTTGCGCGAGCCACCGCCGGCGGATGAACCGGGGCCACAGCCGACCCTGGCGGACGAAACCGGGCATTCCTGAGGAGCGGCAATTATGGACACTGACTGGATAACCCTGCTGTGTGCCGCTGCGCTGGCGTTCTCGGTGATGAACTATGTGTTGCTCGACGGCACTGACCTCGGGGTCGGCATGCTGATGGGGCTGACCGCCAGCGCCGAAGATCGTCGTGCCATGGCCGTGACCATTCTGCCGATCTGGGATGCCAACGAGACTTGGCTGGTGCTCGGCGGCGGCGGCTTGTTGGCCTTGTTTCCACTGGCGTATGCCATCTTGCTGCCGGCGCTGTACCTGCCGTTCATTTTGATGTTCCTCGCACTGATTGTTCGCGCGGTGGCGCTGGAGTTTCGTGACCATGCTCCCGGCCCACGCAGCAAACGAGCGGTCGATGGCGTGTTGCTCTGTGGTTCGCTGCTGACCGGGGTAGTTCAGGGCGTGGTGCTCGGCACGCTGGTGCAGGGTGTTGCGCATCAGGGCGGTCAATACAGCGGCAATGGCCGCGAATGGCTGAGCCCGTTTCCGATGTTCTGCGGGCTGACGCTGGTGCTCGGTTACGCCTGGCTCGGCGCCTGCTGGCTGTATTGGCGCACGGTGGGTTCGCTGCAACAACGCTCGGCGCGGCAGGCGCGGGTGCTGGCGCTGATCACGGCGGTGTTGTTGATCGGGTTGGTCGGCTGGACGGCGACGCTGCAAGTTCAATACGCACAGCGGCTCGCGGATGTTCGCGTGTGGATGCCGGCGGCGGTGTCGCTCGGCGGGTTGCTGATGGTGTTCACCCTGGGCTTTCGCGGGCGCTGGCAGTTTTTACCATTGTTCGCAGCGCTGGCGGTTTTTGTGTTGGCGTTTGCGCTGATGCTAGTTGCACTTTATCCGTACATTGTGCCGCCGGATCTGACCTTGAGCGCCGCTGCTTCCAGTCCGAAAAGCCAGGTGTTCATGCTGGTCGGTTTCGCCGTGCTGATACCGGTTACGCTGATTTACAACACGTACGGCTTCAGGGTTTTCAGCGGCAAGGTTCGCGTGGCCAAGTCAGACTGACGCCTGCGCCGCTCAGGTAACCCGGCCCTTTTTCATGGGGACGGTGCCCACCGCATGCGCGCTTCTGGACGCTTTCAACAGATCGGCGAACGCCGCTTTATCAATCGGCCGACTCATGAAATAACCCTGCACCTCGTTACATTGATCGACCCCGAGAATGTCCAGTTGCTCTTCGGTCTCGACGCCTTCGGCCGTTACCGTCAGGCCCATGGCTTTGCCCAGTCCGATGATCGCCTGCACCACCGCGCGATCATTGGTGCCGCTGCTGATCGAGGCAATGAAGCGCTTGTCGATCTTGATCCCGTCGAACGGATAGGCGCGCAGGTAGCCGAGCGATGAGTAGCCGGTGCCGAAATCGTCCATGTTCAGGCGCACACCCAATTCCTTCAGCGCATTCATGGTGGTTAACGCGCCGTCGGTGTCGTTGAGCATGACGTTCTCGGTGATTTCCAGCTCCAGGCGACTGGCCGGGAAACGGCTTTCGACCAACACTTCGCGCACGACCTCGACCACATCGCTGACGGCAAACTGCGCCGGCGACAGGTTGACCGACAGCAGAATGTCTTCCGGCCAGCCCAGCGCGGTTTCGCAGGCTTCGCGCAACACCCAGCGACCCAGCGGGACGATCAGGTCAGTCTGTTCCGCCAACGGAATGAACAGGTCCGGCCCGAGCAATCCCTTGGTGGGGTGCTGCCAGCGCACCAGCGCTTCGACCGAAACGATCTGCTTGCCATCAATTTTGTAGCGCGGCTGATAGTGCAGCACGAACTCGTTGTGCTTGAGCGCATGGCGCAGGTCATCTTCCATTTGCCGGCGCGTCTGGATCTGGTCGCTCATGTGCGCTTCGAAATAGCACCAGGTGTTCTTGCCCTCGGATTTGGCTTGATACAGAGCGATGTCGGCGTAACGGATCAGGTCGCTCGGCACATAGCCGTGGCGACGGCTGAGGGCGATACCGATGCTGGCGCCGATGTGCAGCGGATGATGTTCGAAGACCACCGGTTGATGCAGGCTGCCGATCAGGCGGGTGCAAAACTTGTCGATTTCGTGCGGGTTGTCCATGCCGTTAAGCACCACGATGAATTCGTCGCCGCCCAGGCGCGCGACGATGTCGAGTTCGCGGGTGCATTCACGCAGGCGCGCAGCGACTTCCTGCAGCACGGCATCACCGGCCGGATGCCCGAGTGAATCGTTGATCGGTTTGAAGTTGTCGAGGTCAATCACCAGCAGTGACAGCGGCGGCGCGTGCTCCTTGAGCAGCAAGGCGTCATCCAGGTAGCGCGCGAGCTTGTTGCGATTGGGGAGGCCGGTGAGGGCATCGTGCATCGACAGATGCTGAATCTGCGCATGGGCGGCGACTTCGTCGGTGATGTCGCTGGCGGTACCGCGATAGCCGATAACCGTGTGCTTGTCGAAGATCGGCCGCGCGGACAGCCGGCAGTGGCGCTGCTGGCCGGAGTGGTCACGGTAGGTGCAACGCAAGTCACTGGCGCTGTTCTCCTCGGTGAGGTTTCTCAGCCACAGTTCCAGTGGCGTGGTGTCGCAATTTAACAGGTGGCCGATGTCTTGCCCCAACCACAGGGTTTGCGGGTAACCGGTCACTGCGCTGAAGCGCGCCGACAGGTAGGTCAGCGAAAGTGCGCGGTCGACTTCCCAGATCCAGTCCGACGCGGCTTCGGCCACCGCGCGAAAGCGTTCTTCGCTCGCTTCGAGCTCACGGTTGGCGTTTTCCAACGCTTGATTTGAGGTTTGCATGACGGCAAAACTCTGGTCGACGTACCGCGATGAACGCAAGGCGTGACGGAAGAAATACGCGGTCAGTAGCATCAGCACCACCATCGTCGCGCCGAGCGGTGGCAGCAGTGACCACAATAAATGATGCCCGGGCCGATCCAGATCGGCGATCAGGCTGTAACCGGTGTTGTCCAGCGGCACGCGAGGGCGTTGCGGATCGATCGCCTCGTCCGGCGCCAGGGTCAGGTTATTCAAGCCGTAACCGCTGCCGATCAGACGCAATTTGGTCGGCGTGAGTTTGTCGACGAACACCAGCACTGAAGAGGTCTGCGGGTCGCCCAGTGGCCGCTCATCGTTGGGAATGATCGCCGCCGCCGAGACCAGCGCCGGCCAGCCCTCGAACAGTGAATAGCGGCTGACCGGCTTGGTCAGGTCACCTTGGCCCAGCACCTGATCGAGCAGCGTGGTGGCGCTCAATTGCACAAACGCAGACAGTTCGGCATCGACCATTTGTCCGCGCACCACGGCGTAGCGGGTGCCTTCACGGTTGAGCACGAACACGCCGTCATAACCGTCAGTGGTGAACAGGGTCTTGCCGACGTTCTGCTCGGTGTAGGCCCAGTCGGTGTCGACCTGACCGCTCAAATGCTCGTAGGCAGTGGTCCAGTAGGCGTAGCTGGTGATGTAGTTTTTCGAGGCGGTAATGCGGTTTTCCAGCGCGCGAGCGGAATAGAAGCGGGTTTTGTTGATCTCTTCGCTGTCCAGGCGCTCGGCGATACCCAGCAAAGCGACCGCCGCAGCAATCACGCCGCTGACGAAAAGCGCACCGACCGCAAAGGCCAGGCGGCGGGTGACGGCGCTCTGACGCGGTGGAAGCGGGGCTGCATAGCTGGAAAGGTCCATGTGCTCTTCCTTGATCCGCTGTCTTCTGAATCTAGAACCACGGCGCGAGCGCAATGTTCAGATTCTTCTCTGCGACTGCTTTGAAAGCGTAGTGAACCCGGCGTGATTTGCCTCCCCGAGTGCAGCGCGCCGATCAGCGGCGATTCCCGAAAGGGCAAGACTTCCCGCTGAAAAACCGGATAATGGCGGCCATTCGTTTAGCCGTATTCTGGTAATCCCGCATGGAAATCAAGGTCAATTTTCTCGACAACCTTCGACTTGAGGCCAAGTTCGACGACTTCACGGTGATCGCCGATCAGCCCATCCGCTACAAGGGTGATGGCTCGGCACCGGGGCCGTTCGACTACTTTCTGGCATCGTCGGCGTTGTGTGCGGCCTACTTTGTGAAGTTGTACTGCGACACGCGCAACATCCCCACAGAAAACATTCGCCTGTCGCAAAACAACATCGTCGACCCGGAAAACCGCTACAACCAGATCTTCAAGATCCAGGTGGAGTTGCCGGCGGACATTTCCGAGAAGGATCGTCTGGGCATCCTGCGCTCCATTGATCGCTGCACCGTGAAGAAGGTTGTGCAGACCGGACCGGAATTCATCATCGAAGAAGTCGACAACCTCGACGCCGATGCCCAGGCGCTGTTGATGCCGGTGGCCGGTTCGGACGCAGGCACGTTCATTGCCGGCAAGGACCTGCCGCTGGAACAGACCATCGCCAACATGTCGGGGATTCTGGCCGACCTGGGCATGAAGATTGAAATCGCCTCGTGGCGCAACATCGTGCCCAACGTCTGGTCGCTGCACATCCGCGACGCCCATTCGCCGATGTGCTTCACCAACGGCAAGGGCGCGACCAAGGAAGGCGCGCTGGCCTCGGCACTGGGCGAGTTCATCGAGCGGCTGAACTGCAACTTCTTCTACAACGATCAGTTCTGGGGCGAAGAAATCGCCAACGCCGAGTTCGTCCATTACCCGGACGAACAATGGTTCAAGCCGGGGCCGAAAGACGAGCTGCCGAGCGAGATTCTCGACGACTACACCCGCAAGATTTACAACCGTGACGGCGAGTTGCGCGGCTCGAACCTGTACGACACCAACTCCGGCAACACCCAGCGCGGCATCTGCTCGCTACCGTTTGTGCGTCAGTCCGACAACGAAGTGGTGTACTTCCCGTCCAACCTGATCGAAAACCTCTACCTCAGCAATGGCATGAGCGCCGGCAACACGCTTGCCGAAGCGCAGGTACAGTGCCTGTCGGAGATCTTCGAGCGCGCGGTCAAACGCGAAATCCTCGAAGGCGAAATGGCTTTGCCGGATGTACCGCAGGCAGTGCTGGAGAAATACCCGAGCATCCTCGCCGGCATCAAAGGCCTGGAAGAGCAGGGCTTCCCGGTGCTGGTCAAGGATGCGTCGCTGGGTGGTGAATTCCCGGTGATGTGCGTGACCCTGATGAACCCGCGCACCGGCGGCGTGTTCGCCTCGTTCGGCGCGCACCCGAGCCTGGAAGTGGCGCTGGAACGCAGCCTCACCGAACTGTTGCAGGGCCGCAGCTTCGAAGGCCTCAACGACTTGCCGCAACCGACGTTCTCGGGGCAGGCCGTTACCGAGCCGAACAACTTCGTCGAGCACTTCATCGATTCCAGCGGCGTGGTGTCGTGGCGTTTCTTCAGCGCCAAGCCAGACTTCGAATTCGTCGAATGGGACTTCTCAGGCGACGGCGAAACCTCCAATGCCGAAGAGGCTGCGACGCTGTTTGGCATCCTTGAAGACATGGGCAAGGAAGTCTACATGGCGGTCTACGAGCACATCGGTGCCAAGGCTTGCCGGATTCTGGTGCCGGATTATTCGGAGATCTACCCGGTCGAAGATCTGATCTGGGACAACACCAACAAAGCCCTGCAATTCCGCGCCGACATCCTCAACCTGCACAACCTGAGCAAAGTCGGCCTGCGCAACCTCGCCCAAGGCCTGGAAAACAGCGAACAGGACGATTACACCGAGATCACCACGCTGATCGGCATCGAGTTCGACGACAACACACCGTGGGGCAAGTTGACCATTCTGGAACTGCGCCTGCTGATCTGCCTCGCCCTGCAGAAGTACGAGCAGGCCAAGGATCTGGTTGAAGCCTTTCTGCAGTACAACGACAACACCGTCGAGCGCGGCTTGTTCTATCAAGCGGTCAACGTGGTGCTGGAGATGGAACTGGACGAAGACCTGGAGTTGGAAGACTACGAAGCCAACTTCCGCCGCATGTTCGGCGACGAGCGCATGGACGCGGCGATCGGTTCGGTCAACGGTAGCGTGCGGTTCTATGGATTGACGCCGACCAGCACGAAGCTGGAAGGGCTGGATCGGCATTTGCGCTTGATCGAGAGCTATAAGAAGCTGCATACGGCGCGGGCGAAGGTGAAACAGGGCTAAGGCTGTTTCACATTGAGTTTGGCGGTGGATTCACCCCTCATCGGAACGCCGCCCGCCCAGCCCTCTCCCGAGGGAGAGGGAGCTGATCTGTGAGCTTTTCAGAATCCTAGTTCGACTCGATATCTCAGGTCGGCGTATCTCAACCAGCCACCTCGGTCAGTCTCCTTTCCCCAAGGGGAGGGCTGAGGTGAGGATTTTGCAAAACCCGAGTTCGGCTCGATATCTCAGGTCGGCGTATTTCAACCAGACACCTCGGTCAGTCCCCTCTCCCTCTGGGAGAGGGCTAGGGTGAGGGGCTTTGGCTTTTCCGCCCATGCGCCGCATTGGCCAGTTGCCCGGTATCGACCCGCACAAACACCGAATCACCCACCGCCGTCAGCACATCCCCGGCATACACCTCGCAGATCACCCGGGTCTTGCGCCCCACCTCACCCTCGACTTTCGCCCGCAAAGTCAGCGGCACGCCCATCGGCGTCGGTTTGATGAACTTGATGCCGAGGTTGCCAGTCACGCAGTCAATGCGCGGCAGGCTGCCGGGTTCGCGGTTCTCTGCGCGGTAGTGGTAGGCCATGACTGTCCAGTTGGAATGGCAGTCGACCAGCATCGCGATCAACCCGCCGTAGACCAGATCCGGCCAGCCGCAGTATTTGGCCTCCGGCAAGTGTTCGGCGACAACGTGTACACCGTCTTCGTGCCAGTGGCTTTTGACGTGCAGGCCGTGCGGGTTGCGGCCGCCGCAGCCGTAGCAGACGCCTTCGGGCGCGGCGAGGTCTTGCAGGGGCGTTTCAAGGCTGGACATGGTTTTTATTATCCTGACGTAGTAAGTCCGGTGAGGCGCAGGCGGTTGCGCCCGCCGCGTTTCGATTCGTAGAGCGCGGCGTCGCCGAGTTCGATCAGCGCGGTGAGGCTGGCGGGAGGCTGTTCGAACAGGCTGGCGCCAATGCTCAAGGTGACCGCCTCGGGCGTGGGGAAAGTCTGTGAGGCCATGGCCAGGAACTGTTCGCGCAGGGCGTTGCCCAGTTCGACGATGCGCTCGCTGGAGGCGTTGTTCAGCAGTATGACGAACTCGTCGCCCCCCAGGCGCGCAGCCAGCGCATTGCGCGGCAGCACTGAACGGATCATCTCGCTCAAGGCGATCAGCAAACGGTCGCCGGCCGTGTGGCCGTATTGATCGTTGACCTGTTTGAAGTTGTCGATGTCGATCAGCAACAGGGCGCCGGGGCGCTCTGGCAACACCTCGCCGAGCAGGCGCGGCGCGCGTTTTTCCAGGGCGCGGCGGTTGTAGAGGGCGGTCAGTGGATCGCGTTCAGCCAGCCGGGCGATCTCTTTTTCCCGGCGATAGCGTTCGGTGCCGGTCATCGACAGGGCGATCAACATGATTGCCATGGCGCCTTCGACCAGGGAAATCTGAATGATCTCGCCGCGAAATGCCGCCAGATCGATCAGCGTGCCGGGAATGACCACAGTCAGCGCCTTGGCCACATAGAAAATCCCGTGGGCCAGCAAGACGTAACGCAACTGCACCGCACCGACGCTCAGCGATTTGCCATGGGGCCGCAGGAGGAAACTGGCCTTGAGGGTCGAGAGCGCCACCAGCAGCGAATTGGCCGCCAGCATGACCTTCGACCACAGCGGCCCGTCCGGTAGTAACAACATGACCAGCCAGGCAACGAAGATCAGTGACCAGGTGCGCGACAGCCGCGTTTGCGTGAAGCGCGCGACGCCCAGCAGAAACAGGAAGTGGGCGGTCACCAACAGACCGTTGGCGAACCAGATGCCAATCAGCAGGAAACCATTGCTGCGCAGCAGGGCGAGGGTGGAACCGACGGTGATGGTGGCGAAACCGGCGCTCCAGAACAGTAGCGACGGCTCACGAATGCTGCGCCACTCGATCGCCAGATACAGCGCGGCAGCGGCTGCGAGGGCGATGGAAATGGTCAACATCGTAGGTGGGTCGAGCGGCATTTCTTGATGAGCCTGTCTGATTGGCAGTGAGACCGGCGATTGTAAGCGTTCGAGCGATTTTTTCGCAGCGGTCGTGTTGCCGCGCAGATCATCGGCATCGGCATCGGCATCGGCATCGGGCAGGGCGCGGCGGCTGTGCACCGCCGCGCCGAGCGGTCATTTACTGGCGTCGAGCACCACGCGGTAACGCGCCTTGCCGGTGCGCAGATGATCCACGGCGTCGTTGACCTTGCTCATGGGAAACATCTCGACCTGCGGCAGAATCTGATGCCGGGCGCAGAACTCGAGCATGGTTGCCATGGTGGCCGGCGAGCCGACCGGGGAAGCGGAAAGGGATTTCTGCTGCGGGATCAGATCGAACACATGCACCGGAATCGCGCTCGGTACGATGCCGACAAAGTGCAATCGGCCATTGGCGCGCAACGTGGCGAGCATGGCCGTCCAGTCGAGGTCGGCGTTGGCGCTGATCAGCAGGAAATCCAGCGTGCCGGCAATGGCCTTCAGCGCATTGCTGTCGGTCGAGGCGACAACGTTGTGCGCACCGAGGCGCTTGGCTTCGTCCTGCTTGTTCAGCGATGAGGTGAACGCGGTGACTTCGCAGCCCCAGGCATTGAGAAAGCGCAGGGCCAGATGGCCGAGGCCGCCGATGCCGACTACGCCAACCCGGTCGGTGGGTTTAACGCCGAATTGCAGCAGCGGGTTGAACACCGTGGAGCCGGCGCAGAACAGCGGGCCGACCAGCGCCGGATCGAGGCTGTCCGGAACGGGAATCGCCCACGCCCAATGCGAGCGCAAACGATCGGCAAAACCACCGTTGCTGCCGATGATGGTCGGTTGCGCGGTGCCGCACAGTTGTTGCGAGCCGGAAATGCACGACGAGCAGTGCATGCAACTGCCCTTGTACCAGCCGATGCCGACGCGTTGGCCCATCTTCAGGCCGCGCACCTGGGCGCCCATGCGCACGATCTTGCCGACCGCTTCGTGGCCCGGCACGAAAGGGTAGCGGCTGATGCCCCAGTCGTTGTCGATCAGCGATTGATCGGAGTGGCAGACGCCGCAGTATTCCACCGCGATTTCCACGTCTTCTTCGGCCAATGTGCCGGGATCGTAAGTGTATCGTTCAAGTGGTGCGCCGGCCGCAGTAGCGGCCCAGCCGTTGAAAGGGGTGGATTCGGTGTTGCTCATGGGGCACCTCCGGTTCGACTGACGGGGACAGCAGCCCGGCAAGTCTAGTCGGTCATTGCTGGGGCGCGAGCCAGGTGTCGACGACTCGACGATCCAGCTCCTCCCAGTACGCCATGCCCAGCACTCGCGTGGTGTTGAGCCCGCGCAGGTAACCGCGCAACTGGTTGGCAGTGTCTTTGATGACCTGCGGGTTGGTCGTGCCTTTGGCCAGCAATACGCTTTCGTACTGAACCAGATACTCGGCCACACGCTCGCGGAAATCGGGCAGAACGGCGTCACGGATCAGGTCAAACGTTCTCAAGGCGAACTCCTCATTTCATGTTTTTCTCGTTGTGGTTGAGTGTGTACCAGTCTGCATGTCGCGCAACTATTGCTAGAAGTAATAGTGACCATCACGAAACGCAAGTTTTGCTTTGGCGGCAATCGGCGGAAAATCGCTTCCATCGAACACGCAGCTCAAGGAATTTGCGCGATGAACACATTGACCCGACTGGCTTTGGTCGCCCTGCTGACGGGCGGAGCAGTTGCCACCGCACCGGCCTTCGCAGACGACGCCCGGTCGTGTCATTTCCAGACCATCACGGGCAGCAGCGCCACCTTGCAGCACTCGCAAACGGTGGGTGTGTTGCTCAGCGAGAATACGCTGGACAACGTGCAATACCTGGAGCGTTACCACGACATGGCGGCGAATGGCGCGAAAGACGCGCTGGATTCGCGGATTCGTGAAGCGTTCGTCGACAGCTCGGATCCGCAATTGGCCATCGATTGGTTGATGAACTCGCTGCAGCAACAATTTTTGTCGGTGACCGTCTACGACAACCTTGATGCTCTGGTGCAGGCGCATCCAGATGTCGTGGTCAAGCTCGACACCTTCAACCGTTTGCTGACGCAGCAAAACAGCCTGGTGGAAGCGCGTTTCACCGCACGCTTCTACGACGCCGACCTGCAATACATCGGCAAGGCTGAAGGCGCTGTAGAAAAACAGCTGCCGTCGGTCTGGGTGCATAACCAATCGGCACCGGCCATTGCCGCGCAGATCGACAAGCAGCGTGACCTGCAACTGAACGCCTTGAAGCAATTCGATGTGTCGCTCAAGGCTTTGGTGGCGTCGAGCTGAACGCTTAAAACATAAAGGGCGACGGCGGCTCCGTGAGGCTGAACCGTTGCCGGTTGAACCGAACGTTTATTTTCAGGATGACACCGATGCGTCTTTTCTTTGTGCCTGTTTTGGCCTTTGCCTCTTTGCTCGTTGGTTGCGCTTCGGCGCCGAACAATCCGAGCCTGACTTTGCAGACTAGCAAGACGCCTGCGCAGTATGCCGATTGTGTTGTGCCGAAGTTGCAAGGCAGTGCGTTGAACCCGACGGTTTCGCAGACTCAGCGTAGTTATCGGATTGTGGTGCCGAGTAAGGTGTCTGCCGACAATGTGCTGGAGGCCTATAAGGCGGGTACTGGCGGCAAGGTGTTTATTTACGAGCGGCATGTGTTGGCTTCGAATCTTTTGCCTTCGAGTTTTGAGCGGGCGGCTCAGGATTGCATCTGATGTTGGCCTTTGTACGTATTTAGCTGAGCTCCTTTGGTTGGCCGCAACCAACCAATTTTTTGCCTCGCGCCTTTGTTTGGTTGCGGGGCTTTTTTTTGGGTTTTTTTTGCTTTTTTGGCTTGGCGGCCTTTGGGCCGACCATGCTCTTGGGGTTTTGGGTGAATATCCGTTGTTTTGGGTGTTGCGGCTGGCGGTTTCGCTTTTACAGCGACTCACTTTTCCAGACGCCGAAAAGTAAGCAAAAGGCTGGGCCCCGGCGTTCGGCCCGCTCGCTGGGGCTCGGGGGTTCTTCGCTGCGGGATCTATCCGGGCGCATCGCCTACGGTTTGCTTCGCTGCACCTCCTCTCGATGTGTTTGGCTGCGCCAAACGGTCGCTACGCTCCCACCCCCGGATAAATCCCTCCACTCAGCCTTCCGAAGGGGCCGGCACGGCAAGATCAAGAGCTGTTGTCGAGCTAACGCTCATCCTGTTGAGTGGTGGGAAGCAGGGGGGGCGGCGAGTATGGGGGGCTGTTTTAAATTTTGAGTGTGGCTTGGTATTTTATGTCGGCGTAGCTGTTCGGAATTTGAGTTCGCTTCGGTATTTCACGTCGGCGTCGCTTCCCCATTCCCCGCGGTCAGTTCCTTCTCCCTCCGGGAGAGGGCTAGGGTGAGGGGCTTTTGATCTGGGCTATGCAGCCGGTTGTTGTAAAATGCGGCATCTTCAATCATACGAGCAGCGAAAATGGATTCTCACTCGATATTGACCTTCACTTTGGTCGCGGCGATTGCTATCGCAAGTCCTGGGCCTGCGACGTTGATGGCGATCAATAACAGTCTTGCTCATGGCCAGCGCAGTACGATTTGGTCGTCGCTGGGCAATGCCAGCGGTTTGTTCTGTCTGTCGGCGGCGGCGATGTTGGGGTTGGGGGCGTTGTTGGCCAGTTCCGAGATGTTGTTTAACGCGGTGAAGGTGATCGGTGCCGGTTATCTGTTTTATCTTGGCGTGAAGCAGCTGTTCAAGAAGGGGCCGATGCTGGCGCAGGGGATTGAGGGGGAGGCGGGCAAGGTGCGGCCGACGCGTGGGAAGTTGTACAAGTCGGCGTTTTTGACGGCGGTGACTAATCCCAAGGCGACGATGTTTTTCACGGCGCTGTTCCCGCAGTTCATCGATCAGGGCGCGGCGTTGCTGCCACAGTTTTTGATGTTGACGGCGATTTTCATGGCGTTGTCGGTGTCGTCGCTGAGTGTCTACGCCGCGCTGGCCTCGCGGGCCAAAGGCGTGCTGACCCGGCCGGCGCTGTCGCGTTGGGTCAGTCGTGTGGTGGGGACGACGTTCATTGGTTTTGGTGCTGCGGTTTTGACCATGCGCCGCCAGACGGCGTAAGCGTGAAGGGTCTTTTCAGACCCACTTGAACTGCGCCGGGAATCTGGCCACGAAGCAGGTGCCGGCGTCGAGGCTTGAGCTGACGGTCAAACTGCCGTTGTGCGCCGTGGCAATCTGCGAGGCGATGTACAGGCCCAAGCCCAGGCCCTCGCAGCGTTGCCCGGCTTCGGAGCGGGAAAACGGCTCGAACAGCAGCGGCATCAACTGCGCGGGAATCGGCGGGCCCTGGTTGGTCAGCGAGATCACGATTTCGCCGTTTTGCGAATAGGCCTTGAGGACGATCGGCGTGGCGTTTGAACCATGAGTCACGGCGTTGCCGAGCAGGTTCGAGAGCAGCTGGCTGATGCGCAACGCATCGCAATAGACGCCCGCCGGCACGTCCAGTTCATCGACGAAAATCGCTTGCGGGTGCGAGGCTTTAACTTCAGCGAGCGTCAATTGCAGGGTCTGCTGCAAGTCATCGACCAGTTTGCGCTGCACCGGAATCCCGCCGCCGAGGCGTCCACGCGCGAAGTCGAGGATGTTTTCGATCAGCACGCCCATGCGCACCGAGCTGTTGCGGATGGCTGAAATCAGATTCAGCGAACGTTTTTCTTCGGTTTTGCTTTCCAGCAGATCGGCGCTCATGCGAATGGCGCTCAGCGGTGTGCGCAGGTCATGGCCGAGTACGGCGATGAATTGCTCGCGCAGACGACCAAGTTCATTGGCGTCGTTCAGTTGGACCTTGGTCGCTTCAAGATGGGCCTGCGTGTCGAGGCTCATCGCGATCAGTTGGGCGAAGAGGGTCAGCGTCTTGGCGATGGCCGGCTCGTCGAGGTTCGCCGGGACGGAGTCAATCGCGCACAACGTGCCGAAGAAGTCCCCGTTGGCCTTGATGATGGGAATGGAGATGTAACTCTCCAGACCGTAGGTTTTGGGCGTGTGGTGCAGGGAAAAGATCGGGTGTGCGCTGGCGTGGCCGAAAATCACCGGTTGCTGATGCTGGCGGATCTCATGACAAATGGTCGATTCGAGCACCAGTTCACCGCCAGGCTTGAGGCCGAAGTCGATGGAGTCATCGACCGCGCAGGCCACCCAGTTTCTGTCCGTGACCCGCGCCACCGCCGCGAAACGCATGCCCGTCAGGTGCTTGACCATGCTCAGGATGACCGGCACCGCGTCAATGCTGCGGATGGCTTCGATGTCGGGGGCAAATACCGGGTTGGTCATGGGACGATGCTTCGTGAAGAGTTCGCCAAGAGACTATCTGGTATTGCTGCTGATGACTAATGAGGTTGGTCAGAAAGCACAAGGGCGCCACGGATGACCGGGGCGCCCTTGTGTTGTCGGCGTTGTTGAACGTCAGCGACTCAGAACTTGTACTTGGCCGTCAGCATGTAGCTGCGCGGATTGCCGTAGTTGTCGTTGGAGCCCCACGTGACGTTGGAGCCAATGGCAGAGTAGTAGACGCGGTCAAAGATGTTGTTGGCGTTGACCTGCAGATCCAGGTGTTGGTTGACTTCGTAGCCGGCCATCAGGTCGGTGACCGCATAGCCACCCTGTTCGAGGCGGTAGCTACCGTTATTGGCCAGGGCGACATCGTTGTACATGCGGCTTTGCCAATAGACGTTGCCACCCACGCGCAGGTGTTGCAGCGGACCCTGGAAGCGATACACGGTGGACACCTTGAACAGATGCTCTGGCGTGTCGGTTTCGAAACGCTGATTGTTGTTGGCCGGGTTTTCGTCCTTGATGTAGTGCGCGCGGGTGTAGGTGTAACCGGCGCCGACCTGCCAGTTTTCGGTCAGGGCGCCTTGCAGTTCCATGTCCACGCCTTGGCTGCGTACTTTGCCCGACGACCCGTAGCAGGTCAGGACCGGGCAACCGAACTGATTGTCGGCCAGGGTGGCGCGGCCGGTCTGGTCCATCTGGAACACCGCCAGACTGGCATTGAGCGCACCGTCGAAGTACTCGCCCTTGATGCCCACTTCGTAGTTTTCACCGACGATCGGCTCAAGCACTTTGCCGCCGAGGTCCTTCTGGGTTTGCGGGGTGAAGATGTCGGTGTAGCTGGCGTACACCGAGTGATGGTCGTCCAGCTTGTAGATCAGGCCGGCGTATCGAGTGAGGTTCTTGGTGACCTTGTAGTCGCCATCGGCGGTGCGGTCATCGTAGTCATACCAGTCGAGGCGGCCGCCGAGGATCAGTGTCAGCGGATCGGCCAGGCTCAGGCGGGTGGTCAGGTAGACGGCGTCCTGAGTGGTGACGGTGCGGGTTTTGCCGTCACGTACGAAATCAGGCTTGGGCGCGCCAATCGGCCACGCCGTGGTGTACGGATCGTATTCCTTGGTGGTCGCGTCATACACACGGTTGCTGGCGCCGACCACCAGTTCGTGGCTGCGGCCGAACGCTTCGAACGGGCCGCTGGCGAACACGTCGAGCGAGCGCTGCTTGTCGGTGTGATGCGATTGATAGGCGGTGGTTTCCAGCGGGCCGGCATAACGCGACAGGTAAGTCCCGGAGAACTCGCCGTCGAGGGTCGAGGACGAGCCGGCGACGTGCAGTTTCCAGTCGTTGTCGAAGCGATGCTCGACTTCACCGAACAGGGTGTCGATCTGCAGCTTGCGGTTTTCCCAGTCGGTGCCGGGATAGGTCGAGCGGGGCAGGTCGAGGTGATGGCCGTTGGTGCCGATCGGCAGGCCGCCCCAGAAATAGTTGGTCTGTTCGTTCTGCCGCGAGAAGCCGAGCGTCGCGGTGGTGCTGTCGCTGAGGTCGGCTTCACCAATGGCGTAGAACAGGCCATGGTCGTTCTCTTCCTTGTCGCGGAAGCTGTCGGCGCCCTGATAGGAACTCACCACGCGACCGCGCAAGGTGCCGCTTTCATTCAGCGGGCTGGAGGCGTCGATCTCGCCACGGTAGTCATCCCAACTGCCGGCGGCGCCGGTGAGGGTCACGCGCTGATCAGCGGTGGGACGTTTGCGCACCAGATTGATCGCCGCCGAAGGATTGCCGGCACCGGTGACCAGACCGGTCGCACCACGGACGATTTCGACGCGGTCGAACATCGCCAGATTGGGTTGCACTGCCATCGAAAAAGGCGAGTACGAACTGGGCAGGCCGTCGTACATGATGGTGTCGATGTCGAAACCGCGCGAGCTGTAGGTCTGCCGACCCGGGCCGCTGGCTTGACTGAGGAACAACCCCGGCGTGCCTTTCACCACGTCGTTGATGCTGGTCATGTTCTGGTCGTCCATGCGCTGACGGGTGATCACCGTCACCGCCTGAGGCGTTTCGCGCATGGTCAGCGACAGCTTGGTCGCCGTGCGCATCGGGCCAGTGGTGTAGGACTGGGTGTCTTCAGTGGTGCTGCTCATCTGGGTGGCGCCGATCTCAGTGGCGTCCAGTTCCAGCGTGGCGGGCGGGGTTTCATCGGCCAGCGCCGGTGCAATGCTGGCCATGCAAATGGCGATTGCGAGCAGGTTAGGTGAGTGGTTGGAACGGCGGTGAATGGTGCGAAACGACATCAATCTGCTTCCCCAAATGATACGAAAACGAATCCAGTGCGAGTGCGTGTAGGAATTATTCGCATTAGTGTGTCAGATCATTCCGGGTGAAGAAAGCCGTACAGCTCAGTTAGTTAACGAATTTTTCACATTTGCGCGGGCGCTCTGCGTCGCGGGTTGGCGCAGCGTTATGGTTTTTGGGAGGAGGAAATCAGGTGCAACAGGCCGATCACAAAGGGCTGTGACCGGCGCTGCTGATGTGTCGTGCTCAGCGGATTAATGCGAGGAAAAGGGCGATCAGTTCAAGTCGGCGGCGTCGTGCCGCTCGGGCACTTGCGCCGCCTCATCGCCCCACGTGCGATTGACGCGTTGCCCGCGAATGACTGCCGGCCGCTGGGCGATGTCCTCGGCCCAGCGCTGCACATGGGTGTATTCGTGAGCCGCCAAAAACTCGGCCGCCGAATAGACATTGTTGCGCACCAATTGCCCGTACCACGGCCAGACTGCGATATCGGCGATGGTGTAGCTGTCGCCAGCCAGATAAGCACTTTCGGCCAAACGCCGATCGAGCACATCCAGTTGCCGCTTGGCCTCCATGGTGAAGCGGTTGATCGGGTACTCCATCTTCTCCGGCGCATAGGCGTAGAAATGCCCGAAACCGCCGCCCAGATACGGCGCCGCACCCATCTGCCAGAACAGCCAGTTCAGCGTTTCGGTACGGCCGGCCGGGTCTTTCGGCAGGAAGGCGCCGAATTTTTCGGCCAAGTACAGCAGGATCGAACCGGACTCGAACACGCGGATTGGCGGCTCGACACTGCGGTCCAGCAGTGCAGGGATTTTCGAGTTTGGGTTGATCTCGACAAACCCGCTGGAAAACTGATCGCCTTCGCCAATGCGGATCAACCATGCATCGTACTCGGCCGCGCTGTGCCCCAGGGCCAGCAGCTCTTCGAGCAGGATGGTCACCTTCACGCCGTTGGGCGTGGCCAGCGAATACAGTTGCAGCGGATGTTTGCCGACCGGCAATGTCTTGTCATGCGTCGGCCCGGCAATCGGCCGATTGATACTGGCGAACTGGCCGCCGGACGGGGCTTCGTTTTTCCAGACCTGGGGCGGAACGTACGGCGCTTTGCTCATGTAAGGGGCCTCATCGTTGGCGAGTGGAAAAATACCTGCTGAGAATAGACAGGACACCACAGAACCCGCTTGGTGTTCCACCGCCGGATGAGTTGAAGGTGTTTTTCGCCATTCCACCGTCGGCGGTCAAGGCTGGCAGCCATCAGCTCGAAGGTGATTTCTTCAACGCTTGATCCGCCGTGTCATTGACCTTGTCAGCCTGACGGATATCGCCACAGAAAATATCCACGTTGCCATCGGTCGCGGGGGTGCGCACCACGATGGCGTACTCGCCGGTCAACAACGTCGACAAGCTCACCGGCGCGCTGCGCGAGAAGGCCCAGCCGCGCACTGGCTGGCGTTCGGTGCTGACCTTGTCGTTCATCGCGTACGCCACCGGCCCGGGTTGCGCGCAACTGCCCTTGTAGACGAACGCGTACAGACGCAACGGCAGCGAGGCGCCGCTGGGTGCGCCACTGATGAAGAAACTGAATCCGGTGTCCTTGCCCCAGTCGGCGAGCGTGACATTGCCGATTTGCCCACTGTTTTGCCGGGTGGCGGTCAACGGCACGCTGGTGCCGGGGTTCGAAGAGCCCGCACAGCCGAGCAGGCTGGCGGCCAAGAGCGTGGTAGTGAGTTTTACCGGTTTCATTGCTGGCCTCCTGAAAAGAAGAACTGCAACGAATCAGTTAAGCAGAAGGGTTGACGCAGCGTGGGATTGGCAGGTGATCAGTCTCAGCGCTGCGGCCATTGATCCTTGATTTCAAACCACGGCGCTTTCGACGTCACTTCGACATGCTGCTGTTTTTCCGTGGTGAAGGTCGTGTCCAGCGTGCCCAGCGCCACCGAGATCCAGTCGCTGTGCTCACCCTGATGACGCGCCCAGAACAGCGACGAGCCGCAGTGCGTGCAGAACTGGCGTTGTACCGATTCGGACGATTGATACGACTTGAGCTGGTCGGCGCCCTCCAACAGTTCCAGGTTCTGGCGCAGCACGCTGCCATAGCTGGCGAATGCCGCGCCGTGGCTTTTGCGGCACTGGCTGCAATGGCAGTGTGAAAGCGCTTTGGGCCGTGAGCGGATCTGGTATTTCACCGCTCCGCACAGGCAACTGCCCCGGAAGGTCTGAGGGGAGGGCGTCAGCATTGTTATTGCGGATCCTTGTAAGTGATGGCTTGTTTCAAGGACGCAGGTGACTGCGCCAGAAACCCGCTGATCAGGGAAATTATCTGCTGCTGAATCACTGCACGTGGACGACCGCCATCGCCATCCGTGCAAATGATGCTGTCACCCGGAACGTCTTTATCGAGCATGGCTACCGCGCCAGGTTTGCAGATCGCCATGAAGGTGAAATGGCTGGCGTCGCTGATCTCGACCAAGCGTGATGAGGTTTTTGGCAGGCGTTTGGCGAGGTCGACGGATTCCAGTTGCGCGGGCAGTTCTTTCGACGGTACGCCGGCAGCGATCACCAGGATCGGCACGGGGTAGGCCGCCAGACTGGCGTCGGTCATCCCGCGCGACAGGCCCAGGTCCAGCGAAACCACGGCAGTGATGCGCTTGTCACGCCAATCGGCGGCCAATTGAGCTTTCGCTTGCGCGGTGCTTTCAGTGTTCATCTGTTGGTACGCCGTGCAACTGATCAATTGCGTTTGGACTTTGCAGTCGTCGGCAAAGCGCTTGGGGTCGAAGCGCGCACCGCCGCTTTCCAGCACCGTCCAGCCGCCGAGGGAATGGCCGATAACGGCAATTCGATCCTTGGCCACCGTGCCGAATTTACCCGGTTGCGCCGTTACCGCATCAATGGCGCGGCTGAGGTCGACGGGGCGCTGCCACAACTGCGCCGCTGCTTGCGGGCTGCGATCGCGGCTGGTGGTGCCGGGATGGTTGACGGCGGCGACGATGTAACCCTGATGGGCCAGCGCACTGGCCAGCCAGGTCTGGTTGATCCAGCTGCCGCCGTTGCCGTGGGAAAGCACCACCAATGGATGCTCGCCCTTGGCGGCCGGGGCGTCGAGCACCGCAGGCGCACCGACGAATACCGGGTTGTCGCCGAATAATTGCGGCGTCGCATCGGTGCTCGCACTCGGGTACCAGACGACCATTTCCAACGGGCGCTCGTTGCGCGGATCGGCCAGTGTGGCGTACTGGAAACCGACGGGTTGGGCATCAGCGAATACGGGGCTGCTCAGGCAGAGCAGTAGCAGAACACCGAGAGACTTTTTCATTGTTGTTATCTTCCGTGATGGGCCGAATGGGCGAGGCGAACTTTGCCCGATTTCGCGCGCTTCAGCGAGCCTCAGTCTTAAACATTTTCCATCGGCCAGCGTGTGGCCAGATGTGCGCCCAGATAGTCCAGGAAGGCTTTGACCTTCGGCGTCATCGCCGCGCGCTCCTGAACGCAGGCGTAGATGTCCATCGGTTCGATGACGGCGTCGCTGTGTTCCAGCAACTGCACCAATTGCCCGCTCGCCAGAAAAGGTGCGGCGACGAACTCCGCCAAACGGGTGACCCCGGCGCCCTGGACCGCCATTTGCGCCAGCGCATCGATGTCATCACTGATGGCGGTGGCATTGATGTTGGCGTCGAATCGCTGACCGTCGCGGATAAAACTCCAGCGCAGAAAACGCCCGTCCAACGGGTAACGAAAAGCCAGGCAGGCATGGTTGTGTAAATCATCTGGCGATTGCGGCCATCCGGCACGCTGCAGATAGGTCGGCGCGGCGCACATGATGAAGGGCAGCGAGACGATCTTGCGCGCGACGATGCCGTCCTCCAGTTGCGGCTTGATCCGCAGGCTCAGATCGATGCCGTCCTGGATGTGGTTGATCTTGCCGTTGGTGGTCGACAGTTCGATGAGCAGGCGCGGGTGCAGTGCGCCGAACCCGGCAATCAGCGACGCCAGCACATGGCGGCCGAACGCTGAGGTGGAGGCAATGCTCAGCCGGCCTTGCAGCTCGGTTTCATCGTGGCTGATCGCGCTTTGCGCGGCTTCCAGATCGGCAGCGATGCGCCGGACTTTCTCGTAGTACGCCGCGCCGTTTTCGGTCAGCGCCATGCTGCGCGTGGTGCGTTGCAGCAGGCGTACGCCGAGGTGCGCTTCCAGTCGATTGAGCGTCTGGCTGACCGCCGCTGCGCTGACGCCGAGAATTCTGGCGGCGCCGACAATCGAGCCGGCTTCGACCACTTTGATAAAACTGGCAATCGCCGCTAACAGATTCATCCATGTCCCGCTGAGGATTGATTCGTAAGTTGTGCTTTATAAAGTACCTGCGATTGAGCGTCTAGTTGCGCGGGGGCGGCCTTGCTAACGTGCGGTCTCCCTGTCACTGGATGGAAAAGCGATATGAATCAAAGAACCAACGCCGATGCCCTGATCATCAGCCGCCGCAAGCTGTCACCGCGCGCCACGCCGTATGTGTTTGCGCTGTACATGGCGACGATCATGGCGTTTCTGATGTCGCTGGTGATCACCGCTGCCAACTCTGGCATTGATAACGACTACCTGAGTAATGCCTTGCACGCCTATAAGCTGGCGATGCCTGCGGCGTTTATGTGCATCCTGGTCGTGCGGCCAATCGTGGTGAAGCTGGTGGCGCTGACGGTGCACCCGCATCGTTGAGGATTATTCGCGCCAGTATTGCCCGACAGCGCCTTGCGCTCCCTGCACGGGATCGGTCTGCGGGAAGGTCAATTTCGCGATGCTGTCCAGTTGCCCGCGACTGGGTGACTCGCGACAGATATCGGCGTGCTGGCCCGGTGGATAGGCGCCGACCACCAGAAAATCGTCGCTGCAACTCAGGTTGCAATGGCCGGTACCGGCGGGCAGCAACAACACATCACCGGCGCTGACCGGCACAACATGCCCGTCGGGCCCGCCCAGCATCAATTGCGCATGCCCAACCGCAACGCCCAGCACTTCATGACCTTCGGTGTGGTAGTGATGGAAGTCATAAACCCCGTAGCGCCATTGCGGCGGCCAGCCGTTGGCGCTGAAGGTTTGCTCGAACAGGGCGGCGGGATCGCGGCCCTTGAGTTCAAGCGCGTGCGGATAGATCAACACCGGCAGACGCGGGTTGTTCGGGACCCAGTCGTTGCGTTTCAGCTGCAGGGTTTGAACGGGGGCGGGCATGCTGTTCTCCTGATCTGGCTGTATTGACTGTTCTGGCGCCTTCGCGAACAAACTCGCTGCCACATTCAGACCGCAATCCCCTGTGTGAGCGAGCCTGCTCGCGAATGGCCGCGCCGCTTATTCAACGGCTAAAGGGTGGACAGCCACAGCGCGCACTTGTCTCAGAAAAACTCGTCGAGCAATCAATCGAAACTTCGCCAACCACCCAACTGTCCAGACCCTTACACCTCCCGGTGGATGTTCTGCCGGGACAGCTCCATGCAGCGGAGAAAGGCGAGGATCAAGATGACGATGACAGTGGGAGACTTTCTGGTTGAGCGGCTCAGCCAATGGGGCGTTACGCGGATTTTTGGTTATCCGGGTGATGGCATCAACGGCGTGTTCGGCGCGCTCAGCCGGGCCAAGGGCAAAATCGAATTCGTTCAGGCGCGGCATGAAGAAATGGCCGCGTTCATGGCTTCGGCGCATGCCAAGTTCACCGGTGAATTGGGTGTGTGCATCGCCACGTCCGGCCCCGGCGCCTCGCACCTGATCACTGGCCTCTACGACGCGCGCATGGACCATATGCCAGTGCTGGCCATCGTCGGTCAGCAGGCGCGCACGGCGCTGGGCAGTCACTACCAGCAAGAGCTCGATCTGGTGTCGATGTTCAAGGACGTCGCCGGGGCCTTTGTGCAGCAGGCTTCGGCGCCTTCGCAGGTGCGGCATCTGCTTGATCGCGCGGTGCGCACCGCAGTGGGCGAGCGCCGGGTGACCGCACTCATTCTGCCCAACGATTTGCAGGACCTGAACTACGAAGCGCCGGCGCGCGCCCATGGCACCGCGCATTCCGGGGTCGGTTACACGAAACCGAAAGTCGTGCCGTATGACGCCGATCTGCAGCGTGCCGCCGACGTTTTGAACGCGGGCGAGAAGGTCGCCATTCTGGTCGGCGCCGGGGCATTGCAGGCGACCGATCAAGTCATCGCGGTGGCGGAAAAACTCGGCGCCGGCGTCGCCAAGGCGCTGTTGGGCAAAGCTGCGCTGCCCGATGACCTGCCTTGGGTTACCGGCAGTATTGGCCTGCTCGGCACCGAACCCAGCTACAAACTGATGAGCGAATGCGACACCTTGCTGATGATCGGCTCCGGTTTCCCCTATTCGGAATTTCTACCCAAGGAAGGTCAGGCGCGCGGCGTGCAGATCGATTTGCAGCCCGACATGCTGAGCCTGCGATATCCGATGGAGGTCAACCTGGTCGGCGACTCAGCGGAAACCCTCGCCGCGTTATTGCCCCTGCTCGAACAGAAAACCTCCGGCAAGTGGCGCAAGAAAGTCGAAGGCTGGCGCGGCAGCTGGGAGAAAACCCTGGAAAAACGCGCCATGGCCAAGGCTGACCCAGTCAACCCGCAAAGGGTGGTGTATGAGCTGTCACCGCGCTTGCCCGATCAGGCCATCATCAGCAGCGACTCCGGCTCCTGCGCCAACTGGTTTGCCCGTGACCTGAAAATTCGCCGTGGCATGCAGTGCTCATTGTCCGGTGGCCTGGCCTCGATGGGCGCCGCGGTGCCCTACGCGATTGCGGCCAAATTCGCCCACTCCGAGCGGGCGGTCATTGCACTGGTGGGCGACGGTGCGATGCAGATGAACAACATGGCCGAACTGATTACCGTCGCCAAGTACTGGCGCCAGTGGGCGAGCCCGAAATGGATCTGTGCGGTGTTCAACAATGAGGACCTCAATCAGGTCACGTGGGAGCAGCGGGTGATGGAGGGCGATCCAAAGTTCGAAGCCTCGCAAAGCATTCCCGATGTGCCGTATCACTTATTCGCCATTTCCATCGGCCTGAAAGGCATTTTTGTCGATCGCGAAGAAGACGTTGCCGCAGCCTGGGAGCAGGCACTGGCCTCGGAAGTGCCGGTGTTGATCGAATTCAAGACCGACCCGAATGTGCCGCCGCTGCCACCGCACATCAAACTGGAACAGGCGAAGAAGTTCGCCACGACGCTGCTCAAGGGCGATCCGGATGAGGCGGGGGTGATCATGCAAACCGCGAAACAGGTGCTCGGTGCCGTGTTGCCCGGCAAGAAATGAACGGTTAACGCGCAGGTGAGCTTTTTTGATCGTTCCCACGCTCTGCGTGGGAATGCCTCTAGGGACGCTCTGCGTCCAGTGACGCGGAGCGTCACGGGCTGCATTCCCATCAATGAGCGGAAGGTGCACTGATGATTTTCATTGGCTGTGCAGGCTGGAGTCTGGGGCGCGAACACTGGCCGGCATTTGCGGCAGAAGGCTCGCACTTGCAGCGCTACGCCGCGCGCCTCAACGCCGTGGAAATCAACAGTTCGTTCTACCGTCCGCATCGTCGGCAAACCTATGAACGCTGGGCGGATGGCGTACCGGAAGCCTTCCGCTTTTCGGTGAAAATGCCCAAACACATCAGCCATGAATTGCGCTTGATGGGTTGTGAACCAGCGCTGGATAAATTCCTCGCCGAGTGCGCAGGTCTGGGTGAGCGCCTGGGCTGTTTGCTGGTGCAGTTGCCGCCGTCACTGGCGTTCGACGAAGCCGTCGCCGAAGCCTTTTTTACGACATTGCGTCAGCGGTTTTCCGGCGTCGTGGTGCTCGAACCAAGGCACGAATCATGGATCAGCGCCGAGCCGATGCTGATGACTCATCAGATCGCTCAAGCGGCGGTCGATCCCTCGCGCATCAGCAATGATGTTTTGCCCGGAGGCTGGGCGGGAACGCGGTACTGGCGCCTGCACGGCTCACCGCGCATTTACCACAGCGCCTATGACTCCACTTATCTGCAAAACCTCGCGCAAGCCCTGCAATCAGCGGCCGCGGCAGGTGCCGCGACCTGGTGCATTTTCGACAATACCGCCAGCGGCGCAGCGCTGGGCAACGCCTTGGCGCTGACCGCGCTGACTTCAGGTTGAGTCAGACCGCCAGGTGCTCATACAGAATCGTCGCACCGACAATCATCAGCACCACGCCGCCGACGATTTCCGCACGCTTGCCGACCACCGCGCCGAGCACCCGGCCGAGCATCACACCAAGGGTCACCATGGTCATGGTCGCCAGACCAATTGCCGCCGCAGCCACCCAAATATTCACATCGACAAACGCCAGGCCGACGCCGACCGCGAGGGCATCAATGCTGGTGGCAAACGCGGTGACCGCAAGAATCAGGAAGGAGTGCGAACCCGGTTTTTCTGCTTCCTCTTCTTCGTGTTTCAGGCCGTTGTAGATCATGTGCAGGCCGAGAATCACCAGCAGCGTGAAGGCGATCCAGTGGTCCCATTCGGCCACCCAGCGGGTCGCCGCCTGACCGATCAGCCAGCCGATGATGGGCGTGATGGCTTCGATCACGCCGAAGATCAGACCGGTACGCAGGGCTTCAGTGAGACGCGGTTTGTGCAGGCTGGAGCCTTTGCCGATGGCGGCGGCGAACGCATCCGTGGACATGGCCAAAGCGAGGAATATGAGGGAAACAGGATTCACGGGGGCACACTTCCAGTCGGGCTATGAGTCAACGACACAACCACACGCCCGACTTTAGGCATGGATGTGTCGTCGGTCTCACCAACCAAAAGGTGTTCGCACCACGGCATGTTGCCGAGAATGTTGATACGAACGCTTCCGAAAGGCTCGGAAACAGGCTACTCCCCAACGAGGCTGCGGATCTTATGCGGGCAAACATGAAAATTTCGTCAAAACCACGGCATCGGCAATCAGGTTTAACAAGTCACGCCGGCCGCTCGTTGATGCGCAACTCTGCACACAAACCGCCACGCGGCAGGTTGTACAACTGCAAGGTGCTGCCGATCTTGCTGACGATCATCTGCACAATCGCCAGACCCAGACCGGCGCCATTGGCGTGACCGTGGCTGTAGAAACGCTCGAACAGCCGCGCGTAATCCGCTTCGTCGATGCCGGGGCCGGCGTCCTCGACACTGATGTACACCGCGCCCGATGTTTGCGGCTGGACCTGCACGCGCACTTCGCTGCCGGGCGGGGCGAAGTTCAAGGCGTTGGTGACCAGGTTCTGCAAGGCGATGGCCAGCGCCACAGGGTCGGTTTCGACCGGGCAGTGATAGTCGCTGTCGAGGGTCAGTTCGACGTCTTTTTCCAGCGCCAGCGGCGCCAGTTCGGCGAGCTCCTCGCGCACCAGTGCGGTCAGTTCCACCACACTTCTTTGCGGGTTGGCCAAGCGCGGTTCGATGCGCGCCATGGTCAACAACTGGCTGGCGATACGCGTGGCACGATCCACCGCGCTGACCAGAAACTCCAGCGCCTCCTCACGTTGTTGCGCGGTACTGGCGAGCTGCGCGTTTTGCGCATGGATACGCAGGATCGCCAGCGGCGTGCGCAGCTCGTGGGCGGCGTCGGCGATGAAACGGCGCTCGCGCGCGAGCAGATTGTCGATCTGCTGCAACAGGCGATTGAGCGCGGTTTGCATCGGTTCGAGGTCGTGAGGCAGGGGGCGCAGATTCAGCGGTTTGAGGGTGTCGGTGTTGCGCCCGCGAATGGTCTGCGCCATGGCCCGCAACGGGTGCAGGCCCCAGCCGATGGCCAGCCAGATCAGGATCGCCAGCGCTGGCACGCCGATCACGCTCGGCCACAACGTGTGGCCGACAATGCGCTCGATCAAATCCTGGCGCATGTCATCGCGCTCACCGACCCAGATCAACAGCCCTTGCTGCGAATCCTTGAGCAGAAACGCGCACCAGTCGCGGCCATTTTCCATCAGGTCATGAGAGCCGAGGGTGGTCGGCGGTTCCTTGAGTTCCGGCGCTTCGGCCGAGCGCATCAGCAATTGCCCGTCGCTGCGCCAGACCTGAAAGGTCAAACGGGTTTCGTAGGGGTGCGCCGCCTCGCCATCACCGACCCGGCTCATCGCTTGATCGAAAGCCTGATGCAGCCGCTGCCAGTTGTTATCGCCGGGTGCGCGTTGCGCCAGCACACCTTGCAGCAGGCGTGCGCTCTGCGCCAGTTGCGCGTCGTAGACCTCTTCGATTTCATGGTGACTGTCGCGCAGCACCAGCCAACTGATCAACAGATCGCCCATCAGCACCAGAATCAGCACCGGCACCAGAATTCGCGCACGTATCGAGATCATGGTTTGACCGCCACCACGTAACCGACGCCGCGCACGGTGCGGATCAACTCGGTCGAGAGTTTTTTGCGCAGGTTGTGGATCAGCACTTCGAGGGTGTTGCTCTCGACCCGTTCCTGCCAGCCGTACAGCGCCCCGGACAGGCGCTCGCGGGTGACGACTTTGCCGGGCCGGGCCATCAGTTGATGCAGCAGTTGATACTCCATCGGCGTCACCACCACCTCATTGCCGTGCCAGGTGACTTGCTGGCTGACCGGGTCCAGGCACACCCCGGCATGTTCCAGCACCGGTTGCGCACGGCCCTGACTGCGTCGTAGCAAGGCGCGGATGCGCGCCTTCAACTCATCGACATCGAACGGTTTGATCAGGTAGTCATCGGCCCCGGCGTCGAGGCCGGCAATGCGTTCGGCGGTGCCATCGCGGGCGGTGAGGATCAACACTGGCAAATCCTGTTGCTCGCCGCGCAATTGCTGCAGCAAGGCCAGGCCGTCGAGCCGGGGCAGACCGAGGTCGAGCAGGAGCAAATCGAAGCTCTCACTGCGCAGCGCATGCAAGGCACTGACGCCGTCCTGCAACCAGTCGAGGGTGTAGCCCTCGCTGCTCAGGGCAACGCGAATGCCTTGTCCGAGGGCACGATCATCTTCGACCAGAAGCAGGCGCATGGGCGATTCTCTGTTGGTAATGCAGGTTGGTAATGCAGGTTGGCAATGGCCGGCATCATGCCGCTGCGCAGGCCGCCGTGGCAGGTCATCCGACGGGAAAGATGTAACGACTCGTTGCCAACTAAGCTTTCGCTAAGGTTGCTTTTGCACAGTGAGGCCTTCCTCATCCAGCGAGAGTGATTCCATGCACAAACTGCTGCTGTTGTCTTTGATCGTCGCCAGCCCGTTGGTCGTCGCCGGCCCGCAATGCACCACCGCCGAGCGCTCGCAATGGCAAGACCAGAAGGTCTTTCAGGAGCAACTGAAAGCCCAGGGTTACGAGATCAGCAAATTCAAGGTCACCGACGGTAACTGCTACGAGATCTACGGCTTCGACAAGGACAAGCGCAAGGTCGAGATCTACCACGACCCGGTCAGCGGTAAAGCGGTCAAGACCGAGATCAAGGGCTGATGCCGAGCGCCTCCCTGCGCCTGTGGGACCCCGTGGTGCGGCTGTTTCATCTGTCGATTGCGGGCGTTTTCGTCGCCAATTACTTCTTCAATGAAGCGGGTGACGACTGGCATGTCTGGCTCGGTTACTACGCCATGGGCTGGTTGCTGGTACGCACAGTGTGGGGATTTATCGGGACGCGCAGTGCGCGCTGGGCGGACTTCTGGCCGACGCCGGCGCGCCTGCTCGCGCATGCGCGCTCGTTGATGGCTGGGCGGCCCGAGCATCGCCTCGGCCACTCGCCCATCGGCGCGCTGGTGATGCTCCTGATGTTGCTGGCCTTGCTGACCCTCGGCCTCAGCGGTTGGGCGATGAAGGAGGTCGACGCCTTGTGGGGCGCCGACTGGCCGCTGTTGGTACATGAAACGGCGGCTGACGGCTTGCTGATATTGGTCTGCATCCACATCGCCGCCGCCCTGTTTGAAAGTTTTCAGGTGCGCGACAACTTGCCGTTGTCGATGCTCACGGGACGCCGTCGCCGCTTGCCGGACGATTCGACGCGCTGACAAGGATGTCTGCTGATGTTAACCCTCCTGTCCTTGCCGCGAGTCTCCTATGCGTGCGTTGTCCTTTCGCTTGAAATTCATTCTCGGCAGCCTCGCGGTGTGCCTGATCTTTATGGCTGCGTGGCGCAGTCATCCGTCGCACGTGCTGGCGCCATTCGCGCTCTCGACGGCGCCGGTCGATGCCGCGCAGCAACCGTCCGAGCCGATGTACAACAGCCGTTTCGTGTCGTCGCGACTGGACGATTTCGTGCACTCGTCGTCGGTCACGGCGCTGCCCGGCGGTGACCTGATGGCGGTGTGGTTTGCCGGCTCGCGCGAAGGCGCTGCCGACGTGCAGATCCGCACCGCGCGTTTCGACGCGAAAACCTCGGAGTGGGGCGCCGAACACGTGTTGGCGACCCGTGAATCCACCCGCGACGGCACGCGCCGCTACATTCGCAAACTGGGTAATCCGGTGATCGCCCTCGCGCCGGATCAGCGTTTGTGGATGTTTTATGTGTCGGTATCGGTTGGCGGCTGGGCGACCAGTGCGATCAATGCGATGGTCTCCGATGATTTCGGGCGCAACTGGTCGACGCCTCGACAGTTAGTCACCTCGCCGTTTTTCAACATCAGCACGTTGGTGCGCGCCGCGCCGGTGTTCCATGCCGACGGCTCGATCGGCTTGCCGGTGTACCACGAATTCATGGGCAAATTTGCCGAGTACCTGTACCTGAGCGCCGACGGTGCGGTGATCGACAAGTTCCGCATCAGCCGTGGCAAACACTCGTTGCAGCCGACCATCGTGCCGCTGGATGGCCACCGCGCCGTGGCGATGTTGCGCTATGCCGGCGAGACCCATCATCGCGTGCTGGCCAGCCGCACCAACGACGCCGGGCAGACCTGGAGCGAACCGTATCCGCTGGAACCGGCCAACCCCAACTCGTCGCTGGCGGCGGTGGGCACGGCCGACGACGGCTTGCTGGTGGCGCTCAACGATTTGCAGGACGGTCGTTTCAAACTCAGCCTGTACGGCACCGACGCCAACCTCAATGACTGGCGCGCCGTCATCGATCTGGATCAATCGCCTGATCCGCTCGGCCAGCCGTTCGCCCCTGAAGCCTACAAAGCGATCATCGGCGAAGGCTTCCGGGCCTCCAGTGGCGCGCAACGCTTGCCGCTGGAACAACGCTTTCTGAGCAATCTCGACTACCGCGTGTGCAAACCGCGCGGCTGTGATTTCGAGTACGAATACCCGTATTTCAGCCGGGGTTCGGACGGTCTCTATCACCTGGTGTATTCGTGGAATAACACCTTTATCAAACATGTCAGCTTCAACGATGCGTGGCTGGCGGAGCGCCTGTGATGATCTTTCCCTGGCAAGCCCATTTGAGTTTTGTCCTGCTCGGTTTTGTCCTGCTGAGTGCGTTTCGCTTCAACCGGCGTTGGCGGCCGTGGCTGTTGCCGGTATTGGCGCTGGCCAGTTTTATCCCGGTCAACGATCTGCCGCTGGCAGCCTATGTGCGCAGCTTTACCGACGACCTGGCGATCACCACGCTGGTGTTGCTCGGCTGGGCCA
This sequence comes from Pseudomonas sp., assembly GCF_049300855.1. Classification (GTDB taxonomy): domain Bacteria; phylum Pseudomonadota; class Gammaproteobacteria; order Pseudomonadales; family Pseudomonadaceae; genus Aquipseudomonas. The sequence goes on along the minus strand of NZ_JBAQKH010000042.1, from coordinate 155,737 downwards.
GTCTGTTGCGATTGGGCGTGGTGGCGCCGTTGCCCACGATCCAGCGCGTGCAGGTGCTGGTGCTGTTTACCGTGTTGGCGCTGATGCTGTACCCGGCGACGATGGGCCTGACCTATGTCGATCCGTACCGCTGGGGCTTCAACCCGCGACCGATGATTGTGCTGGTCGGGCTGACCACGTTGGCGCTGTTGTGGCTGCGCAACGGGCTGGGCGTGGCGATGCTGGCGCTGGGCACATTGGCCTTCGCGCTACGCCTCAAGGCTTCGGAAAACTATTGGGATTACCTGATCGATCCGCTGTTGCTGGGCTATTGCCTGGTGGCCGGCGCGGCATTGTGCATCCGCGAAGTCTGGCGTCTGCTGCGCCCGGTCTCGGCCGTGCCGACATCCTCAATCTGAATCACCCCACAGAGGTCAACGATGGCTTGGTTGCAATCGCGGCGCCTGCGCTACGGCGTCGGCGCGGCAGGTTTGGCGTTTTTACTGTTGGCCATGCTGCGGCTGGTGTTTGTGCTGGGCTTTTCCGGTGTCGACGTCAGCGCATTTGCCGACAACCCGCAACTGCGCGAAACCCTCGGCATCGGTTTGCGCTTCGACCTGCGTCTGGCCCTGCTGCTGATGTTGCCACTGGCCGTTCTGGCCTGGCTGCCGCGCTGGAACTTGACCCGTGTGCCGTTGTTGCGTGTTGTGGCGCGAGGTTATTGGTTGCTGACGCTGGGCGTGGTCGGCCTCATCTACATCATCGATTTCGGCCATTACGCCTACCTCGGCGTGCGCATCAATGCCACGGTGTTGCGTTATCTGGAGGATGCGCAGATCTCGCAGCAAATGGTCTGGGAAACCTATCCGGTGCTGTGGATTGCCCTCGGCTGGCTGGCGGTGCTGGGCGTGTGGTTCTACGGATTTGTGCGCCTGGAACGTGCGACGCTGGCGCGTGAACCCCGGGCCATCCGCCGCACTTCACTGGCGTTGGGCGGCGGGCTCGGGCTGGTCGCCGTGTTGCTGGCGCTGCTCGGTCGTGTGGAAAATCTGAATCTGGAAAACCCGGTGCCGTTGCGCTGGAGCGATGCGTTTTTTTCCGGCAACACGCAGATCGCTGCGATCGGTCTGAACCCGGTGCTGTTCCTCTACGACACGCTCAAGGCCGGGCAGGCGCAGTTCGATGAAGCGCAGGTGCGCGAGCACTATCCGGCGGTGGCGCGTTATTTAGGTGTCGCTCAACCGGACGCGCAAACCCTGACATTCACGCGACAGCAAACCGTGCAGCCGTATCGGCTCGCCGGCGCGCCGAACGTGATGTTCGTCATGCTCGAATCGCTGGGCACCAGCGCGGTGGGCGCCTATGGCAACCCGCTGAACCCGACGCCGAATCTCGATCGACTGGCGACCGAGAGCTGGTTTTTCCGGCACTTTTACGTCCCGGTCACCGGCACTGCAAAAACCGTGTGGGCGAGCATTACCGGGGTGCCGGACGTCACCCGTCAGGAGACCGCCACCCGCCATCCGCTGATCACCCGTCAGCACACGCTGATCAACGCCTTCAGCGATTATCAAAAGCTCTACATGATCGGCGGCAACGCCGGCTGGGCGAATATCAATGCGCTGATCCAGCAAAGCATCGAGGGCGTGAAGCTGTATCAGGAAAGTGACTGGCGTTCACCGCTGGTGGACGTCTGGGGGATTTCCGACCTCGACCTGTTCAAGGAAAGCGACCGCATCTTGCGCGACCTGCCCAATGACCGACCGTTCTTCGCCTACGTGCAAACCTCGGGCAACCACCGGCCGTTCACCATTCCCAAGGACAACGACGGCTTCCAGGTCAGCCAGCTGTCGCTGGCTCAGGTGCAAGCGGCCGGCTCGCGCAGCGTCGAGCAATACAACGCGGTGCGCCTGCTGGACTTCAACATCGGCAAATTGATGGAACTGGCCAAGGCCGGCGGCTATTACCACAACACGATTTTCGTGTTCTTCGGCGACCACAACACCCGCATCAGCCAGATCCCACACATGCCGCCGGCCTTCGAGTTGCTGGGGCTGGAGAGCAACAACGTGCCGATGCTGATTCACGCGCCGGGGCTGCTTGACCCCAAGGTCATTGAAGAAGCGGTGGGGCTGGCGGACTTGCTGCCGACCGTGGCGGGCATGGCCGGGGTTCCGTTCACCAACGGCGCGATGGGCCGCGATGTCCAGCAACCGGCGCCGGAAGGCGAGCGCGTGGTGCCGCTGGTGTTGCGCGAGGGGACGTTCCCGTTGATTGGCGGCGTGACGCAACACCATTTGCTGCAGATGCAACATGATGGCAGTGCGCCGACTTTGCATGATCTGCGTTCTGCGACGCCGCTGGACAATGTTGCTGAGCAGAACCCGGAGGAATTTCAGCGGTTGGTAGAGTTGACGCGTGGGCTGCATGAAAGTGCGCGGTTGATGCTGTATCGCAATGTGCGGTGAGCGCTTAATTGGCGAGGGGGAAGGGCGCGGACTAGAGTTGTGGGTCTCCTGTCCGTCGAGAATCCTGCGATGAAAAAAGCCGAGGGCACCGAATCCGCTTCCGTTCTGATTGATCAACGCATCGCCGAGCTGGGGGACTGGCGCGGTGAAACGCTGGCGCAGATCCGCGTGATCGTGCATAGGGCTGATCCCGAAGTGGTTGAGGAATGGAAGTGGCGGGGTGTGCCGACGTGGTCGCACAATGGAATTATCAGCACCGGCGAGACGTACAAGACTGCGGTGAAAATGACCTTTGCCAAGGGTGCGTCACTGGATGATCCGGCGGGGTTGTTCAATGCCAGTCTTGAGGGCAATACGCGACGGGCGATTGATTTCCACGAGGGTGACCGGATTGATGAGAAAGCGTTGATTGCGCTGATTCGGGCGGCCGTGAAACTCAATATGGCGAAGAAGCCCTCACCCTAGCCCTCTCCCAGGGGGAGAGGGGACTGACCGGGGTGTTGATGCGAGTTACGCCGACGTGAAAACCGGAGGTGAATGCAAATTTGAAAAGCCTACATATCTTGCCCATCGGCAGCCCTCACCCTAACCCTCTCCCGGAGGGAGAGGGGACTGACCGAGGTGTTGATGCGAGTTACGGCGACGTGAAATACCGAGTTGTGCTCAGGATTTGAAAAGCACACAAATCGGCTCCCTTTCCCCCTCGCCCCCAGGGGGAGAGGGCTGGGGTGAGGGGGTAGATCCTGCAGACTGCTGCGATTGCTTTGAACGCCACTAATTACCATCAGCCACTTTACGTTCGATCTCATCGACCTTGCGTTGCAGCGCCTCGGCGTCCTGTTCTTTCACTCGGGTGGACGAGGGCGTGATGACCTCATCCACGGCTTTAGTGTCATCGTCCCGGTCTTCAAGATCGCGCTCGACCACATTCACCGGTTTACCGGACGTATCGGTTGGTGGGGCATTCGGGGTTTTGTTGTCATCGTTGTTCATTGTGCTGACCTCCAGTGGTGTAAACGTTGGAGGTGGCGGTACGGTAAGCGTTCGATAATTCTGTGGCTCATTGGAATGAACGGTGCAGAAACTTTGCGCCGCAAAGCGGGCCAAAGCTGATTCAATCCACCCTTGCCCGGATGCTTGCCACCATGCACCAGAAAACCCTGTTTGCAGCCTTGCTCGGCGTGGCTGTGCTGATGATCGGCGGGGCCAGCCACGCCGCCAGTTTCGACTGCGAGCGCGCCAAGGCCGCCGACGAAAAAGCCGTGTGCGCCAATCGCACGCTCAACGACCTGGATGTGAGCCTGGCACTGCTGTACAAACTCGACCGGCGCTTTCTGCCGATGGGTGGGCGTGATGCGTTGATCGGGCAGCAACAAGCCTGGCTGAAAAAGCGCAGCCAATGCGCCGCTGATGTGAAATGCCTGACGGATATCTACCAGCAGCGCATTCAAGTGCTGCAGCAAATCATCGACACCCGCGTGGTCACTCAAGGCCCGTTCTGATACCGGCAATGCCCTTGCAGGAGCGGCCGTAAACCGCTCCTGCAAGGTTCAGGTTCAGTCCTTGAGAATGTCGCGATCCTTGGTCTCCGGCAGGAAGAACGTGCCGAGTATCGCCGTCATCACCGCAATCACGATCGGGTACCACAAGCCGTAGTAGATATCCCCCGTGGCCGCGACCATGGCGAACGCCACCGTCGGCAGGAAGCCGCCAAACCAGCCGTTGCCGATGTGATAGGGCAGCGACATCGAGGTGTAGCGGATGCGGGTCGGGAACAGTTCGACCAGCCATGCGGCGATCGGGCCGTAGACCATGGTCACGTAGATCACCAGCACGGTGAGCAGGAGCAGCACCATTGGATAGTTGGTTTTCGCAGGGTCGGCTTTCTCCGGATAACCGGCATCCTTGAGTGCCGTGCCGAGGGTCGCGGTGAACGCATCATTGCGGGTCTTGAAGTCGGCGGCCGGCAGGGCGCTGCCGTCAAAACTCTCGACCACTTTGTCGCCGATGCGCACTTGCGCAACGGTGCCAGGTTCGGCGACCACGTTCTCATACGGGATCGCCCGTTTCGCCAGCAGAGTCTTCGCCAGGTCGCACGAACTGGTGAATTTGGCCTTGCCCACCGGGTCGAACTGGAACGAGCACTGGTCGGGGTTGGCGATGACTTTGACCGGGTTTTTCTCCTGCGCGATGAACACGTCTGGGTTCCCGTACTGGGTCAGCGCGTGGAAGATCGGGAAGTAGGTCAGCGCTGCCAGCATGCAGCCGACCATGATGATCGGCTTGCGCCCGATGCGGTCGGAGAGGCTGCCGAAAATCACGAAGAACGGCGTGCCGATCAGCAATGAACCGGCGATCAGCAAGTTAGCGGTCTGCGGGTCGATCTTCAACGTCTGCAACAGGAAGAACAGCGCGTAGAACTGCCCGGTGTACCAGACCACCGCTTGCCCTGCGGTGCCGCCGAGCAACGACATGATCACCACTTTGAGGTTGTCCCAACGGGCGAAGGATTCGGTCAGCGGCGCCTTTGACGCCTTGCCTTCATCCTTCATTTTCTGGAACACGGGCGACTCGCTCAGTTGCAGGCGGATGTACACCGAAACGATCAGCAGCAGGATCGACAGCAGAAACGGAATCCGCCAGCCCCACGCTTCGAAGGCTTCCGTGCCCAGCGCCGTGCGGCAGGCGAGGATCACCAGCAGTGACAGAAACAGGCCGAGGGTCGCGGTGGTTTGAATCCACGAGGTGAAGAACCCGCGTCTGTTGCGGGGCGCGTGCTCGGCCACGTAGGTTGCTGCGCCGCCATACTCACCGCCCAGCGCCAGGCCTTGCAGCAAGCGCAGGGTAATCAGGATGACCGGCGCCGCGACGCCAATGGTCGCGTAACCGGGCAACAGACCGACAATCGCGGTCGACACGCCCATGATCACGATGGTGATGAGGAACGTGTGTTTGCGCCCGATCATGTCGCCGAGGCGGCCAAACACAATCGCCCCGAACGGCCGCACGGCAAATCCCGCCGCGAAGGCCAGCAGGGCAAAAATGAACGCGGTGGTTTCGTTGACGCCGGCGAAGAAGTGCTTGGCGATGATCGCCGCCAGGGAGCCGTAGAGGTAAAAGTCGTACCACTCGAAAACCGTGCCCAGTGAGGACGCGAAGATGACCTTGCGCTCCTCCTTGGTGATGCCGCCGCTGCGCGGTGGACTGCCGGTGGATGCTGTGTCGATTGTGGCCATGGGTGTTCTCCGTCGTGCTTATTGTTGTGGGCCGGAGTCCCCCGTTACTGCTTATCGCACTCTGGCCTTGTGGCATATGCCGCAACTGCTCTCGCGTGAAACTTGCACAGTCTGACCGCCTCGCAGGTGTGCAAGGTTTCCTTGAGCATAATCAGCTTCTGGCAGATATCCACTCGCACGCCGTGATGCCTAGGCCTTGACCCAACGCTGACGGCTCCACGCACTTAACCAGTCGACCACAAACACCAGCACCAGCATCGCCAGAATCACCGTGCTGGCTTGCGCTTCCTGAAACAGGCTGAGGCTCACATAGAGCATCTGACCCAGCCCGCCGGCACCGACAAAACCCAGCACGCTGGCCATGCGGATGTTGTTTTCCCAGCGGTACAGCATGTACGCGAGCAGTTGCGGCGCCAGGTTCGGCAAGGTGCCGTAGCAGAAGGCGAGGAGCGGATTGCCGCCCTGCAAACGAATTGCTTCGGCCGGTTGTGGCGGCGTATTTTCCAGCGCTTCGGCGAACAACCGGCCAAGCACGCCGGTGGTGTGCAGGGCGAGGGCGAGGGTGCCGGCGTTCGGGCCGAGGCCGGCGGCAAGCACCATCAGCGCCGCCCAGACCAGTTCCGGAATTGCGCGCAAAGCATTGAGTAACAGGCGCGAGGCACTTTGCAGCGGCCAGCCGAAACGCCCGGCGGCAGGCAGCGCGAGGACGATGCCAAACACGGCGGCGAGCAACGTGCCGAGGGCCGACATGGCCAGGGTTTCCAGCGAACCGTGGAAGATTGCCCTGAGGTAATCGGCGCTCAGGTCCGGGCTGAGAAAGCGCTGCACGTAAGCGCCCATCTGTTTGAGGCTGGTGGCGCTGCCGAGTTCGCCAAGATCCAGCCCCAGATAAACGAAGGAAGCGATGACCGCCAGCCCTATGCCGGCGATCAGCAGCAGGTTGATCAGGCGATTCATGTCAGTCTCCAGCGCAGCAAGCGGCTGAGTTGATCGGCGGCCAACACCAGAATCAGGAAGCACAACAGAATACTGGCGACTTCACCGCCGGCGAACATGCGGATCGACAGGTCGATCTGTTGTCCCAGGCCGCCCGCACCGACGAAACCCATCACAACCGACGCGCGAATCGCGCATTCCCAGCGATAAACCGTGTACGAGAGCAATTCCGACGCGACATTGGGCAACGTGCCGTAAGCAAACGCCGCCAGACGACCACTGCCAGCCTGCAACAGCGCGTGCGCCGGACGCTGATCGGTGGATTCGAAAATCTCCGCGTAAACCTTGCCAAGCATGCCGCTGTAAGTAATGGCGATGGCCAACACACCGGCCGCCGGGCCGAGTCCGACGGCGCGGACAAACAACAGCGCCCAGACTATTTCCGGCACGCTGCGCAAAAAGATCAGCAGGCCGCGCACCGGCCAGCGCAGCAGATGCCCCAGTCGACTGGGCACGCCACCGCGTGATGCGGCGGACAGCGACAGCGCGCGACTGGCGATCAGGCCCGCCGGTATCGCCAGCAACAGCGCCAAGGCCATGCCGGCGGTGGCGATGGCCAGGGTTTGCAGGGTGGCTTTGAGCAGTAACTGGAGAAACGCTTCGTCGTGCGCCGGAGGCCAGAACTGCGCGACAAAGCGGCCCATTTCATTCTGGCTGTCGGGCAGCAACACGCCCAGATTCAGCTCGCTGAGTTGAACGCCCGGCCACAGCAGGGCAATCGCCAGCAAGGTCAGCAACAGTCGTGGCCACGCCGCCGGGTCGCGTGAATCAGCTTTCAGCATCGCGGAATCTGCACAGTCAGTGGCGCGACCGCAGCGGTCGGCGATTGCAGTTTTTCGTTGGCGTACAGCGCGTCGAGCATCGCAGGGCTGACATGATCGGAAGGGCTGTCGAACAGGATCTGGCCGTCGCGCAGACCGATGATCCGTGGGAAATGCGACAACGCCAGATCCACCGCGTGCAGGCTTGCCACCAGCGTGACGTCATGTTCGCGGGCATGGCGCGAGAGGATCGACAGCGTGTGCCCGGCCATCACCGGGTCCATCGCCGACACGGGTTCGTCGGCCAGCAGAATTTCCGGCGCCTGATACAACACACGGGCAATGCCGACGCGCTGCAACTGGCCGCCGGACAATTGTTGGCAATGGGCGAAGAGTTTGTCGCCCAGATCCAGCCTCGCCAACGCTGCGCGCGCACCGGCCACATCCAGTGGATGCAGCAGATTCAAAAGGCTTTTACCCAGACTCCATTGGCCCAGCTTGCCGGCCAGTACCGCGGTGACCACGCGCTGACGCGGTGGCAATGGCGGCGCCTGATGCACCAGACCAATGCGCGCGCGCAGGCGCTGACGCTGGCGGGCGGACAAGTGCCAGGCGCGTTCGCCGAGCACTTCGATCTCGCCGCTGCTGGGCCGTAGTGCGGTGGCCAGCAGGTTTAGCAAACTCGATTTACCGGCCCCGGACGGGCCAATGATGGCGACCTGTTCACCAACGCCAATCTGCAAGTCGACACCGCGCAGGGCATCGACTCCATTGGCGTGGCGCAGGCTGCCCTGTGTGAGGCGTAAGGTCATTTCAGCAGTTCGGCGGCGCGGGCGGCTTCCTCGATGCCCTTGTAATTCTCGGGCTTGGTGTCGATGAAGCGGCTGGCAGCTTGCAGATCAAGAATCTTCTTCTGCTCAGGGTTGGCCGGGTCCAGATCAAGGAAGGCTTTTTTGATCTTCGCCGCGAGTGCCGGGTCGAGGGTGCCGCGCACTGTCCAGTTGTAATCGAAGTAGGTCGGGGTGGTGGCGAAGACTTTGACCTTGTTGGTGTCGACCTTGCCGGCGTCGACCAGTTTCTGCCAGACGCTGGCGTTCAGCACACCGGCATCCACTTTGCCGGCCTGCACCCAGGCCACGGTGGCGTCGTGCGCGCCGGAGTAGGCGACGCGACTGAAATACGCTTCAGGTTTGATGTTGTCGTTTTTCAGCATGAAGTAACGTGGCATCAGGCTGCCGGAAGTCGACGACACCGAACCGAAAGCGAAGGTCTTGCCTTTCAGGTCGGCGAGGCTGTGCACATTCGGGTCGGCGGTGATGAATTTGCTGGTGAACTGCGCATCCTGTTCACGCTGCACCAGCGGGATGACTGGCGTCGTCGCGTCGGTTTTCAAGCGCGCCTGAACGAAGGTGAAGCCACCGAGCCAAGCCATGTCGAGGCGATCGGTGGCCAGGGCTTCAACCACTGCCGGGTAGTCGGCCACGGGCACGAACTGCACCTTCATGCCCAGTTGCTGTTCCAGATAAGCGCCCAGCGGTTCGAACTTGCGCAGCAGTTCGGTCGGTGCTTCATCGGGAATCGCGCTGACGCGCAAAACGTCGGCCGCCTGAGTCATGAATGCAGAAAAGGACAGGGCCAGGCCGGCGGTCAGTGCCAGGGTTCGCTTGAACATAGAAATCTCCGTTTCAGGGGCGTCAAAAGAGCTGAAGTCACGAGGTGAGGCGCAAACTCAGGGTAGACGAATCGGCGAGGGTTATACGGACTCACACGTACAAAGGCCAGCACCGTGGATACGGCGCTGGCCTTTGATCTTGGGCGGTTATGCAAACAGACGAGTGTCGCGCTGGCAACCGCCGGGGTATGTCTGGATATGATTTGCGCAGTGAACGCTTACTCGGTCGCCTCAAAGGCGTCGTGGTACTTCACCTCGCCCGCCGGCAGATCAGCACCGAATGACAACACTTGAAAGTATTCCTGCGGTACACCGGGCAACGTCAGCTCAGGGTGATTCTTGAAACCGAAACGCCCGTAATAGTCCGGATTGCCCAAGACCACGCAGCCAGCGCCGCCGAGGTTTTGCAGTTGCGCCAGTGCGGCCTTCATCAATGCCGAACCGATGCCTTGATGCTGATGTTCAGGCCATACCGAGATCGGGCCGAGACCGTACCAACCGGTGGCGGCAGACGAAATCGTCACCGGAGAAATCGCCACATGGCCAGCGATCTTGCCGCTTTCCTCGGCAACCAGCGAAACGCTCAGTTGGCCAGCATCGCGCAGTGCAGTGACGATGAACTGCTCGGTATGGCTTGAGTGTTCCTCGGTCTGAAACGCCGCTTCTGTCAGTTGCGAGATGATGTCGATGTCGTCGCGGTGTTCGTTGCGGATGGTCAGGTTCATGCTGATCCTTTTTCGGGTGTCTGAGTCGATGAGCGCTCGTAGCGCGGCGAAGATCGGTTCGGCAACGGTGTGTTTCTTGCCATAAGTCAGATTGAAACGGTAGTCGAAATCCGCCGGGTTCTGGCCCTGAGTGTGTTGCAACAGAGTCTCGAGTTTGTCCAGCGCCTTGACCGCTTTGGCTTCGGCAGACTCGGCGTTTTCGTAGTCGTCCCACAACGCGAGAATCTCGTTTCTCAGGGTGTCATCGAGCGCGCGGGTCAGTAGCAGGAGGTCGTTACGCTCCTGCTCGCCCTTGTCGGGGAAGGCGCCTTGGTCTACCGCCGGGATGTCGCCGTTGAGCGCTTCGCCCAAGTCGTGGATCACGCACATCTTGAGCACTTTGAGCAGGTCGAGCCCGACCAGTTCATCGGCGAAAACCATCGCCATCAGGCACAGGCGCCAGCTGTGTTCGGCGGTGCTTTCGTTGCGGCCACTAGAGGTGTGTGCGCTTCTGAGGACGTCCTTGAGCTTCTCCGCTTCACGGAGGAATTCAAGGCGTCCGCTGATTTTTTCGAGGTCCATAAACTTGCCCGGTGGTGGAACCGAGAGACAAGCCTAGAGCTGATGTGGGTGAGCGTCCACGCATAAAATATGCGTTCAGAGCGTCTCGACCAGCCGCGCCGCCGTACCGTCGGACAATGGAATACGCGTCCAGCGGCACAGGCTGTGGCGGATCGGCACGAGGTCGGAGTCGTTGCTGCCGGTGATGAATTCCAGTGCCGGTGGCGCCTGCAGTTCGCGCCAGCCGAGGGTGTCGAGCGCCCGTTCGTTGTTGGCGATTTCCGACGTCACGAAGCGCCATAGCGATAGCCCGAGCAATTCGCTCAGCGGACGGGAGAACTGCGCGGCACGGGCCGGGGAGCAGGCCAGCAAACGGTGGGTGAGGTCACAGACCAGGTGCACCGGTCGCGTGCTTTCGCGCACGAGCCGGGCGAGGGCTTGATCGGCGGCTGTGTCGAGGCGGGCGGCCAGCAGTTGCTCAAGCTGTAGATGCGCCGCTGAATCCATCGCCAGCACGCCGCTTTCCCAACGGGAAATGGTCGACTGGGTGACGTTGAACATCGCGGCGGCATGGCCTTGCTTGACGCGGTGCAACAGACGCCAACGACGCAGGGCGATGCCGGGCAGGGCGGGTTTGAGTAATGAATCAGGCATGACGGATGCCAAAAAAACTGAAGGGCCGACAGTCTGAAGACAGTCGGCCCGTGCTGCAAATCCACCTGACGATCAGGCCGTTTCGGGCAGTTTGGCGATCACCTTTATCTCGAAATCAAACCCATACAGCCAGGTCACGCCAATCGCGGTGGCAGTCGGGTGCGGTGCCTCGCCCCAGAATTCGCTCAGCACCAGATTCCAGATGGTCTCGAACTTCGACTGCGGATCAACGATGAATACGGTGACGTCGACCACGTCGTCGGATGTGCAACCGGCCTCATCAAGGATCGCATTGAGGTTGCTGAACGCCTGGCGTACCTGGGTTTGCAGATCCGGCTCCGGCGTGCCGTCCTCGGTGCTGCCGACTTGTCCCGAGACAAACAGAAAACCGTTGGAGCGCACGGCCGGCGAGTAACGATGGCGCTCGTACAGGGCGCGGCGGGCAGGCGGGAAAACAACATCGCGCTGGGTCATGGGGTGTCTCCATCAGTGAGTTGATGGCGCCACTTTAGGTATTTGCAGGTGGGCGATAAACGCGCAAGCTTGGCGTTCACTGTTTGTGAATCCCAAACAATCGGAAGGTGAAACGTGGACCGATTTGATGCAATGCAGGCGTTTGCCCGGGTGGTCGAGGCCGGGAGTTTCACCAAAGCCGCTGAAACCCTGCACATGAGCAAAACCACCGTGACTCAACTGGTGCAACAACTGGAGGCGCGGCTGCGGGTCAAGTTGCTCAACCGCACCACACGCAAGGTCAACGTCACCGCCGACGGCGCCGTTTACTACGAGCGGGTGGTCAAGTTGCTGGCCGACATGGACGACGCCGAAACCAGTCTGCCCGGCGCCGCAGCGTTGCCGTCGGGACGGCTGCGCGTGGACGTGCCGAGCCCGCTGGCACGGTTGATTCTGGTGCCGGCCTTGCCCGAGTTTCACGCGCGTTACCCGGATATCCAGATCGACATGGGCGTCAGCGACCGCATCGTCGACATCATCGATGAGAACGTCGATTGCGTGGTGCGTGGCGGCGAGCTTATGGACTTGTCGCTGATGGCGCGCAAGGTCGCCGATCTGCAATTGGGTGTATTCGCCGCACCGCAATATCTGGCACGTGCGGGCACACCTGCGCATCCACGGGAGCTGGAAGACAGCCATCATCGGGTGGTCGGTTTCCTTTGGGCACGCACCGGCAAACCGGTGCCGTACGCCTTGCACAACGCCAGTGAAAACCTGCAAATCAAAGGGCGTCACGTGCTCGCCGTCGACGACGGTAATGCCTACCTCGCGGCAGGTCTGGCGGGCTTGGGCGTGCTCTGGCTGCCCAAATACATGTCTGCCGAACACGAGGCGCGCGGCGAGCTGGTGCCGCTGTTCGAAGACTGGCAACTCGCGCCGATGCCGCTCTATGTGGCGTATCCGCCAAACCGGCATGTCAGCCTCAAGTTGCGAGTGTTTATCGATTGGGTGGTGGCGTTGATGGCGCATCACGATAGTGGTGCGCTTATTGCTTCCCCAGGTGGTAATGCCGTCAAAAAACCAACTCGATCGGCGACCTGAAAGCGTGCAGTGATGAGATGCACGGCTTTCGAACCCAGGAGCTTCAATCGCAATGAATATGTACATCGATATTGTCGGCGCCTGTAACCTGAGCTGCCCCTCTTGTCCAATGGGCAACTCGGAAAACCTCAACTTCAAAAAAGCCATGCAGATCGACATGTTCAAACAGATCGTCGAGAAGGCCCGCACAGAAGGGGTCAAGTCGATTTATCTGTACAACTGGACTGAGCCTTTGGTTCATCCAAAAATTGGCGAATTTATCGAAATCATCAACGCTGCCGGTATGGGCAGCGGTATCAGCACGAATCTGAATCTCGCCAAGAATATGGAAAAGGCGTTGCTGGCCGAGCCGGGTTACTTCCGTATTTCGCTGTCAGGCTTTTACCAGGAAACCTACGAAAAGGGCCATGTAGGCGGTGATATCGAAGTTGTAAAACAGAACATGATTGCCCTGCACGAGATCAAACAACGATTGGGTTTGAAAACCCGTGTCGACGTCTACTATCACCGCTACCTCGATAACATCGAAGAGGAAGCGCTGATGCGTGAGTTCAGTGAGCGCCTCGGCTTCAAGTTCACAACCGGTTATTCGGTGATGATGCCATTGGAGAAAACGCTGGCCATTATCGAACGCGACCCTTCTGTCACCGATACCGATTATGAAACCCTGAAAAGACTCGCTTTGCCGCCCTACGACGATATTGTCAATGTTGCCCAGCAGTACCATCAGCAGGATTGCCTGCTCAAGGATGACTGGCTGGTGATCGACTGCAATGGCAACACGATCTTGTGCTGCACGATCTTCAATCAGAACGAATATCAGGTCGGCAAGTACCTCGACATGCCGGTCGCGGAACTGATGCAGCGCAAAAACACCCAGAAAAACTGTGTCGACATGTGCAGCCGCTGCGCCAAGAAGGGCATGCATATCTACTCGATGTTCCCCAACCAGGGAGTCCTGGAGCGACACGCGGTCAATCGCATCATTGATTTCGAGAATCTCAGCAGCATGGGACTTGCTGTGGACAGCGAGTTGCTGGGGCGTGCGGGTGAAGTCAGTGCCGAAAACTTCGACGAGGCCCAGTATTTCCAATTGAACGAGGATGTCAGGCGCGCAGTGTCGACCGGTGAATTCTCAAGTGGTTACCAGCACTATGTGCTTCACGGTCGATTGGAAGGAAGATTGGGCGCCGGTGTGTTCTCGGTGGTTTGATCTGGGCTCAGATGGGCTGATAACCAGGCGATAAAGCTTTTCGCCAGCGGATCATGCTCACTGTCGCGGTGTGTCAGCAGAGCCCAGTTCGGCCCGCGAATGGTGTTCTCGACCAAGGGTTGCAACAAGCCGTCAGCGCGCGCCTGACGGCTTAGCAACTGACTCACCAGCGCGATGCCAAGCCCCGCACACGCGGCGTCGAGCAGCAATCCCGGATCGGAAAAATTCAGCCCCTGATCCTGCTGGCCAACGTTTATCCCAGCCTCGACCGCCCAATGACTCCAGTCCATTTCCCGCTCGCCATGCAACGTGGTGCGTTCTGCTTGAGCGACTTGAAGCAGGCGCGGATGGCACGCCGGATAGAGCCGATCGGCGTGCAGCACTTTGAAGCTGCATTCGGCTTGGGAACTGATGTCGTCGCGCACGGCGAGGTCGATGGTCTGCGTGGCCATGTCCGGAACTTCATCGGTGCTGTAGATCCATAAATCCACCTCTGGATGCTGCGCGCGGAAGTCCGCCAAGCGTGGCAGCAACCAATGCCGGGCAAAGGCTGGCGTGGTGTTGAGCACCAGTTGATTGGGCTTTTGATACTGGCCCAGACGCCGAATCCCCACCGCCAGTTGCTGCAGCATCGCTTGCGTGGTGCTGAGCAAGTCATGGCCGGCATCGGTCAGTGCCACGCTACGTCCGCTGCGGAAAAACAGCGGCTGTTCCAGATACGCCTCAAGGCTGCGGATCTGCTGACTGATCGCCGACTGCGTGAGGCTCAACTCGTCGGCAGCCTTGTGAAAACTGCCGAGCCGGGCGGCGGCTTCGAAGCCGCGCAGAGAGCTGAGCGGCGGCCAGTGTTTAAGCATATCGATAAGCTCCTCTAATCAGTTGTCCGCAAAATCCATCGTTTGTTTGCCTGTTTGCGCGTCCGTAGCATGGTCGACGTGAACACATTGGCTTAATTAACGAGGCATATCATGCAGCACAACGACAATAAAAACAGCGCCTGGATGATGCCGGCAGAGTGGGTGACCCACGCCGCGACGTGGATGGTCTGGCCGCACAACCAGACGTTGTGGGAATCAGGCTGGCGCGTGACCCTGGCGCAGGTGCAGGAAGATTTCGCCCGCGTCGCCAATGCCATCGCGCGTTTCGAACCGGTGAAACTGGTGGTCGATCCATCGGCCATCGCCAGCGCCAAAGCGCTGTGCGGGCCGAACATCGAGTTGATTGTGCTGGCCGTGAATGACAGTTGGTGCCGCGACTCTGGCCCGACCTTTGTCTGTCATCCGCAGCAAGGGCTGGCCGGCGTGAGTTGGCGCTTCAATGCGTGGGGCGGCAAGTCGGCGCATGATCTGGACGAAAGCCTGGCGCGCCGTGCGCTCAATCACCTCGGCCTGGAGTGCTTCGGCACGCCACTGAGCAACGAGGGCGGGGCGATTCATGTCGATGGTCAAGGCACGCTGATCACCACCGAATCGGTGCTGCTCAACCCCAATCGCAACCCCGGTATCGGCAAAGCCGAGATGGAAGAGATTTTCGGTCGTTTGCTCGGCGTGAAGAAAACCATCTGGTTGCCGGGTGATCCGGATTACGTCACTGGCGACATGACGGACGGCCATGTCGATGGCGTCTGCGCCTTTGCCCGTCCGGGTGTGTTGCTGGTTGACGCCACCCACGACAAGTCGTCGGTCTACGCCGAAGTGGCACGGGAAAACCGCCGTGCGCTGGAACTGGCCACCGATGCCAACGGGCGCAAGTTCGAGCTGATCGAGCTGTTTGAAGCCAGCGACGCAGTCGACACTGAAGCCGAAGTGTTCTGCGCCTCGTACACCAATTTCTACATCGCCAACGGCGCAATCATCATGCCGGCCTATGGCATCGAAGCGGATCACGTCGCGGCCAAAGTATTGGAGCAAACCTTGCGGGTCGCGAAGTGGTGCCGGTTCAGATCAATCATCTGGCCCATGGCGGTGGCGGGGTGCATTGCATCACCCAACAGCAACCGGCCTGGCCAGTGAGGGGTTGAAAACATGACGACGTTGACCCTCGCCACCACCCAGATGCCGTGCACCTGGGATTTACCCGGCAATCTTGATCGCGCCGAGCAACTGGTCCGCGACGCGGCGAAGCAGGGCGCGCAGGTAATCCTGTTGCAGGAACTGTTCGCCACGCCGTACTTCTGCATCGAACAAAGCCATAAGCACATGGCGTTGGCCGAGGAGTATCGCGACAGCCGTGTGCTCGCGCGCTTCGCCGCACTGGCCCGCGAGTTGGGCGTGGTGTTGCCGCTGAGCTGGTTCGAAAAGGCTGGCAACGCCTACTTCAATTCGCTGAGCGTGGCCGATGCCGACGGACGCTTGCTGGGGGTGTATCGCAAGACCCACATTCCCAACGCCATCGGCTACCAGGAGAAGGAGTATTTCAGCCCTGGTGACACCGGTTTCAAGGTGTGGGACACCGCGTTCGGCCGCCTCGGCGTCGGTATCTGCTGGGATCAATGGTTTCCGGAAACTGCCCGTTGCCTGGCGTTGATGGGTGCCGAAGTACTTCTGTATCCAACTGCGATCGGCTCGGAACCGGGCTGCGCGGCGCTGGATTCCCGCGATCACTGGCAGATGACCATGCGCGGCCATGCCGCCGCCAATCTGCTGCCGGTGGTGGCGTCGAACCGTGTCGGCCGCGAAGTGGCGAGCACCGATCCGAGCCTGCAAATGAGTTTCTATGGCTCGTCGTTCATCAGCGATCACAAAGGCCAACTGCTCGCCAGCGCTGACCGCGACAGCACCGGCGTGCTGCTGCACAGCGTCGACCTGACCGCCATGCGCGAGGAGCGGTTGAGTTGGGGCATTTACCGCGATCGTCGCCCGGACATGTACGGGCCTCTGTTGAGTCAGGACGGTCGCCACCTTCATGCACGCTGGAACACTCAAGGGGTCTGACATGGCTATCAAGCACAAGCGATTGCTCGGCGCGATCGGTATGGCATTGACGTGCGTCATGCCGTCGCTGCACGCCGAAGACAAAACCCTGCGGCTGTACAACTGGGCGGATTATTTTGCCGAAGACACCCTGAGCCGCTTCACCGCCGAAACCGGGATCAAGGTGATTTACGACGTCATGGATGGCAGCGAAACCCTCGAAGCCAAGATGCTCTCCGGCGGCAGCGGTTACGACCTGATCTTCCCCGGCGACACCGTGGCCGAGCGCTTGATGCGCGCCGGCAGCCTGATGCCACTGGATCAAGCGAAGCTGAGCGAACTGGCCGACGTCGAGCCCGGTTTGCAGAAACTGCGCAGCCATTACGAGCATTCCAGCAAAGCCACGGTGCCTTACACCTGGGGCACCATCGGCCTGACCTACAACGAAGAGCAGATCAAACAGCGCATGGCCGACGCGCCGGTCAACAGCCTCGACATGCTGTTCAAACCGGAGCTGGCAGCGAAGTTCGCCGATTGTGGCATCTCGATGATCGACTCGCCGGACGAAGCCTTGGCTGTTGTGCTCAATTACCTTGGTCGCGATCCGCGCAGCGGCAAAGCCGACGATCTGGCAGCGGCCAGCGAGTTGCTGATGAAGTTGCGGCCGTACATCCGCAAGTTTCAGTCGCAACCGGTCACTGACCTGGTCAACGGCAACCTGTGCCTGTCCCTTGGCTACAGCGGCGACATGACCCAGGCCCAGCGCACCTCGGACAGTGCCGGTAAGCACACGAAATTTCAGTATCGCGTACCGCGCGAAGGCACGACCGTGTGGATGGACACCATGGCCATTCCGGTCGACGCCAAACACCCGGAATACGCCTACGCGTTCATCAACTTTGTCATGCGCCCCGAGAACATGGCAGCGATCAGCAATTTCACCGGTTACCCGACCTCCAACGCCAAGGCGCGGGCGAACGTTGATGAAAGCATGCGCGACAACCCGGATATCTACCTCGACGAAGCGACCTATGCTCGATTGATCCCGGGCAAGGACATTCCCCAGGCTGATATGCGAGCGCGTATGCGCACCTGGACCAAATTCAAGACAGCCACTGGCAAATGATCAATGGTCGGCGTACGCGTCGGCCCTTCACTGAAAGACAGGAAACTCACATGACGACTCGTCGCGATTTTATCAAACAGGCCTCGGTGGTCGCCGCTGTCAGCGCTGCGGTGACAGGCCTGGGCCTTTCGCCGGGCAAAGTCCTGGCCGCCGCGCAAGGCCGCTGGTTCATGCCTGACGAAGGCGATAAACATGAGCGCGCCTACATCGCTTTCGGCGCACAGGACGCGATCTGGGAAGACTTCACCGAAGACGTCCAGGAAGCGCTCGGCCGCGTCGCCCGCGCCATCGCCCGGTTTGAACCCGTCACCGTGTTCTGCCGCAAGAACGAACGCAGCATCGCCGAAGAATTCTGCGGCACGCGCAATATCACTTACGTCACCGCCGCGCTCGACGACATCTGGATGCGCGACATCGGCGCCAACTTCGTCATCGACGACAAGGGTGGTTTGGGTGCGGTGGACTTCAACTTCAACGGTTGGGGTGGCAAACAGCAGCACAGTAAAGACTCGAAGATCGCCGCACTAATCGCCGACGACGCGCAAGCCACGTACATCCGCACCGATCTGGTGGGCGAGGGCGGTGGGATTGAGGTCGACGGCCACGGCACCGGGATCATGACCGAGAGCAGCTGGATCAACAGCAACCGCAATCCGGACTGGAGCAAGGCTGACGTCGAAGCCGAACTTAAAGAGCGTTTGGGCTTGCGCAAGATCATCTGGCTGCCGGGGATCAAGGGCAAGGACATCACCGATGCCCACGTCGATTTCTACGCGCGTTTCATCAAGCCCGGCGTGGTGATTGCCAACCTCGACACCGACCCTGAATCCTACGATCACAAGGTCACGCTGGCGCACCTGGACATCCTCAAGAACGCCACCGATGCAGATGGCCGCAAATTGCAGATCCACACGATGTCGCCGCCGCTCAATCCGCGCAAAACCAAGTTCAACAAAAACAACCCGGACTTCGCCGCCGGTTACATCAATTATTTCGTGATCAACGGCGCAATCATCGCTCCGGAATTTGGCGATAAAGCGGCAGACAAAAAGGCCTTTGACCTGCTCTCGCAGCTGTATCCGCAGCGCGAAATCGTTCAGCTCAACATCGATGCCATCGCTGCCGGTGGCGGTGGAATTCACTGCGTCACCAGCCATCAACCACAGGCGTGATTGACTCTGACGCGGATCAAGCCAACTATCGGCGCACAACAACATGACCGATGGACCACAACTTGATCGAACGACGCCAATTCAGCGGAGGCATGAAGGGGAAAAACCTCCGCTATCTGAATGAGCAAAGCGCGGATGACCCGCGCTTGACCCGCACCGGTTTTCTGCTGCTCGAACACTTTTCGCTACCGGCGTTTACCCAAGCGCTGGACACCGTTGTCACCACCAACCTGTTGCGTCCGGGGTTGTTTTCTTCGCGCACGTTTGGCTTGGGTGACGGCGAAGTCATCAGTGATCTGGGCCTCGTCATCCGCCCTGACGCACGTCTGGATTCAGCCGCGCTGGCGCAACTGGATCTGCTGGTGGTGTGTGGCGGGTATCGCACCGAGTTGCGAGCGAGTGACGACTTCATTCATTTGCTTCAGGTTGCAGCGGAGCGAGGCATCAGCCTGGCTGGGTTGTGGAACGGTTCGTGGTTTCTCGGCCGCGCCGGATTGCTCGACGGCTATCGCTGCGCGATCCACCCGGAACATCGCCCGGCGCTGACTGAAATCGCCAAAACCACCCATGTCAGCAGTGAGCCTTACGTGATCGACCGCGACCGGCTCACGGCATCGAGTCCGTCCGGCGCTTTCCACATGGCATTGGACTGGATCAAGAGCCTGCACGGCAAAGCCTTGGTCGAAGGGATCGAAGACATCCTCGCCTTCGAGGAATCGCGCTACCGGCGGATCAAACCGGACGAGAATATCTGCGTCAGTGCGCCGTTGCGTGAAGTGGTGAAGCTGATGGATGCCAATCTGGAAGAGCCGCTGGAGCTGGAGCAACTGGCGGTGTACGCCGGACGCTCACGTCGCCAGTTGGAGCGCTTGTTCAAGGAACAACTGGGTACCACGCCGCAGCGCTATTACCTGGAACTGCGCATCACCGAAGCGCGACGCTTGCTGCAGCACACCGAGCTGTCGCAGGTGGAAGTGCTGGTCGCTTGCGGGTTCGTCTCGCCGAGCCATTTCAGCAAATGCTACAGCTCATATTTCGGCTACAGACCTTCCAAAGAAAAACGCCTGGTCAAATAGCCCAAGCCGTTTTTATTAACCTGAGCGCGACTCGCTATTTCAGGTCGATGTATTTCTAGAGTCCCCCGCGGTCAGTCCCCTCTCCCTCCGGGAGAGGGCTAGGGTGAGGGGCTCTTAAAGGCCCTAGACATCACTGAACCGCGCCATATGCCCCAGTTGTTGCAGGCGGGAGTCCCTCCAGTTTGCAGATAGGTCCTGCCGAGCCATTGAAAATGGCGTCAAAGTGCCACTGATTGCCACCCCAAACAGCACCTGTCACTCTGCGCCTCGTTCAAAGGATCAGGACAAGGAATCAAGGATTGAGTGGCTACGTCCCCAACCCTCCCAAGGGTTATCGCAACACCGGCGTCGAACCCGTCGACGTCAACGCCCAACACTGGGCGCAATACAAAGACCTTCCGGCGACACCAGACGTAAAACCAGAACCGTTGGGCTGCGTCTTCGCCAAAAGCTGCAACTTGCCCGACGGCGAAATCAACCACACAAACCAAGCTGGATTCGTCCCGGTAGAGAAACTGGCGGACTACGGTTTGTGGGCTGTTCTGGCCACAGGAGCGGCAATCACCACCGAAGGCACATCTCTTCAACTGGTCGGCGGCTCCACAGCCGGCAGCGCCATCGCTCAGCGACTGGGTGGCTCCCTCGCGCTAGGCTTGCTCGAAAGTGCAGGTGCGTTGGCAGCAGGTGCCGCCGTCGGCACCGTTGCGCTATTAATGCCCAATACCAACCTTGCACCCGACAGTGCCTTCTACAAAACCGACCAGTACGCCACGCTAGAAACGGGCCGCACGCGCGTCCGCGTCAACGTAAAGACCTTGCCGGACGGTTCCGTCAGCGCTTACGGTTTCTACGCGGGCGGCAAAAAGGACTGGGAAAATGTCCCTGTCATCAAAGCGGAAAAGGACGGCGAGAAATACGTAGCCGACGTAGGTAACGGCATTGGCCTTACCTGGACGCCAGCAGCAAATTCAGATGGTGTGCTGGGTATTCCAGCACTTGAAGGCGTGCCGCAATTACCTCCCGTATGGGTATATCCGCCGACAGAAAAGTCGGACACGCTTTTGGCTAATCCAGCACATCCTCCCGAGTTTCAGGATGCGATCATCTGGTTCCCCGATGATGCAGGCCTTGCGCCCATCTACATTGTGCTCAGCACACAACTAGAGAAGAACAAACAAAAGGGCAAAGCGTTTGAAGAAGCGTCCTTTGACGAATTCAGCAAGACCAAACCTGAAGCCGCCCGAGAGGTCACAGTCAAAACCGACAGCGGTGTACGCACACGCATTGATATGATGGGCCGCGACGCCGATGGCAACCTCTCATGCGTCGAATGCAAATCGTCAGAAACAGCGCCGCTGACCCGCAACCAGAAACTCGGCTTTCCAGAAATAGAAAAGACCGGTGCAACCGTCGTCGGCAAAGGTAAACCCGGCTTCACCGGAGGCACCAGAATTCCACCCACCAGAGTCGACATCATTCGACCTGACCCGACCCTCTGAGGGAGCAGACATGTCCATCACCGAAACAAAAGTCGTCGACATCATCGCAGTACCCGAGTGGGAGCCAGACAACGTCGTACTCGTCATCACCGATCACCTGGAATGGGGCGACAAAGCCCAACAGGGGGAGCACCTGTTGTTGCTTCAAGAGAAAATCAACACCTACATCGCCTTCATCGAGAGCGGCGAACTGCTGGAAAGCTATCCGCCAGCGAAAGGTAAAAATCCGAAGATTCGCATCAATGGTCTCTATGAGCTGCCCGAGCAAGGTGAAACCTTTATCGACCGCGTGACCGAGGTACTCAAAGGCGTGGGCATTGGAATGGAGTTTGTACTCAAGGATGACTTTGCAGTTCGCCACTAGCGGCTGCCCAGACGCCGGCTTGTCCTCTGAACGCTGACAGTCCTCACTGAGAGAGCCCGCGCACTGAAAACTCCTGCGCGACTGGAAATTGAGCCAGCCAAGCCATTTCAACAAATGCTATAGCTCGTACTTCGGCTAACTGACCTTCCAAAGAAAAACGCCTGGTCGAATAACCCAGGCCGTTTCGCACCTGAGTTCACCCCGGCATCCCACGTCGGCGTACCTCTCCCAAACACCACGGTCGGTCCCCTCTACCTCTGGGAGAGGGCTAGGGTGAGGGGCTCTTAAACACCATCATCCACACACGTTTAACTTACACGCACTGTTACGCCATAACGGCTACAACACCTTGCGCCTCTGCCTACGCGTACGCCAGAATCCGCCGGCTTACGCGCCTTGAGGCGGGCTGTATCGTTTCCCTGTCACTGCAAAACAGTGATCGGGTTTGGTAGCCCGTTTCTTGACAGCCCGTATTGCATCACCTTATTGCGGTCTCTTTTTCGGGACTCGTTTTTATATGGTGGCCATGCGTGGGGCCCTTTCGGGGGCGCCGGGGTTTTCTCTGTCTTGACCGGTCTACCAACCCACGTGTGGCCGCCACCCTTCGTTTGGTAGCGAAAGTGACGGCTCTTCAATTCTTTTAAGACAAAGAGTCCTTTATGTTCAAAATTACGCCAAACCCGCCAGAAACCGATCCAATCCCCTACGACGCCGCACTCGAACCTCAAAACATCAAAGAGGCCACCGACCGCGCGATCAACTTCTACCTCAACCCCTCAGCGCTGAAGACCTCAATACCCACCCGCAAAACCGGCAAGATCTACCTCATCGACCCCACAGTGGATAACGAAACCCTGCTGGTCGAAGCCACTGAAACCTTATCCTCCGCCACTGACATGGCCCGTGAACTCGCCGATTCGATTGACCCTTCACAGCGCAAAAAGATGCTGATCCTGCAACAGGTGATCATGCTCAGTGAACTGGTGGTCGGGCGAGTCCTGGATAACCAGCGCTTGCCGCACTAGTCGCGATGCAGATGGGTGAGGGGGCTTGCTCCCTCATTGCACAGAAGCGTCCGCAATCGCGGCGCTTGACGCCTTCTATCAAAGAACCGCAAAACGGTTCTTGTCTGGAGTTTCAGCAGATGTCTCAGCCACCCGAACCACCGGTCACAGACCTGGTGTCCCCGTACGCATCGCCCAATTCAAGAAAGCTGCACGAAGCGGCAGAGCGTGCGCTCGACCATTACCTGTTGCCTGCCGCGATCATGGCCACACCCTATACGCCCAGCACGATGTTCATGGTCAACCCGCAATCCGACGCCGAGTCCTTGCTGAGCAATGCCAGCGGTTCGCTCGCATCCGCCAGGGTCATGCTCGGCAATTTTGCTGGCGTGCTGGAGGGATCGAACCGCCATACCCTGCTGGGCATTGCGCAAGTGGTCATGTTGGGAGAGTTGGCAGTCAATAAGGCGTTGGATCTGGTTGTGCCAACCGAGTAGTTGCACACGTTAATAATCAAGCAGCCAGCCTTTACGGCTGACTGCTTTTTTTGTTTCTACAGGTGGTCAGCGTCGATCACAGCCTTGGCAAACGCCTGCGGATCTTCCTGCGGCAAGTTGTGGCCAATCCCGCCGTTGATCAAACGGAACTGATACTTGCCGGTAAAGCGCTTGGCGTAATCCTCAGGCGCCGGGTGCGGCGCACCGTTGGCATCGCCTTCAAGGGTAATGGTCGGCACGCTGATCGACGGCGCGGTGGCGAGTTTCTGTTCCAGCGCTGCGTATTTCGCCTCGCCCTGAACCAGGCCCAGGCGCCAGCGGTAGTTGAACACGGTGATGTCGACGTGATCAGGGTTCTCCAGCGCCTTGGCGCTGCGATCGAACGTGGCGTCATCAAACTTCCACTGCGGTGAAGCGGTCTGCCAGATCAATTTGGCGAAGTCGTGAGTGTTCTTCTCGTAACCGGCGCGGCCACGGTCAGTCGCAAAGTAGAACTGATACCACCATTGCAACTCAGCCTTCGGCGGCAGCGGGTTCTGCCCGGCAGCCTGATTGCCGATCAGATAACCGCTGACCGACACCAGCGCTTTCACCCGTTCCGGCCACAGCGCCGAAACGATGTCCGCCGACCGTGCGCCCCAGTCGTAACCGCCAAGCACCGCTTGCTTGATTTTCAACGCGTCCATGAAATCGATGACGTCACTGGCCAGCGCCGCCGGTTGGCCATTGCGCAGGGTGTCTTTGGAAAGGAACTGCGTATCGCCATAACCGCGCGCATACGGCATCAACACCCGATAACCCTTGGCCGCGAGCAACGGCGCGACGTCGTCGTAGCTGTGAATGTCGTAGGGCCAGCCGTGCAGCAGGATCACCACCGGGCCATTCGCCGGGCCGGTTTCGGCGTAGGCTACGTCGAGCAGGCCGGCCTTCACATGTTTGAGCGGACCGAAAGGCGAGGGCGCGGAATAACTGGCGGCCGCAGGCTCATTGGTTTGCGCTTGCGTGGTGCCAAAAGCGCCGAACAACGACAAAGCCAGAATCGACAAACCGAATGCGGTGTTGCGAGTATGCAGTGCCTTTTTCATGATGACGTCTCCTTTGCGAACCGTTGGCCGAGGGGTCTTGGTGAACCCTTGAAACCTTGAGTGCATTTGAGCGTAGGGACGTATCTGGCCTGTGTCGTAAAACGGCTTTGTTGAAAGTCGATGTGTCGCGGTGGGGTTCGTACACAGTGTGATACACAGCGGATAAACCGACTCACCCTGGACCTGATTCAGGCCTAAATAATAAGTCGCTGTTTTAAAACAAAAAATATTTCACTCCGCGCTTCCCAAAGCTAAAAAACCTTGGTAAATTGCGCCCCGTTCTCACAGCGAACCTAACGAAGTAGCTGGACAGAGCAGTAGGGGCGTCGCCAAGCGGTAAGGCAGCAGGTTTTGATCCTGCCATGCGTTGGTTCGAATCCAGCCGCCCCTGCCATATTCGAAAAAACGCCAACTTCGCAAGAAGTTGGCGTTTTTTTATGCCTGCGATTTGGCCAGGCTTGGTACAGCAGGCGTGCGCGGCGCCGAAGCACCGCGCACGTCATCCACTCAGTGCGGTGCGCGCGGAATGGTTTTCATCAGGTCTTCGGGGCTGATGTGGCCGACCACGCTGCCCGGTTGCGGCAGGTTGAGGATGTGGCCTTTCATCTTGCCGATGATGTGCATCTCGCACGGCTTGCAATCGAACTTCAGCGTCAGCACTTCATCGCCGTGGATCAACTGCATCGGTGCAACCTTGGTGCGCACGCCGGTCACGCCTTTCGCCTGTTTCGGGCACAGGTTGAAGGAGAAGCGCAGGCAGTGCTTGGTGATCATCACCGGCACCTCACCCGGCTCTTCGTGAGCTTCATACGCGGCGTCGATCAGCTTGACGCCGTGACGGTGGTAGAAGTCGCGCGCCTTCTGGTTATAGACGTTGGCGAGGAAGGTCAGGTGCGAATCCGGGTACACCGGCGGCGGACTGGTTTCGGCTTTACGGCCGCCACGCGGGTGCGCAGCGACACGGGCGGCGGTCAGGTTCTCGATCACTTCACGGCGCAGGGCTTTGAGCTGCGAGTTGGGGATGAAGAACGCCTGTGGCGCATCCAGTTTGATGTCGGTGGCGTGGTACTGCGTGGTGCCGAGCTGACCGAGCAGATCGCGCAACTGTTCCAGCGCTTGCTCAGGTTTGTTGGCGACACCGAACGGACCGGGCAGGGTGACGCTGGCGCTGATGCCTTCTTCGCTGGTGGCGGTCACTTCCAGTTGTTCTTCACGCAGACGTGCGACCCAGCTCAAAGCCACGCGACGCTCGGACGAGGTCTTTTGCAGCGCCTGTTGCCAGTTGTGATCGAGGTTGCGATTGAGCGGGTGATTCGGGCGCAGCTTGTACAGGCCTTCGGGCATTTCGTTCGGCTCGACGCGATAGCGATAGCGCTTCTCGCCGTCTTCTTCGAACTCGCCTTTGGCTTCAGCGATGTTGGCGCGGAAACCGACCACTTCGCGCTTGACCAGCACGTTCAAGCCGTCACCATTGGACAGCGGCTCCTGGGTGACGACCTGCATGTCGCGTTTGCCGACTTTCTCGACGGTGCCCACTGGCAGACCGGTGAAGGTCGGCGAGTCGAAAGCGCCAATATCGATCTTGCGATCGGTAACGAAGTAGTCGGTGCTGCCACGGTGGAAAGTCTTTTCCGGATCCGGCAGGAAGAAGTGCGCGGTGCGGCCGCTGGAAGCGCGGGCCAGGTCCGGGCGGTCTTCGAGCACGTCGTCGAGGCGCTGGCGGTAATAGGCAGTGATGTTCTTCACATAGCCCATGTCCTTGTAGCGACCTTCGATCTTGAACGAACGCACGCCCGCTTCAACCAGGGCGCGGATGTTGGCGCTCTGGTTGTTGTCTTTCATCGACAGCAGGTGTTTTTCGTAAGCGATCACGCCACCCTTTTCATCTTTGAGGGTGTACGGCAAACGACAAGCCTGCGAGCAGTCGCCACGGTTGGCGCTGCGCCCGGTCTGCGCGTGGGAAATATTGCACTGGCCGGAGAAGGCCACGCACAACGCACCATGGATGAAGAACTCGATGGCCGCGTCGGTTTCGTCGGCGATGGCGCGGATTTCCTGCAGGTTCAGCTCACGGGCCAGTACCAGTTGCGAGAAACCGGCCTGATCGAGGAACTTCGCCCGCTCAAGGGTGCGGATGTCGGTCTGGGTCGAGGCGTGCAGCTCGATCGGCGGAATGTCCAGCTCCATCACGCCCAGATCCTGAACGATCAGCGCATCGACGCCAGCGTCGTACAACTGATGGATCAGCTTGCGTGCCGGCTCCAGTTCGTTGTCGTGCAGGATGGTGTTGATGGTGGTGAAGATGCGCGCGTGATACTTGCGGGCGAACTCCACCAGTTCGGCGATTTCGCCGACTTCGTTGCAGGCGTTGTGGCGCGCGCCGAAGCTCGGGCCGCCGATGTACACGGCGTCGGCGCCATGCAGGATCGCCTCACGGGCGATGGCGACATCGCGGGCAGGGCTGAGCAATTCCAGATGATGCTTGGGCAAGGACATAGTTTTTTTAGTCAGGCTGTCACGGTTAGGCGCGCATTCTACCCGTGAAACGCGCGCCCGGCACGCCTGTGCTGCCCGATGGCACAGGGCATTGTCACCTTGACCCCTGTGGGAGCGAGCTTGCTCGCGAAGGGGCCATCACATTCAGCATCAATGGCGCCTGAACTGACGCTTTCGCGAGCAAGCTCGCTCCCACAAGGGGTTGTGCAGTGAGTCTCAGGCCTTGGCGGCCATCGCGGTCACTTCCACACGCATGCCTTCAACCGCCAGCGAAGCGACGCCGACTGCCGCGCGCACCGGCCATGGCTTGGCGAAGAAGCGCTTGTAAACCTCGTTGAACGCGGCGCGATCCGCCATGTCGGTGAGGTAAATGGTCAGGTGCATCACCCGATCCATCGAACTGCCCGCACGTTCCAGTGCCACCTTCAGTGCTTGCAGGGTGCATTCGCTTTGCAGGGTGATATCGCCCAGCTCCAGGCTGCCATCGGCCCGGGTCGGGATCTGGGTGGAGACCATGATGCCGTTGAACGTGGTGACGTCCGAAGAGATCGAGTCTGCGTCCGGATCGGGAGTGAAAGTGATGTCTTGGTTGGCCATGCTGATCCCTTGTTTGAGCGAGTAAAGATTGCGGCAGTTTACAGATTCATTGGCGACATCGCCCGTTTGCGTATCGGCACGGATCAGACCGGATGTGTGGCTTGTTCTGCCGCGATGGCCGAGCGTACGCTTGGGCGCTCGGCTATGCGCTTAGCGTAGGTCGCCAGTACCGGCCAGTTTTCAATGTCGATATTGAAGGACGGCAGCCACTGCAGGACGGTGAACAAATAAGCGTCGGCCACGCTGAAGGTGCGCATCAGATAATTCTGGGGGGCGAGTGTCTGGCTGAGAAAGTCCAGGCGCTTGAACAGTGTTTGTTTGAAGATCGCTTTGATCGACTCCGGGATCTCATTGTTGAACAGCGGCGCGCTGGCGCCGTGGATTTCGCTGCTGATGAAGTTCAGATGCTCCTGCAAACGTGAGCGTTCCCACGTGCCATTGGCCGGAGCCAATTTATGCCGCGGAACCTGATCGGCCAGGTATTGAAGAATCGCCGGCCCCTCCGTCAACACCTCGCCGTTATCCAGCAACAAGGCAGCCACGTATCCCTTGGGATTGATCTCGCGAAAGTCGCGGCCATCGGCAGTGCGCTTGCTGTGGTTATTGACGCGAATCAGCTCGAACGGCAACCCCAGTTCCCGCAACACAATGTGCGATGACAGCGAGCAGGTCATCGGTGCGAAATACAGTTTCATGACAGATCCTTTTTGAAAGAGGGCGCCAGAATCGATCGTCACTGAGCATTTCGCAAAGGTCATTTCGAGTGATAGCGTATGACAAAATCTCATGAGTGTTTAACGCCATATGGTCGCCAGATTACCTTCATTGAATGGCTTGAGAGCCTTCGAATCCGCCGCGCGCCACATGAGCTTTACCCAGGCTGCGCAAGAGCTCAACGTCACGCAAACCGCCATCAGCCATCAGATTCGCAGACTGGAGGCGGAGCTTGGTGTGACGCTGTTTTTGCGGCTCAAGGATGGCCTGGCACTGACTGAGGACGGGCAGGCTTACTTGCCCGGCATCCGCTCGGCGTTTCATGAGTTGCGCTACTCGACGGAGCAGCTGTTCGCGGCACGCGACAACACGGTGCTGACCATCAGCACATTAGTGTCGGTCGCGTCCAAATGGTTGTTGCCGCGCCTGCCGGCCTTTCAGCAGACGTTCCCTGATATCGAAGTGCGGGTCAGCGCCGCCACCGATCTGGTGGACTTTCGCCGTGGCGGGATTGATGCGGCGATTCGTTATGGTCGCGGTGACTGGAGGGGTTTGCGTGCGGACTGGCTGATGTCCGATGAAATCTTCCCGGTGTGCAGTCCGGCCTTGCTCAAGGGTGGGAAGGCCTTGCAGACGCCGGCCGATCTGGCCAACCACACGATGCTGCAAGTCAGCGGCATGACCGCCGCAGACTGGAACACCTGGCTGAGCGCGGCGCAACAGCCCGCGAAACTGGCCAAAGGGTCACGGCTGACCTTCGACCTGGCGATGATGGCGGTGCAGGCAGCCGTTGACGGGCAGGGCGTGTGCATCGGCCGCTCGACCTATGTCGACGATGACCTGCGAGCCGGACGATTGGTCGCCCCTTTCGCTTTGCGCCTGAAGGATGATCTGGGCTTCTATCTGGTGGCGCCTCAGGAAACCGCCAACTCGAAGAAAATCGTCGCCTTGAGGACATGGCTGTTGGCGCAGCGTCAAAGCAGCGAAACGTTTGTATAAGCGTGTATCAATCCCGACCGGATACACATGCCAATAACAAACTACGGGTTCACGACACATCCACGCTACATGCCCGGCACACAGTAGAGGTCACACCACCACTACGCACAAGAGGGCTACATCATGCGCCGTCCACTCTTTCTGGCAACCACTGCCATTCTCGCTTCCCTGGCCGGTATCGCACAGGCCGCTGACACGCAACCCAAGAGCTGGCAGCAAGGACTTAGCCGCACCGATCTGGTTCGTCAGGACCTCGGCGCTGCGGGTCGCGAAGTGATCCAGGCGCGGGTCGATTTCGAGTCCGGCGTGGCTTCACCAAGGCACGCACATCCGGGCGTCGAGGTGGCGTACGTGATCAGCGGCACTTTCGAATATCAACTGGAGGGCAGGGCACCGGTGACGCTGAAGGCGGGTGACTCGCTGTTCATCCCGGAAGGGGTTGCGCATATCGCCAAAAACATTGGCTCGGACAAGGGCTCGGAGCTGGCGACTTATATTGTGAAGAAGGGCGAGCCCGTGTTGATTCTCAAGCCGTAACGCTCAATGGAGTGTCACCGTTCGGCGACTCTCGCCGATGCGGATTCGGTCGAGCGCCCGGTTCAAGGCATCAAGTGCATCGAGAAGCGCTTTGGCTTCTGCTTCTCGACCATCGCCCCACAGACGTTCGGCCATTTTGTTCAACGCCTGGATAGCGCGCTCGATGTCCGCAGCGCTGGCGGCCTCTCGGGCTGCGGGTTGTTTTTTCGGCATTGGTGACTCTCCTGCAAGGTAATAAAAAGTATTCGCCGGAGAACGTTTGAATTAGTCAGTTGCTTGCCCGGTGAGCATGGATTAAACGGCCCACTTCCTTAAATTGACTTGCTGCGCTGAGGGCCATGCGCTCTCCATTCCACCACTTTTCCAGATAGCGATCGGGCATAACGATCTGTATCGATACTATTTCAGCCCTGACATAATCCGCCTCAAGATTAACGCCGTCACAATCGGCCCATATTTCGGAAAGATAAATGAGGGATTTCAAGGAGCTGTGCGCTTACCTGAAGGAGGAAATTGCTACCAAGGAAGACGGCAGCGTAAAAATGAGCACGCTGATCAACAGGGTACTGGCCAAGGAACGGTACCACTACGTGTTCTGGTTCAGGATTGCCCAGTACCTGCACAACAAGCCTCGCGGGTTCTGGAACTATAAAAAGTGGGCAAAGCGGATAAATCGAAAGCTGATCCGCGAGCACAATATCGACATTGGTTTGTCGGCACAAATCGGTCCGGGTATCTGTTTCTCGCATCGCATCGGCATCGTCATTACCCATCGGGCCATCATTGGCCGAAACCTTCGCCTTCGCCAGAACACCACCATTGGCTCCAAGGACTATACCCAGGGTCACGTGCGCCTCGGTGACAACGTCGAAATCGGCGCAAACGTCTGCATCGTCGGTGAAATCAATATCGGCAACAACGTGACGATTGGTGCCCAGGCTTTCGTGAACAAGGATATTCCAGACGACACCGTGTATTACACCGAGTACCGCCCGACTTATCGGACCAAGCTGAAGTAAGGTGATGCTTCAGTTACCGAACGCCAGAAACGACAAAGCCCTGAATAATCAGGGCTTTGTCGTACATAAGATGGCGGAGGCGATGGGATTCGAACTCATGGACCTGTTACAGTCGACGGCTTTCAAGTCCGAAGAATAATCCTTTTATTTCAATGTCTTAGCCTAAATTTATTTCCGCAAGCCAGTGTTCGCCGATGCTCTGAGGGTCGCTGAAAGCAGCGGGTAGGAATCTAATTGCGGAAATGATTTTTTGCCGGTTTTTGATTTTTCTGGTGGAGGGGTCGTGCCTTATGTCGGCGGTTGAACCGAAATATTTCTGTGGGCGCTAAATTCAGCGCACCTCGCGGGTAGCCATATTGTTGGACTCGCCTGGGCTCTCTTTGTTTTGACAAAAACATGGCTGATTTGACAGGCTGTCTTGACTAAAATTTTGATGCCAGTGCCAAAGGAATTGCATGAAATTCACAGATATCAATCCAGGAAATTTACTGGCATCCCCGTCCCCTGTGATAAGCGACATCCTCGAACCCAAACTGGAAGGTTTACCATTTCATCTCATGCATTGGGAAGACTTCGAGAGACTATGCGCGCGCTTGATCCAGCACCAGTATTCGGAAGGCGGCCTACAGGTTTTCAAATATGGAAGGGCAGGGCAGGATCAGAAAGGTATTGACATCATCTGGCAGGCACCACGAGAGAGCAAATACAAGGTTGCTCAGGTAAAAAGATGGAGGAAAGTAAAACCGGCAGATATTCGAACTTGGGTCAAGACCTTCCTTGAAGCAAAGTTGGCGAGTGAGTCACGCACCTGGATTCTCTGTCTTTCGATTGATATTCAAGAAGACACTCAACTGCTTGAGGCTTGGCACTTAGCCAAAAAGGAATTGGAAGCACATGGCTTATCTGCTGAAATTTGGCACAAAGGCTGGATCGAACAGCTTCTGCGGCAGAATCCGGAACTCGTCGAAACCTTTTTCTCTAAACAGATCAGCGACCGCTTCTGCCATACACTGAGGATGCCTATAGAAGAACAGCAGTTTTATCGAAAAGGCTTCTCTCAGCACTACGATTCGCATCTTACTATCGAAAACGAAAGCGTCAGGATGGAAGTCCTGCTGCCAAGTCCGAGATCGCATATAGCTTCCGCCATTTTTTCATTTGCCCGATCCAATTTGGCGGGAGTTTCCTTGGCCATTGCTGGGAAGGATTTGGTGCATTGGCTGCAATGGGCAGGGCATTATCACGATCCGGTAAAGGGACCTTTCACTTTGCCTCTGAGCGATTCGGCGCGTTTCTTGCTCACAACACAGAAGTTCCAATTGAGCTTGGACCGAAAAGAGCTAGAGGACCTGAATTGGTGCCTGATCCAGGTTTGGACTCACTATCTAGACACGATCCAGAGACTGGAAGCCAATTGGCGCTGTCTAAGATTCAAGCGACTTAACGATTCATCACAGCCTGTACATACAATCTATAGCGTTTCACGTTTTCTCTGGCGCCTCATCATGATTTACGCCAGAGAGCATGACTACGCTACAGGTGAGACCGAAGAACATATATTTGATGCTTCTGGAAATAGTGTACTAAAGGTTTTTTCGCCTAGGGTCACCGATTCGTTGGACTCCGGTTACCATCTAATTTTGTACGTATACCAAGAGGGTGGGATGTGTAGTTCTCATGAGCCCAGTATTCTCATCGGCTGGAGCGCAAATCACCTTCGTGAACTTTCCAGTTCTTGGGGGCCGCGTGGGCTGTGGAGTGCGGAGTTCACTCACGATTGGTTGAGTCTTACGCTTATACCCCGAGTCATGCGCTGGTACCGTGGAAAGTGTAGAGCGGAGCTGTCTTGGCTCAGTCATCCATGGAAAAAACTGACTGGTAATTTCCCAATATTTGATCCGGATGAACATCTGTTTTCCTACTCTCGGTTGTGTGTTTCGCAGGTTTCGGAAATTGATACCTCGGAAATGTTGAGTAATTGTCTACATTCGATGCAGTCACATTTCTGTATATACGCTACTCCGGCTAATATCGAAACACACTTGGTACAGGCGGTATTACGTTGCGTCCAGCATCTAGCCTACCGTCTTCCTGAAGAACACCATGGTTACATCAGGGGCAATTTACAATTGGGGTCACATCCATTGGTCGAGGAGCTGGACGCCTTAATGGTTGGTATTGCTGAGTGTTGTAGCAGCAGCTCGATGTTGGAAATGGCACTTCGTTCGCTGATCTGTTGCTGCGAGACCATCGCAGATATAAGGAGCGATCTTAAGTGGATAAAGCAGATGCTGGAGCCTGTCTGGGAAAGAATGCGTGAGGACTTGCTATGCGAAATTTTCTCTTGAAAGTTCGTGCTTTTTTGGATGGGATGCTCCAGTCTCTGGTGTTTTTAGATCGGCTATATAAAAGTCTGCTATGAATATGTTTAGGCGAAAAAAGACCGCCGGCTAACAGGCCCTTTGCTCGAAGCGTCCTTTAATTTTTCGAAGCGCTTATCATCCCAAGACGTCCGGGTATTTCCGTAAATCCGCATTCGGAATGACGACTTAAGGGAAATAATCGTTTAGGCCTAAGAAGCCGCGCATTGAAACTTGTTTTATCGAGACAAACGTCTAGCCTCTAACGGAGGCAAATGTATATTAATCGCCCCTGTCATCTGCTCGGAAATAGTGATGATTGATCAAGAATACGACGAGATGATGGCACGCTATATAGCGGATAAAGAAAAACAGTCCCGCACTCGCCTTGCCGAAGCTACTGCCCAGATTTCGAGGTTTATGGGCTTAGCCGCATCCAAAGGCGTGATCCTCAGCGAGGAGTCCTTTGAATACATCCAGACCATCGGCATCGTTGCCAAGGCGCAGGGCATCACACGAACGTTACTGGGGCCAATCAAGGCCGAGCGTGATGGATTGCTGCCGTTCAATGAGATCGCCAGCCGATTCCCGCCCAGCCCCCATTACGAAGGATGCTTTGCCGGTCCCGATTTTATTTTGATGGCCCACCCCTGTTACCGACGAGGAATGCACCTAGTCAATAACTGGGCACCAAGGTTTATAGACCTGTTTTGGCGGTTCGACAGTTCCGGCATAGAAAAATACATTGCTCTCGACGAAGACCGGGTCCGGATCAATGTCGACGGCTTAGGCTATTTTGAGGCCGACACTTGGTACGGCGCTCCCTTCGACGGAGACATACAAAACATCGAAACCGGAATCTCCAAGCTGCGTCCGCCTCTGGATCTCGACTCTAGGCATATCTCCTTCCTCTTTGCCAACGCCTACTGTCTCGACATCAAGTGGAGCGAGTCGAATGGCATCAAATCGTTTCAGGCTCTGGAAATGAAAACGGAGAACATTCGAATCGAGGTCGAGGGGCAGTACTACTTCCCCGCGCGCTATCTGCACGCCGAGTTCGATCTCGCGGCCAACTGTTTCAGGCACTTCGATGGCGCGATCCAGCTTTTCACGGAGGAAGAATATTTTCAGAGGCGGGATTCCGACTTCAACATGACGATGAAGAACTCTGCGCACATCAAAGCTAGATCGAGCAAGCTCTTCAAGATCAATGGGTCGCTGAAAACGGAAGACTGGGTTAATTTTTTCTGTCAATTCTACACAGCCAATCCGCTAACCTTTGAATACTTCAACGGTGAATATCCGAAGCACGTCACTGAGTCTCTTGAAAGGATCAGGCAAATGTCGAGACTTGCCGGCGAGACCTAACGTAGCTGCCGGGTTGGTTGAGGAGGTTTCGCTATGGACTGGGGGTTCAACAGGTCTATGGCGTTTACGAGTCTAGGGTGTGATAAAAACTTGCGATGAGTTCAGTACGACAGCAGCCTAGTCGAGGTCATAAGCAAATGTGTACGCAATGAGCGTTTCGGTAGGTGTATAAATCCCATAGCGTCCTCTGGGGCGGTTCACCTCCGACATTAAATGAAGGTGCTTGCGAGCACGGGAGCCTAATACGTACAGAAGCTTGTTCGCCGCATCTTCCGCATTCGTTTCATTGAAGTGGGGCACCATACCTTGCAGTAGCCCGAAGGCAATGACAACGTCGAATTCCGCGCCTTTGACTCCATGAATAGTCGAAACTGTTATGCCAGTTCGTTCACGGAACACCTTCTTGAAGAATGCTACATCATTGATATAGCTAGCCCCGGCTTTCTGAAGCCTTTCGATTCTGGATGCAGAGCTGCCAAAGAAGGCCTCGCGGTGTTCCGTAAGTGGTGGAAAGCTATCGATGGATATGGAAAGCCGCTCAAACAATGCAGTGAAGGCTTGATCAAGATAGCTGAGACCATCCGTTTCCATGATCGAGATTGTGTTGCATTCCCTGAGCAGCAGTCTCTGGGACAGACGAGAAGTGTCAACACCGAAATCACCGAGATCCTTGATCACATCGTTAGCCCAACGCATACGACGAATTAGGAGCCTCGGCGAGGACTCAGTAAGTAGGATTTTAGATACTTTGAACCAGAAGTTGTCATAGTCGTTGCTGAAAGGAACAAGGCCGGGGCCATCAAATTGGCAGTGGGGCAGCATCGCCACTAGTTTACGGGTTGTGGATGCCAGCAGTATCCACCACGGGGCCAGCACGCAAATCTCCTCGGGTGCATGACCAGCGGCAAGACTCTCCTGGATGAGCCGAACCAATTCATCATGCAAGTCGGTATGTGCAATGTAATGGTTGTAAGTTATCAGGCTAGGGAACGCTGCGTTGTCGCCCTCGCTTTTGATGCTCGTCGCATGGACGTTAAAGTTTGAGAAATAGCTGATTATTCTCTCGCTGGACCGATAATTTCGACTGAGCTTCATCTCTTTGATTGGTATGCCTGCCTGGGTGCGGAACTCAGCCACAGGCATTGCATAGCCGCCAAGCGATCCATAGATCGCCTGGTTCGGATCGCCAACGATGAAGGTATTTGTTCTTCCGCCGCCGGCGCGCAGAATAGAAATCAATAGGCTGTACTGAATCTGTTTCGTGTCTTGGTACTCATCCATTAGGAGGTGGGAAAACACCTGCGAAAGCAGTACCGCAATATGGTTTTTATCCCGCATGAGAGCTTGGGCATGCCACAAGATCAGTTCAAAATCAATCTTTCGACTCGCTGCAAGCTCGGTAAAATATTCCCGTAAGACTTTGTGAATCGCATCGTGCTTCCGAGTGTCGGGACATGCAAGGTAGTATCCAGTTTCGCTTACAAAGTAATCGCAGTCCCAGTGGGTGATTCCTCTATAAGGTGCGCATAGCCGCTCCAGCATTAGCTCACGATCGTGCGTATCGATTACGCGGTAACCATGCGCGAGCTCAGGGCAATAAATGCCGTAAGGCTTGATAATCCATTCAAGGCAAAAGGAATGGATCGTACCAATCCACAGCCCCGATGTATCGATACCGAGGTCCTCTATCCGCTCCAGGATCTCATCGGCGGCCCGATGCGTATAGGTAATGGCTGCCAGAATACGTTTGTCGGTGCGGCGGGATAACTCATAGGCAATTTTATAGGTCAGAGTGCGCGTTTTTCCACTGCCAGGACACGCGATAAGAAAGACGCTCGATGGTTCCTCAACGGCCGCAGCTTGCTCAAGATTAAGATCCCGAGGGTCCCAAGCGAACATTATGTAATCTCCGCCAGGAACGAATTGATCACGTCCCCCGGTAACATCAATTCAACTGCCGCTTTGAGAGACTGAAGACTGATTTCTTCTCGTTGGAAGCGCTCAATATCCACCCGTAACGCGGTGTGGAAAGGAGTCGCTAAAGGTTGAGATCCGAACCGACTGTCCGCCCGATACTGAATGATTCGGGAAAGCAAAGTTCGGGAGAAGTGACCGTGTGCAAAATGAATGGCTTGCTGAATGTAGTCGGGGATTCTTACATCATGAGTGAGCTCGTTAGCGAGAAGAATGGCGAACCATCCCTTTCCTTCCTGTTGAGCCATCATCAGTGTTCGGCGCCCCATTTGGTCCAGTTGACCTGAGCGGAGCGCATTGACCGAAGCATCAATTGTCGCTGCGTCTTTGTAGACTTTAGAGATGGTTTGAACAACCGATTCTTGGTTCCCAGCTGCGACGAAATCGACCTCAAAGGTATGTGTAGCGTAGAAGGTAGCGAGCCACTGGTTTCCAGCAACAAAATTATCTAGGTCAGCCTTGCGCTCTTGGCCGGACTTCTGTGAGCCGGCCGCCTTGCCTTTTCTCGCTACGATAGCTGGCGTATCCGTGAGTAATGGTGTGATGTCGAAAAAGGCGCTATCGAGGTCAGTAACGATTGCGCAGCGCTTTCGGATGCGCAGGTTGTGGAACAGAACCGCTACGTTCTTGAAGCCCGTGCTGCGGATATTGACG
This sequence comes from Pseudomonas sp., assembly GCF_049300855.1. GTDB lineage: Bacteria > Pseudomonadota > Gammaproteobacteria > Pseudomonadales > Pseudomonadaceae > Aquipseudomonas. The sequence continues at coordinate 118,486 of NZ_JBAQKH010000042.1, read as the reverse complement.
ACGCTGATGCCAAGTTCGTCGACGCTTAAGCCGAGCACAGTTTTGACTAGAATCGGGATTAGGATTTCCTCCACATCACCTTCCACCAGTATCACGCTCTTTGCGAAGAGCAGATTGCTACGCACCGCGTCGAGGTACCGTTGGATGCTCGTTACCTGGGACGGCTCAAGGCCGGTAGCTGGCTGGTATGCCTCGCAGAATGGACCGTGTCGTCCCAAAATGTTGACGTTACTTACATTGCTAACCTCTGAGATGTGAGTCGAATGCGTGGTGTAGATGATTTGCGCGTCGCTGTAGGCGATGCGGTCGAACAAGGTCTTCTGGATGTGGGTGTGAATGTGTGCTTCCGGCTCCTCAATCAGGAGGAAATTTGCGATGGAAAGCTTTTCGCGCTGGTACTTGAATTCAAGCAGCTTGAGTGTGAGGTAGATCAGATTAGCCCCGCCAAGGCTCAACTCATGAATCCCTCCTTCGTACCCTTCCTCGGACTCGCCAACGAAAAGCCGCAGAGACTGAAAGAGCTTCTCCGCCTCCTCAGGTAAGTCAGATTTGATTGAGAGTGACGCAGGCGAGTAGGTCTCGCCAGCAGCGTCCTTGATCGTCTCGCGAATGTGATTGCGTACGGACTGCACATCCTCAAGGTCTTCAATGGATGAGTTAAGGTCGCGAACCATCTGTGAAATGGGCTGCATTGTTGCTGGGTTGATCTCGCCGCTTCTGCTCTTGAGCAGCGTGAACAAAGGGTTCGTTCTGTTGTTGTGGAACTCTGAAACAACATCGCGAAGTGCTTGAATGAAGGTCAGCGAGACTTCTTTCGTGACAGAGAGAAAGCCCGGCACCTTTGATCCGATTTCCGGGAATTCTGTCTCTGATTTGAAATAGCATGACCTGAAGTCACCAATAATCGATTCGTAAGTCGCGGGATTGCTGAAGTCGGCGCTGCTCCGCCCTGTGAAAATTGTCTCGTAGTCATCGATCGTAATCGAGCTGCGGATCTCAGTTAGCTTGTCATAGTCAAAAAGATCGAGCGCAGCCAGCTTCAGCCGGATCTCTTTCTTAGGTCGGAAGATGAGGTTGTAGGTAGCTTTTGCGAGCGGCGCATCTTCAAGCGTGGCCGTTCCATGGAGGAATAGCGCCTGCACAGATTCATCTGTACTGATCTCCTCGAACTCCATGCTGATGATGATCCAGTGGCCCTGCCATTGATCGAGCGACCTGCTGAAGTCAGATTCCTCCAAGCGGTAGGCGGCACGAACCATGTTGTCATCTAGTAGAAGCCGAATCGCGCGAAGTATGTTCGACTTCCCAGACCCATTCTCGCCAATGATGGTGTTAACCCCTCTCTGGAACTGTAGAGTTGAGTTCTTGAAGTTTCGATAATTGACGATGGTCAGTTTAGAAATATGCATGCTTCTCCGGCCCGCCGCTCCCTGAGCAGCCTTAGTTGTGTGGAAGCAATCGTTACGCGGTCCCTAAACCTACCGCTCAAAATACGAAGCGTTTCTTCGAGCCTAAGGCCAAGAGTCAACTCCATGAGGATTATCAACTCTGCTTGTGGTCTTGAGTGTCGCTGGCTGTTTGAATCGCCCCAGTTTAGTCGACGTTTGAGGTGCCTGCTTTGGCCGAGAGTCGCACGTCATGAAGGGCGACTCTAAGTCTCAGGTGAATGGTTAAGAAAGGTTGTGAGCAAATTTCTTGGTGGGGGTCATCGTGTGGGTTTTACGATTTCACCGACGCGTCGATAGACCGTTTCTGTTATGCGTTTATCAGTATGCCCAAGCAGTCTGCTGGCATGCTCAAGATCGTCAATCTCGCTCGCTGCTTTCGGCCGGATATCCCTGAACTGGAACATCCGAATGCCTGAAGCAAGCTGGGTGTCTTCACCCTCTAATGCTGTCGCGATTGCGCGATTGCGCGCATCGTCGAACCGCAGGCGAAGCATTGGTGCGGTCACGCGGCGACCGTCTTCTGTAATGATCAAATACGGATTTCGAACCGCACGCGTTTTTCGTTGTTCCAGCAACCTTTCTATAAGCTCACCTAAGCCGTTAATACTATCGCCGGCATCAAGTCGGATACGGAGTTTTTTTGAGGTCTTGCCCTGGGCAACCTGCAGGAAGCTTTCGGTGACATCTGTAGCGCGCATGGCCAGAATATCAGCAGGGCGTTGGCCAGTAAGATAAGCCAGGTCCATGGCATCTTTAAGCTCTGGTACTGCAGCGCCGTAAACGGCATTCCAGATCGTAGAATCAGCGTAAAAATCACGTGGCGTCTCTTTGTTTTTTCGCACCCCAGATGCTGGGTTTTCCTTGTCAGTGATACCCCATTCTCTGGCAATGTTAAAGATATGCGAGAGCAGTGAGATCTCGCGGTTCGCCCGAACTTTCCCAGTCCGCTTGTCGCGGTACTGGGCTATCACCTGCGGTGTCACAGCATTGATTGGCGCGTCATTGAATACTTTCCTGAGCTGCGTCAGAGATAGTAAGTTGTCCTTTTGGGTTCTAGGTTTTTTCGCCGGAATGATCTCGGCTTCGTATCGGTCGAAAACTTTTCCCAGAAGGCTGTTCTTTTGCGGAATTGGCTTGCAATCGAGTTTCGCCCATTCCGCCTTGGCGACATCCAAGTCGCCACCCAACGGAATTTCCTTCCTCTTCCCCTGATCATCTCTCCCGTCGTAGTAGTACCCGACCCACTCTGAGCCGTTTTTCATTGACCTAACCCGCCTGATCATTCGAGGTGGGAGATCCCGATTTGCAGCCTTTCTTGGTCGCATTTTTACCCCACGCGTGAAAGATCTAGCGACCAGGCTTCAGCCGCAATATTGTCAGATGAAGGCTTCACACCGGACAGTTTCATTCGCGCGTACACGCGACCAACAACAGGTCGTCTTGCACCTGTAAGTACGTATTTCCAGCCATTTCGATTGAGCCAATCCAGCTGCAATGAAGGTCGTTGATATCCGGTGATTGCGACCAGCTCGTCCTCGGCAAGAGTTTCGCTATGAATTTCCATGTCTATCCCTTTCTAAATTTGCTTCTGCTTGTATGGGTTCGTCCTGTTGGCGTTGCATGCTCTCGTCGGCTTTGTAGGCGCGGATGTCGATCAGCGAGGCGACGTGCCGGATGTGTGCGTACTTAAGCGCCTTGCGGCTGGTGTCCAGCGTGGTGATCGGGAGCTGGATCCGGCCGCTGTTGATTTCTGTCACGAACGACTGTTCGTTGAGATTGCGAAAGTACTGCTCGCGGACTTTCTCCAGCGGGATCAGGACGTCACCGAAGATTCGATAGAGCAGTTCGACGGTGGCCGATTCTGGCGCCGGATGCAGGCGAAGCGGATTCTGTGCAGCGTTACTCATGGCCTTGTCGAGCCTCCTTGCGTTGTTGTCGTGCTGGGTGGTTCCAGGCGTTCAGGCAGTGGCGTCTGGTCAGCTCGCGCAGATGTTCGGGCACTTCGAGGAGCGCGGCGTTGCGCTCCTCGCGTGTGCGCATGGCAACGATCTGGCGGGCGTACTCCCTAGGCCACGTCACGGCGATCTGCCGGGATGGCAGGAAGATCGATGTCCAACTGCTCGGCCAGCCAGCGGATGCCGGCTTGCATGACGCGGGTCGACTGGCTGTACTGCATTCCGCATTTTTCGTCATACCAGGGGCTGTCCTTGACACGCAGGTAAGCTTCGCTGGACATTGAGCGCATCGTGAAGAAACGCCTCGATCCCGAGCTGATGACGGTGGTCCAGGTGCATTACTTCCAGCCTGATGCGCCTTTGACTGCGCGTCTGGCTGAGAGTGGCTGCACACGCAACCTCTACTACCAGCGCTTGCATGACGCTCACATCGTGGTCGAGCACTTCCTCCTAGGGGAAGCGGCTTGATCGTGGGCATTCCTCTGGCTCACGCCGTCCCACCGGCCTGCCTCCGTCCCACCGCTTTTTGCGGTGGTGGGACGGGCGCAGGCCCCGTCGTTGTTGGGCTGTCCCGCCGTCCCACCTTTTTCATGTCTCCCGCCCGTGTATGCGTAGCGGGCATCAATGCGCGTGTTCACGCGCACGCGTGTTTTTAAATATTCTCTCTATACACGAGAAAAGAGAGATAAAAGTAGGACGGTGGGGCAAAGCCCCAATCTACTGGGCTTTCAGACGTCCCACCTTGTTTTAGAGAGGTGGGACGCATGGGACGCCAGATAAGCAAAAGACAGCCGGGATAGATATTCACCGACATTCGCCAGCCGTTCACCGGGCGTAAGCCACACATTCACCGGATGGCATTAAAACGGTCTTGCTGCCACCAGAATCGACCTGTAAAAAGGGGCCATCTTCGATGGGTGCGACCGCAAAGCGCGGCAGGCCACCCACCACTTGACCCGGCCATTGCGCCGGGTCTTTTTGTTTAAGGGGCAGGGCAATGACGAACGAGCAACAGGCACTGGCAGAGATGCCGATCTGGATGGTGATTGCCCTGTCCCTGGTTGGCGGTGTGTCTGGCGAGATGTGGCGCGCCGACAAGGACGGGGCGAGAGGCTGGGCCTTACTGCGCCGCCTCGCACTTCGGTCCGGTGCCTGCATCGTCTGCGGCGTGTCAGCGATGATGTTGCTGTTTGGTGCGGGCCTGTCGATCTGGACAGCGGGTGCGCTGGGTTGCCTGACCGCGATGGCCGGCGCGGATGTCGCCATCGGTTTGTACGAGCGCTGGGTGGCCAAGCGGCTGGACTTGAGCGAGGCTGAGCCGAAGGCATGAGCCGGGCAGGCCGGGTAGGGCGCCGATTTTTACGGGTCCTCCCCGAGGGCCGCCCCCTACACGGGTTATCGAACTCGCGGATTCTCTCTAGCTGAAACCTTCGCAGAGATGTCCGTCTTTCCAAAGGGATGGGGTAGGGCATGACACTCGGATGTCGAGTCGACCGACCGGCCCGGGCAGAAAACCGCCGGGGACCCTGGGGACTTTCGAAGGGTACGGGGTCGGAAACCCGCGGGATCTTGTTAGTGGGAGGCCCGCCAGCTTACTGAAATTTCAATCCACTGAAATCTTGAAAGGATTCATCGAAAAGCCGCTGAAAAGGAGGGCTTATGACCGCAACCACGTACTTGTCAAAGAGCGCCTTCGCTGCGCACATCGGCCGGTCACCGAGCTACATCACTTGGCTGAAAGAGAATGGCCGCCTGGTTCTGTCGCCCAATGGCAAGCAGGTCGACGTATTGGCCACCGAAGCGTTGATCCGCGAAACCGCTGATCCAAGCAAGGCTGCCGTCGCTGCTCGCCACCAACAGGAGCGGCTTCAGCGTGATGTGTACAGCCACGTCGGCGCACAATCCGAGCCGACTAACATGGCTGCGCCGCCGCCCGCTGATCCTGCTCATGGGCAAACTCCAGACTTTCAGAAAGCACGAGCGCATCGCGAGCATTACCTGGCGCGGATGGCTGAGATGGAGTTTCGCAAGGCACAGGGTGAGCTGGTGGAAATCAGCTTTGTGCAGAAGGCCGCTTATGAGACGGCGCGTTCACTCAACCACTCGCTAATGAGCCTCTCGCCGCAATTGGCGCCGCAGCTCGCTGCGCTGTCGGATCCATGGGAAGTGGAACGACAGCTGACCGCTGCACTACGCCAGCGGCTCAACGAAGCGGCTCAAGTGTCCAGTGACGACTTCGGATTTGCATTGGACGAATGCTGAGGGGGATGCCGAGTTCATTCGGCCAGCATCATTGTTCGACTTCGTCTGCTTTCGGCCAGAAGCGGTCATACACGCCTCGTCTCCGAAGCGGAGATTATTGTGAAAGTGGTTAAACCAGCACGACGATGCGTGCCGGCTACGAACTAGATCAATGTTTCATTTTTTGATGGAAACAATCGTTCCTTTTCCACCCTCTAGTCGGAAGGAAAACGATACGCGGTCTCCAACCTTCAACCCTGCCAACTGATCTTCTGCCACGGAAAACGCCATGGTCATCGGTGGCCATTGCACCGCTGGAACGGCGCCGTGAGCGAGGGTCACCGTATGTTTTGCGGGATCGATAGCCTTGATCGTGCCCTCGGCACTGGCGATAGGCGTTTGCTTCGATTCCTGCTTCATTTCCATGCCTTCCATATCGTCCATTTTCATTCCCTGCATGTCCTCCGCTCGGGTAACAAGAGAGAACACAAGGGCAGTGCCGGCAACTGCAATAAGGGTCAGTTTCATACGATTTTTCCTTCCTGGGTGACGGGTTCTATTGGGAGAGTTCGACGGCGCATCAAGCGATAGGCCGCCGGGATGACAAACAGGGAAAGCAAGGGAGCCGTGACCATACCGCCGACCATGGGTGCGGCGATGCGGCTCATCACTTCGCTACCCGTGCCGCTGCCTAACAGGATGGGTAGCAGGCCGGCAATGATGACAGCCACCGTCATGGCCTTGGGGCGCACCCGCTGCACAGCGCCTTCACGAATCGCCGCAACCAGTCCGCGTTCAGAGCTGTCGCCAAGGTCCTCACGTTCGGCCCAGGCATTCTTCAGGTAGAGCAGCATGATCACGCCAAACTCCGCAGAGACACCGGCCAACGCGATAAAGCCGACTCCGGTAGCCACCGACAAGTTGAACCCCAGCAGGTAGAGGAACCATGCCCCTCCAGTCAGTGCAAATGGCAGCGTGGCCATGATCAACAAGGCCTCATCAAAGCGGGCGAACGTCAGGTAGAGCAGCACGAAGATGATCAACAGCGTGGCCGGCACCACCAGTTTGAGGCGTGCGTTGGCCCTTTCGAGAAACTCAAACTGCCCCGAGTAGCTCAGGCTCATGCTGGGTTGCAACTTGACCTGCTCATTGACGGCCCGACGCAGATCGGCGACCACCGAAGCAATGTCCCTGCCTCGCACATCGATGTACACCCAGCCTGAAGGCCGTGCGTTCTCGCTCTTGAGCATCGGCGGACCGTCGGTGATCCTGATTTTCGCCACAGTGCCTAGGGTGATCTGGCTGCCTGACGAGGTATAGACGGGCAATTGCTCCAGGGCACCCGGCGAGTCGCGCCATTCACGTGGGTAACGTACGTTGATCGGAAAGCGTGCAAGCCCTTCAATGGTCTCCCCGACATTTTCACCACCGATAGCACCAGCCACGATGGACTGCACATCGGCGATATTCATGCCATAGCGGGCCGCTGCCTTGCGGTCGATATCCACGTCGATATAGCGGCCACCGGTCAGGCGCTCGGCCAAAGCCGAACTGACACCGGGCACGTCTTTGGCCACTCGCTCGACCGCCTGGGTGACCGCATCAATTTCCGTCAGGTTGGTGCCGGCAACCTTCACGCCGATTGGACTCTTGATGCCCGTCGCCAGCATATCGATGCGGTTACGAATCGGCGGTATCCAGATGTTGGTCAAGCCGGGTACACGCACCACGCGGTCCAGTTCCTCCACCAATTTTTCCTGGGTCATGCCCGGACGCCATTGCTCATGAGGCTTGAACTGAATGGTGGTTTCAAACATTTCCAACGGTGCCGGGTCGGTGGCGGTCTCGGCACGGCCGGCCTTACCAAAGACGTGCTCAACCTCAGGCACTGTCTTGATCAAGCGATCCGTCTGTTGCAGCAGTTGCGCGGCTTTCTGCGCCGACAGCCCCGGCAGAGCAGACGGCATATAGAGCAGATCACCCTCGTCCAGTGGCGGAAGAAACTCTCCACCCAAACGAGACATTGGCCACAGCGCACTAACGAACACCAAGAGCGCCACCAGAAGGGTGACTCTGGGACGACGCAGCACCGCATCCAGGGCGGGTTGGTAGATCCGAATCAACCAACGGTTCAGCGGGTTCTGTTGCTCACCCGGAATTCGCCCCCGAATCCAGTAGCCCATCAGCACTGGCACCAACGTGACCGACAACCCCGCCGCTGCGGCCATGGCATAGGTCTTGGTAAACGCCAACGGCCCGAACAGCCTGCCCTCCTGAGCCTCCAGCGTGAACACCGGAATGAATGACAACGTGATGATCAACAGACAAAAGAACAGCGCGGGGCCGACCTCTGCCGCCGCTTCGGTCATCACCTGCCAATGCCGCTCACCCTTCAATTCCTCTCCAGGATTGGCCGCGTGCCACGCCTCGATTTTCTTGTGGGCGTTCTCGATCATCACCACCGCGGCATCGACCATGGCACCGATGGCGATAGCGATCCCGCCCAAGGACATGATGTTGGCGTTGATGCCCTGGTATCGCATGACGATAAAGGCCATCAGCACCCCGACCGGCAACGAAATGATCGCCACCAGGGATGAGCGCAAGTGCCAGAGAAAAATCCCGCAGACCAGCGCAACGACGATGAACTCTTCGAGCAGCTTGTGGCTGAGGTTTTCCACTGCGCGGTCGATCAGCTTACTGCGGTCGTAGGTGGTGACAATTTCCACGCCCGCCGGCAGGCTGCTTTTCAGTTCATCGAGTTTGCTCTTGACCGCCGCAATGGTTTCGCGAGCATTCTTGCCGCTGCGCAAAATTACCACGCCGCCGACAGTCTCCCCTTCGCCGTCGAGTTCGCTGATGCCACGGCGCATTTCCGGGCCCAACTGGATCGTCGCGACATCGCCCAGGGTCACGGGAACGCCGCCCGCACCGAGCTTGAGCGGGATTGCCCGAAAGTCATTGAGCGACTTCAGGTAGCCGGAAGCGCGCACGATGAACTCGGTCTCAGCCATCTCAAGCACGGCACCACCAGTTTCCTGGTTGGCCTTGCCAATCGCCTCGGATACCTCGGCCTGAGTGATACCGAGGCTGGCCAGTTTTAGCGGATCAAGCTGCACCTGATACTGCTTGACCATGCCACCGACCGTAGCGACCTCCGCAACATTGGGCAGGGTCTTGAGTTCGAACTTGAGAAACCAGTCCTGAAGCGCGCGCAGTTGTGCCAGATCGTGCCCACCCGTGCGATCCACCAATGCGTACTGGTAAATCCAGCCTACCCCCGTCGCATCCGGCCCCAACGCCGGTTTGGCACTCGCCGGCAAGCGGCTTTGTATCTGACTCAAGTATTCCAGAACCCGTGAACGGGCCCAGTACAGGTCGGTCCCGTCCTCGAACAGCACATACACAAAGCTGTCGCCAAAAAACGAGTAACCACGCACTGTTTTGGCACCCGGCACTGAAAGCATGGTGGTGGCCAACGGGTAGGTCACCTGGTTCTCGACAATTTGCGGGGCTTGTCCCGGAAATGGCGTACGGATGATGACTTGCACGTCAGAGAGGTCCGGCAGCGCATCAATGGGCGTGCTCTGTACCGACCAGATGCCCCACGCCGTGACGAACAAAGTCGCCAGCAGCACCAGGAACCGGTTGGCCACTGACCAGCGAATGAGGGCAGCGATCATGGCTGACCTCCCGATTTATCCAGGCGTTCGACCCGAAGACCGTCGTCGGTCTGGCTCACCGCGACTTTGACCTTGTCCCCCGCTTTGAAGCCTTGTTTCAGCGCCGGGCTGGCAAGTGGAAACGTCATCGTCATGCCAGGCATGCCCAGCGTCTTGAAGGGACCATGGGCGAGCGTGACTTCTTTATCGTCGATCTCGACGATCTGCCCGTCAGCCTCATGCAAACCGGAGGTAGCTGCGTTGAGAGGCGACTCTTGCACTGATCCGGCCACGATCCCCTTGAGACTGGCCTCCGAGTCGAGCAGAAACTGCCCCGACGTGACCACTTTCTGGCCTTCATCCAGACCGTTGACGATGGCCGTCTTGCCATCGCTTTCCTGGCCGATCTGCACTTCCACGGGGCGAAAGCGGCCCGCGTCTTCGGCCAACATCACCAAGGCACGTCGGCCGGTGCGGATGACGGCCTCGCTCGGCACCCACAACACACTTTGCTCGGTTGAACGGTTCAAACGTACTTGCGCGGTCAAACCGGGCCTGAGGCGTCCATCCGGATTGGGCAGTTCCACCCGCACCCGCAGGGTGCGGCTATCCAGGTTGGTTTCCGGCAGAATCGTACTGACCTTGCCGTTGACCTTTGCTCCTGGGAAGGCTGGTAATTGTGCTTCAACCGTTTGCCCCACGGTGATGGAGCCAGCTTCTGATTCTGGAACGGCCACCGCCAGCCAGACACTGCTCAAACCATTGACACGCGCCAACGTCTCGCCTGCGGCAACGGTCATTCCCGCGCGGATGTTCAACTCCTGTATCACACCACCGATAGGGCTGGTCAGTGTCAGGTAAGGCTGAACCTTGCCGCCACGCTCTACCTGAGCGATCAGTGCTGCCGGCATGCCTGTGAGCCGAAGTCGTTCGCGGGCCGCCGCTAACAAATCAGCATCACCATTGCGCTTGAGGGCAAGGAACTCTGTCTGTGCGGCTGCCCACTCTGGCACCAGAATATCCGCCAACGCCGCGTTGGCTTTAAGCAAATCACCGGGGGCATGGGCATAGACCCGCTCGACGAAGCCTGGGGTGCGGGCCTGTATTACGGCGACATCGCGTTCGTTGAAGGCCAGGACACCGGTTACGTTGAGGCTGGATTCAAAGACCCCACGGCTGACCGTCGCAAATCGCAGACCAAGATTCTGCGTCAGACCTGGATCGATGCTGACCGTCGCATGATCACTACCTCCACTGGCGTATTGAGGGACCAGCTGCATGTCCATGAAGGGCGATTTACCAGGCTTATCGAATTTTTGCTGCGGGTACATCGGGTCATACCAATACAGTGCCTTGCGTTCGTCCGGTGTATTTAGGCTTTGCTCAGGGGCGGTACCGGGCACACCGCTTATGCGTTGGTGAGCAAACCAATAGCCACCGGCAACTCCCAATACCATTGAAACACCCGCCAGCAATGCTCCGCTCCATTTGAGGCTCATTGGCTGGACTCCCCATAAGTAAAATAAAGTCGCGCACGGGTCAGCGCTCGCTGCTCCTCCACGTCGACTTGTTTGAGGCGAGCTTCAATGAGTTCACGCCTTGCGGCGACAACGGCATTCAAATCTCCTTTGCCGGCACGGTAGCTGGCCATGCTGAGTTCGACCTTTTCCCTGGCCAGTGGCACCAGGCTTTGCTCATTGCGCTGGACCGCACGATTCAGGCTTTCATAGTCAGCCAGTTCACTCTCCAGTTGCTGGGTATGCTCGCGTGACAAGGCTTCGCGCTCGGCCTCAAGCTGACTGAGTTCAGCCTGCTTGGCCGCGATTTTCGGGTTTTGGCGGGAGTCAGGAAACAGCGGCAGGTCCCAGGAAAATTGCACGCTGACCATGTCGCCGAACTGACGGTCGCGATGCTGATAATCAAGCTCCCAACTCCAGTCTGACTTCTTCTCCGCCTCTGCCTCCCGGACCTTGGCTTGCGCTTCAAGGGTCATCGGCCCATACGCGGCCAACTCGGGGTGGTGTTGTAGCTTATGGAAGACGTTCGAGGTATCGACCGGCCATTGCGGCAAGCTGCCCACAGGCTTTTCGTTGGCGGCAGACCCAATCCAGCGTTTGAGCGCCGCGCGGGCTTGAGCACGCTGGCGAATCAAATCGTCCTGCTGCTCTGCCAGTTGAGCCGCTTCCTGTTTGGGTGTTATAGCGTCGGCAGGTTGAGCGCGACCGCCGGCAATCTGCGCCCGGACGGTATCAGTCAGCAGCCGGTTTTCCTTGTAGAAGTCCTGGAATAGCGCGTCTTTGCGTTCAACCGAATAGCTGCTGACCCAAGCCAACGCCGTGGATTGGCGCACGTTCAGGCGTTCGACCCGACGCTCGGCGGCAGCGCGATCAACGGCGGCGCTGGCGACCTCGATACGGGCCTTGCGCTTGTCACTGTTTGGCATTTCCTGCCTGACCCCGACCATTTGCATGGTCATGAAGTCGTCGTTGATGCTCCAGCGATCCGGGCCGCCGATGGGGTAGTTCTGTACACCGGCCAGCACTTTGGGGTCAGGTAATTCACCCGCTGGAATAGCCGCGCTGCTGGCGGCCTGTATTTTTGCATCCTGTGCAGCCAGCGACGGCGCGTTGTTTTCGGCCAGCCGCAATGCTTCGTCGAGTGTCAATGCGGCAGCGAAGCTCGGCAATGCCAGTACGCTTGCCGCCAGGCCGGCCACGAGGGACCAGCCTGTGCAATAGCACTTGGAGTTCATGTTTATGATTCCTGTGATGATCCACTGCACGCGTCAAAAGACATGCGCACAGCTATGCCATCCCGCTAAAACGAGATGAGGCTCAATTTGGGACAGGAATCAGACGCGAGGCGGTCGCCATACCCCGGACGGGGTGGGCACAGGTACGGAATCACTGGAAAAGGGAAGTACTACGGGGCTGAACAAGGTAACAGGAGGTTTGAGGATCGAAACTTGCAGCATACCGCCCGTCTTGCATTCCTGACCCGGCTTGCAGGGTTTGCCGTGCTCGGTCGGGCTCTTCATGTCGTTGCAGCAGTCCATGCCCATGTCATCCATCATCGCCATGCCCATCGTCTTCATCGGGCACGGTTCCGGTGCCTGAACGCCCGCCATCCCGCTGAGGGGAAGCGCCAGGCTAATCACGAAGATGAGGAAAAACCGCAGGTAGCGTTTCATGGGGTTGGAGTGTAGTCGTCAGAAATGGCACTAACAATCAATTGAGCACACGCTTGTAGCTGCCTTCCGCAAGGCGCTGATTGCGCGTGATATAAGCGCTTCAGTATTAAGCCAACATTACATTGTCAGCCAGCTCACTATCTCCTGACGTATTACTGCGCACCTTCAACAGTGCGCAGGCGAAGGGGCATTTTCAAATGTCCGCAATGGGTCGGCTGCTGCCCTTCGCAACAGGCAGAAACCGGCCAGAAGCGGACCCTCCACCATCGCATCACATAGACTAAGAACCCCATTGGGTAGTACAAACAGCAACTGCGCTGAAAGCCAAAACCCGGCATTGCGCCGGGCCTTCGTCAACAACCCAAACACATTGACTTTAAATGCGCTTCAAGCTTTCCAGCCGCCTGACGCATAGAGACTCACGCGCAATTCGAGCCTGATCCGATTGAAAAAGCTCAAATCAGCGGCGCAGTGATAAAGCGTCGCGGTTCGGCGCTACGCCGAAAGCCTTCTTGTATTCTCGACTGAACTGAGAGGGGCTGGCGTATCCGGTCTCAAATGCGACACCTGTAACATTTGATGCTCCGGATGCGAGCAGCCGTCGAGCAGCGAGTAGCCTAAGTTGTCGCTGGTAAGCGAGCGGACTATGTGCAGTAACCGCCTTGAAATGTCGGTGGAACGACGTGACGCTCATACCGACATGAGCGGCAAGCCAATGCACACTCATCGGCTTATCGGCGTTCGCGCTGATCCAGTCTGCCGCGATTTTGATTTGTCCGAACCGGGTGTTGTGCATTCCAATTTGGCAGAGCCTGGAGCCTAGCGGACTTAACAATAGGCGGTAGTAGAACTCGCGCTCGAACTGGGAGCCAAGCACCTTAACCTCTGCTGGCGTGTCAAGCAGACCGATGAAGCGAACCAACGGCTCGACAAAACTGCTATCGGCTTGGGCGATAGAGATAGCGCCCGCCTGCGGATACGGTTGGGTGGACTTGCTCATATCGAGAAGCAAGCCAGCGACGATCCCTGCATCGAGCATTAATTCGACACTGATATAAGGTTTTTCCGGGCTCGCCTCTACCACTTCACTCACGAACGGTAACCCGACCGATGCCACTGCACAGGTGCCCGGATGGCAGTCAAACGTGCTATCGGCAATGTTCATCCGCTTGGCGCCTTGCAGCAGCAGATAGAACTTCGGCGCAAATAGAGCCGGGGTCGGAGGAACCGGAGCATCTGTGGATCTGATTGTCAGTCGGGGAAGAGTGTTTGATAGATCGGCGCAACCGCGATGTCGGCTCACTATTGCGAGAAGATGTTCCAGCATGATGGCTATCGATCCTGGTCGCACTCGCGACAGGCCAGTGGTTTCTCAAACTAAAACAGTTGGTAGGATCAGGCAAGGCTTTAGCACTATCGAGGATGTGGTCGGGCCGGATGTTCGCGAAAGTGGAGGCATCCAATATAACCCTGGCTTAGAGGGCCGATGATGTCAGACCAACCTTCTCGCTTGCAGCAATTCATGGACGAGGCGTCCATCCGGAACACCATTGCACGTTTCGCCGACAGCGCGACTCGCGCAGACCTCGCAATGTTTTACTCGGTTTGGGCAGATGATGGCGAATTCATCATTGGTCAAGCCCCTCACGGCCAGTACTCCAAAGGCCCAGACAACAACGTGGCGCTGCTTCACAAACTGCGCGCAGGCAAGGAGTTCTTCGTCCAATTCGCACTGCCGGGGGTGATTGTTATCGACGGTGATCAGGCAACTACCCGCACATTCGTGCATGAATCTGCACGCGGCCCAGGCGAGAAGTACTACCGCAATCACTGCATTGCGTTCGATGTGCTGCAACGCTCGGGAGACGATTGGGTTTTCAAGAGCAGATCCTTTCAGTACCTCTGGCTCGACACCGAAGCGTTCTCCGGAACCGGATTCCCGCTATTTCCGGCGGCATAATGCCTGGCCTGACTACCTGATCCCTTTGACAGGGCTATTCATATGTCGAAACAGATGTGTTTTTTGGGCTACAGCGGGCGCGATGCAATCGACCCGCTTCCAACGATTTTCGCCCAGGCAATAAGGCACACGCGGGTTCTCAGAACGCTTACGAGTTTCGCAAACGCGTCAGCGGCCACGCTGTGATACCCATTGTTTCGGCGATACAGCACCACTGTGCGACCAGGCAACGATAGGATTGTCCGAAGCTCACGTAATCCAGCTTGCTCACGCACTATCGCGTCGAGAAGGATAGTCGCCAAGCGACATTGCTTGAGTACATTGTTCAAGATGGCAATCGAGTTAGCTTCCAGCACGATGTTCGGACTAAAACGTTGCTTCTGGCGCCAGGCATCCACCGCCATCCGTGTCATTCGGCCAAGTTCTCCCTGTCGCGACCGTTCGCTTTGGGTCGTAAGCAACCTTCTGTGACTGGCAGCTATTGGCCGATTGCTGTCTGTCATGAGAGGCAGAAAACGATCCATTGCAGGCGTTCGCGGCAGGCAGCTATGACCGTTTACTGCCTATGCGACGGGCATATTTGGTGCGTTTTCAGCCGGTCGCGAAAGCCAGAAGCCGGTCATAAGCTACCCCTGAATTGATTTGGCACTGTCAGGGGCTTTGCTCATTGTGAGCCTGGGTGGAATCTGGCAAGTGTAACTGAGTGCCAAATCCCAATGGAGGTGTTTGCTTCAGTGGCAACTTACCGAATCAGGTTTCTTAGGGAAGCACTCGCTGTTTCCTCAGACTGTCCAGCGCGTCCAACAGTGATGCTGTTGAGTCAACTCTTTCAGTAAATCCGTAACGGTAGATTTTGTTGGTGTCTGAAATGATGTCTGTCTCAGTGTGGAAGATGAAATCGCCGAAACCCCATCCCACCAGTTTTCCCAAGTCCGGCTGGATCAAGCCGTGACGCTTGGAGATCTTGCTCCACAGTTCGGCCTTGTCCGGCATATGACGCGCCAGCGTCAGGGGCACCACAGATGCCGTTTCCATCCCCAGATGCGTGGCCGCGTCTTGCCACATGCGTTCCCAACGGAAAATGTCACCGTTGGTAATATTGAACGCCTCTCCACCCGCCGACTCGCTGAGTGCAGCCCAGACACTGGCCCGGGCCAGCAAGCCGGCATCGGTGAATTGCTGCAACTGGCCGTAGGCTTTATCGGTGCCGGGGAAACGCAGCGGGATACCCAGCTCCCGAGACAGTTCCGCGAAGACGCCAATGACCAATGCAATGTTCATCGGGTTGCCAAAGATATCCCCGATCACCAAGTCAGGGCGCAAAGCTACATAGTCCCAGCGAGCCTTATCCGCGCGCTGTTTGAGTTGCGCTTCCTGAGCGAGATACAGGTTCGGCGGCATATGCCCAGCGTCACTTTCCCGCGCAGGCGTGCGCACGTTCGCGCCGAGGTGAGAGCCGTAGATTTTGAAACCCTGATAGATGACCACCCGCTCAAGAGCCGAGTCGGCTCGTTCCAGTCCGTCGAGGACGTTGGCCAACATATCGGCATTGCGATTGGCTTCTACCGCCAGGTCCGGATCGGGACTATAGGCCGCGTAAAAAACATGCGTGGTATCCCGGGCAGCCTTCACCGCGATGGCAACGGCATCGGCGTCCGTCAGGTCGGCGATGACCGTCTCGGTGCCGGTGACCGTTCGACGATCAAGCGCTCTGACACGCCAGCCTTCACGCTTGAGTTCCTGCGCGACGGCGTTGCCGATGATGCCGTTTGCGCCGACGACCAGCGCGACCTTTGAATGGGGCCGTGCTGGGATCATGCGGTCTTCCCCGTTTTGAATATCACTCATCAGTTCTCTCCTTGTGCACGTTGTGTGCGGTAGAGAGAGAATGCCTTCGCCAGCATCTGTGATATAGACTGCAATCACGACTGGCTTCTATGACATACATTCACAATGGCACGTTGGGATATCAATCGTCTGGCAGAGATGGAAGTGTTTGCCCGGGTCATGGAGCTCGGCAATTTTTCAGCGACTGCACGGGAATTTCGCATGACGCCTTCGGCTGTCAGCAAGCTGCTATCGCGCCTTGAAGCGCGGCTTCAGGCACGCTTGCTCAATCGAACGACGCGTCGGCTGATGCCGACACTTGAAGGCCATGCGTTCTATGAACAATGCGTCAGAATACTTGCAGATGTCGAAGACGCTGAACGTGGCACCTCAGGACAGGGCGATCCGCGGGGGCGTTTGCGGGTCAGTGCCAGTCTGCCTTTTGCAAAGGACGTCTTATTACCCTTGGTCGACGATTTCCTCGCGCGGTTCACGGGTGTAGCACTCGATATCGTACTGACGGATCAAGTGGTCAATCTGGTCGAGGAGCGCACCGACGTGGCGATTCGTCACGGCCCGCTGGAAAGTTCACGCCTGGTGGCGAGAAAACTGGGTGAGACGCGTATGGTCGTCGTCGCGTCGCCCCACTATCTCGAGCGCCATGGCCTGCCGATCGTGCCAGACGATCTGGCCGGGCATAATCTCCTGGACTTCGGTTACACACGCACACTCAAGGGCTGGCCTTTCATCGTCAAAGGTTCATCACATCTAGTCACGCCGCAAGGCAATCTGACGGCCAGTGATGGAGAGGCCTTGCGCCAGTTGGCGGTGGCAGGAACAGGCTTGGCGCGTCTTGATGAATTCCAGGTGGTTGACGACATTGCCTCAGGAAGACTCCTGCCCGTGCTGCAACCTTTCAATCCGGGAGATATTGACCCCGTACATGCAGTCTTTCTCGGCCAAGGTACTCAGATGCCAGTACGGGTTCGCGTTTTTCTCGATTACCTTGTTGCGAATGTACGACTCAAAGGATTGGAAACGTTGATTTAGGTAGAGGGCTTTTCTCAGAAAATTAGCCATCCGCATGCACATCGAATGACCGCTCTTGGCCGAAACCGGCCATGCCTGCCGCCCCATTTTCATGCATCCACTAGAGCCTCTGCGTCACTCGGCACTTGGGAAACGCCGAACAGCCCCAGAACCGTTTCCCCGCATTCGGGCCGAACTTCACGGTGCGAATGAGCAATGCACTGCCGCATTTTGGGCACTTGCGCTCGGCTGTTGGATCATTGCGGCGCTTGAGGTTTTGCACATGTTCACGGTGGGTGGCCAGACCTGGCGGGCGCCGGCCGCTTCGCAGAGCTTGCACAAGCGCTTCAACTTCAGCCTCAGTGAATACCGGCTGCTTGAATGACTTTATGTAACGAATGAAGCCACTACCCTGGGTAACATTGGCGGGCATCTCGGATTTGAAGGTGCTTGCGCCAACAAAAGTGACAACCGAGTGCAGATGTTCCGGTTCTACGCCGAGAGTGGTCTGCAGAGCCTTGAGATGTTTGTGGTTCTGCCGCAGTGGGTTTTGGAACGTGTATGTATTTTTATATAACTTCTGTGTCCACTGCGATTGCCTTTCGCTACCGAATATCCAGCCACTTTTGTTCTTGGTCTCCACAACGAAGATGCCGTAGGGAGATAGGAATACATGGTCAATTTGGGTGGTGCCATCGATCGTATTCAGTGTGATGTTGTGCATGCGACGGTAAGTCCGCTTGTCCAGCCGACATCTGGCAACCAGCCGTACTAGGAGCTCGCCCATGTGACCTTTGGCCCAGCGCGATTGCAGTAGACCGATTAGCAACAAAGGCAGGATAAGCCAGCGAAGAGCATCCCAAACCTGCATGAAGCTATGAGTGAAATCCATTCCTCTGCCTCAATGGGTAGCCGAATCGAGCATCAATGAACCATAGCGCGACACAAGAGTTTATCCATGTCGAATTTACTCTCGAAAATTTGTGAATCGACCCTGCATTTGTAGGCGCACGGAGTGGCTGCTTTTTGGCCGTTTTCTGCCTGTCGCCAATGTCAGCTATGGGTCGAAATCGGTCGTTCACGAACGTCTGCTAATGGCCGATTGCGGCCTTTGAAGACCGATTCGTTGAGTTCCAGCCTATGTTCAATCGGCCCCCACACCCGACCCCGGTGTGGGGGCCTTTTTCTGGCTGCGTGGAAACCAGTCCCCCCGGCTCTGGTCTACCATTGCCTGACTGTCTGGTCGATGCCGGCATCGCCTTTTACTCGAACAGGGAACACCCGTGCATGTCTGAAGTTTATGAGGGCCTGGCCACCGTTGTGGTGATCGCCCGTTATCTGGGCAGGACCCGATCGAGCGGACCACGCTCGAATGTCCCGTGCGCTTGAGCGATGCCGCCACTGGAAGCGCCCGTATTGAACTGCAGCATTATTTACAAGGACCCAAGGCGGCCAACCTGCTGCGGGTAATTTTGCCTGATGGGCACATGCTGCAAGGGCAATTGATCGATGGCTGTAATGAGCCCGGCGGCGGTTGGCTGCTGATCAATATCGGGCAATTCGAGCTGACGCCTGAGCCCTCGGCCAATGCCAATGTTTGGAAATGGGAGTGAACATGGCCGATACATTGGCGGCACTGCACCTGCCGAACGCGGTGGAGGTGCAAACTCTGAAACTGCTGCACCAAATCGAGTTGGCGCACACGGCGGACGATCTGTTTCGCGCCAGTGATCGCGCCGAAGGTTTTGTGCTGGGCCTGGAGACGGTCAAGGCATTGAACGCGGCCGGTATCGAAGGCTTGTACAAGACCTTCGAGACGGCGGCCACGGCGCGGCGCGAGGAGCACGAACAGTGATCGGCGAAGGCATTCACGAGGATGCGTTATGCGCGCTGGTATAGCAACACGCGGTGCACGAATGCCTCGTGGCCGCGTGAGCGGATGCTTACGCTCAGTTTTAATTCGCACGGTATTGATTTTAGGTACTGTTCTGCTTATCAGATTTATCTGATAGTTGAATAACACCCGTCAGGATTAGCTTACTTCGTAAAGCACTAACGCGAGTCCTATCGCGGACGAGCACCTTCATAAGCGTCTTGGAACAATTGACGAATTGCCGAAGCCTCGATAGACCGAGGATTCCAGTAAGGATTAGACAGGGCGATGTCCGTGGCGCGATCCAGATCCGCTTCGGTCAGGCCTAGATCTTTGAGGCGGGTGGGGGCGCCGAGCGAACTGGAGAGGTCAAACAACGCTGCTGCAGGCGAGCAGTCATCGACACCCAGTGCACGACTGATGCGTGACAGAGCGGGGGCGGCGCACTGATTGTAGGCGATGGCATGGGGCAGCACGATGGTGTGCGTTTGTGCGTGTGGCAGATTGAAACTGCCTCCCAGCGTATGACAGAGTTTGTGGTGCAGCGCCATGCCGACGTTGCCCAGCACTGTGCCGCACAGCCAAGCACCGTACAGGCAATCGGCGCGGGCGTCGATATCGGTCGCATCGACATGGATCTTTTTCATTCCTTCTGCGAGAGCACGGATACCTTCTTCGGCCATCAGCGACATCACAGGGTTGCCGTCTTGGGCGTACAAGCCTTCAGCGGCGTGAGCGATGGCGTTCATGCCGCTGGTAATCGACATTTCCAGCGGCAGACTGACGGTGAGTTCCGGGTCGTAGATCACGGTTTTAGGCAGCACGCGCGGGTCTTTGCCGGTGCGTTTGATGCCGTTCTCGGTCAGGCCGTAAACCGGTGTCATTTCCGATCCTGCATAGGTCGTAGGGATCGCCAGAATGGGCAATCCCGAATCCATCGCAATGGCTTTGCCTAAGCCTGTGGTCGAGCCGCCGCCGA
The DNA here is from genome assembly GCF_049300855.1 of Pseudomonas sp. GTDB lineage: Bacteria > Pseudomonadota > Gammaproteobacteria > Pseudomonadales > Pseudomonadaceae > Aquipseudomonas. The sequence goes on along the minus strand of NZ_JBAQKH010000042.1, from coordinate 98,322 downwards.
TCGCGACTGCGCAATCGGCGCCCAGTTTGCGTGCGACTTCTCGCGCTTCACGCGCTGTTTCGATCGGCACGTGCATGACGGCCTTGTCGAAAATGTCCGCAGCCCGATCACCCAGCAACTGCGCAATGCGTTCAGCCTGCGGTCGTTGCTCCGGGGTGCACAGCACCAATGCTCGTTTAGCGCCCAGAAGATCAATTTCCGCTTCAAGTTGTTGCAGCGATCCTCTTCCGAAAATCACGCGGGACGGTTGGCCGTTGTAGATGAAAGGTGCGGTGGACATTAGCGTTTCTCCCGAACATTTAAAGTGCTGAAGGTATTGTCATAGGCGTTGGCTGGTAGGCGAACAGTCGCCATTGCGCAGCCGTTCTGCGCCAGACGGTCAGCGTGCGGTTGTGTATGGATTTGGCGATGCCGTGGGAAGTGATGTCAGCTGCCATTTCACCAAACACCAATGCGGTGTCACCCGAACAGCGAACCTCATGAATCCGATACTCAATGCGGTGATAAAGGTAAAGACCGTCACGGCACTTTTGCAGATAACTGTTGAGGGTGTCCCGGATCCCGTTGGAGTGAACGTAGATCAGTTCAGGGTCAGCCAAGCGCTCGAAGGTCAACAGATCGCCCCGGCGCATGGCCTCGTAACGCTGATCTTCAAGCGCGGTGAGAAGCGCAGTGATAGTAGGTTCATTGATCATTGGGATCCTTGATAAGCCTGCGGCTTACTGGCTGGTCAGGACAAAGTTGAAGTTCAGTGAATAAAACGTCTCGTTTATCACTGAACCATCCGCCGCTGGCCCCGGTTCGTGGCTCAACCATTGGGCAATTAACGAAGAGCGCACACCGAACATGGCATCGGTATCAAGGTATGCATCACCTTCACGAAATACTTGGGTGGTCAGCGGTTGGTAGCCCTGCGCGCGGAGGGTGAATTGCATGTGCGCCGGTCGCCAGGCATGTCGATTGAGTGCTGCGAGCAAGGTGCCGACCGGGCCATCGGTTTGAATCGGCTGACTGTCGGGCAGCACAGTCCAGAAGTGGTATTCGCCGACATGATCGGCCTGCAATAACGCCTGATCACAGGCATCATCGCTGGCAACGCACACTTGAATACTGGCACCTGGAACCGGATTGCCCTTGATGTCGCGAACCGTTCCGCGAACATGGCATTTGGCGGCGGAGCCCTCGGCGCTGATGTTGGCGCCCAAGTCATACAAGGGAGGGGGCGGTAATGGCAGCGAGCCAATTGTTGTGGCTTCAGTGCCACCCGATCGCCTCTTGCTGTTCTGGGCCAGCACCAGCGTCGAGAGTCCCAACGTGTGGGAAAGTAATAGGAATTCCTGTCGATCTGACGAGCAGATCGCCGCCGCTTCGGCGAGAAAATCCATACCTCTTTGCCACTCTCCTTCGGTCAGTCTGATGTCCCGGGCAAAGGCGTGCAGATGCTGCACAAGACTCGTCATTACCTCGCACAAACGCGGGTCAGCCGTGCCGCTGTTGCGTGCCAGTACCGCTTGCGTGATTGATGCTTCGTCCAGATTGCGCATCGTGACTCCGAGAATTTGCTGGTATCGGGGCGCCTGCTTTTAGCCAGTTGCACACACGGCAACCACCCTGTTCAGGCCATAGCGCTGCACGTTATAGTTGCGGCCTGCGCAAAAAAAGCCCGATAAAGAAAATCTTTATTTCATATATGAAAAAATAAAAATGGAGGGCGCGATGGATCGGCTGACCGAACTCGAACTATTTGTGACGACCGCCGAAGTGGGAACGCTGAGTAAGGCGGCGGAGTTGCTGGGCTTGTCGAACGCGGCGGCGAGCCGGCATCTGGTGGCGCTGGAGCAGCGTTTGAATGTGCGTTTGATCGATCGCAATACCCGGCGTCTGGCGCTGACCCATTCCGGCCATCAGTTCTACACCAGTTGCAAAAGCCTGCTGGGCGAACTGAAAGAAGCCGAAGCCTCTCTCACCGAGTCGCTGGTGCAGCCGGTTGGAACCCTGACGATCACTGCGTCGATCTCGTTTTGCATGTTGCACATCGCGCCGCTGATTCCCGCGTTTCGCAAGAAATACCCGCACATCACGGTCAAGGTTCTAGGCGAGAATCGCTATTACGACATTATCGACAGCGAGATCGATCTGGCGATCAGAACGAAGGAATATGAGCCCGACTCGAACATCACCATCCGCCGTCTGGCTGAAACACGTCGCGTGCTGGCGGCGTCGCCGGGCTATTTGCAGCGCATGGGTACGCCGAAGACGATCGAGGATCTCGCCAATCATGACTTGCTGATTTATAGCCACGCCAATCAGCCACGGGTTATGCGTTTTACCAAAGGTGAGGAGGAGGTCGCGGTCAAAGTTGATCCGATCCTTGAAACCAATGATGGCCAAATTGTTCGCGCCGCAGCACTGGCGGGCGGTGGCATCCTGGTGCAGCCTAAATACATCATCAATGCCGACTTGGTAGCTGGGCGCCTGATTCCGGTACTGGATGACTGGGATCTGCCCCGGCTGACGATCAACATGGCGTTTCAGAGCCGGCGGTATATGCCCACCAAGTTGCGCGTTTTCATCGATTTCCTGCTCGCCGATTTTGCCGAGCATGAATACGAGCGCTACTGGACGCGATAAACCTCGCGTCGATTCCTTCCTGATAAACGATGCGGCGCCTGGCCGCGTCGATCTTCCCCGCGCTGACTGACTCTCGTCCTGCCATCACCGACAAGGCCGTTCTCTACGCTCGCTCGCAGTTTTCCACTGAGCGGAAAACACATTTGCCAGATGGACATTTTTTTTCCGATTCAATGGCAGTAGTCTCGATCCCACTGAGTGTACAAATAACTTCAATAAAAGGTTGACCCTCATGTCCCACGATCGAACTGGCGCCAATGCCTCATCAAAAATTCTTTGGCGAATCGCCGTCATCACTACCATGGGTTCGTTGGGCTTCGGCTATGACACTGGCGTGATCTCCGGCGCGTTGCCGTTCATGGCACTGGAGCCAAGCCAAGGTGGGCTCGGCCTGTCACCGGTTTCGGAAGGTCTAGTGGCGTCCTCGTTGATCTTCGGCGGTGCATTTGGCGCGTTGTTCGCAGGGCAACTGTCGGATCGTTATGGCCGCCTCGGCGTACTCAAGGCTCTGGCGCTGCTGTTCGCAGTGGGTGCGCTGGGAACGGCAATGGCGCCGGACATGTGGAGCATGGTCGCCACGCGTTTCATTCTCGGCATTGCCGTTGGCGGTGCCTCATCCACGGTTCCGGTGCTGATCGCCGAACTGGCAGCGCCTAAACATCGGGGGCGGCTGGTCTGTCAGAGTGAGTTGATGATCGTCTCCGGGCAGTGCCTGGCTTACGTCACCAGCGCCGGACTGGCGCATCTTTTCGACAGCCCCCTCATCTGGCGCTACATGCTCGCCATCGCGCTGATTCCGGCCGCATTGCTCTACATCGGCATGCACTTCGTTCCGACTTCACCGCGCTGGCTGGTCAGCAAGGGCCGCATTGCCGAAGCCAAGTCGACGCTGGCCGGCATCCGCGATACACAGCGCGAGGCCGACCGCGAGCTCAAGGAAATCATCGCCCAGTGCAACGTCGAACGCACACACACAGGGGTGCTGGCCAAGCTCAACGAACCGTGGCTGCTGAAATTGCTCGCTATTGGCATTGGTCTGGGCTTCGTCATCCAGTTCACCGGCGTCAATGCATTCATGTACTACACGCCGATGATCCTCAAAGAGACCGGCATGGGCATCAACGCGGCACTGATCGCAACCATCGGTAATGGCGTCATTTCGGTGATCGCAACGTTGATTGGCATGTGGGTCATCAATCGTATGGGCCGGCGTTCCATGCTGTTGCTGGGTCTGACCGTGGTGGTGCTGGCGCAAATCTTCCTTGGTGTGGTGCTCAATTTCATGCCGCACTCGCTGCTGCAAAGCTACATGGCTTTGTCGGGCGTGCTGGTGTTCCTGTTCTTCATGCAGATGTGCATTGGCCCGGTCTACTGGCTGTTGATGTCGGAACTGTTTCCGACCCACGCACGGGGTTTGATGAACGGTATCTCAGTCAGCATTTTCTGGGTGTTCAATGCGATTGTCGCGTTCGTATTCCCGGTTCTCCTCAGTACGTTGGGCGGCATGACTTTCTTCCTGTTCGCTGTCGTCAATATTGGCTCGATTGTTTTCTGCACCTTGTGGCTGCCGGAAACCAAAGGCCTGACCCTGGAAGAAATCGAACAGCAAATGAAGCAACGCTTCAACGGCCATAAATGGCGCGCCGTCGACGCACAGGCCTATTGAAACTCGCATCACTGGCGTCGCCGGCAGTGCGCATGAAACCACTGCCGCTCTTCAAGAATAATGAAACAAGGATCTCAGTCATGACCGCTCACCTGGACACCGATATCGCCATCGGCGGCCTCTTCGAAGAAGAACATTCCGCTGAAATCGTCAACGCGCGAATCTCTGCTGATGCCGATCCGCGTTTGCAGAAAGTGATGGAGGTACTGACCCGGCACTTGCACGCGGCGATCAAGGAAATCGAACCGACGCATGACGAGTGGTTCAAGGCCGTCGAGTTCCTCACCCAGACCGGGCAAATGTGTACCGACTGGCGTCAAGAGTACATTCTGCTGTCGGACGTGCTTGGCGCTACCATGCTGGTTGACGCGATCAATCACCGCCGCCCGAAAGGCGCCACGCCCAACACCATTCTCGGCCCGTTTTACGTGGCGGATGCGCCGCGTTATCCAAACGGCGCAAACATTTGCCTGGACGGCAAAGGCGAGCCGACGCTGGTCAGCGGCCGCGTGCTGGACACCGCTGGCCGGCCGATTGCCGGCGCGACGCTGGATATCTGGCAGACCAACGATGACGGTTTCTACGACGTGCAGCAAAAGGGCGTGCAACCGGATTACAACCTTCGCGGGCTGTTCACCAGTGACGCTGACGGTTACTACGCCTTCCGCACGGTCAAACCACGCCATTACCCGATTCCCGCTGACGGCCCGGTCGGCAAGCTGCTCGGGCAGTTGGGCAGACACCCGAATCGCGCTGCGCATTTGCATTTCATCGTCACCGCAGAAGGTTACGACCAGGTCATCACCCACATATTTACCCCGGACTGTCCGTACCTGCACGAAGACACCGTGTTCGGCGTAAAGAAAGAACTGATCGCCGAATTCACCAAACAAGCCGATCCCGAGGTTGCCAGCAGTTATGACTTGCCGTTGCCTTTTCTGGCGGTCAATTGGGACTTCGTTCTTACCCCGGTCTGATTCAGCGACACCTTGTTAGCGAACGTTTTCAACCACTCATTCTTAAGTGATCGTCATGCCAAATAAAAATATCGAACTGTTGGCCGCTTACTGGACTCTCGCTGGCGACACCTACCCCGGCGCACCCAGCGAGATCAGCACGTTTTCCCTGCAGTCGCGAGCTGAGGCTGCCGCCAAAGCGGGTTGGAAGGGCATGGGGCTGGTTCACGCTGACCTGGTGCACAACGTTGCCAAATATGGCATTTCCACAGTGCGCAACATTTTCAAGGACAACGGCATCAAGCACCTTGAAGTGGAGTTTCTGACCGATTGGCATCTGGACGGTGATCGCCGCAACTCCTCCGACCGGATCCGCGACGAACTGCTGGAAGTCGCAGGCGAACTGGGAGCGCGCAGTTTGAAAGTCGCGGCCGGGCTGTTTGACGACGGCGCCCCTGATGTGCCACTGATGCGCGAAACCTTTGCCCACTTGTGCGACCAGGCCAAGCCATACGGCGTGAATGTAGTGATCGAGTTCCTGCCGTTTTCTAGTGTCAACACCATCGACCTGGCCATTGCCGTCTCCGAAGGCGTGCGTCCCAACGGTGGTTTGCTGGTGGACACCTGGCACGTTGCACGCGGCGGCATGAGTTTCGACGAGATTGCCAAGATCCCGCTGGAGCTGATCAAGTCCATCGAACTGGACGACGCTGATCATTCCATCGTCGAAACGCTATTCAACGACTCCACGCATTACCGCAAGTGTTGCGGCGAAGGCCAATTGGACGTGCCGGGCTTTATTCAGCAAGTGGTCAACGTCGGTTATGACGGCCCATGGGGTGTCGAATTGATCTCCGCTGAGCTGCGCAAGTTGCCGCTGGACGTGGTGGCCAAGCGCGCCTTCGACAGCACCCTCGCACAGTTTGAAAACATCCGGTTTGCGCGCTGATGCGCGTGGGCCATTGAAGATTTGTCCGACTATTACAACGAATAACAGCGCTTTTCAGGAGATGAACAATGGTAGGTATCGCAGTGCTCGGCGCCGGTCGTATCGGCAAGATTCACGCAGCCAACGTGGCTGCAAGCAAGTTCGCCAAACTGGTTGTGGTAGCGGATCCCTTCGCCGATGCTGCCCAAAGCCTGGCCGATGCCTTCGGCACCGAAGCCATGCTCGATTGTGAAGCGGCAATCGACCGTGACGATGTGCAGGCGATTGTCATTGGCACGCCGACGCACACCCACATCAACCTGATGCTGCGCGCCGTGCGTCAAGGCAAGGCCGTGCTGTGTGAAAAACCGATCGATCTGGACATGGCCAAAAGTCTGGCGGCGGTGGAGGAGGTGGAACGCCTGAACGGGCGGGTGATGCTCGCATTCAACCGCCGCTTCGAAAGCACTTTCGCCCAAATGCATGCCGCGATTCAGGCCGGCGACATCGGCGAAGTGCGCCAAGTGATCATCAGCAGTCGTGACCCGGGACTCGCACCTGAGGATTACATCGAGCATTCGGGCGGGATCTTCCGCGACATGACCATCCATGACCTGGACATCGGTCGCTGGCTGCTCGGTGAAGAGCCGGTCGAGCTGACCGCGATCGGCAGCCGTTTGATCGATCCGCAGATGATGGAAAAGTACGACGACTACGATACCGCGATGGTGCAAATGCAGACCGCCTCGGGCAAGCAGTGCCATATCAACAATTGCCGTCAGGCGGTCTACGGTTATGACCAGCGTATCGAAGTGTTTGGTTCCAAAGGCATGTTGCAGATGGACAACCTGCGCCCGACCACTATCCGCCGCTGGAGTCAGGACGTTACCGATGCGCGCGAACCGCTGCTGAACTTCTTCCTCGAACGCTATCAACAAGCCTATAAGGCCGAGCTGGATGCCTACATCGATGCGTTGGTAAAGGGCACGCCGCTGCCCACCACTGTGCAGGATGGCCTCAAGGCTCTGCAGCTGGCGGATGCTGCGGTGGAGTCAGTCAAGACCGGGCGGGCAGTGCGACTCTGAGACGAGAGTCAGTCGCAACCTCGACAAGAATTCTGGAGAACAGCATGTCCTATAAAATTGAACATGACGCCACGATTGGTGTGGCCTGCCTGGGAATCACCCACCCGCACACTTCGGGACGGGTCAAGGCGTTTAAACGTATCCCCGGTGCGAAATTCCTCGGTGCCTTTGACGACAGTCCGTTGCTCGCGCCTTTCTGCGATGCGCTGGAGCTGCAGCCGCGCAGCAAGGAAGAAATCCTCGCTGACCCCAATGTGCACGTGGTGTTAATACACCCCAAAAGCTACCTGATGGCGGACTGGGCCATCGAGGCGCTGGAAGCCGGGAAAGCTGTGCTTTGCGAAAAGCCTGCCGGGCGCGGCACCATCGATACCCGCCGCATTGTTGAAGCGGTAGAGCGTACGGGTGGATTGTTCCAGGTCGGCTACTGCTGGCGTTACGCGCCGTCTGTGGAAAAAATGCAGCAAGTGCTGCAGAGCGGCGAAATCGGCAAAGTCCTGCAAGTGCGGGCACACGCCGGGTGCTCCCACGACGAGGCCGATACCAACCACATGAAACAACCAGGTGACCGTGGCGGTGCGTTCTATGTGATCGGTTGCCACACCATTGACCGTTTGCTGTTGCACTTCGGCATGCCGGATTCGGTCAATGCGCGGATCACCAAGTTTGCCGGGCAGATGAGCGATTCAGCGCGCGAGGATGCCGTGGGCGCGGTGCTCAACTACGCAGACAAGCTCATCACAATCGACTTCATGTCCTGGGATCCGATGCCTTGGACGGAGAGCTGGGACATCACGGCTTACGGCACCCACGGCGTCATGCATTCCACGCCGATGCCCGCGTCGTACAAGCTTTACCACGATGGCAAGAATGGCCATCAGCAAGGCTGGACGCACTGGAACGAAAATAGCTTTCCGGAGATCTGGGCGGTGCGCAAAACCGTCTATTCGCCGGAAATTGCCGAAATCGGTAACCCGGTGTATTTCGACCGTGAAGCCGCCGCCTTCGTCCAGTCGTTGCGCAGCGGCAGTCCTTCGACCGTGCCCGCCACCCAGGCACATAACATCAACGTGATTCTCGAAGCGCTGTTCGAGTCCGCCGAGCTGAACGGTCAGGAAGTCATCCTGGCGCAATAGCGCACTGCACTCCAGTACACCTGTTGATCCCGCCGGCTCTGTTCGCAGAGCCGGAAGGGCACTTGCATCCCCGAGAAATGCCAACAACAAAAAGAAGAGGTCATCATGCACAAGATCATCAAGGTCGCCGCCAGCGTACTGTTGGCATTTACCGTCAGTGCCTGTGACAAAGGCGCTACCAGCACGCAAGGCACCATCGGTATTGCCATGCCCTCGAAAACCGAAGCGCGCTGGGTTTCTGACGGCAGCAGCATCGTCGAATCGCTGAAGAAACTGGGCTACGACACCGACTTGCAATACGCACAGTACGAAGCGCCCACTCAGCTGTCGCAGATCGAAAACATGATGGTCAAAGGCATCAAGGGTCTGATCGTCGCGCCGATCGACGGCACGACCATGGCTGACGTGCTTAAACAAGCCAAGGAAAAAGGCATCAAGGTCATCTCCTATGACCGTCTCATTCGCAACACCAAAGACTTTGATTACTACGTTACCTTCGATAATTACCGCACCGGTGTGTTGCAGGGGCAATCGATCGTCGACGCGCTGGCGCTCAAGCAGGGCAAGGGCCCGTTCAATCTGGAAGTCTTCGCTGGCTCCACCGACGACAACAATGCCCACGTGGTGTACGCGGGCGTCATGTCGCAGCTCAAGCCTTTCATCGACAGCGGCAAGCTGGTTATCCGCAGCGGCCAGCAAGCCATGGAGAAAGTCGCCACGCCGAATTGGGATGGTGCACAAGCCCAGGCACGCATGGATAACCTGCTCAGCGCTTTCTATGGCAATGCCCATCTGGACGCCGTGCTGGCGATGAACGACCAGATTGCGACCGGCGTGGTGTCGTCCCTGCGCGGTGTTGGCTATGGCACCGGCAAGGCTGCGATGCCGATTGTCACTGGGCAGGACGCCGAGATCTCCAGCATCAAATCAATCATGCGCGGCGACCAGTCCTCGACCATTTTCAAAGACACCCGCGCCTTGGCCGAAGCGGCGGCACAAATGATGGATGCCACGCTGACCGGCAAGGCAGTTGTGGTCAACGACACCACCTCGTATGACAACGGTTCAATGGTCGTTCCCACCCAGTTACTCACGCCGCTGCTGGTCGATGGCAAAAACTGGCAGAAAGTGCTCGTCGACGATACCCGGTTCTACACCCCCGAGCAGTTGCGCTAAGGCGATCCAGTGCCCGTGCGTGCAGGAGAAAGACCATGACCAGAACCCTTCTCGATATGCGTGATATCCAGAAACGCTTCGGCCCGGTGAAGGCGCTCAGCCGGGTGAATCTCAAGGTTGGCGACTGCGAGATACATGCCATCTGCGGTGAAAACGGCGCAGGCAAATCGACCTTGATGAAGATCCTTAGCGGCGTGTATCCGCACGGCAGCTACAGCGGAGAGATCATTTTCGACGGCAAGGCGCGAACCTTTCAGGGCCTGCGTGACAGCGAGGCGCTGGGTATTTGTATCATTCACCAGGAACTCGCGCTGGTGCCGATGCTGTCGATCACCGAGAACCTGTTTCTTGGCAACGAGATCGCCCACCGTGGTGTCATTGATTGGAATCAGGCGCATCGGCGAGCGCGTGAGTTGCTGAAGCGGGTCGGCCTTGATGCGCGTCCGCAAACGCTGGTCGGCAACCTTGGTATCGGTCAGCAGCAAATGGTCGAAATTGCGAAGGCGCTGGCCAAGGATGTCCGCCTGCTGATTCTCGACGAGCCCACGGCCAGTCTCAACGAGAAAGACAGCGACACGTTGCTCAACCTGATGCTTGAGCTGAAGGGTCGCGGCATTACCTCCATCATCATTTCCCACAAACTCAATGAAATCGGGCGGGTTGCCGACGAGATTACGGTCATCCGCGACGGCAGTACCGTTGATGTCATCGACTGCCGCGCCGAACCGATTGATGAAGCCCGGGTGATCCGCTCGATGGTTGGCCGCGAACTGTCCGATCGCTACCCGGCGCGAGTGGCGGACATCGGCGAAAAACTCTTCGAGGTGGAAAACTGGTCGGTCGGCGATCCGCATCGGCCGGGCCACGACCGCATCCGCAACATCAATTTTCACGTGCGCAAAGGCGAAGTCGTGGGAATTGCCGGGCTGATGGGCGCTGGGCGTACCGAACTCGCCATGAGTGTATTTGGCCGTTCCTATGGCACCAATATCCGTGGCAAGGCGCGCGTCGAGGGTGAAGAAGTCGACCTCGCAACCGTGCGCAAAGCCATTGATCACGGTTTGGCTTACGCCACCGAAGATCGCAAGGGCGCCGGCCTGGTGCTGGGCGAGAGCATCACGCGCAATACCAGCATGGCCAACCTCGCGGCGGTGTCCAGACGCTGGGTGATGAACGAGTTGGCCGAAACCGCCGTGGCGGTCGATTTCCAGACGCGCCTGCGTATTCGCTGCCCGGATGTCTTGCAGACAGTGGACAAACTGTCGGGCGGCAATCAGCAGAAAGTCGTGCTCGGCAAATGGCTGTTTTCCGATCCCAAGGTGCTGATCCTTGACGAGCCTACGCGCGGCATCGACGTCGGCGCCAAGTACGAAATCTACGGGGTGGTCAATCAAGTGGTCAGCGAGGGCAGGGGCGTCGTCATGATTTCCTCGGAAATGCCCGAGCTGCTGGGCACCTGCGACCGGATCTATGTGATGAACGAAGGGCGCTTCGTCGGCGAGTTTCCGATCGCTGAGGCGTCGCAGGAAAAAATCATGCAAGCAATCATGAAAAACGAGGTGATCCAGTGAGCGAAGTCAGCGTTCCACTTCCAACCAAGACCAAGGCGCTCACGTCCTTCAAGCGTGGCGCACGCGAATACGGCCTGCTGGCCTCATTGATCGTCATCATGGTGTTTTTCCAGGTGGCGACCGGCGGCGCTTTGATGCAGCCGCTCAACCTCACCAACCTGATCCTGCAGAACAGCTACATCGTGGTCATGGCCTTGGGCATGCTCATGGTGATCGTGTGTGGGCACATCGATCTGTCGGTTGGCTCGGTAGTCGGTGTCATCGGCGCACTGGCAGCGGTATTGATGATTCAGTATCGACTGGATTTCTTCACCGTCACGATGATCTGTCTGGCGACCGGTGCTTTGATCGGCGCGGCGCAGGGTTATTGGGTAGCGATCTGGGGCATGCCCTCGTTCATTGTCACGCTGGCGGGCATGCTGATCTTTCGCGGCGCGACCATCGCTATTTCTCAGGGACAATCGATCGGGCCATTTCCTCCGGCGTTCTCGGCGATCAGCTCTGGATTCATCCCGGATCTTTTCGGCAGCGAGCACCTGCGGATCACCTCGCTGCTGCTCGGCGTTGCGGTGGCTGCGGCCTTCTGGTTCATCGAGTACCGCAGCCGCCGGCGCACGTTGAAGAGTGGTGGTAACGCTGCGCCCATGGCGTTGTTTGCCCTGAAGAACGGCTTCATCGCAGCGCTGATCATCTACTTCTGCTACTTGCTGTCGACCTACCGCGGGATCCCGACGGTGCTGGTGATCATGAGCGTGTTGATCGGCGTGTACACCTTCATCATGAATCGCACGGTAATCGGCCGCTGGATCTATGCCGTGGGCGGCAATCTCAAAGCCGCACGCCTGTCGGGGATCAATACCGCCCGCGTTACGTTCTTCGCCTTCGTCAACATGGGCGTCCTGGCGGCGGTCGCTGGCCTGATCTTCGTCGCCCGCCTAAACAGCGCCACGCCGCGTGGCGGCACCGGGTTCGAACTCGACGTAATCGCTGCCGTATTCATCGGTGGCGCATCAGCGTCCGGCGGGGTTGGCAAGGTCGTGGGCGTGGTGATCGGCGCTTTCATCATGGGCGTGTTGAACAACGGTATGTCAATCATGGGCATCGGCATCGACTATCAGCAAATGATCAAGGGCGCAGTGCTGTTGGCGGCGGTATTTGTGGATGTCTATCAGAAGAGCAAAAGTTGAAATGACCCACACAACCAAGAGCGCAGGAGGAGAGCGATGATTAAACACATTGTGATGTGGAACATGGAGGGAGATACGCCTGAACAGCATCAGCGCGCGTGCTTGTTTCTCAAGGAACGTTTTGAAGGACTTGCCGGGCTGATACCCGGCCTGCTGAAAATCGAAGTCGGTGTGGATATGAGTCGTATCGACTACGCCTGTGATGTGGTTTTGTACAGTGAATTCGATTCGCAGGAGGCACTGGACGCTTATGCGTCACACCCTGAACATCTGCGGGTAAGAGCAGAACTAGGCAATACTCGAATAGCACGATACCAGGTCGACTACACCTCATGAATACATTGAGCTTGTACTGTGGATCGACACCCAGCCAGCGAGAATAGTTGGCTGGAGTTACAGACAGTTAGGAGAACTGCAAATCGAGCATTCCGCGAGCCAGGTTGCGGAAACTACCGAAAAGATGCGGAAACGATCCAGAGATGGATTAACAAAATTCCGGAATGCCAGAAACGACAAAGCCCTGAATAATCAGGGCTTTGTCGTACATAAGATGGCGGAGGCGATGGGATTCGAACTCATGGACCTGTTACAGTCGACGGTTTTCAAGACCGTTGCCTTAAACCACTCGGCCACACCTCCGTTGCGTTGCGGGCGCCATAATACCTGAATGAAACACACTGTCAAACTCTCTGCATGGCTTGTTACAGAGCGTCTGTTATGATCTTTGCGACTGAACGTTTCAAACCAACAGGAGTGTCGCCATGCGCGAACAGGATTACGCAGTTAATAACAGCGTGCAGGCTGAGCAGCTAGAGGTTAGCCGCGTCCTGCGCAACACTTACGGCCTACTGGCGCTGACCCTCGCATTCAGCGGCGTCATGGCTTTCGTCGCCCAGCAGATGCGCGTTGGCTACCCGAACATTTTCGTGGTGCTGATCGGCTTCTACGGGCTGTTCTTCCTCACTAACAAACTCCGTGATTCCGCGTGGGGCCTGGTGTCCGCGTTCGCGTTGACCGGTTTCATGGGTTTCCTGCTCGGCCCGATCCTCAACCGTTACCTGGGCATGCAGGGCGGTGCTGAAGTGGTGAGCTCGGCGTTCGCGATGACCGCGCTGGTGTTCGGTGGTCTGTCGGCCTACGTGCTGATCACCCGCAAGGACATGAGCTTCCTCGGTGGTTTCATCACCGCTGGTTTCTTCGTGTTGCTGGGTGCAACGCTGGCGAGCTTCTTCTTCCAGATCAGCGGCCTGCAACTGGCGATCAGCGCAGGTTTCGTGCTGTTCTCGTCGGTGTGCATCCTGTTCCAGACCAGCGCCATCATCCACGGCGGCGAGCGCAACTACATCATGGCGACCATCAGCCTGTATGTATCGATCTACAACCTGTTCATCAGCTTGTTGCAGATCTTCGGCATCATGAGCCGCGACGACTGATCGTTATTCGTTTCAACAAAAAACCCGCTTAGGCGGGTTTTTTGTTGCTCGCTGAAAAGCGTAGTGGCCTTTTACCCATAAAATGATCTGAAAATAGTGGCGTCTTTTTGGAAATCACCTACACCTTAATACCAAGGAAGAGCAGTAGCCTGATCGACAGGAGTCGTTAACCAGCACCCCTCGTGTAATCCCTGCGCCCTCGCATTCACTTCCCTTGCTGTTGATCGCCAGGCCTTTCGGCCGAGAGCGACTGTATTCGTTCGTCCAGTGAAAACCGGGAGGTGAACCACGCCAAATTCTATGCACCATGACCGTATTCCGGCGAACGACCGGGACCCTGATACCAGAAAAATAATGGAGGCCCTGCGATTGCAGGCGTTGTCCCAATCAAGGAGATCATCGATGAACCAGCCCCAAGGAAAACTGGCTGTACTGGCCGTCACCACCGCGCTCTTCAGCGCGTCAACCCTCGCCGGCGTCTATCCTGACTTCGGCTATCAACCACCTTCCAGCCAATACTCTGGCCCACTGTTTGAGTTGAGCCAGAATTACCCGGCAACAGCGCCGAAAGTACCGCTACCGGGTTTTTTCAAGAATCTACCGACCAAGCCAGATAACAATTTTGAGACTTGGCGTGCGTACATGGAGGAAGTCAAAACCTATTGCCTCGAAGGCAACGTCGAGGCTGATTGGTACGTGCAGAACAATAAAAAACGCCAGTGGTATCACATGCCGTGGCAGCACTATGGCCCGCTGGGACGCGAAGGGATTCACGGCCTGACCAAAGAGGCGCAGATCCAGGTCAAGCAACTCGCCGCCACGCAGACCGCCACCGGCCAGACTTACGCGGTGGGCATCTATAACGACATCGGCGCCTATACCATCGGAGAGGTCTGGAAAGACCCGAACAACCCTGATCCGAAATACACATCGGCACCCAACAGCTTCCCCGACGGCACCGTAGTCTGCAAAGCCCTGTTCGCCGATATCGATCGCAGCACCGTGCCGTTCCTGGTGAACCCGGTGTTGTGGAAGGGCTACGTCACCGAAACGTTCACGTCGGCCAATCGCAAGATCAAAGATGTCGCATTGATCCAGATGGACATCGCCGTGCGCGATCAGCGCATGAGTGCCACTGGCTGGATCTTCGGCACCTTTCAGTACAACGGCGCGAAAACCGGCAAGCCTGGCTGGGACAACCTCGTCCCGGTAGGGATCATGTGGGGCAACGATCCGGAAGAAATCGGCAACGACTTCACCAACCCGCAACCGACGCAAACCAAGATCAACCCCGCGTTGCAACAGACAGCGATCAACGCCAAGACCCAGGAGTTGCCGCCCACCCATCTGGGCTGGAACGGTCGCCTCAATGGTCCGGTGGACAACCCCAACAGTTCCTGCCTGAGCTGCCATGCAACCGCCGAAACGCCGCAAGTGGCGATCATGAATCCAACGTTCCAGGCCAATGCGCCGAAGCCGGGTTCGCCTGAATGGATGAAGTGGTTCCAGAACATTCCGGCCGGCCATGCTTTCACGCCGGGCACTCAAAGCACTGACTACAGCCTGCAGTTGTCCGGCGGTCTGGTGAATTACTTCGAGTGGAAATGCGACATGAGCGGCATCTACGCTGACGGCAAGAATGCGTGCAGCAAAGCGTCGGACATGAAACTGAAAATGCTCAATTCCACCAACAACGCCACGCCGAAGCCATTGCAGAAAGTCATTCGTGACCCGAGCCTGCAGCAACTGCTGGAGTAAGCAGCGAATAGCCTGCGCACGTTGCGGCGTGCGCAGGCTTTTTCAGTTGATCACGATGCTGCCGTCAGTCTGCTGTTTGTAGACGGTGTAGGGCAGCAACAACGTGTCGAGCACCCCGGACGCCACAGCATCAATCGCCCAGCCGGGCAGGGCGGCGTTGTACTTGTTACCTTGGTCTACCGGCGCATGCAGACTGCAGAAGTCATACATCACGCCGCTGTAGATTCTCGGCACCGCCCCGCAATAGGATTTGTTCGATCTCAAATCGTCCACGGCGACCTGGTCGTCGCGCATGACCGTTTGCACTGTCCCGCAACCACTCAACACTAATGCGCTCAGCATCATTGCCTGAACTTTCATACCGCCAATCCTTCGTCGGAAAAACCTCAATCTACGTCAAACGTGTTGAAAAAGCACTTAGGCCATCGGTGGCAAACGGCGCTTTACCGGCGTCTTCTTGACGATCGCAGTATTGGTTTCCGCAAGGGTATTGAGGCGGTCGAGCAGGGTGTCCAGTTGTTCCATCGAGCGCACATGCAGGCGAGCGATGAAGCAGTCTTCGCCCGTGACCTTGTCGCACTCGGTGAACTCGGGAATCGCCAGAATCTGCCGCTCGACTTCCTGCAACTGCCCCGGCAATGGCCGCACTCGCACGATCGCCTGCAACTGATAGCCGAAGCATTTAGGGTCAATTTCGACGGTGTAGCCCTTGAGCACGCCGCGCTCTTCGAGTCGGCGCAAGCGCTCGGCTACGCTTGGCGATGACAGGCCGCTGATTTGTGCCAGAGCCTTGAGCGAGCGCCGCGAATCCTCCATCAAGGCGCCGATGAGGATCTGATCAATATCGTCAGTCATGAAGAAACTCCAGCATTAGGCAATTAGCGAAAACTACCCACGATAAAAAAGGCAGATCTGGAGTTTAGCCTGCTTTTTGCGCTGGAGCCTCTATGGCTTTGCTCGGCATACTTTTGCCACAAAGACAGGAGATTGATGATGGACAAAACACTCCGGCGCGGCTCATTCGAAATGACTGCCGCCATGCTCATATCCGGGACGATCGGCTGGTTTGTGCTGGTCTCCGGGCAACCGGTACTCGATGTAGTGTTCTGGCGCTGCGTTTTCGGTGCCGGCACCTTGCTGTTGATCTGTGCCGCTTTCGGCTTTCTGCGCCCGGGCATTCTGACCCGCACCACCTTCCTGCTCGCCGTGGTCAGTGGGATGGCGATTGTCGGCAACTGGGTGTTGTTGTTCGCCTCATACTCCCGGGCCTCAATCGCCATCGGCACGGCGGTGTACAACGTGCAGCCGTTCATGCTGGTCGGGTTGGCGGCGCTGTTTCTCGGCGAAAAAATCACTTTGCAGAAGCTGTTCTGGCTGGCGATTTCGTTCATGGGCATGCTGGCAATCGTCAGTGCCCACGGCACTCAGGGCGAGAGCGGCAACGACTATCTGATGGGCATTGCGTTGGCGTTGGGTGCGGCGTTTCTCTACGCGATTGCTGCCCTGATCATCAAACGTCTGACTGGCACGCCACCGCACTTGATTGCGCTGATTCAGGTCTGCACCGGGGTTCTGCTGCTGGCACCGTTCGCGAATTTCAGTGCGCTGCCGCAAGCGCCGAGTGCCTGGACCAGCCTGGTGACGCTTGGCATCGTTCACACCGGCCTGATGTATGTGCTGCTGTACGGCGCGATCCAGAAGTTGCCGACGGCGTTGACCGGCGCACTGTCATTCATCTATCCGATTGCCGCGATCTTTGTTGACTGGTTCGCCTTCGGCCATCGCCTGGAAACCCTGCAATGGCTCGGCGTGGCGGCGATCCTGGTGGCCGCCGCCGGCATGCAACAGGGTTGGGGCCTGAAGCGCCGGCGACTGGCCGCGCAGTAACCTTCAGATGTTCCAGCGCGGCGCGGTTTTCGCCAGGCGCTGGCGCATCTCGCCGATGTTCGTCGACAGTTGCCGGGTCAACAGTCGGTAGCCATCCAGCGTGCTGTAAACCGGCGCATCGAGTTTGGCTTCCGGCAACTCGAGCGGCTTGTCCAGGCGTTGTGCAGCCCCGGTTTTCAACGCCCGGGCCATACCGATCAGTTGCACGCGAATCTGCCGATGCTCGGCCTTCAGCGCGGATTGCAGGTGGGTCATGGCTTCTGGATCGCTGGCATCCGGTCGGATGTTGCCGAGGATTTCCAGCGTGCTGATGCACATGCGCAGGTTGCGCTGAATGGCATCGAGTTCGGTCATGGAAATCTTCACTTCCTTGGACACCGACGGCATCAGCGAGCGCAACTGCACCATCACCGCGCCGAGCCGCGCCATCAACTTCAAATGCTCATCGGCGCTGACCGGCTGACCGCTGATGATCCGCCCATACACCGTGGCGCAATCGCGCAGGGCATCGGCGAGGTTGTAGCGCCACGAGTACACCGCGTAGAGCGGCAGGGCGAAAGAGAAGGCCAGCGCCAGCGCGATACCGATGAGGATGTCGACGCCGCGCCACAATCCGTCGGTGATCGGGTTGTCTCCATGCCCGGCAACGATGAACACGGTAATTGCCGAGAGCAGGGCGGTGTAACCGCCTTTGCCAATCGCGTGATAAGAGAAGAACCCACAGACCACCGCCATCGCAAAATACGTCAGCCACGGCATGCCGAGCCACGCCTGTTGCGCCACCAGCAGCAAACCGACGCCGGCGCCGATCAAGGTGCCGGTGGCGCGTTCGGCGGCTTTTTTACCGATGTTGCCGTGGTGCTGCAAACCACCGATCACCACCAGCATGGTCACCGAAGCCCACTCGCCGTGGGGCAGGTTGATGCCGGTGGTGAGCAGGATGGTTGCCAGTAAGCCGAGGGCCACGCGCACCGCATGGATCAGCCGCGCGTGCCGGTAGCGTCGATAAGGATCAAGCAACGGACGCAGGACACGGCGCAGCAAGGGCGGAAGTCGATGGGTGCTGTAAGTACTCAGTGCGGGCCTCTCGTGATTGGGCTTCAGGTCAATGGAAAGGGAAAATGTAATTCATCCATGCTGCCATACGCAGGAGGATTTTGCGCATCGTGCCAATGTGATGGAAGTGCTGACTGTACAACGCGGCCTGCCCGTAAGCACCGCCCGGCATCAGCTTGCTGTACTGGGCGAAGTCCGGATCGGTGATTTCGATGATCACCGGCACACGCCCGGCTGGCGGCGAACCGGTATAGCCGATCAGCGTGCCGGAAGGTTGTACCTGACCTTCGGCAATCACACCGATGACATTCTTCACCCGGCCTGCGAACACCTTGCCGGGAATGCCGTCGAACGCGACTTCCGCCTCATCCCCGACGGTCAGGCGCAGCAGGCTGTTCTGGCGCATCCACGCGGCAAAATATTGGCCTTCCTCAGGAATGAACACCATCGATGGGCGCAACGGCAACTTGCTCGCCATCATCCCCGGCCGTAGTGAAACATGGGTGACGAAGCCTTTGCTCGGCGCGCGAACGGTGGTGTTGTCCAGCTCGAACTGAGCATTGTCCAGTTGCGCCTGCAGATCATCGGTGCGGGCGATGGCCGCATCCAGTTCGCGTTGAGTGCCGAAGTTGCGCCGGATCAATTCGGTGATGCGGTAGCGATCCCCCTTGGCGGCGACCAGTTGTGCTTTCAGCGATTTCACCCGGTTTTCAAACGGCGTGGGGTCGATGCGAAACAGCACATCGCCTTTTTCCAGCGGCTCGTTACCCTTCACCGGCACGTCGATCACCTGACCGCTGACAACCGGAATCACCGGCACGGAAACGAAGTAAGTGCGCGCCACCTCGGAGTAGGGGTGGTTGTAGTTCATGGTGAAAATCAGGGCGCCGATCATCAGGATGCCGCCCAGTACGGCGGTGGGCACCGTCCATTTGTTCAGCGGGATACGGAAGATCTTGAACACTGCGACGCAGATCGCGGCATAAGTCAGGATAAGCAGCAGATCCATGGTGTTCAGGCCTCCCCGTTGTGGGGAGCAGTGGCATTCAGCGCTTCGAGTCGTTCGAGGCGTCCTTGCAGTTCGACCACCTGTTGCTCCAGGCGAACGACATGGTTTTGCACGGATTTACCGTCACCGAAGCCCCAGCCGCGATCTTCTCGATAGGCCATCGCCCAGATCCACAGGAAAGGCCAGAGCGCATGCAGCGTGAACAGACTGACCCAGCCAGTGGCATGGATTGCATCCTGATGCGGGTGGTTACGATGAACGGCAATCTCATAGGGGATGTCGTGCAACACGATGATCCCGTAAAACAGTACGAGCCCGGCAAACACCAAAACCCCTAGCGCAAAGTAATCCAGCATGGTCAAGCTCCCGGCATCCAGCACAGTGCTGGCATCAGTGTAGACACTGATTTGCCGGGCGCTTGGCGACTTTGGGTCAGAAGCGGTTGCCGTCGCCTTTTGGCTTATTCACGATCCGCGTGACAGTTGATCAGAAGATGTAATCGGTGGTCAGGAAGCTCGAATCCCTTCCGCGAATGATCTCGCTGATCAGGTCCTTGTTGCTGTCCTGGAACTTGGTCGCCACCAGCGTGCGGATCGAAAACACCCGCAACGCGTCGTGTACCGACAGCGTGCCCTCGGCGGAGTTTTTACGGCCATTGAACGGGTAAGTGTCCGGGCCGCGCTGGCATTGCGCGTTGAGGTTGATCCGCCCCACCTGGTTGGCAAAGGTGTCGACCAGACGACCGACCGCCACCGGGTTGGTGCCGAAGATGCTCAGTTGCTGGCCGAAGTCCGACTCCAGCACGTAATCGATCACGGTATCGAGGTGACGGTACGGCACGATCGGCACCACCGGGCCGAATTGCTCCTCCTGATAGACGCGCATCTGCGGGCTCACCGGGTACAGCACTGCCGGGTAGAAAAACGATTCGCGCGATTCGCCGCCATTCGGGTTGACCACTTCGGCACCCTTGCTGCGCGCATCGGCCACCAGACCGTGCAGATAATCGACCTTGCCTGACTCCGGCAGCGGTGTCAGCGACACGCCGCTGTCCCATGGCATGCCCGGTTTCAGCGTGGCCAATTTGGCGTTGAATTTTTCGATGAAGCTGTCGACCACGTCTTCGTGGACGAAGAGGATTTTCAGCGCGGTGCAGCGCTGGCCGTTGAACGACAGCGAACCGGTCACTGCTTCGCTGACGGCATTGTCGAGATCGACTTCCGGCAAGACGATGCCCGGATTTTTCGCATCCAGCCCCAGCGCGGCGCGCAAGCGGTGTGGTTTTGGGTGCAGTTTTTTCAGGTCGCTGGCGGCTTTGTTGGTGCCGATGAAGGCGAAGATGTCGATCTTGCCGCTGGCCATCAGTGCGCTGACGGTTTCGCGGCCGCTGCCGTAGATCACGTTGATCACGCCGGTGGGGAAGCTGTCGCGGAACGCTTCGAGCAGCGGACGGATCAGCAGCACGCCGAGCTTGGCCGGTTTGAACACCACGGTGTTGCCCATGATCAGCGCCGGGATCAACGTGGTGAAGGTTTCGTTCAGCGGATAGTTGTAAGGGCCCATGCACAGGGCGACGCCGAGCGGGACGCGGCGGATCTGCCCGAGGGTGTCCTGTTCCAGCTCGAAACGGCTGGAGCGACGGTCGAGTTCCTTGAGCGCATTGATGGTGTCGACGATGTAATCGCAGGTGCGGTCGAACTCTTTTTCCGAGTCCTTGAGGTTCTTGCCGATTTCCCACATCAGCAGCTTTACTACCGCGTCGCGCTGTTGGCGCATGCGGCCGAGGAAGGCTTCGACGTGCTGGATGCGCTCGGCCACGCGCATGGTTGGCCACAGGCCCTGGCCTCGGTCGTAGGCGCGAACGGCAGCGTCGAGGGCGGTGAGGGCGGTGTCGGCATCGAGCAACGGCGTGCTGCCGAGGATGACTTGTTCGTCGCCGTTTTCGCCCTTCAGATAGACCGGGCTGCGCACGGTGGCGAGCGGGCCGTCCCAGCGGCGCAACTGGCCATCGACCAGATATTCGCGTTGCTCGACCTGAGCGTCGAGGCGGTATTTTTCCGGGATGTCGCTGACAGAAGGGAACAGATTGCCAAGGATGTTTGCTGTGGTCATGTCGCTACCCCGTGTTGATGTCCGCATGCAGATCAAAAAGTCTCTACAGGTTATACGCCTGAATGCGCCGGAATTTAAACCCGCAAATGTCACCCGAATGTCACGCAAAGGCGCACAGCAGAGCTTCAAAGAACATTGATCGTTCCCACGCTCAGCGTGGGAATGCAGCCCGGGACGCTCTGCGTCCCATTGGAACGCGGAGCGTCCCTTGAGGCATTCCCACGCAGAGCGTGGGAACGATCATCGGGGGGAGAGCTGGCCCCGTTTGCCCCCCTCGCTGGCCTGCAATGCCCTCAAACCGTTGCAGCCGCTGCCTTAAGGTGAGAGCACAACAATAAGCGAGGCCGTTATGCGGGCAATCCGACTCACTCTACTGCTGGCGTTGGCCATGGCGCTGCCCGGTTGCGGCGATGACCGCAAACCCCCGGTCACCTCCAATAACACGACCCCCAAAGACCCGGCACTGGCGCAGATCTACGCCAACAGCTGCCAGCTCTGCCACGCCAACCCGGCCGCCAACGCACCGCTCACCGGTGATCGCAAAGCCTGGGAACCGCGCATCCGGCAGGGCGCCGATACGCTGCTCGACCACGCCATCAACGGCTACAACGGCATGCCGCCGATGGGTCAGTGCGTCGAGTGCTCGGAAGAACAATTTTTGCAATTGATCGGCTTCATGGCCGACCAGCCCCTCCCGGAATAAGGTGCCCGGCATGACCATGGATCTGACACGGCGTCAGTTGTTGCAACGGGCAAGCATCGTCGGCGCCTTCAGTGCCTTGGCGAGCCACCCGGCATTGGGCCAATTGCTGCGGGCGCCACGCTTGATTCCTTGGCGCAACTGGTCGGGCGGGCAGAGTTGCCTGCCGGCGGCGCGGCTGGCGCCGAAGAATCTTGATGAACTGGTGACCGTTATCCAGCAGGCACAAGGCAAGATTCGCCCGGTCGGCTCGGCGCATTCCTTCAGCGCGCTGGTGCCCACTGACGGCACGCTGTTGTCGCTGAGTTACTTCAACGGTCTGCTTGATCACGATGCGAAAACCCTGCAAGCCGAGTTTGCCGCCGGCACACCGATGTCACGCATGGGCGTACCGCTGAAAGACATCGGTCAGGCCCTGCAAAACATGGCCGACATCGATTACCAAACTCTCGCCGGGGCCATTTCCACCTCCACCCACGGCACCGGGAAAAGCTTCCAGTCCTACTCGGCACACGTCTGCGGCCTGCAACTGGTGACGGCCAATGGCGATGTGCTCGACTGCGACAGCCAGCGCCATCCCGAAGTATTCAACGCTGCCCGCGTCTCGCTCGGTGCCCTCGGTGTGGCAACAAAAATCCGTTTGCAAAACCGCCCGGCCTATCGCCTGCGCGAGCGCCAATGGATCGCCAAGACCGAAGAATTGCTCGAAGACCTCGACAAAAACACAAGTGAGAACCAGCACTGGGAAATGCTCGTCGTCACTCATTCCGACTACGCCTTGTCCATCGCCCTCAACGAAACCGGCGACCCGGCCACGCCGCCGATTCCGCCTGAAGAGGAGGGCGGCAACGAGTTCGTCACCCTGATCGAGAAGATCGACAAGTACGGCAGCGACTTCCCCGACCTGCGCCGCACGCTGCTCAACAGCCTGCGTCATCTGGCCAGTTTCGATGACCGCATCGGCGACTCCTTCGACATCTACGCCAACGTGCGCACCGTGCGTTTCAACGAGATGGAATATTCAGTGCCGGCCGAATATGGCCCGGCGTGCCTGCGCGAGATTCTCAAGCTGATTCAGGACAAAGACCTGCGCACCTGGTTTCCCATCGAGTACCGCTACGTCAAGGCCGACGATATTCCGCTGAGCATGTTCGAAGGTCGCGACAGTTGTTCGATCTCGGTGCACCAGCATTACCAGATGGATCATCACAACTTCTTCGCGGCGGTCGAACCGATCTTCTGGAAGTACAACGGGCGTCCGCACTGGGGCAAGTTGCACACACTGAATGCGCGAACCCTGCAACCGTTGTATCCGCGCTGGCGCGAATTTGTCGACGTGCGCCAGGCGCTCGACCCAAGTGGGCGCTTTCTCAATGCGCATCTGGCGTCGATTCTGGGGGTGAGCTGATGGCGGTCAATCGACGTAGTTTCCTGCTCGGTACATTGGGTGTCGGCGCGTTGTTGGTGGGTGTGGGCGCAGTTTTGCGGCCGGGAGACCACGGCGTGCCGTACAGCGAATATTTCCGCGCATTGAACAAAGAGTTAAAGGAAAAAGGCCCGATGCGCCCGGTGCTGCTGATCGATCTGGATCGCCTCGATCACAACATCGATGTGGTGATGCAGTCGGTCAAGCGCGGCGGCAAGCAATTGCGGTTGGTGGAAAAATCCTTGCCGGCGCCGGGATTGTTGAATTACATCGGCCAGCGTGCCGGGACGCAGAAGCTGATGTCGTTTCATCAGCCATTTCTCAATCACGATGCGCAGGTGTTTGCGCAGTCCGACATCCTGCTCGGCAAGCCACTGCCGGTGCGCTCGGCCGAGATTTTCTATCAATCCCACAAAGGCCCGTTCGATCCCGCGAAGCAACTGCAATGGTTGCTCGACGGCCCCGAGCGTTTGCAGCAATACCTCGCGCTGGCTCAAGGACTCGGCACACGGATGCGCATCAACATCGAGCTGGATGTCGGCCTGCACCGGGGCGGCGTCAGTGATGTGAATGTGCTGGGGCAGATGCTCACGCTGATCAGCGCCAACCCGCAGCATCTGGAGTTTGCCGGGTTCATGGGTTACGACCCGTTCGTGGGCATGGGCGTGCCGGGGATTCTCGGCTCGCCGGAACAACTGTTCGCCAAGGTCATGGTGATTTATCAGCGTTGCGTCGATTTCACCCGGCAGCAGTTCCCGGCGTTGTGGCATGACGGTTTGTGCCTGAACACCGCTGGCAGCCCGAGTTATCGCATGCATGAAAACGAAAAGCTCAGCACTGAAGTTTCGGTGGGCACGGCGATGCTCAAGCCGACGCATTATGATTTGCCGTCGCTCAGCGAGCACGTGCCCGCGACCTACATCGCCACCCCTGTGTTGAAAAGCACAGGGGCGGTGAACATCCCGGCGCTGGATGACAAGTCCAAGCTGTTCTCGTGGTGGGACCAGAATCAGCGTCAGACCTTCTTCATCTACGGTGGTAACTGGATGGCCGAGTTCGAATCGCCTGCTGGTTTGCAGAGCAACGGCGTATATGGCCGCAGCTCCAATCAGGAGATGGTCAACGGCTCCAGCGCCGTCGGCCTGAGCATAGAAGATCAAGTCTTCCTGCGCCCGACCCAGACCGAAGCGGTACTTCTGCAATTCGGCGATCTGCTCGCCGTGCGCGGCGGCAAAATCGTCGACACCTGGCCGGTCTACACCTGACCCCCAAATCACCCAAACACTGCAAAACCCTGTGGGAGCTGGCTTGCCAGCGATGGCGTCATGTCAGCAACCCTTTACTTCGCTGACAGACCGCTATCGCTGGCAAGCCAGCTCCCACAGGGTTCTCGGTGTATGTCCCATCTCATTGCCAAATTCTGTAATGAAGCTTTTATGACAAAAGTTCGGTAGCACATCGCCAGTCCGGTCATGCCTATGTAACGCGCTTGAGGGGCCCAACGGGGCGCTTTTCACAAGCCGAGGCGGGACGCCGGGAGTGAGGCAATGGGGACTATGGAACGCTACTCGAAAGTGGGCATGCAGGAACTCGATCAACGCCTGTCGAAGATCGTCGAAGCCGCGCGCAAGAAGCCGGTTTCGGTGTATCGCTACGGCGCGCCGTGGGTCTGGATCGTCTCGCAGGATGACTGGCAGGGCGCCTTGAAAGAGGTCTCCAGTTACATTCCGCCGGGCCATTCGCTGGTGTTGCTGCGCCCGCAGATCGACGACTTGCTCGACGCCCACCGCGAGCTCCTGCACGACCTCAATGCCGAGCCGGGCATGCTGATTCCCGCGCAAACGGTGATGCACATCCTGCTCCTGCAACTGCTCTATTCGGTGCCCAGCGAACAGCAACTGTATGAACAGCTCAATTACAACCTGCTGTTTCGCTGGTTCGTCGGTCTTGGCCTGAACCAGAAAGTCTGGAGCTTCAACGCCCTCAGTCGCGACATCGCCACGTTGCTCAACGAGCCGCGCGCGGTGCTGCTCATTCAAAAAATCATCGGCGAAGTGTTCTGCGGCGCGTTGCTGCAAATGCCCGAGTTCTCCTTGAACTTCGCGCTTTTGCACACGTGGCTGGGCAAACACGCCTGCGCCTCGACAGCCAGCAATTGACGCCATACACGCGGCGTTCGAAACGCCAACAGGTCATCGCGAATTCAGGGGGTAGTGTGGAACCGATTTTCAAGTCACGGCTGGCGCTGTGGGGCTGGCTGCTGGTGACGGCGGGCGCGCAGCCGGCATTGGCCGAAGAGGCTGCCGCAAACGCGGCGGCGAAGCGTCTGGTCGACGTCAACGAATACTTCGTGCGCGGCAACACCGTGCTCGATGCGCGGGCGATTGAAGAAGCGGTGTACCCGTTCCTCGGCCCGCAAAAAGCACTCACCGATATCGAAGGTGCGCGCGATGCCTTGCAGAAGGCTTATCAGGAGCGCGGCTATCAATCGGTGTTCGTCGAGCTGCCGGAGCAAGCCGTCGCCGACGGTATCGTCTACCTGCAAGTCAGTGAAACCAAGGTCGGCCGCGTGCGTGTGGTCGGCGCCAAACACTATTCGCCGCTCGACATCCGCGACGACGTTCCGGCGCTGAAAGAAGGCGAGGTGCCGGACTTCGCCAAGGTCCAGGGTGAACTCGCGCAACTGAACAAAACCCCGGGCCGGCAAGTCATGCCGCTGGTGCGCGAAGGTCAGCGCCCCGGCACCATGGACGTCGATCTGCAGGTCGAAGACCAGAACCCGTGGACCGCCAGCGTCGGCCTCAACAACGACTACAGCGCCGACACCGAGAAGCTGCGCACGGTCACTAGCCTCGGCTACAACAATCTCTGGCAACTCGGCCACAGCATCAACCTGACTTACTTCACCGCGCCGCAGGACACTGACAACGCCAAGGTCTGGTCGGGTTCGTATACCGCGCCGCTGACGGATCGCTGGAGCGTGCAATTCTCCGGTTACCAGTCCGACAGCAACGTCGCCACCATCGGCGGCAGCAACGTGTTGGGCAAGGGCCATTCCTATGGCGTCTCGGCGATCTACACGCTGCCCTCCAGCGGCAACTGGTCGAACTCGCTGTCGGCCGGCATCGACTTCAAGGACTTCGACGAACGCCTGACCTTGTCCGGTGAGAGCGACAAAGTCCCGCTGCAATACGCGCCGTTCACCTTCGCCTACAACGGCTATCGCTACAGCGAGAAAAGCCAGCTCGGCCTCGGTCTGAGCCTCGTGGCCGCCACCCGCAGCATCTTCGGCTACGGCAGCTCCGACGAAGATTTCGACTACAAACGCTACCGCGCCAAACCGAGTTTCGCCGTGCTCAAGGGCGACACCAATTACACCTGGACCTTCGACAGCGACTGGCAGAGTGCAAGCAAAGCAGCGTTCCAACTGGCGTCGGGGCCACTGGTTTCCAACGAACAATTCTCTGCCGGTGGCGCCACTTCGGTGCGCGGTTATCTGGCCGCCGAGCGCACCGGTGATGACGGCGTGCTGCTCAGTCAGGAACTGCGCACGCCGTCGCTGGCCAAGTACGCCGGCACGTGGATGCAGGACTGGCGTTTCTACGCCTTCGCCGAAGGCGCGCAGCTTTATCTGCGCGACGAACTGCCGGATCAGGACGCCAATTACGCCCTGGCCAGCGTCGGCCTCGGCACCCGCGCCAGCCTGAGCAAATGGCTGTCCGGCAGCCTCGACTGGGGCTACCCGCTACTCGAAGGGCCGAACACCTCGAAACAGGAATCGCGCCTGCACTTCAACCTTCAAGCCACTTTTTAAAGGAGCACGTTCATGCAGCGCCTCATTCTTTCGTTGTTGATCTGCCTGGGCTTCGTGCTCCCGGCCACGGCTCAGGCCTGGTGGCAGGACGACTGGCACTACCGCAAACAGATCGCTGTCGACACCACGCCGCAAGGCGCGGGCATCAATCAGGCCCTCGGTCGCACCGCGTTGCTGGTGCGCCTGCACACTGGCAATTTCACCTTCGACGGGGTCAAGGAGGACGGTTCGGATCTGCGCTTTGTCGCTGCCGATGACAAAACCGTGCTCAACCACCAGATCGAGAGTTTCGACGCACTGATGGGCATGGCGCTGATCTGGGTCGATGTACCGAATGTCGAGGGCGGTCAGCGCCAGGACATCTGGATGTACTACGGCAATCAGAAGGCCCCGGCGACCGGCAACGGCCAACTGACCTTCGACCCGAATTACACCGCGCTCTATCACTTCGACGGTGCCACCGGCACCCCGGCCAAAGACACCACCGCTTACGGCGATACCGCGCAAAGTGCGACTGGCGCGGCGATTGACGGCGTCGTTGGGCGTGCATTGCAGTTCAGCGGCCAGCCGTTGCTGTTGCCGGCCAGTCCTTCGCTGCAACACAACGCTGGCAGTGCGTTCACCTTCAGTGCCTGGTTGCGTCTGGATCAGGCCAGTGGCGAGCAACTGATTCTCGCCCGTCGTGAAGGCGCCAACAGCCTGCTGATCGGTGCCAACCAAGGCGTACCGTTTGTAGAAATCGATGGTCAACGCGCTGTCGCCACGCAAGCGCTGAATCCGGGCCAATGGCAACACGTCGCGCTGACCGCTGAAGGTTCCAAAGTCAGCCTGTTCATCAACGGTCGCGAAGCGGCCACGCTTGCTCAGGCAATGCCGGCATTCAACTCGGTCATGGCCATCGGCGCTGACGTGCACGAAGGTCCGTTCCAGCCGTTCGTGGGCGCTATCGATGAATTGCGTCTGTCGAAAGTTGCCCGTCCGGCAGCGCTGTTGCTGGCCGACGCGACTTCGCAAGGTGCCGAGTCGAAACTGGTGGCTTACGGTGTCGACGAAGAACAGTCCGGTTTCGGTTTCGGCAGCCTCGGCTTCCTGCTCAACGCCGTGCCAATCGACGCTTGGGTGATCATCGCCGTGCTGGTGCTGATGATGTTCCAGTCGTGGATCATCATGCTGCGCAAGAACCGCAGCCTCAGCCGCGTCAGCGCCGCCAACGAAGACTTCCGCGTGCAGTTCGCCAAGGTCGGCACGCGTCTGGAGATGTTCGCCGACGACGCCCAACTCGCCCAGCGTTTGCAGCATTCGTCGCTGTGGCGCTTGTATCTGGTGGCGGTGAAAGAGATCCGCACCCGCCGTGAACAGGGCGCCGATACCTCGTCGGTTTCAGCGGCCACCATCGAAGCCATCCGCTGCTCCATGGACGGCGTGCGCACCCGCGAAAACCAGCAACTGAGTTCGAAACTCTCGACCCTGTCCAACGCCATCGCCGGCGGCCCGTACATCGGCCTGCTCGGCACGGTGTTGGGGATCATGGTGGTGTTCCTCGGCACGGCGATGGCCGGTGACGTGAATATCAACGCCATCGCCCCGGGTATGGCCGCCGCTTTGCTCGCCACCGCCATGGGCCTGTTCGTCGCGATCCCGGCGCTGTTTGGCTACAACCGCCTGATCACCCGCAACAAGGAAGTCAGCGCCGACATGCGCGTGTTTGTCGACGAGTTCATTACCCGTCTGGCGGAGATGCACGGCGAGAGCCAGTTTAGTGAATCGGCGCATCGCGGCCATCACGCCAACCACTCTGTACCGGCCTGAGGAGCACTGACATGGCGTCTGTAAATGCCTCCCACGACGATGACGAAGATGCAGCGGTGGACAGCATCAACATCACCCCACTGGTCGACGTGCTGATGGTGGTGCTGGTGATGTTCATCCTTACCGCCACCGCGCAGGTCTCGGGGATCCAGATCAACCTGCCCAAAGCCAGCGCTTCGGTGTCGCTGTCCGAGGCCAAGACCAAGGCGATTTCGGTCAACGACGGCGGTCAGGTATTCCTCGACGCCTACCCAGTGACCCTGGCCGAGCTGGAAGAACGCCTGCGCATCGAGAAGGCGCAGAGCCCGGATTTCCCGGTGATCGTGCGCGGCGATGCGACGGTGCAGTACCAGAAAGTCATTGAAGTGCTGGATCTGTTGCGCCGGCTCGAACTGTCCCAGGTCGGTCTTGTGACCGGCAAACCGAGTCAGGGCTGAGTCATGACCGCACAACTCCCGATCGAGCCGCTGCCGGTGAAAAAGCCAGCGCTGCGTTATGCGAAGTGGGGCGTCGGCTTGCTGATCGGCGCGCTCGCCGCGTGGTTTCTGTGGCAGTGGGCCAACGACATGAGTGGCATCCGCCGCGAAGCGCCGAAGGTGCCGACGATCATTCCGTTGCCGCCACCGCCACCACCACCGCCGGAGAAACCGCCGGAACCGGAAACCCCGGTGGAAGAGAAAGTCGTCGAGCCCGAGCCAACGCCGGAACCGGAAGAGGTCAAGCCTGAGGAAGAGGCGCCGCCATCACCGGCGGACGATCTGGCCAACCCGATGCAAATGGACGGCGATGCGCAGTCCGGCAACGACGCCTTCAACATCGGCGCGGGTAAGGGTGGCGGCATGGCCGGGGCCGGCGGCGGGCGTTTGGGCACGGGGACGTACAGCCAGTTTCTGGCGTTCACCTTCCAGCGTTTGCTGCGCGAGAACCCTGAGCTGCGCAACCTCGCGTTTTCGCTGCAGGCCGATGTCTGGCTGAGCAGCGTTGGCGAAATCACCCGGGTCGAGCTGATCAAGTCCAGCGGCAACCCAGAGATTGATACACAAGTGTTGGCCGCGTTGCGTGGTGCGCCGGCGCTGAGCGAACGGCCACCGGCCTCCATCACTTTGCCTGTGCGCCTGTCCCTGCAAGGGCGGCGTCCGGGGTAATTCACTTATTTACGCTTTGCCAAAAGGAGTTGTGTGCAGATGATTTCCAACGTGAATCGATTGTCCCTGGCGGTCGGCATGGTCATTGCGACCCTGGTCGGTCAGGCCGTGGCAGCGCCTGCGCCCTCGGAGAACGCCACGATCAATCTGATCCGCTTGCTGGTCGAGCAGGGCATTCTGAAACAGGACAAGGCTGACGCACTGATCGCTCAGGCGCAGAACGAAGCCGCGCAAGCCAAACAGGCTGCGGCATCCACCGCCGTCGCGGCCGGGCCAGTGGCGGCGCCGGGTGACGTGCGTGTGCAATACGTGCCAGCCGCGGTGCGTGACCAGATCCGCGATCAGGTCAAAGCCGAAGTCATGGCCACCGCCAAACAGGAAAACTGGGCCGCGCCCAACAGCTTCCCGGAATGGGCTGCGCGCATCAGTTTCGACGGCGATATTCGTCTGCGTGACGAATCGCGCTACTACTCGGACAGCAACAGCAACGAGATCGTCGACTTCGCCAAGCTCAACAACAACGGCCCGTACGACGTAAACCCCAACAGCAGCACCAATTTGCCGCCGCTGCTCAACACCCGCGAAGACCGCACCAATCAATTCCGCATCCGTGCGCGACTGGGCATGAAAGCCGAGATCTCGCCGCAATGGACCGCCGGCATCCGCATCGGCACGGGCTCCGACAACAACCCGGTTTCCACCACGCAAAGCCTCGGCGGCGGTTTCGCCAAGAAGGATATCTGGCTCGATCAGGGCTACCTGAACTGGAAGCCGACGGATGAATTGACCCTGACCGGCGGGCGTTTCGCCAATCCGTTCATGTCCACCGACATGCTCTATTCCAACGACTTGAATTTCGACGGCGTCGCGGCGATTTTCGACCACAAACTCAACCGCGATTGGGGCGTGTTCGGCACCGTCGGTGCGTTCCCGGTGGATTACACCAACGACACCGCCAGCAGCAACGGCTTCGACAAGGAAGAGAGCGACAACAAGTGGCTGTACGGCGCGCAGATCGGCGCCAAATGGGCGATCAACAGCAACAACCGCTTGAAAGGCGCGCTGGCGTACTACCGTTTCGACGACATTCAAGGCCAGCGTTCCAGCCCTTGCGAACCGTGGGCCGGCGCACCGGGTTGCGACAGCGACGGCAGCCGTGCGGCGTTCATGCAAAAGGGCAACAGCGTGTTCCTGCTGCGCGACATCACGCCGAACCCGCTCAACCCGACCACCACGCCGCAGCCGCAGTTTGTTGGTCTCGCTTCAGAATTCAACCTGCTTGATCTGAACGTGGTGTGGGACGCCGATTTGCCGGAAGACTTCAAACTGCGCAGCCAGGGCAACTACATCCACAACCTCGCCTACGACGAAGGCGACATGCGCAAGCGTTCGGCCGGGCAGATCGTCAACAACCTCGACAGCAATGGCGACATCGAAAGCGGCGCCAACGCGTGGATGGTGCAGTTCACCCTCGGCAGCGCGCTGGAGCTGAAAAAGCAGGGCGACTGGAACATGTTCGCTGGCTACAAATACATCCAGCCCGACGCCTTGCCGGATGGCTTCAACGACTCCTCGTTCCACCTCGGCGGCACCAACGCCAAGGGCTATTTCATTGGCGGCAACTACGGTCTGGCGAAAAACGTTTATGCCACCGGTCGCTGGATGAGCACCGAAGCGGTGTACGGCGCGCCGTTCGACATCGACGTCTTGCAGCTTGAGATCAACACGCGCTTCTAAGGCGCCGGGAGAGGGTTATGAAAACGCGATTTGTGTGGCTCGGGCTCGGGCTCGGGCTTTTGATCGCCACTGGAGCGCATGCCGAAGGCATGGAAGAACGCCTGCGCACGCAATTGCGCAGCACCACGCAACAGTTGCAGGCCCTGCAAAGTCAGCAGGCCCAGGCCAGCGCCGCGCAACTGGCGGCGCAGAACGAGGCCAAGGCTGCGCAGGCGCAAATCAAGCAATTGAGCGCCGATCTGGCCAAGGTCAAAGGCGTTGCCGAGCAATTGGCCGGGCAGCAACAGAGCCTGCACAGCCAGGCGCAGGCGCAAGTGGCGGCCAGCGCCGAGCAGACGGGCAAGTTCAAGAAGGCCTATGACGAGTTGCTGGTCATGGCCCGTGCCAAAGAGGCAGAACGGTCTAAGCTTCAAGCGCAATTGGCTGAACGTGACACACAAGTGCAGCAATGTTCAGTCAAGAATCAGCAGATGTACGGCGTCGCCAAACAGATCCTCACTGCCTACGAAAACATTGATGTGGCCGAGGTGATGAAGATCCGCCAGCCCTTCGCGGGCAGCGCCCGGGTCAAGTTCGATGAACTGGCTCAGGGGTTCGGCGATGACCTTTACAAGACTCAATTCGACGCGCCGCAAGCTGCGCTCTCGCACTGATTAAAAAGCCTGATAAACAAGGAAGAAACAATGACTCAATTGATCAGCCACGTATCGCCAAAATCCCTGACCGACGTCCTGCAAGCGGCCGGTTATCGCGTCAACGAAACCGAGCAGAACGGTATCGTCCAGTTGCTCAGCGCCAGCCAGGGCATCGGCTACGCCGTGCGTTTCGGCAATCCGGCGGTGGAGCAGGGCAGCTACGTCGACTTCACTTTCAGCTGTGCGCTGCGCGTGCAGGGTGAGTTGCCACAGGGTGTGGCCGAGCAGTGGAACGCCAGCCGGCGTTTTGCCCGGTTGTCGTTGCAGGGCGAGTTTCTGGTGATGGAAATGGACGTGGTGGTGGCGGCGGGCGTGAGCAACGATCACCTGCGCGGCAACCTCGAATTGTGGGATCGCCTGTTGCAGGAGTTCATCGTTTATCTGCGTGACTTTACTCAGGCCGCACAAGCAACCACCGCGAAAGTGGCGGTTGCCGAGCAAGAGGAAGTCGCGCTGTGAAAAAGCCTGCCATGGTGATCAGCGCTGCGGCAGTGGCGCTGTTGGTGGTGGCCGTGGCGCTGGTGGTGCGGCCGGGCAGTGACCCGGTCGCCGCCCAGCAATCGTCGCCGCTGGCGACGGTTGCAACGGGGCCGGCGGTGGCGCGGTTGGGCAATCAGCAGGTAACCCCTGCGGAACTTCAGGCGTTGCTGGCGACAGTCCCACCAGAAACCCGCGAGCAATTGCGCGGCAATCGTGAGGCGCTGGAACGCTGGATTCGCACGCGTCTGGCCGAGAAAGCGGTGCTGGAGCAGGCTGATGCGCAGGGTTGGGCGCAACGCCCTGACGTTGCCCGACAGACCCGTGCGGCGACTGAACAGATCGTGTTCCGGGATTACTTGCGTTCGGTCAGTGAAGTGCCGGCGGATTATCCGAGTGCGGCCGATATCCAGCAGGCTTACGACGCGGGTAAAGCCAATTGGCAGACCCCAGCGCTGTACCGGGTCAGTCAGATTTTCCTCGGCGTAAATGATCCGCAGAATCTTGAATCGGTGCGCAAGCAGGCGCTTGACCTGAGCAAGAAAGCGCAGGCGACGCCAGCGGAATTTGCTGCATTGGCGACTCAGTATTCGCAGGATCGCGTCACCGCTGAGCGTGGCGGCGACAGTGGGCTGCAACCGTTGCAGCAACTGGTTCCGGAAGTGCGTGGTGCCGTGGCGCGGCTCAAGGTTGGCGCAGTGTCTGATCCCGTCCAAAGCGCCGCCGGGTTCCACGTGATCAAACTCACTGAGCAACAACCGGCACGCAGCGCGACCCTCGACGAACTGCGCGACCAACTGACCCAGGCCCTGCGTGCGCAGCGCCAGGAGCAGATTGCCCAGGCTTACCTGGACGGCATGCTCAACACCGCAACACTGAGCATTGACGGCGCTGAACTCAACAAGGTCCTGGAGGAAAAACACTGATTTCACCTTCACTGAGTAACCTGTGGGAGCTGGCTTGCCAGCGATGGCGGCTTATCAGTCACCCATGATGTTGGATCTGCCGGCCTCATCGCTGGCAAGCCAGCTCCCACAAGGTTCTCCACCAGGTTCAGAAATAGTTGGAAAGTGCTGGAAGCCACCAAAATACAAAGATCGACAGGGAGTCATCGATGTCATTCACCGAACCCGCAGGACGACCGGGCACCAACGATTACCGCTGGCCACATGACCACAGCGAACCGTGGCTCGCACACGCCGCGACCATCGACGCCGATGTCGCTCAATACTTCCTGGTCAGCGCCCGCTGCGGCTGCTTCATGCAAGCCGCACGCAGCCTCAACGTGCGCTCGACCTTGCTGCGCAAACAATTGGCGCAGCTTGAGCAAGAACTCCAGCACACGCTGTTCAGCTTCCAGGGCAGCGCCCTGAGCCTGACCCGCGAAGGTCAGCAACTGCAGGCCAAACTCGTGGCGCTGGCCAACGAACGCAAACTCCCGGTGATCGAACAACCGCTAATTCGCCTCGCCGTCGCCGAATCTATCCTCCACGACATCCTCGGCCGCGACCTCATCGCACTGCTGCGGCGCAACGCCAGCGTACGCCTGGAAATCATCGCGCTGGACAGCGAACTGTCCCTGCGCGCGGTCAGCGCCGACATCGTTCTCTGGCTCGCCCACGGCGACACCCCACACCCCGGCCCGACCTTCGCCACCAGCGAACCGCAGGCGCTGGCGCGCCTCGACTACCTGCCGCACATCGCCAAACGCTACTCCCGCGTCACTGCGCGCCCGGACACGCCTGATGACCTCGCCGACTTCATGCTGGTGCAATGGCAACATGATCGGCAGATCGACAGCTTTCGCCCATGGAATGAGTTGGTCGAGCAGCGCCTGGCCGGCGTGGTGCAAATGCAGTCCTATGAATTGATGTTGGAGATGATTCGCTGCAGCGCGTGCATCGGGTTGTTGCCGGCGTATATGAGCCGCTTCGATCGAGGCCTGATCGCGCTGCCAGGATTATTCGCCGAACCCATGCAATTGCAGGCATGGCTGGCGGTCAACGCGGACTCACAAAATATCAGCGAAGTCCAAACCCTGACCGACCTCATCCACCACACCTTCAACGAACGCCACGAATGGTTCCAGCCCTGAGCCAGTCCACCTTATGCCCACAATACCCTGTGGGAGCGAGCTTGCTCGCGAAAGCAATCTGACATTCAACATATCTGTTGCTTGATACACCGCTTTCGCGAGCAGGCTCGCTCCCACATTTTGATATTCGCCAGGCAGCGGTTTATCGGTTTAGAGTGGTCAGCCACACATCGATCCAGGAAGGATCCGCCATGCCCGACCACAACGCCGCCATTCACATCGAACGCTTCGGCGAGTCGCACCTCGAGGCTGTCACTGCGCTTTACAACGAGCGGGCCGTCACCCGGCAGGTGTTGCAGATGCCGTTTCAGTCCGTCGACGTCTGGCGCCAACGGCTGCTGGCGGAAAATGAACGGGTGTTGAAGCTGGTCGCGCTGCATCAGGGCCAGGTCATCGGCCATCTGGGGCTGGAAAACTATTCGCGGATTCGTCGCAGCCACGCCGGCAGCGTCGGTATGGCAGTCGCCGTGGCGTGGCAGGGCAAAGGCGTGGGTTCGAAGCTGTTGGCGGCGGCGCTGGACGTCGCCGACAACTGGATGAATCTGCACCGCGTCGAACTCTCGGTTTACGCCGACAATGAGGCCGCCATCGCGCTCTACCGCAAATTCGGTTTCGAAACCGAAGGCTTGTTTCGCGATTACGCGGTGCGCGACGGGCAGTGGGTCGACACCCTGAGCATGGCGCGCCTGCGCAATCGTCCGACAACCTGACTCAATCGCCCAAGGCGAACGCCACCGCCGACTGCGCATGCAGTGCGGTGGTGTCGAGCAGGGGCAGGGCGCTGTGTTCGGGCTTGATCAACAGGCCAATTTCCGTGCAGCCGAGAATGATCGCCTGCGCGCCGCGGGCGGTCAGGGACTCGATGACCCGCTGATAGATCTGCCGCGACGGCTCACTGATCACGCCGACACAGAGTTCGTCGTAGATGATCCGGTGCACGTCCTTGCGCTCGGCTTCGTCCGGCACCAGCACCGTCAAACCCTGAGCGATCAGGCGTTGCTTGAGGAAATCCTGCTCCATGGTAAAGGCCGTGCCGAGCAGGCCAACCGTGTGCGAATCAATTTCCAGCGCAGCCTGCGCGGCCGGCTCGGCAATGTGCAGAAACGGAATGCTGATCGCTGCCTGAATCTGCTCGGCAACCTTGTGCATGGTGTTGGTACACAGCACCACGCATTCGGCACCGCCGGCTTCGAGCCTGCGCGCGGCATCCACTAGAATCGCTGCGGCATCGTCCCAGCGCCCGGCGTGCTGCGCCTGTTCGACCGGGCCGAAGTCGACGCTGTACATCAGCAATTGCGCCGAGCGCAACGGGCCGAGACGGTCGCGGACTTGCTGATTGATGAGTCGATAGTATTCGGCGCTGGATTCCCAGCTCATGCCGCCGATCAGGCCGATGGTGCGCATTGGATGTCCTCGTGCAATGACCTGTGTCGAGGTTCAGGTCTGCCCGGAGTGTCCTTTTGTTCTTGATTCGATGCCAGCGACAAGTGACTGTACTGCTGATCTTTCACGCAAGTGTCATGGTGCTTCATCGGGCTTGTTGCAGCTTAAACGTACGCAGAGGCTGGTATCTGCCACTATCAACCTTTGCAGGTCCTTTCCGAGGAACACCGCTATGGACGACGTACAACAACTGGGCGAGATGCTTCGCCACTATGCCGACAGCGAAGCGCACAAGAAGCAACTGTTCGAGACGCAATCGGCAGCCTGGACCACACGCATCAGCGAGCTGTTCGGTCAGATCCAGCAATGGCTGGAACCGGTGCAGGCACCGAATCTGCTGGAGGTGAGCCGCGAGGCGTATGTCGCGTTCGGGCCGAGCACGCCGGTAGAGACGTCCACGTTCAAGACGGAGAAGCTGAGCATCGTCATTGCCGGTAAACCGGTTGATTTCGTGCCGGATGTGATGGGCAGCGCAGGGCAGATCTCCCTCGCGGTGATGGGCCTGACGGCGGCGCGTTATGGCAGCATTTCGCTGGTGGGGTTGCCGGACGGCACGTGGCAGTGGCGCAAGACCAATGGTTTGAAGGATCCGGATACGTTTGCCTTCGACGCCAACTTCCTCGCCCAGCAGTTGCAAAGCCTGATTCCTCGCGAACGCAGTTAAGATCAAGAGCTTACCCCCTCACCCCAGCCCTCTCCCCCAAGGGGGCGAGGGGGAAAGGGAGCCGATCTTCGTTGTTTTCGAGATTGCATTCACTTCCGATATTTCAGGTCGGCGTACCCAAACAAACAACTCGGTCAGGTCCCTCCGCCCCGCGGGCGAGGTCGAAAGGGAGCAGATCGAGTGCTGTTCAAAACCTGAGTTCGACTTGATATTTCAGGTCGCTGCAGCTCGCATAAACCACGCGGTCAGTTCCCTCTCCCTCTGGGAGAGGGCTAGGGTGAGGGCAGTCCACCTGACACCCCTCACATCTCCAGATTGACCCATCCCGGTTTCGCCACTTCAGGCGCCACCGCTTTCACGGTTTTACCGGTGGCCAGTTCAACCCGCCGCGCCACCTCCGGGTCATCGGCAAACGGCACCATGCTCGCTTCATCCAGACTGTCCGCCGTCTCCCGCCGCAAGCAGTACTCCACCGCCAGCCACAGAAACACCACGCCCAACACATCAAAGAAAATCTCCATCACGTTCGGCTCCCTGCCTCAGGCGATCTGCGCTTCACGGTGCGCCAGCGCGACGTCGGCCACGCGCACCGTGCGCCACACGTTGTAGGCCATCAGCAACATCCCGGTGAGGAAGAACACCCCGCCGGCAAAGCGCACAATGAAGCCTGGATGACTGGCCTGCAGTGCCTCGACGAACGAATAGGTCAGCGTGCCGTCCTCGTTGATCGCCCGCCACATCAGGCCCTGAGTGATGCCGTTGACCCACATCGAGGCGATGTACAACACCGTGCCGATGGTCGCCAGCCAGAAGTGCAGGTTGATCAGCGGCGTGCTGTACATCTGCTCGCGGCCAAAGACTTTCGGCACCATGTGATAGGTCGCGCCGAAGGTGATCATCGCCACCCAACCCAAGGCCCCAGCGTGCACGTGGCCGATGGTCCAGTCGGTGTAGTGGGAGAGGGCGTTGACCGTTTTGATCGCCATCATCGGCCCTTCAAACGTCGACATGCCGTAGAACGCCAGCGACAAGACCAGGAAGCGCAAAATCGGGTCGGTGCGCAATTTATGCCAGGCGCCGGACAAGGTCATCATGCCGTTGATCATCCCGCCCCAGCTCGGCGCCAGCAGGATCAACGACATGGCCATGCCCAGCGACTGCGCCCAGTCCGGCAGTGCGGTATAGTGCAAATGGTGCGGGCCGGCCCAGATGTACAGGGTGATCAGCGCCCAGAAATGCACGATCGACAAACGATACGAATACACCGGCCGATTGACCTGCTTCGGCACGAAGTAATACATCATCCCGAGGAACCCGGTGGTGAGGAAGAAGCCCACTGCGTTGTGCCCGTACCACCACTGCACCATCGCGTCGGTGGCGCCGGCATACACCGGATAGGACTTGAACCAGTCCACCGGAATCGACAGATGATTGACCACATGGAGCATGGCGATCACCAGAATGAACGCGCCGAAAAACCAGTTGCCGACGTAGATGTGTTTGGTCTTGCGCTGCACCACGGTGGTGAAGAACACCACGGCATAGGCGACCCAGACCACGGCCATCCACACCGCGCCGGAGAATTCGATCTCGGCGTATTCCTTGGTGGTGGTGTAGCCCAGCGGCAGGGTGATCAGCATGATCACGATCACCGATTGCCAGCCCCAGAAGGTGAACGCGGCAAGGGTGTCCGAGTACAGCCGCACCTGGCAGGTACGCTGCACGGCGTAGTAGCTGGCGGCGAATTGCGCGCTGCCGGCGAAACCGAAAATCACCAGGCTGGTGTGCAACGGGCGCAAGCGGCCGAAGGTGGTCCACGGCAGGTCCAGGTTCATCTCCGGCCACACCAGTTGCGAGGCGATCAAAACACCCATCGCCATGCCCACCACACCCCAGAAAATCGTCGCGATGACGAATTGGCGGACGACCTTGTAGTTATAAGCCTGTCCGATTGTTGCTGTGCTCATGGTCAGTTCATCCACGGTTGCAAAGTCTTGCCAGGCCACCCGGTCTGGCATGAGTTGCACTGTAGAAACCCCGTCAGAAACAAAACAGGCTCAGGAATCTTTCATTTGTGCGGATCAGATTGAAGTGCTGGCTGCGGCGTTCTGCCGCGCCCTGATATGGTTTTTATGAGTTCAGGTGAATCTGTAACGCGCTGCGCCGTTCGGCCATAGTCTGGGAAAATCCTGTGGGAGCGAGCAAGCTCGCTCCCACAGTTTTGATCCGTGATCAATTCTGATGAGGTGGCAGTTGCATGTATCAATACGATGATTACGACCGGGCGCTGGTGTTCGAGCGTGTTGCGCAATTCCGCGATCAGGTCGAGCGCTTCATGGCCGGGGAGTTGAGCGAAGAGGAGTTCCTGCCGCTGCGCCTGCAAAACGGCCTGTACCTGCAAAAGCACGCCTACATGCTGCGCGTGGCGATTCCCTACGGCACGTTGAGCGCCGAGCAGATGCGCACGCTGGCGAGCATCGCCAGCGATTACGATCGCGGTTACGGCCACTTCACCACGCGGCAAAACATGCAGTTCAACTGGATCGAACTGGCCGAGGTGCCGGACATTCTCGAACGCTTGGCGCAGGTCAACATGCACGCGATCCAGACCTCGGGCAACTGCGTGCGCAACATCACCACCGAAGCGTTTGCCGGGGTCGCGGCGGACGAGTTGATCGACCCGCGCCCGCTGGCCGAAATCCTCCGGCAGTGGTCGACGATCAACCCGGAATTCCTCTTCCTGCCGCGTAAATTCAAGATTGCGATTTGCTCGTCGAAGCAGGATCGCGCGGCGATCATGATGCATGACATCGGCCTCTATCTTTACCCCGGTCGCGACGGGCAAATGCTTCTGCGCGTAATCGTCGGCGGTGGCCTGGGGCGCACGCCGATCCTCGGTTTGCAGATTCGCGAGGGCTTGCCGTGGCAGCATTTGCTGTCCTACGTCGAAGCGGTTTTGCGGGTGTACAACCGCCATGGCCGGCGCGACAACAAGTACAAGGCGCGGATCAAGATTCTGGTCAAGGCACTGGGCATCGAGGCGTTCGCCAAGGAAGTCGAAGAGGAGTGGCAACACCTCAAGGACGGCCCGGCGCAGTTGACCGAGGACGAATATCAACGGGTCGCCAGTGCCTTTGTGCCGCCGGTTTATCACAGCCTGGCCGACACCGATCTGGACTTCGGCACGCGGCTGGCCGAAAGCCCGGCGTTCGCCCGTTGGGTCGCGCGCAATGTACAACCGCACAAGGTGCCGGGTTACACCAGCGTGGTGCTGTCGACCAAACCGGGCATGGCCGCACCGCCGGGCGATGTGACCGGCGCGCAGATGCTGGCGGTAGCCGACTGGTCGCAGCGTTTCGGTTTCGGCGAGATTCGTATCGCCCATGAGCAGAACATCGTCCTGCCCGACGTGGCGAAAACCGACCTCTACGCGCTGTGGCAACTGGCATGCAAACACGATCTGGGCAGTGCCAACGTCGGCCTGCTCACCGACATCATTGCCTGCCCCGGTGGCGATTTCTGTGCATTGGCCAACGCCAAGTCGATCCCGATCGCCCAGGCGATTCAGGCGCGTTTCGACAACCTCGACTACCTGCATGATCTGGGCGATATCAGCCTGAACATCTCCGGTTGCATGAACGCTTGCGGCCATCACCACATCGGCAATATCGGCATCCTCGGTGTCGATAAGAACGGCAGCGAGTGGTACCAGATCACCCTTGGCGGCGCGCAAGGCAAGCACAGCGCACTGGGCAAAGTCATCGGCCCGTCGTTCAGCGCCGCCGAGGTACCGCAGGTGATCGAACGCATCATCGGCACCTTTGTCCGCTATCGCGAGCACGAAGAGTTGTTTGTCGACACCGTGGCGCGGATCGGCCTGGAGCCGTTCAAGGAGCGGGTCTATCCGAAGACGCTGGAGGCGGCGGTATGAATAATCTGTTGCGGCTGGAGTCGGGTGTGGCGCGGATCGTCACGGATGATCCGTGGACGCTGGTGCGCGAACCCTCGACGCCACAGCCCTCGGGTTTGCTGATGTTGCCGCTGGCGCACTGGCTGCAATCGCCGTCGACCCACGCCGTGTGGCTCGGCCCCGACGATGAGGTCGAAAGCCTGCTGCCGTGGCTGGCGTCGTTGCCGCTGATTGCGCTGGACTTCCCGAGTTTTCGCGATGGCCGCGCCTACAGCCAGGCGTATCTGCTGCGCAGTCGGTTTGGCTGGGCCGGGGAGCTGCGCGCGATTGGCGATGTGCTGCGCGATCAGCTCAGCCACATGCGCCAGTGCGGCTTTGACAGTTTTGCCGTGCGTGAGGACAAGTCGGCTGAGGATGCGCTGAAGGGGTTGGCTGGCATGAGCGTGCTCTACGGCCGCTCAGTCATCGAACCGCGTCCACTGTTCCGAAGACGCTAAGCTCCCTCGCCACAGTTTTGCGGTGTTGTCGGGACCGGGGAAACCCTTAGAACCTTCGCCATTCGGGCATTTTCCCTTGGGTCAGTGGTGGCCTTTTGGTAGAGTCGCCGTCGCCAGCGGGTTTTCGGCTGGACGATGGAACCGAAGAAGGGAGTCTGATCAGTGAGTCCGGGCAAAAAAATCCTCGGCCTCACGGCGTTGCTGTTAATGCTGACGCTGTGGGCCAGTTACTTTTACGTATTCAAGGAAAACCGCGACGGCCAGCTCGGCGGCGTCGGCGAAAGCACCGCGTGGTGCGGCACGCCACCGTCCAAT
This sequence comes from Pseudomonas sp., assembly GCF_049300855.1. Taxonomy (GTDB): domain Bacteria; phylum Pseudomonadota; class Gammaproteobacteria; order Pseudomonadales; family Pseudomonadaceae; genus Aquipseudomonas. Next base: position 56,004 of record NZ_JBAQKH010000042.1, on the reverse strand, counting down.
GAAGCGGCGTTGCTGGGCAAGGACCAACTGACCTTGCGCGTCACCAACAACCTGCGCGGTGAGTTCATGCTTAGCGGTTCACTGGTGGTCTCCGAACGTACGTTCAACCGCTATGACCTGGGCCGCAACGAACTGCGTTTGCGTATGGAACCGTTGCAGTGGTCCTACGGCGTCACGCCGATCTTCCTTGAACAGGTCAAGGTGCAGCCACTGAGCCGCAACCTCTCGGCCACCAACAAAAGTGCCTACGCCGAACTTGAACCGCGGCCGATCGGCGTGCAGGGTCAGGTCACTGAATTCCCTTTCGACACCTATCGCTACGGCTACAAACCGGTGCTCTATTACCTCAAGGGCAGCGAGCGCATCGACCTGCGTTTCAAGAACATCACCACGCTGATGGAGATGTCCAACACCTTCACGCCGATCCAGAAATACAACCGCGTCGACTACATCAGCGAGAAAACTTCGATGATCCGCGACGAGGATTACAAGGCTTATGGGCCGCACGAATGTGCCTTCAGCGTTGAGCGCAAGGGGTCATTCAAGGTGGTCGTGCTGATGCTTCTGCTGGTGCTGTGCCTGCCGTTGATGCTGGTGTTCTACCGTAATGAACCGGGGATCGACTTCCTCGCCACGCTGTTGGGCGCCGCGATCGTGCGGGTGCTGCTGATCGGGCCGGTGCAGGATTTTCAGCTGTACAACATCGACTTCCTGTTGGGCGCGGCGATTTTGCTGGTGGGCACGGTGTCGCTGATCAAGGCGATGCACATCCACAGCCGACGAGAGATGGCGTTGCGCAGCGGTGAGACTTCGTCCTGGTAATCGGGTGAACCCTTAAAAGCCCCTCACCCTAACCCTCTCCCGGAGGGAGAGGGGACTGAATGGGGAATATTTGAGAAATACACCGACCTGAGCGATTGGCTTTGAATCCATATTCGACTCTATTTTTCAGGTCGATGTATCTCGCCAGATACCTCGGTCGGTCCCCTCTCCCGGAGGGAGAGGGCTAGGGTGAGGGCCAACAATATTCCGCCGATCACTTAAGCGCCGGATCCCCCATATTCATCTTCTTCCACCCCTGCAACAGCACCTGCGCCTTTGGCTCCTGCCCGCTGTCGAGGTACCACTGGATCAGCGACAACCGCGCATTGCGGTTCGCCGGTTGCAACTTGAGCAGCCCTTCCAGCACCGCGCAGGCCTCATCGACCTTGCCGCTCTCATGCAACGCCACCGCCAGCACATAACCGTACTGCGCGTTCTGCGGTTCCAGTTGCGCGGCTTTTTTCAGCGCTGACATGGCCTCGGCCGGCTTGCCAGCACGGATCAGCGCTAGACCCTGGGTGTGCTGCAACAGCGCCGCGTCCGGGTGTTGCTTGAGGCTGTCATCCAACAACTGTTGCGCTTCGGCAACACGGCCATTGGCCTCCAACCATTGCACCAGCGTCACCAGCGCCGGATAGAAGTCCGGATCGCGCTTGAGCGCCGAGCGCAGCAACGCTTCCACTTCCGAACCACGGCCACTCGCCTGATACAACATCGCCAGATTCAGATTGGCCTCGGCACGTTCCAGCAGACTCTTCTGCACCGCTTCGTACTCGGCAATTGCCGCATCCCAGTTGGCTTGCGCAGAACCGAGACCGCCATTGCGCGCCACACCGAGCAGATCCCGCGCGGCAACGATGCGCACGGCTTTCACCGGGTCGCCCAGCAGCGGTGCCAACAACGGCGCACGCTCCGGCGGCGGCAAGAACGCGCTGATCGCCCGCACGGCGCTTTCGCGTACCTGCGGCGCCGGGTTCTTCAGATCCTGCGTCGCCAGTTTCAACGCCTGTTCGCTCGGATACAGCGGCAACTCCGCGAGCAGGGTCGCGCGTTGAATCGCCGGCAGGTTGCTGCGCTGCAACTGCTCATACAGCGCATCGGCAGCACCCGGTTGACCATTGCGGATCAGCCACAGGCTTTCGTCATAACGCGGTGCCTGCGCTGCGCTGGTGGCGCTCCACAATTTGAACTGCGCGGTGACCTTGTCGCCAGCCTTGCCCTGATGGCAGGTCAGGCAGGCATCCGGCGTGCCGAGTTTCTGCGCACGCACAGGGTCGGGAATGCTGAAGCTGTGGTCATGGCGGAAATCGTTGCCCATGTAGAACTTGCCGGGCATATGACAATCCACGCACTGCGAACCCGGCTGGCCCATGGTGTGACGGGTGTGTTCGATGGAATCGTAGTTCTTCGCTTGCAGGCCCTTGCCGTCGACGCCTTCGACTGACGTCTTGCCGGCGGTGTTGTGGCATTGCAGGCACACCGCGTTGCCCGGTGCCTTCAGTTCGCTGCTGTGCGGGTTGTGGCAATTGCTGCACCGCACGCCCTTGTCGAACATTTTGCTTTGCAGGAACGAGCCGTGTTCGAACACCTCATCCTTGATCTTGCCGTCCAGCGCATAGAGTTCGCGGGTGAGGGTGCTCGGCAGGTAATCGTCCATCAAACGCTTGCCGACGGTGTAGCCATCGCCCTGCGGTGCGCGGCGGGCATGGCAACGGGCACAGGTTTCGATCTCGACGGTGGCGTTCTTGTCCTTGAGGTCGACGTCAAAACCCTGATGGATCAGATCGCCTTTTGTCTGCGTCCACTCCAAGTGATTGGACGCCGGGCCGTGGCACGCCTGGCAACCGACGCCGAGGCTGTTCCAGTGACTATTGAACGTGTTGCTGGCCGCATCGAAATTGCGCTTGAACCCGGTGGTGTGGCACTCGACGCACATGAAATTGGCGTTCTGGCTCGGCTTGCTCCAGTGCAACGGATTCTTGAAGTTCACGCCCTGGCCGGGGTAGAGGTGAAACCAGCGGTGTTTCTCGGTATCCCAGGCGACGCCGAGCGCCTGTAATCGGCCTTCGCCAACCTCGATCAGATACTGCTGCAACGGTGCGATGCCGAAGGTGTAGGCGACTTTGAAGTCAGCGTTCTTGCCATCGATGCCGGGCGTGTTGACCCAGAACTCGTCGCCCTTGCGCGCGAAGCGTGTGGTCTCGTTCTCGGCCTTGAAGGTGACGTTATTGAAATCGCCGAGCATGGTCTCGGCGTTCGCCGCTTGCATAGCCAATTGGTGATGCGAGCCTTGCCAGTCCTTGACCTGTTCAGTGTGGCAGCCTTGGCATTGTTGCTCATCGACCATCGTCGCCGGTTTACTTGCGAGCACGGCTTGCGGCTTGGCAGGGGCGGCAACGGGGGCGCTGACCGGCACAGGTTTCACCGGCGCCGCAGCAGGGCTGAACAGAAACCAGCCGATCCCCGCCACGGCGGCCAGCAGCACGCCAATGGTGATCGGGAACAGATATTTTGAGAGTGAAGATCGAGTCGAATCAGGGTCAGGCTGTGCGGTTTTATTTTTATGCTTGGGCATTGCGACTTCCGTAGTCCAGGTGCATTTGCCGTCTGGCGTGCGTTCAAGCTCGATGCAGCTTTGCCGGATGACCGGCGTCTGTCAAATGACCGTTGTGATGCGCCACGCAGCCTTGCGTGAATATTGTGCTTTGCCAGCGCAATTACTGAGGTTTTAGCTATACCTGTAACTCCCCCGGCAAAGTTTTTGGCCTTCTGACAGGAGTTACAGCATGAAGCTAGCAGTGATGATGGGCACACTGTGTTTTGCCACCCTCGCAGTGGTGGGTTGTTCCAGCAAAACCGTCGACCCGAAAGAGTACTCAGGCTTTCTCAAAGACTACAGCCAGCTCAAGGAGGCCAAATCGCCGTCCGGTGCCGAAGTGATGCGCTGGATCGATCCAAAGGTCGACATCAAGAAATTCAACAGTGTGTACATCGAGCCGACCCAGCTTTACCCGAAACCGCAACCGACCGCGAAGATCTCGCAACAAACCCTCAACGGCATAACCTCTTATTACGATCAGGCGCTCAAGCGTGAGATCGGCAAGGACTTGCCGTTGGCCACCGGCCCGGGTCCAGGCGTGATTGTGGTGCGTGCGGCGATCACCGCCGTGAGCAGCGCGACCGAAGGCCTGCACGCCTATGAAGTGATTCCGATCGCCCTGGTCGCCGCAGCGGTCAGCACCGCCAGCGGTATCCGCGATCAGGAAACCACGCTGGCCACCGAAGCGGTGTTCCTCGATGGCGCCAGCAACAAAGTGATCGCGCAAGTGGTGCGCAAAGGCACCGGCAAACCACTGGAAAATGATACTCAGGCGATGACGGCGAATGACGTCAAACCGGTGATCGATGGCTGGGCCTCGGACATGCGTCAGTCGTATCTGAAGCTCAAGTCAGGATCCAAATAACTCAGCGCAGTTGATGGCCACCTCGCGGGCAAGCCCGCCCCCACAGGATTCGGCGTTGTGAATACGATTTTTGACTCACATCGATCCCTGTGGGAGCGGGCTTGCCCGCGATGGCATTTGCTCAGGCGCTACATCATTGCCCGGTAAACCAGCGGAAATACGGATTCCCGCCATCCCACCGCATCACCTCGCGCATATCCCGCCCCCACGCATCCCGATCGCCGTCATAGGCATGCAGACTCGCCCGATAAAACTGCATCAGGCGCTGGCGGTGCGTTTCCACCCGCTCCATCAAGCCGGCATCGGCATTTACCAGCGCAGGCGCCTGATACAGGTCCAGCAGCGCCGGCAGCACGCGGGTGATCTCCTTGCTGCGCACCCATGGCGCGTACTCGATGCGTGGTTGATCGTCGGTCACCGCCGGCGCATCGGCGGCAAAGCGTTCAAGCCCGGCGCGATCCGTCACCCAGGTCGCGAGCAGAGCGGCGGCGGAGCCGATGCCGACATCCTGCAAGGTGCTGCGTACGCTGTCCTGCTGGAAACGCGCGGTGATTTTTGCCGCGTCCAGTGGCATCGGCTGCATTGAACCGACCAGCAACATTTCGTGGAATTCGCTGGTCCACAGCGAGGCATACGGAAACACATCCAGGAAACTGCGCACCAGCGAACGTGAATCGTCGATGTTCTGCGTCGGCAACGGTAGCCATTGCGCGACGATGCCCTGTTGCTCCAGACGGCTGGCCGCCAACTGATAGAAATCGCGCGAATACAGATTGACCACGCCGGCCGCAGAGGGCGGCGGCGGTTCGAGGGTGATCAGGTCGTAGGTTTGCGCGCTGCGCAACAGTTCCTGACGGCCATCGCGCAGACGCACGTCAACCCCCGGGTCGCTGGCGGCGTTGAAGTTGCCCTTGAACAGCGGCGCGGCTTTGACCACCGCCGGCAACAACTCGGCCACGACTCGATGTTCCAGTCCCGGGTAGCGCAGCATGGCGCCGGCAGTGATGCCGGTGCCGAAACCGATCACCAGCGTCGAGCGTGGCTCGCCGTTGTGGATCAGCAGCGGCAGCAGCGCCTGAATGCGCATGTAACGCAGTGAGGGCATGGCATCACCGGTGTTCGACACGCCTTGAATATACAAACGGTGAAAGGTGTTTTCGCCGCGACCTTGCGCCACCACCGCCACCGTGCCACCGCGACCTTCTTCGTAGAAGGCGAGCGTGCCGTTGCGTGCGCCGGGCAACAGGCTGGCGAGTTTGTCGACCGGAGTGAATACGGCCAGAACAACCGACAACAGCCCAAGGGCAACCACGGCCTGACGCCGGCCTTTCTTCACGTGATGACCTTTGCGCACCGCACAGTAGCCGATAGCGGCGGCAATGACCGCCAGCAGGCCCAGTGTGCGCACCAGCCCCAACAGCGGAATCAACACAAACCCGCAGAGCATCACCCCGATAATCCCGCCGAGGGTGTTGAACGCCACGACTGCGCCGACATCGCGGCCGACCCGCTCATGCCCGACACTCAGCCGCAAAGCCAGCGGAAACGCCGCACCGAGCAACAGCGTCGGTATGAACACAATGCTCAACGCTGCGACCGCGAAGCGCGCGCTCATGCCGGCCAGCTCACTGGCGCCCAGACTCAACAGCCACATTTCCGCCTGGCTCTGAGCGATCACCAGCCAGCGCCCGAGCAGGGCGATTTCGAGCAGGGCAATCAGGCCGGCGCCGGCAATCAGCAGGCCAAACACGCCCCACGGATCACGAATGCGCTCGACCCGACGCGCAAGCAGGGCGCTGCCGATAAACAACCCGGTCAGATACGTCGCCAGCACCACGGCAAACGCGTAGGTGCGTGTGCTCATGAACTGCACGATCGATTGCGACCAGACCACTTCATAACCGAGCGCCACGCCACCGGCGATGGAATACAGCCACAACGCGGTGCGATCCGGGGCTTTTTCCGCGTGGTGTTTGATGGTGGTGGTCAGGGGCGCCGGATGCTGCCGGGCCAGCCATAACGCACCGATGGCTGCCAGCAGATTGAGCATCGCCGCGAACAACGCGCTGCCACGCACACCGAGGCTGGCGATCAATACGAAGGCGGCGAGCAGGGTGCCGATAATCGCGCCCAAGGTGTTGGCCGCATACAACTGACCGCCGGCCTTGCCCGGGTCAGATGCCAACGCACGCACCAGCACCGGCAGCGTGCCGCCCATCAGCACCGCCGGGGCGCCGACCAACACGAACGGCAATAGCCACGCGAGTACGCCGACGTGCCCTTGCAACCAGGCGAACGGGCTTGCCGCCAGGCTCATGGCCACCGTCGCGCCGACGCCGAGAATTGCCACCAGCACTTCCAGCCCGGCATACAGCAGAACCGGTTGCTGCAAACGATCCGCCCAGCGACCAAACAGCCAGCCACCGATCGCCAGCCCGGCGAAAAATGCGCTGATGCCAGTGGTTATCGCGTACACCTCGACCCCGACCACCAGCGACAGTTGCTTGATCCACAACACTTGATAAACCAGCGCGGCGGCGCCGGAGATGCACAGGAGCAGGGCGGGGGCGAGCAAGGCTGGGGAGGTGGTTTGCGGTACGGGTATGGCCGATGGCTTGCTGGCGATACGTGAGGACATGCGAAGGCCTTAATTCAAGAGTCACTGTGACTGTGCTGGCCCCTTCGCGAGCAGGCTCGCTCCCACACTGGACCTGTGGCCACCACAAATCCCCTGTGGGAGCGAGCCTGCTCGCGAATGGAGCCAACACGGTCCCAAGTCAAAAAGAGGGCCGCCCGCCGGTGAGGGCGGGCGGCAGTCTTGCGGTTTTACTGGGCTTTTTTCATTTTCTCTTCGATGCGGCGGTCCACGTCCTCACGGATCTGGTCGATGCTGAAGCTCGCCGGACGCTGGCTTGGTGGGTAGTCGACGAAGGTCTGCAGGAACTTCGCAGCCCTGCGGGTACCGTCGAAAATCAGATAGTCGTTTTTCGTCAGCCAGTCATAGTATTGGTCAGACACGATGTCAGCCCGTTCGTACGGGTCCATGCGCAGGTTGAACATTTTCGGTACACGCAGGCACACGAACGGTTCGCTCCACACTTCCAGACCACCGGGAGCACGCTGCTCACAGAAGACCAGTTTCCAATCGTTGAAACGCATGCTGACCAGCACACCGTCATCGTTGAAATAGTAGAACTCGTCACGCGCGCTCTTGTCGGTTTTGCCCGTCAGGTAATCCAGCTGGTTGTAACCGTCCAGATGCACCTTGAAGTTCTTGCCGCCGACGTCGGCGCCTTTGAGCAGGCGATCCTTGATATCGGTGTCGCCGACCGCCGCCAACAGCGTCGGGAACCAGTCAAGACCCGAGAACAGCTGCGTCGAAACTTCACCCGCCTTGACTTTACCCGGCCAGCGAATCATCGCAGGCACTCGATACGCACCCTCCCAGTTGGAGTTTTTCTCGTTGCGGAACGGTGTGGTTGCCGCATCCGGCCACGACCATTGGTTAGGGCCGTTGTCGGTGGTGTAAACCACGATGGTGTTGTCGGTCAGTTTGAGGTCATCGAGCGTTTTGAGCAGTTTGCCGACGTCGCCATCGTGCTCGATCATGCCATCGGCATACTCGTTGCCGACCATACCGCTCTGGCCTTGCATCGATTCGCGCACGTGAGTGAACGCGTGCATGCGAGTGGTGTTCATCCAGACGAAGAACGGTTTGTTCGCCTTCGATTGCTTCTCGATGAACGCCTGAGCGGCGGCAGTGGTTTCGTCGTCGATGGTCTCCATGCGTTTTTTGGTCAACGCGCCGGTGTCCTCGATCTTGCCATCGGCAAAACTGTGGATCACGCCACGCGGAGAGGCTGCCTTGACGAACTCGGCATCATTCTTGGGCCAGTACGGACGCTCCGGTTCTTCTTCGGCATTGAGGTGATAGAGGTTGCCGAAGAACTCGTCGAAACCATGATTGGTCGGCAGGTATTCATCTTTATCACCGAGGTGGTTTTTACCGAATTGGCCCGTTGCGTAACCTTGGGCTTTCAATGCTTGGGCGATGGTTATATCGCGGGGCTGCAAGCCGACTGGCACGCCAGGCATGCCCACTTTCGAAAGGCCGGTACGCAGCGGCGTCTGACCGGTGATGAACGACGATCGTCCAGCCGTACAGCTGTTCTCCGCGTAATAGTCGGTGAACATCATGCCTTCTTTGGCGATGCGGTCGATGTTCGGGGTCTTGTAGCCCACCACACCCATCGAATAGGCACTGATGTTGGTCTGGCCGATGTCATCGCCGAAGATCACGAGAATGTTGGGTTTTTCAGCCGCTGTGGCAGTTGCCGACAGCGCCATGACCGAAGTCGCCACCAAGGCGAGTTTCGGAAGCCACTTGCGTATGCGAGTCATATGACTAGCTCCTTTGCGCGGGGGTCGTTTATTGCGACTAACGTTTATTGCAGTCCTGCAGCACGCTTTCTTATTGCACCTGCTCGGTTGCCGGTGACTCGAACGGGTAGATCCGACGCCATTCGGACGCCATGTCGACCACGATCCAGCCACGGGAACTTGCTTCGTCGAGCGCCTTGTCGAGGCGCCCGATATCGGATTTTCGGTCATACGCCCACTCGCGCTTGGCGTCGGTGTGGTGCACCAGGCCCATGAGGCGTTTGCCAGAACCGGCGGCGGTCCACTGGAGCATTTGCAGGTCACCGTCGGAGTTGCCGAACGCCAGAATCGGCCGCCGGCCAATGACCGCATCGATGCTTTCCGGTTTGCCCGGGCCATCGTCGTTGTGCGCCAGTTTCGGCGTGCGCACGATCGAGGCCTTGCCGTCCTTGAACTGGAACGATGTGATGAAGGTGGTACCGATCACCTGCTCCGGCGGGATGCCGTAGACTTTTTCGGCGAAGGCGCGCATGAACGCGGTGTCACCGCCGGAAACGATGTAGGTCTTGAAGTCCTGGCTGCGCAGGTAGTCGAGCATTTCCAGCATCGGCTGGAAGATCATCTCGGTGTACGGCTTGCCGGTTTTCGGGTGACGGGCCTGGCTGAGCCAGGTCTTGGCGTAGTCGTCGAAGGCTTCGGTGGTCATGCCGGTGTGGGTCGCCCCGACGATTTTCAGCAGGCCTTCCATGCCGGACGCGGCCAAGGCTTTGTGATCGTTTTCCAGCACGGCTTTGAACGGCTGGGTGGTTTTCCATTCCGGGTGCTGCGGCGCGGTGCGTTTGACCTCGTCGAAGGCGAACAACAGTTCGAAGTAGGCCGGTTGCTCGCTCCACAAGGTGCCGTCGTTGTCGAACACGGCGATGCGCTCGGCGGGTTTGACGAAGTCCTTGCTGCTCTGGTCGGTGACCGCCTGTACGAACTCGATGATGCTTTTTTTCGCCGGCCCCTCGTTCCACGAAGGCAGCGGTTCGCTGGCATGCGCAAGTAATGGCAAAGCGAGCGCAAACAACAAAGCCAGGCTGAAGCGTTGGCGGTGCTGCGGCGGGTTCGTCATGGGAAATCCTTCTCGTGAACGGGGTTGAGCGGGCGCAGGGCCGAGGCCGGTTTTGCGTGCTGCTGTTCGGCCTGACTGTGAAGCGTAGTCAACGATTGGCGCAGTTGAACAAGTGTTTGCCCGGCGGCAGGTTCGCGGCCGTAAAGCCCGCGCAACAGGCCTTGCAGGCGCGGCCCGGCATCGACCAGTTTCAGCCCGAGGCGACTGCGCCGCAGCCACAGGTACAAGGCGCTCAATTGCGCCGGTGAGGCGGTCAATTGCGGCTCGATTTGTTGCCAGGCGAAGTCCGCCGATTGCACCCAGGCCAACTGCCGCGCGTGTCGGCGAGCCAGCCATTGGTGGTGGGCACGGGTGACGGCGGGGCGCAGTAGATAAACGCAGACGACGAGAGCAACCAGCGCCGTCAGCCACAACAGCCAGCGCGTGGAGAAGTGCAAGCGATGCTGGCCGAGTTGCTTGAGGTCCTCGCTGATCGAAAACACCGGTTTGTAGGCGCTGTTGGCTGTCGCCGTAAACGTCACGGCTGGAACTTGCGCGGTGCGCGTCTGGCGACTGGTCGAGTCCCACCATTTCACGTCGATGGCCGGCAACGTGTGTGAGCCGCTGCTGTCGACGCGATAACTGACCGTGTCGATGCGCTGGCCGCCGAGGATATCGCCGCGACCGTCATCGAGGCGGGTGACCTGCGGGGTGTTGATGTAGCGACTGAGCCCGGCGACCTCGGCGAACGCTGGAACCGGCAGGGCCATGGCCAGCGCACCGTCGGCTTGCAGGGTCAGTTGGCGGGCGACGGTGTCGCCGACTTTCAGCGGCGTGGCCGAGTGAGTCACGGTTTGGCTGAAGCGTAATCCGCTGGCCACCAGCGGTGTTTCGTTGGCGCTGAACCCCGGTGGCTGGGCGGCGCTGAAGTGCAGCGGTTGGCTTTGAGCGCTGATCTGCGTCGTCGCCTGTCCGGGAGTGGCACGCACGGTCAGCGCTGGAATATCGAACGTGCGCGCAACGTTCGGGGTGATCAGGTAGCTGTAGCGCAGACCGCTGAACGCTTGACCGTCGAGGGTTTGATTGAGGTGCTGGGCCTGACCGTCGGGCGGCATCACCAGCGCGCCGTCGAGTTTCAAGTCGGGCAGGGTGGCGGCGCTGGTGAACCAGGTGTCGGTGAGGACGTCGACTTGCAGTTCGACGAGGCCGCCAACCATGGCGCCTTCGGCGGGTTGCAGGTGGGCCTGGACTTTGAGTTGGGGGTCGGCGGCAAAGGCCTGAAGTGTGAACAGGCCACTGGCTAGACCTATCAGCAGAGCTGTGGTGATCCGGCGGGCCCCTTCGCGAGCAAGCTCGCTCCCACAGGGGGGCTGCGGTGTACACAAGTCCACTGTGGGAGCGAGCTTGCTCGCGAAGGCGGCAGGAGGGTTTGGAAGCTTCATGGCTTGGCCCCTACCTGATCCTGCAAGCTGAACTTCTGCTTGAGAAATTTCGCCGGCGAGGTGGTCAGGTTCTGCAGCCACAAAGCATCGGACGCAGCCTGCTCGGTCTCAACCTTTTTGCTCTGGCCCTTGCCCGGCGCCTTGTCGAATTTCACCTCATCGGGTTTGGTCGCCGGGGCGTTTTTCTCGGCGCTTTCGGTGTCCTTGAGCAGCGCTTGCGCCAGCGCCAGATTGGCCGTGGCTTCGGGGAACTGCGGTTGCAGCTTCAAGGCCTGCGTATACGCGGCGATGGCTTCATCGAACTTGAAGCGGCGCACGTAAATATTGCCCAGATAGAAATACGCCTGTGGCGTGTCCAGCCGCGCAAACGTTGCCAGCGCAAGGTCGTAATCGGCTGCGTGATACGCCGCGACGCCTTTCCAGTACGGGTCGACAAACAGCGCGGCGGCCTGCGGCAAATGCTCATGTTCGAACGCCCAGCGCCCTTGCTGGTCGCGCGTGAAAAACGCATCGGTCAGGGCGTTGGCCTGCGCTGGTGCTGCTGGCCAGCTCAAGCCAATCGCCAGAGCCAGCGCGGGCATCCAGTTGACGCTCCAGCCCTTGCGCACATTGCACAGCGCCAACAGCAACAACGGCCAGCACAGCCAGTAACCGGCATCTTTCCAGTGCAACTCGCGCTGCTCGGCGCTGGCACTCTGAAAATGCCGCTGCGCGTGCAACTCGATCCAGTCCAGATCATCGTCATTGACGGTCAGGCTACCCAGTGGCGCATCGAGAGCGGAGGCCAGTTGCTTGATCGCCGCCTGATCGAAACGGCCCAGCGCCGGACGGCCATTGGCATCGGTGCGCGGTTGGCCGTTGGCGTCGTGAATGATGCCGCCGTCCTCACTGCCAACGGCCAATACCAGCACTTGCAATGGACTGTCGCCCACACGCTTGTCGAGGCCGTCGAGTTCTGCGGTGTCAGCGCCGTCAGTGATCAGCAGCAGGCTGCCGGGTGTTTTTTCGGCATTGAGCAAGCGTTTCGCCTGATCGATCACCGCGCCGACGTCTTTGCCCGGTTTATCGATCAACCCGCTGCCCAAGGCTTGAATGAAGGTGTCGAGCAACGCCGGATCATCGGTCGGCGGCAACACTAGATGGGCGCTGCCGGCGTAGGCAATCAATGCGGTGCGCGCGCCGGCGCGGCGCTGAATCAGGTCGTGCAGTTTGTGTTTCGCCGCTTCCAGTCGACTCGGCTGCACATCGCTCGCGTCCATCGATGGCGATAGATCCACGGCGACAATCAGCGGCGCACGATTTTCAAGGAAGTCCGGTCGATCCTGTTCCCAGGTCGGCCCGGCGGCGGCGACGGCGCCGAGGATCAACAGTGCGCACAGCAGGTGCACCGGGCGCAGGCGCTGATGGTCTTGAGGGGTGATGAGTAAATGCGGCAACAAGTGCTCGGCGATATTGCCGCGCAGGCGTCCTTGCAGGTCGCGACCACGCCGCCAGAGCAGCGGCAGCACGGCACCGAACAGTGCGAGCAGCAGCCATAGGGGGCGCAGGAAATGGAAGTCACTGAGGTTGATCTCCATTTCAGGCCTCCTGCCGCTGACGGGCAAACGCCAGACGCACACGCAGCAACGCGCCGAGGTGATACAGCCCCAACAGCGCAACCGCCGCGCCCAGTGGCCAGTAAAACAACTCGCGTTGTGGTTGATGGCTGAGGGTTTTCACCTGGTGCGGGGTGAGGCGATCAAGGGTGCTGTAGACCTGATCCAGTGCGTTGCGGTCCTCGGCGCGGAAGAACTGGCCGCCGGTGGTTTTGGCGATCTGTTCCAGCGCCGACAAGTTGACCTTGGCCTCACCGGACGCGCTCGGGTCACCGATGCCGATGGTGTGAATGATCACGCCTTTGTTGGCGGCCATTTCAGCGGCGTGATCCGGGGTGATCGCGCTGCTGGTGTCGTTGCCGTCGGTAAGCAGGATCAGCACTTTTTCCTGCTCGTGGGCCTTGTCCAGCAGCTTCAGGCTCAAACCGATCGCGTCACCGATCGCCGTATTGGGGCCGGCCATGCCGATACCGGTGTCGGCCAGCAGCAGCGAGAGGCTGGCGTGATCGAGGGTCAGCGGCGCCTGCGGGTAGGCGCCGGTGCCAAACACGATCAGACCGAGGCGGTCGTCCTTGCGCTTGTCGATAAAGCCCTGCACCACGTCTTTGACGGCAGCGAGGCGGTTGATTTTTGCGCCGCTGGCGTTGGTGAAGTCTTCGGTTTCCATTGACTGCGAGAGGTCGATGGCGAGCATCAGGTCGCGTACCGGTTGTTGCCGTTCGATAGGCTTTTCCACGAAAACCGGGCGTGCGGCGGCCAACAAAATCAGGGCCCATACCAGGAAACTCAGCAGCAGTTGCCAGTGATTGCGGCGGTTGCCGACGATGCCCGGGGCCTCACCGACCGCGCGGCTCATGGCTGCGAAAAACGGCACGCGCACGGCGCTGCGGGCCTCGTTGTAGGCAGGCAGATAGCGGTAAGCCAACCAAGGTAATGGCAGCAGGAGCAACAGCCAGGGGTAATCAAGCTGCCACATGGTGATGCTCCATCCAGTATTGGCAGGTGTCGAACAGCGCCAGGCGTTGTGGCGCAGGGAGGGCGAGCAGGGTGTCGTCGGGGGCGTAGGCGAGTTGTGCGAGTTGTTCGCTGAAATCGGCCGGCAGCGGCTTTTTGCAGTGTCGCTGCAGAAAGCCTTGCCAATCCTCCCTCCCAAGCGCCGCAACCCCCTGTGGGAGCGAGCTTGCTCGCGAAAGCGGTATGTCAGACACCACAGATGTTGAATGTGCCGGCCTCTTCGCGAGCAAGCTCGCTCCCACAGGGGTTGCATTCCATAAGAAAGGTTTGTGTGTTGGCATTGAGAGGGCGACGCGTTTGAGCAGCTCCGGCAACTCGCGCAGAGCATTGAGGTCATCACTGCGGCTGCGCAATTGCGCCAGACGCGCCAGGCCCTCGCGGCGATAAGCATCCCTCCGCCATTGCCAATAACGGCGGATACCGATCAGCAAAGCAGCCAAAACCAGAACGGCGAGCAACACCCACCATCCCCACGTCTGCGGTGCATAGCTGACCGGCTCGGGCAGGCCCAGCTCTTTGAGCTGTTCAATGCTCGGGATATTCGGGTTCATCGCCGTGCTCCGGCGCTTTTACCCAGCTCGGCGCGCAGTTGTGCGTGGGCCTCTTCGGCGGTGCTGAACATCATCAGCGGCACCTGACTGCGGCGCAGCAGGGTCGCAACGTCCTGCAGCCGACCGCTGAGAAAGTCCCCCAACGGCTGGTGCACATTGCGTTTTTCCACCGCCAACTCGACCTGCAACTCGCCCTGAGTGATCAGCAAGCGGCCATTGTTCGGCAGCTTCATGGCCAGCGGGTCATAGACCTGAAAGGCGATCACATCGTTGTGCGCCGACAGCTGCCGCATCAGTTGCAAAGTGCGTTCACCGGCCCCGGCAAAATCGCTGACGATGCAGATCAAATGATCATGTCCGGCCAGGGCGAGACAGCGCTGCAAGACCTTGTCCAGTTGGTCCTCGTCTTCGGCATCGGGGTTGGCAGCGTTCAATGCCTGATTCTGTTCGGCGATGCGACTCAGTAGGGCTTCGACGCGTTTACGGCTGCGCAGCGGGGCGATGCTGTCGATGCGTTGATCGTTGAACACCAGCCCCCCGACCCGATCACCGGCGTTGAACACCATCCATGCGGCCAGCGCCGCGAGTTCCGCGGCGAGGGCAGATTTGAAACTGTGGCGCGAGCCAAAGAACATCGACATGCGCTGATCGACCACGATCAATGCCGGCCGGTCGCGCTCTTCGGTAAAGGTGCGCACCACCGGTTTGCCGGTGCGCAGCGACGCGCGCCAGTCGAGGTGGCGCAAATCATCGCCCGGCTGGTAGCGGCGCAACTCATCGAAATTCAAGCCGCGTCCGCGCAGGCGCGAGGCATGGTTGCCGGCGAGGATGCTGCCCCGGGGCTGTCGCGCCAGAAAACTCAGGTCACGGGCCTTGAACTCCAGCGCCATCAATTGCGCGAGAGAGACGTAGACCCGTCCTTCATCGTTCACGCCGGAATGGCCACTTTGTCGAGAATCCGGTCAAGCACCTGATCGGCACTCACACCATCGGCCACGGCGTCGTAGCTCAATTGCAGACGATGACGCAACACCGGATGCACCACCGCGCGCACGTTGTCTGGCGAGACAAAGTCCTGACCCTGCAACCAGGCATCGGCACGTGCGCACCGGTCCAGACCGATGCCACCACGCGGGCTGGCGCCGATGGCGATCCAGCGCGCGAGGTCTTCGTCGTAATCGGCGGGGTGGCGGGTGGCGTTGATCAGGTCGATCAAATAATTGTCGATGGCCGGCGATACGTGCACGGCGCTGACTTCCTTGCGCGCGGCAAATATGACGTCCTGAGACAGGCTGAAACCCTTGGCTGGCGTGGTGCTCGCACCCTGGGCGAACTCTTCGTTGCGCAACAGACGCAGCACCTGGCTTTCGTTTTCCGCGCTCGGGTAATCGAGCAGGACTTTCATCAGAAAGCGATCCATCTGCGCTTCCGGCAGCGGATAGGTGCCTTCCTGCTCGATCGGGTTTTGCGTGGCCACGACGATGAACAAATCAGGCAAGGCATGACTGTTGCCGGCCACGGTGATCTGCCGTTCTTCCATGGCTTCGAGCAACGCCGCCTGGACCTTGGCCGGGGCGCGGTTGATTTCGTCGGCGAGGATCAAATTGCCGAACAGCGGCCCCGGCTGGAAGCGGATTTCATTCTTGCCTTCGACCTGATGCAGCACCTCGGCACCGGTGATGTCCGAGGGCAGCAGATCCGGGGTGAACTGGATGCGGCTCATCTTCGCGTCGAGGTGTTTGGCCAACGCCTTGACCGTGCGGGTCTTGGCCAGCCCCGGCAGACTTTCCAGCAACAAGTGACCGTTGGCCAACAGGCCGAGGAGGATCTGGCGGATCACCTGATCCTGGCCGAGCACCGCTTCGGCGATGCTGGCTTGCAGGGCGTTGAGGTCGCTGAGCGCAGTCATGGGACAGTCCTTTGTGGCCGATCTAGAAAAATGCCAGGGTCAGGTTGACGCTGAAGCCATTGCCTTCAGGGCGGTTCTTGGTGTCGAACTCCGGTACCCAGCGCGCACTGATGTTGGCTTGGGCATCGGCGAATTTGCCGGTCCAGCCGAGCACCGGGCCGGCACCGACAGCGCGACCGCGATAGCCATTGAAGGTGTCGGCGGTCTGGCCCTTGTCGTCGGTCAGTTGCTGGATATAACCGGCGGCGACACCGGCGTTCCAGCCATTGCCAAAGCCATGGGTCCACAGGGCATCGAGGCGGAAGATGTTGCCGTTGCGGTAATCGGTGATGTCGTTTTCGGTGTAGCGCTCGAAGGCACTCATCAGGCTGAACTCGCCACCCTTGCCATCCAGATGCGTGAAGGCCACCGTCGGCATGAACGTGTAGTTGTTCTGTCCGGGGTTGGCCAGGCGGTCCTTGTTGTAGGCGCCGGTCGGCACGTAGATCGGCAGCGAAAACGAGATGTGATTCAGTTCATCGAAGTGGTAACCGGCGGCAATCGGCGTGATCAAGGCGTCGGCGAATTGCGTGCCGGAATCGCTGTCACCCAAGGTGCGGCCGCGCGGGCCGGTGATGCTCGCCTTGATGTCGGTGTACTGCACCGGCACGCCGATCGCCGAAGCGTAATTCCAGCGACCTTTGCCGGTGTCCCAGACGTGGGTGAAGTTGCCCATGGTGTAGGAGACTTTCATGTCGATCCCGCCACTGACCGCACCGGAAATCGGCGCGCCGGAACTGCCCTTGAGCGAGCCGTCGTACCAGATGCTGGACAGCGACATGACCCAGCCCGGTTCGGGTGGGACGATCCCGGCGTTGGAAAACACCTGTTGCCCGGTGATCGGTCGGCCGACGCCGCCCTCAGCTGCGTAAAGCAGAGGACTGCCGATCATGCACAGCGCCAACAACGGGCGCACAACGTTGGGCTTGATCATCACCATCTCCGCTTATTGTTTTGAATTGATCGGGTTGAGCATCGGCGCCGCAGTGCCGATCCGGTTGAAGGGCGCCTCGACGCCCGTGCGCTTGGCGATGCCGAGGGCTTCTTCAGGGCTGGCGCTGAAACTCTGGGCGCCAACGCCACAGCTGACAAACATGATCATCAGGCAGTAACCGGCGACTTTGAGGGCAGCTTGCATGGCATTTTCCTTATTTGCCGAATGTCACGTTGATGCCGGTGTACACGACGAACTGCGGCAGTCCGTCGCCCTTGCGATCAACCGTCCACTGCGGCTCGACGAAGGCGTTGAGAATGTTGCTGCCGGACTTCCAGGCTTTGCCGACACCGAGGCCGAGCGGGATGTAGTGCGTGTCGTTTTTCAGGTCGAAAGTCCAGGTGCCGGTGGAGCGCAGGTACCAGCCTTTTTCCAGGTTATGGATGATGAACGGCTGCATCGTGGCGCTCTCGACGTGCTGACGATCGTTGTCGCCGGCAAACGAGCTTTGATATTGCACCAGGGCGCCGAGCAAACCGCGCGGCGAGGCGTCGATGGCTACGGTGGCAAGGCCACCTTGCCATTTGCCGGTACCGAGTTCGTCCTGTTCGGCGGTCGGTGCAGTGATCAGCGGGCCGACGCCCAACTGCACGCCTCCGGTTTTCACAATGAAGATATCGAACAGGTTCAGATCGCCGATGCCGGTGCTGTAACCGTGGTGCGGATCGGGGCGGGTGCTGATCGGCAGCGTGGCGCGGACCAGTTGCGGCACGCCGATGAAATCGTTCGGGGCGATCGGCAGGGTGCCGCGCAGCAACACGTCATTGCTGTGCGCATTGCTGTCGTAGAGTCTGGGGGTGTAGTAGTCCTGCAGATTCGCGCCCGGTGCGACGTTCAGCGGGTTGTTGCTCTTGTTGGAGTCCTCGGCGTTATCCGCCCGCGCGCAACACGCAGCCGCCAGCGAACTCGCCAGAAAAAGAGTCTTCCCCACTCGATTGAACATCATCCCCGATTCCCTGGTGGCCTATGGATAACTCGGCACTTGTCAGCCGTTACGGCGTAATCCCTTTCTTATCAAGCCTGTAGGACGCGTCTGGTTGACGCTAGCAGCTAATCGGGAGTTAGCCAGCCGAATGGATTAATTCTTTGGTTTTGTGTACGGGTTCACAGGTGATTGTGTACTAACCGTTCCATTGCTCATGGTGTAGGAGCTGTCGAGGGAAACGAGGCTGCGCCTACCTATGCGTATTTCAATTCGGGATGTTTAAACGTTGTTTGGAATTTGCGGAACGTTCCCACAAGGTTTTCAGGTTGTCCGTCGGACGTCGGGTCTCTAGCCTGTGTTCGTCGCTGCCAAATCAGCGACCGGGACTGGAAACCCCGACGGGTATTAGTGGCGCGTACACGCCTTTCATAACGTATCCTTGCGCACTTCGAATGTGTGCACTCCGTTATGGCGGCTGTGCGCGGGAGACCTTCGGGTCGACCGGGTCGCCGCTGCCCGGGTTTCCAACCTGCGTACAGCTGCCACCTCTTCGTCCGGAAACCGAATGGGGCAGCTCCAATTTTCCAGTGGAGTTACACCATGAAAAAGCCAACACCCAATCCCCCAGAATCAGACGCCGACACCACATCCCCCCTACGCCTCAATCGACAGTAAAAAACTTCACGAAGCCGCCGACCGCGCCCTCGATTACTACCTCAATCCCGCCGCCCGCATCATGTCCAGCGCCAATGAACCGGAACCCATGTACCTCGCCAATCCCAGGTACAACACCGAATCCCTGCTCGCCAACGCCAGCGAAACCCTCGGCTCGGCCAGCGAGATGCTGATCAACTTCGCCGCCTCGCTGGAAACCTCGCAGCGCAAGACCGCACTGGGGATCGCACAAGTTGTCATGCTGGGTGAACTGGCGGTGAATCAAGCGCTGGATCACGTCGAACTCAAGAACTGATCGCTCTTGAATGATCGTTCCCACGCTCTGCGTGGGAATGCAGCCCTTGACGCTCTGCGTCAAATTCGCAAGCTGGAACGCAGAGCGTCCCTTGAGGCATTCCCACGCAGAGCGTGGGAACGATCAAGATCTGCTCTTTGCCCGACTGACCGGTTCTGTAGATGTCGAGTGAAACGAGGCTGTGATCTTTTGACGTTGCTTCTCAAGATCAAAAGATCGTCCGATCGCGGCCCGAACTTCGGCAGCTCCTACATGTGATATCCGGTTCAGCTGTTTTTCTTTGCTTGTTCGCGGATACGCTCTTCCTGTTCCCGCGCTTCGGGGGTGAATTCGGCGCCGAAGTCTTCGGCAGAGAATATCTGGCGGATTTCAATATCAGAATCGCCTGACATTGGGTTAGGGCAGCGCTTGACCCATTCGATAGCTTCTTCTTTGGATTTCACTTCCCAGATCCAGTAACCGGCCACCAGTTCTTTGGTCTCGATGAACGGCCCGTCGATCACCGTGCGTTTGTCCCCGGAGAAACGTACGCGGGCGCCTTTGCTGCTCGGATGCAGGCCATCGCAATCGATCAGGATGCCGGCCTTGACCAGTTCTTCGTTGAAGTTGCCCATCGCGGTGATCAGCTCTTCGCTGGGCATGATGCCGGCTTCCGAATCGGCGCTGGCTTTTACAAGGATCATGAAGCGCATGGCGGGTACTCCGTGGATTGTGGGGATTCACTACTTAGTCGAACGGGCCGGCGGTGAATCGACAGGGGCTCTAAATAAAAGACCAATAACACCGCAGAATCCAATGTGGGAGCGAGCCTGCTCGCGAAGAGGTCGTCACATTCAACATTTATGCTGACTGATCCGGCGCCTTCGCGAGCAGGCTCGCTCCCACATGGGAATTGTGCTGGTTTTGTATACAATTTTTCGCGCAGGCACCCAACAATTTCAAAACAGGGCATAGGTCGTCGGACAATTTCGTGGTTAACTTCGGCCTCTTGCATGCTTTCCAATCAAAACATCAGAAGGACTCAAGTCATGGCTCAAGTCACCCTTAAAGGCAATCCGGTTCAAGTCAACGGCCAGTTGCCACAAGCCGGTTCCAAGGCGCCAGCCTTTTCTCTGGTTGCCGGCAATCTGTCCGACGTCACCCTGAAAGACTTCGCCGGCAAACGCAAAATCCTCAACATCTTCCCAAGCGTCGACACCCCGACCTGCGCGACTTCCGTGCGCAAGTTCAACGCTCAGGCCAACGACATCGCCAACACCGTTGTGCTGTGCATCTCCGCTGACCTGCCATTCGCCCAGGCACGCTTCTGCGGCGCTGAAGGTCTGGAAAACGTACAGAACCTGTCGACCCTGCGCGGTGCCGAGTTCATCGAGAACTACGGCGTGGCCATCGCTGACGGCCCGCTGAAAGGCCTGACCGCTCGCGCCGTCGTGGTTCTGGACGAAAACGACAACGTCCTGCACAGCGAACTGGTCAAGGAAATCGCTGAAGAGCCTAATTACGAAGCGGCACTGTCCGTTCTGAAATAAGCGCATTTACAATTGTTAACGGCCTGGCCCTGTCCAGGCCGTTTTCATTTGTGTATCAGTGTTTTGCCTCACACCTTGAAACGTAAGTTGAAGGTAAATTGCCGGTAAAGCTGCTTTGCTTAATCCCCATCAGTGCTTATCGTTCAGCCTCCCGTAAAAGAAGCCCACGCGCCCAATGGTTAATGACTCCATGCAATCGTCCCCACGCAAATCCCGTCGCTGGCTGATCAGCCTGCTGGTCCTGTTGGTTATCGCCGTCCTGTGCTGGAAATTCTGGCCGGCCGGTTCAGCCCACAAGGAGACCGGTGAGAAGGCTGCAGCCGGGCATGCCGGGCGTTCGGGGATGATGCGGCCGGGCTTCGGCGGTGGCACCGGGCCGATTCCGGTGCGCGTGGCGCCGGCGGTTACCGGCGACTTCCCGCTGTATTACAAGGCGCTGGGCACCGTGACCGCGCTCAACACCATCAATGTGCGCAGCCGGGTGGGCGGCGAACTGGTCAAGATCAATTTCGAAGAAGGGCAAATGGTCAAGGCCGGCGACCTGCTGGCAGAGATCGATCCGCGCCCGTACCAGAACGCTTTGCTGCAGGCCGAAGGCACCTTGCTGCAGAATCAGGCGCAACTGAAGAACGCTCAGGTTGATGTCGAGCGTTATCGCGGTCTGTTCAAAGAGGACAGCATCGCCAAACAGACGCTGGACACCGCCGAAGCGCTGGTCGGTCAGTATCTGGGCACGGTCAAGACCAATCAGGCGGCGGTCAACGACGCCAAGCTCAATCTCGAATTCACCAAGATCCGCGCGCCGATTGCCGGCCGCGTCGGTCTGCGTCAGGTCGATGTCGGCAACCTCGTTACCGCCAACGACACCACGTTCCTCGCCGTGATCACCCAGACCCAACCGATCAGCGTCGCTTTCACGCTGCCTGAAAACAGCCTCGAAACCGTACTCGCGCGCTATCGCAGCGGCGCCAGGCTGCCAGCCGAGGCGTGGGACCGTGGCGACACCAAACTGCAAGCCACCGGTGTTTTGCAAAGCCTCGACAACCAGATCGACGTCGCCACCGGCACCCTGAAGTTCAAGGCCCGCTACGAAAACCGCGATCAGGCGTTGTTCCCCAACCAATTCGTCAATGTGCACTTGCTGGCGGATACGCTGAAAGGCGTGGTGCTGGCCCCGTCGGCGGCCATCCAGTTCGGCAACAACGGCACGTTCGTCTATGCGCTGGAGGGCGACAAGAAAGTCACCATTCGCCAGTTGAAGATTGGTGCCAGTGACGGTGAAAACACCGTGGTCACTGAAGGCCTGGCCGCCGGCGACCGCGTGGTGCTGGAAGGCACTGACCGTCTGAAAGAGGGCAGCGAAGTGGAAGTGGTCAACGACAGCAATCAGGTCCCGACCACGCCGACCGAACACCTGCAAGGCAAGTCCGCCGCCAACCCGACTGACGCTGCTGTCACCGATAAGGCCAAGAAGGGCGCATGAACATTTCGCGGCTGTTCATCCTCCGTCCGGTAGCCACCACCCTGAGCATGCTGGCCATTGTCCTGGCCGGCCTGATCGCTTATCGCTTGCTGCCGGTGTCGGCACTGCCGCAGGTCGATTACCCGACCATTCGCGTCATGACCCTGTATCCCGGCGCCAGCCCGGACGTGATGACCAGTGCCGTGACGGCGCCGCTCGAGCGTCAATTCGGACAAATGCCGGGCCTGATACAGATGGCCTCGACCAGCTCCGGCGGTGCTTCGGTACTGACCTTGCGTTTCAGCCTCGACATCAACATGGACGTCGCCGAACAACAGGTGCAGGCCGCGATCAACGCCGCGACCAATCTGCTGCCAACCGATTTGCCCGCACCGCCGGTGTACAACAAGGTCAACCCGGCAGACACCCCGGTGCTGACTCTGGCGATTACCTCGAAAACCATGCTGCTGCCCAAGCTCAATGACCTGGTCGATACGCGCATGGCGCAGAAAATCGCCCAGATCAGCGGTGTCGGCATGGTCAGCATTGCCGGCGGTCAGCGTCAGGCCGTGCGCATCAAGGTCAACCCGGAAGCGCTGGCCGCGAACAGCCTGAACCTGTCGGACGTGCGTACTTTGATCAGCGCCTCCAACGTCAACCAGCCGAAGGGTAACTTCGACGGCCCGACGCGGGTATCGATGCTCGACGCCAACGACCAACTGACCTCGCCCAAGGATTACGCCAACCTGATCCTCGCCTACAAAAACGGCGCGCCGCTGCGGCTCAAGGACGTTGCGGAAATCGTCGATGGCGCCGAGAACGAGCGCCTCGCCGCGTGGGCCAACCAGAATCAGGCGGTATTGCTCAATATCCAGCGTCAGCCGGGTGCCAACGTCATCGAAGTGGTCGACCGCATCAAGGCATTGCTGCCGAGCATTACCGACAACCTGCCGGCCGGTCTCGACGTGACGGTGCTGACCGACCGCACGCAAACCATCCGCGCCTCGGTCACCGACGTGCAACACGAATTGCTCATCGCCATCGCTCTGGTGGTGATGGTCACGTTCCTGTTCCTGCGCCGCGCCAGTGCGACGATCATTCCGTCGGTGGCCGTGCCGTTGTCGCTGATTGGCACCTTTGGCGTGATGTATCTGGCCGGGTTTTCGGTGAACAACCTGACCCTGATGGCGCTGACCATTGCCACCGGTTTTGTGGTCGACGATGCCATCGTCATGCTCGAGAACATTGCGCGCTTCATCGAAGAGGGCGACAGCCCGATGCAAGCGGCGCTCAAGGGCGCCAAGCAGATTGGCTTCACCCTGATTTCCCTGACCCTGTCGCTGATCGCGGTGTTGATCCCGCTGCTGTTCATGGCCGATGTGGTCGGGCGGTTGTTCCGCGAATTCGCCATCACTTTGGCCGTGGCGATCCTGATTTCGCTGGTGGTCTCGCTGACCCTGACGCCGATGATGTGCGCGCGTCTGCTCAAGCGTGAACCGGAAGAGCACGAACAGGGCCGCTTCTACCGCGCCAGCGGTGCTGTCATCGACTGGATGATTGCCGCTTACGGGCGCAAGTTGCAGTGGGTGCTCAAGCATCAGCCGCTGACCCTGCTGGTGGCCATCGGCACCCTGGCTCTCACCGTGTTTCTTTATATGGTGGTGCCGAAAGGCTTCTTCCCGGTGCAGGACACCGGGGTCATTCAGGGCATTTCCGAGGCGCCGCAGTCGATTTCCTTTGCGGCAATGGGCGAGCGTCAACAGGAACTGGCGAAAATCATTCTCCAGGACCCAGCGGTGCAGAGCCTGTCGTCCTACATCGGTGTCGACGGTGACAACGCCACGCTCAACAGCGGCCGCTTGCTGATCAATCTCAAGCCCCACAACGATCGTGATCTGAGCGCCACTGAAGTGATTGCGCGCTTGCAACCGCAACTGGACAAACTAGTCGGCATTCGTCTGTTCATGCAGCCGGTGCAGGACCTGACCATTGAAGACCGGGTCAGCCGTACGCAGTACCAGTTCAGCATGTCCTCGCCGGACTCCGAACTGCTCAGCCAGTGGAGCGGCCGTCTGGTCGAAGCACTGGCGCAGCGACCGGAGCTGACCGACGTCGCCAGTGATTTGCAGGACAAGGGTTTGCAGGTCTATCTGGTGATCGACCGCGATGCCGCTTCCCGCCTTGGCGTCTCGGTGGCGAACATCACCGATGCGCTGTACGACGCCTTCGGCCAGCGGCAGATTTCGACCATTTACACCCAGGCCAGTCAGTACCGCGTGGTGTTGCAGGCGCAGGCTGGGGAGAAGATCGGCCCGCAGGCGCTGGACCAGATCCACGTCAAGACCACCGACGGTGCGCAGGTACGCCTGTCGAGTCTGGCCCACGTCGAAGAACGTCAGGCGCAACTGGCGATTACCCACATCGGCCAGTTCCCGGCAGTAATGATGTCGTTCAACCTCGCGCCCGGTGTGGCGCTGGGGCATGCGGTCGACATCATTGAACAGGTGCAGAAGGACATCGGCATGCCGGTCGGCGTGCAGACTCAGTTCCAGGGTGCGGCCGAAGCGTTCCAGGCATCGCTGTCGAGTACCTTGCTGCTGATTCTGGCGGCCGTGGTGACCATGTACATCGTGCTCGGCGTGTTGTACGAAAGTTACATTCACCCGATCACCATTCTCTCGACCTTGCCGTCGGCGGCGGTCGGCGCCTTGCTGGCGTTGCTGCTCAGCGGCAATGACCTGGGCATGATCGCGATCATCGGTATCATTCTGCTGATCGGTATCGTCAAGAAGAACGCGATCATGATGATCGACTTCGCCCTCGATGCCGAACGCAATCAAGGCATGGCCCCGGAGGAAGCGATCTATCAAGCCGCGCTGCTGCGCTTCCGGCCAATCCTGATGACCACGTTGGCGGCGCTTTTCGGTGCGGTGCCGTTGATGCTCGCCACCGGCTCCGGGGCGGAATTGCGTCAACCGCTGGGTCTGGTGATGGTCGGTGGTCTGCTGGTGAGTCAGGTGCTGACGCTGTTCACCACGCCGGTGATCTACCTGTATTTCGACCGCCTCGGGCGACGCTTTGGCAAGACCAATGCTGACACTGAAGAGGTGTCGGTATGACTTTGCATCACCACAAAACCTGTGGGAGCGAGCTTGCTCGCGAAAGCGGTCAGTCAGTTACTGACTCTGTTGGATGTGCCGGCCTCTTCGCGAGCAAGCTCGCTCCCACAGGGTTGGGCGGTGGAGCAGGGGACTGCGGTCAATGAACCTCTCCGGTCCTTTCATCAAGCGTCCGGTCGCGACGATGCTGCTGAGCCTGGCGATCATGCTGCTTGGCGGTGTCAGCTTCGGTCTGCTGCCGGTGGCGCCGCTGCCACAAATGGATTTTCCGGTGATCGTTGTGCAGGCCAGTCTGCCCGGTGCGAGTCCCGAGGTCATGGCGTCCACCGTGGCCACACCACTGGAACGCTCATTCGGCGCCATCGCCGGCGTCAACACCATGAGCAGTCGTTCCAGTCAGGGCTCGACCCGGGTCATTCTGCAATTTGACCTCGACCGCGACATCAACGGCGCGGCGCGGGAAGTGCAGGCGGCGATCAACGCCTCGCGCAACCTGTTGCCGAGCGGGATGCGCAGCATGCCGACCTACAAGAAGGTCAACCCGTCGCAAGCACCGATCATGGTGCTGTCACTGACCTCGGACGTGCTGGAAAAAGGCCAGCTCTACGATCTGGCCTCGACCATTCTTTCGCAGAGCCTGTCGCAGGTGCAGGGCGTCGGTGAAGTGCAGATCGGCGGCAGCTCGCTGCCGGCGGTGCGCATCGAGCTCGAACCGCAGGCGCTGAACCAGTACGGCGTGGCGCTCGACGATGTGCGCAAGACCATCGCTGATGCCAACGTGCGCCGGCCCAAGGGTTCGGTCGAGGATGGTCAGCGTCTGTGGCAGATCCAGGCCAACGACCAGCTGGAAAAAGCCAAGGACTACGAGTCACTGATCATCCACTACGCCGACGGCGCGGCGCTGCGCCTCAAGGATGTGGCCAAGGTCAGCGACGGCGTCGAAGACCGCTACAACAGTGGTTTCTTCAACGACGACGCGGCGGTGCTCCTGGTGATCAACCGCCAGGCCGGCGCCAACATCATCGAGACGGTCAACGAGATCAAAGCGCAACTGCCTGCCCTGCAAGCCGTGCTGCCGGCCAGCGTGAAGCTGAACCTGGCCATGGACCGCTCGCCGGTGATCAAGGCCACGCTGCACGAAGCCGAGATGACTTTGCTGATTGCCGTGGCGCTGGTGATTCTGGTGGTGTTCCTGTTCCTCGGTAATTTCCGCGCCTCGCTGATTCCGACATTGGCGGTGCCGGTGTCGCTGGTCGGCACGTTTGCGGTGATGTACCTCTACGGCTTCTCACTAAACAACCTGTCGCTGATGGCGCTGATCCTCGCCACCGGTCTGGTGGTGGACGACGCCATCGTGGTGCTGGAGAACATTTCCCGGCACATCGACGAAGGCGTCAAACCGATGCAGGCCGCGTACCTTGGGGCCAAGGAAGTCGGTTTTACCTTGCTGTCGATGAACGTCTCGCTGGTGGCGGTGTTCCTGTCGATTCTGTTCATGGGCGGGATTGTCGAAAGCCTGTTCCGCGAGTTCTCTATCACGTTGGCCGCGGCTATTGTCGTGTCGCTGGTGGTTTCCCTGACACTGACGCCGATGCTCTGCGCCCGTTGGCTGAAACCGCACACGCCGGGGCAGGAAAACCGTCTGCAACGCTGGAGCCGCCGCACCAACGACTGGATGGTCGGCAAATACGCCACCAGCCTCGACTGGGTGCTGCGCCACCGCCGCCTGACCTTGCTCAGCCTGCTGATCACCGTCGGCGTCAACGTTGCGCTGTACGTGGTGGTGCCGAAAACTTTCATGCCGCAACAGGACACCGGCCAGTTGATCGGTTTCGTGCGCGGCGACGACGGCCTGTCGTTCAGCGTGATGCAACCGAAAATGGAAATTTTCCGCCGTGCCGTGCTCAAGGACGAAGCGGTGGAAAGCGTTGCCGGGTTCATCGGCGGCACCAACGGCACCAATAACGCCTTCATGCTGGTACGTCTGAAGCCGATCAAGGAGCGCCAGCTCAACGCGCAGAAAGTCATCGAACGCCTGCGCAAGGAAATGCCCAAGGTCCCTGGTGCGCAACTGATGCTGATGGCGGATCAGGACCTGCAGTTCGGCGGCGGTCGTGAGCAGACCACCTCGCAATACAGCTACATCCTGCAGAGCGGTGATCTGGCTTCGCTGCGCGAGTGGTATCCGAAAGTCGTCAGCGCGTTGCGGGCGCTGCCTGAACTCACGGCGATCGACGCCCGTGAAGGGCGCGGTGCGCAACAGGTAACGCTGATTGTCGACCGCGATCAGGCCAAACGCCTCGGTGTCGACATGAACATGGTCACCGCGGTGCTGAACAACGCCTACAGCCAGCGGCAGATTTCGACGATCTACGACAGCCTCAACCAGTACCAGGTGGTGATGGAGGTCAATCCGAAATACGCCCAGGACCCGGTGACGCTCAAGCAAGTGCAGGTGATTACCGCCGATGGCGCGCGGGTGCCGTTGTCGACCTTTGCCCATTACGAAAACAGCCTGGAAGACGACCGCGTCAGCCACGAAGGCCAGTTCGCCTCCGAAGACATTTCCTTCGACATGGCCGAAGGCGTGACGGTGGAGCAGGGCAGCGCCGCGATCGAGCGGGCGATTGCCAAGCTCGGCCTGCCGGAAGACGTCATCGCGAAAATGGCCGGTACTGCCGACGCCTTTGCCGCGACGCAGAAGAGCCAGCCGTTCATGATTCTCGGCGCGCTGCTGGCGGTGTATCTGGTGCTTGGCGTGCTGTATGAAAGCTACGTCCATCCGCTGACGATTCTGTCGACGCTGCCGTCAGCCGGTGTCGGTGCGTTGCTGTCGATCTATGCCTTGGGGGGCGAGTTCAGCCTGATCTCGTTGCTCGGGCTGTTCCTGTTGATTGGCGTGGTGAAGAAAAACGCCATTCTGATGATCGACCTGGCGCTGCAACTGGAACGCCATCAGGGCCTGTCCCCGCTGGAATCGATCCGCAGTGCTTGCCTGCAGCGGTTGCGGCCGATTCTGATGACCACGCTGGCGGCAATCCTCGGTGCCTTGCCGTTGCTGCTCAGCCGTGCCGAAGGTGCGGAAATGCGCCAGCCGCTCGGTTTGACGATCATCGGCGGGCTGATTTTCAGCCAGGTGCTGACGCTTTACACCACCCCTGTGGTTTACCTCTATCTCGACAAGCTGCGCCATCGTTTCAACAAATGGCGTGGCGTGCGTACTGACGCCGCTCTGGAAACTCCGCTATGACTGACCGTTCGTTTCTCAATCTGGCCACTGCTCGCGGCTCGCGTCTGTTGAGCCTGTCGCTGTGCGTGGCGATGCTCAGTGCCTGCGCCGTCGGCCCGGACTACCAGCGTCCGCAGACCGCTGAAATTGCCCAGTACAAGGAAGCCGAGGGCTGGACCCAGGCCAACCCGAGCGATTCGCTGGCCCGAGGTGCCTGGTGGGAGTTGTACGGCGATCAGCAGCTCAACGGGCTGATCGAGAAACTCAACAGTTTCAACCAGACAGTCGCGCAATCGGAAGCCCAGTTCCGTCAGGCGCAGGCTTTGGTGCGCAGTGCGCGCGGGGCGTTTTACCCCAGTGTTGACCTGAGCCTGGGTAAAACCCGTTCCAGCCAAGGCACCGGCAGCAGCAGTTCGAGTTTGAGCAGTTCCTCCAGCGGCATCCGTGACACCTACAACGCCGAGTTGGGCGTCAGTTGGGAAGCCGATGTCTGGGGCAAGCTGCGCCGTGGACTCGAGGCCGACAAGGCCAGCGCCCAGGCCAGTTTTGCCGATCTGGCGGCGATGCGCCTGAGCCAGCAATCGGAACTGGTGCAGAACTACCTGCAACTGCGGGTGATCGATCAGCAGAAACGCCTGCTCGAAGCGACGGTTGCCGCCTACGAACGTTCGCTGAAAATGACTCAGAACCAGTACCGCGCCGGTGTTTCCGGGCGCGATGCGGTGGCGCAGGCGCAGACCCAACTGAAAAGCACCCAGGCCGATCTGGTCGATCTGATCTGGCAGCGCGCGCAGTTTGAAAACGCCATCGCCGTACTGACCGGGCAGGCACCGGCGGATTTCAACATCGCTGAAACCCAGACCATCCCGAACCTGCCACAGGTGCCGTTGAGCCTGCCGTCGCAGTTGCTTGAGCGACGTCCGGACATCGCTTCGGCAGAACGCTCGGTGATCGCGGCCAACGCCAACATCGGCGTGGCGAAAGCAGCGTATTACCCGGACCTGTCCTTGAGCCTGAGTGGCGGCTACAGCAGCAGTACCTCGCAGAATCTGGTCAGCCTGCCGAACCGCTTCTGGTCGGTCGGGCCGAAACTGTCGTTGCCGATTTTCGATGGCGGCATCCGTTCGGCCGAAGTCGACCGCACTGAAGCGGTCTACGATCAGACCGTGGCCAAGTACCGCCAGACTGTGCTCGACGGTTTCCGCGAAGTGGAAAACTATCTGGTGCAACTGAAGGTGTATGAGGACGAAGCCGCGGTGCGCCAGGAAGCGCTGGATGCCGCCCGGGATTCCCTGCGCCTGACGGAAAACCAGTACAAGGCCGGATTGATTGCCTACATCGATGTGGTGGTGGTGCAAGCGACAGCGTTGAGCAACGAGCGCAATGTGCTGAATATTCTGCAAAGCCGCTTGATCGCCAGCGTGCAATTGATTGCTGCGCTGGGCGGTGGTTGGGACGGACAACTGGATGTCAGCGATAACACCCGCTGAAGGTTGGCTTCACTGATCGTTCCCACGCTCCGCGTGGGAATGCAGCCCGGGACGCTCCGCGTCCCATCCAGAGCCGAACGCAGAGCGTCCGCTGAGGCATTCCCACGCAGAGCGTGGGAACGATCGGGTAAAGCCGTGAACGCCGCGCCAGAGCCTCGTCGGACGATCAAACAAGCGTTTCATCGGGTTGATGGCAATTTGATTACTTTGTCAGTGCGTTCTTCTGTGCAATCAGTACAATCGCCGCATTTGCCCGACCGAGAATGGACGCAATCCGCGTCGGGTGGCCACGAGAATCCTCATGCTCATCGGTAGTTATTCCTCCACCCTGGTTTTCATTTCGCTGTGCGTGGCGATACTCGCTTCGTACACCGCGCTCGACCTCACCGGGCGCATCGCCACCGCCAAGGGGCGGGCGGTGCATTTCTGGACCGCAGGTGGCGCATTGGCCATGGGCGTCGGTGTCTGGTCGATGCACTTCATCGGCATGCTGGCTTTCAAACTGCCAATCGATCTGGGCTACGACATCGGCATCACCGCGCTGTCGCTGTTGATCGCGGTGCTGTCCTGCGGTTTTGCCTTGTGGCTGGTCAGTCAGCCGAAGCTGCCGATGCTGCAACTGGCCTTTGGCGCGTTGATCATGGGCAGCGGCATCAGCGCCATGCATTACACCGGCATGGCGGCGATGCGCATGACGCCGGGGATCGATTATGACCCTGCCCTGTTCGGTGCCTCATTGCTGATCGCCGTCGGTGCCTCTGCCGCCGCGTTGTGGATCGCTTTTCGCCTGCGCCAGCATTCGCCGTATGTCCGCCTGGTTCGTGGCGGTGCGGCGATCATCATGGGCGTCGCGATTGTCGGCATGCATTACACCGGCATGGCCGCTGCCCAATTCCCGGATGGCAGTTTTTGTGGCGCCACGCTCAATGGCCTGAAGGGCAGCGGCCTCGACAGTCTGGTGCTGATCACCACGTTGGCGGTGTTGTCGATTGCCTTGCTCACCTCGATTCTCGATGCACGTCTGGAAGCGCGCACTGCTGATCTGGCGCACTCGCTGACCGTGGCCAACCGCGAACTCACGCAACTGGCCCTGCACGACACCCTGACCGGTTTGCCGAACCGCATGCTGCTCGACGACCGGATCAATCAGGCGATGAAGAAGGTCCATGAGCAGGGCGGCTGTTTTGCCTTGATGTTCATCGACCTGGACGGTTTCAAACCGGTCAACGATGCGTTCGGTCATCACATGGGCGATCAGTTGTTGCGCGAAGTCGGCGTGCGTCTGCGTGAAGACTTGCGCAGCCTCGACACACTGGCGCGGATCGGTGGCGACGAATTCGTGCTGCTGGTGCGCCTGAGCGAACCCAATGATGCGCTGGGACTGGCGGCGCGCCAGGTCGGCCTGATCGCGCAATCGTTCCGCGTCGCCGAGCATGACTTGCAGATATCCGCCAGCGTCGGCATCGCGCTGTACCCAGGCAATGGCCAGACCGCTCAGGAGTTGCTGATGAACGCCGACGCGGCGATGTATCACGCCAAGGGCGGTGGCAAAAATGGTTACAGCTTTTTCGATGCCTCGATGAACAACAACGCGCGCAAGCAGTTGCAGTTGTTGCAGGACCTGCGCGCGGCGCTGGAGCACAGTCAGTTCAGTCTGCATTACCAACCGAAGTTCGACGCTGCCAATGGCTGCCCGGTCGGCGCCGAAGCGCTGTTGCGCTGGCAACACCCGATCCACGGCATGCTGATGCCGGACAAATTCATCGATCTGGCCGAGAAGTCCGGGTTGATCATTCCGATCGGGGAATGGGTGCTCAACGAAGCCTGCCGGCAGATGCGCGAGTGGTTTGTGCTCGGTTATACCGATTGGCGCATCGCGGTGAACCTGTCGGCATTGCAGTTCTGCCACACCGGGCTGGTGCGCAGCGTGGCCAAGGCCTTGGCCACGCACCACTTGCCGGCCAACAGCCTGACGCTGGAGATCACCGAAACCACAGCGATGAGCGATGCCGACGCGAGCATGACAGTGTTGCAGGAGTTGTCGGACATGGGCGTCGATCTGTCGATCGATGACTTTGGCACCGGCTATTCGAGCCTGATGTACCTCAAGCGCTTGCCGGCCAACGAGCTGAAGATCGACCGTGGTTTTGTTCGCGATCTGGAGCGTGACAGCGATGATGCGGCCATCGTTTCGGCGATTGTCGCGCTGGGGCAGGCGCTGGGTTTGCGCATTGTCGCTGAAGGGGTTGAAACCGGGGTGCAGCAGGAATTTCTGACGCAATTGGGTTGCGATTCATTGCAGGGTTATCTGCTCGGTCATCCGATGCCGGCGGACAAATTCATGCAGGATATTGCACGGGGCGAGGCGCTGGCGGCGGTCTGATCGACCGCGTTATCGTTCTTCGCGAGCAAGCTCGCTCGCACATTTGGAATGCATAACCCTGTGGCAGCGAGCTTGCTCGCGAAGGCGTCTGCCCAGACACCACAGACTCCATGCAAACTCCGCCAATGGCGGTTATTCTTCCCCCCGACTGTTACGTGTGCATTTGGGGGAAAGGCCAGCATGGATAAAGTCATTGTGATCACCGGCGGCGGGCGCGGGATTGGCGCCGCTACGGCGTTGTTGGCTGCCGAGCAGGGCTATCGGATCTGCATCAACTATCAGTCGGATGAACAGGCCGCGCAAAGCGTGCTGGAGCAAGTCCGTGCACTGGGCGCACAAGCCATCGCGGTGCGCGCCGATGTCAGCATCGAAGATGAAGTGATCGCGCTGTTTCACCGGGTCGACACCGAACTGGGTCGGGTCACCGCGCTGGTGAATAACGCCGGCACCGTCGGCCACAAATCGCGGGTCGATGAAATGTCCGAATTCCGCATCCTCAAAATCATGAAAACCAACGTTCTGGCACCGATCCTCTGCGCCAAGCACGCGATCCTGCGCATGTCGCCCAAGCACGGTGGGCAAGGCGGCAGCATCGTCAACGTGTCGTCGGTGGCCGCGCGTCTAGGTTCGCCCAACGAGTACGTCGATTACGCGGCGTCCAAAGGTGCACTCGACACCTTCACCATCGGTTTGTCCAAGGAAGTGGCGGGCGAGGGGATTCGGGTCAATGCAGTGCGCCCGGGTTTCATCTACACCGATTTCCATGCGTTGAGCGGCGATCCGGATCGGGTCAGCAAGCTGGAGTCGGCGATTCCGATGGCCCGTGGCGGGCGACCGGATGAAGTGGCGGAAGCGATTGTCTGGTTGTTGTCGGACAAGGCTTCGTATGCGACCGGGACGTTTGTTGATTTGGGGGGTGGGCGCTAATCTTTGGGGTTTGTGTTGCCTGATCCGGCCCCATCGCTGGCAAGCCAGCTCCCACAGGTTTCTGTGTCGTACACAACATGCGCTGTGACATAGAACACTGTGGGAGCTGGCTTGCCAGCGATGGGGCCAGTGCAGTCAGCAATAATCTTTCAGAACGACCGCACAATCCGCCCCAATGTCTCCATGGCCTTTTCCGAATCCTCGGTCCACGGACTGCCGTAATTCAAGCGAATACAATTCCTGAAGCGCTGCGTCGGCGAGAATATCGGCCCCGGTGCGATGCTGATGCCTTGTGCCAGCGCCATCTGAAACAACTTCAACGAATCCATCTGCGGCGGCAATTCCAGCCACAAGAAGTAACCGCCCGCCGGTTGGCTGACCCGTGTCTGCGCCGGGAAATACCGGGCAATCGCGGCGAGCATCGCGCTTTGCTGCTCTTCGAGGGCGTAACGCAGTTTGCGCAGATGCCGATCGTAGCCACCGTGCTGCAGATAATCGGCAATCGCCGCTTGCGCGGGCATCGAGGCGCACAGCGAAGTCATCAGTTTCAGCCGTTCGATTTTCTGCGCGTAACGCCCGGCGGCGACCCAGCCGATGCGGTAGCCGGGGGCCAGGCTTTTGGCGAACGAGCCGCAATGCATCACCAGGCCTTCGGTGTCGAACGCCTTCGCCGGTTTTGGCGCTTGCTGGCCGTAATAGAGCTCGGCGTAGACATCATCTTCAATCAGCGGCACCTGGTGACGGCGCAGCAGTTCCACCAGTTCCTGCTTCTTTGCCTCGGGCATGGTTGCGCCCATCGGGTTCTGGAAACTGGTCATGCACCAGCACGCCTTGATCGGATGCCGCTCCAGCGTCTGCGCAAGCACGCCGAGGTCGATGCCGTCGCGCGGGTGCACGGGGATTTCCACAGCCTTGAGTTTCAGGCGTTCCAGCACTTGCAGGCTGGCGTAGAACGCCGGGGCTTCGATGGCCACCAGATCGCCGGGTTCGGTCACCGCTTGCAGGCACAGGTTCAGCGCTTCGAGGGCGCCGTTGGTGATCAGCAGCTCTTCCATCGGCAGCATCAGACCGCCGACCATGTAGCGCAGGGCGATCTGCCGACGCAACTGCGGATTGCCCGGCGACATGTCGGTGACGACCATGCGCGGGTCCATTTCCCGCGCGGCACTGGCCAGCGAACGCGACAGGCGTTGCAGCGGGAACAGCGTCGGGCTGGGGAACGCCGAGCCGAAGGGCACGGTGCTCGGGTCCTTGATCGATTCCAGCACCGAGAACACCAGTTCGCTGACGTCGACTTCGGTGGAGTCGTTGACGTGGCTGCTGATCACCGGCTCGGAAAACGGGCTCGGCGCGTGAGTGTTGACGAAGTAGCCGGAACGCGGCCGGGCGCGGATCAGGCCACGGCGTTCGAGCAGGTAATAAGCCTGGAACACCGTGGACGGGCTGACGCCGTAGGTCTGGCTGGCGTAACGCACCGAAGGCACGCGCTGGCCGGGGCCGAGGACGCCGGAGCGGATCAGTTCAGCGATGTCGTCGGCGAATTTTTCGTAGCGTTTCATCGAGGAGCCTTGGTGCTGGTTGAATTATTGGGTGTCAGGGAGGGAAAAGCCCTCACCCTAGCCCTCTCCCAGAGGGAGAGGGGACTGATTGGGGGATGCTTGCGAACTACACCGACCTGACAGTACTTTGCTGAATCCATAATCGACTCAGCCTGAAAGTGCTTTGCTGAATCCATAATCGATTCGGCCTAAGAATGCTTTGTTGAATCCATAATCGACTCGGCCGGAAAGTGCTTTGCTGAATCCGTAATCGATTCGGCCTGAGAATGCTTTGCTGAATCCATAATCGACTCGGTCTCTCAGGTCGATGTATAGCGACAGACACCTCGGTCGGCCCCCTCTACCCCTGGGAGAGGGCTGGGGTGAGGGGAAAAGATTCTAACGGCTCAACGATTCATCGGCGCCACAAACCTGCTCTTCGCCACGCTATAAATCTCAGGCTCATCGCTGTCGGCTATCTTGAAGCTCAAGGTCTGCGAACTGCTGGCCGGGCGTTCTGTGGTCATCGCCACCGACACCGGCACATCGACAATCTCGCCCGGCGCCAGGCTCAGCGCGGTCTTGCCTTGCAGCTGGAAGCCCTCGCCGTCGACCAGGCTCAGGTTGTAGTCCTGGCGTTGCTGGGTTTTGTTGATGACTTTGAGCGTGTAGATATTTTCGATCTGACCCTGACCGTTTTCCCGGAACAAACCACGGTCCTTGGTCACGTCCAGCGAAACCATCGGCCGCTCGACCAGCGCCAACGCCAGTGCGCCGATCATCGCCACCAGCACCACGGTGTAACCGATCAGGCGCGGCCGAAGCAGGTGTGTCTTGCCACCCTGCAATTCACGCTCGGAACTGTAGCGGATCAAACCGCGAGGGTAATTCATCTTGTCCATGATCGAGTCGCAGGCGTCGATGCACGCCGCGCAGCCGATGCACTCCATCTGCAAGCCATCGCGAATGTCGATGCCGGTCGGGCAGACCTGCACGCACAACTGACAGTCGATGCAATCGCCCAGGCCTGCTTCCACCGGCTTCACGTCGCGCTTACGCGGGCCACGGTTTTCACCACGCGCCACGTCGTAGGAAATCGCCAGGGTGTCTTTGTCGAACATCACGCTCTGAAACCGTGCGTACGGGCACATGTGCATGCACACCGCTTCACGCAGCCAGCCGGCGTTGATGTACGTGGCGGCGGTGAAGAACAGCACCCAGAACAGGCTGACGCCGCCGATTTGCAGGGTCAGCAGTTCCTCGGCCAGTGGCCGGATTGGCGTGAAGTAACCGACGAAGGTCAGGCCGGTCATTACGCTGATCGCCAGCCACAAGGTGTGCTTGGCGGCGCGTCGGGCGAGTTTGTTCAATCCCCACGGCGCCGCTTGCAGTTTGATCCGCTGGTTGCGCTCGCCTTCAGTAATTTTCTCGCACCACATGAAAATCCACGTCCACGAACTCTGCGGGCAGGTGTAGCCGCACCAGACCCGACCGGCGAACACGGTGATGGCGAACAGGCCGAACGCGGCGATGATCAACAGCGCCGAGAGCAGGATGAAGTCCTGCGGCCAGAAGGTTGCACCGAAGATGTGGAATTTGCTTTCGGAAAGATCCCAGAGTACCGCCTGACGTCCGCCCCAGTTCAGCCACACGGTGCCGAAAAACAGCACAAACAGAAAACCCGCGCCGCTCATGCGCAGGGTGCGGAACAGGCCGGTGAAGCTGCGGGTGTGGATCTGGTTGTCGCTGGATTTGGCCGTCGCCTTCATTGGGCGTGCGGGCACACTCTTTATAGTGGGCGTTGCTTCTACGGTTCGGACGGGGATTTGTTCGCTCATGGTCATTCGCTCATCAGCCTCCATCAGGCCAGAGCACTATGAGCGTCGATCTGTTTGCATAACAGACTCAGGTATTTCAATAAAAAGCGGATCAGATGCGATTTGAAGCGGTGCCTGCGACAACTTGAAGCAGCCGGCAGGCGTGGGCGCAAACGCCTATCGCAGACGTTTGCGCGGGGTGTTGACCAGGGTCAGTCAAATCACCGAATCACTCTCGTCGGCCTTCAAGTGCTTACGACCGTCCTTGGCGCCCGCAACGGTGAGGGCGTCGGCTTCTGCTTCGGTGATGTAGACGCGTCTGCCTTCGATTTCCACGAACGACATGGCTTTTTCGCTATCGGTCCTGACTTCCAGGGTGTCGCAAATGCGAATTTCCTCACCATGTTCAACAGTGAAAAAACACACTTTTTGCTCGGGATTGGATTCATCGACTCGAACGGGCATGGGGCAGTCCTTTTTTCAGGGGTGTCTGAACGGTTAGGGCGCACGCTTCGACGATGGTTCTGCGCAACCGATTAATGGTCGCCGTTGTCCATCCTCTATCCAGCCAATAACAAGGACTGCACGATGAACGCGTGGTGGCATGAAGTGTGGGAAACCCTGCAAGCGGAATTCGCCGACGTCGGCGATGCTTCGCAACTGACGCGCATTACCGTGCGCCTGCTGATGGCAGCGGTGCTCGGCGGAATCCTGGGCTTTGAGCGCGAACACAAAGGCAAGGCGGCCGGGGTGCGTACGCACATGCTGGTCGCGCTCGGTGCCGCACTGTTTGTGCTGGTGCCGCAGACTTCGGGGGCGGAGTCTGACGCGATGAGTCGGGTGGTGCAGGGGGTGATTGCCGGGATCGGCTTTCTTGGTGCCGGCACTATTCTGAAAAACAAGGAAGGCGATGAGGGGCATGTCAAAGGCCTGACCACGGCTGCCGGGCTGTGGATGACAGCGGCGATTGGTGTGGCTGCCGGGTTGGGCAAAGAGGCTACGGCGTTGCTCAGCACCTTTTTGGCGCTGGCAATTTTTAGCGTGATGCCGCGCATCGTGAAGCTTTTCGAAAAGGATGAGGAAAAGACTGATGACCACTGATCATTCCTGCGCCGGATGATCGTTCCCACGCTCTGCGTGGGAATGTCTCAATGGACGCTCCGCGTCCGCTATGGGACGCGGAGCGTCCCGGGCTGCATTCCTTTGCTGCGCGTGGGAACGATCAAACGATCAACGAGCAGCTACACGATCACGGGCGGCATCGTGCTCGGCGGTTCTTCCTTGGGCGGCGGCGTGGTGCCGGGGGGTTCCTGCTCGGGGATCGGTTGTGGCTCGGTCTCGGGCAGGGTGGGTTTGTCGATGTTCGGATCGGGCGTTTCCGCCGGGATCGGGATATTCATCTGATGACCTCCGTGTGGCACATGGCGTGAGAAGTGCTTAAGTGAGTTGACCACCTCGCGCGCCATTCGATCCGCTTTTCTGACACGGTAATTTCATCTGAACTTTTCCCCGCGGCGGTCGCTCGGAACCTAAGTGAGTTCATTCCGGGGCAGGCGCTGTGTTGCGAACACTGACCCGGCACAAGAGCGTCCTTTGGGCGTTAAGGAGAGATGCTCAATGACTGCTGAAAAATCCTCTGAACTGAGTTACAACCCGCACATGCCGCTGTCCCAGGCGTTATTGCTGCCGCGCATCGTCATCGAAAACACCATGCCGACGCTGGATGGCGGGCAGTTCGCGGTGAAATCGATCGCCGGCCGCGATGTCGTCGTGACCAGCAAAGTGTTTGCCGACGGTCATGACAAACTGGCGGTGCGCATTCGCTGGCGTGAGGAAGGCGAGGAGACGTGGCAAAGCGAGGTCATGTCCGACCAGGGCAATAATGGCTGGCAGGGCCAGTTCCGCCCGGAGCATCAGGGCCGTTACCTGTATTGCATCGAAGCGTGGATCGATCATTTCGCCAGTTTCCAGTACGAGCTGGAAAAGAAGCACTCCGCCGCCGTACCGGTTTCGCTGGAGCTGCAAGAAGGCCGGACGATGGTGCAACAGGCTGCCGAACGCAGCGAAGGTCAGCTCAGCGAGCAATTGGCCGCGTTGCACCACGAACTGTCCGGGCTGCTCGAAACCGAGCAGGTCGCGCTGTTTCTGCACTCGCGCAGTGCGCAGTTGATGGCGCAAGCCGATCATCGCGCCTACCTGAGCGTGAGTGCCGAATTCCCCATGGACGTCGAGCGCGAACTGGCCGAGTTCGCCAGTTGGTACGAGCTGTTTCCGCGCTCGATGACCGACGATCCGCACCGTCATGGCACTTTTAATGACGTGCACGCACGCTTGCCGATGATTCAGGACATGGGTTTCGACGTGCTGTACTTCACGCCGATTCACCCGATTGGCCGCGCCCATCGCAAGGGCCGCAACAACTCCCTGACAGCCGGGCCGGAAGATCCGGGCAGCCCTTATGCGATCGGCAGCGAGGAGGGCGGCCACGAGGCGATTCACTCCCAGTTGGGCACCCGCGAAGACTTCCGTCGACTGGTCGCTGCGGCCGCTGATCATGGACTGGAAATCGCCCTCGATTTCGCCATTCAGTGTTCCCAGGATCACCCGTGGCTCAAGCAACACCCGGGCTGGTTCAACTGGCGGCCGGACGGCACGATCAAATACGCGGAAAACCCGCCGAAGAAATATCAGGACATCGTCAACGTCGACTTCTATGCGCCGGAAGCGATTCCGAGCCTGTGGGTCGAACTGCGCGACATCGTCATCGGCTGGGTCGAGGAGGGCGTGAAGATCTTCCGTGTCGACAACCCGCACACCAAACCGCTGCCGTTCTGGCAATGGCTGATTGCCGACGTTCGTGCGTTGCATCCGGAGGTGATCTTCCTCGCCGAAGCGTTCACCACGCCGGCGATGATGGCGCGGCTGGGCAAGGTCGGTTACACCCAGAGCTACACCTATTTCACCTGGCGCAATAGCAAGGCTGAGCTGGCGACGTATTTCACTGAATTGAATGAATCGCCGTGGCGCGAGTGCTACCGGCCGAACTTCTTCGTCAATACGCCGGACATCAACCCGGCCTTCCTGCATGAATCCGGGCGCCCCGGCTTTTTGATTCGGGCAGCGCTGGCGACCATGGGTTCGGGGTTGTGGGGGATGTATTCGGGGTACGAACTATGCGAAGCGGCGCCGGTGCCGGGCAAGGAGGAATACCTCGACTCGGAGAAGTATGAGATTCGCGTCCGCGACTTCAGCGCGCCGGGCAACATCATTGCCGAGATCGCCCAACTCAACCGCATCCGCCGGCAGAACCCGGCGCTGCACACGCATCTGGGGCTGAAGGTCTACAACGCCTGGAACGACAACATTCTGTACTTCGGCAAGCGCAGCTTTGACGGCAGCAACTTCATTCTGGTCGCGGTCAGCCTTGATCCGCATAACGTGCAGGAAGCGAATTTCGAACTGCCGCTGTGGGAAATGGGCCTACCGGACGACGCGACAACCCACGGTGAGGATTTGATGAACGGGCATCGCTGGGACTGGCATGGCAAGTATCAGTTCATGCGCATTGATCCGGCGTATCAGCCGTTCGGCATTTGGCGAATCACTGCTTCGTAAGGCTCGCAATGATTCAAATGTGGGAGCTGGCTTGCCAGCGATTGAGGTCTGTCTGCTTGCATCTTCATTGCTGAACCACCGCTATCGCTGGCAAGCCAGCTCCCACAGTGACCGTATTTCTTCAGTTAAGACATCTTCAGAATTTTTCAGGAGTTTCACATGGCGAAGAAACCCAAGGCAGCCACCTTCATCAAAGACCCGCTCTGGTACAAGGATGCGGTGATTTATCAAGTTCACGTCAAATCGTTTTTCGACTCCAACAATGACGGGATCGGCGACTTTCCCGGCCTGATCGCCAAACTCGATTACATTGCCGATCTCGGCGTCAATACCATCTGGCTGCTGCCGTTCTACCCCTCGCCACGCCGCGATGACGGTTACGACATCGCCGAATACCGTGGCGTGCACAGCGATTACGGGACCATGGCCGATGCCAGGCGCTTTATCGCCGAAGCGCACAAACGCGGCTTGCGGGTGATCACCGAGCTGGTCATCAACCACACCTCCGACCAGCATCCGTGGTTTCAGCGTGCGCGCAAGGCCAAGCCCGGTTCGGCGGCGCGCGACTTCTACGTGTGGTCGGATGACGATCAGAAGTACGACGGCACGCGGATCATTTTTCTCGACACGGAAAAATCCAACTGGACCTGGGACCCGGTCGCCGGTCAGTACTTCTGGCACCGTTTCTATTCGCACCAACCCGACCTGAACTTCGACAACCCGCAAGTAATGAAAGCCGTGCTCTCGGTGATGCGTTACTGGCTGGACATGGGCATCGACGGCCTGCGCCTCGACGCGATCCCGTACCTGATCGAGCGCGACGGCACCAACAACGAAAACCTGCCCGAGACCCACGACGTCCTCAAGCAGATCCGTGCGGAAATCGACGCCAATTATCCCGACCGCATGCTGCTGGCCGAGGCCAACCAGTGGCCGGAAGACACCCAGCTGTATTTCGGCGATACCGATGCGGCTGGCCTCAACGGCGACGAATGTCACATGGCGTTCCACTTCCCGTTGATGCCGCGCATGTACATGGCCCTGGCGCAGGAAGATCGTTTCCCGATCACCGACATTTTGCGGCAGACCCCGGAAATCCCTGCCAACTGCCAGTGGGCGATTTTCCTGCGCAATCACGATGAGTTGACGCTGGAGATGGTCACCGACAAGGAACGCGACTATCTGTGGAATTACTACGCAGCCGACCGTCGCGCACGGATCAACCTCGGTATTCGTCGGCGTCTGGCGCCGTTGATGGAGCGTGACCGTCGTCGCGTCGAGTTGCTCAACAGCCTGCTGTTGTCGATGCCGGGCACGCCAACCCTGTATTACGGCGATGAGATCGGCATGGGCGACAACATCTACCTGGGTGACCGCGACGGTGTGCGCACGCCGATGCAATGGTCGATCGATCGCAATGGCGGCTTCTCGCGCGCCGATCCGGCGAGCCTGGTGCTGCCGCCGATCATGGACCCGCAATACGGTTACCTGTCGGTCAACGTCGAAACCCAGGCCGGCGATCCGCATTCGTTGCTCAACTGGACGCGACGCATGCTCGCTGTGCGCAAGCAGTCCAAGGCGTTTGGTCGAGGCACGTTGAAAATGCTCTCGCCGAGCAATCGCCGGATTCTCGCCTACACCCGTGAATTCACTGACGCCGACGGCAAGCACGAAATCATCCTGTGCGTGGCCAACGTCTCGCGCAGTGCGCAAGCGGCAGAGCTGGATTTGTCGGCGTACGTCGGCATGGTCCCGGTGGAGATGCTCGGCGGTAACGCGTTCCCGCCTATTGGCCAGTTGAATTTCCTCCTGACGTTGGCGCCGTACGGTTTCTACTGGTTCGCGCTGGCCAGCGAAAACCAGATGCCGAGCTGGCACGTCGAGCCGGCACAAAGCCTGCCGGACTTCACTACGCTGGTGCTGAAAAAACGCATGGAAGAACTGCTCGAAGCGCCGTCGCGCACGACGCTGGAGCAAAGCATTCTGCCGAGCTGGCTGCAGAACCGTCGCTGGTTCGCCGGCAAGGACGCGGCCATCGACAAGGTTCATCTGGCTTATGGCGTGCGCTTCGGCGATGCGCAGCATCCAGTGCTGCTCAGCGAAATCGAAGTCACCAGCGCCGGGCAGACCAGTCGCTATCAACTGCCCTTTGGCTTCATTGCCGAAGATCAGGTTGGCCCGGCATTGCCGCAGCAATTGGCCTTGTCGCGTGTACGCCGGGTACGACAGGTCGGTTTGATCACCGACGCGTTCAGCCTCGAGTCCTTTATCCACGCGGT
This sequence comes from Pseudomonas sp., assembly GCF_049300855.1. Lineage (GTDB taxonomy): Bacteria > Pseudomonadota > Gammaproteobacteria > Pseudomonadales > Pseudomonadaceae > Aquipseudomonas. Next base: position 13,418 of record NZ_JBAQKH010000042.1, on the reverse strand, counting down.
GCTGCAAGGCATGCAGAACAATACCGTGCTGGCGTCGGCTGAGGGCGAAATTCGCTTTGCGCCGACACCGCTGCTGGAAAAACTCGGCCTCGGCGCCGACTCGGAAGTGCGCTATCTGTCCGCCGAACAATCAAACAGCTCGGTGGTGATCGGCAACAGTCTGGTGCTCAAGCTGATACGTAAAGTCGCTTCTGGCGTACACCCGGAACTGGAGATGAGCGCTTACCTGACCGAGGCCGGATTTGCCAATATCTCCCCGTTGCTTGGTTCGGTGATCCGCCGCGACGCCAAGGGCGAAGACAATCTGCTGATGATCGCCCAAGGCTATCTGAGCAATCAGGGCGATGCCTGGGAATGGACGCAGAACAACCTCGAACGGGCGCTGCGCGATGAACTGGCTGACGCCATGTCCGAGCAGGAGCAGCATTACAACGCTTTGGGCGAGCTGAAGGATTTTGCCGGCATGCTCGGTCAGCGTCTGGGTGAGATGCACCAGGTGCTTGCCGTACCGACCGACAATGCTGATTTCGCTCCACACGTGTCGACGGCCAAGGATGCACAGGCCACGGGCAAGGATGTTGCCGCGCAGGTCGAGCACGCATTGAAGTTGCTCAAGCAGCATCAGGGCGAACTCAGTGCGGCGGATCAAAAACTGGTGAAGCGGCTGGTCGACGAGAAGAAAACCATCCTCGCCCACGTGCAGGATCTGGCGAAAAAAGCCGTCGGTGGTTTGCAGATTAGGGTTCACGGCGACCTGCATTTGGGCCAGGTGCTGGTGATCAAGGGCGATGCTTACCTGATCGACTTCGAAGGCGAACCGGCGCGGCCACTGAGCGAACGCCGGGGTAAACACAGCCCGTACAAGGACGTCAGCGGTGTGCTGCGTTCCTTCGACTATGCGGCGGCGATGACTATCAACGTGCACAACGTCGATCACAGCGCCGAGTCCGAGGCAGCACGCCATCGGGTGGCCGAACGTTATCTGTGTGAAGCACGCGAGGCATTTGTCCAGGCATATCGCCAAGCGGCAGCTAGTCTTGATCATGCCTGGCAAGATCCTGAAGGTGCCGACGCCGCGCTGGCGTTGTTCGGCCTGGAGAAGGCCGCTTATGAAGTGGCCTATGAAGCCGAAAACCGCCCTACGTGGCTGCCCGTACCGTTACACGGTTTGTACGGGTTATTGACGGGGCTTAAACCCTTTTCCGATCTTGGTGGAGAGTAGTCATGAGTTTCTCGAACAAGGAACAGGGTCAGGTCAAAGAAGCATTGCTGCCCTCGGCAAAAGATATCGATGCCTTGGTCCGTGCTGAACATCACGACCCTTTTTCCATTCTTGGCCCGCACGGCGATGGCGCTGGCGGGCAGTTCATTCGCGCCTATCTGCCCGGTGCACTGAGCGTTGTAGTGCTGGACAAGGACAGCGGTGAAGAGCGCGGCCCGTTGGAGCAGACCGAAACCCCGGGATTGTTCGTCGGCCATTTCGATCAGGCACGACCGTATCAGCTGCGCACGCGCTGGGCGGGCGGCGAGCAGGTCGCCGAGGATCCCTACAGCTTCGGGCAGTTGCTCGGTGAGATGGATTTGTATCTGTTCGCCGAGGGCAATCACCGCGACCTCAGTGCCTGCCTTGGCGCGCAACTGAAAACCGTCGATGGCGTCGACGGCGTGCGCTTCGCGGTGTGGGCACCGAACGCCCGGCGGGTCTCGGTGGTCGGTGACTTCAACGTCTGGGACGGGCGCCGGCATCCAATGCGTTTGCGTCATCCGTCCGGGGTCTGGGAGTTGTTCATTCCGCGCCTGCAAGCCGGTGAGTTGTACAAATACGAAATTCTGGGCGCCCACGGGATTCTGCCGCTCAAGGCTGACCCGATGGCGCTGGCCACCAGTCTGCCGCCGGACACCGCGTCGAAAGTCGCCGAGCCGCTGCAAATCGACTGGCAGGATCAGGACTGGATGAGCAGCCGTCGTGATCGGCAGAAACATTCGGCGCCGCTGTCGATCTACGAACTGCACGCCGGTTCCTGGCAGTGCGAACTGGATGATCTGGGCGAAGTCGCCCGTCAGTACACCTGGCCGGAACTGGCCGAGCGGCTGATTCCGTACGTCAAGGAACTGGGTTTCACCCACATCGAACTGATGCCGATCATGGAGCACCCGTTTGGTGGCTCTTGGGGTTATCAGTTGCTGTCGCAATTCGCGCCGAGTGCGCGGTATGGCTCGCCGGCGCAGTTCGCCGAATTCGTCGACGCCTGCCACCGGGCCGAGATCGGCGTGATTCTCGACTGGGTGCCGGCGCATTTTCCGACCGATGCTCACGGCATGGCGCAGTTCGACGGCACCGCGCTGTATGAGTACGGCAACCCGCTGGAAGGTTTCCATCAGGATTGGGACACGCTGATCTACAACCTCGGGCGCACCGAAGTGCACGGCTACATGCTCGCTTCCGGGCTGCACTGGTTGAAGCATTTCCACGTCGACGGTCTGCGCGTCGATGCGGTGGCTTCGATGCTTTATCGTGACTATTCGCGCAAGGCCGGCGAGTGGGTGCCGAACCGTCACGGCGGCCGCGAGAACCTGGAAGCCATCGACTTCCTGCGGCACTTGAACGACGTGGTCGAACTGGAAGCGCCGGGCGCGTTGGTCATTGCCGAAGAATCCACCGCGTGGCCCGGTGTCAGCCAGAGCACGCAGCAGGGCGGCCTCGGTTTTGCCTACAAATGGAACATGGGCTGGATGCACGATTCGCTGCATTACATTCAGCAGGACCCGGTGTACCGCGCGCATCACCACAACGAACTGAGTTTTGGCCTGGTCTATGCCTGGTCCGAGCGCTTCATCCTGCCGATCTCCCACGACGAAGTGGTGCACGGCAAACATTCGCTGATCGACAAGATGCCTGGCGACCGCTGGCAGAAATTTGCCAACCTGCGCGCTTACCTGAGCTTCATGTGGACCCATCCGGGCAAGAAACTGTTGTTCATGGGCTGCGAGTTCGGTCAGTGGCGCGAGTGGAATCACGATCAACAGCTCGATTGGTATCTGCTGCAGTATTCCGAGCACAAAGGTGTGCAGAAGCTGGTCGGCGATCTCAATCGACTGTATCGCGAAGAACCGGCACTGCACGATCAGGACGACGCGCCGCAGGGCTTTCAGTGGTTGATTGGCGATGATGCGATCAACAGCGTTTATGCGTGGCTGCGCTGGAGCAAGGAGGGTAAACCGGTGCTGGTAGTGGCCAACTTCACCCCGGTGCCACGTCAGGCCTATCGGGTCGGCGTGCCGTTTGCCGGGCGCTGGACCGAGTTGCTCAACAGCGATGCCGACACCTATGCCGGTTCCAATTACGGCAACGGCGGCGGGGCGTTTACCGAAGAAGTGCCGAGCCATGGCCAGTCGTTATCGCTGGAGCTGAATCTGCCGCCGTTGGCGGTGTTGATCCTCAAGCCGGAGGGTTGATCCGAGGTAACTGAATAACCTGTGGGAGCGAGCAAGCTCGCGAAGGCGATATGTCAGTCAATAATGATGTTGAATGTTACATCGCTTTCGCGAGCAAGCTCGCTCCCACAGGGACTCTCGGTGGTCTGAAAATTACCAACGCATCCGCACCCCCAAACTGCCAATAATCCCGTTCAAATCATTGTCATCGACATCGCTGCTGTAATCGGCACTCACATACAGACTCACCGCCGGCGTCACTCGCGCCACCAAACCCAAACCCAGCTCCACGGTCGAGGATTTGCGGCTGCTGCTGATCTTGTCGACCTGATCCAGGGTCACCGTGCTGCCGGTGTACACCGTGTGCCAGAGGTTGGTGCGCACATAGGGTTCGACCGGCAAACCGTTCAAATCGTAACTGCCTTTCAGCCGTGCGCCGACGCGGCCACTCCATGCGCTCAGATCGGTCGATGAGGCATTGCCGGAACCTGCATACGGCGTATCCAGGGTAATCCGCTGATTGATCAATTGCGCCTGCGGTTCGACCACCCAGTTTTCACTCAAGCCAATCGGGTAACCACCTTCTACGGAGAAGGTCATCGCGCTGCCCTCGGTGGCTTGCCGAGCGCCTTGTTCGTTGCGGCTGAAACCACTGACCCGGCCACCGCTGGCCGACAGATCGACGTGCCAGCCCTGGGCACCGATCAGGCTGTAATAGGCGCCAAGGCTCTGGCCTTGCAAGTTGAGTGTGTCGCTGCTCGGGTCGGAGAGGGCACGGGTAGTGATCAAGCCGTTGCCGTTTGCCTGAATCTGGTTGAGGCCGCCGATCAAGCCGATCTTCTGGGTATGGCTGGCGCTTTGCAGCGTCAGTACCGCCGGACCTTTGAAATCGCCGCTGCCCGGTGTGGCGAACCCCGAGGACAGCACATCGGTTTGCGCCTGGCGTGCGCTGCGCCCATACAACTCATCCCATGCCGAAGGTGCGAGATCTTCGGCAATCAGGCGTGTGCCTCGCGGACTGAAGCGTTGCGGTTCTGGCGTGATGACGGTCGTGGGCAGGGTCATCACCGGGACGTCCGCGCGATACCACGCGGTGGTTTCATCCGCCGCAGGACTGGCCTGCGCCTCCATGGATGAGCACAACAAGATAGAACTCGACACTGTGCAGAACGTGATTTTGATCTCGTGTGGGGTGAATGAAATTTTCATGGAGGTCTACCTTGCAGGCGCATGTGGCATCTCGATGTGGCGTCTCTCCTACCCCGAACGAGGGGCGACCGAATGGAGCGGGGCGAACCGTGGCCGCCCGATTTCGCGAGTGTCCGAAGGCTCGCCCCGGGCAGTGATTCCGGGGGTAGTAAGGTAGAGATAAGAAGAGCGATGGCCACCCGTCAAGAAATTGAACGATGAGCGGTCGTCGCCGGGCATGCGCTGCAAGCGTTTGTTTTTCTGCACATAACTAAGTGGTTGTTTGTAGGGGGAAACGCGTTATAGGCCCCGTGGGAGAGAAGTTTTATTGCCGACGGAAGGTTTACCAACTCACGCGGACGCCCAAAGTGCCGGTCACGCCGCGTTGATCATTACTGTCAATATTGCTGCTGTAATCGGTACTCGCGTACACACTGACGGCTCGGTCGAGGGTCAACACGACGCCGAGGCCAATGTCTGCCGTGGAGGATTTCTGTTCGGTGCTGATCACATCGTTGTCGCCAAACGTCACCGAGTCGGTACCGGAAAACGTGTGCCACAGATTGGCGCGCAGATAGGGCTCCACCGGCAACCCACTGACCTGATAACGGCCCTTGAGCCGAGTACCGAGGCGACCGGTCCACGATCCGTCGGAGTCAAACGACACTTTGGAGATACCGTCGTCCTGGCTGTCGAGGGAGATTTTCTGGTGGATGACCTGCGCCTGTGGCTCGATCACCCAGGTGTCATTGATCGGAAACGGATAACCGGCTTCTGCCGACAACGTCAGGGCATGCCCGCGATTGTCGAGTTTGACCCCGCGATCGGAATGGTTGTCGCCGTCGAAACGGGTGCCCATCACTACCGTATCGAGGTAGCCGCCGTGTGGATCAGTCAGCGTCCAGTACAGGCCATAGCTGTCGCCCTCGAGTTTGATCTTGCCGGCGCTGTTGTGCTGGAAGCCCTCGTTGAACCCATCGACATCACCTTGCAGGCGACTATGGCCGACAAAGAACCCGACGCGCTGAGTCTGGCCCCCGGACGTCTGCGAGCTGTACAAATCATTACCGACCTGGAAACCGTTGAGCGAGCCGTCCAGACGCGGGGCGACCGTGCCGGCCCAGGTTTGCTCGAGATTCTTGCCGTAGACACGCCCCCAGCCGGCACCGAATGCACCGGTTTCCGTCAGTAGACGCTGATCGCCCTGGCGGTCGTGAAAGGTGCCCAGCGCGTTGAGGGTCAGTTGCGCAGCAGCGGGCGGCAGCACGGACCAGGTCGGCACTTCCGGGCGGTACAGCGGAATCGGTTCGGCGCCGGCGATGGCGGCTGGCAGCACCGGCAGCGTGGGCAACGTCGGCGCCGGTTGCCCCGGTGATGCGGCGATCGGTGTGATCGCCGCTGCCACCGGTGTCGCGACGACGGGCACGAGTAGCGGCGGCAGCGTCGGGTCAGGGTTAGGCACGCTGACGACCTGCGGGGCGACCACGGCAGAACGCAAATACCAACTGTTTTCAGTGCCGGCGGTGACGCCACCCTTGAACAGGTAGTAGTCATAAGCGCCGGCCGATATCGGTGCGCTCAGGGTAAAGGCATTGTCGGTGCTCACCGTGCTGCCTTGCGCCTGCACCAGTTGGATACCGTTGACCTGAGTCAGCCCTCCCGGCCCGCCGAGGTTGCTGACGCTGATCACCGTGCCGCCGCTGAGGCTGCCATTGTTGACCACCAGTTTGTCGCTCGGCGAATCATCGCCGCCAATCACGCTTTGCAACAGCAACTGGCCGTTGTTGCCAACGTAGTTGCCCTGCACGGTCAGCGTGTCGTCGGTGCGGCTGTTATTGCGCGTCAGGTCGATGACCCCGGCGTTGTTGAGGGTCGCCGCCTGACCGGCCACGGCCGGTGCCACTGTGCCCTGGCTTGCGAACAGCGCGCTGCTGGCGTCGATATTCAACACGCCAGTGCCGCTGCCTGCGTCGCCCAGGGTCAGGGCGGACGATCCCAGATCCAGTTGTGAACCGTTGCTGAGGTTAACGCTTTCCCAGTTGACGAAACGTGCGGGCAGGGCGGTCCGGCTGTTGTCGAAAGTCAGGGTGTCGGTGCCGGCGCCGCCATTGACGCTGGGTGTCAGCGCGAGGAGGCTGTCGTCGAGGTTGCGCAGGATGGCGCTGTCATTGCCGACGTCCATCAGGATCGCCGAACGGATGATACCGCCGCCGTCCCACAACAAACGGTCATCACCGACACTGGTGCGAATCTCGCCAACGATTTCCCCACCGGTCACGGTGATGCTGTCGTTACCACCGCTGACGCTGATGTTGCCGCCGATGCGGCCGCCAGAAACGATGATCGTGTCGGTGCCGAAACCGGTGACCAGATTGCCGAGAATCTGCCCGCCGGACAGGTCGAAAATGTTGTTGTCGAGCTTCATGTCGACGCGGCCGATCGTGCCGCCGGTCATGCGCGCCACGTCGCCGTCCTCGAAGGCGCCGGCGATGGTGCCGCCGGTCATCAGAAAGGTGTCGCGCCCGTCGCCCTGGGCGAGAGAACCCAGCGAGCCACCGGTCATGACGAAATCATCGATGCCCGCACCCTGGTTGACCGCGCCGGTGATGACCCCCGAGTGGATATCGACCCGGTCAGCGCCGGCACCAAAGGTCACGCTGCCGTTAATCAGGCCGCTGCCATTGGCCGGCAACGTCAGGCTGTTGTTACCTGAAAGGTCGGTCAATGGGCCGCTGCTGCCGCTGTCGCAGGTGAACGCGTCGTTACCGGGGCCGGGCGTGAGCACGCAACTCGACCAGGCCGGTGGGCTGGCGAGCAGTGCGAGGGAGGCGGGCAGAATAAAAGTGCGAGGCAAAAACCTCAGAGGTCGAATAGAACGCATCGTCGCCAATTCCCGTGCAAGTAGTGGAATTCATCCTTGAACGGGTGCGTGATCTAAAAAACTTCTGAAGCTAATCAACTACGTGAGATCTGAACCCTAACGTTTTGAAGTGCCAATCCTTCAGCTTTATTAGGTGTAGAAGGTATTTGCGCTTTTGGGCATAACGGCTGACGAGCGGTCCCGTGTAACACGTCGCTAAAGATGCACCTCCACCGCCAACGGCAAGTGATCAGACAAATGCGTCCACGGCTTGTTACCCAGGATTCGCGGGTCATGACTGCTGGCATTGCGCAGGTAGATCCGATCCAGTCGCAGCAACGGAAACCGCGCCGGGTAAGTCTTGGCCGGGCGCCCGTGATGGCGCTCAAAGGCTTCGTGCAGATAGTCGCGGCGGGCGAGGGCGGCATTGCCCTGCAACTGCCAGTCGTTGAAATCGCCGGCAATGATCACCGGCGCGTCATCGGGTAATGATTCGAGCAACTGACACAACAGCTGCAACTGCAATTGTCGATGGCTTTCCAGCAGGCTCAAATGCACGCAGATCGCATGGACTTCTGCGTGCCCCGGCACATCCAGCACACAGTGCAACAGGCCACGACGTTCGGGCCCAGTGATCGACACATCGAGGTTGCGGTATTCGCGAATCGGGTACTTCGACAGCAGCGCGTTGCCATGATGACCGTCGGGATAGACCGCGTTCCGCCCGTAGGCAAAATCGCTCCACATGCTGTCGGCGAGGAATTCGTATTGCGAGGTTTGCGGCCATTCGTTGTAGCGGCTGGAGTGGCGTTCGTGTTCACCCACCACCTCTTGCAGAAACACCAGATCGGCCGAGGTACTGCGCACAGCCTCACGCAATTCCGGCAGGATGAAACGCCGGTTCAGCGCGGTAAAACCTTTGTGGGTATTGACCGTCAGCACCCGCAGGCGATGAATGACGGGCGCGTCGACAACATGACGCTTGGGATTGCTGGACACGGTTACTCCTCTGAATCCTGAGTGCCTGTTCATGCGACTGACAGGTGGGGCTGGCAGTTCCTTGCGAATCAATAATGTTGCCTGGATTCTTTGGCTGTGGGAGTTGCAGAAACGCCGCTCCTTCAGAATCAAAAGAGTGCTGCTTTTGGTCGTTCGATCTCGGTATCAAGGTTCAGATCGCTCCCGGGAGTTTGTACTGCAAGGGAGGCGTTAGAGCGGTGAGTCAAATGCTCGGCACAAGATGAAAACCAATAAGCGCCGCGTCCATTTGGTTCGCGGCGTTTATCTTGGTGGCCAGGGCTTACCGGACCCGTTCAGATGTCAGTGTTTGAATCACTCCCGTTAGCTTGGCGAGAATGGTTCGGTTGAGTGACTCAAATGAGCACGATTTCAATGTCATCAATCTCATAGTCGTTGCCAACACCTGTTGCGACGTTGCTGTAGACATCAACCGTGATGGAGCTGGTTGTTGGGGTAAAAGTGCCTGATAAGGTGACCCAATTGATTATAGAACTGATTTGGGTAGGGCCGTCGACGAGGATGCCAGCGGCTCGGATCGAGAGTGATGGCATCGCGGATGCACCTTGATACCGGATAGCTTTAATAGTGAAACGATACTGGTAACGCGGCTGCAGATTGGAGAGCGTCTTTTGAATGATCACCCCGTTTGAATTTTCTGTGTAGGTGTAGTTATGGAATCTCCAGTTGCCACCCACATTTCGTAACTGCAAGTCCCGATTATCTACACCAGGTCCACCGACCCAGCCGTTCCAGTTCTGATTGGCAAAATCGGTGAAATCTCTTTTCAAACCTGAGGCGACGGTAAAGCTGCGCACCTCCGACACCGGTTGCGCACCATAGAGCGCTTTGGCCTTGATGGGGTGCGTGGCGAGGCTCAGTCCACTGATCACTCTGTTCCAGTCGCCATTGGCATCGACCCGTACGACGGGCGTCAGCGCCGTGTTGCCGTCGTACAGTTCCACGGTCTGGTCGGGACTGGCCTTGCCGGTGACGGTGACGCTGGTGTCGAAGGTCGTGCCGTTCGGTGCAACGATGCCCTTGGAGTCGGTGATGTCGGTGAGGGTGGGCGATATCCACCCAGCCACCCGTAAATCTAACGCTGCCGAGTATTCATTCCGCTGCGTGGCGGCCCGCCACACTGTATAGAGCACCCTCACGCTATTACCGATGTTGGCCGTCACGAATTTTCCGTCCACCGGAAAACGTACAGGTTGGCCTTCGGTCACGGTGGTGACGGGCAGCCAGTCACTGGTGCTGGCGAAGGGGTTGGGACTGCGCCAGTAATAGGTAAGAACATCCCCCTTCAAGGTCTTCGCCTCGCTGATCCACACGTGCACCCTATCGAGCACCTTGGACGGATCAAGCACATCCCCCGGCGGATCGGCCTCTTCCACTTCGGGGGCGGGCAATGTTGCCGGGATCTTCTCGACCTTGGCCAGCAGCCGCTCGGACTCTCTGATGTCGAGGAGGCCCGGTGCATCGTTGGCGACGACGTAGGACAGGTCGAGCGTGCCGTTTTCAAGCACACTGATGTGTTCATCGTTGATGTAGAACGTGACCAGGCCTTCCTTGGCTTCGTTGTCGCTGACGATATGAGAAACCTCGTGCGGATAGGCATCGCCATCAGACTTGATGCCAGACCATCTCAGGCAGATCAGGTCGCCATTTTTCATCGCGTAGCGCACGTCGACCGTGGCGTAAGGCTCGTCCGGTTCGAGGGTGTCGCCGATCAGTTCGCGAAGGGTCGGCTCGGGCAACATGTTGACGTCGCCCACTACACTGGCAATGGTCCGCCTGGAAGACAGCGGGTCGCCACCGTCCTTTTTGTAGAGAATATAAGAGGCGTCGGCGCTGCCTTGAGCCAGGGCCCTGATCAGGTCATAGGGCACATCGATTTCCAGCACCGAGGGAATGTTGTCGATATTGCGGGTTGCGCTGCAAATGATCGGTTCAGCGTTACCTGGCGGTTTACCGATGAAGGTCATTTCCACGTTGTCGCCCAGACCAAAGTCTTTGGCGTTGACGTGGATCTGTACTGTTACTGGCAGCTTGTTCAAATCCTTGATAGTAATTCTGCCATTGACCGCTTGCTTGAAGAATGGCGGATCCAGGCGCCAGCCGCCGGCGTCCACGTCAATGTAGGTGCGTTTGGAATGGCGGTCGGCCCAGTTCCACACCTCATCATTGATGTCGTATTTGATTTCCCGTTTCAGGCCATCGCCGGCGCGGAGAATGTGTTCCTGTTCGATGCGGATTTCGATCGGTTGCTTGTCGTCGGCCTGGTCTTGGGTAATGAGGTGCGCGGGTAGGGAATAGTCGCCGATCTTCAATCTGACTTCATCGCCCCGCGTGCAGTACACGTAGTGAGGGATTGTGACCGGCACTTGGTTTTTTGCCCATTCGGCGTCTATGACGCCCTGTTCGACCAACTCCGGCGGCAACTGCACGATGTTCAGTTCTGAATGGCCGTCGGGCAAATGGGGGGCCTTGTCACGATTTCCCGGCTTGTAAAGCTTGATCAATACCCGCAAGGACACCGACGGTGGATCGGGCTGAGTCTCGCCCGCTCGGGTCAGTACATAATGGCAATTCTCGGCCCACCCCGACTCTGTCGGCGTCGGCAAATAAAAGAACACTCGCTGATCGACTTCATCGGCCGTTACGAGTCGCTCGAGCACGTTCTCGTTGTTCCAGAAGATCTCAAGTTTGTCCCCCTCTTTCATGGGGGGCAGATAAGGATTGATCACGCAAAGCAGACCCTGCGGATCGTCAGTGGCCACGTTGATGTTGATACCACCATCGCCATCTTGGACCGGTTCCAGCATCCCCGGAATCAGCAGCGGGCGCAGCGCCAGTGTGTCATTGCCTTCCCTGAGGGCAGGGAAGCGGAAGCGTGTGTGAGAAGGCATCAGGCATGACCTCTTGAGGAGCGCGCAGGCGTCGTGTGGCAGTCGAATTCATCGAGAGGCTGGGTGTTTGCAAGCGCGAGGTGGATAGCGAACATGAACGTGCACTCCGTGTCGGGTGATGGAGTGATTGAACCTGTGTTGAGGCGTTTGCACACCTGTCAAGTCTGACAGGTTCCGTGTGGTTTCCGACGAGTGGTCGATTGTGACTCGGACGAAAAAAGAGCGCTGTCAAACGACAAAAACCGCTGTCCCGATTCAACGCGGCAGCGGTTTTTTACTTGCTTGAAACGATGTAGAGCTGCGACGCCGCCTTCGTGAGCAGGTTCACACACACAGTAGTTCGCAGTGCATCACGGCCTATGTGGGAGCGAGCTTGCTCGCGAAGGGGCCAGCACTGACCCCAAATAGCTCAGCCAATATTCACGCCCGAATCACCCCGGCAACTCCAGATTATCCAGTGCGCGATTTACCGCCAGTTCCCCCAACATAATCAACTGCGCAATCCCCAACAGCGTCCGGCGCTGCGACGCGGGTATGAGGTTGGCGAAGTCATTGGCGATGGTTCTGGCTGAAGCGAGTGATTCGCTAGCGTTGGCCAACAGTTCTTCGTTTTTGAAGTCGGCGGTCACGGCGAACATCGAGCGGGTTTTGCGTTGAATGGGAGGGGAGCCGGGCGGGCAGAGGTAGTGATCGAGCGCGCGGTCGGCGGCTTCGTGGAGTTTTTTTGAGTTGAGGGATTCGTAGGGGGGAGGTGGAGTCGGTTTCGGGTGGGTTGGGTGTTGGTTTGATCATGGTGAAGCTCCTTGATTGTTGGAGCTGCCACGTTCGCGGTCAAACAAACGGGTGGCAGCTGTACGCGGGTTGACCGACCGGAAATCAAGGAATCCGGCACACCCGAGGGTGTCCCACGCACAGCCACCGCAACACGATAATTCAGAGAGTTTCTGAAACCGGCATTGAATGCTGATGCGCCTTGATTGAGTCGGACGGTCAAATCCGATCGCTGATTCGTCAGCGACCGACCCACAATAGAACCCGACCCCAAAGCGCACTTAGCGCCAATTGCGTAATCAGGCCGTGCTTCTTTCGAGGCACGGCGTGGTTGATTACCGTTTGTATAAAATTGAATGTTTTAAACCACTCCACTGAGGATGGCAGGAATGATCCGGTTTAGTCACTCAAAGGGCTATGATCTCCATATCCAGAACTCCGTAGTCATTGCCATCGCCTGTGGCGACATTGCTATATATATCCACAGTAATGGAGGTGCTAATCGCAAAAAATGTGCCTGACACGAAGTGCCTGGTATTGGTCTCGATTATGGTAGGGCCGGCGATCCTGACCCCAGCCGCTCGGAGCGATAGTGACGGTAGCGCTCCGTGACCTATAACGCGATAGACGTTTATAGCAAACCTGTATTGGCGCTCCGGCTCCATATTGTTGAATGCCTTTTGGATGATCACTCCGTCGGAATGTTCGGTGTGGGTTTGGTTAAGGAATAGCCAACGCGAATTTAAATAAGCTAATTTCAGATCCCGCGGATCTACACCTTCTCCGCCGACCCAGCCATTCCAGCTCTGGCCACTGAAATCAGTAAAGTCTCTGAATAGATATGGGAAGGCTACTGTAAAAGTACGAGGTGGTTTGGACTCTGGATTATCGCCGTACAGGGCCAATGCGGTGAGACTATAAAATTTGTTGGGTAGTGCACTGAGGACTTTACGCCAGACACCATTAGCGTCAGCGCTTGCTTCGCCCATGCTTGCGTCATGATTAAAAATCTCTACTTTCTGGCCATTGGCGGCGACCCCGGACAGCGTGACGGCGTTTTCTACCGTGGTGCCGTTTGGCGGAATATCTTTACCGCTCGGCGAGCCCTTCGCGGAGGTGAGCGTAGGAGCAGTCGCCACCGTCACGGTAAGCGTCCTGACTGCCGATTCGGCACCCGCTCCATACAAGGCCTTGGCCTTGAAGTTGTGAACGGCGACCGTCAGGCCTGACACCAA
>NZ_JBAQKH010000041.1:0-33320 GCF_049300855.1 Pseudomonas sp. | reverse complement strand
CGCGAAAGCGTCGGGTCAGTCAATATTGAATTGAATGACACACCGCCTTCGCGAGCAAGTCGAATCGTCGCACCGTCGCTCCCACATGGGTTTTGCGTTGTCTTTACTACGGGTTATGCGCCAGATGCTCCGGCTGCAATACGCGCTTGGCGCTCAGATAAGCCTTCTGCCAATACGCCTTTGACAGGCTGTCCAGCTTCACCGTGCCACCCGTGGCCGGCGCATGCACAAAGCGCCCTTCGCCGACGTAAATCCCCGCATGACTGACCTGCGAGCCGCCATTGGTGGCGAAGAAGATCAGGTCGCCGGTCTGCAGGCCTTCCTTGCCGACATTCGGTGCCTGCATGACGATCAACTCACGCGTCGAACGCGGCAAAGAGATGCCTGCCGCATCACGGTAGACAAAACCGATCAGCCCGCTGCAATCAAACCCTGAATCCGGCGTGTTGCCGCCCCAGCGATAAGGCGTGCCGACCAGGCCGAGCGCGCGAAACAGCACGTCTTCGGCGGCAGGTGAAAAAGATTGCGAAGGGCCGAACACGACCGGGGCACGAACCACCGGCGCAGGTGGCGGTGTGCGACTGGCGCAGGCGCTGAGCAGCGCTATGCAGAGCATCAAGGTGAGGCGGGCCGACATCGTCATAAGCAGAACATCCTGATCTGGCTGCGGCTTTTTCTGCCGATGGACAGAAAACAAAACCGCCTGCGTGAGCACGCAGGCGGTTTGCCATCAATATAGATACAGGATTCTAGCGGCTACGCGGCAAACTTCAAGTAAGACTTTAACTTCACCTTGTAAAGTCTACGTCTACTCCGTTGCCGGAAGCCTGAATGTCGCCGCGAACGCGGCGACAACAGGAGGAATTACTTGCGAGCAGTGACGACCGTCGGAGCATTCGCCAGAGCGCGTTTCGCTTCGATGAAGGTCTTGCTCCAGTAGCTGTCACCCAGGCTGTCGATGCGAACACCGCCGCTGCGACGGCTGCTGGAGTGGATGAACTGGTTGTCACCCAGATAAATCCCGGCGTGACTGACGCGACCGCGACGACCGTTGGTGGCGAAGAACAGCAGATCGCCCGGCTCAAGGTTGCTGCGCGACACCAGCGGCGCATCGACGTTGATCATTTCGCGAGTGGAGCGTGGCAGGTTCATGCCGGCTTCTTCGCGGAACAGGTAACCGATGAACCCACTGCAATCGAAACCGGCTTCAGAGGTCCCGCCAAAACGGTAACGGGTACCGATCAGGGACATGCCGCGTTCGAGGATGCTGTCGGCCAGAACAGGAAGCTGATAAGGCTTCTTGCCATTGAATTCGTTGAGTTCTTTTTCGGTGTCGAGCTCTTCCTGGTAAATAACGGAAGACTGAGCCGTGGCAGAATTTTTAACCTGTTGAGACTGCTCTTGAACTGGAGAATGAGCAGCGCAACCGAACAACAGGGTGACGAGTGCGAGAGGCACGAGGGGTGCGAAGCGCTTTAGCATGGGCACGACCGTGGCTGATAGTTGTAAAGAAGCCGAGACTATGCCCGCTATCAGCCTCATTTGCAAATTCAATCGATCTTTTTGTGACTTCCCGGTTTCTCGTTTACATCTAAGCGCTTAAGCCCATTTGAACCAATACGCGGCCTGCACACCGTGCAGGAAAGCGGATTTTCTGGCGCCTGAAATATGCCGAAACACGCTGCAAGCCGCGCAACCAAAGGGGTGGCTACCAGCCGAGGGTTTCTTTGAGGAAGGGAATCGTCAGCTTGCGTTGCGCCTGTAAAGAGGCCTGATCGAGCTGCTCGAGAAGGTCGAACAGCGCACTCATGCTGCGGGTACCGCGAGTCAAAATAAAATGCCCGACTTCATCGGTCAGGTGCAGACCGCGACGCGATGCGCGCAATTGCAGGGCACGCAATTTGTCTTCATCGGAAAGTGGGCGCATCTGGAAAATCAGCGCCAGGGTCAGGCGGGATTTCAAGTCGGCCAGTTTGACCGGCAGTTCACGCGGAGAAGTGGACGCGGCGATCAGCAGACGCCGACCGCTGTCACGCAGACGGTTGAACAGATGAAACATCGCCTCTTCCCAGTCAGCCTTGCCGGCAATCACCTGCAAGTCGTCCAGGCAAACCAGTTCGTACTGTTCGAGGTTATCGAGGATTTCAACGCCGCGATCCATCAACTCAGCCAGCGGCAAATAGACTGCCGGCTCGCCCATCTGCTCGAAACGCAAGCACGCTGCCTGCAACAGATGCGTACGCCCTACGCCGTGTTTTCCCCACAGGTAGATCAGGCTTTCTGTCCAGCCGGCGTCGGCTTCGCATAGACGCTCGACATAGCCGAGTGCAGCGGCATTGGCGCCTGGGTAGTAGTTGATGAAGGTGGCGTCGTCACGCAGACGCACACCTAGGGGCAGCTGAATCGGTTTCATGCTGACTGAACAGTTCTCAAGGAACCGTTAGTGGCCTCTGTGTAAAGTTTGCGAAGTTTATACCCGTGAAGCTGAGCGCACAATGCGACAGAGTCCAAGCAAAATCAAAGGTTTGCGTTAACACACTGGTTTTATGACAGTTTCTCTGGCGGTGTTTTGCCAGCAACGCCCGCAAGACACGGGCCAACCCGGCTTCCGCCGGGCTGTCCGCCGCGGTTACAACTGCGGATCGTCCACACCACTATAAATATCGGAATCCTTGTACAAGTCGTGGACATGGCGCACCAGCACCATGATCACCGCAGCCACCGGCAACGCCAGCAACACCCCGGTGAAACCGAACAGCTCGCCGCCCGCCAGAATCGCGAAGATCACCGCCACCGGGTGCAGACCGATGCGATCGCCCACCAGCAACGGCGTCAGCACCATACCCTCCAGCGCCTGACCGACCATGAACACCGCCACGATCCCGATCATCGGATACAGATCGCCACCGAACTGGAACAACCCGGCAATCAGTGCCGCGCCAATACCGATCACGAAGCCCATGTACGGCACGATCGCTGCCAAACCGGCGATGAGGCCGATCAACAGGCCCAGCTCCAGACCGACAATCATCAGGCCGGCCGCATAAATCACGCCCAACGCCAGCATCACCAGCAGTTGCCCGCGAACGAACGCACCCAGCACCTCATGACATTCCCCAGCCAGGGCGACCACGCGCTCCTCACGGTCACGCGGCAGCAGGCTGCGGATCTTGGCCATCATCACGTCCCAGTCGCGCAGCAGGTAGAAACTCACCACCGGGATCAGCACCAGATTGGCCAGCCAGCCGATCAGCGCCAGGCTCGACGCCGTCGCCTGACTCAGCACCACGCCGACAATGTCGGTGGTCTGACCCATGTGCTCGCTGATCGCAGCCTTGACCTTATCGAACTTCCAGAAACCGTCCGATAACCCCAGCTTCGACTGCGCCCACGGCACCGCCGTGTGCTGCAGCCAATCGAGCATTTGCGGCGCCAGTTCGTACAGACGCAGCAACTGCTTTGCGAGCATCGGCACCAGCACCAGCATCAGTGCCGTGACGATCAAGGTGAACAGGGCAAACACCGCGATCACACCCCAGGTTCGCGACAGACCGAGCCGCTCCAGACGATCCACCAGCGGATCGAACAGATACGCCAGCAACAGCGCCACCAGAAACGGCGTGAGGATCGGATGCAGCAACCATACAAACGCGCAAAGCAGGACCACCCCACCGAGCCAGAACCAACGCCGCGTATCGGCCATGTACCACTCCTGTTGCTTCTATATAAGGAAAGACTTACCAGCGAAACCGCAACGACGGTGCTGCCGGGGTCGGGGCTGGCGCTGCAACAGGTGCTGCCCCCGCCACCGCAGGCTGCGGCGCGGCCACCGGGGCCGCAGCTTCGGCGGGCAGCTCCTGCAACTTCGCCAGCGACAACTGCGCACGCATCTGATCGGCACTGCCATTGACCCGATACACGATGCGATCACCATCAACACTTTGCAGACGCACGCCAAACGGTTCGAGTAACCGCAACAGCGTTGCGTAATGCTCAAGATTCATGCCCTGCACTTCTAGAGTCTGTTGACCCGAAGCACCAGGCTTGGCCACAAAACGTGGCGCCAGACGCTCAGCCACCGCCAGCATCACCGCGTCAGCCACGGCGGCCTGATCGGCGCCCTGCACGCTGTCCGCCTCTTTCTGATCGCCCAGCCACAGGTGCCATTTGGCTTGCCACTGCCCGCCTTCTTCACGGGCATGCACGGCCAGCAGAGCGTCGGCGTTGTAGCGTTCGGAAGCGCCGCGCAGTGGCGCCGGATCCGTGCCTTCAAGCGCTGGTGCGGTGGCGACCAATTGTTCACTCAGGTCTGCCAGCGGCAAACGCAACGGCAATCCGCGATGTTGCGCGGCCGTACGCAACGGCGCGGCAGCAGCCTGACCATCGCCGACCAGACTCGAACCCTCAGTGGAATCGTTCAGCCACCAGCTCAGAATCGACGGCCGACTGGCGCCCCACAACGACAACCCGGCACGGCGCAGCGCCTGCTCGGTAGTCGCCGGATCGAAATCGACCTTGAGCACCTCCGGCGGCCCGGCATCGAAACCGAACTGACTGATAATTTGCTGCGGATCCTTGCGAATCGCCGCCAGCCCCGGGTTCTGCGCAGCTTTTGGATCGCCGGTCAGACGCAACACCAGCGTATCGAGCGCCGCCTGCGTGGCGCGATCACGCTCTTCCGGTGCCTGGCCATTGACCGGCTCACGCACTTGATAAAGGCCTTTGAGGTTTTCGGCGTGACTCGCCAGGCTGAGCAGAGACAAACAACCCACAAACAACAATTTACAAAAACGCATGGAAAATTCCCGTCGACAGGAGCGGCTGGAACAGGCCGCGTGAACCGGTTAAGCAAGGCTGTGACAATCTGCCAGCACCAAACATTCACACGACCGCGATAAGTTTTTGCACAGTGATAACGATAGACGGTTAATCGCCACACCTTATACAGGCGTTCATACGGCTCAATTGCAAAAAATTTCCGCTGATATGGCCCTGCCCGTCGGTGCGAGGATGGCCGCTGCCCCTCAAGCCTGATAAAATCGCGCGCCTTCGCAGACCGGCAACAGCCGGGCACCTCAAAACTCGCGTGAGGCCATCGCCTCCCTCGATTTCGACGTTCCCGCTGAACTCGGTCGTTACCCCTGAATCCCCTCCCCTAAAGGCCTGGATCATGAGCAAGCAACCCTCCCTGAGCTACAAGGACGCCGGTGTAGACATCGACGCCGGTGAAGCATTGGTCGAACGCATCAAGAGCGTCGCCAAGCGCACTGCGCGCCCGGAAGTCATGGGCGGCCTGGGCGGTTTCGGCGCCCTCTGCGAAATCCCGGCCGGCTACAAGCAGCCAGTACTGGTTTCCGGCACCGACGGCGTCGGCACCAAGCTGCGTCTGGCGCTGAACCTGAACAAGCACGACAGCATCGGTATCGACCTGGTTGCGATGTGCGTGAACGACCTCGTGGTGTGCGGCGCCGAGCCACTGTTCTTCCTCGACTACTACGCCACCGGCAAGCTGAATGTCGAGACCGCAACTCAAGTCGTGACTGGCATCGGCGCTGGCTGCGAACTGTCGGGTTGCTCGCTGGTTGGCGGCGAAACCGCTGAAATGCCTGGCATGTACGAAGGCGAAGACTACGACCTGGCCGGCTTCTGCGTCGGTGTCGTGGAAAAAGCTGAAATCATCGACGGCTCGAAAGTCGCCACCGGTGACGCGCTGATCGCGCTGCCATCGTCCGGCCCGCACTCCAACGGCTACTCGCTGATCCGCAAAATCATCGAAGTGTCGGGTGCCGACATCGAGAACATCCAGCTCGACGGCAAACCGCTGACCGATCTGCTGATGGCCCCGACCCGTATCTACGTGAAGCCGCTGCTCAAGCTGATCAAAGACACCGGCGCCGTCAAAGCCATGGCCCACATCACCGGTGGTGGCCTGCTCGACAACATCCCGCGTGTGCTGCCAAAAGGCGCTCAGGCCGTGGTTGACGTGGCTAGCTGGACTCGCCCTGCCGTGTTCGACTGGCTGCAAGAAAAAGGCAACGTTGACGAAACCGAGATGCACCGCGTACTGAACTGCGGCGTCGGCATGGTCATCTGCGTGGCTCAGGAGCACGTTGAAGTGGCTCTGAAGACCCTGCGTGACGCTGGCGAACAGCCTTGGGTCATCGGCCAGATCGCTGCCGCCGCCGAAGGTGCCGCCCAGGTTGATCTGCAGAACCTTAAGGCTCATTAATGTCCGCAACCTGTGATGTCGTGGTGCTGTTGTCCGGCACCGGCAGTAACTTGCAGGCTCTGATCGACAGCACGCGGACCGGCGACAGCCCGGTTCGCATCGCTGCGGTGATTTCCAACCGCGCCGACGCCTACGGCCTGCAACGCGCCAGTGACGCGGGTATCGCCACCCGCTCGCTGGATCACAAGGCATTCGAAGGTCGCGAGGCCTTCGATGCTGCTCTGATCGAACTGATCGACCAATTCCAACCCAAACTCGTGGTGCTGGCCGGCTTCATGCGCATTCTCAGCGCTGACTTCGTTCGCCACTACCAGGGTCGCCTGCTCAACATCCACCCGTCGCTGCTGCCCAAATACAAAGGGTTACACACTCATCAGCGCGCGCTGGAGGCCGGCGACACCGAGCACGGCTGCTCCGTGCACTTCGTCACCGAGGAACTCGATGGCGGACCACTGGTCGTACAGGCAGTATTACCGGTAGAGTTGCACGACACGCCGCAGAGTCTGGCGCAGCGAGTTCACGTTCAGGAACACCTGATCTACCCGATGGCGGTACGCTGG
The DNA here is from genome assembly GCF_049300855.1 of Pseudomonas sp. GTDB lineage: Bacteria > Pseudomonadota > Gammaproteobacteria > Pseudomonadales > Pseudomonadaceae > Aquipseudomonas. Next base: position 26,531 of record NZ_JBAQKH010000041.1, on the reverse strand, counting down.
TTTGCCGAAGGCAGGCTGGCACTCGGCGAACACGGTGCTTTACTGGACGGGCAGTTACTCGCGGCCAGCGGCCACTTGATTCGAAACTAGGAGATTTTATGCGTCGCGCCCTGCTCTTCGCTTGCGCTCTGCTCGCCCTGCCTTTCGCGCAGGCTGCGGACCTTCAACCGTTCTCCGCCAGCTACACCGCCGACTGGAAACAGCTGCCCATGAGCGGCACCGCTGAACGCAGCCTGGTCAAGGAAGCCAGCGGCGTCTGGAAGCTCAGCTTCAAGGCCTCGATGATGATCGCCAGCCTGACGGAAGAAAGCACCCTGACCCTGGACAAGGACACCCTGCTGCCGCAGTCCTACCACTTCGAACGTGGCGGTCTGGGCAAAGCGAAAAAGGCTGATCTGGATTTCGACTGGAACAGCAAAATGGTCACCGGCACCGACCGTGGCGACGCGGTGAAGATCCCGCTGAACCGCGGCATGGTCGACAAATCCACTTATCAGTTGGCACTGCAGCATGACGTCGCTGCTGGCAAGAAGACCATGAGCTATCAAGTGGTCGATGACGGCGAAGTCGACACCTACGACTTCCGCGTGCTGGGCTCGGAGAAAGTCGAGACCAAGGCTGGCAAGATTGATGCGATCAAGGTCGAGCGCGTGCGCGACCCGACGCAAAGCAAGCGCACCACCGTGCTCTGGTTCGCCAAGGATTGGGATTACCTGCTGGTCCGCCTGCAACAGGTTGAAACCGACGGCAAGGAGTACAACATCATGCTCCAGGACGGCACGGTCAACGGCAAAACCGTTAAAGGCAGCTGATCCGCCGCAAGAACAAGGAGCCCCGCGAAATGCGGGGCTTTTTTTGTCTGCTGGATTGGAGATTTGTGCCAACCTTGCCCCTCACCCCAGCCCTCTCCCGAGGGAGAGGGAGCCGACCGAGATGTCTGGCGCTATCCATCGACCTGAAAAATCGAGTCGATTATGGATTCTTCAAAGCAAGATCAGGTCGGTGTAACTCGCCAATCTCCCACGGTCAGTCCCCTCTCCCTACGGGCGGTCCGACGTTTCGGGAGGGTTAGGGTGAGGGCAATCTCAGACTCACCCCACACTCAAACCGAAAACTTCGCCACCATGCTGTTCAAATCCACCGCCAACCGCGACAACTCCTGACTCGCCGCACTGGTCTGATTGGCCCCCGCCGACGTCTGCATCGCCAGATCGCGGATGTTCATCAGATTACGATCCACTTCCCGCGCCACCGCTGCCTGCTCCTCCGAGGCACTGGCAATCACCAGGTTGCGCTCGTTGATCAGCGTGAACGCCGAGGCGATCTCTTCAAGCGCAGTCCCGGCCGCCTTGGCCAACTCCAGCGTCGAACGCGCCCGCACATTGCTCTGCTGCATCGAACTGACCGCCGAATCGGTGCCCTGCTGAATCCCGCCAATCATCTGCTCGATCTCCTGCGTCGATTGCTGCGTGCGATGCGCCAGCGCCCGCACCTCATCCGCCACCACCGCAAATCCGCGCCCGGCATCACCGGCCCGCGCCGCCTCGATCGCAGCATTCAAAGCGAGCAAGTTGGTCTGCTCGGCAATCGAACGAATCACGTCCAGCACCTTGCTGATGCTGTAGACCTTCTGCGCCAGATCTTCCACCTGACTCGCATTGGCCGTCACATCATCGGCAAGCGATTCGATGGACAACACCGTTTGATGCACCTGCTCGCGACCATGCTGGGCAATCCGATCTGACTCACGCGAAGCCTCAGAGGTCGCCACCGCATTGCTGGCCACCTCCTCCACCGCTGCCGTCATCTGGTTGACCGCCGTGGCGGCTTGTTCGATTTCCAGACTCTGCTGATGCAAACCTCGCGTGGCGTCTTCCGTGACGCAACTCAGCTCCTCCGAGGCCGAGGCCAATTGACTTGAGGACTCCGAGATTTGCCGAATCGTGTCGCGCAGGTTGTGCTGCATGCTTTTCAGTGCGTACAGCAATCGGGCGGGTTCGTCCTTGCCGCTGATGTTGATATCGCCAGTCAGATCACCGCCGGCCACCACCTCAGCGACGCCCAGCGATTGCGCCAGCGGCAGGACAATGCTGCGCGTCAGCAGCAGGGCCAGACCAATGGTGATCAGCGCGGTAATGCCGATCATCACCCCGACCCACACCCGTGAGTTGATAAACACCAAGCGCGCAGCCTCGGTGGCAAGGTTGGCATTGTGTTTATTGAGCTCAACCAGTTCGCGCAAAAGCACTGCGATTTCATCGGCCAAGGGACTCATCTGACCGTTAAGAATGGTCGCAGCCTCCTCGACCCGATTCTGCGCCGACAACTGCATGACCTGCGCCTGAAACTCCAGGTACTGGTGCTCGGCGACCTTGAAGCGATCAAACAGCTTGCGCTCTTCGGGCAACACGATCAGCACGTCATAACGCTGCTGGGCCTCACTGAGCACATCGCGTAATTCATTGAGTTTGGCAACGTTCTGCTCGAGCGCCTGGGGATCGCGATTGAGCAACAGGCGCATGGTCAGCGCGCGCAGACGCAGCATGTCCTGACTCATCTCACCGACCGCCATCACGCTTGGCAGCCAGTTGTTATCGACCTCGTCGGACTGCGCGCGCATGTTCGACATTTGCAGTAAAGCGAACGCCCCGAGCGCGAATACCATCAAGGCCAACAGACCAAAACCCAGACCGGCGCGCGGGGCAATATTGAGACTACGGATACTCATTGCTCTGGTTCCTTCCAAAAGCGCTGCATCAACCCTGCAGCTGGTTGCTCTAGAAGGTATCGGCCCGGCGGAAAAATGCGTAAGACGAAAAGGCGATATCAAAAGGCCTTGATCCTTCGAACCGTTGGCATTAACGATTCAGCGTGGTTTTCCCGGACTTGAGCTCCGTTCGCGGCAAGATCGCCAGAAAGTTATCACGAGCAACTTTTTCAGCAACGTCCTCGGGCAATGCATCGAGGAAAGGCTTGAAGCTGCGCATTTCTTCACCGAGCTTGTTGAAACGTCCTACCACGTCGGAGCCGAGCATGAAGCGTTCGGGGTATTTCTTGACCAGTGCCAGCCATTCCGGGCGCGGCGTGCCCTGCTCATCGAGCAAATACGGGGTGAGCATGCTCCATGACAGGTCAACGAACAGATTCGGGTACGCCTCAAGCATTCGGGTCAGGGTTGGCAGCAAGAACTTCAACTGCGTCTGATGGCGATGGATTTCAGCGCTGGTCCCGGCGTGCGCCCAAATGAATCGGGTGTGCGGGTGATTACGCAGCGGCCCTTCGATTTCCTTCAGGTACAGCGGATTTTTCTCACGCTTGGAGGTGATGTTGGAATGCAACATCACCGGCAGATCGTTCTCGGCAGCCAGGTGATAGATCCTGGTCATGGCTTCGTTGTTGGCGCGCGGCGTGTCACCGGACGTCAGCGCCGTGAGATCGTCATGACGGGTAAACACTTCACCGATGCCCTGCCACAGCCCCGGATACAGGTCGAGCAGGCGCTGGATGTGCGCGGCAGAGTTCTTGTCGTTGGGGTTGAAGCCCGACAGAAAGGGATGAAAGTACGGGCGCTGCTCAGGCGACAACTTTTGCACCGCATCGGCGACGATCACATCGGTTGCGCTGTACCAATAGGCATCGGCGTCGTCCCCGGCGTAATAGCGCGGACGCTTGGGTTCGTCTTCGTGCCATTTCTTCGCCACCGGAATACCGGAAATCATCACGTGTTCGACAGAGCCGTCCTTCATCGCCGTCAGCAATTTCGCCATGCCGGCGCTTTCCTGGAAAAAATCCACGTAATGCAGGTGCGCATCGCTGTAGGTGTATTCGCGGGCGCTGACGTTGCCGGCAAGCAGCAGAAGGCAGGCGAGACTCAAACGATACAGGGACACAAGTAATCTCCAGGAAGTAGGCATAGCCTAGACCCCGCCCTGACGACAAGGGTTCATCCCGCAGGAAAGTGGAACGCGTACCGGTGGGAATGCTCTATAACTGCAAGGTCTTGTTTGATCGAACGACTTTTCCTACTGCCTGTGAGGTTCCCATGACTGTTACCGTCAATACCGTCTCTGCCGAAGGTTTTCGTCACACCGTACAGATCGATGACCACGAATTGTTTACCGACGTGCCGAAATCCGCCGGCGGCGAAGGCTCGGCACCCGAGCCGCACGATTACTTCGACGCCGCGCTCGGCGCGTGCAAGGCGCTGACCCTGAAGATGTACGCGAAGAAAAAAGACATCCCGCTGACCGGCGTCGGTGTCGACGTCAAACGTGACAACAGCGAAGAGCAGAAAGGCAAATACGTCCTGCACGTCACCCTCACCCTCAAAGGCGTACTGACCGACGCCCAGCGCGAGGAATTGCTGCGAGTTGCCGACCGTTGCCCGATTCACAAGCTGATGACCACCAGCGAAGTCACCATTGAAACCCATGCGCCACAAGGCTTCGACAGCCAGTAATCCTCCTCGCGCCAGCGGCGGGTTATGCTTCTGGCATCACCCGCTCAGCCTGGAATGCACCATGGACACGCAACCTCTGATCATCCGCCCGCGCGCCGAAGACGTCGAAGGCCAGCCGATTCTGCGCCCGTTGCCGTCAGCCAAATGCCGCAGCGTCGGGCCTTTCGTGTTTTTCGACCACATGCTCGAGACGGTTTATCCGACGGGCAAAGGTATGAATATCCGACAGCACCCGCACATCGGTCTGTCGACGTTGACGTATTTGTTTGAAGGCCAGCTCCAGCACAAGGACAGTCTTGGCTCCGATCAGGTGGTCAGTGCCGGCGATGTCAGCTGGATGACCGCCGGCAGCGCGATTGCGCATGTTGAACGCACGCCAGAGCCGCTGTGGGACAAGAGTTTCACGATGCACGGTTTGCAGATCTGGCTGGCATCGCCCAAGGATCATGAGCAAGGCCCGGGGCATTACAGCCATCACCCAGCGGCGACGTTGCCGGTCAGCGATAACCTCGGCGTACAGATCCGCATGATTGCCGGGTCAGGCTTTTGCCTGGAATCGCCGGTGCCGGTGCTTTCTCCTACGTTGTATGCCGAAGTGAAGATGCAAACGGCGACTACCCTGTTGATTCCGACCGAGCATGAGGAGCGGGCGGTGTACGTGTTGAGCGGGGATGCGCAGTTGAATGGCGAAGCGATCGAGCCGCACGCGCTGCTGGTATTGCCGGCCGGCGAAGAGATGAGCCTGTTTGCCGAGAGCGATGTACACGCGGTGGTGTTCGGCGGCGCGCCGCTGGACGGGCCTCGGCGGATCAACTGGAATTTTGTTGCGAGCGATCCGGCGGCGATCGATGAGGCGCGGCGCAAATGGGCAGCCGGGGATTGGCCAACGGTGCCGGGGGAAGTTGAGCGGATTGACTTACCGCGTTAAGCCTTGACCCTCACCCCAGCCCTCCCGAAACGTCGGACCGCCCGTAGGGAGAGGGAGCAGACCGAGTGGTCTCAGGCTATACGCAGACCTGAAAAATCTTAGCGATTATGGATTCACCAAGGCACTTTCAGGTCGGCGTAACCCTCAAGCATCCCCCAATCAGTCCCCTCTCCCTTTGGGAGAGGGTTAGGCGGGCGGCGTTCCGATGAGGGGCTTTTAGCTTTCCAGGCTTCAGCCCTTGAACACTTCATCCAGCAAATCATGCATCGACTTGAACGCGCGCTTCGCGGTCTTCGCGTCGTACATCATCTTGCCCGGCACATTGGCATGCGGATCGGTAAACGAGTGCACCGCACCGCCGTAGCTCAGCAACTGCCAATCCACATTCGCCGCATTCATCTCATCTTCAAACGCCGGCAGCTGCTCTTTCGGCACCAACGGATCGGCAGCACCGTGCAACACCAGCACCGAGCCCTTGATGTTCTGCGCATCGGCCGGGTTCGGCGAATCCAGCGTGCCATGGAACGACACGGCAGCCTTCACCGGCGCCCCCGTGCGGGCCAGATCCAGCGCACAGCAACCGCCGAAGCAGAAACCGAACACCGCCAGCTTAGAAGTATCGACCGCCGCCTCGCCCTGCTTCTGCAACTGCTCGAACGCCGCCTGCATACGCTTGCGCAGCAACGCGCGATCATCCTTCAACGGCATCATCGCCGCGCCAGCCTGATCAGCGTTCTGCGGACGCACGGCCTGACCGTAAACGTCAGCGATCAACACCACGTAGCCCTTGGCCGCCACCGATTTGGCGATCTCTTCGGCACCGGCGCTGACACCCATCCAGTTCGGCGCCATCAACAAACCCGGACGCGCGCCCTTGTGCTCGGCGTCAAACGCCAGGCGACCTTCATAAGGTTGGCCGTCAATCTGATAGACCACGGAACGTACAGTGACTTGGCTCATTTCTGACTCCTGATTTGTTAAACACCAGAATGAAAAAACCCGCCGAAGCGGGTTTTTCTGCAACTTGGTTAAACCGACAGTTCAACCAGCAGCTTGTTCAGACGGCGCACGTAAGCCGCCGGATCTTTCAAGCTGTCACCGGCAGCCAGGGCCGCCTGATCGAAGAGGATGTGCGACAGGTCGCCAAAACGCTCTTCGCTCTGCTCGCCGTCGAGTTTCTCGATCAGCGGGTGGCTCGGGTTGAATTCGAAGATCGGCTTCGAGTCCGGCACTTTCTGCCCGCTGGCTTCGAGGATCTGACGCATTTGCAGACCCAGATCCTGCTCGCCGATGGCCAGAATGGCCGGCGAATCGGTCAGACGATGAGAAACCCGTACTTCCGCCACGGAATCGCCCAGCGCGGTTTTCAGACGCTCGACCAGACCTTCTTTGGACTTGGCGACTTCTTCTGCGGCTTTCTTGTCCTCTTCCGAGTCCAGGTTGCCCAGATCGAGGTCACCGCGTGCCACGTCGACGAAAGTCTTGCCGTCGAACTCGCTGAGGTAGCTCATCAGCCACTCATCGATGCGGTCGGTCAGCAGCAGCACTTCGATGCCTTTCTTGCGGAAGACTTCCAGGTGCGGGCTGTTCTTGACCTGCGCGTAGGTTTCGCCGGTGAGGTAGTAAATCTTGTCCTGACCTTCCTTGGCGCGGGCCAGGTAGTCAGCCAGACCAACGATCTGCTCGCCGTCGTCGCCATTGGTCGATGCGAAACGCAGCAGACCGGCAATTTTTTCCTTGTTGGCGAAGTCTTCTGCCGGGCCTTCTTTCATGACCTGACCGAAGTTCTTCCAGAAGCCCTTGTATTGCTCAGGCTCGTTTTTCGCCAGTTTTTCCAGCATGTCGAGCACGCGTTTGGTCAGCGCGGTCTTCATCGAATCGATGATCGGGTCTTTCTGCAGAATCTCGCGCGACACGTTCAGCGACAGGTCGTTGGAATCGACCACGCCTTTGATGAAGCGCAGGTACAGCGGCAGGAACGACTCGGCCTGATCCATCACGAACACGCGTTGCACGTACAGCTTCAGGCCTTTCGGCGCTTCACGCTGGTACAGGTCGAACGGCGCGCGAGCCGGCACGTACAGCAGCGAGCTGTATTCGAGCTTGCCTTCGACTTTGTTGTGGCTCCAGGCCAGCGGGTTTTCAAAGTCGTGAGCGATGTGCTTGTAGAACTCCTGGTATTCCTCGTCCTTCACCTCAGTGCGCGGACGGGTCCACAGGGCGCTGGCGCGGTTGACGGTTTCCCATTCGGCGGCCGGTGTTTCTTCACCTTCAGCAGGTGCGACTTCTTTCGGCAGCTCGATCGGCAGCGCGATATGGTCGGAGTACTTCTTGATGATGTTGCGCAGACGCCAGCCATCAGCAAATTCGTCTTCAGCGGCTTTGAGGTGCAGGACGATACGGGTGCCGCGCTCTGGCTTGTCGATGTTCGCAACTTCGAACTCGCCCTCGCCTTTCGACGACCAGTGCACGCCTTCGCTGGCCGGGGTGCCGGCGCGACGGGAGTACACGTCAACCTGGTCAGCCACGATGAAGGCGGAGTAGAAGCCCACACCGAACTGGCCGATCAGGTGCGAATCTTTCTTCTGATCGCCCGAGAGATTCTTCATGAAATCGGCGGTGCCCGATTTGGCGATGGTCCCCAAGTGGGTGATCACATCGTCACGGTTCATGCCGATACCGTTGTCTTCGAGGGTGACGGTCTTGGCGTCTTTGTCGAAGCTCACACGGATTTTCAGATCTGCACCACCTTCGAGTAACTCTGGCTTGGCCAGGGCTTCGAAGCGCAGTTTGTCGACAGCGTCAGAGGCGTTCGAGATCAATTCGCGAAGGAAGATTTCCTTGTTGGAATACAGCGAATGGATCATGAGGTGCAGCAGCTGCTTTACCTCGGTCTGGAAGCCCAGGGTTTCCTTTTGAGTTTCCACACTCATGGTCATCAAACTCCAATCAGATGGCAGTGGCCGCGACCCAAATGGTCGGCGGCGGGTTGTCATGTGAGTTTGGGGCGCTGTTCAGGATTTCAAGGGCTCATCGATTTTGAAGTGTGCACGCGCGGTGGCAATCGGTTCGCTTTCGGTACTTTGCCAGGCTGTGACCGCGACGTTGGCGACGCGCCGGCCCTGGCGACAGACCTGGCATTTGGCCCAGGTATCGCGGAACTGCCCGGCGCGCAGGTAATCGAGGGAGAAGTCGATAATCTTCGGCACCCCCGGTGCACCGGTGAAGATCAACAGATGCAGGGCCGCTGCCAGCTCCATGAACCCGGCAATCACCCCGCCGTGGATCGCCGGCAATAAAGGGTTACCAATGTTGTCCTTGTTCGCCGGCAGCTTGAACAACAGTTCATCGCCGACGCGCGAGCACTCGATGCCGATCAGCCCGGCGTAGGGGATCAACTGCAACAGCGGCGCATAATCGCCCTGCGCGTGAGCCGCCAACAGCTGCTGCTTCAGGTCATCACTCATTGGCCTTCTCCTTTGATGGCGCCGCCAAAACCTTTGGTACCTTTAAGGCCTTTGCCCATGCGCATGAACGTCCCGACCACATGGGCGATCGGCTGCGCGGGATCGTCCTGATAAGCAAAACCGCGGGCGAAGATCACGTCTGTGGTAACCCGATAGCACTGAGCAAAGCCATATACGTCTTTGTCTGGCTCTGCGGCGTGCATGTAGTCGATGCGCAGATCAAGGGTCGGACACACTTCGAATTCCGGCAATACGCACAGGGTCGACATCCCGCAGGCCGTGTCCATCAGCGAAGTAATTGCACCACCGTGGATGACGCCGGTCTGCGGGTTACCAACGATTTTCTGACTATAGGGAAGGATCACGGTGAGCCCTTCGCTGGAGGCGCTGTGCACCGTTAAACCAAGGACCTGACAGTGGCGCAGCGCTGATAGAAAGCGCGTCGCGCGCTCAAAAACGGGGTTTTCGGCCATTTGATAATTACTCTCGTTATAGCCTGTTGCCAGTAGTAAGGAATAGCGCAAAAGTTCCGCTACGAAACAAACTTATATATCTGAAAGAAATGAGGAACTTAACTCATCGCGCCTAGCTCTTAAGGCCAGTAGTTATTTTCCATAAGGAGAAACACCCCATGCGTAAGACTTTTGCTATTGCCTTGATGTTGACCGCTTCCCTCGGTCTCGCTGCCTGCGATAAAAAATCCGAGGACAAAGCTCAAGATGCCAACCAACATGCTGAACAAGCTCAGCAAGACATGAACAAAGCTCAGGATAAAGTGAACGACGCCGCGAAAGAAAACGCCGAAGCTGCCAAAGCTCAGGCTGAATCGAACGCTGCCGCACAAGACGAAGCCGCCAAGAAGCAATAATTCGCTTTTTGCTGCTGAAAAAGAAAACCCGCCAAGTGCGGGTTTTCTTTTGCCTGTCATTTAGCGGCGGAATGGACTTAGAGCAAGACAGTTCTAAAAGTCGGACTAATCATCAGCAACAGCGAACACACTAATCCAACTAGCCAAACCAGGCTGCGCAGCTTGGGCAGATCGGCCAGGTAGAGCCACAAGTAGAGAATTCGCGCGATCACGAAAATGATCGCCAATGTATCGATCAACCAGCCCGCTGTTTGCGTGGTGTGCGCCATCAGCACGCCCACGGCGAACAATATGAACGCTTCGATACTGTTCTGATGCGCCGCCAGCGCCCTCGCGCCATACCCGGTCAGTTGCGCCTGTTGCTGGCGCGGCAGGTGATTGTTGTAACCGCCCTGCTCTTTCATCGCCTTGCCCACCGGCATGCGCGCGATGTAAATCAACAGTGCACTGATAAACACACACCAGAACGGAATACTCATCAAGCGACCTCTTTGTTTGTCTCGGGAATGGGGGCTTCTGTAGGGGTATAGACCATGACATCGAGAACGTCGGAATGAAACTCGCGGCGGTACAAGACCAATACCACGCCGGCGCTCATCAACATGAACAGCCACGGGCTGACGAACCACGCCAGCATGGTCATGCCGAAGTAATAGGAGCGCAAACCGAAGTTGAACTGGTTGGCGGCCATCGAAATCACCCGCGCCGCCCGCGCAGCGAACGCCTTGCGCTCCTGTTCGGAGACGTGTCGCTCACCGATCATCGGCGCCGAACCGACCAGCACCGCCGCGAAGTTGTATTGGCGCATGCACCAGCTGAAGGTGAAGAACGCATAGACGAACACCATCGCCAGACAAAGTAGCTTGATCTCCGACATACCCTGCGACGCTTGTTGCACCATCGGGATGTCTGCCAGCAACGACACCGCCCGCTCCGATGCGCCGAGCACAGTGAGAATGCCAGCGAGGATGATCAGGGTGCTGGAGGCGAAGAACGAGGCGTTGCGCTCCAGATTGCCGATCACGCTGGCGTCGGCAATGCGGTTGTCGCGCAGCAACATGCGACGCATCCAGTCTTCGCGGTACAGATGCAGCACGCTGGCCAGGCACGCGGTATCACGGCCCTTCCACGAGGCATAACGGGTGTAACCGCCCCAACAGATGACAAACCAGAGCGCGGCGAGCAGGTGGATCAAATTGGCTTGGATGAACGACATGCAATTCCTTGTGAATATAAATGCTGTACCTGTAGGCCTTCGACGTTGGTTCAGGGAAAAAGACACTGCCTGACGCGCATAAAAAATGCCCCGTATCGATTGATACGGGGCATTTCTGTTTAAGCGTTGAAGACCCGCTTTTGGCGGGTCAGGCAACGTCAGGCAACGGCTTCGCTGCGTTTGCCCAACAGGCGATCGCAAACGACTGCAACCACCAGGGTCATCACACATGGCACCAGCCACGCCAGGCCCTGCTCGCTCAGCGGCAGGTGCGCCAGTTCGGTTGGCATCCAGCCGGCCAGACCGGCGCCCTTCAAGGCATCGATCATACCGAACAGGAAAGACACCAGCATCACCGGGCCGAGGATGCGCCCATGTTCATGCCAGAAGTCTTTGCAGAAGCTCAGCGCCACCAGCACGATGCAGGGCGGGTAAATCGCAGTCAGTACCGGAATCGAGAACGCGATCAGCTTGGTCAGGCCAAGGTTGGACACCAGCAGCGAGAACGCCGCCAGGATGATCACCAGCGTTTTGTACGACAGCGGCAGGACACGACTGAAATACTCGGCACAGGCGCAGGTCAGACCGACCGCCGTGACCAGGCAGGCCAGCGAGATCAACACGGCGAGAAAACCGCTGCCCAGCGAACCGAAGGTGTGCTGTACGTAAGCGTGCAGTACCGCCGCGCCATTGGTCGCGCCAACGGCCACTTCGTGGCTGCCGGAACCGAGGCGGAACAGGCTGACATATACCAGCGCCAGACCGACACCGGCGATCAGGCCGGCAATGATCGCGTAACGGGTGATCAGCTTCGGCGACTCGACGCCACGCGAGCGGATGGCGTTGACGATGACAATACCGAACACCAGTGCACCGAGGGTATCCATGGTCAGGTAACCATTGATGAAGCCTTGGGAGAACGGCGCCGCTACGTACTCTGGCGTGCCGTGGCCGATGTCACCCGCCGGCAAGGCGAATGCAGCAATGCCGAGCACCGCCAGCGCGATGATCTTCAACGGCGCGAGGAAACGGCCGACGGTATCCAGCAAACGCCCTGGGTAGAGCGAGATGAAGAACACCAGCAGGAAGTACACCGAGCTGTAGAGGAACAGCGCCAGGGGGCTTTCGCCGGTCAGCGGCGCCAAACCTACTTCGAAGGACACGGTCGCAGTACGCGGGGTGGCGAACAGCGGGCCGACGGCAAGATAGCAGGCAGCCGCGAGAATGCCCCCGGCAACTTTACCGATCGGGCTGCTCAGCGCATCCATCGCCCCACCGACCTTGGCCAGTGCAACGACGGTGATCACCGGCAGACCCACCGCGGTGATCAGGAAGCCCAGCGCGGCCATCCAGACATGAGGTCCGGCCTGCAAGCCCACGATCGGTGGGAAGATGATGTTGCCAGCCCCAACGAACAGGGCAAATGTCATAAAGCCAAGTGCCAGGATGTCCTGACCTTTCAAAACTTTCATTAAGGTAATACCACACTACTGAATCGGAATTTAGAGGGGGATTGCCCTGTGTAATTAGGGAAATGCTGTCGATCCGTATGGGACTGACCCTTAAAGCGCGTTGCATGCCTTGTGGGCGGCAGACGCAAAAATGGCTGCTAGCCTAACGAATTTGTCTTACAAACGCACTGTTAGAGGGCGAACTATCCGATACGCGACGTTTCCGTGTCGCGTTTTTGCATGTAATTGGGGGCAAGCCTATAAATCAGCGAATGCCAGAAACGACAAAGGCCACCCGAAGGTGGCCTTTGTTGGGTAAAGCGTCAGCTAAGCGCGAGGCTTACTTGACAGCCCAACCAGTCAGCTCGGCCAGGGCCTTGCCGATGTCTGCCAGCGAACGCACGGTTTTTACGCCTGCGTCTTGCAGTGCAGCGAATTTCTCGTCTGCAGTGCCTTTGCCGCCAGAGATGATTGCGCCAGCATGGCCCATGCGCTTGCCCGGAGGAGCAGTCACACCAGCGATGTAGGACACAACCGGCTTGGTCACGTGTGCCTTGATGTAGGCAGCCGCTTCTTCTTCAGCCGAACCGCCGATCTCACCGATCATCACGATCGCTTCGGTCTTCGGGTCTTCCTGGAACAGCTTCAGGATGTCGATGAAGTTCGAACCCGGGATCGGGTCACCACCGATGCCGACGCAAGTCGACTGACCGAAACCGGCGTCAGTAGTCTGCTTGACAGCTTCGTAGGTCAGGGTGCCGGAACGCGAAACGATACCGACCTTGCCTGGCAAGTGAATGTGACCTGGCATGATGCCGATCTTGCATTCGCCTGGGGTGATCACGCCTGGGCAGTTAGGGCCGATCAGGACAATGCCCAGATCGTCGCAAACTACTTTGGCATCCAGCATGTCCAGGGTAGGAATGCCTTCGGTGATGCAGACGATCAGCTTGATGCCGCCGAATGCCGCTTCCAGGATCGAATCCTTGCAGAAAGGAGCCGGAACGTAGATCACGGAGGCGGTAGCGCCAGTGGCCGCTACTGCGTCTTTAACGGTGTTGAACACTGGCAGACCCAGGTGCTCGGTGCCGCCTTTGCCAGGAGTTACGCCGCCAACCATCTTGGTGCCGTATTCGATGGCTTGCTGGGTGTGGAAACTACCTTGCGAACCGGTAATACCCTGGCAGATAACTTTGGTGTCTTTATTGATCAGGACGCTCATTATTTGCCCTCCGCAGCTTTGACAACTTGTTGAGCAGCGTCGGTCAGGCTGGTAGCAGCGATGATGTTCAAACCGCTTTCTGCCAGTACTTTAGCGCCCAGCTCAGCGTTGTTGCCTTCAAGGCGAACAACAACCGGGATTTTCACGCCGACTTCTTTCACAGCGCCGATGATGCCTTCGGCAATCATGTCGCAGCGAACGATGCCGCCGAAGATGTTGACCAGTACTGCAGCGACGTTGGTGTCGGACAGGATGATCTTGAACGCTTCAGTTACGCGTTCTTTGGTAGCGCCACCACCTACGTCGAGGAAGTTGGCTGGCTTGCCGCCATGCAGGTTGACGATGTCCATGGTACCCATGGCCAGGCCAGCACCGTTGACCATGCAGCCGATGTTGCCTTCCAGTGCTACATAGTTCAGTTCGAACTTGGCAGCGTGCGCTTCGCGCGGATCGTCTTGCGACGGATCGTGGAAAGTCTTCAGCTTAGGCTGACGGTACATGGCGTTGGCGTCGATGTTGATCTTGGCGTCCAGGCAGTGCAGATCGCCGTCAGCCTTGATCACCAGCGGGTTCACTTCCAGCAGAGCCAGGTCGTGATCCTTGAACAGCTTGGCCAGACCTACGAAGATCTTGGCGAACTGAGCAACCTGCTTGCCTTCCAGACCCAGCTGGAATGCCAGCTCGCGACCCTGGAATGGCTGAGCGCCAACCAGTGGATCGATAGTGGCCTTGAGAATTTTTTCTGGAGTGTCGTGAGCGATTTTCTCGATGTCCACGCCACCTTCGGTGGAAGCCATGAACACGATGCGACGGCTCGAACGGTCAACGACAGCGCCCAGGTACAGCTCTTTAGCGATATCAGTGCACGATTCAACCAGGATCTTGGTGACTGGCTGGCCATTGGCGTCAGTCTGGTAAGTCACCAGACGCTTGCCCAGCCACTGCTGTGCGAAGGCTTTGGCGTCTTCTTTGCTGCGAACCAGCTTGACGCCGCCCGCTTTACCGCGACCACCAGCGTGGACCTGGGCTTTGACAACCCACTCACTGCCGCCGATTTTGTCGCAAGCTTCTGCTGCTGCTTCCGGGGTGTCTACTGCGTAACCAGTGGAAACTGGCAGGCCGTATTCAGCGAACAGCTGCTTACCCTGATACTCGTGAAGATTCATGCTTTTTACCGTCTTCGTTAGGTACTGCGCATTCGGCGCTGCGCTCGTTTGAGTGCCGCGCCACCTGTGACTGCTGCTTGCGTAGCTGAGCTACGCAAGACTGCGTCCAGCGGACATTCCGCGGTGAGACTTGCTCGCAAGGCTCACGACGGGCCGTTACCGCCGTGGTTTCTTATTGTCTGTTAACGCTTTTTGCGGTTGGCAATGTGGATGGCGCCGCCATTCACAGCCAGAGCAGCTTCGTGCAAGGCTTCAGACAGGGTCGGATGGGAGAAAACCATCATGCCCAGGTCTTCAGCGCTGGTGCCGAATTCCATACCGATCGCGCCCTGCTGAACCAGTTCTGCAGCGCTCGGACCAATCACGTGAACGCCCAATACGCGGTCAGTCTTGGCATCAGCGATGACCTTGACGAAACCACCGGTATCGTTGGCGGCCATGGCACGGCCGGAAGCGGCGAACGGGAAGGTGCCGACGTTAACTTCAACGCCTTCAGCTTTCAAGGCCTGCTCGGTTTTGCCAACCCACGCGATTTCCGGGTGAGTATAAATAACCGAAGGGATCAGGTCATAGTTCATCTGGGCTTTGTGGCCCTTGATGCGCTCGACAACCATGATGCCTTCTTCCGAAGCTTTGTGAGCCAGCATCATGCCGCGAACTACGTCACCGATGGCGAAAACGCCCGGTACGGTGGTCGCGCAGTGATCGTCAACGTGCACGAAACCGCGCTCGTCGAGGGTCACGCCGCTGTCGGAAGCCAGCAGATCAGTGGTCACCGGACGGCGACCAACGGCTACGATCAGCTTGTCGAAAGTGATGGTCTGTTCGCCGTTGGCGTCGGTGTAGTTAACAACGACTTCGTCGCCGTTGACTTTCGAGCCGGTTACGCGAGCGCCCAGTTTGATGTCCAGACCTTGTTTGGTCAGGGTTTTCAGCGCTTCCTTGGAAACAGCGGTGTCCGCTGCCATCAGGAAGGTGTCCAGAGCTTCGAGGACAACCACTTCAGAACCCAGACGCGACCACACCGAACCCAGTTCCAGGCCGATCACGCCAGCGCCGATCACGCCCAGACGCTTAGGTACGGTCTGGAATTCCAGAGCGCCAGTCGAATCGACGATGACGTTCTGATCGACCGGAGCCGGTGGAATGTCGATCGGACGCGAACCTGGAGCCAGGATGACGTTTTCCGCTTCGATGACTTCAACCGAGCCGTCTGGCTTGGTGACTTCGACTTTCTTGCCAGCCAGCAGTTTGCCGTGACCCTGGATCGAAGTAACGCCGTTGGCCTTGAACAGGGTGGCAACGCCGCCGGTCAGGTTCTTGACGATGCCAGCCTTGCGGCCAACCATCGCAGCGACGTCCATCTTGACTTCACCGGTCGAGATACCGTGAACGTTGAAGCTTTCTTTCGCTTCCTTGTATTTCCAGGAACTGTCGAGCAGCGCCTTGGAAGGAATGCAGCCCACGTTCAGGCAGGTGCCGCCCAGGGCTTGCTTGCCTTCTGCGTCGGTGTACTTCTCGATGCAGGCAGTGGTCAGACCCAGCTGCGCGGCCTTGATGGCTGCCACGTAGCCACCAGGGCCAGCACCGATCACTACTACGTCAAATTTCTGCGACATTCAAAAAATCCTCTTTAGCGAAAAGCTTCAAGCCGCGCGCTCCAAGCCAAGCTGCCCTTTCCTGCAGCTTGAAACTTGAAGCCCGCGACTGCTTCTATCAGATATCCAGCAACAGACGCGCCGGATCTTCCAGCAGGTTCTTGATGGTCACCAGGAAGGTCACAGCTTCTTTGCCATCGATCAGACGGTGATCGTAGGACAGTGCCAGGTACATCATCGGACGGATAACGACCTGACCGTTGATGGCCATAGGACGCTGGATGATGTTGTGCATGCCCAGAATCGCTGCCTGCGGCGGGTTGACGATCGGGGTCGACATCATCGAACCGAAGGTACCACCGTTGGTGATGGTGAAGGTACCACCGGTCATCTCGTCCATCGACAGTTTGCCGTCACGGGCTTTTTTGCCGAATGTTGCAATGCCGCCTTCGATTTCAGCCAGGCTCATCAGTTCGGCGTTACGCAGAACCGGAACCACCAGGCCACGGTCGCTGGAAACGGCAACGCCGATGTCCGCATAACCGTGGTAAACGATGTCAGCGCCGTCGATCGACGCGTTGACCGCCGGGAAGCGTTTCAGCGCTTCGGTAGCGGCTTTCACGAAGAACGACATGAAGCCCAGGCGTACGCCGTTGTGGGACTTCTCGAACAGGTCCTTGTACTTCGAACGCAGAGCCATGACTTCGGTCATGTCAACTTCGTTGAACGTGGTCAGCATCGCCATGTTCGACTGAGCTTCAACCAGACGCTTGGCCACGGTGGCGCGAACGCGGGTCATCGGTACGCGCTTCTCGATGCGGTCGCCAGCGGCGAACACAGGAGCGGCAGCCGAAGGAGCAGCAGCCTTGGCAGGCGCGGCAGCCGGAGCGGCTTTCTTGGCAGCAACCGCTGCAACCACGTCTTCCTTGGTTACGCGACCACCTTTGCCGGTGCCGGCAACGGAGGCGATGTTGATGCCGTTTTCTTCAGCCAGCTTGCGCGCGGCTGGAGCAGCAACAGGATCGTCTTCGCCTTCGGCAGCAGCTGGTGCAGCGGCTGCGGCCGGAGCAGCAGCGGCGGCTGGAGCAGCGGCAGCAGCGCCGCCCGCTTCGATGGAGCCCAGCACTTCGTCGGACAGAACGGTGTCGCCTTCGTTCTTGACGATTGCGCCCAGCACGCCGTCGGCGGTAGCCAGAACTTCCAGTACGACTTTGTCAGTTTCGATGTCGACGATCAGGTCGTCACGCTTGACGGCGTCGCCCGGTTGTTTGTGCCAGGTGGCAACGGTGCCATCGGCAACCGATTCCGGGAAAGTGGGGGCTTTGATCTCGATAGCCATTATCTGTAGTTCCTTAAATTCGGTTTCAGGTGCGCGAAGGCATTAAATGGTAAACGCGGCTTGCAGGAGTTTTTCCTGCTGCTCGGCGTGCATCGATGCGTAACCACAAGCTGGGGCAGCAGAAGCCTCACGGCCCGCGTACTCAAGTACGAGAGACTTGTCGAGGTTACCGATGCTGCGACGCAAGTGGTGCTGGCTGCAGTACCAGGCGCCCTGGTTCATCGGCTCTTCCTGACACCAAACGGCATTTTTGACGTTGGTGTACGGAGCCAGGACTTCTTTCAAGTCGTCCTCAGGGAATGGGTACAGCTGCTCGATACGCACGATGGCGATATCTTCACGGCCTTCGGCACGGCGTTTTTCCAGCAGGTCGTAGTAGACCTTGCCGCTACACAGAACAACGCGCTCGACCTTTTTCGGGTCCAGTGCATCGATTTCCGGGATCACGGTCTGGAACGAACCTTCGGCCAGATCTTCCAGGGTCGAGATGGCCAGTTTGTGGCGCAGCAACGACTTCGGTGTCAGCACGATCAGCGGTTTGCGCAGCGGACGAATCACCTGACGACGCAGCAAGTGGTAAATCTGTGCTGGCGTGGTCGGGACGGCAACCTGAATATTGTGCTCGGCGCACAGTTGCAGGTAACGCTCAAGACGTGCCGAGCTGTGCTCAGGGCCCTGACCTTCGTAACCGTGTGGCAGCAACATGGTCAGACCGCAGAGACGGCCCCACTTGTGCTCGCCGCTGGTGATGAACTGGTCGATTACAACCTGTGCACCGTTGGCGAAGTCGCCGAACTGGGCTTCCCAGATCACCAGCGCATCCGGCGTGGTGGTCGAGTAACCGTATTCGAACGCCAGTACCGCTTCTTCCGACAGGAACGAGTCGTACAGGTCAAAGCGTGGCTGACCGTCGTACAGGTGCTGCAACGGAATGTAGGTGCCCGCATCTTTCTGGTTGTGCAGCACAGCGTGACGGTGCGAGAACGTACCGCGGCCGATGTCCTGACCGGTCATGCGAATCGGGTGACCTTCGAACGCCAGGGTCGCGTACGCCATGGTTTCGGCGTAACCCCAGTTGATCGGCAGGCCGCCGGCTTGCATCTTCTGACGGTCTTCGTAGATCTTCGCGACCTGACGCTGAACCACGAAGCCTTCCGGAATTTCCAGCAGCTTGGCGGACAGCTCTTGCAGGGTCTTCAGATCAAAGCGAGTGTCGTGACGCGCAGTCCAGGCGTGGCCCAGATACGGACGCCAGTCCACGAACAGCTCTTTGTTCGGCTCTTTGACCAGCGATTTCACGACGTGCAGACCGTTGTCCAGCGCGTTGCGGTATTCGTCGACTTTCGCCTGAACACGCTCTGCGTCCAGTACACCGCCCTGGGTCAGACGATCAGCGTACAGCTCACGAGTGGTGCGCTGTTTGGTGATCTGCTGATACATCAGAGGCTGGGTGCCGCTTGGCTCGTCGGCCTCGTTGTGGCCGCGACGACGGTAGCAGACCAGGTCGATCACCACGTCACGCTTGAACTGCATGCGGTAATCGATAGCCATCTGAGTCACGAACAGCACGGCTTCCGGATCATCACCATTCACATGGAGGATCGGCGCCTGGATCATCTTCGCAACGTCGGTGGCGTACTCGGTGGAACGCGAGTCCAGCGGGTTGCTGATGGTGAAACCGACCTGGTTGTTGATCACGATGTGCACGGTACCGCCGGTCTTGAAACCGCGGGTCTGCGACATCTGGAAGGTTTCCATGACCACGCCCTGACCTGCGAATGCAGCGTCACCGTGGATGGAGATCGGCAGAACCTTCTCACCGGTCGGGTCGTTACGACGATCCTGACGGGCGCGCACCGAACCTTCTACCACCGGGGAAACGATTTCCAGGTGGGACGGGTTGAACGCCATGGCCAGGTGAACTTCACCGCCGGCGGTCATCACGTTGGACGAGAAGCCCTGGTGATATTTAACGTCACCGGAACCCAGCTCGACCTTCTTCTTGCCTTCGAACTCGTCGAACAGCTCGCGCGGGTTCTTGCCGAAGGTGTTGACCAGCACGTTCAGACGGCCACGGTGGGCCATGCCGATGACGACTTCCTTGGTGCCGTAGGAACCGGAACGCTGGATCAGTTCGTCGAGCATCGGAATCAGGCTTTCGCCGCCTTCCAGACCGAAACGCTTGGTGCCCGGGTATTTGGTGCCCAGGTATTTTTCCAGGCCTTCACCGGCAGTCACGCGTTCAAGCAGGTGGCTCTTGATGTCGGCGGAGTACGTCGGACGACCACGCACGCTTTCCAGACGCTGCTGGAACCACTGGCGCTGCTCGGAATCGGTGATGTGCGTAAACTCAGCGCCGATGGTGCGGCAATATGTCTGCTGCAACGCTTCGTGAATTTCGCGTAGGCTCGCTTCCTCTTTGCCGATGAACAGGTCGCCGGCACGGAAGGTCGTATCAAGATCGGCATTGGTCAAGCCGTAATGATTGATCGACAGGTCTGCAGGTGCAGGACGCTGCCACAGCCCCAGCGGGTCAAGCTGGGCTGCCTGGTGGCCACGCATACGGTAGGCCTGGATCAATCGCAGCACTTCAACTTGCTTCTTCTCGTGCTCACTGCTCACGCTGCCGGCGGAAACCGGTTGGGCGCGGCGCTGGTTCTTTGCCAGCAGCACGAAATGATCGCGAATTGTCGAGTGCGAAACATCAGTGGCAGAGTTGCCGTCGGCAGGCAACTTCTGAAAGTAGGTGCGCCACTCTTCTGGCACAGCGTTAGGGTCGTGCAGGTAGAGCTCATAAAGCTCTTCCACATAGGCAGCGTTTCCACCTGAAAGGTAGGCGCTGTTCCACATGCGCTGCATCACGCTTTCTTGCATGCTTGGTCACCCTCGGTTAGGGGAACACCATCGATGTCGACACCGAGCAAACTTGCAGAAGTCCGAATGCAGCGACTAAAACAAGCCACTTAGGATCACACTGATAGTCCGGGTACCAGCCCGGATGCCCCTGCTTGTCTCATTTCTTCAAAATAAGAGCTGCAGCTTGTGGCTACTGCTCTGGTTATAGCCATGACGCGGGTTGAAGCCCGCGCCACAGCCTCTACGGTACAGCGGTTACAACATCTGAATCACACGCCGCTCGAAAGCAGCATGTTACGGATGTGACCGATGGCCTTAGTCGGGTTCAGGCCTTTCGGACATACGTTGACGCAGTTCATGATGCCCCTGCAGCGGAAAACACTGAACGGGTCATCGAGCGAAGCCAGACGCTCGGATGTCTTGGTGTCACGGCTATCTGCCAGGAAGCGGTAGGCTTGCAGCAGCGCAGCTGGACCCAGGAACTTGTCCGGGTTCCACCAGAAGGACGGGCACGAAGTCGAGCAGCAAGCGCACAGGATGCACTCGTACAGACCGTCGAGCTTTTCACGCTCTTCTGGCGACTGCAGACGCTCGATGGCCGGAGCCGGCGTGTCGTTCTGCAGGTAAGGCTTCACCTTCTCGTATTGCTTGTAGAAGATGCTCATATCGACGACCAGGTCACGGATAACCGGCAAACCTGGCAGTGGACGAACGATCAACTTGTTACCTTTTACAACCGCAGACAGCGGCGTGATGCACGCCAGACCGTTCTTGCCGTTGATGTTCATGCCGTCGGAACCGCAGACGCCTTCACGGCAAGAGCGACGATAGGAGAAACCCTCGTCCTGCTCTTTGATCAGGGCCAGTACGTCCAGCACCATCAGGTCTTTACCACCGGTATCGACCTGGAATTCCTGCATGAACGGCGCGGCGTCCTGATCAGGGTTGTAACGATAAACGCTGACTTGCAACATGGCGGCCACCCTTAATAAGTCCGAATCTTAGGTTCAAAAGTCGGAACAGTCTTCGGCGAGAAGTTCACGGCACGCTTGGTGACGCGCTTGTCACCCGGGAAGTACAGGGTGTGGCAGAGCCAGTTTTCGTCGTCACGGTCTTCGAAGTCTTCACGGGCGTGAGCACCGCGCGACTCTTTGCGGACTTCAGCGGCGATGGCGGTAGCTTCAGCCACTTCCAGCAGGTTTTGCAGTTCCAGCGCTTCGATACGGGCAGTGTTGAACGCCTGCGACTTATCGTTGATCTTCACGTTGGCGATGCGGGTACGCAGGTCAGCAAGCTGAGCGATACCTTTCTGCATGTATTCGCCGGTACGGAATACACCGAAGTAGTTCTGCATGCAGTTCTGCAGCTCGCGACGCAGGGTTGCCACGTCTTCGCCATCAGTACGGCTGTTCAGCGCGTTCAGACGCGACAGGGCAGCTTCGATGTCGGCTTCGGTAGCGTCGTCGTATTCGATGCCGTCGGTCAGCGCTTTTTCCAGGTGCAGGCCGGCAGCGCGGCCGAATACCACCAGGTCGAGCAGCGAGTTGCCGCCCAGACGGTTGGCACCGTGCACCGATACGCAAGCCACTTCGCCCACAGCGAACAGACCAGGGATGATCTTGTCGACGCCTTCAGCGTCCTGGGTGATCGCCTGGCCATGAATGTTGGTGGCAACGCCGCCCATCATATAGTGGCAAGTCGGAACAACCGGAACCGGCGCAACAACCGGGTCAACGTGTGCGAAAGTCTTCGACAGTTCGCAGATACCTGGCAGACGGCTGTGCAGTACTTCCTCGCCCAGGTGATCGAGCTTGAGCAGTACGTGGTCGCCATTCGGACCGCAACCGTTGCCAGCGATGATTTCTTTAACCATCGAGCGAGCAACCACGTCACGACCGGCAAGGTCTTTGGCGTTCGGAGCATAACGCTCCATGAAACGCTCGCCGTGCTTGTTGATCAGGTAACCACCTTCACCACGGCAACCTTCTGTAACCAGTACACCGGCGCCGGCGATGCCGGTCGGGTGGAACTGCCACATTTCGATGTCTTGTACCGGCACGCCAGCACGCAGAGCCATGCCGACGCCGTCACCGGTGTTGATCAGGGCGTTGGTGGTGGACGCGTAGATACGACCTGCACCGCCGGTAGCCAATACAGTGGCCTTGGCGCGGATGTAGGTGGTTTCGCCGGTTTCGATGCAGATTGCGATCACACCGACGAAGTCGCCTTCCTGGTTTTTCACCAGGTCGACAGCGTAGTACTCGTTCAGGAACGTGGTCCCGGCTTTCAGGTTGCCCTGATAAAGGGTGTGCAGCAGTGCGTGACCGGTACGGTCGGAAGCGGCGCACGTACGGGCAGCCTGCCCGCCTTTGCCGTAGTCCTTGGACTGACCACCGAACGGACGCTGGTAGATACGGCCCTGTTCGGTACGCGAGAACGGCATGCCCATGTGGTCCAGCTCATAAACAGCAGCCGGGCCTTCCTGACACATGTATTCGATAGCGTCCTGGTCACCGATGTAGTCGGAACCCTTGACGGTATCGTACATGTGCCAGCGCCAGTCATCGTTCGGGTCAGCGGACGCGATTGCGCACGTGATACCGCCCTGGGCGGATACAGTGTGCGAGCGGGTCGGAAAAACCTTGGTGATCACGGCAGTCTTGTGACCGCCCTGTGCCAGTTGCAGCGCAGCGCGCATGCCGGCACCGCCACCACCAATAATGATGGCGTCGAAAGAAATCGTTGGAATGTTAGCCATGACTCAGATACCCCAGAGAATCTGCACACCCCAGACGAAGTAAGCGAACATCGCAACGCCGCATACTGCCTGGAAAAGGAAACGTATCGCCGTTGCGGACTTGCCGAACGCCATTGGCGTCAGGTAGTCAGTCGCGATGGTCCACATGCCGACCCAGGCGTGAGCGCCGAGAGCAACAAGGGCCAGGAGGCTGAAAATACGCATCCCGTTGTGGGCGAACAGTTCATGCCACTGGGCATACTCGAGGCCAGGGTGGGCCACGACGTATCCGATCAGAAAGATGAAGTAAGCCGCGAGAACGACCGCAGACACACGTTGCGCCATCCAGTCATAGAGGCCCGAACGCGACAGGTTCGTGACGTTAGTTACCATATCCAAACTCCTGCCAGAACGATTACCACCACGGAAACGGCGATAACGATTTTCGAGCCCAGTTTGCCGCCTTCCAGCGTCTCACCGATGCCCATGTCCATGATCAAATGGCGCACACCGGCTACCAGGTGATACAGCAGAGCGGACAGGATGCCCCAAATCACTAGCTTGGCTAGCGGACTGGTCAGACACGCTTTCACCTGACCGAAGCCTTCCTCGGAGCTCAGCGACTTGTCCAATGCATAAAGCATGATGGCAAGGCACACGAAGAGGATGACACCGGAGATACGGTGAAGAATGGACGTGTAAGCAGTGACTGGGAGTTTGATGGTCCTTAGGTCTAGGTTTACAGGTCGTTGGCTTTTCACGGCTTTTTTTTCACACTGAAGAGCCCCTAACAATCAGGGCAAAGTTGTTGGGGAGTGCACTGGTCAGGTAACCACCACCCAGGGATGCGACCCCCAATGAAAGCAAGCCCAAAAGCCCTTGGCGGTCGGTGGCCGAGTATAGACAGTTAGGCTACTAATGACAACGCAATCACCTACCCCCAATAGCTGATTGCACAAGTTGCATAAAAGGCGTAAATGGCAGTCAATTTCGAGGAAAAAGTGCGCTTAAAGCCTTCTGGAGCAAGACTTTAGGCAAATTGACATTCGAATTTATCTCACTATAGTGGTGCGGGCCCTGCGTGGGGGGTCTGTCTGATGGTTCAAGCATAAATAGGAGGCCACATGGCTGACAAAAAAGCGCAGTTGATCATCGAGGGCGCAGCCCCCGTCGAGCTGCCCATTTTAACCGGCACCGTTGGTCCCGATGTAATCGATGTTCGGGGCCTGACGGCCACGGGCCGCTTCACTTTCGACCCAGGCTTCATGTCGACCGCCTCGTGCGAGTCGAAGATCACCTATATCGACGGCGACAACGGCATTCTGTTGCACCGCGGCTACCCGATCGAACAGCTGGCTGAAAAGTCGGACTACCTGGAAACCTGCTACCTGCTGCTCAACGGCGAATTGCCGACTGCAGAACAGAAGGCCCAGTTCGTCAGCACCGTGAAAAACCACACCATGGTTCACGAGCAGCTGAAAACCTTCTTCAACGGTTTCCGTCGCGACGCCCACCCGATGGCCGTCATGTGCGGTGTAGTCGGCGCCCTCTCGGCCTTCTACCACGACTCCCTCGACATCAATAACCCGCAGCATCGCGAAATCTCCGCGATCCGTCTGGTTGCCAAGATGCCGACCCTGGCAGCGATGGTTTACAAGTACTCCATGGGCCAACCCATGATGTACCCGCGCAACGACCTGACGTACGCGGAAAACTTCCTGCACATGATGTTCAACACCCCGTGCGAGATCAAACCGATCAGCCCGGTGCTCGCCAAGGCCATGGACCGGATCTTCATCCTCCACGCCGACCACGAGCAGAACGCTTCGACCTCCACCGTGCGTCTGGCCGGTTCTTCGGGTGCCAACCCGTTTGCCTGTATCGCCGCCGGTATCGCCGCCCTGTGGGGCCCTGCCCACGGCGGTGCGAACGAAGCCGTGTTGACCATGCTTGACGAGATTGGCGATGTGTCGAACATCGACAAGTTCATCGCCAAGGCCAAGGACAAGAACGATCCGTTCAAACTGATGGGCTTCGGTCACCGCGTTTATAAAAACCGCGACCCTCGCGCGACTGTGATGAAGCAGACCTGCGACGAAGTACTGAAGGAACTGGGCATCAACAACGATCCGCAACTCGAACTGGCGATGCGCCTGGAAGAGATCGCGCTGACTGACCCGTACTTCATCGAACGCTCGCTGTACCCGAACGTCGATTTCTACTCGGGGATTATCCTCAAGGCGATCGGCATTCCGACCAGCATGTTTACGGTGATTTTCGCGCTGGCACGTACTGTTGGCTGGATTTCGCACTGGAAAGAAATGCTCTCCAGCCCGTACAAGATTGGCCGTCCGCGTCAGCTGTACACTGGTTACGAGTCGCGTGATATTTCCAAGCTGGAAGACCGTAAATAAGATTTGTCTTGCGATGAAGTCTTAAGTTGTACCGGGAACGGCCTCTATTTATATAGGGGCCGTTTTTGTTTGTCCGGGATTTGGGATTTGGGGATTGGGGATTGGGGTTTGGGATTGGGGGCATATCCGTTGCTGCGGGTGGTGCCGCTGGCGGTTTCGCTCTTACAGCGAGTCCCTTTTTCAAACGCCAAAAAGGAACCAAAAGGCTTTGCCCCTGGCGTACGGCACTTCGCTGAGGCTCAGTGTTCCCTCGCTACGGTGTCCATCCGGGGGCATCGCCTACGGTTTGCTTCGCTGCACCTCCTCTCGATGTATGCGGCTACGCCGCACGGCGCTGCGCGCCTAACCCCCGGATGAACACCTACGCTCGGCCTGCCGATGGGGCAAAAAATCAAGAGCCAAAGCCAAAGCCAAATCAAAAGCCAGATCAAGAGCCCCTCACCCTAGCCCTCTCCCGGAGGGAGAGGGGACTGATTGAGGTGTTTGGGGGAGGTACGCCGACGTGCGATACCGCGTCGAACTCAGGCTTTGAAAAGCACATAAATCGGCCCCCTCTCCCTCCGGGAGAGGGCTGGGGTGAGGGGCGAATCCACCACCAATCCGAAGCCGAGCACGCTGTTGCTCCTCACCACTCAACAGGATGAGCGTTAGCTCGGCTGCGGCTTTTGATCTGTAAGGCGACGTCGGAAGGCTGAGTGGAGGGATTGATCCGGGCGTGGGAGCGCAGCGACCGTTTGGCGCAGCCAAACACAGCGAGAGGAGGTGCAGCGCAGCAAACCGTAGGCGCTGCACCCGGATCGATCCCGCAGC
>NZ_JBAQKH010000040.1:0-33257 GCF_049300855.1 Pseudomonas sp. | reverse complement strand
GCACCGCAGCGCCGGGCGTTGTTGGGGATTGCCCAGTTGATCATGCTCGGTGAGCTGGCAGTGAATCGGGTGCTGGATAACCTCGAACCACCGGCCTAAGCACACCCCCTGTGGGAGCGAGCCTGCTTGATCGTTCCCACGCTCTGCGTGGGAACGCCTCAACGGACGCTCCGCGTTCGGCTCTGGAGGGGACGCGGAGCGTCCCGGGCTGCATTCCCACGCAGAGCGTGGGAACGATCAATGCCGCAGAACTGAGCACACCCATCCAATTTCCTCCCGACCATCATTGGCATGATTCCAGCCAATGACATTTCAAGGGTCGGGTCATGAATGCCTCAACAGATGAACGGGCACGCGACATCGGTTTGCTGTTCCTGCGGGTCAGCGGCGGGTTGTTTCTGCTGTGGGTGCACGGCTTGCCCAAGCTGCTGGACTTCACCGCGCAACTGCAACTGATCGAAGACCCGTTCCACCTCGGCGCCCACCTCACCCTGATTCTGGCGATCTTCGCCGAAGTCCTCTGTCCGCTACTGATCGTCGCCGGGTTACTGGCGCGATTGGCCTGCGTGCCTATTCTCTTTGTGCTGCTGGTGGCGCTGTTGGTCGTGCATCCGCAATGGAGTGTGGCCGAGGGGCAGTTCGGCTGGTTGCTGTTGATCGTGTTTACCACTGTGTTGATCGCCGGGCCGGGACGGCTGGTGATTCCTGTTCGTTTGCCCGGAGTGCTGCGTTATGCCTGAAGTCCTCAATCCACAAGCACCGGGGGCCGATGAGACGGTCACGTTGATCATCAAACACCGGGTCAAGGCTGGTTTCGAGTCGGCGTATGAGGCGTGGTTGCGCAACATCGTCCGCGTGGCGAGCCAGCGTGAAGGCCATTTGGGCGTAGACGTGGTGCGTGGCAAACGCGGCCGTCTCGATTTCTACACCTGCGTGCTGCGCTTCAGCTCCACCGAAGCGATGCAAGGCTGGCTGGAGTCGCCACAGCGTCAGGCACTGGTCGCCGAAGCCGCGCCGATGCTGGCTGACGGTGATCAGACGGAAGTCGCGCCGATCAAGGAATTCTGGTTCTCGCCACTGGCCGATGCCGCTTCGCCGCCGCCGCGCTGGAAGCAAGCTGTGGTCTCGCTGCTGGTGATTCTGCCGCACACCTTGCTGGTGCCGTTGATCTGGGGACCGCTGTTGGCGTTGCATCCGCTGCTTTCCAATTACGTAGTCGCCACGTTCCTGATCACCCTGACCATCGTCCTGTCGGTGGTGTACGTGGTGATGCCGCCGGTCACCCGTTTGTTTACACCGTGGCTCGAAGCCAGTCAGGCCCATGAACACCTCGATTCCCAAGAGACCTCGCCACGCTGAGCGCGCGGGGTTTGCTTCTTTCACTTTGCTTGAGGAACTGCGATGAGCGCCGATCTGATTCTGTTCAATGGTCAATTTCATACCGTTGACCGCACCAAGCCGCTGGCCAGTGCCGTGGCCATCACCGATGGCCGTTTCGTCGTCGTTGGCAACGACAATCAAGCGATGGCCCTGCGCGGGCCGGACACGCAAGTGGTCGATATGCACGGCCGCTGCGTGATCCCCGGCCTCAACGACTCGCACTTGCACTTGATCCGTGGCGGTTTGAACTACAACCTCGAACTGCGCTGGGAAGGCGTGCCGTCGCTGGCCGACGCGCTGCGCATGCTCAAGGATCAGGCCGACCGCACGCCGACCCCGCAATGGGTGCGCGTGGTCGGTGGCTGGAACGAATTCCAGTTCGCCGAAAAACGCATGCCGACCCTCGAAGAGATCAACCAGGCCGCGCCGGACACTCCGGTGTTCATTTTGCACCTGTACGACCGCGCCTTGCTCAATCGCGCCGCGCTGCGCGTCGCCGGTTATACCCGTGACACGCCGAACCCGCCGGGTGGCGAGATCGTTCGCGACAGCAACGGCAACCCGACCGGCATGCTGGTCGCGCGACCGAACGCGATGATCCTCTACTCGACGCTGGCCAAGGGGCCGAAGCTGCCGCTGGAATATCAGGTCAACTCGACCCGCCAGTTCATGCGCGAACTCAATCGCCTCGGCCTGACCAGTGCAATTGATGCCGGCGGCGGTTTCCAGAACTACCCGGACGATTATCAGGTGATCGAACAACTGGCCAAAGACGACCAGTTGACCGTGCGCATCGCCTACAACCTGTTCACCCAGAAGCCCAAAGAAGAGCTTACCGATTTCCAGAACTGGACCGGCAGCGTCAAGTTGCACCAGGGCGACGACTACCTGCGCCACAACGGCGCCGGGGAAATGCTGGTGTTTTCGGCAGCGGATTTCGAAGACTTCCTCGAACCACGCCCGGACTTGCCGCAAACCATGGAAGCAGAGTTGGAGCCAGTGGTGCGCCACTTGGTCGAGCAGCGCTGGCCGTTCCGCTTGCACGCCACCTACAACGAATCGATCAGCCGCATGCTCGACGTATTCGAGAAGGTCAACCGTGACATTCCGTTCAACGGTTTGCCGTGGTTCTTCGACCACGCTGAAACCATCACCCCGCAAAACATCGAACGGGTGAAAGCGCTGGGCGGCGGCATTGCGATTCAGGATCGCATGGCGTTCCAGGGTGAGTACTTCGTCGACCGTTACGGCAAACAAGCCGCCGAAGCCACCCCACCGATCAAACGCATGCTCGCCGAAGGTGTACCGGTCGGCGCCGGCACCGATGCCACGCGGGTGTCCAGCTACAACCCGTGGACTTCGCTGTACTGGATGGTCAGCGGCCGCACCGTCGGTGGGCTGGCCTTGTACGAAGAGGGTTTGCCGCGCACCACTGCGCTGGAACTGTTCACCCACGGCAGCGCCTGGTTCTCCTCGGAGCAGGGCAAGAAAGGCCAGATCAAGGTCGGCCAACTGGCGGATCTGGCGGCGCTGAGCGCGGACTTCTTCCATGTCGAAGAAGAAGCGATCAAGTGGATCGAGTCGGTGCTGACCGTGGTCGGCGGCAAGATTGTTTACGCCGCTGGCGACTTCGAAGACCTCGGCCCGCGTTCGATTCCGGTGCTGCCGGACTGGTCGCCGGTGGTCAAAGTCCCGGGCCATTGGCGGCCGAATTCACCGTTGCAGGCGCAGGTGCACCAGTGCAGCGGCCCGTGCGCAGTGCACACCCACAGCCATGAAAAGGCGCGGATGTCGAACGCACCGGTCAGCGACTTCGCCGGTTTCTGGGGCGCGTTCGGCTGTTCCTGCTTCGCCTTCTGATTCCCCCTAAAAGCGCCGGCCATCCGGTCGGCGCTCAATGCTTCATCCATCCGTCCATCAGGAGTTTTCCCATGAGCGTTCCTTACACACGTCTGAACAAAGATGATGCGGTTGTACTGCTGGTCGATCACCAGACCGGCCTGATCTCGCTGGTCCAGGATTTCACCCCGAACGAGTTCAAGAACAACGTGCTGGCGCTGGGTGACATCGCCAAGTTCTTCAAGCTGCCAACCATCCTCACCACCAGTTTTGACGCCGGTCCCAACGGCCCGATCGTGCCTGAGCTGCGTGAGCAGTTTCCGGATGCGCCGTTCATTCAGCGCCCGGGCCAGATCAATGCGTGGGACAACGAAGACTTCGTCAAGGCGATCAAGGCCACCGGTCGCAAGCAACTGATCATCGCCGGTGTGGTGACGGACGTTTGCGTGGCATTCCCGACACTGTCGGCGATTGCTGAAGGCTACGAAGTGTTTGTCGTGACCGACTCTTCCGGCACCTTCAACACCACCGTGCAGCAGGCGGCGTGGGCGCGGATGTCGGCGGCGGGTGCCCACCTGCTGAATTGGTTCTCGGTAGCGTGCGAGCTGCAGGGTGACTGGCGCAACGACATGGAAGGGTTGGCGCATTTGCTGTCGGAGCGGTTGCCTAACTATCGCAACTTGATCAATAGCTATACCAAGTTCACTGCCAAGTAATCGGTGAGCCTGAAAAGCCCCTCACCCTAGCCCTCTCCCGGAGGGAGAGGGGACTGACCGAGGGGTTCTTTCGAGGTACGCCGACGTGTAATACCGAGTCGAACTCAGGTCTTGAAAATCCCGGAGATCGGTTTCTTTCGTGGTACGTCGACCTGCAATACCGAGCCGAACTCCGATTTTGAAATACATGGAGATCGGCTCCCTTTCCCCTCGCCCCCTTGGGGGCGGTCCGACGTTTCGGGAGGGCTGGGGTGAGGGGGAGGCTTTTGATCTTGATCTTGCCGCTTCAACGCTTCTGCAACCAACCCAAAAACCCACCTTTCCTCACCGCCACCGGCTTGCCCATCAACGCGAGGCGACTGTTCTGCTGACGCACCGCCTGCAACTTATTCAACGCCTGCCCCACCTCCATGCGCTGTTCCATGCACTGACGAGTGAGGTGCTTGTCGAGACGATAAATGATGCTCGACGTCAACGCCGTGAACGTCGCCTGCGACGGCGTATCCGCCAGAATGCTCTGTTCACCCATGACCTCGCTCGGTCCCATCCGCCCGGCCTCGACCTTGCTGTCACCGTCCACCACCGTCGCGCTGACGACGCCAGTGGCAATCACAAACAGACTGTCCGGCACTTCATCCAGATCCAGCACCACCTGGCCTGCCGCATACTGCTGGGCAACCATCGATTCGGCGAGGCGATCACGCTCCTCACTGCTCAGCGAACGGAAGATTTTCACTTCGTCGAGCAACGCGCGGGCACGGCTCGACGGCTCAATCACGCCATCCGGATGCCGCGAGATTCCCGCCGCTTCCAGATGCCGGTGAGCGAGGTCGAACAGTTGATTGCGTACTTCGCTTTTCTTGCCGAGCTCGGCGATGAAGCCGCTCGCCACGTATTCCGACAGGGTTTCGCCGGCCTCTTTCAACACGGCTTTCGGCGCTGGCGTCAGCAACAGAGAACTGCTGCCCTGCAAGGTCCGATCAAGCGCATCGAGTACCCGGCGCGGGCGAATGTGATTCGGCACCTGAATGCTGATCGACACGCCGTGCATGTTGTTCGGGCGGCTGAGGTTGACGATCTTCGCCTTGGCCGCCACCGAGTTCGGCACCACCGCCATGGTTCCGGCGCTGGTCAGCAGGTGCGTGGCGCGCCAGTCGATGTCGAAGACCTTGCCTTCGACGCCGTCGATCACCACGAAATCATCCACCTGATAGGGCTTGGTGGTGTTGAGCACGATTCCGGAAAACACATCGGCCAAGGTGCTTTGCAGCGCCAGACCGACAACGATGGCGACCACGCCCGAAGTCGCCAGCAAACCTTTCACTGGCAGTTCCAGCACGTAACCGGCCGCAGCGACGGTGGCGACCAGAAACACCAGTGCGCCGATCACGTCTTGCAGCAAACGACCGCTGTGGCCGATGCGCCGCATCAGTGCCAGGCCGATGACTTCGGTCAGCACCCGCGCGGCGTACAGCCACCAGAGAATCCCCAACGCGGTTGCACCCAGTTGCGCCACGCGGTCATCGGCGAACAGCGGAGCCTGCAACGGACTGACGCCGGCGTTGATCACCAGCGCCGTGAACGCCAGGAACAGCACCAGCCGCACACCCACTCTCGGGGCGCGATGGGTGAAGGGCGAGAAGTGCCAGAGCACAGCGTCGAGCAGCAGCAGGGCGGCGCTCCAGGACAGCAGGTGAGTGTAGAAAAGGGTCATGACCGAAGCTCCGCAATGTCTGCCAATAAAAAGATCGCAGCCTGCGGCAGCGCCTACTTTGGAATGCATTTCCCTGTAGGAGCTGCCGCAGGCTGCGATCTTTTGCCGTTAAGGCTGCAAGTGGGTTTTCAACTCGGCTGCCGCCTGACGCACCGCCGCTTTCACCTCCGGAATCTGACTCAGCGGATTGAGCAAGCCAAAGTCATGGATCATCCCGTTGTAACGCACCGAGGTCACCGCTACACCCGCCGCATCCAGGTGCCGCGCATAGCCTTCACCTTCGTCACGCAGCACGTCGAACTCGGCGGTCTGCACCAGTGCGGCGGGCAAGCCTTTGAGTTGTTCGGCACTGGCGTTGAGCGGCGAGGCGTGGATCTGCGCACGTTCGGCCGGGTTGGTGGTGTAGTTGTCCCAGAACCACTGCATCATGCCTTTGGTGAGGAAGTGCCCCTCGGCGAATTGCTGGTACGAACCGTCGTCGAACTGCGCGTTGGTCACCGGCCACATCAGCAACTGGAAGCGCAGCGCCGGGGATTTCTGTTCCTTGGCCATCAACGCCACGACTGCAGCCATGTTGCCGCCGACGCTGTTGCCGGCCACTGCCAGACGCTTGCCATCGACACCGATCTCCTTGCCGTGTTCTGCCACCCATTTCGTTGCGGCGTAGGCCTGGTTGATCGCGGTCGGGTACTGCGCTTCCGGCGACGGCGTGTAATCGACGTACACCGCAACGGCGCCAGAGCCCACCACCAAGTCACGAATCAAGCGCTGGTGCGTCGGGTAATCACCGAGCACCCAGCCGCCACCGTGGAAGAACATGAACACCGGCAACTCGCCTTTGACCTTGGCCGGACGCACCACTTTCAGGTTGATCGTCTGGCCATCGACCTTGATCGCTTTGTCGCTGACTTCAACACCGGACAAATCCACCTTCACCGAAGCCTGCGCACCGGTCAGCACCGCACGGGCATCTTTCGGGCTCAGTTGCTCCAGCGGTTTGCCGCCGCCGGCGGCGAGGGCGTTGAGGAAGGCCTGGGTGTTGTGTTCGACGCCGCTGCTTTCGGCGGCGAAAGCGTTGCCGATGGACAGGGCGAGGAGGGAAGCGGTGAGGGTTTTCTTGACGAGGTTCATGGTGGAAATCCTTTTGAATGTTTTTGAATTGTTGTGCCTGGGTTGCGGGCTGCTGTGGCGCTGGGGTTCAGGCCTCAGCAACACCGTGAGCACAGATTAATAGGCTGCTGAAAAGTGAAAAAGCGGCTATAAAGCGTTTAACTGTCCACCAGAGAGTGACAATGAACCCGTTCGAAGACATGCGTATTTTTTGCCAGGTCATGGACTCCGGCAGCTTCACCTCAGCGGCTGATCAATTGGGCCTGTCCAAGCAGTTCGTCAGCCGGCGCTTGATGCAGTTGGAAGAGCGCCTCGGCGTGCGATTGTTGAACCGCTCGACGCGGCGCCTGGACGTCACGCCGCTGGGGCAGAGCTATTACGAATCGGCATTGCGGCTGTTGGGCGAAGTCGAGCAAGTGGAGCAGGGCATCGCCGGGCAGACCGCCGAGCCACGCGGGACGATTCGCCTGAGTGCGCCGCTGTCGTTTGCCGTGGCGCACTTGGGGTGTCTGCTGCCGATGTTCTTGCAGCGCTACCGGGAAGTCACGGTTGAGGTGGACTTGAGTGATCGCCCGGTGGATTTGCTCGGCGAGGGTTACGACCTGGCGCTGCGCATTGGCGTGCTGGAGGATTCGACCCTGATTGCCCGGCGCATTGCGTCGATCGAGCGGGTGTACTGCGCCAGCCCGGCGTATCTTGCTGAACGCGGCACACCGCTCAAACCGGAGGAGCTGCTCAACCACGATTGCCTGCCTTACGGACACGGGCGCTCGGTGCAATGGCGCTTCAATGCGGGGCAGGGTAAGCCGCTGTTGGTGAATGTCACCGGGCGGATGCGCGTGAACAACGGCGAATTGCTCAGAGATGCGGCGGTGCAGGGAATGGGCATTACCTATCTGCCGACGTTCATTGTCGGCGCGGCGCTTAAGGATGGCCGGCTGGTGCCGGTGCTGGATGATTTGCGACCTGAGCCGCTGACTCTATCGGCGGTGTATCCGCAGCATCGCCAGGCTTCAAGACCGGTGCAGGCGCTGGTCGAATTTTTGCGCGAACGCCTGAACGAGAGCCACGTCGATCTCTGAGCCTTACGCAGATCAAAACTGTAGGAGATCGTAGGCGACTGCGGAATTTGTGCACACTGCAGAACATTGTGGGAGCTGGCTTGCCAGCGATGGCGGTGTGGCAGGCAATACAATTTGCCTGACCCTGCCTCATCGCTGGCAAGCCAGCTCCCACAAGGGTTGCGGTGTTTCAGGATTGATCAGTTGGCGCGCTTGTCATCGCCCGCCTCGCCGCCGACATGTACGCCGCGATCATCCCCCGGTTCGCCTGCTGCATGCAGTCCTCGGTCATCGCCGACTTCACCGGCGCGGTGGACGCCGTGGTCATCGCCGACTTCACCGGCCCGGTGGACGCCGTGGTCATCGCCGACTTCACCGGCCCGGTGCACGCCGTGATCATCGCCCGGTTCGGCGTGAGTGCCGTTGCGGCCGGAGGATGAAGCGGAATCGCCAGAGTGCCCGGAGCCCTGGCCGCTGCCGCTGTGTCCACTGCCGCCGTCACCGTGGCCACTTCCGCCACTGCCACTGCCACTGCCGCCGTGTCCACCACCATTGCCGCCACCGCCACCGCCACCGCCACCGCCACCGCCACCGCCACTTCCGCCGCCTCCACCACCACTACCGCCATGCCCGCCGCCATTTCCTCCGCCGTTACCGCCACCCCCTCCGCCATGTCCACCGCCACCACTCCCTCCACCCCCACTGCCACCTTCCTTGGCCTGAACACTGGAAATGCCGGATAGGCTATCCGGAATCAGCACGGTGGACGCCGACAGAACTGCGCCGATGGCCATTGCGAGCACGAGCTTTTTAATGTGCATATCGTTCTCCGTCTTTGTGGTTTTGTTGGGAACGTAAAGTGCGTTGTTGCAGGGATCGGACCCGTTCCCGGAGTCAGTGAATACTCGAAGCCAGTTCGAAAATCGGGATGTACATCAGGATCACGATGACCCCGATCAGCAAGCCGATGAAGGTCATCAGCAGCGGCTCGAACAACTTCACGAACCACTCCAGCCAGCGGCTTATTTCCTCGTCGTAAAAGTCGGCGCTGCGTTCCATCATCTGCCCGAGGTTGCCGGACTGCTCACCGGCCCGGAGCAGGCGCAGCGAAACCGGCGTCACCAGCTGATTGAGCTCCAGCGCAGTGGACAATGACTGCCCCTCGCGCACCCGCTCGCAAGCCTGATCCAGCCGCACCCGTGAAGCAACGGTGAGCAAGCCACGGACCATGGCCATGGCGGTCACCAGCGGAATCCCGCCTTGCAGCAGAATCCCCAGCGAGCGATAGAACCGCGCCAGTTCATACATGAAAATCCGCTGATGCACGGCGGGCAGTTTCTCCACCAGCCGATCCAGCCCTCGGCGAAACGCTGGTTGCTTTTGCAGCACGGCGAGGGCGATGACAATCGCGGCCAGCGCAGCGAAGAATTCCGCCTGATGCGCATGCAAAAACATGCCGCTACTCATCAACACCTGCGACAGCCACGGCAGGTTATTGCCCAAGCCTTCAAACACCAGACTGAAGCGCGGCACCACATAACCCATCAAAAACAGCACCACGCCACCGCCGACTATCAGCAACAGCATCGGGTAGATCGAGGCGCTGATGATCTTCTGGCGCACCTCGTCCATGCGCTGGCGATAACTGACGTAGCGACCGAGCGCATCGCCGACCGCGCCGGTCTTCTCGCTGGACTGTACCAGCGCCACGTACAGTGGCGGGAACACCGCCGACAACTGGCCCAACGCCTGCGAGAACGATTTGCCCTCGTAAAGCAAGCGGACCAGCTCACTCAAGGTTTTCCGGGCAGCGGGGGCGGATTCTTTTTCGGCGAGGCTTTCCAGCGCATCGATCAACGGTAGGCCGGCATTGAGCAGCGTGGTCAGTTCCTGGCTGAATAACACCAGATTGAAGGTCTCGCGCTGGCGCAGTTTCAGCGAGCGCCAATGCTTGTCGGCGTGCGAGCTGAGCACGCGCAAACCCTGATCTTCGGCGATGCGCCGTGCCTCGCTGTCACCCGCCGCTTCGACGCTCAAGGACACCACGCCAGCCTTGCCGACCGCTTTCAAATGAAATCGCATGGGCCGCGCTCCAGTCACTGCCAATTGGTCACTTCGGCATTCTCGCCTTCTCCACCGGGCTGGCCGTCCTTGCCCATCGACAGCAGGTCGTACTCGCTGTTTTCGCCGGGATAGCGGTAGGCGTAATTACGTCCCCACGGATCCTGCGGCAGTTTTTTCTGCAAGTACGGGCCGGTCCATTTCGCCTCGTCACTCGGCGCGATCACCAAGGCTTGCAAGCCCTGTTCGGTAGACGGGTAGTGGCCGACTTCCAGTCGATACAAATCCAGTGCCTTGCTCAGCCCTTCGATTTGCGCCTTGGCCACTTTCACTTCCGAGCGACCGAGTTGAGCGAAGTATTTCGGCGCGACGATCCCGGCCAACAGGCCGAGCACCACCAGCACCACGAGCAATTCGAGCAGGGTAAAACCGCGTTGGTCACGCGGACGAAATTGCAGCTTCATGATGACCTCCCGTGAGTGGCAGCCGTGTTGCCACAAGGGCTTATGCAATTGCCATGCTCAGCCCCGACCAAAAACATCAACTTGGCTGAAGCCCTTGTAATCCGGGCCTTTCAAGAGTCGGCACAGTGCTTGCGTATGGCTCAAACGTGATCGGCCATTGGGGCATTTCCCCCAATTTATCGGGGTCGATCCGGGGAGGCCCGACATGAAATTTATCGCCAGCGGATTGCTCGGTTGTGTGCTGCTCAGCGGCGCCGCGCAAGCCGATGTGTTCATCTCGGTGGACGCCAAGGGCAGCTATGTACTGTCCAACGTTCACCGGCCCGGACGCACCTACGAACGGGTGATCCACGAGGCTGAATTGCCTGTGGCCAGCCTCGATCAACAGCCACAAATGATCGCCAATCAGCCTTATGCGGAACTGGTCTCGGCAGCGGCCAAGGTCAACCAATTACCCGAAGCGTTGCTGCACGCGGTGATCAACGCAGAATCCCATTACAACCCCGGCGCGACCTCAGCCAAAGGTGCGGGCGGGCTCATGCAATTGATGCCCGACACCGCGCGCGAACTGGGCGTGACCGACGTCTACGACCCCAAGGCCAACATCCAGGGCGGCGCGAAATACCTCAAGCGTTTGATGACCCTCTTCGACAACGACATCGCCCTCGCCGTGGCGGCCTACAACGCCGGGCCCGACGCGGTGCTCAGCCGTGGCCGGGTGATTCCGCCGTTCGCTGAAACCCAGCGTTATGTGCCGAATGTATTGCGTCAGTACCGGCGTCTGCAGGGGCTGGCCATGGATGCGCCGTTGTGACCCCAACCCGGTTTCCCCACTTTCGGGGCAAAGCGGATACACCCGAAAAGTGGGGAAAAGGGGTGGGGAATATCCCCCGGATTCTCAACTGGTCGCGGTAACTGATTGAACGGTAATGCAATTTTTTGTGGCACGCGGATTGCTCCGGGGCATTTGTCGAGAAGTGTTCCCAAGAGCACCCACTACGAGGTTACTGATCATGGTTGGCATTCATCACGCTCCGTCTCTGTTGAACTGGCTGCTGATTCTGGCCTCGATGCTCAGCGTCGAGCTGGCCGGCGCGGCCGTACGTTGCGAGCGTAATCTGGTGGCCAATGTGGTCGCCTTCGACCAACCGCTGATGTTCAACCGCCTCGGTGCGCAGAACATCAACGGCATGATGTTCGCCCTGCGCCGCGACGTGGTCGATGAACATGAGCAGTCGCTGGCTTAC
This sequence comes from Pseudomonas sp., assembly GCF_049300855.1. GTDB lineage: Bacteria > Pseudomonadota > Gammaproteobacteria > Pseudomonadales > Pseudomonadaceae > Aquipseudomonas. The sequence goes on along the minus strand of NZ_JBAQKH010000040.1, from coordinate 21,665 downwards.
GGTGGCGCCGCAGTGCCAGGCAAAGTTTCGCTGCGCCCGGACAAGCGTCCTCGGCCACTGGTGTTGCGCGTGGCGGCGGGTGATTGCCTGACGATCAATCTGCAAAACCTGCTCGACTATCAGGCCAACCCCAACAAGCATTTTGAAAACGAGGGCGAAGAGGAGGGCGCGGAAAACGCCAACGGCGCCGAAGACTTCAAAGTCGATGAACAAGTGGCTGATCGTCACGTCGGTTTCCAGGTCAACGGCCTGCAAGCAGTGAACAGCATCGATGACATCTCTTCATTCACCGGGCGTAACGCCAACAGTCTGGTACCACCCGGCGCCAGCCGTTCTTACACGTTGTACGCCGAACGGGAAGGCGCGTTTGCCGTTAGCAGCCGTGGCGCGACGTTCGGTGGCGAGGGCGCGGCCGGCAACGTTGCCAATGGTCTGTTCGGCCAGGTCGTCGTCCTGCCCAAGGGCGGTCGCACTTATCGCAATACCCTCACCGAAGAAGAAATGCGCCTGGCCACCACGGGCCGCGCACCCACCGGCCAACCGATCGTCGATTACCAGGCGCGCTACCCGCAACGCGAACCGTGGCTGCGTGAAGGCAAGGCCGGTACGCCGATCATCGGCATGGTCGATGGCAATGAGATCATCTCCAGCGAAAGCGATGCGATTGTCATGGGCAGCAACGCCGATGGCAGTTTTCCACCGAGCACTTATCCGCTGGAATCGATGGGCAAACGCAACCCGGCGATCCCCAACCGCCTCGAAGCGTTCCGCGATTTCGCCTCGCAATTCCAGGATGAAACTGCCGCCACTCAAGCGTTTCCGGCGTATTGGGCCGACCCGGTGATGGCTCATGTGCTGGAGCCGACCCGCGACTCGTTCATGATCAACTACGGCTCCGGCGGCATGGGTGCCGAAGTGGTCGCCAACCGTTTGGGCGTGGGGCCGATGCACGATTGCCTGTCGTGCGCCTATGAAGAATTCTTCCTCAGCTCGCACACCGTCGGCGATGTGGCGATGCTGGTGGATGTACCGGCCAACACCGGGCTTGAGAACATCGCCCCGGGCCAGACACCGCGCGCCGATCAGATCGGGGTGAAAGCCACTATGGCGCTGTATCCGTCGGAGCCGTCCAACGTCAATCACAGTTACATCGGTGACTTCGTCAAATTCCGCAACACCCACAATGGCCATGAGCAGCACATCTTCCACCTGCACGGCCATCAGTGGCTGTTCAACCCCAACGACGACAACTCCGATTACGTCGACGCCCAGGGCATTGGCCCGGGCGCCGGTTATACCTATGAAATCGCCAACGGTGGTTCGGGCAACCGCAACCGCGTGGCCGGCGATGCGATCTATCACTGCCATTTCTATCCGCACTTTGCCCAAGGCATGTGGGCGATGTGGCGGGTGCACGATGTCTTCGAAGAAGGCACTCGGCTCGACGTTTCGCAGCAGGGCGCCGACGGTTATCACAGCGAACCGTTCGCCCTGCGCAGTGGCAAGCCGGCGTCCGGCGCACGCGCTTTGCCGGATGGCGAAATCGTTGCCGGCACACCGATTCCAGCGATTGTGCCGCTGCCGGGCAAAGCCATGGCGCCGATGCCCGGCAAAGTGGTGGTCGTGCCGAAAATCGGTGAAACCCTGATCGCCGGCCATGATGACGACGAGGATGAAGAAGAGGGCGATGACGATGGCGAGCACCATGGCGGCAACGCCGGCGGTCAAGCCATCGGCTCGCTGGCGCTGGTCGATCGCAGCGAAGCCAACCGCAATGCCGACGGAAGCCTGAAAAACCCTGGCTATCCATTCTGGATCGGCGGCATGGAAAGCTCGGTCGGCCAGCGTCCGCCAACCCCGCCACTGGACATGCTCGACGCGGCCACTGCGCAGTCGCTCAAAGCCAGCGGCAAAGCGCTGTGGGCCAATCTTGATCCGGCGCAGTCCGGTGGCTGGAATGGTGGCTTGCAGCGGCACGCACTGGACGGCGTCGCGGCCGGTGGCGAGGCGCACACCGTGACCACCTCGCTGGACTTCTCCAAGGAAGTCACCCGCGCCAAACCGATTTACCTGCCGGAAGAAGGCACCGAAGTCGAACAAGCGGCGATGGCCTTCCACGCGAAGAAAGATCACCCAAGCTATGCCTTGCTGCCCGGCAATCAAGTAGTCGCCAAGGCGTTTCGCACCAATGGCGCCTTGCCGATGGCTGGCGCGCCGTACTACGAGCCGTGCATGGACGACCGGCAAAAACGCCTGACCGCCAGCGCTGGCAGTGGCGAGTTCGCCAGCGGTGAGCGCGTCGACGGCATGTCCTTTGTCGGCGCCTCAAGCTTCACCGCCGACCGGCCACGGATCTACAAAGCCGCCAACATTCAGTTCGACGCGGTGTACAACAAGGTCGGTTATCACTTCCCGCAGGCGCGCATTCTCGCGCTGTGGGAAGACGCCTGGCCGGTGATCACCAAGCAGCGTCCGCCAGAGCCGCTGGTGATGCGCATGAACACTTTCGATTGCGTGCAATACCAGCAAACCAACCTGGTGCCGGCCACCTACGAGATGGACGACTATCAGGTACGCACGCCAACCGACGTGATCGGTCAGCACATTCACCTGCCGAAGTGGGATCTGACCTCGGCGGATGGCTCGTCCAATGGCTGGAACTACGAGGACGGCGTGCTCTCGCCCGGCGCTGTGCAGGAACGCATTCACGCGATTCGCGAGTTCAATCAATGCGCCAGCACTGATCCGCGCGACGGCACCCAGGCTTGCCCGAAAGCCAAGAACCATCCGTTCTTCGGCCAGTACGGCCGCGCCGATTGGCTCGGCGCGCGCACGGCGATGCAGCGCTGGTTCGTCGATCCGGTGGTCAACGCCAAAGGCGTCGATCGCGGCCTCGGCACCATCTTCACCCACGACCACTTAGGCCCATCGACGCACCAGCAAATTGGTCTGTACGCGACGGTGCTTGCCGAGCCGGCCGGTTCGACCTGGTTCCACGCCGAAACCGGCGAGCCTCTCTATAGTGGTGCGCGTCAGGACGGCGGGCCGACCTCGTGGCAAGCGGTGATCAACACCGGCGACCTCGATGGCGATGGCAAGAACGACAGCTTCCGCGAGTTCTTCCTCGAATACAGCGACTTCCAGCATGCCTATGAAGCCGGCGTCTATGTCGGTGCCGGCCCCAATGGCGTGCCGAATGCGCAAGCGTTCCCGGCGACAGCTGACAGCTTCCGCTACGCGATCAATCCGCCCGTGCGCAACAACGCCAGCAACTTGCTTGAAGGTGTATTGGAAGTGCAGGGCGGTCAGGTCCCGGGCTGCCCGAGCCGACCATGTCCGCAGGCGATCTCGGTGGATGATCCGGGCATGTTCGTCGTCAACTACCGCAACGAGCCGCTGGCCTTGCGCGTGTACGACCCGAACAAGGTCGGCCCGGACGGCAAGCGCGGCATGCAGGCCGACGGCCTCGGTGGCGATCTGTCGTTCGCCATGCAAAGCCGCACCGACCGCGCAATTCCGGCGATGAACCTGGCGCCGAATCTGCTCACCTCGGCCACCGGCCCTACCGGCGGTACCACGCTGTTCCCGCCGCACATCAACAAGGGCGGCGCCGAACCGGGCGATCCGTTCACGCCGATGCTGCGCACCTACACCGGCGACAACGTGCGGCTGCGCGTGCATGCCGGCGGCCATGAGGAAGAGCACAACGTCACCCTGCACGGCGTGAAATGGCTGCAGAGCGGTTCCGGGTTCGGCAACAGCTCCAACTCTGGCTGGCGCGCCTCGCAGATGATCGGCATTTCCGAGCAGATGGGCTTTATTGCGCCGGTGTCGATGCTGTCCAGTTCGGCGGCGACCACGGGCGACTATCTGTACTCGATGGATGCCTCGATCGAAGGCTACTGGAGCGGTATCTGGGGCGTGATGCGCAACTACACCGCCAAACGCAATGACCTGTTCGCCATCCCCAACAACCCGAATCCGGCGGGCATGCGCAACACCGTGGCGTTCGAAGGCAGTTGCCCACGGATCAGCGCCAACCCTAACGGCATCGGCACCCGGCCGACGGTGCAGCGTAACTATGAGGTGGTCGCGGCGCTGGCCAACGACATTCTCGGCAATACGCTGGGCCTGACCATCGGCGATCCCGAAGGGCTCGGCCAGCATGTCGGCGGACCGCTGAATCCGGCGGGCGGCACCCTGGTGCTGAACTCGCGCACGGTGAGCATTCCGCAAGTCACCGTGACCGATCCGGAGGATGGCGAAACCATCACCATCGGCGGGCAGAGCGGGCCGCTGCATGATCCGACCGCGATTCTGTATGTGCGTAAATCCGATCTGGATCCGCTCAGCGGCAAGCTTAAACCCGGCATCCCGGTTGAACCGCTGGTACTGCGTGCGGCGGCAGGGGATTGCATCAACATCACCCTGGAAAACCGTCTGCCGAGCGTGATGCCCGACCTGACGCAAACCGCAGTGATGCAAGGCATGGTCAAGCGTGATCGCAACAGCGGTCTGGGTTCGACCACCTTCAGCAACAACCTGATGCGGCCGTCCAGCCACGTCGGCCTGCATGCGCAATTGCTGGCCTACGACATCACCAAATCCGACGGCGCCAACGTCGGTGCCAACCCGATCCAGACCGTGCCACCGCGCGTCGGCAACAGCGGCGCGTACCCGACCCGTACCTATCAGTACTACGCCGGGCACCTGGAGCGTGAAGGCAAACCGGTGACGCAACTGGGCCGCAGCGTCGACAACATCAACGCCACGGCGGTCGAGTTCGGCGGATTGAATTTCACCCCGGCGGACGTGATCAAGCAGCCGCAAAAAGGTCTCGGCGGGGCGATGAGCATCCTGCCGATCGGCGCGACCTGGGTTGATGATGCGCGCAAGGTCAACGCCACGGTGACGGCGCCAGGGCAAACCAGCTACCGCGACTTCGCGATGGTCTGGCACAAGGCGTTGAACACCCGTTGGGCCAATGGCCGGCCGGTGGAAGGGATTGCTGCTGAGGGCTTCGGCGTGCCGACCGATCCGCAGGACAACTCGAGCATGGCGATCAACTACAAGACCGAACCGCTGTGGTACCGCTTCGGCCTCGCCCCGGATGCACCGTTCGGGCATGCCGATGGCGCGGGTTATGGCGACATGACCAACGCGCATATGGCCTACAGCAATGCGCTGGTCGGCGGTGATCCGCAGACGCCGGTGTTGTATGCCAAACCGGGGCAACCGTTCCGCACGCATATTTTGATGCCGAGCGGTGGCAGTCGCGGCACCACGTTCCAGCTCGACGGGCACGTCTGGTCGGTGAACCCGTTCCAGGCCGAGAAGAGCGATGTCGGTGGTTATCCGATGGGCTCGCCGGGCGTGGGCTCCGTGCGCTTCGGCTACAACCCGATGTCGATGTACATCGGCGCCCACGAAAGCGTCCTGCCGGCCGCGCACTTCAGCTTCATGATCCCGAGTGCTGGTGGCAGCAATGCGATCCCTGGGGATTACCTGTTCCGCGATTACGCCGCTTACGGCAACACCTCTGGATTGTGGGGGTTGTTGCGGGTGACCAATGAACCGGAACCGGCGCCGCAGGGGCAGTAGAAGCAGGTGCAACGACAACATGCCTGTGGATGCAAATCCTAGTGGGAGCTGCGGTGGGCAGTGAGGTTGCGGGATGAATGCAAAACCTGTGGGAGCTGGCTTGCCAGCGATGATGGCGGCACAGGTGCCATTGATGTGACTGGAAGGACGCCATCGCTGGCAAGCCAGCTCCCACAGGGTCGGTGTTTTGTCAGGTAGTGTTTGGGGAGTGATAGATGAACAGGATCATCAACATCATCGGTATTTGCTCGCTGGTCATGGCCGGGGCGTTGCTGACGCTGAGTGAGATTGCGCTGGCGCAAACCGGCGTGAGTCAGACGCTGAACCGTGACGGTGTGGCGGTGGACTTCAACCTCAAGCCACTGGCCGCCGACGGCAAACTGCGCGAAGGCGAGTTCGCCGATGTGCAGTTCCGCATCAGTGACGGCGCTTCCGGCCAGCCGCTGTCCGGGGTGGCGCCGGGCGCCTGGGTCGATCCGCAGACCCTCGCCGCCGATCAGGCCCAGGGCCGCGACCAGAGCTGCAAAGCCCGGGTCGGCGTGTTCCTCAAATCCAACATCGGCGCGCGGCCGTTGCTCGACCTCAACAGCTATTTCCTGCTGGTGATGAACCGCGACGCGAGCATCGCCGTGGTCGATCCGTCGGTCTCGGTCGGCGGCATCACCAGCACCCTGGCGCGGATCGAACTCAAACAACCGCCGATGGATTGGGTCACGCCCAAAGACAACAAACGCGTCTTTGTTTCCATGCCGACAGCGGGCGAAGTTGCCGTCATCGACAGTGAGCAATTCAAAGTCATCGATTCGATCAGCGCCGGTAACCAACCGTTTCGCATTGCGCTGCAACCGGACGAACGCCTGCTCTGGGTCGGCAACAATGCGAGCAAAGCCGAAGACTCCGGCGTGACGGTGATCGACAGCCAAAGCCTCAAACCCCTCAAACATTTACAGACCGGTCGCGGCCACCACGAAATAACCTTCAGCAAGGACAGCCGCTTCGCCTTCGTCAGCAACCGTGACGACGGCACCGTCAGCGTGGTCGACATCGCCAGCCTGAACATCGTCGAGCAAATCAAAACCGGCTCGCATCCGTTATCAGTTGCCTATTCGCCATTGTCCGGCGCGGTGTATGTGGCCGACGGCAAGGACGGCACCGTCACCGTGATTGACGCCAGCACCCACGCCATCCGCCGGGTAATCAAGCTGCAACAAGGCCTCGGGCCGATGGGCTTCAGCGCTGACGGTCGCTTCGGCGTGGTACTCAACACCGTGGAAAACCGTGCAACGGTTATCGATGCCGCCACCAACAGCGCCATTCATGATCTGGACGTCAGCGCCGAACCCTACCAAGTGGTTTTCACCCAGGCCTACGCCTACATTCGCGGACTCGCTTCACCGAAAGTCACCATGATCAACTTGTCCTCGCTCGGTGAAGGTCGCCAGCCGATCAGCCAGGGTTTCGAGGCCGGCCCGCAAGCGCCGCGTATGGCCGGGGATTTACCGCTGGCCTCAAGCCTCGCGGTCTCGCGCGACGACAACGCGGTGTTCGTGGTCAACCCGGTCGACAACACCACCTACTTCTACGCCGAAGGCATGAACGCGCCGATGTCCGGTTACCCCAACCGTGGCCAGATCGCCCGCGCCGCCATGGTCATCGATCGCAGCCTGCGCGAAGTCTCGCCGGGGCTGTACAGCGCCCGGGTGAAGCTACCGGCAGCGGGGCGCTTTGACGTGGCGTTCCTGCTCAATCAGCCGAACATCATTCACTGTTTCAGCGCGCAGATTGATCCTGACGGCAAACCGCAAAAACACCTCGGCCAGCCGAAAGTCGAGTTCCTCCTCGACAAGACTGCCGTAGCGCTCAACGACCCCTACGTCGTGCGTTTTCGCATCGTCCAGGGCAAAGACAAAACCCAGCGCAGCGGCGTCAAAGACGTGCAACTGCGCTACTACCTCGCGCCCACCTCGCACCCGCGTGAAGTGGCTGCGCTGGAAGTCGCCGACGGCGTGTATGAAGCGCCGATCACCCTCGACCGCAGCGGCGCCTGGTACCTGCATGTGCGCGCGGCCTCGCTGGGCGCCGGTTTCGATGACAAGACCTTTGCCAGTGTTCGGGTAACCCCCGGCCAGGCCCGTTGAAGAGGAGTTTCGACATGAACCGATTTGCATCCACTGGCGTGCTGACCCTGTGCCTGTTGAGCCTTGGCATCCAACACGCCTACGCTCACTCGGCAGACGAACACGCTGGGCACAAAGCCCCGGCGAGCAATACGCAAGAACATACCCAAGTGAAGTTCGCCAACGTGCCGCTGCTCGACCAGAACGGCAAAACCGTGCGCCTGGAACAAGACCTGGTGCAGGGCAAAATCGTCGTCATGAGTTTTATCTACACCAGTTGCACCACCGTGTGCCCGGTGGTTTCGTCGATCATGGGCAAGGTGCAGAAACAGCTCGGCGCGCGCGTCGGCGACGAAGTGCAACTGGTGTCGATTAGCATCGACCCGCAGCGCGACGACCCGAAACGCCTGCAGGATTACGCCCGCGCTTTTCAGCGTGGGCCAGGCTGGAGCTGGCTGACCGGTTCGCCACAGTCGATCGCTGAAACCCTCAAGGGCCTCGGCAGTTTCAGCGGCGACTTCAAGAATCACCAACCGTTGATCCTCGTCGGCGACGGCAACAACCGCCACTGGATGCGCTACTATGGCTTCACCGATCCGGCACTGCTGGCCAAGGAAGTCGAGAAACTCAGCGGTCTGCGCACCCACGCCAAACACACCGCCATCGCCATGGAGCAACAGCCATGAGACTGCTCGACTGGATCTCCCTGAGCGTGTGTTTCTGGATCTTCAGCAACGTCGCGTTTGCCCACGAAGGCCATGCCCCTGAGCCGACAGCAGCGGTTGCCGCTGCACCGGCCAAAGGCACCCACGACGCAAAAACCTGGTTCACCGACACGCCGTTGCAGGATCAGAACGGCGGGACTTTGCGCTTCTACAGCGACGCACTGCAAAACCGCATCGTGCTGCTCAACGTGATTTTCACCAGTTGCACCGATGCCTGCCCGCTGATCACGCAAAAGCTCAAAGAAGTCCGTGAGCTGCTGGGCGACAAGGCGCAGGACATCACCTTCATTTCCCTTACCAGTGACCCGCTGCGCGATACGCCGGCGGTGCTCAAGGCTTACACCTTGAAGCAGGGTTCCGATGACCCTCATTGGCTTTTTCTTACCGGCGACAAGTCACAGATGGACCTGGTATTGAGCCGCATCGGCCAGATCGTGCCGACCCCCGAGCAGCATTCCACGCAGTTGATCGTCGGCGACGTCGCCAATAAACGCTGGAGCAAGATCCGCCCCGACGCCCCGGCCGCCGCCATTGCCCAGCGCTTGCAGTTGCTGACAATGCCCGTGGCCGGTCGCTGAGCCCGCCATGAACCGCTGCCGCGTACTCGCCCTGATCCTGCTCGCTGGCGTCAGCCTTGGCGCGGGCGCTGCGCCGCTGACCCCGGAAGAAGCGGCGGGCAAGCGTCTGTACCGCCAGGGTCTGTCGGCCAGTGGCGAGGCGATCATGGCGCGGGTCGGTGCGGCGGACGTGTTGCTGCCGGCGACCAGCCTGCCGTGCGCCAATTGCCATGGCGCCGACGGCCTCGGTCGACCGGAAGGCGGGGTGCGTCCGCCGCCGCTGAACTGGGCGCGACTGACCAGCACCTACGGCCAGCAACACGTCAACGGCCGCAGCTATCCGGCCTACAGCGAAAGCACTCTGGCCACTGCCATCGAGCAGGGCCACGACCCCGGTCACAATCGCCTCGACCCGAGCATGCCGCGCTTTGTGCTGTCGATGAAGGATCAGCGCAACCTCACCGCATACCTCAAGCGCCTCGCCGATGAGCGTGATCCCGGCCTCGATGCCGAGACCTTGCACCTGGGCACCTTGCTGCCCAGCCAAGGGCCGCTGGCGGAAGAGGGCATGACCATTGCTGCGGTGCTCAATGGCAGCGTGGCGCGGATCAATCAGGCCGGCGGCATTCACGGTCGGCAACTGCGTTTGACGGTGATCGATCCCGGCCCGGATCGCGCCAGTGCCGAACAAGCCTTGCAGCAGTTGATCGAGCAGGAACAAGTGTTCGCCCTGATCGCACCGCTCGCGCCAGCCCTCGACAGCGAACTGGGGCCGCGTCTGGAACAGGCCGGCGTGCCGCTGATTGGCGCCTTGTCGTTGCTCGGCTCGATGCAGGCCAGTCCGCAGATTTTCGAGCCGTTGCCGGGCTTGCGCGAGCAACTGATTGCGCTGGCCGAATACGCCACGGCCAGCCTGCGCGTGCTGCAAGGGCCGACGCTGATCGCTTATCCCGATGACCCGGCACAAACACTGGCCGCGCAAAACCTCGGCGAGTATTTGCAGAGTCACGGCTGGCAGAACGTCCATCTGCAAGCCTACGACCCGGCGGCGGATGCGCTGCCGCTGGGTTCGCGTTCAGTGTTTTATCTGGGCAATGGCGGCGGCTTCAGTCGTCTGGCAACGCGGCTGCAAAGCGCCGGGCAAGTGCCTTACCTGTTCGCCGCCTCAAGCCAGGTGGCCGGCGATCTGCTGCAAGTCCCCGACGGTTTTACCCGACGGGTGTTTCTCGCTTATCCGTTCGTGCCCAGCGACTGGACCCAAACCGGGCGCATGGCCCTGACGCTGCTGCGCGAAGGCCAGGGCCTCGGCGCCCAGCACGCGGTGCTGCAAGTCGGTGCCTACGCCTCGATGCTGCTGCTCAGCGAAGGCATGAAACAGGCTGGCCGCGACGCCAGCCGCGAAAAACTGGTGACGGCGCTGGAAGGCCTGCACGACTTCGACACCGGCCTGACTCCGCGCCTGAGTTTCGGCCCCGGTCGACGCTTGGGCTTGAGCGGCGCGCACGTGGTCACCGTGGATTTGCCCGATCAGCGTTTCTATCTGGTCGCGCCCTATAAACCGATTGTTGCCAGCCCCTGAACGGAGGGCCCGATCATGAAAGGCACAACGCTGATCTTGCTGATGACTTGCTGGCTGCCGCTGGCGTGGGCCAATAACGAACCGGCCGTGGCGCGGGTCAACGGCGAGGAAATCTCCGGGTTTCGCTTCGAGCGTTTTTTCGCCGAATACTTGGAAGATCAGGGCCGCGCGGTGACGAGCATTCGCAGTCCCAAGGCCTACAAGGAACTGCGTCAGGCCGCGTTGCAAATGCTGATCGACAAAGAATTGCTGTGGCAGGAATCGCAAAAGCGTGGCCGGCAGGTCGACGAGCAAGCGCTGCGTCAGCAGATCGAGCAAACCCGCCTGGCCATCGGCGGCGCGGATAAATTCGTCCGGCGCTTGCAGGACGCCGGTTTCGATGAGGCGTCCTTCACCGAGTACACCCGCCGCGAGCTGGCGGCGCAGCAGATGTTCGCCGAGCTGATTCGCGCCAATACCTTGCAACCTCGCCACTTGTTGATCCGCGTGCCTGCGCAAGCGGATGCAGCCACAGTGGCTCAAGCGCGTCTACGCTTGTTGCAAATGCGCGCCTCGGTTGTCAGCGGGGCGAGTTTCGCCAGCGCTCCGGTGCGTTCACCGTTCGGCTGGCATGTGATTTATTTGCCGAACCACTTGGAGGCCGCCGATGTCCCAGATGTGCAGGGGCTGGACACAGTCAGGGCAGAGCTCGCCCGACAGCAACAGACCCAGGCTCGTCGCCAAGTGCTCGCGCAGTTACGGGTGCAGAACAGGATCGAACGAATTGACGACGACTGAAGGTTCCCCCCCAATAGTGGGGAATGGCTTCGATGCCCATTCAGGTGCTTCCCCGTTTCTGGGGAACGGGGTACCGGGACGAGCGGGCATTGTCATTAATTTCAAGGACATGAAGACATAAAATTACCGGCGCTCAGCCTGGCATGAAGTGTGCGTTACCCCTGGTAAGGCGCACTCTCAGGGCGGGGTCATCGGACCTGCTGTTTCAAGGAGTCGACCTTGGTTAACAAAGTACTGGTTGTCGAAGACGAACAGCTGCTTGCACAGAACCTTCAGGATTATCTGTCGGCGCAGGGGCTGGACGTCGCGATTGCACATGACGGAGCGACGGCTATCGGTTTGGCCGAAACCTTTGCCCCCGACGTGCTGGTGTTCGATTACCGCTTGCCCGATATGGAAGGCTTTGAGGTGCTCGACGCAGTCCGCCAGAACAGGACGTGCCATTTTGTGCTGATAACGGGTCACCCGACCGCTGAAGTCTGTGAGCGGGCGCGGCAACTGGGGGTCAGCCACATCCTGTTCAAACCGTTTCCATTGGCGGAACTGGCGCGGGCGGTCTGCGACCTTCTGGGCATCAAGCGTGAAGCGAAACCCGGTGCGAGCCCTTCCGAGGGCTTTGTCGAACGACGCCAGAGCAGGACCGAGAGCTTCCCGTTGCAGTTGTACGATGGCAGTTGGGTGTTGGCGGATCGGCGACGACAGTTGCACGCCATGGCACCGGACGACGATCAAATGCTCACCGGGGAGTAATGGCGCGATCAGACGTTCCGGCTCTTGCCGCCAAGGTTTGCCGCGCCGACAGGGCTTTGAGCCCCGGTTGGAGAGCAAGCCATGGAACGTCTGTCCGTTGTCGTCGAACCGCTGTTGGCCGAAAGCGCGCCAGAACGCTTTTCCAGTGAACAGCTTGCCCAGGCCCGGGCGCGGGCCGCTACCTCCGGCGAACGCGTCCTCGATGCTCTCGGCGTGTTGTGCGAACTGGCAGCGATGCCGTTCATTCACACCCTCGGCGCCACCCTGCATTACCCGGTGCTCGACACCGACAGCCTGTTTGCCGCGACGCCGGTATTCGACCGGGTCACCCTCGCACAATGCCTGAAACGCGAATTCATCCTGCTGCGCCACAACGATGAAGTCATCGGCGTGTTTGCCGACCCCTTCGACCCGGCGCGCCTGGCCTGGATCGACGATTGCCTGCACGGCGCGCCGCTGTATCTGGTGCACGCCGATGACCTTAAGGCCTATCTGGCCCGCCACGAAGAAAGCTTCCACGCCGTCGAATCGCTGAACGCCCAGGGCGACACCCACCACGAAATCGACACCCTGCAAAGTCTGTCGCTGACCAGCATCAGCGAAGACGCCAGCAGCGTGGTGAAACTGGTCAACTCGACCCTCTACGACGCGCTGAAAATGCACGCCAGCGATATCCATCTCGGCACCACCGGCCACGGTCTGGTGATCAAGTACCGCATCGACGGCGTGCTCAATAACATCAGCAAAGTCCAGGGCAACGAGTTCGCCGAGCAGGTGATCTCGCGGGTCAAGGTCATGGCCGAACTGGACATCGGCGAGAAACGCGTGCCGCAGGACGGTCGCTTCAAGATCGGCATCAGCGGCCGCCAGATCGACTTCCGCGTGTCGATCATGCCGAGCATTTTCGGCGAAGACGCGGTGCTGCGGGTGCTGGACAAACAGGATCTCGCCGACAAGGTCTGCGGCGTGCAATTGCAGGCACTGGGCTTTGAAGACGAAACCCTGCGCCAGTTGCGCCGCCTCGCCGCCGAACCCTACGGCATGGTGCTGGTGACCGGCCCGACCGGCAGCGGCAAGACCACCACGCTGTACGCGATGATCACCGAGATCAACCACGGCGTGGACAAGATCATCACAATCGAAGACCCGGTCGAATATCAATTGCCGGGGGTGCTGCAAATCCCGGTCAACGAGAAAAAAGGCCTTACCTTCGCTCGGGGTTTGCGCTCGATCCTGCGTCACGATCCGGACAAGATCATGGTCGGCGAAATCCGTGACCCCGACACCGCGCAGATCGCCGTGCAATCGGCGCTCACCGGTCACCTGGTGTTCACCACCATCCACGCCAACAACGTCTTCGACGTGATCGGCCGCTTCACCCAAATGGAAATCGACCCCTACAGCCTGGTCTCGGCGCTCAACGCGATTCTCGCCCAGCGTCTGATTCGCCTGGTGTGCGCCAGTTGCAGTGCGCCGGTCAATCCAAGCGATGAAGAACTGCGCGCCTCGGGCCTCGACCCACAGAAAGTCGATCACTACCACTTCGTTCACGGCAAAGGCTGCGGGCATTGCCGGGGCAGCGGTTATCGCGGGCGCACGGCGATTGCCGAGTTGCTCCACCTCGACGACGAGCTGCGCCAGATGATCGTCGAGCGCCAACCGATCAAACAAATCAAAGCCCTGGCCTGTGCCCGTGGTTTGCGCCTGTTGCGCGAATCGGCGCTGGAGCTGGTGGAACAAGGTCGCACCACGCTGGAGGAGATCAATCGTGTCACATTTATCTCGTGAGCGTTTTGTCGCCGTGCTCGGCGCCAGCGGTGTTGGCCTCGGCCAGCGGCGCGGCAGCGACACCCTGTGGCTGGGCAGCGTCGGTTACATCGACGAAGGCTTCCAGAGCTACGCGGTGGCGCTGGACACCCTCGATCGCCTGCTCGGTGAACACGCCCGCGCCGGTGCCGAATTGAGCGTGGTCATCTCCGGGCATTTCAGCCGTTTCTGCCTGGTGCCGTGGAGCGCGCAGATCAGCAGCCCTGAGGAATTGCGCGGCTTTGCCCAGTTGTGTTTCGAAGACCTGTTCGGTGCGCCAACCCAGCCGTGGAGTCTGGTGTTGTCCGCCGAGCCGGCCGGTTACGACCGCATCGCCAGCGCCTTGCCGCAAGACCTGCTCGAACGCCTGCGCACGCTGGTCAGCGGTCGTGGTTTGCGCCTGCGCTCGGTGCAGCCGTACCTGATGGCGGCGTTCAACCGCTTCGACAAAAGTCTGGATGCCGGCGACTTCCTCTTTGTTGTCGCCGAGCCGCAACGCAGCGTGTTGTTGCTCGCAAGGGAAGGGCGCTGGGCCGGCGTGCGTTCGGTGGGTGGCAGCGACAGTGATGCCGCGTTGAATGCGCTGATCGGTCGCGAACGGCAGTTGCAAGCCTCGACCAGCGAACGCGCCTTCAACGTTTATCTGCATGCCCCGGCGCGCCTCGATGCGCATCCGGACGTGGCGGGTGTGCAACTGCGCACCCTTGAAGACGCTTCGATGACCGTGCGTGACGGCTTGTACGTCATGTCCCGGGCGGTGGCCTGACATGCGCGCGCTTAATCTCGATTTTCAGCCACGGCCACGTTCCGGCCCGTTGGGCTGGAGCCTGCTCGGCGGCGGCGTGCTGCTGGCGCTGCTGTGCTTCGGCGTGCAACAGCACCTCGACGCGCACACCGAACAGCAACAAGGTCACCTGCAAACCACGCAGCGTCAGCTCACTGGCGACAGCGGCGCCAAGTCCACCTTGAGCCCGGCAGAAACCCGCGAGCAAGCGGCAAACCTTGCCGAGATGCGCAAGGTCTCGCAGCAACTGCGCCGGCCGTGGGAACGCCTGTTCGCCATGCTCGAAGCGATGCCGCGTGATGACGTCGCGCTGCTGAGCCTGACCCCGGATGCGCGCAAAGGCCAGGTCCGCATCAGCGCCGAAGCACGCGATCTGCAAGCGATGCTCGATTTTCACAAACGTCTGGAAGCCAGCGACGAGCTGTCCGACGTCTCGCTGCTGAGCCACGAAATCGTCGTCAAATCGCCGGAACAACCGGTGCAGTTCAACCTGTCGGCGACCTGGGAGATGGGCGATGCGAATCCCTAGACTGATCGTCCACGAATACCTGCAAGGCCTCGGCATTCCGGGCCTGGCCGGGCTGGCGCTGCTGCTGGTCGCCGTGGCTTGGGCACTCGCTGGTTTGCTGCCGGGCTGGCAATCGTTGCAGCACTTGAGCCAACAGACTCAGGAAGCCAGCGCGTACCTGGCCAAGGTTGAAGACGGCAGCATCGCGCCGCCGGTGGTGCCGCAGCGTCAGCTCGACGACTTCCGCAACAAACTGCCGGCGCAGCCGCAAGCCACGGTCGCCATCGACCGCATCTACGCCCTCGCAGCCCAGGAGCACATCACTCTGGCACGCGGCGAATACGCCCTCGGCGTCGACCCGAAAACCCATCTGGCGCGCTATCAGATCCTCCTGCCAGTGCGCGGCAGCTACCCGCAGCTGCGCCGCTTCGTACACGCCTTGCTCGGCCAGTTGCCGGCGGTGGTGGTGGAAGACCTCGAATTGCAACGCAAGAAGATTGGCGACACCGACCTCAATGGCCGGATCCGTATGACCCTTTACCTGTCGAGGTCGTGATGAATACCAAGCGCGTGACAGGGTGGGTAGCGTTCTTCGCTGTGGCGGCGGCGCTGGCGTGGTTGCCGGAATATTTCTCGCCGACCGAGGATGCCGATTCCAGCGAAGTAGCGGTCGCCACGCCGGGGAAAACCCGGGGCGCGCTGCCGGCCAGCACCGCCAAGGCCAAAGAGGCGCCGATCAAGGACCTGAGCCCGGCCGGCGACCTGTTCGCGGCGAAATCCTGGAAGGTTGCGCCGACCCTGGCCACGGTCACCGAACAAGCGATCAACCCGGCCACAGTGGTGCAAGCCCCGAGCCTGCCACCGGTGCCGTTTCAGTTCGTCGGCCGGCTGCATGACCGCAGCGACCTGCAAGTGTTTTTGCAGAACGGCGAAAAGATCTACGTCGTGCGCAACGGGGATGTGATCGACGACACCTGGAAGATCACCGGCATTTCCGATGTGGAATTGAGCCTGGTCTACCTGCCTTTGCATTTGTCGCAGACCTTGTCTGTGGGGAGTACGCAATGAACCGTTCCCGTTTGCTGATGAGCCTCGGTCTGTGTGCCGGGCTGGCCGCGTGCAGCACTGCGCAGGTGGCCAACAAGGAAGCCGCCGACCTGATTGAACAGGGTCAGTACGAGGCGGGGCTGGCCCGAATTGAGGAAGGCCTGCGCGAAAACCCTCGCGACACCGAATTGCACCTGCTGCTCAACACCGGTCGGGCCAAGGCGATCACGGCGTTGCTGACCGCCGGCGACACCGACCGTTCGCGCCGCGATTTTACCTCGGCGCGCACTGCCTACATGCGCGTGCTGACCATCGAGCCGAACAACCGCCGCGCGCAGGATGCGCTGAAGCAGATGGAATACCTGCGCAGCATGGACGAGAAACTCGAGCTGGCCCGTGGCGACCTGCGCCGTGGCGACATCTATGGCGCTGATCGTCAGGTCAAGCAGATCCTCGAACTCGACCCGGCCAATGAAGGTGCGTTGGAGCTGCAAGGCAATATTCGTCTGGTGCAGAGCCGCAACGTGATTGCCTATCCGCAACTGCGCACCAAGCTCGATCGGCCGGTGACCCTGGAATTTCGCGACGCCAACCTCAAGACTATTTTTGAAGTGTTGTCGCAGGTTGCCGGGCTGAACTTCATCTTCGACAAAGACCTGCGTCCGGACATGAAAGCGACGATTTTCGTGCGTGACGTGCGCATCGAAGACGCCGTGACCCTGTTGCTGCAACAGAACCAGTTGCACCAGAAAGTGGTGAACGAAAACACCTTGCTGATCTACCCGGATTCGCCACAGAAAGTGAAGGATTACCAGGAACTGGTGATGCGCACCTTCTACCTGACCAGCATCGACGCCAACACCGCGTTGAACATGGTCAAAACCATGCTCAAGACCCGCGACGTGTTTGTCGACGAACGCCTCAACACCCTGACCATGCGCGACACCGAAGACGCCGTGCGCATGGCCGAGAAACTCCTGCAATCGCAAGACCAGTCCAACCCGGAAGTGGTGCTCGAAGTGGAGGTGATGGAAGTCGCCACCCAGCGCATTCTCGACCTTGGCCTGCAATGGCCAAGCACCTTTGGTGTGGTCAACTCCGATGGTTCGCCGGTCACCCTGTTGGGCCAACTCAAAGGCATCAACTCTGACCGCATCTCCATCGGTCCATCGCCGCAAGCCAAGATCAACGCGCAGGACAACGACATCAACACCCTCGCCAGTCCGGTGATTCGCGTCAGCAACCGCGAGCAGGCGCGTATCCACATCGGGCAGCGCGTACCGATCATCAGCGCCACCTCGGTGCCGTCGACACAGGGCCCGGTGATCACCGAAAGCGTGACCTATCTGGATGTCGGTCTGAAGCTCGAAGTGACCCCCACCGTGCATTTGAACAACGAAGTGGCGATCAAGATCGCCCTGGAAGTGAGTAACGCCACGCCGCTGGAACCGACCCGCCAGGGCACGATCCCGGTACAGGTCGATACCCGCAACGCGCAAACCTCGCTGCGTCTGCACGACGGCGAAACGCAGATCCTCGCCGGGCTGGTGCGCAACGACCACGGTGCCACCGGCAACAAGATTCCCGGCCTCGGTGACATTCCCGGTTTGGGCCGCTTGTTCGGCAGCAACAAAGACACCATCGGCAAATCGGAACTGGTGCTGTCGATCACCCCACGGATCGTGCGCAACCTGCCGTACCAGAGCCCGTCGGACATGGAGTTCTCCACTGGCACCGAAACCAGCATGCACATTCAGGCCCCGGATCGTTCGCAGAGCTACGTGATGCCGTCGCCTGCCGCGCAGCCGCGTGCCGTCGGTGAATCGGCCGTGGCCACCACCCGCGTTACTGTCGAGAAGCCTTGATCATGAACGCCTCCCAACGCGGTTTCACCCTGATCGAAGTCGTGGTGACGCTGGCCCTGATCGGCCTGTTGGCGAGCATGGCCGCGCCACTGACCGAGACCCTGGTGCGGCGTGGCAAGGAGCAGGAATTGCGCAACGCGCTGTACCAGATTCGCGACGCCATCGACGCCTACAAACGTGCGTTCGATGCCGGTTACATCGAGAAGTCGCTGAACAGCAGCGGCTACCCGCCGAACCTGAAAGTGCTGGTCGAAGGCGTGCGCGATGTGCGCAGCGCCAAGGGCGCCAAGTTCTACTTTTTACGCCGCATCCCGCGCGATCCGCTGGTGCCGGCGAAACGTGATGACGAAGGGGGTTGGGGCGTGCGCGCCTACGACAGTTCGGCTCAGAACCCGCGCGATGGCGAGGACGTCTTTGACGTCTACTCCCACGCCCGGGGCAAGGGCCTCAACGGCATCGCCTACCGCGAGTGGTGAACCTCATGCGCCGGGAAAAAGGTTTTACCTTGCTGGAGCTGATGGTGGTTATGGCGATCATCGCCACGCTGATGACCATCGCGTTGCCGCGCTACTTCAACAGCCTCGAAGCGTCGAAGGAAACCACCTTGCGCCAGAGCCTGTCGGCGATGCGCGAGGCGCTGGATCACTTCTACGGCGACACCGGGCGTTATCCGGATTCCATCGAGCAACTGATCGAACAGCGTTACCTGCGCAACGCACCACTCGATCCGATCACCGAACGCAAAGACCAGTGGGTGCTGATCGCGCCACCGGACGGCGTCGCCGGCGGTGTGGCCGATATCAAAAGCGGTGCTACCGGGAGGGCGCGTGATGGCAGCCAGTATTCCGAGTGGTAACCGCGCGCAGCAGGGTGGTTTCACTTACCTGGGCGTGCTGTTTCTGATCGTGGTGATGGGCATGGGCCTGGCCAGTGCTGGCGAGTTGTGGTCGACCGCGTCGCGCCGCGACCGTGAACGCCAGTTGCTCTGGGTCGGTACTCAGTACGCCCAGGCGCTGCGCAGCTACTACCGCAGTTCGCCGGGGTTGGCGCAGTACCCGAAAGAGTTGGTCGATCTGCTCGACGATCAGCGTTTTCCAGAAGCGAAACATCATTTGCGTCAGCTTTATCCAGACCCGATCGGTCAGGGTGAATGGGCCGTACAACGCGGTTTCGATGGACGCATCACCGGCCTCAACAGCCCGTCGACCGAGCTGCCGTTGAAGCAGGCGGACTTCCCGACACAGTGGTCGGATTTCGAAGGCATGCAGCGTTATTCGGACTGGCAGTTCGTGGCTGAAAAAGCCTTTCTTGAGGGCACTGGCACTAGTAGCGGGGGCCCGGCCAAAGGCCAGTCAAATTTGCCGCAGGCGTTGCAGCCATGACTCGCCAATGGTGGTGCGCGCTGATCCTCACCGCTGTGGCGTGCTGCGCCAGCGCCGGTGAAGAAGACGAAATGATGGGTTTCATCGTCGACGACACGATCTCGCACATCGGCCACGACTTTTACTACTCGTTCAGTGAACGCCTGCGCGACACCAGCCCGATGGATTTCAACCTGGTGGTGCGCGAGCGGCCCGACGCGCGCTGGGGCAGCCTGGTGACCGTGGAATATCAGCAACGCCTGGTTTATCGGCGCTTCCTGCCGCCGAACACCGTGGAACTGAAGGACGAGGCCTACGCGGCCGCCGACTGGGTTCGACGCCAGGTTGTCCAGCGCAAGCTGGAGGCTCTGTTGCAGGACACCACCGACCTTGAGAAGGACGAACTATGAACAGCACAACGTTCTCACGGCGCAGCGGATTGTGGATCTCGGGGTTGTTGATCGGGCTCGCCAGCGCTGCCGCTGTCCAGGCCACTGAACTGGTCTACACGCCGGTCAACCCGTCGTTCGGCGGCAACCCGCTCAACGGCACCTGGTTGCTCAACAACGCCCAGGCGCAAAACGATTACGACGATCCGGACCTGAAAAGCCGTTCGAGCGTGGCCGGCACCTCGGCGCTGGAGCGCTTCACCAGTCAATTGCAATCGCGGCTGCTAGGGCAGTTGCTGGACAACATCTCCACTGGCAACACGGGGAGCCTGTCCACCGACTCTTTTATCGTCAACGTCATCGACGACTCCGGGGCACTGAGCATTGAAGTGACCGATCGAGCGACCGGTGAGGTTTCGGAAATTCAGGTGAACGGCCTCAACCCATGACGGGCTGACGGTTCCGGGGAGAGACGGACATGAAAAAGATCATCGCGTTAGGGCTGCTGTTGGCGACATTACAAGGGTGCAGTCTGCGTGAGCCGATGTCGGCCGAGCAGGACACCGAAACCCCGACCCTGACTCCAAGGGCCTCGACTTATTACGACTTGCTGAAGATGCCGCGACCCAAGGGGCGGTTGATGGCGGTGGTGTACGGCTTCCGTGACCAGACCGGGCAGTACAAGCCGACGCCGGCGAGTTCGTTTTCCACCAGCGTGACTCAGGGCGCGGCGTCGATGTTGATGGACGCGATGCAGGCCAGTGGCTGGTTTGTGGTGCTGGAACGGGAAGGCCTGCAGAACCTGTTGACCGAGCGCAAGATTATTCGCGCGTCGCAGAAGAAGCCGAATACGCCGGTGAATATTCAGGGTGAGCTGCCGCCGTTGCAGGCGGCGAACATGATGCTTGAGGGCGGGATCATCGCTTATGACACGAATGTGCGTAGCGGTGGGGAAGGGGCGCGGTATCTGGGGATTGATTTGCAGCGTGAGTATCGGGTGGATCAGGTGACGGTGAACTTGCGTGCGGTGGATGTGCGCAGTGGGCAGGTGTTGGCGAATGTGATGACCAGCAAGACGATTTATTCGGTGGCGCGCAGTGCGGGGATTTTCAAGTTCATCGAGTTCAAGAAGTTGCTTGAGGCTGAGGTTGGGTATACGACGAATGAGCCGGCGCAGTTGTGTGTGTTGTCGGCGATTGAGGCGGCGGTGGGGCATATGGTGGCGCAGGGGATTGAGCGGCATTTGTGGCAGGTGGCGGGGGATGCTTCTACGCCCGGGCAGGATGATGTTTTGAATCGGTATTTGACTCAGAACAAGGTTGATCCTGAGGCGGAGTGAACGTGGCGGCCTTCGGGCCGACCAGGTTCTTGCAGAGGTTGGCGGGGCTGATGATATTGAGAATGTCCCCAAAACCTGTGGGAGCTGGCTTGCCAGCTATGGCGGCCTTATAGCCGACCAATCTCTGGCAGATGTACCCAGTTCCAATTGTGGGAGTGAGCTTGCTCGCGAAGGCTTTTTGTCAGGCGTTGGGGTTCTTTCTGGCTGAGTACATATCCATTCCTGCGGCAACGGCTACCTAGGGTTTCGCCCTGACGGCGACTCACTTTTTTTACAAACGCCTAAAAAAAGTAAGCAAAAAAACGCTTGCTCCTGCGTGCGGCCCGCTCGCTGGGGCTCGGGGTTCCTTCGCTCCGGGATCGATCCGGGCGCAGCGCCTACGGTTTGCTGCGCTGCACCTCCTCTCGCTGTGTTTGGCTGCGCCAAACGGTCGCTGCGCTCCCACGCCCGGATCAATCCC
>NZ_JBAQKH010000039.1:0-141040 GCF_049300855.1 Pseudomonas sp. | reverse complement strand
GGGAGCGAGCTTGCTCGCGAAGGCGGAGTGTCAGTCATCAGATATGTTTCTGATGCACCGCCTTCGCGAGCAAGCTCGCTCCCACAGTTTCATCGGTGTCATCTTTCGGTCATGCGCCTGACTTAATCTCCCCGGCAATCCCCTTGGCTTGATTCGGTGCCGGCATGACCCTGCGTGTTCTGTGCGTTTTTCTCTTGAGTGCGTGGCTGACGGTTGCCGCCGCCGCCCTGCCCCTTCCTGAAAACGGCCCGGCGTTGCGCATTCAAGGCTCCAACACCATCGGCGCCGAACTCGGCCCGGCACTGGTCGAAGGCCTGTTGCAAGAACAGGGTCTGCTGAAAATCCACCGCGAAACCCCGGACACCGCCAACGAATTGCGCATTGTCGGCCAGACCGCTCAAGGCAAACGCGTGGTTGTGGAAGTCGCCGCCCACGGTTCCAGCACCGGTTTCACCGCGTTGAAAACTGCCAGCGCCGACCTGGCCGCGTCCTCTCGCGAGATCAAGGACAGTGAGTTGCAGACCCTGCAATCACTGGGCGACTTGAAAAGCCCCGCCGCCGAACAAGTCATCGCCATTGATGGTCTGGCGATCATCCTTCATCCCGACAATCCCCTCCAACAACTGGACACCGAGCAACTGGCGCGAATCTTCGCCGGCGAGGTGAAAACCTGGGAAGACCTCGGCGGGCGTGGCGGTGCGATTCATTTATATGCGCGCGATGATCAGTCCGGCACCTACGACACGTTTAAGGAACTGGTCCTCAGCCGTCGTGGGAAAAGTCTGAACAGCGCGGCGAAACGGTTTGAATCCAGCGAGCAATTGTCCGACGCGGTGAGTAGCGATCCGCAAGGCATCGGTTTCATCGGCTTGCCCTACGTGCGTCAGGCCAAAGCCGTGGCGATCGCCGATGGCGCGTCGCAATCGATGTTACCGCTGAACAGCCTGATCGCCACCGAAGACTATCCACTGTCGCGGCGCTTGTTCTTCTATCTGCCGCCCGCCAGCAACAATCCATGGGCGCAGGCCTTGGTAACGTTTGCGCAAAGTCGCCAGGGTCAGGCGATTGTCGCTGCCAACGGTTTCATCAGCCAGACCGTGCATGCGATGAGCGTCGCGCCGAACGCGCTGATGCCCGAGGGCTATCAATCGCTCAGCCGTCACGCCCAGCGCCTGACGGTGAACTTCCGTTTTGAAGAAGGCAGCGCGACGCTGGATAACAAGGCGCGTCAGGATCTGGCGCGGGTGTTCGACTATATAAAGCGCCATGACAAGACTGAACGCGCAGTGACGCTGGTGGGTTTTGGTGATCTCAAGGACGACCCGGCGCGGGCCGATTTGCTATCAAAGCTGCGGGCGATGGCGGTGCGACGGGAATTGGTGAAGAGCGGCGTGGTGTTGCGCGAGGTTCGCGGCTTTGGCGCGTTGATGCCGGTGGCGGCGAACAACGCGGATGAGGGCAGGATCAAGAATCGCCGGGTTGAGGTTTGGGTGTATTGATATCCGCCAGATCGTTCCCACGCTCCGCGTGGTAACGCCGCCATGGACGCTCCGCGTCCACTGTGACGCAGAGCGTCACGGGATGCATTCCCACGCAGAGCGTGGGAACGATCAGGTGGATCAGCGCTCGCTACGCAACATTTCCTTCGGCACATATTTGCCGATTTCGAACTTGCCGATTGCCGCACGGTGCACCTCGTCCGGGCCGTCGGCCAGGCGCAGGGTGCGTTGCATGGCGTACATGTAGGCCAGCGGGAAATCATTCGACACCCCTGCCCCGCCATGCATCTGGATCGCCCGGTCGATCACGCGCAGCGCCACGTTCGGCGCGACAACCTTGATCTGCGCGATTTCACTTTTCGCCACTTTGTTACCGACGGTGTCCATCATGTACGCCGCTTTCAATGTCAGCAGGCGCGCCATGTCGATTTCCATCCGCGAGTCGGCAATCTTGTCGACGTTACCGCCCAGACGCGCCAACGGTTTGCCGAAGGCAGTGCGGCTCACCGAGCGTTTGCACATCAGTTCCAATGCACGCTCAGCCATGCCGATCGAACGCATGCAGTGGTGAATCCGACCTGGGCCAAGGCGACCCTGAGCGATTTCGAAACCACGGCCTTCACCGAGCAGGACGTTTTCGTACGGCACGCGCACGTTGTCGAACAGTACTTCGGCGTGGCCGTGCGGCGCATCGTCGTAACCAAATACCGGCAGCGGACGGACGATTTTCACGCCGGGTGTGTCGACTGGCACGAGGATCATCGAGTGCTGGGCGTGGCGCGGCGCATCGGGATTGCTCAGGCCCATGAAAATGAGGATCTTGCAGCGCGGATCGCAGGCGCCGGAGGTCCACCATTTTTTGCCGTTGATCACCCACTCGTCACCATTGCGCTCGGCGCGGGCAGCCATGTTGGTCGCGTCGGACGAGGCTACGTCGGGTTCGGTCATGGCGAACGCCGAGCGGATTTCGCCGCGTAACAGCGGTTCGAGCCAGCGCTGTTTCTGTTCTTCATTGGCGTAGCGCACCAGCACTTCCATGTTGCCGGTGTCCGGCGCCGAGCAGTTGAACGGCTCAGGCCCGAGCAAGGAGCGGCCCATGATTTCAGCGAGTGGCGCGTATTCAAGGTTGCTCAGGCCGGCACCGAGCTCCGATTCCGGCAGGAACAGATTCCACAGGCCTTCGGCTTTGGCACGGGCTTTGAGCTCTTCCATGATCGCCGTCGGCTGCCAGCGATCACCTTCGGCAACCTGGCGCTCGAACACGGCTTCGGCCGGGTAAACGTAAGTGTCCATGAACGCGGTCACGCGCTCACGCAGTTCTTGCACCTTGGGCGAATAAGCGAAATCCATGATCAATTACCTTCTTGGGCAGAGGTTGTTCAAGTCATGCAATCGATGCTAGAACAGCGCTGATAATTTACCTAGCCTATTCTCGGCGTGTATAAACATTCATCACCGATATATGATCCAGTGATCGTCAGCCCTTAAAAACAAGAGAAGCCGCGTTATGAATCTGAGCAAGGTCGACCTCAACCTTTTCATCGTCTTTGACGCGATCTACACCGAAGCCAACCTGACCCGCGCCGGGCAGATTGTCGGCATCACTCAGCCGGCGGTGTCCAACGCCTTGGCGCGGTTGCGCGAGACCTTCAACGATCCGCTGTTCGTGCGCACAGCTCAGGGCATGGTGCCGACGCCGATGGCGCAGAACATCATCGGCCCGGTGCGCAACGCGCTGTCGTTGCTGCGCGTGTCGGTTCAGGAAAGCCGCATTTTCAACCCGGCGCAGGCGGTCAAGACCTACCGCATCAGCATGACCGACCTCACCGAAGCGGTGATTCTGCCGCCGCTGTTTCAGCGCCTGCGCCGCCTGGCGCCGACCGTGATTATCGAAAGCTTCTTGTCCAAGCGCCGCGAAACCACCAAGGAACTGGCGGCCGGGCGGCTGGATTTTGCTGTGGATGCGCCGCTCAACACTGACCCGCAGGTGCGTCACGTCAAGCTGATGGAAGACCGTTACGTGTGTGCGATGCGTAAGGGCCATCCGATGGCGGGCAAGGAAAAGCTTTCGCTGGACGATTACTTGTCGCTGACGCATATCCATATTTCCAGCCGTCGCAGTGGTCTGGGTTATGTCGATCTGGCACTGGGCAAAATGGGCATTCAGCGCAAGATCGCCCTGCGTTCGCAGCATTATTTGATGGCATCGCAGGTAATGCAGCAGACCGATATGGTCATGACCGTGCCGGAGCGCTTCGCCCGTCGGCATGAACTGCAGGCGTTTAATCTGCCGGTCAATGATGTGCCGCCGGTGGAGACGCATCTGTATTGGCACGAAAGCACCGATCAGGATCCGGCGAATCGCTGGATGCGTGAGCAGATGATCGAGTTGTGCCAACAGGTGACGGCGCAGGAGAAGAAGCTCGATAAGGTGTAAGACTTCTTACCGCGATGAGGCCAGCATGAACACCAAAGATCATCCAGCTTGACGTAAACGTCAACCTGCCATTAGCTTAGCGCCAAGACCTTTTTCCGAGCGCTTCCATGAGCAGCCAGACTTACAGCATCTCCGACCTCGCCCGCGAGCTGGACATCACCACCCGGGCGATCCGCTTTTATGAAGAGCAAGGCCTGCTCAGTCCTGAGCGCCGTGGCCAGGAACGCATCTATTCACCGCGCGACAAGGTCAGCCTGAAACTGATCCTGCGTGGCAAGCGCATCGGCTTTTCGCTGGCCGAATGCCGTGAACTGATCGAGCTCTACGATCCATCCAGCGGTAACACTAAACAGCTCAACAGCATGCTGGCGAAAATCACTGAGCGCCGCGAGCAGTTGGAGCAGCAGTTGCTGGATATCGAACAGATGAAGCTGGAACTCGATACCGCCGAAGAGCGCTGCGTGCAGGCGCTGGAGCAGACCCTCAAGAGCCAGCAGGCGATCTAACAGATCAAACACTATTCCCTGTGGGAGCGAGCTTGCTCGCGAATACGGTCTGACATTCAAATGTTTGTCGACTGATGCACCGCTTTCGCGAGCAAGCTCGCTCCCACAGGGTTCTCCACGAATTCAAAAGAGCAGGTCAGTCCCATGTCCCTCCCCTCCCAAGTACGCCTGATCGAAGTCGGCCCGCGCGATGGCCTGCAGAACGAAGCCCAGCCGATCAGCGTGGCCGACAAGGTGCAACTGGTCGACGCCCTCAGCGCCGCCGGTCTCGGCTATATAGAAGTCGGCAGTTTCGTTTCGCCCAAATGGGTGCCACAAATGGCCGGTTCCGCCGAAGTGTTCGCGCAGATCCAGCGCAAACCCGGTGTGACCTACGGCGCACTGGCGCCGAACCTGCGCGGCTTTGAAGATGCGATCGCCGCCGGGGTCAAGGAGGTTGCGGTGTTCGCCGCCGCCTCCGAAGCCTTCTCGCAGCGCAACATCAACTGCTCGATCAGCGAAAGCCTGGCGCGCTTTGCACCGATCATGGAAGCGGCGAAGCAACATGGCGTTACCGTGCGCGGTTACGTGTCCTGTGTGCTCGGTTGCCCGTACGAAGGCACGGTAGCGCCGGAACAAGTGGCGATGGTCGCGCGCGAGTTGTATGCGATGGGCTGCTACGAGGTTTCGCTGGGCGACACGATTGGCACCGGCACCGCGGGCGCGACTCGGCGCTTGTTCGACGTGGTCTCGGCACACGTGCCACGGGACAAACTCGCCGGGCATTTCCACGACACCTATGGCCAGGCCATGGCCAATATCTACGCAAGCCTGCTTGAAGGCATTTCTGTTTTCGACAGCTCTATCGCCGGCCTCGGCGGTTGCCCCTACGCCAAAGGCGCGAGCGGTAACGTTGCGACCGAAGACGTGGTGTACCTGCTCAACGGCCTGGGTATCGACACCGGTATCGACCTGGATGCCTTGATTGCTGCGGGTCAGCAGATCAGCGCGGTGCTCGGTCGCCCGAGCGGTTCGCGCGTGGCCAAGGCTCGCAGCGCACAGTGAGGGGGGAAGGTGTTACCGCTGTGTCCGGAATGTGGCTTCAAGCGAGTAACACGGAAACAAATTGTCTGGTTTCGCCGGAATGAAAAAACGCCTTAATTTTCAAATCATTGATTTATAAAGGATTTTAAAAGTTGGCACGGCTTCTGCTATCTCTATGGCATAACAAGAATAAAAAGCAGCAAACCAATAAAAATAAGACGTACCGACTCTGACATAACAAAAACAACACGGCAGAGACGCAGCTAACAGATTTTTTTGGAGAAGGTGTGCTTTTCAGGGTGCTCTCAGGAGTGACCCGCAACCGGGCAGAGAACAATAAAACTACCTTCAGGTAGCCCCCGAATCGGTTGGATCGCTTAGCGAGAAAGCAGATCAGCGCTCAAAAAAATACGTTTGCTCTTGACCCCGGATGGGGGTCGCCAAAAACAGCGGTAAAGGGCCACGGTTGCCAAAAACAACAACAGACCGACCCTCAATAATAAAAAAGAGCACGCGACGACAAAATTAAAGGGGAGCCTCGGCTCCCCTTTGTGCTTTCTGTGATTCCTCAATCCCCCCAAATCCCTGTGGGAGCTGGCTTGCCAGCGATTGCGGTAGATCATTCAACATTGACGCTGGCTGATCCGACGCCATCGCTGGCAAGCCAGCTCCCACAGTGTTTGTGTTCACCGCTTGATTGTTTTCAGTTCTTCGATACTTATTTCCCGCATCCTGAATTTCTGAATCTTGCCCGTCACCGTCATCGGAAACTCTTCGACGA
The DNA here is from genome assembly GCF_049300855.1 of Pseudomonas sp. Taxonomy (GTDB): domain Bacteria; phylum Pseudomonadota; class Gammaproteobacteria; order Pseudomonadales; family Pseudomonadaceae; genus Aquipseudomonas. The sequence continues at coordinate 134,794 of NZ_JBAQKH010000039.1, read as the reverse complement.
ACTTGAAGTGCCGAGGCGTCTTGAAGTGCGCGATGCGCTCCTTGCACCAGGTTTGCAGCTCCAGCTCCGAAGCACTGTGGCCGGGGTGGAATTTGATCCAGGCGACAATCTCCTCACCGTAACGCGAGCATGGAATGCCGATTACCTGCACGTCGGCCACCGCCGGGTGGGTGAAGAAAAACTCTTCCAGTTCACGCGGATAAATGTTCTCGCCGCCGCGAATGATCATGTCCTTGTTGCGCCCGGCAATGTTGACGTAACCCTCCTCGTTCATGCTCGCCAGGTCACCGGTGCGCATCCAGCCCGCCTCATCGATGGCTTCAGCCGTGGCCTGCGGGTTGTTCCAGTAGCCGAGCATCACGCTGTAACCACGGGTGCACAGTTCGCCGATGGTGCCGCGCGGTACAGGATTGCCGGCTTCGTCGATGATCTTGCTTTCCAGTTGCGGCTGCGTGCGGCCGACGGTGGTCACGCGCAACTCCAACTCGTCGTTCGGCCCGGTTTGCAGCGACACCGGGCTGGTTTCGGTCATGCCGTACGCAATCTGCACTTCGCTCATGTGCATCTCGCTGATCACTCGGCGCATCACTTCGATCGGGCACGTGGCGCCGGCCATGATCCCGGTGCGCAGGCTCGACAGATCGAATTCGTGGCGTTGCGGCTGATCGAGCATGGCGATGAACATGGTCGGCACGCCGTAGAGGCTGGTGGCTTTTTCTGCGGCGACGGTTTGCAGGGTCAGCAACGGGTCGAACGCATCGTTGGGATAAATCATCGTGCTGCCGTGGGTGATGCAACCGAGGTTGCCCATGACCATGCCGAAGCAATGGTACAGCGGCACCGGGATCACCAGGCGATCGCACGGGGTCAGGCCGATGCTTTCGCCGACCATGTAACCGTTGTTGAGGATGTTGTAGTGGCTGAGGGTCGCACCCTTGGGAAAACCGGTGGTGCCGGAGGTGTACTGGATGTTCACGGGTTGATCGAAGTGCAGGCTGTCGCTGCGTACGCTGAGTTGTTCTGGGGTAATGCTCGCCGCCATGTCGGTCAATTGTGACCACGGCAGGAAACCTGATGGCGGCTGCGGATCGAGGCTGATCACCCCGCGCAAGTCCGGCAAACGCTCACTGCGCAGTTGGCCAATGGATTGCTCGGCCAACTCTGGCACTAATCCTTGCAACATGGCGTGGTAGTTCGACGACTTGAACTCCCCGGCGCAGACCAGCCATTGGCAGCCCGACTGCTTGAGCACATATTCAAGCTCCGAGCTGCGGTAGGCCGGGTTGACGTTGACCAGGATCACACCAATTTTCGCCGTGGCGAATTGGGTAATGCACCACTGCGCGCAGTTCGGCGCCCAGATACCGAGACGGTCGCCGGCCTGCAAACCCAAGGCCAGTAGCGCTCTGGCATGCAAATCGACCGCGTCGGCCAGTTGTCGCCAGGAATAGCGCAGCTGCTGATGGCGCACCACCAGCGCTTCACCGTCCGGGTACTGCGCGACCGTGTGATCGAACTTCTGCCCGATGGTCATCGCCAGCAAGGCTTTGTCCTGAGAACCACGGGTGTAGCTGCGCTGCGGGTTTGCACTGGGTTGATCCATGACGACCCCTATTGTCTTTATTAGTGGGTTTTGCCGGATTTCACCCCTGTGGGAGCGAGCTTGCTCGCGAAGAGGCCAGCGGATTCGACATCCATGTTGACTGATCTGACGCTTTCGCGAGCAAGCTCGCTCCCACAAGGTCTGCTCCGTTTCAATCTTGAACTGCCCTTACTCTCGCCTAAGTTGACGTTAACGTAAAGGGTGATTGACAGCCATTCGTCACAGGCTTACGTTAACGTAAAGGTGAGAGCTGAGTGACCGCCCTCCCCACCCTACAAAAAAGCCAAAAGGTGACCCATGAGCTATCCCTCCCTGAACTTCGCCCTCGGTGAAACCATCGACATGCTGCGCGATCAGGTTCAGTCCTTTGTCGCCAAGGAGATCGCCCCGCGTGCGGCGCAGATCGACAGCGACAACCTGTTCCCCGCCGACATGTGGGGCAAATTCGGCGACATGGGCCTGCTCGGCATCACCGTGCCGGAAGAGTACGGCGGCGCTGGCCTGGGTTACCTGGCGCATGTGGTGGCGATGGAAGAAATCAGCCGTGGTTCGGCTTCGGTCGCCCTGTCCTACGGCGCGCACTCCAACCTTTGCGTCAACCAGATCAACCGTAACGGCAACCACGAACAGAAAAGCAAATACCTGCCGAAGCTGATCAGCGGCGAGCACGTCGGCGCACTGGCGATGAGCGAGCCCAACGCCGGTTCCGACGTGGTCTCGATGAAACTGCGCGCCGACAAACGCGGCGACCGCTTCGTGCTCAACGGCAGCAAGACCTGGATCACCAACGGCCCCGACGCCAACACCTATGTGATCTACGCCAAGACCGATCTGGAGAAAGGCCCGCACGGCATCACCGCGTTCATCGTCGAGCGCGACTGGAAAGGTTTCAGCCGCAGCAACAAGTTCGACAAGCTCGGCATGCGCGGTTCCAACACGTGCGAGCTGTTCTTCGATGACGTCGAAGTGCCGGAAGAGAACATCCTCGGCGTGCTCAACGGCGGCGTAAAAGTGCTGATGAGCGGCCTCGATTACGAGCGCGTCGTGCTCTCCGGTGGCCCGACCGGGATCATGCAGTCGTGCATGGACCTGATCGTGCCGTACATCCACGACCGCAAACAGTTCGGCCAGAGCATCGGCGAGTTCCAGTTGATCCAGGGCAAAGTCGCCGACATGTACACCCAACTCAACGCCAGCCGCGCCTATCTCTACGCCGTGGCCCAAGCCTGTGAGCGAGGCGAAACCACCCGTAAAGATGCCGCTGGGGTAATCCTTTACACCGCTGAGCGCGCCACGCAAATGGCCCTCGACGCCATCCAGATTCTCGGTGGTAACGGTTACATCAACGAATTCCCGGCAGGCCGCTTGCTGCGTGACGCCAAGCTGTACGAAATCGGCGCCGGCACCAGTGAGATCCGTCGCATGCTGATCGGTCGCGAACTGTTCAACGAAACCCGCTAAACGGAGCTGGCCATGGCTACCCTGCACACTCAGCTCAACCCTCGTTCAGCGGAGTTCGCCGCCAACAGCGCGGCGATGCTCAAACAGGTCGACGCCCTGCACACCCTGCTCGCCCAAGTGGCGCAGGGCGGCGGCGCGAAAGCTCAGGAACGCCACACCTCGCGCGGCAAACTGCTGCCGCGTGAGCGCATCAACCGCTTGCTTGATCCGGGCTCGCCGTTTCTGGAGATCAGCCAATTGGCGGCCCACGCCGTTTACGGCGAAGACGTACCCGCCGCTGGCGTGATCGCCGGGATCGGCCGGGTCGAAGGCATCGAATGCATGATCGTCGCCAACGATGCGACGGTGAAGGGCGGTTCGTACTACCCGCTGACCGTAAAAAAACACCTGCGCGCACAAACCATCGCGCAGCAGAATCGTCTGCCGTGCATCTATCTGGTCGACTCCGGTGGCGCCAACCTGCCACGTCAAGACGAAGTGTTCCCGGATCGCGACCACTTCGGGCGGATCTTCTTCAACCAGGCCAACATGAGCGCGATGGGCATTCCGCAGATCGCCGTGGTCATGGGCTCGTGCACTGCGGGCGGCGCTTATGTGCCGGCGATGGCGGACGAAGCGATCATGGTGCGCAATCAGGCGACGATTTTCCTCGCCGGCCCGCCGCTGGTGAAAGCCGCGACCGGTGAAGTGGTCAGCGCCGAGGAGCTGGGCGGCGCCGATGTGCACTGCAAGATTTCCGGGGTCGCCGACCATTACGCCGAGAGCGACGAACATGCTCTCGCCCTCGCCCGCCGCAGCGTCGCCAATCTCAACTGGCGCAAGCTCGGTGAACTGCAGCAGCGCGCGCCGATTGCGCCGCTGTACGCCAGCGACGAGTTGTATGGCGTGGTCTCGGCCGACGCCAAGCAACCGTTCGACGTGCGCGAGGTGATTGCGCGACTGGTCGACGGTTCGGTGTTCGATGAATTCAAGGCGCTGTTCGGCACCACGTTGGTCTGCGGTTTCGCCCACCTGCACGGTTACCCGATCGCGATTCTGGCGAACAACGGCATCCTCTTCGCCGAAGCCGCGCAGAAAGGCGCGCACTTCATTGAACTGGCCTGCCAGCGCGGCATTCCGCTGCTGTTTCTGCAGAACATTACCGGCTTCATGGTTGGGCAGAAATATGAAGCCGGCGGCATCGCCAAGCACGGCGCAAAACTGGTGACGGCGGTGGCTTGCGCGAAAGTGCCGAAATTCACCGTGATCATCGGCGGCAGCTTCGGCGCCGGTAACTACGGCATGTGCGGACGCGCTTACGATCCACGCTTCCTGTGGATGTGGCCCAATGCACGCATCGGCGTGATGGGCGCCGAGCAGGCGGCGGGCGTGCTGGTGCAGGTCAAGCGCGAACAGGCTGAACGCAGCGGTCAGACTTTTAGTGCCGAGCAGGAAGCCGAGATCAAGCAACCGATCCTCGATCAGTACGAAGAACAGGGTCACCCCTACTATTCCAGCGCACGGCTGTGGGACGACGGCGTCATCGACCCGGCGCAGACCCGCGATGTGCTGGCCCTGGCCTTGTCCGCGTCGCTGAACGCGCCAATCGAACCGAGCCGCTTCGGCGTGTTCCGGATGTGATCGGGAGAATCTCATGAGCGATTTCAACACCCTCGAACTGCACAGCGACCCACGCGGTTTTGCAACGCTGTGGCTCAACCGCGCCGAAAAGAACAACGCGTTCAACGCCGAGATGATCCGCGAGCTGATCCTCGCGCTGGACAAAGTCGCCAGCGACGCCAGTCTGCGTTTTCTGTTGGTACGCGGCCGTGGCAAGCATTTCAGCGCCGGCGCCGACCTTGCGTGGATGCAGCAATCGGCCGAACTCGATTACCACACCAACCTCGACGACGCCCGTGAACTGGCAGAGCTGATGTACAACCTCGCCAAGCTGAAAATCCCTACCGTGGCCGTGGTGCAAGGCGCGGCGTTCGGCGGCGCATTGGGGCTGATCAGTTGCTGCGACATGGCGATTGGCGCTGATGATGCGCAGTTCTGCCTGTCGGAAGTGCGCATCGGTCTGGCGCCGGCGGTGATCAGCCCGTTCGTGGTGCAGGCCATCGGCGAACGTGCAGCACGACGTTATGCGCTGACGGCCGAGCGTTTTGGCGGGCAGCGGGCGCGGGAACTCGGCTTGTTGTCCGAGAGCTATCCGGCCGCAGAGCTGGATCAACAGGTCGAACAGTGGATCAACAACTTGCTGCTCAACAGCCCCGCCGCCATGCGCGCCAGCAAGGATTTGCTGCGCGAAGTCGGCAACGGCTCGCTGACTCCGGCGCTGCGCCGTTACACCGAAAACGCCATCGCCCGTATCCGCGTCAGCCCTGAAGGCCAGGAAGGCTTGCGCGCCTTTCTGCAAAAGCGCCCGCCGAGCTGGCAAGCCGCAACCACCACCAAGGAGTCGCGTTGATGAGCGCACCTGTTCTCACCACCCTGCTGGTGGCCAACCGTGGCGAAATCGCTTGTCGCGTGATGCGCACCGCCAAAGCCCTGGGCCTGACCACCGTCGCCGTGCACAGCGCCACCGACCGTGAAGCGCGGCACAGCCGTGAAGCGGATATTCGCGTCGATCTGGGCGGCAGCAAAGCGGCCGACAGTTATCTGCAAATCGACAAACTGATCGCGGCGGCCAAGGCCAGCGGCGCGCAGGCGATTCATCCGGGCTATGGTTTTTTATCCGAAAATGCAGGCTTTGCTCGCGCGATTGAAGCGGCCGGCCTGATCTTCCTCGGCCCGCCCGCCTCGGCCATCGACGCCATGGGTAGCAAATCTGCCGCAAAAGCGTTGATGGAAACCGCCGGTGTGCCGTTGGTGCCGGGCTACCACGGCGAAGCGCAGGACCTCGATACGTTCCGCGATGCCTGTGAACGCATCGGCTATCCGGTGCTGCTCAAAGCCACGGCCGGTGGTGGCGGCAAGGGCATGAAAGTGGTTGAAGAGGTCAGCCAGCTCGCCGAAGCGCTGGCCTCCGCTCAGCGTGAAGCGCAGTCGTCGTTCGGCGATTCGCGGATGCTGGTGGAGAAATACCTGCTCAAGCCCCGTCACGTGGAAATCCAGGTGTTCGCCGATCAGCATGGCCACTGCTTGTATCTGAATGAGCGTGACTGCTCGATTCAGCGTCGCCATCAGAAAGTCGTCGAAGAGGCGCCAGCACCGGGCCTGACCGCAGAACTGCGGCGCGCAATGGGTGAAGCGGCTGTGCGTTCGGCGCAGGCCATCGGTTATGTCGGCGCCGGCACGGTGGAGTTTCTGTTGGATGCGCGTGGCGAATTCTTCTTTATGGAGATGAACACCCGCTTGCAGGTCGAGCACCCGGTGACCGAAGCCATCACCGGTCTGGATCTGGTCGCCTGGCAGATTCGCGTGGCGCGGGGTGAAGCGCTGCCGATCACTCAGGATCAGGTGCCGTTAAATGGTCATGCGATTGAAGTGCGCTTGTATGCCGAGGATCCGGCGAACGATTTCCTGCCGGCCACCGGGCGTCTGGATCTGTATCGCGAGTCCGCCGCAGGGCCGGGGCGTCGCGTCGATAGCGGGGTTGAAGAAGGTGATGAAATCTCGCCGTTCTATGACCCGATGCTCGGCAAACTGATTGCCTGGGGCGAGGATCGTGAGCAGGCGCGTCTGCGTCTGTTGAGCATGCTCGACGAGTTCGCGATTGGCGGGTTGAAGACCAACATCAACTTTTTGCGGCGGATCATCGCGCATCCGGCGTTTGCCGCCGCTGAGCTGGATACCGGGTTTATTCCCCGCTATCAGGAGCAATTGTTGCCGACGCCCGAAGCGTTGAGCGATGCCTTCTGGGAGGCGGCGGCACAAGCGTTCGCGCAGTCTTTGCCCGCCGTTGCGCGGGCAGATGACCCGAGCTCACCCTGGGCGTGCAGCAACGGTTTGCGCGCCGGTCTGCCACGTGAAGTCACTCTGCACTTGCGCTGTGAAGGTCAGGACCGCGCGCTGACGCTGGGCACCGGTGGCAACGCGAAACTGGCAGGTGATGAGTTGATTGTCGAGCACGATGGCGTGCGTCGTGCGCTGCGGGCGATTCGCCAGGGTGAGGCGCTGTACCTGCAATGGCAAGGCGAGTTGCGCCGGGTCGAGACATACGACCCGATCAGCGCTGTCGAGGCTAGCCACAGTCATCAGGGCGGTTTGACCGCGCCCATGAACGGCAGCATCGTCCGGGTGCTGGTCGAGGCCGGGCAATCGGTCGAGGCCGGTGCGCAACTGGTGGTGCTGGAAGCGATGAAGATGGAACACAGTATCCGCGCGCCACACGCCGGCGTGATCAAAGCGCTGTATTGCCAGGAAGGCGAAATGGTTGGCGAAGGCAGCGCTTTGGTTGAACTGGAAGCGGTGTGAACGGCAGGATCGATCCTGCGCCTGGCGAGGATCGATCTGATTAGTAACGCGCGGTGGCCTGAACCACGACACCGATGATTCGACACTCTTCGGTCAACAGGGCTTTGGGCCAGGTCGGATTGAGCGGCACCAGGTAACGCTGGCCGCCCTCTTCGTCGAGTTTGCGAAAGATCGCTTCATCGCTGTCCGGCCACTGGGCGATCACCAGTTTGCCGGGCATCGCTTCCACCTCCGGATCGACCAGGATCAGCATGCCTTCGGCAATGCTCGGGCCGCGCGGTGCGGTCATCGAATCCCCCGCCACCGTCAACCAGAACGCCGCGCCTCGGGCGTGATAATCGGTCAGTTCGAAACGCTGCTTGTCGGCTGAGCCGTAGGCGGGTTGCCCACTCTCACGCGCCTCGCACGGCGTGTGCCAGTCGCTGACCGGGTAACGGAAGTACGGGTTGTACTTCTGCGCCAGCGGCATCTCATCGTCGGGCGTTATCTGCGGCTCACGAATCACCAGCACCACTTCCAGGAAGTCCATGCCGAGTGCCTTCAGCACGCGATTCATTTGGGTGATGCCCGGTTCACGGCGTTTGTTCAGCCAATGGCCGATGCCGCCCTGGGACATGCCGACGCGCTCTCCGAGCTCTGTTTGAGTGACTTTCAGTTCACTCATCTTGGCCTTGACCAACTCAATCCATTTATCCATGTGCGGCACCTTACGCGGACGCCTTCGGCCGGCAAAACACATATTGTAGTATTTAAATTCTGGTCACAACTACGCATCGTACTATTCTGCAAGCACGGATTTTCAACCGAACAAGGAGTGGCCCTTCATCATGAACATCACCAGCAAAGACTTGCCCGATCTGCAAATGGACACCACCTTCAACTCGCCCCAAGGTAATGCGGCAGCACAACGTGCCCTCGATTACTACTTGAAACCAGCTGTTTCAGAACCCGCGGTTGATGAGCGTTTTTTCGACGTGAGACGTCATCTCAGTGGCGAGGAAGCTTTGGTGCACGCTTCGGATCTGTTGCGCTGCGCGGCCGCCACGGCATTCAAGGCAGCGGAAAACCTGCAAGGCGCGAGCCGCGACCTGGCATTTTCAGTGGTGCACATGGTGGATATGGCGCGGGCGATGGTCGACCACTCGCTCGATGGCGATGAAGTCTGAGCAACGGGTTCAGACGGACGGGAAAGAATTTTCCAATCGCGCAGATAAAAACATTTGACTTGCAAATGATAATGATTATTATTGCAAGCAGCTGGTCGCGAGATCAGTCGATGGACCAGAGACCTTAGGTCGGTCTTCTGGACTATCTCCTCATCAGGCTAATCACGGTTTTTGACCCGGCTTTTTGCCGGGTCTTTTTTTGCCCGTTTTTCGGGCTTGTGTCTTCAGGCTAATGAAGTCTTCAGGTGTTGCAAATTCGATGGCGCGGATAATATCAAAAGAATATCGCTTGGCAAGCCGAGCCCGTCCATATTGGGGCAAACTAAAGACAATTAGCACTTGAGAATCAATCGCACAGTCTCTAAGCTGCATCCGCGTCAAGGAAGACGCCCCCCCACAACCCCGCAATTCCCCTCGGTTTCAGCCCTGCCTGGTGTACAGTAACGCCCATAAAAATCATATTCAGGAAACGATTATGACCGTGGGCAAATCTTCGTTCGACATCAGCGCCAACTTCGACAGCGGCAATATTCAAGTCATCGACATCAGCAACCCGCTCAATCCGGTTCTGGCCATTCGCCCGGATACCCGCAGCGCCCATTTCCAGTGGTTCCACTTCAAGGCGAGCGGCCTGCATGTCGGTCAGGAGCACTGGTTTCGCCTGAACAACGCCAGCCAGTCCACCTACAGCAAGGGCTGGCCCGGTTATCAGGCCGTTGCCTCCTATGATCACGTCAACTGGTTCCGCGTACCGACCATTTTCGAAGGCGACTGCCTGCGGTTTTCCCTCGAAGCCACGCAGACGCACGCCTGGTTCGCCTACTTCGAACCCTACAGCCGTGGCCGTCACGACTGGCTGATTGAACAGGCATTGAGCAAGGCCGGCACCGAGTTGCTGGCGACCGGTAAAAGTGTCGAAGGTCGCGACATTCAGTTGCTGCGCAAAGGCAGCGGTGCCGAAGGCCAGCGCAAAATCTGGATCATCGCGCAGCAGCATCCCGGCGAACACATGGCCGAATGGTTCGTGGAAGGCGTGATCGAGCGCCTCGAAAGACACGATGATCCGGTGCTGAACAAACTGCTCGCCAGCGCCGATCTGTACCTGGTGCCGAACATGAACCCGGATGGCGCGTTCCACGGCCATCTGCGCACCAACGCCATGGGTCAGGACCTGAACCGTGCATGGCAGAACGCCAGCCAGGAAATCAGCCCCGAGGTGCTTTTCGTCCAGCAGCAAATGGAAAAGTACGGCGTTGATTTCTTCCTCGATGCCCACGGCGATGAAACCATCCCCCACGTGTTCACCGCCGGTTGCGAAGGTAACCCGGGCTACACACCGCGCATCGAGAAGCTCGAAGAACATTTCCGCAGCCATCTCAAGCACACCACCAAAGACTTCCAGACCAAGTACGGCTACACCCGCGACGAACCGGGCCAGGCCAACATGACGCTGGCCTGCAACAGCGTGGGTCAGAAGTACGACTGCCTGTCGCTGACCCTGGAAATGCCGTTCAAGGATCACGATGACGCGCCCAACCCGGAAACCGGCTGGTCGGGCAAACGCTCGAAACAATTGGGCAAAGACGTGCTGACGACGATCGCCGACATGGTCGACACCCTGCGCTGATCCCCTCCTCGCTTCCCCCAAAAGATCGCAGCTTGTCTGCGATCTTTTGCTGTGCGCCGTTCACAGCCTCCTGCAAACAGGTTGCAAATAAAACCACAATCAATACCGTGATTTGGGTTTTATTTTGAAACCTAAAAGGACTCTGGACATGAAACCTCCGCAAAGCAGCGTCGTTCTGCAGTGCGCTGGGTTCGATCACGTCGACCGCCATTTACGCGTCAGCGGGCTGGATCGGCGTGTGCCTGCTCGGCGCCGGCATCAATGCCGTCGCACTGGTTTATTGGTGGCTGACACTGAAAAGCGGCGCACCGGCACGATGCGCCACTCAAGCGGGTTAGTCGCGATCGCGGCCGCGCAACATGCTGTCGAGCACCTCGTCACGGCGCACCCAGCCGTGAAACAGCGCCGCCGCCAAGTGCAACAACACCGTCAGGAACAACAAGTACGCCAAGTACCCATGCGCCTTGCGCAACAACGCAAACAGCTGCGCATCGGCCGGCACAATCGACGGCAGTTGCAACGTCGTGCTGAGCATCACCGGTTCGCCCGATGCACTGATCATCGCCCAACCGAGCAATGGCAATACCAGCATCAAGGCGTACAGCAACAGGTGCGAAGCCTTCGCCGCCATCGCCTGCCAATCCGGCAGGTCGGCCGGCAGTGGCGGTTGGCGCGTGGAAAGGCGTACCAGTAGCCGCACAATCACCAACAACAGGATCGCAATGCCCAATGGCTTGTGCAGATGAATCAGCCATTCATGCCGCTCCGACACCGAAGTGACCATGCCGGCACCTATGAACAGCATCGCGATGATCATTACCGCCATCAGCCAATGCAGCAGCCGCGCCAGCAGCGCGAAATGAGTCGGTTGAGCGCTCATGGACGAGCCTCCTGTTTGGCGGCGGGCAATTGGCTGACTTCGCTGGTGCGGCGCAGGTAGGAATTGGCGTAACCGGCGGAACGCGCCGCCAGCAACGGGTCGTCGGTGCCTTGAATACCGGCCGGCAGCACCAGCGGGTCGTAGTTGATGTCGCGGCATTCACCACTGAGTTGCGGCTGGGTTCTTTCCAGCACGAGGGTGCCGGCGTTCAACACTTTGCGCCCCTCGGGCCAGTTTTTACTGGCGTCGTTGACCGGATCCTCGGCGTTGGCCAGGGTGATATTCAACTGAAACCGCAGCGGCGCGGCGGCCAGCCGTTGCACCAGGTCTTTTTCCAGAAAGTCGCTGCCCTCAGGTGCCGTTGCCCCCGCGGCGTCTTGCGCCAACGGCTGCATGCTCCAACGTACTGCCTGCTTTTTGCCACTGGCGTCGACCAGGTAGAACGCGTTGACGCTGTTATAGGTTTCGGTGGCGTAGCTGGCCGATGGCTTGGCTGTCTTGATCCACGTCAGAAACGGCACGGTCTCGGGGTGCGAGGCAAAGAACGCCGGGACCTTGGCCGGATCGGGTTTACCAGTGGCCGGATCGGGCGACTGCGCCTGCTGCAACTGATAGAACGCCTCGGGTGTGCCGACCGGGAACACCGGCATGCTGTTCATCCCGGTGCGCCACTGCTGCCCGTTGGCCTGGGTGAAACGCAGTGCCAGGCTGCGAATCGGCACGCTGCTATCCGGCGCATAAGGATTGCCCGCTGGCAAGGCAAAGCGCCCGACTACCGGCGTCTGCGGCTCGTTGAACACTTGTGCGGTGGAGAACACCCGCGCCTCGCCACTGCTCTCGAAATGCCCGATCACGCAGACGCCTTTGGCGTGGTTACGACGGAATCCGGGATGCACGCCGTTGTTCTTCTCCAGCACATCGACCAGCGCTTTTGGCGTCAGGCGTTGTGGGTCAAAGTTGCCGTGAACGTAGGCAAACGCCCCGGCCACTGCGGCCACCACCACGGCAATGCCGCCCAGGCGCAGTATCAGGCTCGCGGCACTCAGTGGCGGGCGCTGCGGCCTGCCGGGCGGTGAAGCGTTGGGTGAGGTGCGATCAACCATGAAAGACTCCAGGGCCAATGGCCACAAGTAGGAAGAATCAGCAAGACGCACCTCGATCAGGTTTATTCCACAGTGCGGTATTTATTTTTCCGAACGTGGAATAACCTCCACCGACAAGCGTCTCCCTAGTCCACAGCGTAGTGACTAGCAGAATTTCATGAGCGAATTCGACGAACAGTTGAGAGAAATCATTCCCAGATTGCGCCGCTTTGCCGTGTCGTTGACGCGCAACAGCAGCAGCGCCGACGATCTGGTGCAGGCCAGCCTGGAGCGGGCACTGTCGAGTTGGGGCGATAAACGCGCCGACGGCGACTTGCGTGCCTGGCTGTTTGCGATCCTCTATCGGCAGTTTCTCGACGCGCATCGCCGCTCCCGGCGCTATGCACGCATGCTCGAATTTTTTACCGGCCGTGATGATGCCGAGCCTTCGGTCGAGCGCACGGTGATCGCCCAATCGACTCTGCAAGCCTTCGATCGCCTGCCGACTGAACAGCGCGCCTTGCTGCTGATGGTCTCGGTGGAAGGCCTTTCCTATAAAGAGGTCGCCGAGATTCTCGACGCCCCGATCGGCACCGTGATGTCGCGCCTGTCCCGCGCCCGCCAGGCCTTGCGCCAACTCAGCGACGGCGAAATCAGCAGCCCTTCTTTACGGATACTCAAATGATCAGCCTGCCTCCCAATGAGCGTGATTTGCACGCTTACGTCGACCACCAGCTCAGCGACGCCGACCGGCGTGTGCTGGAGACCTGGCTGGCCAGTCACCCGGATCAAGCGGCGCAGGTTCGCGCCTGGCAGCAGGACGCTCAACAACTGCGCGCAGCGCTGGGCGGTGCATTGCAGCAGCCAGCCAATCCGGCCCTCGACCCGATGGTGATTCGCCAGCGCCGTCAGCGCCAGGCACGTCGGCATCTGGCCAGCGCGGCGGTATTGCTGATCGCCGTCAGCGTCGGCGGGTTCAGTGGCTGGCAGGCGCGCGAGATGACCCTGGTGCGCCCGTCGATGTTGCCAATGACCGACGCGCTGCAGGCTTATCGGTTGATTGCCCAGCAAGGCATGCTGCCAGCCGATTACAAGGTCGACAGTGACGGCGACATGCAACGCTGGCTCGATCGCTACTTCACTCGGGCAAGTCGTTTGCCGGATTTGAAGGCGGCCGGGTTTGAACCGGTCAGCGGGCGTCTGCTCAGTACCGATGAAGGCCCGGCGGCGATGGTGCTGTACGAGGACAATAGCGGGCACAAAGTGAGTTTCTATGTGCGCCCGCCGGGGCCGAAGAACACCTTTTTGCCGCGCGGTGTCCGCAGCGACGGGGATTTGCAGGCGGAGTACTGGTCAGGCGGCGGCTACAACTATGCGATGGTCAGCCCGGTTGATACGCCGGCGGCGCAACAGCTCAAGCAATCGCTGCAATTCTGAAGATCATTCAAATGTGCGAGCGTCAGGCTCAGAAACCTACATCCAGCACCACATTGTCCAGATAAGTGCCCGCCGGCGGCGTGGTCTGGTCGGTGTAGATTTTCGCGTTGTAATTGAAGATCTGGCTCCCCGTGCCCAGCCCGTTGCCGGGATTGACTTCGGCATCGGTACTCGCCCGCCTCGCCGCCCCGACACTGCCCCAGCGAGTGCTGCCGGCACTTTTGAAAATGTCGTAGGCCAGATAATTGCTCCCGGAAATCATCCGGCGCCGCCCGCCCGCACTGACCGGGTTCTGTCCGTCGCTCAGGCCCACGGTGTAGGCACTGCCCTTGGTGCACGCCAGATTGATGGTCTGCCCGGTCACCGGCGTGAAGGCACTGATCACCGGCGCGCTGCCAAAGGCAATGTTCGGCGCGGTAATCGTGCAGTCATTGGACACGGTCAGGTTGACCGTCAACGACGTCGTGCCATTGGCGATATCGCGTCCGAGGCAGATGGCGCCGATGCCGATGCCCGAGCAGTAATTCCAGTTCCAGAAAATGCTCAGGGTCTCGGTGTACACCCCGGCGGCGACGTTGCTGCCAATGGTCGTACCGAGATAGAGCGGCACCGTTTTCGGCGTCGTACCGTTGAGCAGCCCCAAGGCATCGATGATGCCGTTGCGCGCAAAGTCATAAGCCGTGCCGCGAGTCAGCGGATAACTGGTGCTGTTATTGGCGTAGACCGTGTAACTGATCACGTCGCCGGTCGGCCCGACCAATCCTCCCTGAGTCGAAGAAACGGTGCCCCAGAAGTGGTCATTGCTGGTCAGCAAGGACAGCAGTGAGCCGGTGCAGCTCAGCCCGGCATTCAGTGTGGAACTGGGTTGGGACGTCGTGCGCACGGCAATCGAACTGAGCGTGCCGAATGCCGCCGGTGTGGTTGCGACCACCGAACATGCCGCCTGCGCCAGGCCCGGCAGCAGGAGTGCCAGGCATAGCCACCAGCGTGCACTGATCACTGGCACACCAACGGGCCAATCAATGGCACCTGATCCTGATTCATATCGACACTGAACTGCGCCTGACAGGTCTTGCCGTCGGCCAATGTCACCTGCAGCGAATTGTGCGCCTGCAGGTTTTCCAGATAGACCAGCCCGTCCCAACCGACCACCGTCCGCGCCCCGCTCTGCTCATGCAGCACACCCGCGCCCAGCGGCAGCTCGCGCTGTTGCGCATCGACCAGGACGATGCTCGCGGCAATCACCCGGCTCAGCGGAAATTCCAGCAAGTAACCGCTGCCACGGCGCACGGCGATGCGCTGTTCGACGTTGGGACTGCGCACGTTGGCCGGCAGGTTCAACGGATCGATTTCATACTTGCCGCGGTAATAAGCGCTGCTCCACGGCACCAGCAAATGGCCGTTCTTGTCGGTCTGGCCGACCTGCTGGTTTTCATAACGCACCGGAATGTCGGCAAAACCATCGGTGCTGACCACTACAAAGGCGTCATCGATGCGATTGGCGGCGAACACCTGACGGTCCATCCACACCAGCGAACCACTGGCATCCGCCCAACGGGTTTCAGCGTCGGAGGTGCCATAGACGCCCGCCTGCAACTGCACCGATTGCAGGCGCCAGGTCACGTCGGCCTGACGATAATCGGCGCCATCACCCTGGGCGTAACCCAGATTGAAGCCCACACCGCCCTCGGTCGGCACCGCACGGCTGTAGTTGACGCGCTGTTGGTTCTGGCCGGTTTTACTGCGATCGCTGCTGATCGCCAGACTGCCACGCAGATCGATCGGAATCACCAGTTGCGCCTGCACGGCCCAGTTGCTGTCGCCGATTTCACGGTTGGCCGAGAGGTAGAAACTGCTGTTGCGCCACAGCGGTTTGCTCCAGCTCAGGTTGAGCAGGCGCGTGCGTGAATCGTCTGCCGCGCGCACATCGAAATAACCGGCGCCGAGGCTGCCCCAGCGGTCGAGATTGAGGCTGAGGGTCGCCTGTTCGCTGCGCCGGCTGAGGCTGATATAAGGGCTGTCGACCACGGTCAGATCGGCGTATTGCTCGTGACGTTGCAGGCGCTGGTAAGAAAAGCTGAAACGCTGGTTGCTGTACTGATAACCGAGGCTCAGTTGCTGGCCACCCGCGCCATCGAAGCGACTTTGGCTGACAGCACTGTTGAGCACGCCGAAATTGCCCAAACGCAGGTTGCCCCCGAGGCCGCCGAGGGTCAGCGACTCGGCGGCTTCGGCATGGCTTTCGAGGGTGAAGCTGTCGCTGACGCCATAACGCAGGCTGCCCGAAGTCACGCCCGGCCCGTAGTTGAAGTCTTTCAGTGCGTAGTCGCGGCGCAAGGTACCGGCGGCCACCGAGAAATCGCTCAAGCCCTTTTGCAACAGGCTGCTGGTGACATAGAACGGCACGGTGGTCGACACCTGCCGACCGAGCGCATCGGTGGTCACCACCACCGCCTCCCCGGCGCCGTTGATGAACGGAATGTTGGTCAGGGTGTAGGGCCCCGGCTGCAAATCGGCACTGCTGGATTTGTAGCCGTTGATAAACAGATCCACGGAGGACGGCACTGCGGCTTCGCCAGCGAATTGCGGCAACGGGTACGTCACCAGATCCGGGCGTACCGCAAAGTCCCGGGAAAACTGCACCCCGCCCAAACGCACCGAGTTGCTCCATGGCAAGGCGCCGCTGACCACGTCACCGGCCTCGTAAGTGAGCATTCGCTCGTCATCAGAGTAACGCCAGGTGGTGTCGTAACGCAGGTAGCCGTTGTTCAGCGTGCTGAGCGAATCCCCCGACAAGGTGCGCCGGTATTGCCCGGTGTTGGACAGCGTGCCCCAACTGTCGAACAGCCGCACTTCGTTCCAGGCTGCCAGGTAAGTGCCGGCATCGTCGGTGTCATTCAGGTACAGATCGTAGTTGAGCAATGCGCCGAAACTGCTCAGCGCCGGGGTGCGCGGGTAAGCCTGGCGATTGCCGATGAATTGATCCGGCAGCCAGTCCGGCGGCACGTCCAGCAGCAAGCGCTGGCCGACACTGTCGTACTCGCTGTGCAGCCCCGGCAAAGCGTCGAGATCAACTTCATCCGCCACGTTTTCAGGCAGTTTCATCCCGGTTTCACGCAACACCGTGACGGGCAGGAACAAGCGTGCGCCACGTTGTTGCACCGCCACCACCCGCCCGGTATTCATCTGGTTGACCACCAGTTCGAGAAACAACTGAGCATCACTGACGGCCTCCATGCCGCTGGGTGGCGGCGGCAATTCGCCGGCCCCCGATGGTTGAACGAACACCAGGCAACACGCGCCGGTCATGAGCCACAACGGACGCTGAAGACGTCGAGCCCATCCCGGGCTCATACACGTTTTACGTCCGTCAATGGACTGAATCCTCCTGATACATCCCTGGCCGAATCAGCATGATCTGAGTCGCCTCGCTTCGCACCTCGCGGCCCGGCTAGCGTGCCGGGGTGATGCTCTGCACCTGCTGCGCGCCGTTGACCCGTAGCTGTAACGCCGATTCAGCCGCCAACGGCCCCGGTGCCGGCCAGCGCATCACCGCGCCGGGCAGCACGTAGCCAAGCAGGCCTTCAGCCAATGGTGTGCTCTGCCCACCCTGTTTGAGCGCCACATCCGTGAGCCGCGCATGCACCGCGCCCTGATTGCGTACTTCGACATAGGGCCGGCCGTCCACCGCCACCGTGCGCCAGCTCAATTGCGGCAGGCCGATGCCCTTGGGATCACGCGGGCGGGTGCTGTCTTCCTTGCTCCACAGCCCGGCGCCGTAAGCAAACAACGGCACCGAATAGCGCATCTGGAAGCGAATGGCCGCGGCGGTCTTGCCGCCCTCGGCAGTGCTGGGTTGAGCGGAAGGGATTTCATCGATGATGATCCGGTAGGCCAGTTCCTGCCCCGGGGGCACCTCTTTGGTTCGGGTCAGGCGCACCAGTTGCTTCTGCCCCGGCTCGATTTTCGCCACCGGCGGGCTGCCGATCACCTCGCGCTGATTCTGGTACTGCTCCTGGAAGCCACTCTGGCTCCAGCCGAACACGCGAATCTGCAGGTTGGCCGTCTCGTTGCCACGGTTTTCCAGCCACAGGGCACTGGCCTGCTGATCGGCTTCCAGCACCGGATCGATCGGCCAGATCAATACCGAACTGGCCGCCTGTACCTGACTCATCCCCAGCAAAAGCAACGCCGCTACCGCGCAAACCCCGAGCGAACGCCGTGACGTGTAACACCGCATAGACCTGCTCCTTGTCGGCAATCCTGACTTCGCCTCACCACGACAGTTGCACCTGCAACACGTCGCTGTACGTCCCCCCAGGCTGATTGCCCGGCAATTGCACCTGACCGTAAATCGGCAGGCTGATGTTGTTCGCATCGCTGTAGGCCACCGCCACACTCTGGCCGATGCCCAGACTCTGGCTGTACGCCGCGTCGCGAAACAGCGCATACGCCACCCGCGCGCTGCCGCTGTTGAGTTGCATGTGCCGACCGCTGCTGTTGTATTGGCCGCCATCGACGCTCATGTTCAGCGTCACCCCGGGCGTGCATTGCAACTGCACCCCGCCGGTCAGCGCGACTTGCACGGTGCCGGTGGCCAGCGCCGAACGCGAACCGAAATTCAGCCCGCCATAGTTCGACACCCCGCCCACCACCAGACACCCCGCCGTCACGGTGGCACTGACCTGAAAGCTCTGACTGGTTGCGGCCGTCAGCGGCAGCGGCGCACTGCCCGCACAGAGCAGGAGCAGCGCAATACCGCCCTGGCGGCACATGGCATCAGAACGTCAGTTCTACGGCGACCGTGTCGGTGTACGTCCCGGCCGGCAAACCGGCCTTGCCCACGGCCTGACCGTAGATGTTCACCGTCTGCGCCACGCCGGTACTGGCGGCGAGGTTGATCGTGCCGTCGATCGCCAATAGCTGCGAATGCCCGGCATCGGTGTACAGGTCGTACGGCACGTAATTGGCGACGCCGTCGTACAGCGCCCGCGTGCCGCCCGGTGACATACCGTCATGCGCACCGGCGCGCACCTTGACCGTCGGCGTGGTGCCGCTGGAGCAGAGAATCGACAGCGCCCCGCCGCCACCGCCCAACACTTGCCCGGTCGCCGTGGTGAACAGGCTGTTGGCGGTGCCGAAGTTCAATGCACCGAAGTTCAACCCGGTGGAACCGCCGGCACCGTTGACCTGGCAACTGCTGATCAGAATCAGGCTGGAGGTGATCTGGCCGGTGACCGTGGTGGCCGCGTTGGCACTGGAAACCAGCGCCAGGCCGAGCATCGACATACCTATTGTTGAAGCAATCCTACGCATGGTGTCCGTCCTCTACGGGGTTACCAGTCGAGCGTCACCGTCAGCGTGTCGGTATAGACACCTGCCGGAACCGCGCGGGTATTCGCCACCACCGAGCCAAACACCGGAATCGGTATCTGCGCACCGCTGGTGACAGCGAAATTGTGTTGCTGGCCGATGCTGTAACTCCGGGCGCCGGAGGGATCGACGAATAGTTGATAGGGGATGGTCTGGCGGCCATTGCTCAGGCGCCGGGTATTGCCGTCACCGTGGGTGCCACCGTCGATGGTGACGGTAAACCCGGTGACCGAAGGGTTGCAGGCAACGTTGAGTTTGCCGTTGCTGTCGCCATCAAGGCTCGCCTTGATGGGCGCATTCCACGTCGGTCCCTGAAGGCCGAAATCGAGGCTGCCGAGGTTACTGACCGGGCTGGCGGGATCCGTGGTGTTGGTCACTTCGCAGCCGGCGATCAGGATCAGCCGTGCATGAATCTGCCCGCTGACCGCCGCTTGTGCGTCGTCAGCGAGTAACGCCAGCGTCCCGGCTGCCACGACCATCCAGTGTTTGCCTGTCATTGCGCCCGTCCCGACTCCTTCAGGTTGACTTGACCACCGCGCTCATCATCGAGCGCCCTTCCCTGCGCAAACCCTGTCCCTTGGTTTGCCCTTTTGAACCTTGCTCACCAGGTGACCGTCACCTTGACCAGATCGGAATAGCGGCTGACTCGCGGTACTTCAGCCAGCCGTTCGATCCGCGCGTACAACGGCAACTCCACCGTGCCGCTGTCCGGTACCCGCCCGCTGACGGGTTCATTGACCACCAGCGGTATGCGCCGCGCCGCGTCCTGAAACAGCCGGTACGGAATCGGCTTGCCGCCTGCGGACCCGGCCATGTAGCGAACCTCTCCGACCCCGCCGTGCAAACCACCGTCGACGCGCAATTGATACGGCGTGTCCGGGTTGCATTCCAGCCGCGGCAGGCGTTGTTGGGTCAGTGCCGCCGACAGCGGCCCGGCAGGATCATCGAGCCGCGCGGTGCTGCCGAAGTCGAGTACACCCAATTGCTCGATGCCGGCCTCGCGTTGCTGGCCGACCAACTGGCAACCACGCTGCACATCAACGCGCACTTCAACCTGCAGATCCGCCGCGTCAACCGATGCAGCCAGCACCCCCAGCAAGCCCATGACCCCACGTAGATTCACCGCGCTCTTCCTTGTCAGCGATCGCTCGCGCTGTCGTTACTGTGTTTCAGGTTAGCAACGGTCGACGATTCCGCCAGTCGATTGGATCCATGTAACGCCCGCGATATGTTACGAAAGGTTGGCAACACGCCGGATGATGCCGCTGAAAAATGCTGTACCGCCCGCACAATATTGTTCAATGACCGCCCACTTTCGCTCACCCCGCTGGATCCGCGATTGAGCATTTGATTAGACTATTGCCGCCGTGCGCACTGACGCCGGCTCGACGAACACGGAGTCATCCCGGATTGCCCGCCCGACCGTCCACACGATCGCGTCTGACCCAACGCTGGCCGGCGTTACGCCGCTGGTTCGGCAGCGGCTTGCCGGCGCCTTCGGGGTCAGAAGCCAGCGCCCAGTCGATCCGCGATTATTTTCGTCTCAAGGCGCACGGCCAGGGTTACACCCTCAGCCACAGTCAGCAGCAGGTGATCGAGTGCATGGCGCAGCAAGCCAGCCTGTTGTTCGCCACGCCGGCACAAACACCGCCAAGCCTGTACTTGTATGGCGCGGTCGGGCGCGGCAAGAGCTGGCTGCTCGACGGTTTCTTTCAGGCGCTGCCGATCACACAAAAACGGCGCCTGCACTTTCATCAATTCTTCGCGCAACTGCATCAGGGCATGTTCAGGCACCGCGAGCAGGACGACGCCCTCGCCGTCACCCTGGATGAGTTGCTGGAGGACTGCCGGGTCCTGTGTTTCGACGAGTTTCACGTGCATGACATCGGCGATGCGATGCTCATCACGCGGTTGTTCAAGGCCTTGTTCGAGCGCGAAATTGTGCTCTTGGTCACGTCCAACTACGCGCCCGAAGGCCTGCTGCCCAACCCGCTTTATCACGCCCGGTTCAAGCCGGTGATCGAGTTGATCAACGCGCGTATGCAGGTCATGGAGGTCGGCGGCCCGCATGATTACCGCAGCCAGGCACGTCGCCATGCGCATCAACTGTTCACGCAGGGGCATTACGTGTGGCCGGCAACGCCCGCTCAGCGGCACACCCTCGACCTGCCGCCACAGAATGCGCCGGCGCTGTCGTTAACCGTGGGCACCCGGCAGTTTCGCGCACGGTTGTGCGAGGGCCGCCGCGTCGGTTTCAGCTTCGACGATTTGTGCGAACAACCGACGGCGGTGATGGATTATCTGGAACTGTGCCGACGTTTCGATCACTGGATCATCGATGATCTGCCGCTGTTGGCGGAGTGTTCGATTGCCGCGCAACAACGCTTTATCAATTTGATCGACGTGCTCTACGACCAGGACAAACACCTGACCCTGCTCGGCAGACTGCCGCTGCACGAAAGCCTGGCCGGCAACGTCATCGATCTGGCCCGCACCCGCAGCCGACTCGGTCAGTTGCAGTAATTCCCTGCGCCTGCACGCGCGTCGGCATCTGCCGTTATCATGTCGCCCATTCTCAGCGACCCTCATTATTGCGAATCCCTACATGCATACCCTTGCTCAATTACGCGCCGGCGAGTTGTCGGGCATCACCCGACTGGACTTGTCTTGCGGCCTGACCGAATTTCCCCCGGAGATTTTCGCGCTGGCCGATACGCTCGAGATCCTCAACCTCAGCGGCAATGCGTTGAACCACCTGCCGGATGACTTGCATCGGCTGACGCGCCTGCGTGTGCTGTTTTGCTCGGACAACCGCTTCACCACACTGCCAGCCTGCCTGGGCCAGTGCGCCGCGCTGAGCATGATCGGCTTCAAGGCCAACGCCATCGTCGATGTGCCCGCTGCCGCCCTGCCACCGCAGCTGCGCTGGCTGATCCTGACCGACAACCGCATCGAAACCCTGCCGGCTGAACTGGGCGAGCGCCCTTATCTGCAAAAACTCATGCTGGCCGGCAATCGCCTGCGCACGCTGCCGTCCTCGCTGAGCCATTGCCAGCGTCTGGAACTGATCCGCATCGCCGCCAACCAACTGAACGAATTGCCGCAATGGCTGCTGACACTGCCAAGCCTGACCTGGCTGGCCTACGCCGGCAATCCGCTGGAAACCGAAGCCCCCGCCACGGCGCTTGAAGCGACACCGCTGATCGATTGGTCGGCATTGCGTCTGCAACAACAATTGGGCGAAGGCGCTTCGGGCGTGATTTCCCGCGCGCTCTGGCAGTGCCGCGACGGTTCGCAGCAACCGGTGGCGGTGAAACTGTACAAAGGCGAGATGACCAGCGACGGCTCGCCCCTGCATGAAATGAACGCCTGTATCACCGCGGGCCTGCACCCGAACCTGATTCGCGTTGAAGGTCGTATCAGCGGCCATCCCGACGCACAGCAAGGGCTAGTGATGCAGCTCATCGACCCAAGCTTTGCCAACCTGGCCGGATTGCCGAGCCTGGCGTCCTGCTCGCGCGATGTTTATGCCGAAGACCGCCGGTTTACCGCCGAGGTGGCGCTGCGCATTGCCCATGGCATTGCGTCGGCGGCAGCACACCTGCACCAGCAAGGTATCACCCACGGTGATCTGTACGGGCACAACATTCTGTTGAATGACCAAGGCGAGTGCTTGTTGGGGGATTTCGGGGCGGCGTCGTTCCATGCCACCCGCGACACCCTGGAAACCCGCGCGTTGCAACGTATCGAGGTGCGAGCGTTCGGGATTTTGCTGGGGGAATTGCTGGCGCGTATCGACTCGGGGTTGAGCGCGGAGCGGCGTGGGGTGCTGGAGGATCTCGAGCGACGTTGCTGCCAGGCCGATGTGCTGGCACGACCGGGGTTCAGTGAGGTGATTGAGGTACTGGCAAAGCGGTGACCGCGACACACGCTGTGGCGAGGGAGCAAGCGCCCTCGCCACAGGTCAATTGAGCAGTCGATCAGCCCGCCAGACCGACAAACATGTCCTGCACGTCATCGTGGTTGTCGAGGCCTTCGAGGAACGCTTCAACCTCAGCCATCTGCTCATCGCTGAGACCGCTGACCGGGTTTTTCGGCTGGTAGCCAAGCTTGGCCGACAGCACGGTGAAGCCTTGTTCCGGCAGGGCTTTCTGTACCGCGTCGAGGTCACTCGGATCGGTCAGGAACAGCGTCGCGCCGTCTTCACCGGCTTCGAAATCCTGGGCACCGGCTTCGATCGCGGCCATTTCCGGATCGGCGTCCGGGGTGTCCGGCGAGGCTTCGATCATGCCGACGTGGTTGAAGTCCCATGCAACCGAACCGGAAGCGCCGAGTTGGCCCTTGCGGAATGCCACGCGGATTTCCGCCACGGTGCGGTTGATGTTGTCGGTCACGCACTCGACGATCAGCGGCACCTGGTGCGGGGCGAACCCTTCGTAGGTCACGCGATGGTACTGCACGGTCTCACCCAGCAGGCCTGCGCCTTTCTTGATCGCGCGGTCCAGGGTTTCCTTTGGCATCGAGGCTTTCTTGGCCTGTTCGACCACCAGACGCAGGTGTGCGTTGGTGGTGGTATCGGCACCGTTGCGGGCAGCGATGGTGATTTCTTTCACCAGTTTGCCGAAGATTTTGCCCTTGGCGTTGGCTGCCGCTTCTTTGTGTTTAACCTTCCACTGTGCGCCCATTACTCACTCTCTTGATCTGTGGCGCCGAGACATCTATTGGCCGACGCGTGCCGCCAAGTTTATACGGCCTAAAGTCGGCAATCGACCAAAAAAATCCAATGTGGAATCGACATCTTCACCAGAGCTTGTAGGGCAATTCTGAAAAACCCCTTTGACATGACCATTTGGCGCTGCGGTTTCGTACCCTCTGAACCCCGTATTCCCGACAGAGCCTGTGCGAATGCTCAATGACAAGGAAAGTCCTTTTACCCTGACCCTCACCGACAGCGGATTATGCCTACCGGTATTGCGCTTCAGTGGCGAGGAAGCACTCAACCAGCCCTACCGTTTCGATATCGAATTGATCGGTCTGGCCCCGGCCATGCCGCCCAGAACGTTTTTGCAGCAACCGGTGTTTCTGCGCCTCAACGATGATCACGGGGTGCACGGCCTGATCCACAGCGCCAGTTGCGAACATCGCGGCACCCACCGGATCGGCTATCGACTGATCGTGGTGCCGCACCTGCGCAGATTGGCAGAGCCCGACAAACGTCGAGTCTTCGTGCAGATGAGCGTGCCGCAGATCCTTCAGCAATTGCTCGAAGACCATGCGCTGCCGAGCGACGCCTACCGGATCGAGATGACGGTGGGGCATTACCCGCTGCGGCCGTTTTGCATTCAGTACGAGGAAAGCGATCTGGCCTTGCTGCATCGTCTGTGCGAAGAAGAAGGCATTCACTACCATTTCGAACACCGCCCGGATGGGCATGTCGTGGTCTTTGCCGACGACAGCCTGAGCCTGCCGCAAACACCGGTGCTGGTGCCGTTCGAGGCCGATGGGCAGACCTCGTCGCCGTGTGTCAGCACGCTGTATCAACATCACCACAGTGCGCCAATCGTCGGGCTGCCGGCGATCCGCAACCGCAGCCAGCCGGTGGCGATGGAAGCGGCCGCCAACCAGACCTCTGCTCAGCCGCGGTCTTCAACGCCGTCACTGGCCCAACGTCATGCCGAGCAGCGCAGCCGCCGTCATCTGGAGCGCCAACGCTGTCAGCACCGCTCGATCCATGGTCGCAGCGACTGCGTGGGTTTACTCAGCGGCCATTTGCTGCAGGTGCTCGAACATCCGCTCAGCCATTTCAACGAGCAATGGCTGATCACCGAACTGCGGCACAACGGTCAACATCCGTCGATACTCGACCCCAGTCCGACGGTGCACCGTTACGCCAACGATTTCACCGCGCAACCGTGGTCGACCGACTATCGCCCACCGCTCAGGCAAGCGCGTCCGAACATCGCCGGCTACCATGTGGCGCGCGTGCAGGGCGCGCCGGGGCAAGCGCCGCGACTCGATGAGCAAGGTCGCGTCGCCGTCACGCTATGGCCCGCCGCGACGGAGCCACCCGACGACACTGCCACGCTGTGGCTGCCGATCGCCATGAGCCAAATCAATGGCCGCCTCAGTGTCGACGACCTGCCCTGTGCCGGCAGTGAGGTGTGGGTCAGTTTTCTCGACAGCGATCCTGACCGGCCCATCCTCTGCCTCGGTTACTCAAGCAAACCCGCCGCAAGAGAAGCCCCGTGCACGCACGATGACAGCTTGCTGCTCGACTGGTTACTCAACGCGCCATGAGCTTTGGCTTCGGGATTTCGCGGCCACCGGGCTCTGCGCAGGATCAGCCTTTGTCGGCCTTGCCCGCCGCCGCGGCGAATTTTGCCAGGCGCACGTCCAGATGCCGTGGCCGGCGCCCGTGATCTTCGGCGCGTTCCTTGCGGCGGATGGCGTTGCGCACCATCAACGAGCCGAGGTAGCGGATGGGCTCTGGCGGAAAGTAGCCCAACGGCCCGTTGACCAACGGTGAACGGGTCCACGGATTATCGAGGCCTTGCACCAGCGCGGCAAGAATCTGCCCGCCCATGTGGCACGGGCCGACGCCGCTGCCGGAGTAACCGAAGCCGTAAAACACATTGCCGCTGTTGCTCATCTGGCCGAAGAACGGCAGCCCGGTGACCGAGCGATCCGACGGGCCGTTCCAGGTCGCGTCGATTTTGACGTCGGCGAATGCCGGGAAGAAATCCGCAAGGCTGCGCTGGAGCAACCCGGCATACGGCGATGGCTGATCGAACACCGGCAACATCCGCCCGCCATAAGCAAAGGTGTTGCCGCCCTTGCCGAGCATGATCCGGCCGTCCGGGGTGTTGTGGTAGTAGTGCACGAAAATCCGCGAATCGAGCACAGTGACGCCGCTGGTCAAACCGATCTCCTGCAACAACTGCGGACGCGGTTCGGTGATCAACATGTCGCTGGAAACAATCGCCACGCTGCGCTCGAACTGCGGGAAAGCCCGGGCCATCCATGCGTTCATCGCCAGTACCACGCGGTCGGCGACGACATTGCCGTTCGGCGTCTGAAGGCGCGCCGGACGGCCCTCCTCCAGCCCGGTCATCGCGGTGTTTTCATGAATTTTCACGCCTAGCTGCAACGCCACCCGGCGCAATCCGCGCACCAGTTTGCCCGGTTGTACACTGGCCGCCGCTGGCGAGAACCAGCCTTCCAGATGTTTGGCGGAACCGGCCATACGCTGCACATCGGCCAGCGGGCGTTGAGTAAATGAATTGATGCCATTGCGTTCCAGCGCCGCGATCACCGCGTCGGTCGAACCGACTTGCGCGCGATTGGTGGCGGTGTACAGCGTGCCGTCGAGGCGGTAGTCGGCATCGACGCCATACTGCTCGCAGAACTCACCGATGGCGTGAATGCTGCGCTCGGATTCCTTGACCAGTCGCACGGCTTCTTCGACACCGAACAAGCGCTCGAGGGTGAAATACTTGGCAGACCACGACAGCGCACAACCACCGTTGCGCCCGCTGGCACCCGCGCCGCAGATGTCCGCCTCGATCAGCAACACATCGAGTTCGGGGTTCTGTTGCTTGAGCATGATCGCCGTCCACAACCCGGTGTATCCGCCGCCAACGATGCACACGTCTGTGCGCACTTCGCCCTGCAACGGCGGGCAGGTTTCAGACGTGTCGGCCAGCAAGGCCTGCTCCAGCCAAAACGGTCTCATGGGGTTTCTCCAATCAATTGGCCACGCCACAGCCTGCCGCGAGCGCCGCAGCAGGCCGCGAGGCACAGGGTTTCAGGAACGCAGCGGTTTGATGGTCAAACGGCAATTGGGAATGGCGGCACGCGGCTCCATCACCCCGACCGGGCGACTGTTCCAGTGCGGAATCAATACCAGCGCCGAGAACAGCGCGCAGCCGGCAAACACGATAAACACCGTCACCGAGTCGAAGTAACCCGGCAGCAAGCCACCGAGCACCGCGCCGACCGAGCCGCAGCCGTTGACGAATCCGGCAGCGGTGGCACCGGCCTTGGCTTTGCCGAAATCGATGGCGGCAGCGCCGCTGATCATCGAATCCGGGCCGTACAGGGTCAGGCCCATGACGAACAGCAACGCGACCACCAACAAGACACTGCCGGTGTGCAACGCGCCCATGAACAGCGCCAGGGTCACGGTCAGCGCCAGCAAACTGATCACGCAGGCTGGCATGCGTCGGGCGCCGAACAACTTGTCCGAAGCCAGGCCGATCATGATCGGCCCGAGCAGGCCGGCCAGTTCGAACGACGTCGGGATGATTGCCGCGCCGACCTT
This sequence comes from Pseudomonas sp., assembly GCF_049300855.1. Classification (GTDB taxonomy): domain Bacteria; phylum Pseudomonadota; class Gammaproteobacteria; order Pseudomonadales; family Pseudomonadaceae; genus Aquipseudomonas. The sequence goes on along the minus strand of NZ_JBAQKH010000039.1, from coordinate 107,447 downwards.
GCCGACACTGGGCATCTGTTCAAAGACAATCACCGGGCCCCACAACAGAATCGCGTAACGCGCCGGTTTCAACAGGAAATACGCGAGGCCCAGCACCAGCACCGTGCGGTTGCGCAGGATTTCCTTCAACGGTTCCCAAACGCTGAGTTTGCTGTTGGCTTCGATTTCCTCGGCGCTGAGTTCCGGCTCCGGCTCCACCGCCGGCAAGCCGACATCCTCCGGTTTGTTGCGCTGGAAGATAAAGAACAGCACCGCCACCACGGCGACCACCGCCGCACTGGAAATAAACGCCGCATGCCAACTGCCGATCAGCGTATACGCCCACCAGCCAGCGAACGGCGAAGCGACCAAACCACCAAACGCATAGCAGGAACTCCATAAGCCGAGTACCCGCCCGCGCTGCTGCGCGGGGAAGAAGCTGCCGAGGTTCTTGCACAACCCCGACCATCCGGTGGACTGCGCCAACCCCTGTATCAGCATGCAGGTGGCGAAGATCGGCAACGTGGCGTAACTGCCCATCACCAGCGCTGCGGCGGCGGAAATCAGCAACCCGCCGAGCACCACGACCCGTGGGCCAAAGCGGTCGGCGAGCATGCCCCAGGTGAACTGGCCAATGGCGTAAGCGGCCAGATAGATCGCATCGAGGTTGGCCATGGCCATCTTGTCGAGCATGAAGGTCGGGTCTTCGGCGATGCCCAGTTTGGCCACCGAAAAAGCTTTACGGGTGAAGTAGAAAGCGGCGTACGCGAGCCAGGTGACAGCGAAGATCTGCACGCGCCAACGCGCAATGGTGCCGATGTGCTTGTTCATGGTGGTTCTGACCTCAGGGTGTGAGTGTGCCGGCAGAATCGTTAAGAAAAACGCCTGTGTTTTTATTGTTGAGCACTGCGCTGGCACCCCGTCCCTGTGGCGCTAGCGGTCAGATGAGTCCTGTTGTTGCACGCACAGGCTCATGGCCACCGTGCTGCCCGAGCGGACAGTCAGCGATGGCGTGAGCCGATCAAAGCAATTACTGTTTAATAAATAAAATCGATTTATCGTATTTCACACATAAGCTCAGCTTGTTACTGACTTAACGATCAGGTGACTTCATGTCGGTTTCCCACGCCCAACTCAAAGCCTTCCACGCCGTGGCCGTGCATGGAAGCTTTACCAAAGCCGCCGAGCGTCTTTTTCTGACGCAACCGGCGATATCCGACCAAGTGCGCAAACTCGAAGAACGCTTCGGCGTGTTGCTGTTTCACCGCAATAAACGTTCCGTGCGCCTGACCGACCTGGGTGAGCGCTTGCTGGCGATCACCCAGCGCCTGTTTGTCATTGAAGCCGAAGCCCAAGAGTTGTTGCAGGAATCTAAGGCGCTGCAGACCGGCAGCCTGATTCTGGCAGTGGATGCACCGGTGCATGTGCTGCCGCAGATCGCGCGGTTCTGCGAGCGCTATCCGGGGATCAGCGTGAAGATCGAGACCGGCAACACCGATGAGTCGCTGTTTCGCCTGTTCAACTATCAGGCCGATCTGGCGTTGCTCGGGCGTGACGTCAGTGATGAGCGTTTGCTCTGTGTGCCGCTGCGCAATGATCCGATGGTGGCGTTCGTGTCGCGCAATCATCCGTGGGCCGAGCGTGAATCGATCTGCCTGGCGGATCTGGATGACACGCCCTTGGTGTTGCGTGAACACGGTTCGGTGACCCGGCAGACCCTGGAAGAGGAAATGGCCCGCGCCGGTTTTCGCATTCGTCCGGCGATTCAGGTCGAGGGCCGGGAAGCGGCGCGTGAGGCGGTGGTGGTCGGGATTGGTGTCGGCGTAGTGTCGGCGGCGGAGTTTGGCGCGGATTCGCGGGTGTGCGCACTGCCGATTGTTGATTGCACGCGGCGGCTGACGGAGACGCTGGTGTGTTTGCGTGAGCAAAGCAATCGACGGGTGGTGGCGACCTTTCTCGATATGGTTCGCGAGAGTCTTGTGTAGGCAATACCGGCCCCATCGCTGGCAAGCCAGCTCCCACAAGGACTTGCGGTGCATACAAATCCCCTGTGGGAGCTGGCTTGCCAGCGATTGGGGCGACTCGCTGTATCAGGCTGGCGCAAGACCGAAGAACGCCTGAATCAAGCGCAACTCCCGCCGCCGCTCCATGCAGCCGATCATGTGCCGATTAACCAGCCCTTCTCCGACAATCGGAATCGCCACCACGCGCGGGTCATGGCTGACCTCCACCGACGACACCACGCCAACGCCCAACTCGGCGGCTACCGCTTCGGTCACCGCCTCGCGGCTATCGAGTTCCAGCAACACCCGCGGCTGGATCGACGCCTGCGCGCAGGCCTGATCAAACGTGCGGCGGGTGATCGAACTCGGCTCGCGCAACACCATGATCACCTGATCCAGTTCCTTGAGTTTCACTTCACCGCCGCGCATCGCCCAGGGATGCCCCGCCGGCACCAACGCGCAAATCCGCGATTCGCTCAAGGCTTGCAGATGCAGGCCCTTGCGCGGTTCGACTTCGGTCAACACCGCCACATCCGCGTGTTCCGATAACAACGCCGCGAGGGTTTCCTGGGCATTGCCCAACCGCAGATTCACGGTGATCCCCGGGTAACGCGCGCGCAGGCTGGCCAGCATCGGCATGACCATGTGCGGCCCGTCGGCCGCCACTTCGAGCCGCCCGGTCAGCAACTGTCGGTTGGCTTCGAGCAGGGTCTGCGCCTCTTCCGCCAGCCCGAACATCGCCCGGGTGATCGCTGCCAGTTTGATGCCCTCCTTGGTCAATTCCACCCGTCGTGCGGTGCGCCGCAACAAGGTGATCTGGTAGTGCTCCTCCAGCGCCTTGATGTGCCCGGTGACCGCAGGCTGACTGATGAACAACCGCGCGGCAGCACGGGTGAAGCTGCCTTCGCGGGCCACGGCGTCGAACGCGCGCAAGTGGAACAGGTTCATGAATAACTCTCACTGATGGCTGGCATAACAACAAACAATTTGATTGATGCAACGGCGAATTGCAACGTATGCCCCGTAGCTTCATCCCACAGCGCAATCGCGAGGACACACGAATGAGTATCGCCGAACCCATCCTGCTCACTCCCGGCCCGTTGACCACTTCGGTCCGCACCCGACAGGCGATGATGGTCGACTGGGGGTCATGGGATGACCGCTTCAACCAACTGACCGCCAGCCTTTGCGAACAATTGCTGGCGATCCTCAACGGCGCCGCGACTCACCACTGCGTGCCGTTGCAGGGCAGCGGCACCTTCGCCGTCGAAGCCGCCATCGGCACTTTGGTGCCGCGTGACGGCAAAGTACTGGTGCTGATTAACGGTGCCTACGGCAAGCGTCTGGCGAAGATCTGCGAAGTGCTTGGCCGCTCGTTCAGCACTTTCGAAACCGCCGAAGACGAACCGACCACCGCCGCCGACGTCGATCGTCTGCTGCGCGCCGACAGCGATATCACTCACGTTGCGCTGATTCATTGCGAAACCAGCACCGGGATTCTCAATCCACTGCCGGAGATTGCCCAGGTCGTTGAGCAACACGGCAAACGCCTGATCATCGATGCAATGAGTTCGTTCGGCGCATTGCCGGTGGACGCACAGAAAGTGCCGTTCGACGCACTGATCGCCGCCTCCGGTAAATGCCTGGAAGGCGTACCGGGGATGGGTTTTGTCTTCGCGCGCAAAGAGTCATTGGCCGCAGCGGCCGGCAACTCGCACTCGCTGGCGATGGACCTGTTCGATCAGCACGCTTATATGCAGAAAACCGGGCAATGGCGCTTTACCCCGCCGACCCACGTCGTCGCGGCGCTGCACGAAGCCCTGCTGCAATACAACGAAGAAGGTGGCCTGCCGGCACGGCATGCGCGCTACGCCGCCAACTGCCAGGCGTTAATGGAGGAGATGAGCAAGCTCGGTGTGCGCAGTTTCCTGCCGGCGGCGATTCAGGCGCCGATCATCGCCACGTTCCATGCGCCGCAGGATCCGCGTTACCAGTTCAAGGATTTCTACGAACGCGTGAAGGCCAAGGGTTACATCCTGTACCCGGGCAAATTGACCCAAGTCGAGACCTTCCGCGTGGGTTGCATCGGTCACGTCAGCCCGGGCGAAATGCGCCAGGCCGTCGCAGCGATCGGCGAAGTGCTGCGCGAGATGGAAGTCCTAGAAATCTAAAACCCACCCTTAATCCCCTGTGGGAGCGAGCTTGCTCGCGAATGCGTCGTCTCAGGCGACATCAATGGTGACTGTCAGACCGCATTCGCGAGCAAGCTCGCTCCCACAGTTTGAATTGCATCGCCAACTCAGGAATTGATTGCCATGAACTACGTAAACCCAAGCAAGCTGCAAGCCGCCATCCTCGACTGGGCCGGCACCGTGGTCGATTTCGGCTCGTTCGCACCAACGCAAATCTTTGTCGAAGCCTTCGCCGAATTCGACGTGCAAGTCTCCATCGAAGAAGCCCGTGGCCCGATGGGCATGGGCAAGTGGGACCACATCCGCACCCTCTGCGATCAGCCGCAGGTGGCCGAGCGTTATCGCAAGGCGTTCGGCCGCACGCCGACCGATGACGACGTGACGGCGATCTACAACCGCTTCATGCCACTGCAGATCGAGAAGATCGCCGAGCACTCGGCGCTGATTCCCGGCGCACTGGAGACCATTGCCAACCTGCGCGAGCAAGGGATCAAGATCGGCTCCTGCTCCGGCTATCCGAAGCAAGTAATGGACAAAGTCGTCGCGCTGGCGGCCACCAACGGCTACGTCGCCGATCACGTGGTCGCCACCGACGAAGTGCCGAACGGCCGTCCGTGGCCGGCTCAGGCCTTGGCCAACGTGATCGCGCTGGGCATCGACGATGTCGCGGCGTGCGTGAAGATCGACGACACCGTGCCGGGCATTCTCGAAGGTCGCCGCGCCGGCATGTGGACGGTCGCGCTGATCTGCTCGGGTAACGCGCTGGGTCTGGATTACGCCGGTTTCCGTGCGCTGGGCAGCGATGAACTGGCCAGCGAGCGCAAGCGCATTCACGCACTGTTCGAAAGCTCGCGCCCGCATTACATGATCGACACCATCAGCGATTTGCCGCAAGTGATTGCCGACATCAACAAGCGTCTGGCCAACGGTGAGATGCCGCAGTCGAGCTGATTCTGCTGCTCGTAGCCAACAAAAACGCCAGGGTCTTCGTGACACTGGCGTTTTTTTATTGGCAAAGCCCTGATTCAGAGCATTGAAAGTCCGATCAGCCTCAGGCAAATCCGCCAAAGCGGATTACAGTTAAAGCATGCCGTCGCACAAGAACGGCAGGTTTTGACCCTGACCTGTGAGGAAACACCGTATGCCGTGGACAAGTTCCGAATCACGTTACAGCACCGTGTCGGTCCTGCTGCACTGGCTGATGCTGGTGTTGTTGGTGCTGGTGTACGCCAGCATGGAATTGCGCGGCCTCTTCCCCAAAGGCAGCGGCGGCCGCACGCTGATCCGCGAAGTGCATTACATGCTCGGCCTGACTGTGTTTGTGCTGGTCTGGTTTCGCCTGCTGGCGCGCAGCCTCGGCCCGGCACCGAAGATCTTCCCCGCCTCGCCGCAATGGCAAACCGTACTGGCGCGGCTGATGCACTGGGCGTTGTACCTGTTCATGATCAGCATGCCGATCCTCGGCTGGCTGATCACCAGCGCCGAAGGGCATCAGGTGATGTTCTATGGTTTTGATCTGCCGCTGTTGGTCGCGGAAAACAAAGACTTCGCCAAGCAGGTCGAGCACTGGCACGTGCTGATCGGCACGATCGGCTACTGGCTGATCGGCCTGCATGCGCTGGCGGGGATCTATCACCATTATGTGGTGGGCGATAACACGCTGTTGCGGATGATGCCCAAGCGCGGCTGACGCTCAGGGGCTGGCGATAAAACCGCGCCGGCCCTGCAAGCCACCGGTGTGAATGAAGATCAGCCGCGTGCCGGTGGTGAACCTGCCCGCCTCGACCTGCTGTTTGAGCGCCAGCAACGCCTTGCCGGTGTACAGCGGCTCCAGAGGAATGCCGGTGGCCTGCTCGGTCTGTTTGATGAACGCAAGCAACGCCGGATCAACCCTGGCAAAGCCGCCACGGCTGGCGTCTTGCAGTTCATAACTCCCGTTGCCGTGCCCTGCGGCGTGCAGGATCGACTCGACTTGCGGCGCCACACCGTGATCGTCCGGCACAGCCAGCGCGCCATAGACCGGGTGGGCCCCTGCTTCGGCCAGCACCAGTCCCGCCAATGTCGTGCCGGTGCCACAGGCCAGCCACCACGCGTGATAATCACTCCAGCCCAGCGTGGGCAATCGGGCTTGCGCCTGCTGTTGGATGGCCGAGCAACCTAGCGCCCCCGTCAATCCGCCACCGCCCTCGGGCACCGCATACAGCTGCGGATACTGCGCGTGCCAAGGTTCCCAAAAGCCTGGTTTATTCCGCGCGCGATAGCCACCGTAACCCAACCAATGCAATTGCATGCCGAACGCCTGCAGATCCTGCACTGTCGGCGTTTCCTGTGCATGCCCGCGCAGCAGCCCCACGGTTTTGAACCCCAGCCGTTGACCGGCCGCCGCCAATGCGTGCAGATGATTGGAATGCGCACCACCGAGACTGATGATGCCTTCGGCCCCTGCGCGGTCTGCCGCTTTGAGGTGTTCGATGAGTTTGAACCATTTGTTGCCGCTGATCAGCGCGTCGATCTGGTCGAGGCGCAGAATGGCGACTTCAATGCCGGCGGCTGTCAGCCAGTCCAGATGAAGGTGTTCGAGAGGGGCTTGGGGTAGCCAATCGGAGGGAGGCAAAAGCATGGGCGGCGATTCGATCTGGACAGAGCCGGCATTCTAGTCGCTCACAAGCCGCCATCGCGAGCAGACTCATAAGGTTCGCGGTGTGCACAAATCCTGTGGGAGCGAGCTTGCTCGCGAAAGCGGAGTGTCAGCCAATACATATGTCGACTGACACCCCGCCTTCGCGAGCAAGTTAAGCGGTGGAGCTTAGAGCTCAGCGGCGAGGCGCGAACCCTGATTGATCGCACGCTTGGCATCCAGTTCGGCCGCGACATCCGCACCGCCGATCAGGTGCACGTTCTGCCCCGCTTCAACCAGACCGTCATGCAGCTCACGCAGCGGATCCTGCCCTGCGCAAATCACGATGTTGTCCACCGCCAGCACTTGCGGCTCGCCGGTTTCACCGATGCGGATGTGCAGGCCCTGGTCATCGATGCTCAGGTATTCGACGCTGTTGAGCATCTGCACCTGCTTGTTCTTCAAACCGGTCCGATGAATCCAGCCAGTGGTTTTACCCAGACCGTCGCCGACCTTGGTTTTCTTGCGCTGCAACAGGAACACTTCGCGCGCCGGAGCATGCGGCGCCGCTTTGATCCCGGCGACGCCACCGCGTGCTTCCAGCTTCGTATCGATGCCCCACTCTTTCCAGAACGCGGCGCGATCCTGACTGGTGGCCACGCCTTCGTGAACAAGGAATTCCGAGACGTCGAAACCGATACCGCCGGCACCGATCACCGCGACGCGCTTGCCAACCGGTTTGCGCTCAAGAATCACATCGATGTAGCTCAGCACCTTGGCGTTGTCGACGCCCGGAATCGCCGGCACGCGCGGCGCAATGCCGGTGGCGAGGATGATTTCGTCGTAACCGCCCTCCACCAGTTTCGCCACGTCGACGCGGGTGTTCAGGCACACCTCGACGTTTGTGGTCTGCAGTTTGCGTTTGAAGTAACGCAGGGTTTCGAAAAACTCTTCCTTGCCCGGCACGCGCTTGGCGATGTTGAACTGGCCACCGATTTCGCTGGCCGAATCGAACAACGTCACCTGATGCCCACGCTCGGCAGCCACAGTCGCGGCAGACAATCCGGCAGGGCCGGCGCCAACCACAGCGATTTTTTTGATCTGCTGCACCGGCAAGTAGTTGAGCTCGGTCTCGTGGCAGGCACGCGGGTTGACCAGGCAACTGGTCAGCTTGCCGCCGAAGGTGTGATCGAGGCAGGCCTGGTTGCAACCGATGCAGGTGTTGATTTCGTCGGCGCGACCTTCGGCAGCCTTGTTGACGAAATCCGGATCGGCGAGGAATGGCCGCGCCATCGAGACCATGTCGGCATCGCCTTCGGCAAGAATCTGCTCGGCGATTTCCGGGGTGTTGATGCGGTTGGTGGTGATCAGCGGAATGCTCACCGAGCCACGCAGCTTGGCCGTGACCTTGCTGAATGCCGCACGCGGCACTTTGGTGGCGATGGTCGGAATGCGCGCTTCGTGCCAGCCGATACCGGTGTTGATGATGGTCGCGCCGGCCTGCTCGATGGCTTTGGCCAGGGTGACGATCTCGTCCCAGGTGCTGCCGCCCTCGACCAGATCGAGCATCGACAGACGGAAAATAATGATGAAGTTCGGGCCGACCGCTTCGCGAACGCGACGAACGATTTCCACCGGCAGGCGCATGCGGTTTTCGTAGCTGCCGCCCCAACGGTCAGTGCGGTGGTTGGTGTGCGCGGCGAGGAACTGGTTAATGAAATAACCTTCCGAGCCCATGATCTCGACGCCGTCATACTCGGCGGTCTGCGCCAGTACCGAGCAGGTGACGAAGTCGCTGATCTGCTTCTCGATGCCTTCCTCGTCCAGCTCTTTGGGTTTGAACGGGTTGATCGGCGCCTGAATCGCGCTCGGTGCCACCTGCTTCGGGCTGTAGGCATAACGCCCGGCGTGGAGAATCTGCATGCAGATCTTGCCGCCCGCCTCGTGCACTGCGCGGGTGACGATGCGGTGCTTGAGCGCTTCTTCTTCGGTGGTCAGCTTGGCCGCACCAGAATAAACCCCGCCCTCGTCGTTCGGGCCAATGCCGCCGGTGACCATCAAGCCAACGCCGCCGCGCGCACGCTCGGCGAAATACGCCGCCATGCGCTCGAAGCCACCCGGTTTTTCTTCAAGGCCGGTGTGCATCGAGCCCATCAGGGTGCGGTTGCGCAGCGTGGTGAATCCCAGGTCCAGCGGGGCCAACAGGTGCGGGTAATGAGCGGCGGTCATCGGTAACTCCACAACGAGCGATCACGGAAAAAGTGCGGGAGCTCTGCGTCCCCCGTCAGTCATGTGGCACAGACTAAGAGTCGCACCGTTGTCACTCAATGACCGTAACTGACAACTTATTGATCCAAATGCGCAGCGCCCTTTCCTGATGGGTAGTGCCAATTGATGACCTGCTAATTCGGCCACTCGGTAACGATGCTCCAATCAAAACACCGAACAATCGAAGCTGGCACCCTGCCATCCATAGCAGCTAGACTGAGTCTGGATTTCCGCTGCACGGCACCCTCTCTGCTTATATGAGAGATTGCGCGATTGGCAGTCTATTTCCAGTCACCGCTTTTTCTATCGCAAGGACGACGATGCTTTCTCCAGAAACAGAAAAGAAAATCGAGGCACTCTGGGACTTAGTGTCCTCAGCTGGTCTCGCAGCCTCTCCCTATGTGGTACTAGATCAAATTGCCTGTCTGATCTTCCTAAAGCATCTGCATGAGCTCGATTTGCAACGTAGTGCAGCGGGGACAGTGGCGGTTTCGCAAGTACGTGTTTCGGACAAAGCCAAGCCAACAACGCCTACTATATCTTTGTGGAAAAAGACTCTGCAGCAGGAAGACATCGGAGTGTTTCTCGTAGATGTCGCCTACCCTTGGCTACGGAAATTAGAACAACGCTTGAGTAACGAAAAAATTTTTGGTACCGCACTACGTCTCAACGGCTTGATGGGGGACGCTTACTTTCAGCTCGATATGACCAAGAACCAAGCGATTCAACAGCTTGTTCAAAGTGTTGATGAATTGTTTCCGTGCCCTGGCTTTGATCACGACGGACCTCAATCTTCAGGCGAAGTGTTCGCAAAACTATTCGAACAAGCGTCGCAGAATAGTACTCTTGGTCAAATCGCCACCCCGCCCCATATCGCAAGATTCATGGTATCGCTGCTAGATCCTGCGGCAGGTGAAAAAATAATTGACCCCGCGGTCGGCACCGGTACATTGCTGGTTAATGCACTTGGATACATGCGCGAGGGCAAGACTCCTAGTGACCGTTCACTTGCGGGGCGCAGTGACTCATTGACTGGCATCGACCTGAATCACGCCCAAGTCCGCATAAGCTGGATATATCTATTGTTGCAAGGCATTGAGTCGCCCTTGTGCATTCAAGGCAATAGTTTGAACATGCAAAACAACGCGTCCATCACCAACAAGATACTCCAAGACAAATACGACTTCGTCCTCTCGGATGTGCCCTTCGGTGGGCGGATTCAGCAAGTAGAGAATTCGGATGCAAATGGTGATGCCAATATTCAGCATATCGAGCTTCAATACCTCTCCCAGGCACTGAGCTTGCTCCGGCCTAATGGCCGTACCGCGCTGATTGTTCCACAGAGCTTGTTGACAGTTGAAGATACAGCCCACATCCGCACTCGCCGTACGCTGCTTATCGGGCATCAGCTGGAGGCTGTGGTCCTGCTGCCAGAGGAAGTATTTGCGCCGCACATCGGAATAAAAGCAGCGATACTGGTGGTCCGAAAGCATCCAGCGCAGCAACCTGCGTCAGCGCGCTCCAACCCTGAGCTGAAAACGACTACCGTCTGGTTTTATGAAGTCGAGAATGATGGAGTATCGGATGAATCCGGTACAACGGGAGTTGCCAGCCCGGAGAATGATTTACTGGATGCATGGATGCACTTTAAGCTCCGCAACGCAGATCTGCAAAGTTGGGAGGCGACGAAGGGTCGCTACTATCAGGCTGTTAGTCTTCAACCTAATACCAAGTGGTTCAATCCGCAAGTAACCCACCGCACTGCCACTCAAACTAAACAATGGCAAGTCCCAGTGCGAATCTGGCTGGAACAGGCTGAATGGAGCAACGCGCCCGACGGTGTACTCGGCTCACACGACGCCGCAGGCCGCGTGCGGTCAGAATATATCGAGGAAATGGCCTCTAGACTCTATGTCGCTGACCGGCTCGACAAAACACTGTTGGCTCACAACTGCATTGAGGCGCACGGCTGGAGTCTTGAACTGACCCGCTATAAGCCACTGGAGAAACCGAATCTATTGGGTGAGAAGTCGGTATTAGAACTTATCAACGAACTTGAGGCTCTTGAAAGGAACATTCTGCAGCATCTGATTGATCTACGTAAAAACTTGGGGGGTGATAGATGACGCTGCCAGACTCTTGGCGGAAAGTCAGCCTGATAGACGTGTGCGAGCTTAATCCACGCCTTTCCCCGGCAGATCGGCCCAACCCTGAGAAGATCGTAAGCCTGTTTTCGTACGACAACTTCGAGAAATCCGATGGTGAGCAGATCAAGTACGAGAGCCAACCTTTTCATCAAATGCCCAAGACCGCAGTGCTATTTCGCGCCAAAGACGTGCTGATCGCAACCCGTGGCTCGAGAGTCATGAACTGCATCTTTGTTGAAGAACTGCCCACCGAATTCGGCGTCGCACAGCACTGTTTGGTATTGCGACATAGCGATGAACTTAATCCGGAATACCTGCTGTACTTTGTTAAACAGCCATCATTCAAACAGGCTGCGCGCAGAACCAACCGTGGTACTTCGCATCAACTCGCGATTCCGACCCAGTTTTTTCGCGACATGTACCTCCCGCTCCCCCCCTTACGCGAACAAAATGCACTAGTTGAACTGTTCAAAAAATCCACTCTCGCGCCTTATCACTTGGCTTTGGCGCAAGCACGGAATTTATCTACCCAGTTGGCCCAAACCCTTCTACTATCAAGTGAGGAAGCGGGTAGTTGGCCCATCTACAGTCTGGCAGATGTCTGTAAATTGGGCCCGCACAAGGTAGTCTCACAAGAAGACACTTCGGGCACAGTAGTTAACTTCTACTCCAGTTCGGGAGTGAACCGGTTGACTCGTACGGTGACGCCTGAAAGAACTGCACTCCAAGTACTCCCGAAGTTAAGTTTTCAGGTACTCGAAGGTGATGTTCTGTTCGGCAGCAGGGCCGGGACAAGTAACTCAGGTAATACATGTTTTATTCCAGGAGACGCTGAGTCGCGCCACTATGCATCTAGGGCATTTCAGGTATTGCGACCAACTCCTTCGATACTGCCGCAGTATTTGGCCTGCTTCATGAGACTGCCTTGGTTGCTTTTACAAATCGAGACGTTTGGTAATAACATAGGTCGTCTGTCCCATTCTTTGTTGAGGAGAATCGAGTTCCCCCTGCCCTCCATCGACCGGCAGCGTGAAATACTCTTACTGATGGATCAAGTGCCGATATCGAGTATACATAGCGCACTTGATATGGCTGCATTATTGTCGCGGGCCATCTTCAGAGAAGGTTTTACCGGCGAGTTATCTAGTCGCTGGCGAGAAGCTTTCGCTCAGATGTCAGAGGTGACCAGCGCTGTTAAAGCGCAATTTTCCAATCCTCAAATCGTAGCCTCTGAACTTTACGCGCCAGAGTGGCGTACCTCTCGGCGCCTGATTATCGAAAGACTCTCGGCAGTACAGCTTGATGTTTGGAAGCAACTGTGCGAACAGCGCCATCCACTGGTGATCGGGGATCCGGCGGCGTTCGCTTCTTTTTGCTTCGCAGTTCAGGCGCAAAGCAATATCAGCCAAATCGCCGTTCGCAGAGCCTTGCATCAACTTGCTGCGTTAGGCTTGATCAGGCACATGTCCATTCCCAATGCATACGGACAATTCATGGCGGCATATCGAAGATGTCGCGTTGTCGATTCAGGCCGCGCGGGTGAAGACACGGCTTACATTGATGCCCTAAACATTCGTCACAATCTTTCGACCCAAGATAAGGCGATATAAAGTGCGTCTTCGTTATTTGAAGCTTGACAACTACGCTCCACTCAGTGACTTGAAAGTATGTTTCGTCAGCGATCCTGCTTGGTCCGCATTTTCCCAAGGAGGGCCGAGTCCCTGTGCAATTCACTTTGTAGTAGGTCTCAATGGCAGTGGAAAAAGCCATCTGCTACGCGCCTTGTCCGCCATTTTCGTTGCCCTAGCCGATGGCCGTTTACCGGGCTTTGCCTTTACTTTGATCTATGAATTGGGCACCGCTGGAAACCTACGAACAGTTATATTTGACAACCCCGGCTCGCGCGATGAAGCCAGTGTGTGGCAGGCCAACGGCCTTGAATTCAGCAGTACCGCAGGGGTAGACGATTTCGAATCGGCTATTCCAATGCGCAAAAGCGACGAGAGCTCAGCCTACATTGCCAGAATTGCGATAGGCGATTTCCCGCAAGCCGTGACCGATCTACTGCCTAAAGTGCTGGCGTACACCTCGGGCTCCTGGACTGCTTGGGATGAAGTCTGGGCACTACCCGTGGAAACAGGTGGAAAAGATTTTCGCTTTACCGAAGACGAAGACTTCCCGTTAGAGCTGGAGCGCCCGTTGGGCTGGTCCCAGCAAGACGAAGAGGCGTTGAATCAGGCCAACGATCAGCCATCCATAACGATTCTGCCACCCCACGCGTATGTCGACGCGAGCGACCTCCTCAACAGACCGATGCTGCTCAAAGGCAATCGTCAGGATGCTGCGGTGCTTGCTGTGGCATTGCAAGAGTTGCAGATTGAACGAAACAAAGGTGCACCTGAGCATTTACTGGCAGATCTGTTTCAAAAAGCCGGATGGCAACGCTTGGTCAGCATACGTTTGCGTCTTGATCTTGAGCAAGTCAAGGCGGCACCACGTGCGATGCAGCACAAAATTCATGACGCCCTGCTCGCTGCCGGTGAAGTAATTGCGCTGCCCGAGCCAGGAGACCGTCTGCGCGTGCTGCATTTCGATGTGGATGCGCCACTCGATCAAGACCGGAATTACTTCGACCGGCAGCTCAATAAAGCCAAATATCAGGACGAGGCCTTGGCGCTCTTACTGGGTGAGCAAAACCAGAGTGCTTTCAGCAGGTTCAGCGAACTCTCACGCTGGTTGGCGTTGGGTTTGATACAAAACATCGAACTTTCAATCCGTCGCAACGCTAAACCCTCACATGCTCAAATATCAGACAGTGGTGTGATGAGTTATACCGACTTGTCTGACGGTGAGCAGATGGTATTGAGACGCTGGGCACTGTTTCATCTACTGGCGGGACAGCAGGACGCCCTTTTATTGCTCGATGAGCCTGAAACCCACTTTAATGACGCGTGGAAACGAGAGATCGTCAGTGTTATCGAACAAGCGATGGGCGAAGACGCCAGTAGCGTATTGATTGCTACCCATTCATCCATCGTGATCTCCGATGTGTTTGATGAAGAGATTTTACACATTCAAAAGACCCCGGACGGCACTTCACAGGCAATCCAAGTCGGCAACCGCACCTTCGGTACTGATCCAAGTGCCCTGATGATGAGCCTGTTCAAGACAGACGATAGCATTGGTCTGCGGGCCCAACGTCGAATCGAAGCGTTTACGGCATATATTCGCGATCAACAATCGCCCATCGAACAGAGAATCAGAGAACTCCAGCTGGTGATCTCGCGGCTCGGTACTGGTTTTCATCGCAGTGAACTACGCACGTTACTTAAAGAGTTGCAAGAGGACGATGACAAACGCGCATTGAAGCAATCAATCATGACCTTGGAGTCGGTTCAATTGAAAACTAAGCTTCTGACGGTCCTAGATCAATCAACGCCTGACGGTAGCGACGATGCTTAGGCCTATCAATAAAACTGGCTGCGCAGGCGCCTTGAGATCTACTCAGAAGATGATTCAGAGTTTTGCTTTGTGGTTGTGTGATCCCAATACCTATGCCGATGGAGTGACTGAGCCTGCCATCGAGCAATTTTTACAAACCCCACAGGAAGCAAAGTGGTTGTGGCGTTTTCTGAACGGCACTCTCAAGGAAAAAACCTACTTGGAGCGCGCGAAGCATTTGGCTGGATTGGCGCCCGAAGAAAAAACGCTCTTAAAAAAATGGATAGAGTGCTCTGTAAATATAGGTATTTACTTCGATGTCGTCCCCACCGGCCAGCAGATACCAACAGCTTCACCGTTCGCTGGACGCCGTGATGGCGAGCTTCATTGGAAAAACTTCAAAGACCTGATGGAGGCTTTCTATTTAAAGGGCCTCAGGGAAGGTCTGGCGTATTCACCTGATGGAGCACCAACGGAAGATAGAGAAACCGCACTGAACTACACTGCGTTTCGCGCAAATTTCATTGAGCAGCATCAGTTTGACAAGCATGAATACGCTCGGAAGGTCTGCGTCATATGCAATGGGGAGTTACGTAACCCGTCAGTTGATCATTGGGTGGCGAAAGCCAACTACCCGTTACTATCCGTCTGCGCCGACAATTTGATACCTATCTGCGGCGAGTGCAATCAGTCACCGAACAAAGGTACAAAAACCGTTCATACCGACGGCGATTTTGAAGACTGGTTCCATCCATACTTTCGTCATCCCAACGGCACACTCAAACTCGTTCACCAGACCTCCGGTTTGCGACTCAAGCTCACCAGCACCCGCGCCACCGATACCAAGCGGGTGGCCAACTTAAATGGGTTGTTTAACCTGGAGCAGCGCTGGACGAGGGAATTCAAAGGTGAATATCGAAAACTGTATAACTCGATACTGACCCGCCAGAAGAAAAGAGGTATCGCTTTGACACTGGAAAGTCTATGTCAGCAACTTGAGGACTGGGCTGATGGTTTAGATTCCAACCAACCCCATTTCGAGGTACATGAGGCACTCGCCAAAACACTCCTAGACGCTAATCGCCTTGTAGCTTGGTGCAAAGATCTGAACATAGACTTGCGACCTCATCTCCTCGGTCGAAACAACGTTGCCGCTCGCTCTGAGGCACCGTGATCCCTTGGTGAATGTCGCGGAACCAAGATCTTTCTGCCGAGCCGAAAAAGCCTATGGTTTACCTCGAAGCTGACGATCCCCTTTGCCATAACGTATTGATTAATTTACTTTCAATGGATCTTTCGAAGTAAAGTGACGTTTTGTACGCGGCTGTTGTTGGTTTTCATGCGCAAACTTTTGTACCTGACGTTTTCCATGGCCCTGGTGGCTGTCCTTACTACCTACGCCATGTGGGCGGCGGACCGGCCGGCGGGGCATTACCTGTCGGACCTGCGCATAAAAGTGGCGGTCGATCAGGGCACGCCCGGCGACCGTGGCAATCTGCTGGGCATCCAGCCCGAGCTGTTTCCCACTGACTATCAAAGCCCCGAGCGCCTGCACCGCAAACTCGCGGCGTATCTGCAGCAGGCCCAGGATCAAGGTCTGCTGAGTGAGAAAACCGTGGTGGTGTTGCCGGAGAACGTCGGCACCTGGTTGCTGCTCAGCGGCGAGAAAGACGAGCTGTATCAGGCGCCGTCCCTCGCCGAGGCGATGAACTGGCTGGCGGCGAGCAATCCGTTGTTGTTCGCCCGCGCCTGGCTCAGCGCCAATGGCAGCGACCGCCTCAACGACGCGTACCTGCGGATGAAATCCAAGGCGATGGCCAAGGATTACCAAGCCCTGTTCGGCGGCCTGGCCAAGGAATTTCACGTGACACTGGTGGCCGGCTCGATCGTGCTGCCGGAACCCAGCATCCGTGACGGCCGGCTGAAACCCGGCAGCGGCGCCCTGTTCAACAGCAGCGTGGTGTTCGGCCGTGACGGCGTGCCGCTTGGCCAGCCGCAGCGGCAGATGCACCCGGTGTTCGATCAGCGTGAAGTGATCGAA
Source organism: Pseudomonas sp. (assembly GCF_049300855.1). GTDB lineage: Bacteria > Pseudomonadota > Gammaproteobacteria > Pseudomonadales > Pseudomonadaceae > Aquipseudomonas. The sequence continues at coordinate 90,759 of NZ_JBAQKH010000039.1, read as the reverse complement.
GGCGCAGACAAACACCAGATCAACGTGGTCGACACCCCGGCGGGACGCCTCGGCGTGCTGATTGGCAGCGACAGTTGGTATCCGGACAACTACCGCACACTCGACGAGCAAGGCGCGCAATTGGTCGCGGTGCCGGCGCAGGTGTTCGGCCAGGGTGCGTGGAATCAACCGTGGCGCGGCTACAAAGGTTCAAGTACACCGGGATCGGTCAGCCTCAAACCCGGTGAAGTCACCGAAGGACAGGCCTGGCATCGTCTGACGCTGACCGCACAACCGCCGAGCAGTCGGGCGATTGCCGGCATCAGCGTGTTCCTGCGCGGGCAGTTCTGGGACAAGGCCAGTGCCGGTCAGAGTTTCCTCAGCAGCAACGGCCAGCAGTTCGCCGATAGCGAAGCCCGTGGCGCGCGTTTGCTGAACATCTGGTTGTAAGCCATGAAACCACTGCCGATGCGCCTCGGGGATCTGTCGGTGGGCTTCGTTCACAGCCTCGCCGATGCCGTGCGCAGTCAGGCGGCCGACCCACAGCCGTTGCTCGAGCAATATGGTCTGGACGCCGCGCGATTGGCCGAGGCCGGGGCGCGCTTGTCGATTCCGCGCTACATGCGTCTGGGTCATGCGGCGATTCAGTTGACCGGCGATTCGGCGCTGGGCTTGCGCATGGGTCAGCTCAGTCGCCTGAGCCAGGCCGGGCTGGCCGGTGTCACCGCCGCCCAAGCGCCAACCGTGCGCGAAGCCGCGCGCTGCCTGATCCGTTTCGAGGCGCTGTACGGCTCCAACTACCGTGGCCAGTCAAGTTTTCACGAAGACGTCCATGGCGCGTGGCTGCGTTTCTATTCGATCAGCCCGTACAACGCCTACAACCGTTTTGTGGTGGATTCGATCATCGCCGGCTGGCTGCAGCAACTGTCGAGCGTCAGCCAACAGCCCTTACGCGCGGAACGCATCGAGATCGAATTCGACGCACCGGATTACCGCGACGCCTATAGCGTGCTGGGTGATTGCCCACTCCAGTTCGGTGCCGAACGCAATCAACTGCGGCTGAACCTGAGCAGTCTTGCGCAACGGAATCCCGAGCATTGCCCAAGCACCTGGCGGCACCTGCTGCAATTGTGCGAACGGGAACTGGAGCAACTGACCCGCACCCGCAGCCTGCGTGAACGCATCACTCAGCTGTTGGGACCGTTGCTCAATGGTGGTCGGGAGCCCGACCTGGAAGAAGTGGCGGCGCGCCTGAAGCTGCCAACCTGGACATTGCGGCGCAAACTCGCCGAGGAAGGCACGCAGTTTCGCGCAATCCTCAATGACACCCGCCGAGACCTGGCGATGACTTACATCCGCGACACCGAACTGGCCTTCGGCGAAATCGCCTACCTGCTGGGTTTCGCTTCAGCCGAAGCCTTCCAGCGCGCATTCAAACGCTGGAGCGGTCAGACGCCCGGCGAATTTCGCCGCAGTCATCGTCAATCCGCCTGACGCTTACAGCTCGGTCGCGTCTTCCGCAGGTTCCGGTTGGTCCAGTTCAAAGGCCTGGTACTCAAGCAGTTCTTCTTGATAGTCATCCATCGTGTAAACCCCCTACTGCTCTCTTGAATGGGCCTGAACACATATTCAGTGCCTGGAGCATAACGCGCCCATGTGAAGGAAAAGTGAAACCCGGCCTTCATGAATAAAACGTAGCAGGCGGTCAGGAATTTATCGCGGGATTTTTGTCAGGGGAATGTAACGAGATTTAAGGCAAGCCAAAAACCACTGTGGGAGCGAGCTTGCTCGCGAAGGCGCCGGACCATTCAGCACATAGGTGACTGAAAGTCCGTCTTCGCGAGCAGGCTCGCTCCCACAGGGTTTGCGGGTGAAGCTGATTTATTGGCCGGACGCAGGCATCGCCGGAATCGGCTCGGATGGCGGCGGGATGTCCGGGTTGGCCGGTGGCGTGATGATTTCGCTGGCCGGTGCCGGCTCGGCGCTCGGTGCCGGCGTGATCGGCGCGGCTTCTGCAGGTGGAGCGAGCGGTTCAGACGTCACTGGCGCGGCCTCGGCAGGTGCGGGCGCCGGTTCTGCGGCAGGTACCGGGGTCGCAGCAGGTTGAGCGGCCGGAGTCGGCGTCGGCGCCAGCGCTGCCGGCGCAGCCTTTACCTCAGGCACACCCAGATCAGCTTTCGGTTTTTCTTCGATATGCGCGGCTTTCTTCGCATCTGCCGGCATGAACTGCTCGACCAAGGTAAAGAAACGCTCGTAGAACTTCTGTGCGGTCACCGTCTCGCTGGCGACCTTGACCATCGAATCGTCGGACGAGCCGATCGGCATCGACACCGAGCCCAGCACACCCACGCCGAGACTGGCCGAGTTATTGGTCTTCTTCAGTGCGTATCGGTCCTGCAAGGCGTTGGCGAACATCGTCGCATGGTGCCCGGCGCTGCCGTCATCGGCGCAGACCACGTTGAAGCTGATCTCCATGTGGGTGTCGCCGGTTTGCTGAAAGCTCTTGTGGCCGCTGACCAGTTTCGGGTCACTGCTGGTAATGATGTAGCCCTGGCTGAGCAACGCACGACGGGCCGCTTCGCAGCTGACCGAATCGGTCACCGGGTAATTGCGCGAAAACGTACCGGAGTCATCGAAGTTCTCATGCTCATACATCGGCTTGTCTTTCGAACAGCCGGCAACAGCGGTCAACAACAGCGCCAACCCGACAACACGCATGGGAGTGGAAATCAACATTGAACATCCTGAGAGAAAACAGTCCGGGGCGTATTGTGCAACAGATCGCTGCCCCGCTGCGCATGGATTAGTGTCTTAAAGCAGTTACAACTCTATCGACCCTCGGTTGCGGGAAAAAGTCGCAACGCCAGATGATCAATGAACACGCGCAACTTGGCCGTCGCATGACGACTCGATGGCCATAGGACCCAGAACTGCCCGGTGTGTTCAAGATAAGTGTCCAGCACCCGACGCAAACGGCCTTGCGCGACGTCCTCATGGGTCATGAAGTCGGGCAGACAGGCAATGCCCATCCCGGCGAGTGCAGCGAAGTTAACCGCTTCGATCGAGGTGCTGACCAACCGCGCCGGTAATGACGGCTCCGGACTACCTTCGTCACGACGCAAAGGCCATGCTTCCAGCTTGCCGGTGGCGTGGAAGGTATGACGCAGGCACGCGTGACTGGCCAGCTCGGCAGGCGTTTGCGGCACACCGTGCTGCGCGAGATACCCGGGACTGGCGACCAGCACCATGTGAAACTCGCCCAACGGTCGCGCCATCAGTCGCGAATCCCGCGGTTTGCCCGTACGGATCACCGCGTCGAAGCCCTCTTCCACCACATCGACCATGCGGTCGGTCAAGTCCAGATCCAGCTCGATCTGCGGGTACAGCGCCATGAACTCGGCCATGACCGGCATCACCAGGCCGTGCACCTGCGGCAGGCTGATGCGCAACTTGCCATGGGGTTTCGCCGCGGCATCGCACAGCTCGAACTCCGCCGCCTCGACTTCCGCAAGAATCTTGCGACAACGCTCAAGAAACAGCGCCCCTTCACTGGTCAGCGTGACGCTACGGGTGGTGCGCTGAAACAACCGCACGCCCAGTCGCGCCTCCAGCCGGGCAATGCTTTTGCCCACCGCTGACGATGACACCCCTTGCAGCCGACCAGCCTCAGTGAAGCTGCGTGTCTCGGCGACCTGAACAAACACCGAAATACCGCCAAGGCTATCCATACCACCCTCCCATTGCTGACATCCGTGTCCGATATGTTCGGAACCTTAACCCGTTTTTCGCCGACGCGCAGCGCCCTACCCTGTGCTCCTCGTAAACTTTGCACATGGATGCCGGCTCATGAACGATGCCCAACTCGGTTGCCCTGCCCTCGAACAACCTGCCGATCGCCGCGAGCGATTACCCCTCGGCGCGCTGCTGGCGCTGGCCACCGCCGGATTCATCACAGTAATGACCGAAGCCATGCCGGCCGGCCTGTTGCCGCAAATGAGCAGTGGTCTGAACGTTTCCCAGGCGCTGATCGGGCAACTGGTCACGCTGTACGCCATCGGTTCAATCCTGGCAGCCATCCCCCTGACCATCGCCACCCGCGGCTGGCGAAGAAAACCACTGTTGCTGTCTGCCATCGCAGGGTTTGCCATCGCCAACAGCCTCACCGCCCTGTCGCAGCTGTACTGGCTCACCTTGATTGCACGCTTCATCGCCGGCGTATTTGCCGGGTTGCTGTGGGCACTGCTGGCCGGTTACGCCAGCCGCATGGTCGCCCCGCACCTGCAAGGCCGCGCCATCACCGTGGCCATGCTCGGCGCCCCCATTGCGCTATCACTGGGAATCCCCGCAGGCACCCTGCTCGGCACCCTGATCGGCTGGCGCCTGAGCTTTGCGATCATGACCGCGCTGACCGTGGTGCTGGTGATCTGGGTACGCTGGCAAGTCCCGGACTTCGCCGGCGAACGCGAGGAAAAACGCCTGCCGCTGCGTCAGGTATTGACCTTGCCCGGCGTGCGATCCGTATTGTTCGTCACCCTCACCTACGTCGTTGCGCACAACTTGCTGTACACCTACATCGCGCCCTTCCTGCAGCCATCCGGGCTTGATGCCAATGTCGACCGCGTGCTGCTGGCATTCGGCCTCGCTTCAGTGCTGAGCCTATGGATCGTCGGCAGCCTGATCGACCGCTGGCTACGCGAACTGGTGTTGATCAGCGCCGCGTTGTTCATGCTCTCAGCGGTCGTGTTGGCCCTGTGGCGCGATTCGCCGATTGTCATTTACATCGCCACCGCTGTTTGGGGACTGGCGTTCGGTGCCATGCCATCGCTGCTGCAAACCGCCTCGGCGAAAACCGCGAAAGAGGCTGCCGACACGGCGCAGTCGATGCTGGTGACGTTGTGGAATGTCGGGATTGCTGGCGGAGGTTTGGTGGGTGGGTTGTTGCTAGGTAACCTCGGGGTGGAGACATTTCCGTGGATTGTTGCTGGGTTGTTGGTGTTGACCTTGTATGTGGCGATCAAAGCTCGGGACCATGGTTTTCCGAGGGTCAGATGAAACCGAATGGCCTGTTGAGTCGGGTCCGGCCTGCTGGAAATTGAACGGCTGTCAGGCCGCCTTCGCGAGCAAGCTCGCTCCCACATTTAAACCGCGTGCGCCCCACGCGGCAAAGCCGCCCCACTCAACAGGATGAGCGTTAGCTCGGCTGCAGCTTTTGATCTCGCCGTGCCGGCCCCTTCGGCAGGCTTCGTTCCGGGATTTATCCGGGGGTGGGAGCGAAGCGACCGTTTGGCGAAGCCAAACACATCGAGAGGAGGTGCAGCGAAGCAAACCGTAGGCGATGCCCCCGGATGAATTCCGTAACGAAGGAACCCCGAGCCCCAGCGAGCGGGCCGAACGCCGGGGCCCAGACCTTTGCTTCCTTTGGGGCGTTTGCCAAAGGGAGTCGCCGTAAGGGCGAAACCGCCAGCCGCAACCCCCACAGAAACGGATATTCACCCAACCCGAGCCCCAAAAAAAAGCCCCGACCTATACAGGCCGGGGCTCTCACATCACATCTCAGTCAACCATCAAAACCGCTTGATGTCCGCCTGACTCTCCAACTGCTTGCGATAAGCCGCAAAATCCTGCTGACCTTCACGCGAAGCAAGGAAACGACGGTACTGAACCTTCTCTTCATCCGTCGGCGCAGCCGCTTCGTTCACGCCATTCAGACGCACGATCATCAGACTGCCATCCGCCAGCGTCACGCTGGTGAACGTCGGTTTGTCCTTCGCAGCCGGCTTCGGCATACGGAACAACGCTTGCAGTACCGCCGGATCAACCCCTTCCTGACCACGAGTGGCCGCTTCGGTAGCTTTCCAGTTCTGGCCATCAACCGCCTTGTCCAGTGGCGCCTTGCCATCGCGCAGATCAGCAATCAGCTTCTCGGCCTTGGTCTTGGCAGCAGCACTGGCGTGCTCTTTGGTCAGTTGAGTGCGGATGGCCGCATTCACGCTTTCCAGAGGCAGTTGAGCAGGCTTCAGGTGCTCCTTGGAACGCAGCACCACCACGGTTTCCGGATCCAGCTCAATGGCGGTGCTGTTGGCACCCTCGTCGATCACTTCAGTGCTGAACGCAGCAGTGACCACAGCACGGTTGGCTGCAACACCTTCGCCACCTTCACGGCCAAACGGCTTGGAAGTGTGCACGGTCAGTTTCAGATCCGCCGCTGGCTGAGCCAGGTCAGACGCTTCGAACGCCGAGTCTTCCAGTTGCTTGGTCGCCTCGACAAAACGCTGCTCGACCTGTGCGGCTTTCAGCTCGCGGGTCAGCTTGTCTTTCAGGCTGGCCAGGGTCGGCACTTCAGGCGCTTCCACACCCAACAGCTTGATCAGGTGATAACCGAAATCAGTACGAATCGGCTCGGACACCTGGTCTTTCGACAGCGAGTACAGAGCTTTTTCGAACGCCGGGTCGTAAACGCCAGGGCCTGCGTAACCGAGGTCACCGCCATTGTTGGCCGAGCCCGGGTCTTGCGAGAACTCTTTGGCCAGCGCTTCGAACTTCTCGCCCTTGGCCAGACGCGCCTGGACTTCTTCGATCTTCGCCTTGGCCTGAGCTTCGGTGGTCTTGTCGTTCACTTCGATCAGAATGTGCGCCGCACGACGCTGTTCCGACAGGTTGGCGATCTCTTTCTGATACGCCGCCTGCAGGTCTTCGTCCTTGACCGCGACCTGATCGAAGAACGAGGACTTCTTCAGCTCTACGTAATCGATGATCACTTGGTCCGGAGTCATGAACTCCTTGGCGTGCTCGTCGTAGTAAGCCTTGACTTCGTCGTCGGTCAACTTGACCGCTGCCGGGTCAGCCTTGACGTTCAAGGTAGCGAAATCGCGAGTCTGTTTTTCCAGACGGGCAAAGGCCAGCACTTCGGCGTCGGTGACGAAACCGCTACCGGCTACACCGGCGCGCAGTTGGCCGATCAGCATTTCCTGAGCCAGCATTTGGCGGAATTGCATGCGGCTGTAACCCAGCTGACGGATCACCTGGTCGAAACGCTCGGAGCTGAACTTGCCGTCCACCTGAAACTCAGGGGTCTGCAGGATCACTTGATCCAGTGCGCCTTCGGAGAAAGCGAATTTGGCCTGTTCGGCACCTTGCAGCAGCAACTTGCGATCGATCAGACCTTTGAGGGCCGATTCGCGGAGCATTTTTTCGTCGAGCAAAGAAGCATCGAAGTCTTTGCCCAGCTGTTGCATCAGCTGACGGCGTTGCATATCAACGGCCTGGCTCAGCTCGTTTTGGCTGATTTCTTCACCATTGACCTTGGCCGCCTCATTCTTGTGAGTGGTGGCCTGGAAAATGGCGTCGAAACCGGTCAGGGCCATCAGTGCAACGATGACTCCGATAATGGTCTTGGCAATCCAGCCTTGTGAATTGTCCCTGATATTCTGCAGCATGCGTCCCCCAGAAACGGTTGAACTTCAAAATTAGGCAACCGTGGAGCGTGGGTAGAATCCGGATAGAAGAAAGGCGCATCCGAGGATGCGCCTTCTCGTAACTGGCGGAGCGGACAGGGCTCGAACCCTCGATCCCGGCGTTACAGGAAGCTGTTTCAGCGACCTGCTCTACCGCTCCGCTGCCAAGTCAGGCATGACCCCGACCCGGATGGGTAAAAACCTGAAGCTTAGTTAACCGCTTCTTTCAGTGCTTTACCGGCTTTGAAACCTGGCTTCTTGGCAGCCGGGATTTCCAGAGTCTTGCCAGTCTGAGGGTTACGACCGGTACGAGCCGGACGGTCAGTCACGGAGAAAGTGCCGAAACCAACCAGAACAACGGAGTCGCCAGCCTTCAGAGCGCCAGTGACGGATTCGATTACAGCGTCCAGCGCACGGCCAGCAGCAGCTTTCGGGATATCAGCGGATGCAGCGATAGCATCAATCAGTTCCGACTTGTTCACTCTAAGTCCCCTTATATCTATTTTGAGATGATTCTAAGTTTTTTGGTGAAAGCAAAAACGAGTGCTGAATGGCCTACAGACACTTAAGAGCCGCTTTATAACAAGGGCTCTAAAAAACTGTCAAGGAAGCCCCCCAGGCAAAAGCGTATTAATGCGTGCTAATTCTTTCCTTAGAGTCAGACTCACGTTTTTCGTCCTTGGCAACTATCTCCGGATCCACATCCGGCAAGGGCTCCGGCGCGTATTGCAGCGCAATTTGCAGGACCTCGTCAATCCATTTAACCGGTTTAATCTGCAGATCCTGCTTGATATTGTCAGGAATCTCCTTCAGATCGCGCACGTTCTCTTCCGGAATAATCACAATCTTGATTCCGCCGCGGTGAGCCGCCAGCAGTTTTTCCTTCAGACCGCCAATCGCCAGCACTTGGCCACGCAGCGTAATCTCACCGGTCATGGCAACATCGGCGCGCACCGGAATGCCGGTCAATGCCGATACCAGTGCCGTACACATGCCTACACCGGCGCTAGGGCCGTCTTTCGGCGTCGCCCCTTCCGGCATGTGAATGTGCGTGTCGCGCTTCTCGTGGAAGTCCAGAGGAATGCCCAGACTCTTGGCGCGGCTGCGCACAACAGTAAGCGCAGCAGTGATCGATTCGACCATTACGTCGCCCAGCGAACCGGTCTTGATCAACTGGCCTTTACCCGGCACAACAGCGGCTTCGATGGTCAGCAATTCGCCGCCCACCTGGGTCCAGGCAAGGCCGGTCACCTGACCGATCTGATCCTGTTGCTCGGCCAGGCCGTAGCGGAATTTACGCACGCCGAGGAAGTGTTCCAGCAGGTCAGCTGTCACTTTCACCGAGAAGCGTTTTTCCATTGCGTGCTCTTTCACCGCTTTGCGGCAGACCTTGGCGATCTGACGTTCGAGGCCACGCACACCGGCTTCACGGGTGTAGTAACGGATGATGTCGCGGATCGCTTCGGCATCGAATTCCAGCTCGCCCTTCTTCAGACCATTGGCAGCGATCTGTTTTGGCGAGAGGTATTTGACCGCGATGTTGATCTTCTCGTCTTCGGTGTAGCCCGGCAGACGGATCACTTCCATCCGGTCGAGCAGCGCCGGCGGAATGTTCATCGAGTTCGAGGTGCACAGGAACATCACATCGGAGAGGTCGTAATCGACTTCCAGATAGTGGTCGTTGAAGTTGTGGTTCTGCTCCGGATCGAGCACTTCCAGCAACGCCGACGCCGGGTCGCCACGCATGTCGCTGCCCATTTTGTCGATTTCATCGAGCAGGAACAGCGGGTTGCGTACGCCCACCTTTGTCATCTTTTGAATCAATCTTCCTGGCATCGAACCGATGTAAGTCCGACGGTGACCACGAATTTCCGCTTCATCACGCACGCCACCAAGGGCCATGCGCACGAATTTACGGTTGGTGGCATGGGCAATCGACTCCGCCAGCGAGGTTTTACCCACGCCAGGAGGACCGACCAGACACAGCACCGGGCCACGAATCTTTTTCACGCGCTTTTGCACGGCGAGGTATTCAAGGATGCGTTCCTTGACCTCTTCGAGACCGTAGTGGTCGGCATCGAGAATGTCTTCTGCGCGCGCCAGGTCCAGACGTACCTTGCTTTGCGCCTTCCACGGCACTTGCACCAGCCAGTCGATGTAGGAGCGCACGACGGTGGCCTCAGCGGACATCGGCGACATTTGCTTGAGCTTGTTCAGCTCGGCAGTGGCTTTGGCCAACGCGTCTTTCGGCAGACCGGCAGCGTCGATACGCTTTTTCAGGTCTTCGATTTCGTTGTGGCCTTCGTCGCTGTCGCCGAGCTCCTTCTGAATGGCCTTCATCTGCTCATTCAGGTAGTACTCGCGCTGACTGCGCTCCATTTGCTTTTTGACGCGGCCACGAATGCGTTTTTCGACTTGCAGCAGGTCGATCTCAGCGTCCAGCAACGCCAGAACGTGCTCGACCCGGGCCGACAAATCGATGATTTCGAGGATTTCCTGCTTCTGCTCGATTTTCAGCGCCATGTGCGCGGCCATGGTGTCGACCAGACGACCCGGCTCATCAATGCTGTTGAGCGACGACAGGACTTCAGCCGGGACTTTCTTGCCCAGCTGTACATATTGTTCGAACTGCGACAGCAGTGTGCGCACGAACACTTCGGATTCGCGCTCGGCGGCGTCGACTTCTTCGATCAGGGAAACTTCGGCGCGGCAGTGGCCGTCGACTTCGCTGAAGCGCTCGACCGTACCGCGCTGCTCACCTTCGACCAACACCTTGACGGTGCCGTCAGGCAGCTTGAGCAGTTGCAGAACAGTGGCGATAGTACCTACGCGATAGAGAGCGTCTTCACCGGGATCATCATCAGCCGGGTTTCTCTGGGCCAGCAAAAGGATCTGCTTGTCGCCCGTCATCGCGGCCTCGAGGGCTTCGATGGATTTCTCGCGCCCCACGAACAGCGGGATAACCATGTGCGGATAAACCACGACATCACGCAATGGCAGGAGAGGCAATTCGATGGTTGTCTTCATGATTTCGCCTCTACGGCGGCCATATGGCCGTAATCAGATGGAATTAAGCTTGAAACCAAGATGGGGGCTGCCTTGAAAAAAAACAAGCGCAAAGCGGATGTAAAAAACGACATAAAAAAAAAGAGGCCCGAAGGCCCCTTCTTTGTCACAGCGCAGTGGACACTTACGCGTCCGGCGCTGCCTTGGCCGTCGGCTCACTGTTCTCGTAGATATACAGTGGCTTGGACTTGCCTTCGATCACGCTTTCATCGATCACGACTTTGCTCACCTCGGATTGCGAGGGGATTTCATACATCGTGTCGAGCAGCACACCTTCGAGAATCGAGCGCAGGCCACGGGCACCGGTTTTACGTTCCAGGGCACGCTTGGCGACCGATTTCAGTGCGTCGGTCCGGAACTCCAGATCCACGCCTTCCATCTCGAACAGCTTGGCATACTGTTTGGTCAGAGCATTTTTCGGCTCGGTGAGGATCTGCATCAGCGCAGCCTCGTCGAGCTCGTCCAGCGTTGCGAGGACCGGCAGACGACCGACGAATTCCGGGATCAGACCGAACTTGACCAGATCGTCAGGCTCGACTTCACGCAGGGATTCACCGACTTTCTTGCCTTCTTCCTTGCTGCGCACTTCTGCGTTGAAACCGATGCCGCCCTTGGTGGAACGGTTTTGAATAACCTTTTCCAGACCGGAGAACGCACCACCGCAGATGAACAGGATGTTACGGGTGTCGACCTGCAGGAATTCCTGCTGTGGATGCTTGCGGCCACCTTGCGGCGGAACGGAAGCGACCGTGCCTTCGATCAACTTGAGCAAGGCCTGCTGCACGCCTTCACCGGAAACGTCCCGAGTGATCGACGGGTTGTCGGACTTGCGCGAAATCTTGTCGATTTCATCGATGTAGACAATACCCATCTGGGCCTTCTCTACGTCGTAATCGCACTTTTGCAGCAGTTTCTGAATGATGTTCTCGACATCTTCACCCACGTAACCCGCCTCGGTGAGGGTGGTTGCGTCAGCGATGGTGAACGGAACGTTCAGCAAGCGGGCCAGTGTTTCGGCCAGCAGGGTTTTACCAGAGCCGGTCGGGCCGATCAGCAGGATGTTGCTCTTGCCGAGTTCGACGTCGTCCGCCTTTTTGTCACGCTGGTTCAGACGCTTGTAGTGGTTGTACACCGCTACGGCCAGAACCTTTTTCGCACGCTCTTGACCAATCACATACTGATCAAGGATGCCGCTGATTTCTTTAGGCGAAGGCAATTTATGCGCGCTGCTTTCGGCCTGGGCTTCCTGCACCTCCTCGCGGATGATGTCATTGCACAGGTCGACGCACTCGTCGCAGATAAAGACCGAGGGGCCGGCAATCAATTTGCGCACTTCATGCTGGCTTTTGCCACAGAAGGAGCAATAGAGCAGCTTGCCGTTGTCCTCGCCGTTGCGGGTGTCAGTCATTCGTTCGATCCAAATCCGATAGGCTTGCAACACAAGATGAAGGCTATTGCGGGCTTTTTCAAGCCCGCCGCTGATCAGACCAGCCGACCAAGCCTATTTTGAGCTGCTTATTTTAAGCTGGGCGCTGGTTGATCACTTCGTCGATCAGGCCATATTCCTTCGCAGCTTCTGCACTCATGAAGTTGTCGCGATTGGTATCGCGCTCGATTTCTTCCAGAGTACGCCCGCTGTGCTTGGCCATCAGCGTGTTCAGACGCTCGCGAATGAAGAGGATTTCCTTGGCGTGGATTTCGATATCCGACGCCTGGCCCTGGAAACCGCCCAGTGGCTGGTGAATCATCACGCGCGAGTTCGGCAGGCAGAAACGTTTGCCTGGAGCACCTGCGGTCAGCAGGAATGCGCCCATGCTGCAGGCCTGGCCGATGCAAGTGGTCGATACGTTCGGCTTGATGAACTGCATGGTGTCGTAGATCGACATGCCCGCTGTCACCGAACCGCCCGGGGAGTTGATATAGAGATGGATGTCCTTGTCCGGGTTTTCCGCTTCAAGGAACAGCAGTTGCGCGCAAATCAGGTTGGCCATGTAGTCCTCTACCGGACCAACCAGAAAGATCACTCGCTCCTTGAGCAGGCGCGAATAGATGTCATAGGCGCGTTCGCCACGAGCAGATTGCTCGACAACCATCGGGACCAGGCCGCCTGCGGCCTGGATATCAGAGTTCTGCTGAATATACGAATTACGGAACATGCTCTGCAGTCACTCCCAAATAGTTATGTCTTGAATACGCATAAGCCAGCGCGAAGGCTGGCTTATGTGTGTACTTCTTAACGCAAAAACAATCAGTCGGCTGTTGGAGCTTCTACCGGCTTGACCGCTTCTTCGTAAGAGACCGATTTGTCGGTCACGCTAGCTTTCTGCAGAACAGTATCCACAACTTGCTCTTCCAGCACAACCGAACGCACTTCGTTCAGTTGCTGCTCGTTTTTGTAGTACCACGACACAACCTGCTCAGGCTCCTGATAAGCCGAAGCCATTTCCTGAATCATTTCGCGAACGCGAGCTTCGTCAGGCTTCAGGTCGAACTGCTTAACCACTTCAGCAACGATCAGACCCAGCACAACGCGGCGCTTGGCTTGCTCTTCGAACAGCTCGGCCGGCAGTTGATCAGGCTTGATGTTGCCGCCGAACTGCTGAACAGCCTGCACGCGCAGACGGTCAACTTCGTTGGCCAGCAGAGCCTTAGGCACTTCGATCGGGTTGGTGGCCAGCAGACCGTCCATTACCTGATTCTTGACCTTGGATTTGATTGCCTGACGCAGTTCACGCTCCATGTTCTTGCGAACTTCGGTGCGGAAACCGTCGATGCCGCTTTCCTTGATACCGAATTGAGCGAAGAACTCTTCGTTCAGTTCTGGCAGCTTAGGCTCGGAAACAGTGTTGACGGTCACGGTGAACTCGGCGGTTTTGCCAGCCAGGTCCAGGTTCTGATAGTCCTCTGGGAAGGTCAGGTTCAGAACGCGTTCTTCGCCAGCTTTAGCGCCTACCAGACCTTCTTCGAAGCCCGGGATCATGCGGCCGGAACCCAGTACCAGCTGAGTACCTTTGGCGGAGCCGCCAGCGAACACTTCGCCGTCAACCTTGCCAACGAAATCGATGTTCAGTTGGTCTTCGTTCTGGGCAGCGCGATCGGCCACTTCAAAACGAGTGTTCTGCTTGCGCAGGATGTCGAGCATTTTGTCCAGGTCAGCGTCAGCCACGTCAGCGCTCAGGCGCTCAACGGTGATGCCGTCGAAGCCAGCAACGGTGAACTCCGGGAACACTTCGAACACTGCAACGTATTCCAGGTCCTTGCCAGCTTCGAGCGACTTGGGCTCGATCGACGGCGAACCGGCCGGGTTCAGCTTCTGCTCAACCACAGCTTCGTAGAAGGAGGACTGGATCACGTCGCCTACAGCTTCCTGACGAGCATCAGCACCGAAACGGCGCTTGATTTCGCTCATTGGCACTTTGCCTGGACGGAAGCCAGCAATCTTGGCCTTTTGGGCAGTCTGCTGCAGACGCTTGTTGACCTGAGTCTCGATGCGCTCAGCCGGCACGGTGACGCTCATGCGGCGCTCGAGAGCAGTAGTATTTTCAACAGAAACTTGCATGGATATTCCTCGTTGCACAGACGTTAGCCGGCCGTTTCCGACCCCAGAATCAAGGGCATGCATTCTAGTGGGTCAAACTCAAGAAGTCACCCTACTGAAAACGGGTAAAAAAACAGCAGGCAATTTATAGGGACCGCAGCACAAATGCAGCGCACCCCAAAGGCGAATACAACCAATCACGCCAGGGCTCTGCGCCAACCTCTTCTATATATAGAGGAGGCTGCCAATCACTCCCTGACGGCCGACCCTGCAAGCAAGCCCGGCGAGCAGCACGACATCATCGAGCAACATAAATACGACGAAGCGCCCTGCCCCTGCGTCTCGAAACCGGCCATCGCCGGCTTTCAAAACCGCAAAACAAAAAAGGCGCCAGACTGTTAAATCTGGCGCCTTTCGAAATATGGGGTGGACGATGGGGATCGAACCCACGACAACGGGAGTCACAATCCCGTGCTCTACCAACTGAGCTACGCCCACCATATTGCGTAACAAAAAAGCCAAATAACTTCTTTGTTGAAACCTCACCAGCCCGAAGACATGAATGAAGCTTTAATTGGTGCGGATGAAGAGACTCGAACTCTTACGCCTCGCGGCGCTGGAACCTAAATCCAGTGTGTCTACCAATTCCACCACATCCGCGGATGAAGCTTTTAAAGCAAAGGCGCCAGACTGTTACATCTGGCGCCTTTCGAAATATGGGGTGGACGATGGGGATCGAACCCACGACAACGGGAGTCACAATCCCGTGCTCTACCAACTGAGCTACGCCCACCATATCGCGTTACTTGTGCCAAAGCTGCCTAATGGCGCACCCGGCAGGACTCGAACCTGCGACCATCCGCTTAGAAGGCGGATGCTCTATCCAGCTGAGCTACGGGCGCCTTATTAATCTGTACTCTTAAAGGACTACAAACTAAGTGCTTTCCAGCGTTGCAGAACCTTGATTCCGCTTCACCTTCTTAACCAGTGCTAGGCTGTGCCCGACAAGTGCGACGAATAGTATAGAGCGCTCCGAAGGTCGTCAAATCCTTTTTGAAAAAAATTCATTTAATTAAAGGAGTTAGAGGAATTTGCTGACCAAGCGCCTTTGCCCTCATCGCTCGACATGCGAGAATGCGTTCTCATTTTTTCCCCTCTCGATGGTTAATCACGCGCAATGACTGCACAACTAATCGACGGCAAATCGATCGCCGCCAGCCTGCGCCAGCAGATCGCCCAACGAGTTGCCGAGCGTCGCCAGCAAGGCCTGCGCACTCCCGGCCTCGCGGTGATCCTGGTCGGCAGCGATCCTGCCTCTCAGGTTTATGTCTCGCACAAGCGTAAAGACTGTGAAGAGGTTGGCTTCCTCTCTCAAGCCTACGACCTGCCCTCCGAAACCACCCAGGACACATTGACCGATCTGATCGATCGCCTCAACGACGATCCGGCAATCGACGGCATCCTGCTGCAACTGCCGCTGCCCGAGCACCTGGACGCCTCCAAATTGCTGGAGCGCATTCGTCCGGACAAAGACGTCGACGGCTTCCACCCTTATAACGTCGGTCGCCTGGCCCAGCGCATTCCGCTGCTACGTCCGTGCACACCTAAAGGCATCATGACGCTGCTGGAAAGCACCGGCGCTGACCTTTATGGCATGGACGCAGTGGTTGTCGGCGCGTCCAACATCGTCGGTCGCCCAATGGCGATGGAACTGTTGCTGGCCGGCTGCACCGTGACCGTGACTCACCGCTTCACCAAGGATCTGGCCGGCCACGTTGGTCGTGCCGATCTGGTGGTGGTGGCCGCCGGCAAGCCGGGCCTGGTCAAGGGCGAGTGGATCAAGCAAGGCGCGATCGTGATCGACGTCGGCATCAACCGTCAGGACGACGGCAAACTGGTCGGTGACGTTGTCTACGAAACCGCCCTGCCCCGCGCCGGCTGGATCACTCCAGTACCGGGCGGCGTCGGCCCGATGACCCGTGCCTGCCTGCTGGAAAACACCCTCTACGCAGCAGAAACCCTGCACGTCTGAGTCGTCGCTTCAGCAGTCAAAAAAACCCGCCTCGTGCGGGTTTTTTCATGCCTGAGAAAAAACTGTAACCGTTCGCCGGAAACCCCTCTTTTTACAGGCCTTTTCACGAGTTTTTCAGGTCATTCAAACAACCATCGACAGATCTTCAGCCATACTCCTAGAATGCGACGCTTTGAAGAAATAACCCGTTACAAACTAACGGAATATCCAACCTTTATGAGTTCGCCCGCGTGAAAATTCGTCTTTCGATTCTGAGCCTGTTTTTTGCAGTTTCAGGCACTTTCATCACGCCAACGATCAACGCTGCGGAAACCACCGCTGCCCCTCGTGACGCTTCGAGCCTGAAGATCGCCTCCGGCAGCGCCCTGCTCATGGATATGCAGACCAACAAAGTCATCTACTCCAGCAACCCTGACGTGATCGTGCCGATCGCCTCTGTCAGCAAGCTGATGACTGGACTGGTAGTGGTTGAAGCCCGGCAGAACATGGACGAATGGATCAATGTCGATATCAGTAACACGCCGGAAATGAAGGGCGTGTTCTCCCGAGTCAAACTGAAGAGTGAACTGCCGCGCCGCGAGATGCTGCTGATTGCCCTGATGTCCTCGGAAAACCGTGCCGCCGCGAGCCTGGCGCATCACTACCCGGGTGGCTACGCAGCCTTCATCGCAGCGATGAACGCCAAGGCCAAGGCGCTGGGCATGA
Organism: Pseudomonas sp.; assembly: GCF_049300855.1. Lineage (GTDB taxonomy): Bacteria > Pseudomonadota > Gammaproteobacteria > Pseudomonadales > Pseudomonadaceae > Aquipseudomonas. Next base: position 73,985 of record NZ_JBAQKH010000039.1, on the reverse strand, counting down.
CCAACACGCACTATGTCGAGCCGACCGGCCTGTCGGAGCGTAACGTCTCCACCGCCCGCGACCTGAGCAAGTTGCTGGTCGCGGCCAGCAAGTACCCGATCCTCAGCGAACTCACCACCACCAAGGAAAAAACGGTGTCGTTCCGTAAACCCAATTACACCCTGGGTTTCCGCAATACCGATCATCTGGTGAACAAGGCCGATTGGGACATCAAAATCACCAAGACCGGTTTCACCAACCCCGCCGGTCATTGCCTGGTGCTGGTGACGAAGATGGGCAACCGCCCGGTCGCCCTGGTGATTCTCGACGCGTTCGGCAAGTACACCCATTTTGCCGATGCCAGCCGCATCCGCAGTTGGGTGGAAACCGGCAAGAGTGCCAGCGTTCCCGCGGTGGCCCAACAGTACAAGGCCGATAAAAACCTGAAGTCGCGCCAGAGTGGCGTGATCGAAGCGGCCAAGTAACCTGCCACTCATGAAAAAGCCCCGAATCATCGGGGCTTTTTTTCGCCGGCGTATCAGTCATTTGGCAGCGGCATCTGGTCATCATCGGGAATGCCATCGCCCGCACTCGGATCGCGCGCAGGTTCGGGGGTCAGCACATTCGGCCGGGCCATCGGATCGCGTAGCGGGCTGTCCGGATCCAGCACCGGATCAATCTCCGGTTCTGGAGTAGTAGGCACGCTGTCCGGTTTATGGTCGTCGAAGCTTGAATCGGTACTCATACGCACCTCGCATCAAGGTTTCAGATTGGCTAACGGGTCATAAGGCTTGGCGGGCTTCCTGGCATCTTCGCCGGGCTCGACGTCGAGAGGCGCCTTGGCGGGGCCGACAGGATCGACCTGCGGATCATCAAGATCGGGCGAGTCCGGATCGAATCCCAAATCATCTCCCGAGGAATGCTCGGAGGAATGCGGGCCTTTCGCTGCTGGGGAATCTTTCATATCGCCTCCTTATTTACCCGCAAAAACACGGGATGTATAAGTAGGAGGCTTGCCGGGCGCCGTCGTGCCCGGCAGATGACGAACGGAAAACTCAGTGTGCGGCCAACGCCTTGCGCGCCTGCGCCGCTTCGTTTTCCTGACCGGCCTGAGCCAGTTCATCCGCCGCTTTGAGCCAACGCTGACGGTCGACCGCTGCCGGAATCTGTGAAGGCTTCTGGATCAGGATTGCCCAGCCACCGGATTTCTCCAGTGCCGACTCAAAGGCGCTGAAACTCATCAGTTCGCGACGATTCATGCCTGCGCGCAGCAGCACTTTCTGTTTGTTGCGATCGTAGCCGGACAGGATCGCGTAACGCGGCTCGGCCCAGAACGCCGAGCCCTCGCTGAAGCGCACCATCACCGGATAGCCAGCGGCCACTTGAGTCAGCAGCGCGGGCAAATTGCTGTCCAGTGGATAGACAACCATGCCGTATTCGCGGGCAAGGTTCTGGATGTTCTGCTGCAGCTTGTCCTCGGCACCCGGCAGGTGCAGTGGTTTCTCGAGAAGCCCCGGCGTGATCACGATGCCCTGCTGCGACAACAGACTGGCCAACACCTGCGGCCCGCTCTGATTGGCTTCGCCGCGATAGAACGTGCCGCTCAGCTCGACCCGCTCCGGCAGACGCTTGACCTCAGGCGAAACACTGCCTGCACACCCGGCCAACACGGCCGCGCAACCGGCCACCAGCAGCGCCGCACGAATTCGAGAAAATACCTGCACCATCATCACTCTCTGTTCAGACGCCGGTCATCGTGTTCCGGCAACGCCTGCGATCATAGGGCCGCGACCGGCTGCGGTATAGCCTTAAGCGCCAGACTCATCGATTGCATAGAGCAAACTGATTGGTCACCAGCGACCTTTGGTCAATAGTCTGAAACACCGCATTGGCTAGACTGTCATTGAAACAGAGCGAATTGAAAAAGTGGGCGCCCGATGCAGGGCAAAGAGGAGGCACAGATGAGCCTGACCATGACTATCGTAATGTTGATTGCCGGCTGGCTGGCCGTGGCCACCGCCATGCTGTGGGGCGTGCTGCGGGTTTCGCGGCGCCACCATCATCATCCGGTTCAGCCTGCTGCGGTTGAGAAAACCGAGAAACATCGGGTACGCCACGCAACTGCGCATTGAGGATTAACGTCAAAAGCGAAAAGCCCCTCATCGGAACGCCGCCCGCCTATCCCTCTCCCGGAGGGAGAGGGGACTGACCGAGTTGTTTTTTCGAGTTACGCCGACCTGCAATAACGAGCCGAACTCAGGTTTGAGAACCGCACCGATCGGCTCCCTCTCCCTCGGGAGAGGGCTGGGGTGAGGGGCTGGTTTTACCAGAGCATAGAGAACCTGAAATGAAAAAGGCCGCCTGAACTCAGTTCAAGCGGCCTTTTTGGCTTACTGGCAGTTACGCCTGCTCAGCCAACTTCTTCTGCTTCGCCCGACGCGACATCATGTTCAGCACTTCAATCGAAGCCGAGAACGCCATCGCCGCATACACATAACCTTTCGGTACATGGGCGCCGAAGCCTTCGGCGATCAGGGTCATACCGATCATGATCAGGAAGCCCAGGGCCAGCATCACCACCGTCGGGTTGTCGTTGATGAACTTGGCCAGCGGTTCAGCAGCAAACAACATCACCAGCACCGACACCACCACCGCGATGATCATGATCGGCAAGTGTTCGGTCATGCCAACCGCAGTAATGATGCTGTCGATCGAGAACACCATGTCGAGCATCAGGATCTGGCCAATAGCGGCAGCGAAACCCAGAGTAACCGTCGAGGTCGCCGACTTCGGATCTTCCGGCGCCGGGTCCATGCTGTGATGAATCTCGGTCGTGGCTTTCCAGACCAGAAACAGACCACCGGCGATCAGGATCATGTCCTTCCACGAGAAGGCCTGACCCAGGATTTCGATTACCGGGGCGGTCAACTGCACGATGAAGGCGATGGTGCTCAATAGCGCCAGACGCAGGATCAACGCCATGCCGATACCGATGCGGCGCGCCTTCTGCTGGTACTGCTTGGGCAATTTGTTGGTCAGGATCGAGATAAAGATCAGGTTATCGATGCCGAGCACGATTTCCATCACCACCAATGTGGCCAAAGCAACCCAGGCGGTGGGGCTGGCGGCGAGCTGTAACAGATATTCCATGGGTCAGTCCTGACTCTGTGTAAGACGAATTAGATGGTCTTGGAGGAAGATTCGGATTTTTCCGCGTCTTTTTCCGGTGTTTCTTTTTTCTCGATCAAGCCGCCGGTGGCATCACTCAGCGCTTGTTCGGCGGCTTTGTGGGTGTCGTCGATCGCTTGTTTGGCGCTTTCAGCGGCTTTGCCCATCAGTTGCTGGGCGCTTTTCTCGGCCTGATCGCAACCGGCCAGAAGCAATAAAGACGTAAACATCAACGCAGGGATAGTGTATTTCATGGGGCTTCCTTCGAATGAACAGACAGGGTCACAGACCGGCCGTCGATGGCTGGGCATTCTAGGGAGACAAACACTTCAGGAAAATTCGTATTTTTAGCGGCTATACTTCGTTTTTCACGAAGTGTAGATCACCATGCTCAATTACCGACAACTGCATTATTTCTGGGTTGTAGCCAAGACCGGCAGCATCGTGCGCGCCTGCGAGCAGCTGAACCTGACCCCACAAACCATCAGCGGGCAGATTTCCCTGCTCGAACAGACTTATGGCATTGAATTATTCAGACGAGTCGGCCGGCAACTGGAATTGACCGAGGCTGGCCGACAAGCTCTGCCCTACGCCGAGCAAATGTTTCAACTAGGCGGTGAGCTGGAACTGATGCTGCGCGCACAACCCAACGAACAGCAGATTCTGTTCCGTGTCGGTGTCGCCGACGTAGTGCCGAAATCCATCGTCTATCGCCTGATCGCGCCGACCATGGAGCTGAACGAACCGCTGCGCATCACCTGCCGCGAAGACAAACTTGAACGCTTGCTTGCCGATCTGGCCATCCAGCGCTTGGACCTGGTGATCTCCGACAGCCCGATGCCCTCGCACCTCGACATCAAGGGCTACAGCCAGAAACTCGGTGAATGCGGAATCAGCTTCTTTGCCACTCCGGAACTGGCGGCCAGGTACGGTCAGGACTTCCCGCACAGCCTGCACGGTGCACCGCTGTTGATACCCGGCGCCGAAACCGTGGTGCGCAGCCGCTTGCAGCGCTGGTTTGCCGAGCAGCAGATCCAGCCGCAAATCGTCGGCGAGTTTGATGACAGTGCGTTGATGCAGGCGTTTGGCCAATCCGGCAGCGGGATTTTCATCGGCCCGAGCGTGATAGCCGATGAGGTGAAGCGCCAGTATGGCGTCGAGCTGATAGGCCAGACCGACGCGGTGACCGAGTCGTTCTATGCCATTTCGGTGGAGCGCAAGGTCAAGCACCCCGGTATCGTTGCGATTACCGAAGGTGCCCGACGCGAGCTGTTTACGGCGTTATGAGGCCTCGGCGCACATTTCGCGCGGCTTGAGTGTCATCAACACCATGGCGAGGAACACCGACAGCAAGATGAAGCCGGCGGCGGCAAAGCCGAGAAAGCCCAGACCGGCGCTGTCGATCACCCGGCCACCGACGATGGCACCCAGACCGATGCCCAGATTGGCTCCGGCGATGTTCAGCGATGCAGCAAATGCCGGCGCTTCTGGAGCGGCTTTCATCAGGCGCACATGGCTGACCAGGAACAATGCAGCCTGGGTGATGCCCCAGATGCCCATCGCCACCGCCAGCCCCAGCGGCGAGTGAATGTTTGGCACCAGCGAGACCATGCCGGAAATCATGAACGCACAGAACAACACCGACGCCCCCAGCGGATGGCGGTCGACCGCACGACCGCCCAGCGAGTTACCGATCAGCCCGACCGCGCCGAAGGCCATCAGGCACCAACCCACCACAGTGCCGTTGAAGCCGGCGAGGCGCTCAAGGATGTCGGCCAGATAGGTGTAAGCGGTAAACATGCCGCTGAACACCAGAATCGACAGGACGATATGGCCGATCATCAACGGGCTGCGCAGGATCTTGAACTGCGAACGGAAGCTGACCTGATGCTGGTGCAGGCTGGTTTTCGGCAGGTAAACAAACAGCAGCAAGGCTTTGGCAAAGGCGATCACCGCCAGAATGCCGAAGGCACTGCGCCAGCCGAACGCATCGGAAATCAGCGTACCGACCGGAATGCCGAACACCGTGGCGCAGACAATGCCGAAGCCGATCTTGGCGATCGCACGACCGGCGAAATCCGGGCCGACGATGTCCACTGCGGTCTCACTGGCTAACGCCCAGAACACCGGCAGACCGAGCGCCGGGATCAAGCGGGCAATCGCCATTACCCAGATGTTCGGCGCCAGCGCCGCCACGGTATTGGCCAGGCCAAACATGATCAGGATGCTGATAAACAGCTTGCGCCGCTCGAAGCGGGCGAAATAGGCGGTCAGGAAAGGCCCGAACATGGCCACGGTGAAAGCGAACAGCGTCACCAGCAACCCGGCCTGCGGGATGGTGACCTCAAGGTCTCGGGCAATCGCCGGCAACAGGCCGACAATGACGAATTCCGTGGTCAGCACCGTGAACCCGGCGGCAGACAACAGAAGAATGGGCAACAGCATGCGCAACTCCAGCAAAACGACGACACCAGCGTTGACCCGGAGGCCCGCTGGCAGAACTTGAAAATAAGGATGAGGAATCTTAACAGAGTGTGTCCGCACTGACTTGCACAAACCTGCCGACTTTGTTGCCTGATCCGGTGGCAGATCGTCACAGGCCTGAAGGATAAGGCCTACGCTGTGATAAAGTCCGCGCCCTGAAAAACGTACAGCCTGTTCAACGACCGGTTTATTGGCGTTGATGTTGCGTCAACACTTTCGGTTCGTGACGGTGGTCTGCCGCTGTTTTGCCATCGCCTCACGCAGCCTTGCACCCTATAAAAAATCAGAGATGCCGTTATGACCGCTTCATCCCCTTCTCTATTGCAACGCTTGAAAAACCTCAGCCTGGTCACGCAGATCGTGATCGGCCTGATCGCCGGTATCGCTCTGGCGATGTTTGCCCCGGAAGCCGCGAAGTCCACGGCATTCATCGGCAAGGTGTTCGTGTCGGCGTTGAAAGCCGTCGCACCGATTCTGGTGTTCGTCCTCGTGATGGCGTCGATTGCCAACCACAAGCACGGTCAGGAAACGCATATCCGCCCGATTCTGTTCCTCTATCTGCTGGGCACCTTCGCTGCGGCGGTGGTGGCCGTGGTCGCGAGCATGGCGTTCCCGTCGCACCTGGTGCTGTCCACCGAAAACGTTGCGGTCACCGCACCGGGCGGCATCAGCGAAGTATTGCAAAGCCTGCTGCTGAGCGTGGTGGATAACCCGGTCAGCGCGCTGATGAACGCCAATTTCATCGGCATTCTGGCCTGGGCGATCGGCATGGGCATCGCGATTCGCCATGCCGGCGACACGACCCGCGAAGTGCTGGGTGATCTGTCCAACGGCGTGACAGTCATCGTACGCGTGGTGATTCGCTTCGCCCCACTGGGTATTTTTGGCCTGGTCGCTTCGACACTGGCTACTTCCGGTTTCGGCGCGCTGATCGGTTATGCGCACCTGCTGGCCGTGCTGCTCGGCTGCATGCTGTTCGTCGCGCTGGTGATGAACCCGCTGATCGTGTTCTGGAAACTGCGTCGCAACCCGTACCCGCTGACCCTCAAGTGCCTGCGTGAAAGCGGTATCACCGCGTTCTTCACCCGTAGCTCGGCGGCGAACATTCCGGTCAACCTGGAGTTGAGCAAGCGTCTGGGTCTGCATGAAGACACCTATTCGGTGTCGATCCCGCTGGGCGCGACCATCAACATGGCTGGCGCGGCGATCACCATCACTGTTTTGACCCTGGCTGCCGTGCATACACTGGGCATTGCCGTGGACATTCCGACGGCGATTCTGCTCAGCGTTGTCGCTGCGATTTGCGCGTGTGGCGCTTCGGGTGTGGCCGGTGGTTCGTTGCTGTTGATTCCGCTGGCGTGCAGCCTGTTTGGTATTCCGAGCGAGATTGCCATGCAGGTCGTGGCGGTCGGTTTCATTATTGGGGTGCTGCAGGATTCGGCAGAGACGGCGCTGAACTCGTCGACTGATGTGCTGTTTACCGCTGCGGCGTGCCTGGGTGAAGAAGAAAAGGCCCAGCGTACGGCTTAATCTTCGCTGTAATGAAAAGCCCGCCATGGTGTGAACCTTGGCGGGCTTTTTTGTGGCTGAGATCTTTTCCCCCTCACCCCAACCCTCTCCCCCCAAGGGGGGCGAGGGGGAAGGGAGCCGATCGTTGTTGCCTTCCAGACTTGAGTTCGACTTGATAGTTCAGGTCGGTGTATCTCGAACCAACAACTCGGTCAGTCCACTCTCCCTCTGGGAGAGGGCTAGGGTGAGGGCTTTTGCCTTTTTAGAACGCGCCCATGTAATCACGCTTGCCCACTTCAACCCCGTTATGACGCAGCAGCGCATAGGTGGTGGTGACGTGGAAGAAGAACTGCGGCAGACCGTAAGTCAGCAGGTAAGCCTGACCGCTGAAGCGCTTCTCTTTCGGGGTGCCCGGGCGAGTAACGATTTCGATGCCTTCCTTGCCATCGATCTGCTCCGGCTTGATCTCGCCGATGTAGGCCAGAACCTTGGCGATCAGGGCTTGCAGCTCGGCGAAGGTGGTTTCGGTATCGTCGTACTTCGGCACTTCGATTTCAGCCAGACGCGAAGAAACGCCTTTGGCGAAGTCGACGGCGATCTGCACCTGGCGGGTCAGCGGAAACATGTCCGGGAACAGACGGGCCTGGAGGAGCGCGTTCGGGTCGATGTTTTTTTCGGTGGCGTGGGCTTCAGCCTTTTTCAGGACATCGCTCAAAGCGTTGAGCATTTGTTGAAAAACCGGGACGGATGCGGCGTACAGGGAAATGGTCATGGCATTCTCGTGTGGTGGCTGGGTGGAACAAGGAGGCGATTATAGCCATGCTTGATGACCACACGGCTTGCCTTTTGTTTGGCAAGGATTAGGCTAGGCGCCTTCGACTGCAAAGGGAACGCGCGATGACCACTGAACCAGAATCCACCTTCGACGAGCCACGCCTCAATGCCACGGAAATCCGCATCCTCGGCTCGTTGATCGAGAAACAGGCGACCAGTCCGGAAACCTATCCGCTGACCCTTAATGCGCTGGTCACGGCGTGTAATCAGAAAACCAGCCGCGAACCGGTGATGAACCTGACTCAGGGCCAGGTCGGCCAGAGTTTGCGTGCGCTGGAAGGTCGCGGTTTCGCCAAACTGGTGATGGGCAGTCGCGCCGACCGCTGGGAGCACAAGGTCGACAAGGCGTTGGAACTGGTGCCAGCGCAGGTGATTCTCAGTGGTTTGATGTTTCTGCGTGGCCCGCAGACCGTCAATGAACTGCTGACCCGCAGTGGCCGCATGCATGAATTTGAAGACACCGAGCAGGTGGTGCATCAGCTCGAACGTTTGATCGCGCGGGGTTTGGCCGTGTTGATACCACGTCAGGCCGGGCAGCGCGAAGATCGTTACACCCATGCGCTGGGTGATCCGGCGGATATCGAGGCGATCATGGCGGCGCGGCAGAATCCGTCGGATCGCGGCGTAAGCAGCGGCGTGTCAGTCGAGCGCATCGAAGAGCTGGAGGCGCGGATCGCCGCACTGGAAGAACGCCTGGCCCGTCTGGAATAACCACCACCGTTTTATTGTGGGAGCGAGCTTGCTCGCGAATGCGGTGTGTCATTCAACGATGATGTAACTGACACGGCCTATTCGCGAGCAAGCTCGCTCCCACAGGGGTTATTCATCAGGTTTCAGATCCTGGGGTTATTCACCATCCCAGTAATCAACGCCATCCTTCTGCCGCGCCACGGCGACAAAGCCTGAAGTATTACCTTCGGCATCCACCTGAAAATTATCCATCACCGCATATTTGTTCGAATCCGGATACTCGCAAATTTCCGGCTGCTGCTGGGTACTCACCGCCAGATAACGCAACTCCTGCTGGCTGGTATTGATGATCTGATGCGCCTTTTCCGGGCCGCCCGGCGGGCAAGCGATCACGTCGCCTTCGCGGATCGGGAAACGTTCGGCGCCAAGACGCACCTCGCCCTCCCCGGCCACCACGTAAAACATCTCCTCATTGACCCGATGACTGTGAAACGGACTGCCGCGCATGCCCGGCGGCAACGCGTACAGGCGATAACCGAGTTTCTGCGAACCCAGTTGCTGGCCGACACGGGCCATGCGCTGCTGATAACGCCCGGCGGTTTCGCCTTCCGGGGCCAGGGCTTCGGGCAGGGGTTCGAGTTCGACCTGATGCAGGTTGAGGATGGGCGGATGCATGGTGGGCCTCGGTCACGGTTTTTGTGGTGGGCAAGTCTGTGCTTGCTGGGGAGGCAGTATAGGCAGCAGGATAAACCGCGGTGAATTCATCGCTGGCAAGCCAGCTCCCACAAGCTATGGGAGCTGCTCACATATTTGTGTTCCAACCCGATAACTGTGGGAGCTGGCTTGCCAGCGATGAGGCCGGTTACCTCACTGCATAATCATGAGAATCAGCTCCGGGCAAACGCCACCGCCGCCGCAAACTGCTCTTCATTCGGCCGCACGCCGGTGTACAGCACAAACTGCTCCAGCGCCTGGATCGCGATGACTTCCAGACCGGTAATCACCTTTTTATCTTCAGCCCGAGCGAGCACGATCAACGGCGTCTCCGACGGAATCGCCACCACATCAAAAACGGTTTCAGCGGCTTTGATGACTTCAGACTCGAACGCCAGTTGCCCCGCCTCCGGCCCACCGTCCATGCCCACCGGGGTGACGTTGATCAGCATTTGCGGGCGCTCATCACCCAGCTCAGCCTGCCAGCGATAACCCAGCGAATCCGCCAGCGCACGCCCGGCGCGCTCGTTGCGGGCGACGATCACACCGTTTTTGTAGCCGCCATCACGCAAGGCACTGGCCACCGCTTTGGCCATCCCGCCACTGCCACGCAAGGCAAACGTCGAGTCCTTGGGCACCGCGTGGGTTTCCAGCAGTTGCGCGACGGCGATGTAATCGGTGTTGTAGGCCTTGAGATGGCCATTGGTGTTGACGATGGTGTTGATCGACTGGATCGCCGCCGCCGACGCATCCAGTTCATCGACCAGCGCAATGCAGGCTTCCTTGAACGGCATCGACACGCCGCAACCACGGATGCCCAAGGCGCGAATGCCGCCGACCGCTCCCGTCAAATCCTGGCTGCTGAAGGCCTTGTAATAGAAGTTCAGACCCAACTGCTCATACAAATGGTTATGAAAACGCAGACCGAAATTCCCCGGCCGCCCGGACAGGGACATGCACAGCTGGGTGTCTTTGTTTGGGTTCATCTGCATGAAACTTCTCCTTCAAACGCACTTTCGGATAGACGGGATTAGCCAGCCCATCGGGTTCTGAACGATCATAGAGGCCTGTTTTAAAGGTGTTCTGTGGCCCTTGCCTGGCCCGGTAAAGAAGCCGGTACAGACCTTACACAAAATTTACCCAGCGGCTGTGCTGATTTTCAGAATTTCGCTGTCTTAGAAGTATCCCCGCGACAACTGTGGGCCTGGTGCAGGCCCTGCCGCCGGGTCGAAGAACCGAGGACTTATCATGATTCGTAAACTCCCTATCGTGGCCCTGCTGATTGGTGCATTTGCTGTCGCAGGGCAAGCAGAAGCCCATGGCGGCAACTACTGGCAAGGCCCAGCGGTGTTTGGCGCGATCGTTGGCTCGGCCATCATCGGCTCGGCGCTTATCAATCAGGATCGCCCGGTGTATGTGCAACAAGCGCCGGTGTATGCCGCCCCGCCGCCACCGGTTTACGTGCAGCAGCCACCGCCACCGGTCTACTACCAGCCAGCGCCGGTGTATGTGCAACAACCGGTCTACGTGCAACCGGCCCCGGTCTATTACGGCCCACCGCGTGGTTACTACGGTCGCCCGCACTACTACGGCGGTCCACGCTGGTAATCGACACACAGAGCCCCGCTTTTACAGCGGGGCTTTTTTATGACCGTTGGTCGGCCAACGTCTGAAAAAATCTCGCCAAGGTCGTTGTCGGGACAGTTTCAGCGGCTAAAGTCGGCATGATTGATTGACCGTTATGTACATTTCCACAAAACGGTCATTTATTTGTCATGACGGAACTGCAATCTGAATCCGTCCGTAAACAACAGGTTGATAACAACAAGGACGACGGTATGCCAACACAAAACCCGCACCGCATTGTCGGCCTGTGCACCTCCAGCAAGGTGTACGGCGCGCTGACCGAACTCAAGCACCTGGAAGGCCATCGCTGCGCGAAATTTCTTTCGCTGCTGGCCGAAAACCTTGTGCACAAAGGTCTGCTCAACGAGCGCGAAGTCATGCACATGCTCGATCAAGTGGTCGATTGAGCCCACCCTCAACGGCGTCAATGACCACTATCGAAAGCGTTGATTGTCCGTAGAAGTGGCGAATCTCTAAGGTAGCTCCATTGTTAGATGGAGGTACTCGTCATGGCTCAGGTTCAAATCATGTCCGTTATCGGCAGCGCCGTACCCGCTTCGCTCAGAGCGTCGGGCCTGCTCGCCTGCTGGTACCTGATGCGCGATGGCGAGCCGATCAGCGGCCCGCTCACCTCGTTACCCGCCGCGCAGGCACTCTCGCAGAAGCTCATCAGCGAGCCGTTCAACGCTTAGGGCAGTTGCACCTTGGGCTTGGTTTCGGCGAACAGTGCCCAACTCGACATGAACAACGCCGCGATCAACGGCCCGATCACAAAGCCATTGAGGCCGAATACCGCAAGACCACCAAGGGTCGAGATCAGAATCATGTAATCGGGCATTTTGGTGTCCTTGCCCACCAGAATCGGCCGCAACACGTTGTCCACCAAACCGATCACGAATACCCCGAACAGCCCCAGCACCACGCCCTGCCAGATCATTCCGCTGAGCAGGAAATAGATTGCCACCGGCGCCCAGACAATCCCCGCGCCCACCGCTGGCAGCAACGACAGAAACGCCATCAACACCGCCCACAGCAACGCGCTGGGAATATCGAGAAACCAGAAAATCGCCCCGCCCAGTGCGCCCTGAGTCACCGCGACCACCAGATTGCCCTTCACCGTCGCGCGCACCACGCGGTTGAACTTCAGCTGCAAGCGGCGTTTGTGGGTTTCCTCCAATGGCACAGCGGTGCGCACCTTGCGCGCAAGCTCCGCACCGTCGCGCAGAAAGAAAAACAGCAAATACAGCATGATGAAAAAACTCACCACGAATTCGAACGTGCCCTGGCCGAAACTGAACGCCTGACTGGCCAGCACCTGGCTGCCCTGCATCGCCGATTTGACGATTTTCTCGCGCAGGCCATTGAGTTCGCCCATGCCGAAACGATCGAGCAAGTGCTGAAAGTACGGCGGCAGGCTGTGCTTGAATTGCGCCAGATACGCGGCAATATCCAGCTCGCCGCTTTCGATGTTTTTGTAGACCGTCGCGCCTTCCTGCACCAGCAGCACACTGAGGATGATCACCGGCAGAATCGCGATCACCAGGCAGATCGCCAAGGTGCACAGGGACGTCAGGTTGCGCTGCCAGCCGAATTTCGCCTGCAGCCGGCGTTGCATCGGCGCAAACACAATGCCGAGAATCACCGCCCAGAACACCGCGCCGTAGAACGGCAAGAGGATCCAGATAAACGCCACCGTGACCAGCAACAGCAGCACGGTGAGGGATTTGAATTGAAGGCTTTTTTCGTTCATGTCCGATCCATGTCAGTCAGGCGTCGTGCACGCCCCGATGCTTAGTCAACCGGGGCCTGCTCGAGTGCCATCTTTATTCATGGAGCATAGATCCAGATCAACAAACCCTCGCCGCATCCGACTTACCCTGCCGCGCTTTTGCGACCGACACCGCCATGATCCCGACCCTCACCGCCCCCGAATTGCTCGCCCCCGCCGGCACCCTGAAAAACATGCGCTACGCCTTTGCCTACGGTGCCGATGCGGTTTACGCCGGCCAGCCGCGTTACAGCCTGCGCGTGCGCAACAACGAGTTCGATCACGCCAACCTCGCGTTGGGCATTGGTGAAGCCCAGGCGCAGGGCAAGCGCTTCTACGTGGTGGTCAACATCGCGCCGCACAACGCCAAGCTGAAGACCTTCCTCAAGGATCTGGCGCCAGTGATCGAGATGGCGCCGGATGCACTGATCATGTCCGACCCGGGGCTGATCATGCTGGTGCGCCGGCATTTCCCGCAGATGCCGATTCATCTGTCGGTGCAGGCCAACACGGTGAACTGGGCGAGTGTCGAATTCTGGCAGCAGCAAGGTTTGAGCCGGATCATCCTGTCGCGGGAATTGTCGCTGGAAGAAATCGGCGAAATCCGCGAACAGGTGCCGGGCATGGAACTGGAAGTCTTCGTCCACGGCGCGCTGTGCATGGCCTATTCCGGGCGCTGCCTGCTGTCGGGTTACATGAACAAACGCGATGCCAATCAGGGCACCTGCACCAACGCCTGCCGCTGGAAATACTCGGCGCAAGAGGCCACGGAAAATCAGCTCGGCGAGATCGTCCAGACCTTCCAGCCCGAGCCGACCCTGGGCCTCGGCGCGCCCACCGATCAGGTGTTCCTGCTCCAGGAAGCCAACCGCCCGGACGAACTGATGCCGGCGTTCGAGGATGAGCACGGCACCTACATCATGAACGCCAAGGACCTGCGCGCGGTGCAACACGTCGAGCGCCTGACGCGCATGGGCGTGCACTCCCTGAAAATCGAAGGCCGGACCAAATCGCACTTCTACTGCGCGCGCACCACCCAGGTGTATCGCCGGGCGATTGACGATGCGGTGGCCGGTCGTGAGTTTGATCGCAGCCTGATGACGGATCTGGAGTCATTGGCGCAGCGTGGCTACACCGAAGGTTTTCTGCGCCGGCATGTGCATGACGAGTACCAGAATTATCAGCATGGCAGCTCGGTGTCAGAGCGTCAGCAGTTCGTTGGCGAGTTGACTGGCGAGCGGCGCGGGCGGCTGGCTGAGGTCAAGGTGAAGAACCGTTTTGGTCTGAGTGATCATCTGGAATTGATGACGCCCACGGGCAATTTTCATTTTGATCTGCGTGAGTTGCAGAGCGTCAAGGGTGAGGCGATCGAGGTGGCGCCGGGGGATGGGCATACGGTTTATGTGCCGATTCCGGAGGGGGTGGGGTTGCGGTTTGGGTTGCTGATGCGGGATATCGGGGTTGCCTGAAAAAGCCCCTCATCGGAACGCCGCCCGCCTAGCCCTCTCCCAGAGGGAGAGGGGACTGATTGGGGGATATTGGAGAAGTCCACCGACCTGAAAGCATGGCAGTGAATCCATAATCGACTCGGTTGTTCAGGTCGATGCATAACGCATGACACCTCGGTCGGCCCCCTCTCCCTTTGGGAGAGGGCTGGGGTGAGGGTAGCCTTTATCATGCAACAAACTCCTCCCGCAACATCGCCACAAACGCCTCCCGCGCCGGATGCACCCCGGCGTTTTCATGCCAGTAAAACAAGTTGTCGACAGCCGTCAGTTCCAGGAACTCGTACCCCACACACCCAGCCCCTTTCGCGTACTGCTCAAACACGCCCTTGGGCACCAGCGCCACCCCCGCCCCGGCACTCACACAACCGACAATCGCGCCGTAACTGGCGAGGCTGACAATCGGCAACGCCTGGCCCTGACGCAACAACCAATGCTCCAGCGCCGCGCGATACGGACAACCCTGCGGCCACATAAATACGGTCTTGTCCTGCAGATCATCGATGCTGCGGACCGGCCCAAACGAGGTCGACGCGATCAGCAGCAATTCTTCGCGATACATCGGCGTGCGCTTGAGCTGCGAACGTTCGACATCCACCGCAACAATCGCCCCGTCGAGGCGATGGCTGACGGTGTCGTCGAGCAACTGCCCCCAAGTGCCCGTGGTGAGTTCCAGCGCCACTTGCGGATAGCGCTTGTGAAACTTCGCCAGCAAGCGCGGCAAACGCCCGGTCGCCGACGATTCGATCGCGCCGATGCGCAGTGGCCCGGACGGCTCGGCCGAAGGATCGACCGCGCGTTTCGCTTCAGCGGTCAGCGCGAGAATCTTTTGTGCATAGGCGAGAAACGTCTGCCCCGCCGGGCTGATCCGCAACCCGCGCCCCTCGCGCAGGAACAGTGCAACGCCCAACTCGGCCTCCAGCGCCTTGATCCGCGCGGTGATGTTCGACGGCACGCAGAACAGCTTTTCCGCCGCCCGGGCGATGCTGCCCTCGTCGGCGACGGTCTTGAACATACGGATTTGTGCCAGCTCCATACTCATCACTCTGAGTGAACATTCAGCGCAGTATAAGTCAGTTGTGGCGAATGATCGGGCGCCCGGATACTCGGCGCATCGACACCACCGAGCGCCTGATCATGCCGCACCCTTCCCCGTTGAAAATCCTTTTGGCGATGGCCTTCGTCGTCGGTTGCTGGGCGTATTCGCCGACCGGCGTCCACATCGGTCTGCAAGCCTACGACCCCGGGCACCTGGCGTTGCTGCGGTTTCTATTGGCGTCGGTGTTCATGGCAGTAATTGCCGCGTTCAAAGGCATTCGCTTGCCGCGATTGCACGATGTGCCGCTGTTGTTCGCCTTGGGTTTCTTCGCCGTCAGCCTGCACCACGTCGCGCTGAACATCGGCCAGCAAAGCGTCAGTGCCGGCGCCTCCAGCGTACTGGCGCAATCGAGCCCCCTGTTCAGCACGTTGCTGGCGCGGTTCGTATTCAAGGATCAGGTCAGTGTCTGGCGCTGGGGCTGTGTGCTGCTCGGTTTGGTCGGCGTGGTGCTCGTGGTCGGCGGCGACAAGGGCTTGGGCGATATTGATGCGCATGCCCTGCTGATCCTGTTGGCGGCGGTGTCATGGAGCATCTACTTCGCGCTGCAAAAACATCATGCGCGGCGATACGACGGCTTCAGCCTGGCCTGTTATGCGGTGTGGTCGGGGACGTTGATGCTGCTGATTTATCTTCCCGGGCTGGTTCAAGCCGTGCTGAATGCGCCGCTGCGGGTGCAGTGGGCGGTGTTGGCGCTGGGGGTATTTCCCAGTGCGCTGGCCTATCTGGCGTGGGGCTTTGTGCTCAAGCATGTGGACCTGAGTCGGGCGACGATGACGCTGTATCTGATACCGCCGACGGCGATGGCGATTGCTTCGGTCGGGTTGGCGGAGCGGCCGACGCTGATGGTGCTGGTGGGGTCGGTGGTGGTGTTGATCAGTGTGCTGGCGTTGAATCTGGAGCGGCGGGTTGGCGATGTTCGGGCAGCGATCTGATCAATGATTGTTGTTGAAGCAAATGCCGCCATCGCTGGCAAGCCAGCTCCCACAAGGTTCTATGGTGAACATAATTTTCAGGTACATCCGCAGAACCTGTGGGAGCTGGCTTGCCAGCGATGAGGCCAGCACAGCCATCACATTAATCAAGGCAATCGCCGATCAGCGCCGATCATCGGACAGCGGCGTTGGCTCATCCGCCGGCAGCACATCATCATCCGCCGTCGGATCCTTCCAGTCTTCGGGCCGGTCAGCATCGCTCAACGGATCGCGCCCTGGGGGCATTCCCATCGGAGAATCATGATCGGCCAGCGTCGGCTCATCGGTGCCGGGCATCGGCCGGGTTGGGTCGGTGGGCAGCACGCCGCCCTGAAACAGCAAATCATTAGCCATGACACACCTCACCAAGGAGGTCCGGAATACCCGGGCCGTACAGCTTGGAATCGGGCCTGTCGGCAGCGTGCTATCGAACAGACCAGCGGCGCTCAACCCCGTGCAGAGAAGCGATCCCGGCTGTTGGTCAGATGCAGCCACATCGCCGCTCGTGCGGCATCCGCATCCTGACGCTTGATCGCATTCAGAATCGCCTCATGTTCCAGATGGGCCAGTTGCCCGAGCTTGCTCAGATCGGCCGCGCCACGCTCGGCGGCATTGAGCCGGTGACGCGGAATCATTGCGCTGCCCAGGTGCTGCATGATCTCGCTGAAACAGACGTTGCCGGTGGCCTCGGCGATCAGCAGATGAAAGCGCCGATCCGCTTCGACGCAACTGTCGTTGCTGTCCAGCAGCCGTTGATAGTCATCCAGCGCCTGACGCATCTGCAGCACTTGCGGCTCCGTGCGCCGCTGCGCCGCCAGCGCTGCCGCTTGGGTTTCCAGGCCCAGACGCAGTTCAAGGATGCTGCGCACGCCGAGCGCGGTGTCGACATTCAAACGCAAGCCCTGCTCCGCTGCGCGCTCGATGACGAACGTGCCGATGCCGTGCCGGGTCTCCACCAGCCCGGAGGCCTGCAATTTGGAAATCGCCTCGCGCACCACCGTGCGGCTGACCCCATGCTCCTGAACGATGGAATTCTCCGACGGCAGTTTGTCGCCGGGGGACAGTTGGCCGAGCAGGATGCTCTGGGTGAGTTTCTCCACCAGATCATGGGCGAGATTGTGCGCACGTTTACGGGCGGGGACGTCGAGGTCTTCTTGCATGGTCGGTTCCGGTGATCGGGGCTTGTCGATCGTAGCATCGCGCACAGGTCTTACGAGATTGATTTTAGCGCTCCAGCTTGTATGACAACACTCAAATAAATCCAACCACCCTCTGAACCTCCTGTCGAGGAACGCTGTGTTTTTAGTGGAGTGGCATCGCGTTTAAGTCCAGATTAAAACCAACAAACATTGGGAAAAAACGTGAAAAGGCATAAAAACCCGAGCATCCAGAGAAAATTAATCGACTCGACCCACTTGTAGGACAAAAAATCTCAGTTGTATGATGTCTATCAACAACGCAGCACCTGCCCTACCCCGCATAAAAATAATCAGTGGGAGAAAACCAAGTGAAAACCTCCGTCTCCGGGATCAACGAGGGCGTCGACTCGACACTCGCGTCGGCCATCTCGAAAGTCAAACGCCACGTCCTGCCGCTCTTCGTGATCATGTTCATCGTCAATTACATTGACCGGGTAAACATCGGTTTCGTCCGCACCCACATGGAACACGACCTCGGTATTGGTGCCGCCGCTTACGGCTTCGGCGCCGGGCTGTTCTTCATCGGTTACGCGCTGTTCGAAGTCCCCTCCAACATGCTCCTGCAGAAAGTCGGCGCACGCATCTGGCTGACTCGCATCATGTTCACCTGGGGCCTGGTCGCCGCCGGCATGGCGTTCATCCAGAACGAAACCCACTTCTATGTACTGCGCTTTTTGCTCGGCGTGGCCGAGGCCGGGTTCTTCCCCGGGGTGATCTACTACTTCACCCGTTGGCTGCCCGGCGCCGAACGCGGCAAGGCGATTGCGATCTTCCTCAGCGGCTCGGCCGTGGCCTCGTTGATCTCCGGTCCGCTGTCCGGCCTGCTCCTGCAAATCAACGGGCTGGGCATGCACGGCTGGCAATGGATGTACTTCATTGAAGGGATGTTCTCGGTGGGCCTGTGCGTGTTTGTCTGGTTCTGGCTCGACGCCAAACCCCACGATGCGAAATGGCTGACCCGCGCCGAACAGGACGCACTGGTCACCGCCATCGACGACGAACAGAAGGCCCGCGAAGCCGCAACACCGATCCGGCCTTCCATGGGCAAATTGCTCAAGGATCGGCAGATCATCCTGTTCTGCCTGATCTACTTTTTCATTCAGTTGACCATCTACGCCGCGACCTTCTGGCTGCCGAGCATCATCAAGAAAATGGGCGAGATGAGCGACTTTCAGGTCGGCCTGTTCAACTCGATTCCGTGGTTGCTGTCGATCATCGGCATGTACGCCTTCGCCTCGTTCTCGGCCAAGTGGAAACACCAACAGGCGTGGGTCGCCACCGCACTGTTGATCGCCGCTGCGGGGATGTTCATGTCGACCACCGGCGGGCCGGTCTTCGCCTTCGTTGCGATCTGCTTTGCCGCACTGGGTTTCAAATCCGCATCGTCGCTGTTCTGGCCGATTCCGCAGGCGTATCTGGATGCCCGCATCGCTGCGGCGGTGATCGCACTGATCAACTCGGTGGGCAACCTTGGCGGCTTCGTCGCGCCGACCACGTTCGGCCTGCTCGAAGAACACACCGGCTCGATTCAGGGCGGCCTCTATGGTCTGGCCGCGACCTCGATCATTGCCGCGATCATTGTCTTCTTCGCACGCACTACGCCGAAACCTGCTGCCGACATCGCCGTGGTCGAGACCGCGCCGAAACACGCCTGACGCCCATTTTTAAAGATTGCGTTTTAAAAGGATAAGAACATGACCGCACACGACACCGCCAAAGCTCCGATCATCACCGACATGCAAGTCATCCCGGTGGCCGGCCACGACGGCATGCTGCTCAATCTGAGCGGCGCCCACGGGCCGTTTTTCACCCGTAACATTGTCGTCCTCAAGGACAACGCCGGCCACACCGGCGTCGGTGAAGTGCCCGGTGGCGAGCGCATTCGCCAGACCCTGGAAGACGCGCGCAGCCTGGTGATCGGCAGCCCGATCGGCACGTATCAGAAGATCCTCAATCAAGTGCGCCAGACCTTCGCCGACCGCGATGCCGGTGGCCGTGGTCTGCAGACTTTTGACCTGCGCATCACCATTCACGCCGTGACGGGCCTCGAAGCCGCGCTGCTCGACCTGCTCGGTCAGCATCTGGATGTACCGGTGGCGGCATTGCTTGGCGAAGGTCAGCAACGTGATCAAGTGAAGATGCTCGGCTATTTGTTCTACGTCGGTGATCAGCGCGAAACCGACCTCGCCTACCGCAGCGAACCGGACGCCGACAACGACTGGTTCCGCGTGCGTCACGAGAAAGCCATGACCGCCGAAGCTGTGGTGCGCCTCGCTGAAGCGGCGCATGCCAAGTACGGTTTCAAGGACTTCAAACTCAAGGGCGGCGTGCTCAGCGGCGATGCGGAGATCGAAGCGGTCACGGCACTGGCCGAACGCTTCCCCGAGGCGCGCATCACCCTCGATCCAAATGGCGCCTGGTCACTGAAAGAAGCGATCCGTTTGTGCCGCGATCAGCATCAGGTGCTCGCCTATGCCGAAGACCCATGCGGTGCGGAAAACGGTTATTCCGGCCGTGAAGTGATGGCCGAATTTCGCCGTGCCACCGGGCTGAAAACCGCCACCAACATGATCGCCACGGACTGGCGCGAAATGGGTCATGCGATCCAGTTGCAGTCGGTGGACATTCCACTGGCCGACCCGCATTTCTGGACGATGCAGGGTTCGGTGCGCGTGGCGCAGATGTGCCATGAATGGGGCCTGACCTGGGGCTCGCATTCCAACAACCACTTTGATATCTCGCTTGCGATGTTTACCCATGTCGCCGCTGCGGCGCCGGGCGAGATCACTGCGATCGACACCCACTGGATCTGGCAGGACGGCCAGCGTTTGACCAAGGCGCCGCTGCAAATCGTCGACGGTCTGGTGCAAGTGCCGAAAAAACCGGGGCTGGGTGTCGAGCTGGACATGGACCAAGTGGCCAAGGCTCACGAGCTGTACAAAGGCATGGGCCTCGGCGCGCGCGATGACAGCGTGGCGATGCAGTTTTTGATTCCGGGGTGGACGTTCGATAACAAGCGGCCGTGTCTGGTGCGTTGATCATTAGTCCAACCCGATACCCCCACAGGCTCATCTTTACTGGGAATAGGGGTTGAATTGGGGTATCCGGTTCAACAGATGATCCTGTGGGAGCTGGCTTGCCAGCGATTGCGGTGGGTCTGCCTGCATAGATGCTCGCCATGCCGGCCCCATCGCTGGCAAGCCAGCTCCCACAGGGGATGATGTGAGTCAGACAGAGATTTGCAGCAGCCAGTTTTTGAAGGCAAGCATCGCCGCCGTTTCGGGACGCGACTGTAACCGCGTCAACCAGTAACTCCCCGTCGTAATCTCAACCGCAAACGGCTGACAAATCGCCTCCGCCGCCAGTTGCCGGGCGAACATCAGCGGTGGCGCCAGTGCCACCCCACTGCCCTGCAACGCCGCCTCCATCATCGCCAGCGACGAATCAAACACAATGCTTTGCGGCGGCGCCGCATGCGTTGCCAATCCGGCGGCCTGAAACCACTGTGGCCATTCATCGGTGCGATAGGAACGCAGCAGGGTTTGCTGCAGCAAATCCCCCGGCGAATGCAATTGCCGGGCGATTTCCGGGACGCACAACACCGACAGCGGCGCATCGAGCAGCCGCGTCGCCTCGATGCCATGCCACGCCCCCGCGCCAAAACGGATTGCGTAATCCAGCCCTTCTGCCGCCACATCGACGCGGTTGTTGTGGGTCGACAGCCGCAAATCTATGAGCGGATGTTTCGCCCGGAAGTCCGCCAGCCTCGGCAACAGCCAACCCACGGCGAAGGTGCCGACCGCGCCGACCGTCAACATTTCGCGATACTGCCCACCGGCAAGGCGTTCGAGAATCTGCGCGATGTGGTCAAAGGATGTGCTCAGCACCGGCAGCAAGGTTTCGCCTTCACTGGTCAGCATCAGCCCACGGGGCAGGCGTTTGAACAGGGTGACGTTGAGTTGCGCCTCAAGGCTTTTCACCTGATGGCTGACCGCTGCTTGCGTGACACACAGTTCTACAGCCGCGCGGGTGAAGCTTAAATGACGCGCGGACGCTTCAAACGCACGCAATGCGTTGAGCGGCAATTGCGGTCGAATCATGCCCACTCCCAAATTTTTCTAATGGCTCGTGCGAGTTTTCGTCGTTTGCCGATTGGCGCCGCGCTGACTAGATTGGCGGCGCTGATCAGTCGCCCCACGAAGAAATCGCCCGCAGTGTAGCGGGATAACATCATCAACACTCATGGAGAGTGGTTCATTCATGTCATCCATTCAATCGAGCAAAGTCATTTCCCGCGCCGCTTTCGGTCTGTTTTTTGGTGCTACGACCTGCCTTGCGGCCGCGCCCGACGCTGCGCAACTGCAAGCATTGGTCAACGACGCGGTAACGCCGGTGATGCAGCAGCAGAACATTCCCGGCCTCAGCGTGGCACTGACCATCAACGGCCAGCCGCATTACTTTAACTACGGCGTCGCCAGCCAAGACACCGGGCAAAAAGTCAGCGAAAACACCCTGTTCGAAATCGGCTCGGTGAGCAAAACCTTCACCGCCACCCTCGCCGGTTACGCACAAGCCACCGGCAAACTGGACCTGGCGACCCAGGCCAGTCAGCTCTGGCCGGAATTGAAAGGCAGTGCCTTCGACAATATCAGCGTGGTGCAACTGGGCACGTACAGCGCCGGTGGTTTGCCGCTGCAATTTCCGGCGCAATGGGATTCGGCTGACAAGATGCTCGGCTATTTCCAACAGTGGAAACCGACCTATCCCGCCGGCAGCCATCGCCAGTATTCCAACCCGAGCCTGGGCCTGTTCGGTTATCTGGCGGCGAAAAGCCTCGGCCAGCCGTTTGATCAGGCGATGACGCAAACCCTGCTGCCGAAACTCGGCCTCTCGCACACCTACCTCAGCGTTCCCGCCGCACAAATGGGCCTGTATGCGCAGGGCTATGACAAGGAGGGCAAACCGGTCCGCGTTACTCCCGGCGCCCTCGATGCGCAGGCCTACGGGGTGAAAACCAGCGCCGTGGACATGCTGCGTTACGTGCAAGCCAACCTGAAACCGCAAACGCTGGAAGCGTCCCTGCAAAAAACCATCGCCAACACCCACACCGGCTACTACACGGTTGGCGACATGACCCAGGGCCTGGGTTGGGAAATGTACCGTTACCCGATCAGCCTCGATCGTTTGCTGGCGGGTAACTCGACAGAAATGGCCATGCAGGCGCACAAGGTGCAGTGGCTGAATCCGCCGCAACCGCAGCCGCATGACGTGCTGATCAACAAGACTGGCTCTACCGGTGGTTTTGGCACTTATGTGGCGTTTGTGCCGAGCAAGGACATTGGCATCGTGATCATGGCCAACAAGAACTTCCCGATTCCTGAGCGGGTGAAGATTGCCCATACAATTCTCAGCGCTGTCGCTGAATAAAGATCAAAAGATCGCAGCCTGCGGCAGCTCCTACATTGACCGAGTGAAAACCCGATCCTGTAGGAGTTGCCGCAGGCTGCGATCTTTTGTCTTTAAAGCTGCGCCTGCAGCTTCCAGCCGATGACATCCATCAAGTCGCAGCTGTCGCGCAATGGAATCGCCATCACCCGGGCGAAGTCCTGCAGCAGCAAGGCGTCGTGGCCCTTGCCGTCACCGAGCGCCAGGGTTTCCATCAATTGCGTCACACAGCGCAAACGGTAAGCCGCCGTGCCATGCAGTACATCCACCGGTGCCTCGCGGTCGATCAGCAGGCAGGGAATGGTGCAGTCGATGCCGGTTATGGGTATGTATCGAGCCATGGTAGAACCTCCCTGTTCAATGTTGAGTGGCGGCGTGCGGCGGGTCGAGATTGTCCAGCGCGCGGTTGACCAGCAACTCACCGAGAATGGCCAATTGCTGAATCGACAAGGCGAGACTGCGCGGTGAACCTCGCAGTTCTGCGGCCAGATCAGTGGTCAGGACGTTTAATGAAGCGAGGGTTTCGCAAGCGTGGCAGAGCAGCGTGGGGGTATCAATATCGGGGAGGATGGTGAAGAGGTGGCTGATGGGATCGGGATAACGGGGGTTGCGTAATCGGGGGTTGTTGGCGTCGAAGGATCCTGAATCCATGGGGGATTCCGGAGGGTTTGGCGTGTGTTTTTTCATGTATGAAGTACCGTAGTGAATTGTAGGAAAAACTACCTTTCTCACTTCCACATGAGGGTGGCAGCTGTACGCAGGTGTGGAAGACCAGGCCAATCCACCAAAACCCGGCGCACTCGAAAGTGCCCCTGCGCACAGCCGCCAAAAACGCGGCGATGTTGACATAAATAACGTCGACATGCGCTTTTGAGACATTGATGGATGTAACCGACAACCGGACTTCCACGTCCGACCACTGTGTTTTGCAGCGGCCACAGAAGACTATCCCTCCTCTCCAAAACCCACCAGTTCACCACCGCCGCCGCGACTTGCAGGAAAAATCCGCAGAGGTTGAAGGGCGTTGCGTCGGAGCATTCAGAAATAAAAAAAGGGGCGAGAAGATTCAATCTTCTCGCCCCTTTGACGTGAAATTGTAGCTACAGCAACCAATCAATCATCCGGCATTTCCGGCGGCTTGGCCGGTTTCGCCGGTTTGCTCGGCTTGGTGCCCTTCGCACCTTTCGCGGCCGGTTCGGTCGCTGCCGGTGTCGTCGCCACGGACGGTGGTGCGATGTCCTTCTCGGTGGCGGGCAATGCATCGACGGTGTCGAAGATCTTCTTCAGATCCACCGACTTCGCTTCATCCCCGGAGGCCGTGAGCTTGGTCTCGCCGTCCTTGCCCACCAGAAACACTTTCGGATAGGCACCGGCGCCGAGCTTCAGCGAGCGCAGCAGCGCCATGGTGTCTTGCTGGCCCATGTCCTTGCCGTCGAGCTGGCCGGACATGTTGAGGATGGTGTAGACCTTGATGTTGCGGTCGGTGACGCCCTTTTTGTTGGCGGGATCCTCCAACGACTTTTTCAGAGCCACCCACACGGGGTCGACCGTGCTTTGTGCGATCACGATCAGCGGTCGGGCGCGGCCCATGTCCCCGGCGATGGGCGAATCGTTGTCAGCGGCGAACAATGGGCCGGCAATCGCCAGCAAGAGTGTCAGGGTCAATGACCTGATGAGCATGCGCATCTCCTTTTGATATCCACGCTCTAATGATTGCGCATCGTGGCGATTGTTCCGGGCCAACCCGGCAAATATCTGTCGCCTAGTCAGAAGCTTAGGACAGGCACGACATTGCGCAACATCACCGACACGATCGCAACCCGCATTTGATTACCTTTTATGACCGCATTAGGCTGGCTGCTCTGCTCATGAAATGGAGTTCAACCGCATGCACATCGATTACCTGTGCGATCACCCCGAATTGATCGAAGAACTGGCCACGCTCAACTTCGAGGAGTGGGGCGAGTTTCGTCCCGGGCAAACCGTCGAGGACCGCATCGAACACATGCGTGATTCCTGCGGCAAAGGTGCCGTGCCGAGTGTCGTGGTAGCGCTAGAGGGTTCGCGGTTGCTGGGCGGCGCGCTGTTGATCGAAAGTGATCTGAAGCTGCGCCCGAATCTGACGCCATGGCTGGCCGGGGTTTATGTGAAGGCCGAGGAACGTGGACGCGGGATTGCTTCACAACTGGTCAATCGAGTCGTTGCAGAAGCGAAAGCGTTGGGTGTGCGGGAGTTGTATCTGTACACCGACACGTCGCAGTCGCTGTATGCGCGGCTGGGTTGGGAAGTGGTTGAGGATCTGATCTACGACGATTTATCGGTGACGGTGATGAAATACGTTATTCAGCGCTAACCCTGTGGCGAGGGAGCAAGCTCCCTCGCCGCAGGTTTGTTGCAGCACCGGATCAGAACGCCAGTTTGTAACCGATCAGCACCAGCATCGTCGCCAGGCACGGGCGCAGCACTTCATCGGAGATACGACCGGTCAGGTGGCTGCCGAGCCAGATACCTGGCAGCGAGCCGACCAGCAAGAAGCCCAGCACACCCCAATCCATGTTGCCCATGCTCGCATGACCGAGGCCTGCAACCAGTGTCAGCGGCACGGCGTGGGCGATTTCGGTGCCGACCAGACGGCGGGTCGGCAGCAACGGATAGAGGATGAACAACGCGACGGTGCCCAAGGCGCCAGCGCCGATCGATGTCAGCGCGACCATGGTGCCAAGGACCAGACCGGTGATCACGGTCATCACGTTCAGTCGCGATCCGCTCGGGTTGTAGTTGCCACCCGCGCGTTTGTGGGCGAATTCGAGCAAGCGTTTCTTGAAAAAAATCGCCAGCGCCGTGGCGAACAGGACAAAGCCCAGCGCCTGTTTGATGATGGCGTTCATCGCATCCGGCGCGGTGTGCAGGGTGCTGAGGAACCACAGGGTCATGGCCACCGCCGGCACGCTGCCGAGGGTCAGCCAACCGGTGATCGCCCAGTCGATGTTCTTGTTCTTGCGGTGAACGAGGACGCCGCTGGATTTGGTAATGGCGGCGTACAACAGGTCAGTGCCCACCGCCGTTGCCGGGTTGATGCCGAACCACAACAGAATCGGCGTCATCAACGAACCACCGCCGACGCCGGTCATGCCGACGATAAACCCCACCACCAGCCCGGCAATCACCAGGCCGAAATTTGCCAATTCCATTAAACCGTCCAGAAAAACGACAGGAAAAATCTGGCCCGCAGCATAGCGATTTTTCTTATAACCACATATATCGATGCGGTCTATCGTTATGCCATATCGAATTCACCACGATTACCCCCTGTGGGAGCGAGCTTGCTCGCGAAGGCGTTGTGTCAGGAAACAGATAAATTGAATGACCCACCGCTTTCGCGAGCAAGCTCGCTCCCACAGGGTTATGTGGCTGGCTTCGAGCGTTAGTGCACCCTTCGGCCCGGTTTGAAGCTGTGGGTTTTGTTGATCCACACCGTGGCCAGCGCAATCAGCGACAGAATCAGCAATGCCCACGGAAAAGACATCGCCCCTGCCCGATCCAGCAGCAAGCCGCCGAACAAGCCGCCACCGGCGATCGCCACGTTCCACGAAGTGGTGAGCATTGCCTGCACCACATCAACGTGATCACCGGCCGAGTCCGCCGCCGAGGTCAGCAGCAAAGTGGCCGAGCCGCCAAACGACAATCCCCACACCGCCATGCACGCGTAAATGACCAGCGGTGACGGTGCCGCCAGCGCCAAGACCAGTGCCGTCAGGGCAAACACCGCGAGGCTGATCAACGTCAGCCAGCGCAACCAGCGATCCACCAGCATGCCGATGATCCAGATCCCCACCAGCGAACACAGGCCAAACACCAGCAGCACCAGATCGACCCGGTCAGCCAGCCCGGCCTGCATCAGAAACGGTGCAATGTAGGTGTAGAGAATGTTGTGTCCGAGCATCCACGTCAGCACCACGAACAACACCGGTCGCACGCCCGGTAGACGCATCGACTCAAGCAGCGGCAGACGTTCGGCACTGGCTTGCCCCGGACGATCCGGCACCGCAATGACAATCCACGCCGCCAACACCAGGGCCAGCGCCGACATGATCCCGAACGACGCGCGCCAGCCGATCAGATTGCCCAGCCACGTACCCGCCGGTGTGCCCAGCGACAGCGCCACTGGTGTGCCGAGCATGGCAATCGCCAGCGCGCGACCTTGTTGATGCACCGGCACGATTCCGCGCGCGTAGCCAGCCATGATCCCCCACGACAACCCCGCCGCCATCCCGGCGAGGAAGCGCGAGGCCAAGGTCAGACCGTAATGGCTGGAGAACGTGGTGACGGTGTTGAACAGCAGAAACCCGCCAACCGTCATCAACAACACCCGCCGCCGAGGCCAGCCGCGCGTGGCGACGGTCAGCGGAATCGCCGCGACAATCGAACCCAGCGCATACAGCGTCACCAGTTGCCCGGCGAGCACTTCGCTGACGTCGAGCCCGGCGCCGATTTGCGGCAGCAAACCGGCGGGCAGGGTTTCGGTGAGGATGGCGATGAACCCGGTCATGGCGAATGCCAGCAACGCGGCATAGGGCAGTTTGTCGGCACGGGCGGTGCAGTCGACGCGAGTGAAATCGGCGCTTGCGGGGTCGGTCATGACGGGTGCAGCTCCTTTTTGATCAACAGTGGCGACGGATTGTATACAAAAACCTCCTGCGTTATTGAGTCAATGTGCACCACAAAACCTTGTGGGGCATTGATCATCACCGCCCCAACAGAACTCATTGCACCGGCAAGAAATTCAAAAACAACAAACTCTGCGCGTAGTTAAGGCCGATCCGCCGGTAACGCTCATCAAGCATCTGCGTGATCAGGTCCAGTCGCGCGACGATTTTGCCGAACTCGGTGGCGAAGCTCAGGTTGCTGCCCTCCTCCGAGATTTCATTGGAAAACAACAGCGGCTGGCCTTCCTTGTTCTGTCGCTGGGACAAAATCCACGTGGCTTTTTCGATATTGCGTGCAGCGTTGTGAACGAACGTCGGGTTGATCGCGTCCGTCATATAGAACTCGGTGCGATTGCCATGGGCGGTGACCAGCATGCTGCCGATCGCATAGATGAATGCGCCGACGCGGTCACCAAGAAACTCCGGGCTCATCGCATAGCTCAGCGCCGCCAGATCCTTGCGACCACCCAGCACCGGCAGCGGCTGTTGCTGCTCGACGGCCATCCGCACCTGTTTCACCGCAGCATGGATGTTGAGAAACCCTGACTTGCGCAGCTCGTCCGGGTTGCGCAGGTACAGCTTGGCTTGCAAGCGGTAAAGACTGCTGAGGTTGTCGCGCATCGCCAGCGTGGCCATGCGGTCGACGCTGGTCTGCAGGAACTCCTGCGGCTTCCCTTCACGCATCTGGTTGAAGAAGCCGTTGCCGTCCTGGTGACTGCAACCGCTGAACAGCAGCGACGACAAACACGCCAGCAACAGGCAAGGGCGGCGGAAAAAAGCAGCGATCAGGGCAAAAACTCTCGGCATGAAATCTCGAACAGGCACATTCCTGTGCGGCGGGAGTCACCGCATCCTGGCCATGGATAGAGCCGCCGATTGCGAAAAAGTGCAGTGCGCCGAATGCCCGGTCGTCCTTCCACCCACTACGACCTGCAATTTAGTCTGTCTTTATTGTTGAAATAAACGATTAATCAGCTATAAATTTTCACCTGATGAGTATTTAGTATGACTACTTTGTTTTTTCGGTGATTAACATACCGATAGAACGCCGCTTTCAAAAACAACAACAAAAAGGAAGGTCTACCATGCTTCAATCCCGTCACCTGCTCTCCGGCCTCGGACTGTCCCTGATGATCGCCACCCTTTCCGCCAACGCGGCCGGCCTCAGCGCCGAACACAAAGCTTTCGGCAAAACCAATGACGGCACGCCCGTCGAGCAATACATCCTGCGCAACAGCCACGGCATGCAAGCCACCGTCATCACCTACGGCGCGACCCTGCAATCGCTGAAAGTGGCGGACAAGCACGGCAAGTTCGACGACGTCGTGCTCGGCTTCGACGATGTGCAGGGCTACCAGAAAGGCACCGCCTACTTCGGCGCGACGATCGGCCGTTTCGGCAATCGCTTGGCCGAAGGTGCGTTCGAACTCGACGGCAAGCGCTATCAAGTGCCGCAAAACGACAAGACCAACGCGCTGCACGGCGGCACGCTGGGCTTCGACAAAAAAGTCTGGAAAGCGCAGGAAACCAAAGACAAGGATTCCGTCGGAGTGACCCTGACCTATCTCTCGGCGGACGGCGAAATGGGCTTCCCCGGCAACCTCACCACTG
This sequence comes from Pseudomonas sp., assembly GCF_049300855.1. Lineage (GTDB taxonomy): Bacteria > Pseudomonadota > Gammaproteobacteria > Pseudomonadales > Pseudomonadaceae > Aquipseudomonas. Next base: position 44,677 of record NZ_JBAQKH010000039.1, on the reverse strand, counting down.
AGGTGACCTATCGCCTCACCGACAACAACGAACTGCGCATCGACTACAAGGCCAGCACCGACAAACCGACCGTGCTCAACCTGACCAACCACAGCTACTTCAACCTCGCCGGTGCCGGCAATGGCGACATTCTCAAACAGGTCGCCACCTTGCACGCCAGCCATTACACCCCGGTCACCGCCAAACTGATCCCGACCGGCGAACTGGCACCCGTGGCCGGCACGCCGATGGACTTCACCAAACCGACGGCAATCGGCACGCACATCAAGGCGGATCATCCGCAACTGAAATTTGCTGAGCCGAAACAGGGTGGGTTTGATTTCAACTGGGCGCTGGATACCAAGGGCGATATCGGCAAACTTGCGACTGAGGTGAGTGATCCGCAGTCTGGTCGCGTGCTGCAGTTGTTCACCACGGAGCCGGGCGTGCAGTTCTATACCAGCAACTTCCTCGACGGTACGGTCAAGGGCAAGGGTGGCAAGGTATATCCGCACTGGGGCGCGTTTACTCTGGAGACTCAGCATTATCCGGATTCGCCAAATCAGCCGAACTTCCCGAGTACTCGGCTTGATCCGGGGCAGGCTTACAGCCACAGCGTGGTGTTGAAGTTCTCCGCCAAATAACCTCCAACGCTGATCGTTCCCACGCTCCGCGTCCCTTCGCGAACTGGAACGCGGAGCGTCCCTTGAGGCATTCCATTGTTGCGCGTGGGAACGATCAATCACCAAGGAGATTACAGACCCACACGCTCCAATCCCTGGCGCATGCCTTGATCCGCCTGCTCGCACCACTGCTTCAGCGTCAGACTCGGCGGCAGATTGCCTCCTCTTGATCGCTACTCTGCGGTGCGGGTTACTCTTGTGGCCGCCTGCTCAAATGCATGCCCGAAATCGCCAATCCTATTGATCATTTCGAAAAACCAATCAAAAGACTCCTGCACGAAATCCTCATCAGAAACTCTGTCGGGATACATCACGCAAAATAAGGCTCTGACTGCAGCGTCTTCATTGTCTTCAATCTCTACATCACGCCCTTTCGCTTCCAGGAAATCCCAACATTTAATTCTGGCAGCATTCAATTCGTTCTTATTCTTTGCACCCTCAAACCAGTATCTGCGCGCGACTGCAAACGCGTCTCTGACAATAGTTGACACTTGTTCGTCTTGAAGAACCATACCGATACCCGCGCACATGAACTTCATTACGACCCGAGACGCTTCAGCTTCATCCTTACCATTGGTTAAGCGATTTGAAAAATCAACAATTTTCTCATGACTAACCATGGTGAACTCCAACCTGAAATCCGGTGGCGCAGGCTGTCGGGAACGTCCGTGGTCTCGCACCTCACCGGAGAGAAATACGAGAGATCTCGAAAAGCTCTACACAGTCATCGAACCGAAGCCTAATTCTGACCTGCTGACGCCATTGCCATCCAAATATCCTTATTCCTTTAGGCGTCAGCGGCAAGTTTCGCCTCACAGTGCCACTACACTGATCCTTGCCTAGCGAACTTAAATTTCATTTAAATTCAAAATACTCAATCATCATTCTCATTGGCATTGTCATATCAACTTTCAAGAATCCCAGCACCTCAAAAAACCATGAAAGATTATCTCCCATTACAGAAACATCATCTTCATCATTTGACAGCAGGCAGATAGCTAGCCGCGCCAGTAATACGTCCTTATCTTGAAAGTCACGTATTGCGCCTATCTCATCGATTTTAGCCCACCAAACCGAAGCCTCGGCCTTACAGACTTCAATTGGGATCTTGCCTTCCACATAGTCTTTAGCAAGACGCAAAGGATCATTCTCACAATCAGAGAATTTGATATCCAAAGCATCCACAACCTTGACCAAAAATCCGATCTGCTGCTTGAGCGCTTCGCGATTGTCAGATGGCCGAATAATCGCGCCAACGTTATATTTCTTAAAATCAATTTGATTCATACGACGTTAACCTTGAAATGTTGTAAAAGGTCGGCACACGAGGAGCAGGGAGCCTTGTTTGTGCCATGACCATTTCCGGAGCCACCAATATTAACGGTCCGAATGGTTCCTCCAGCAGGATCAATACCTGCATTCATAGCTTTATCCAAGCAAACCACCTCGGCGCATCCGCCGTGCCATTGGGCGCGTTTATCTGCTGGCGTACCCATCAGCCCCGCCGTTACCTGGGAATTATGCGGCACTTCTTCACCGCTTACACCCGTAATAACATGGTCTCCTTGGCGGAACTCAGATGCCGCCCCAGATGTTTTCCCTCCTGCTACCGCAGCGTCTGCTGCACCCTCGGCAGTGTTGGTTTTTTTGGAGCCAGATGTAGTGCCTTTTCGAGACAGTCCCAAAGCATCGGTCCAACCTGTCGGATTCGGTGCGTACTGATAAAGGTTCAACCCGGCATCGTAACTGAGCGGATCCTTACTGATGAACCGCCCTACTGTGGGGTCATAGTACCGATGTCGGTTGTAATGCAGTCCCGTCTCATGATCATGATATTGGCCCTGGAAGCGTATAGGGTTCATCACCCCATTCTGCCGCGCCCATTCTGAGTGCTGTTCCGTTGCCTGCCCCCATGCCTTGCATTGCGCAGCCCAAGCCACGCTGCCTTGATAGTCAGTCAGCTCTTGGGGCGTACCTAAGTGATCGCACTGATACCAAGCCAACGCATCAAACGGTAACGCGCTAGCCTTGTGATTCCACAGCGGATCTTCATCAAGGCTGTATTCACCACTGTAGTCCGGCTGGCCCATGAGGTTGATCGGTGCGTGGCGCACAGCTTGAGCGACCGGGACGAAGGTGCCTGGTTCGAATATGTAGTGAACCGTTCGACCCGGTTCACCATCGGCCTTTGCTGGGCTACTTTCCCATGCGAGGTTGTCGCCATCCCACCCATACAAGGTGAAACCGCAACCCAGTTCTCGCTGTTTGCGAGCATGCTCATTACGGTTCCAGAGCGAACCAGCTTCCGGACGCTGTTTGTAGTGCGCAAGGGAGTTTTTGTGCAGGCGCCGCCCCAAAGCGTCGTAAGCAAAATCGACGGATAATCTTGAGTCCTCGAAATGCACCAACCGATCAAACAGATCCCATTGCAGGTCACTGCGCTGACCGTTATGCCAACGCTGGATCTGGTTGCCGCGCTCGTCATAATCGTAATGGGTACCAGCGTACTCACGCAGCAGGTTGTCGACTAGCTTGCTTCGCGCTGGAGTTAAATCCAGTGGACGGCGAATTTCATTCGTTTTGTCGTCAAGTAGGTTACCTGCCGGGTCAAAAGCGAACGTTTCTACGCCTTGACGTGTAGTCGCGCTAAGCAGACGACCGACCGGATCATAACGATAAGCCAGGGGGCCACGGCGGCTATCATTGATGTCGGCCAGTTGGCCTACAGCATCGTATTTGTACTCGCGCTTGAGCAGGGTAGATTTGTCATCGCTGCGCCCCAAAACCTGCTCCTGCAATCGCCCTACAGGGTCCCAGCTTTGGGTCTGCAGTAGATGGTTACCTTGATGACGGGCAATTTCGCGGTGTAAATCATCTCGCTCAAAGCCGACCAGTTCGTGCTCATCCAAGCGCATGCCCAACAAGTGGCCGCTGCCGTAAGTGAGCCAACTGACGCGATGCCCGTCCGGGCGAATGGTGGCTACACGCTGGTTGAGCAAGTCGTACTCATGCTGCCAAATCGCGACAGTGGCTTTTTCAAGACCGAGGTAATGCTGGTGTTCGCGCAGCAAATTACCCGCTGAGTCATGGAACCAATGCAACTGACTGTCGGTATTCTTGGCCAATACCAAACGACCGTTGCCATCGTAAGCGAAGTTCTCGACTTGTGATTTCCCCCCCAAAGTAGCGCAACGTTCAGTCAAGCGCCCCATCGGGTCAAAGCTCATCGAAATCACACGTTCGCCATTGACCGATTGCGCCAAACGCCCCGTGACAGGGTCGTACTGATAGCGTGTGCTCCGCCCATCAAAGCCGCTTTCTTCGAGAATGCGACCGACCGGGTCGTAATTAAAATGTGCGCGTTGCTCGTTTTCGTTTTCCAGGGCCGTTAACCGACCGAGACGGTCCCAGCGATAGCGCAAGGTTTGCTCAGCGGCGTCGACGCGTTCGGCAATCAGACCAGCAGCGTTGTAGCTCCATGTCGTGCAACGATCCAGTCCATCAACATGGGCCAGCAAACGACCTTCAGCGTCGCGCTCAAAACGCTCCTCAGTCTTGTCCGGGTGCTTGATCAGCACCACTTGCCCGGCCTTGTAATCGTACTCGGTGGCGTTTCCCGCAGCGTCAGTAAAGCAGATCATCTGCCCAAATTCGTTGTACTCCCAGGCGCTGGTCTTACCTGAGCAATCAACGTATTCAACTACTTGCCCGGAATCGTTGTAGCCCAAGGTCTTTTCGTTGCCGTTGGCATCTTTGATCGCCGTAGGCAGACCTGACTTGTTATAGGCGTATTCGGTTTTGTTCCCCAGTGGGTCGATGGCTTCGACTAGATTGCCCATGTCGTCATAAGCCCTTTGCCACTGGCCACCCTCGGCATCACTGATCTTGATCAGCTTATCCTGATCGTCGTAGGCGTAATGCATGACGGTATGATCGGCGCGGGTATGCTCAAGCAAATTACCGCGATCGTCATAACGGTAACGGTTGGTGCTGCCATCGGCTTGTACGTGGCGCACGACGTTTTTTGCGTCGTCACGGAAAAGCCATTCCGAGCGTCCGTCAGCATGGCGAATGCGGTAGGTGTAGCCAAGGATGTCGTAGTAGTGCCAAGTTTCGTTGCCATGGGCGTCGGTGACATAGGTCAGACGAATGGTCTCGTCCCACTCCAAACGCGTATCGAAACTGCCATCATCGGCCCATTCACGGATGGCTTTCGCGTTGGAGCCCTGCCCGTCCCACTCAAGATTCATACCTCGACCGGTACGGTCGGTGTAACGAGTGACCAGGTGATGCTGATACTGATAAGACCAGGCCGCACCGTTCTCATCTTGGCCCTGAGTCAAATCGCCATAAGCGTCGTACTGATAGGCGCACAATTGGCGATGCGGTACGCCGTCACGAATTTCCCAGATGCCGACCAAGCGGCCTTGACCATCAAGCATCGTGCCCAGGTGCGCATGCACTTTGCTGATGTCGTTTTCCTGATACGTGATCAGGTCTGAGAGTACCGACTGCTCGCCATGGCGATGCTCATAATGCAGCATGACCCCGGCGCCATTGCGCCGCGAAATGTTGGTCAGCACATAACGTTGGTCAAGGCGTATGTAGGTTTCCTTGCGCTCAAAACCGCGGCACAGTACCAACTGATCTTCGCTGGCACGAATCAGCGTGACGTTTTCAATGGCGTCGTAGTGGAACAGACCGACTTTGGGTAAAGGATAACTGTGGTCGCGGCCGTCCGCGCCGTAGAACGTCAGGCCGTCATCCACGCAATCAAATCGTGTGGTGAATTCGCTGATCCAACGCGCACCGAGCTCGCTATGGTCGAATTCCCCCAGGCGAGAATTGTAGGTGCGCGTCCACTCAACAGGAAAAGGACCCGGAAGGCTGAAATCGGTATGGCTGAGGCTTTCAGAACCCAGAGCAAAATTGATGCTGCGACGAGTGCTGGAGCAGGCGCAGTTTTTATCCGGGTTGGGCGCATGCGCTGCCGCAGCCTGTTGACCGGTGGCGCCTAGGCCGCCCTCGGAGGCAGTGTGATTCGCCTTACTGGTCTTGTCCGGTTGAACGCCCGCACTCTGGCCGTGGGCATTACGTTTACGCCAAAGAGTGACGGCAGTGGAGAGGGTCAGCAGTAACCAGCCAATAGAGTTCTGAACTGACTCATCATCGAGCTTGCTCAACTGACTACGTAATTCAGGCCCCATTGCGCGGAGTTTTGCTGTCTCAGTGACCACCCGTTTCTTCACATCATCAGGTAGCAGATTATCCGCCGCACTGTTGGCCAAGCCCTTGCCTGCAGCCTTATACGCACTGGCAGCCGCTCCGAATATATTGTCGATCGCCGCGAGTGGATCGTTCAGAAGTTGGTCGCCAGCGGTGCTGAGTTTTTGACTGGCGGCCTGCGCGTCACCTTTGGCGTCGAGTTTACCGTTGGCAACCGTTTCCAAGCCTTTGGCAATCTCGTTGATGACGTCTTCACCGAGCTTGCCGGCCTCCGCCAAGATACCGGGTAGCTTGCCTTTGGCTTGTGCGACAAAGTCATCGAGAGTACCAACGATGGATTCGTTCAAGTGCCCTATCAGGACCTCAATGACCGATGAACTAAGCAGTACCTTGCCTGAGGCTTTCATCTCCTGACGCACAAGAAACAACGTTGGACGCAAAGTCATGCGCGCCGCCGCCATCGCCGGTGGCAACGGCAACACACCGATCAGGTTGATACCCAAGCTCGCCCAAGCAAGCAGATCTCGTTTCTGCGCATTCGACAAAGTAACGATGTCACCCAGAGCGTCGACCAACGCCATGATGTTACCCACTACGGGCAGTGCTCCGGCGACGTTTTTGATCCGGTCAAGCGTGACCACACCCCCACTCGCAGACTGCAGCCATGCATCAAATGTCGCTGCACTGCTTGCGACATCCTTGATGTCGATAGCATTGAGTGGAACGATGGCTACCTGGGGTTCACGTTTGTTTGCAACAGCGATATCAGTCGTCATGAAAGCGTCTTACCGGCCAACAGGCTGGAGTTTCGAAGATGAATTGAAAGGCGCAGGTCCTCGTCGAGTTCGCGATTCGAGATCGCAGCCTCATGAGGCCGAAGCAATAATTTGGGTGATTCAACTAACAACCGCGCCTTTCGGGCCACTGGCAATCAGCGCAGCACCGCAGGCGGTCTTCATGCCATCCAGCGCGATTGGCGTGCCATCGACGGTGTAGGTGCTGCTGCCCTCGGCAATCGGGAAAATCCCCTTGCACAACGGGCAACTGACCTTGTGACCGACCCCGGCAATCGGTTTGCCATTGAGGTCGGTTTGAGAGAAGGCTTCGAGAACCTTGCCACCGTGGGTGGTGGAGTCCCCCAAACGAATAGCGTCTTTCATTGCGTCACTCCTTTGACCGAAATCGTTTCCGTTGTCATGACAGCATCTCACCCGCCAACAGGCCCGGGGTTTTCAAGGAAGGTTTTGGCAGACTCGGTGCAGGCAGGCTCGGCAACTTGCCCGCCTTGCTCGCCGCCCCTAGAAGCCCCGAAGCACTCGGCAACGCCGCACTCGCCAGCTTCGGCAACCCGGCCACACCGCCCTGCACCACACCCTTCACTTGCTGCGCTGTTTGCATCGCACCTTGCGCGGTCTGCATTGCGTTCATCCCTGTTTGCGCCATGTCCTTACCCTTTTCCAACATCTCCCAACTCTTGCTCGGCAAGACCTGCGCGACCATCGCCTGCACCTGACTCGGCACCTCTTCAGGCCCCGGCGGATTCAACGGCCACTCCGGCTTGCCGATGTAACTGCCATCGCTCCAGGTATCCGCCGGGTCTTTACCGAACAGCACGCGCGCAGGCCCCGGTGCGGCGCCGGCGACGCTGGCGAAACCCTTGCCGTCGAGCTTGCCCTTGATGCTTTTGCCCAGCGCATCGATGACTTCGTAATCGCCTTCCTTGATGCCCTGACGCCCGGCGTATTGGTTGAACAACTCCAGATTGCCCTTGCCCGGTTTCGGCGGTTCCGGGAATACCCCGGCCAAAGATTTCGCGCCGGTGTAGGCGAAGTTCGCCGCGTGCGCGGTGTACGGGCCGCTGGTGGCGTGGGTGATGCCGCCGGCGTTGTACGTCGTTGCGCTGCCGCCGCCCTGTATCACCAGTTCGGTTTTTGCGGTGATGGTGATGCGGTCGGCGTTGGCGGTGATGTTGAGTTTGGCCAGCAGGTTGATGCTGTCCTTCAGCGCGCGCACATCGATGTCGCCGGACGCCGCGACCAGCCGCCAGCCCATGCTCTGCACGAACAGGCGCATGCCGCGACTGGCACTGGCCAGCAGGCGTTTGCCGATCGACAGGCTGGTGTGGCCGGTGCTGCTCAGCGCCAAATGCTCGCCGGTGGCGATGTGGCTGGAGCGCGGCGTGGTCAGGGCGATGCCGGCCGGGCTGGCGAGGACCAGATGCGGCTCGGTGAATTCCGGGAATTCGTTGGCGGTGAGGTTTGCCGGGCCACTGCCGAGCACGCCTTGATGCTGGGCGTGCAACGCTTTGGCGACGTCGTCCTGATCGCCCGCCTCCTGGGCCTGCAACTCTTTGGCCTGCACCGCAAAACCGTCCTGCTGATCGCTGGCCGTCGCAAGGCGCTCGGCGGTTTCCGGCAGATCCTTGTGGTGCTTGGATTCGTTCGGACGCGGCTCGGTGGTGATCAACAGACCCGCACCCGCACGCACCGCACCGTGGCGGTCGGTTCTTAGTTCGAAACCTTCACCGCGCGGCTGGCCACCGCTCGGGCGTGGATGGGTCAGATAACCGAGGTTGATTGCACTCGCGCCATGATCACTGCGCAACGCGATGCTGATCTCGCTGGTGGTGTCGTCGATGCGCAGTTCGTTGGCGCGACTGCCCTTGTATTCCTTGCTCTTGACCGTGGCCAGGGTCTTGAAATCCGGCAGTTTGTACGGCGGCAGGTTCGCGCCGTGGTACAGGCAACCGGTGATCAGCGGCTGATCGGGATCGCCTTCAAGGAAGGTGATCAGCACCTCCATGCCGACCCGCGGAATGTTGATCGAGCCAAAGGTTTCCGCAGCCCAGCTCGACGCGACACGCATCCAGCAACTGGTCATGTCGTCGTGCTTGCCTTCGCGGTCCCAGAAGAACTGCACCTTCACCCGGCCGTATTGGTCGCAGTAGATCTCTTCGCCTTCAGGGCCACAGACCACCGCGCTTTGTGTGCCGAGGACTTTCGGTTTCGGGTGGTCGAGCGGCGGACGGTAAGGCACGTCCCACGGAATGGCGCTGAAACGGTTGCGGTAGCCCTGGTGGAAATCGTCCTTGTTGTCGGTGGTGTCGCTGGTCACCGACTCTTCGAGCACCTGCGGCTGTTTGCCTTCGTGGAAGATTTCGGTGAGCAGCCAGAGGTCGTTCCAGGTCGGGTTGGCGTGCTCGGTCAGGGCGAGGAAATGCCCGCTGACCAGGATCGGCTGATCGCTGTTGCCCTCGGCCAGACGGTAGTCGCTGCGATGACGTTCCAGCGCGCGATTGGCCAAGTGTTTGCCACGCTCGCGATCGACGAAACGGCCCGGGTAATCGTAGTCTTCGAGGTCCGGTTGCGCGCTGCTTTTGGCATCGCTTTCCAGCTCGATCTTCGGTTTGACGAAGTCGTAATCGCGGCGCGTGGTGCGGCTGGTGCGCGTGGCCAGACGCAGGCCAAAACGCTTGACCACCGGTTTGTCGGCAACCAGCCCGGAGTCCTGCTGATAGGCCACTGGCGCGAGTTTCGGGAACACCGTCTGGTCATCGCCGAAGGTCAGTTTGTGCCCGCTCGACGTGTGCTGGAAGTGGTAGTGAATGCCCTCCTCTTCACACAAGCGCTGGATGAAATCGAGGTCCGACTCGTCGTACTGCACGCAGTAAATGCGTTCGGGATAAATCGCGCTGAGCTGGAAGTGGTAATCGCTGGCGAGAATGCCGTGCTCTTCCAGAACCTGGCTGATGATCTGCTGCACGGTCATCTGCTGGAAGATGCGTTGGTTAACCCGGTGCGCGAGGTACGCCAGTTGCGGGCGCAAGGAGATTTTGTAACGGGTCAGGCGCTTGCCCGCCTCACCCTGGGCGATGCTGTAGACCAGCCCGTGAATGCCAGTGCCGCTTGGCGACAGCTGCAAAAACGCCAGTTTGTGCAGCACGCTTTCGAGGTTGATCGAGGCCTTTTCGCTGACCAGTTCCAGCTCGAATTCGAACGGCGTGTTAAGGGCCTCACGACCGGTGAACGACAGCACCTGGAAGTCGCTGTCGATGCCATCGACGGTCAGATTGAAATGAGGCTGGTTGGCCGGTGAGAACATCCCTTGTTCCTCGCGCAGTGCTGCGACGCGCAACAGCCCCTCAAGGGGCTATTGGCAAAATTCTTTAAAAGTAAGTGCGCCCCGACCAGCGATGCCGGCCGGGGCGGTACAACCATCAGCCGTAATTAAACGACTGGAGCACGCCAGTCATCGGAACCCGAAGTACCGGAGACTTCGTGAGTCCAGGTGATTTTGCGGTAGGTGAACTGCACTTCTTCCAGGTGGGTGAAGTGCGCGTTGCCTGGGTCCTGGCAGTTGTGCATTTTGTTGTTGATGGCGACGATGATCGCGTCTTCCAGTTTGGTGGTGTAGTAGTGCTCTTGGGTGCCCTGCGCCGAAGTGCGGTACCACTGGATAACAATTTCGCTCATGCGCTCGCCGGAGGTAAGAGCGGCTTGCAGCAGAGGCGAAGCCTTGTCGTAGACCTTGGTAATCACAACTGGCTTGTGCACGCGCTGACCGGTTGGCTGACCGGATTGCGGATCACGCGGGATGATTACGTCGTGGGTGAAAGCCTGCACCATGACCTGGTCTTCATGGCCTTCCTGGTAGGTGTTGCCAACGGAGTCGGCGGTGAATGCGCCGGCAGTGATCAGGCCTTGTTTTTCGCCGGTAACCGACATGTACGCTGGTGTTGCCATGGGATGCTCTCCTTGCTCAAAATGACGTACCCGGCGGGCACCATTGCTCACCGGAGTGGCCTTGAGCCATCAAAGTTCATGCCAGCTTTCATGCAACCCATAGAGATCAAGGCTTTGCGGCCATCGATTCACTTTTCTTGACGCTAAACCGATGAAAAACCAAGAGAAGTGCGCAACTTCTTGCGCAGTGGTGTGCAAGAAGTTGCGCACTTGGCTACAGATCACGAACGACGTGGTCTCCAGCGATATCGACGGGCAAAACCGCGCAAGTACTGCGCAAGCACTGCGCAACTTCTTGCGCACTTGCGAATGACTTCAAAAATCCTCGAACCAACAACGCTTAGCCATAAATGACTCGACACTCCGGCACTGCTCATTCGGAACCCCTGCGCTATCCTGCTGCCCACTAAAAGGTATCGACACATTCAGCAAGGAGGTTTGCATGCGTACCCTCGAACTGGCCGGCGTCCAGGTTCCGATCATTGGCCAGGGCACCTGGCGCATGGGTGAAGACCGCTCGGCGCACAAGCGTGAAGTGGCGGCGCTGCGCACGGGGATAGAACTGGGCATGACCCTGATCGACACGGCGGAAATGTACGCCGAGGGCGGCGCCGAAAGCGTGGTTGGCGAAGCGATTGCCGGCCTGCGCGATCAGGTGTTTCTGGTGAGCAAGGTCTACCCGCACAACGCCAGCCGCAAAGGCATTCCGCAGGCCTGCGAGCGCAGTCTGCGCCGACTCGACACCGATTACATCGACCTCTATCTGCTGCACTGGCGCGGCCAGTATCCGCTGGAAGAAACCGTCGAAGCCTTCGAACGATTGCGCGAGGACGGCAAGATCGGCCGCTGGGGCGTGTCGAATTTCGATGTCGATGATCTCGAAGAACTCTCGAGTTCGGCCTGCGCGACCAATCAGGTGCTGTACAACCTCGAAGAGCGCGGCATCGAGTTCGATCTGCTGCCGTGGTGCCAACACCAGCGCATGCCACTGATGGCCTACTGTCCGATTGGCCAGGGCGGCGCGATGCTGGCTGAACCGCTGCTGAATCAGATTGCCGCTCGTCATGGTGTCACCCCCGCGCAGGTTTCGCTGGCGTGGATTCTGCGTCAGGATGGGGTGATTGCGATTCCCAAGGCTGTACGGCCGGAACACGTGCAACTCAATGCACAAGCCGCGCAACTGCAACTGGAGGCCGGGGATCTGGCGGCGCTGGACCAGGCGTTTCAAGCGCCACAACGCAAGCAGCGGCTGGCCATGGTTTGAGCCAGCGGCTGGCGAGGGCTTCGCGATGAGAAGCACTGATCAGTACGACCCGTTCAACCTGCAACGTTTTGTCCAGGCCCAGGACCCGGTGTTCGAGCGCGTGCAACGCGAGCTCGATGAGGGCCGCAAGCGCAGCCACTGGATGTGGTTTGTCTTCCCGCAGTTCGCTGGTCTTGGCGGCAGTGAAATGTCCCGGCGCTTCGCCATCGGCTCAGCCGAGGAAGCCCGGGCCTATCTGGCCCACGAGCTGCTCGGCGCACGGCTGCGCACCTGCACGCAGTTAGTGCTGAAGGTGCAACATCGCTCGATCGCGGAGATTTTCGGCCATCCCGATGACCTGAAATTCCATTCCTCGATGACCCTGTTCGCCCAATTTGCCGCTGAAGACAGCGTGTTCAATCAGGCGCTGGAACGCTACTTCCACGGCATTCTCGATGAGTGGACGCTGCAACTGCTCGACTCAAAACAGGCCCAGTTGTCCCCCGATCAGGGTTGAAAAGTCGTCGTCGACAAACGGCAGAATCGCGTCCGCTACCGGTTGCAATTGCCGAGTGATGTAGTGGTCGTAGTCGATAGCGGCGCGGCGCACCTCCAGCGGCTCGGGACCGGCCAGGGTGATGACATAGCTGATCCAGCCACCGTTCTGGTATTGCCGTGGGCGGCCGTGCTGGGCGTTGTAGTCGTCGGCCAGGCGCGCCGCGCGCACGTGCGGCGGCACGTTGCGCTCGTAATCGTCGAGGGTGCGACGCAGGCGCTTGCGGTAGACCAGTCGATCATCGAATTCACCGGCGAGGGTTTTGCGCACGTAGTCGCGCACATAATCCTGATACGGCTTGCGCTGGAAAATCCGCTCGTAGAGTTCCTGCTGGAATTGCCGAGCCAGCAGCGACCAGTCGGTGCGCACGGTTTCGAGGCCCTTGTAGATCATTTCATCGCTGCCGTCGGCACGGGTGACGAGGCCGGCATAACGCTTTTTGCTGCCCTCCTCCGCGCCGCGGATGGTCGGCATCAGGAAGCGTTTGTAGTGAATTTCGAATTGCAGTTCGAGGGCGCTTTCCAGGCCATATTCATCACGCACATGCTCGCGCCACCAATCGTTGACGTGTTTGACCAGCGCATGACCGATGCTCGCCGCTTCTTCCTGGCCGTGCGGGCGACGCAGCCAGACGAACGTCGAGTCGGTGTCGCCGTAGATCACCGCGTGGCCCTGCTCTTCGATCAGCTTGCGCGTGCGCAGCATGATCTCGTGACCGCGCAGGGTGATCGATGAGGCCAGCCGCGTATCGAAAAAGCGGCAACCGCTGGAGCCAAGCACGCCGTAGAAGGCGTTCATGATGATCTTCAGTGCCTGCGACAGCGGTGCGTTGTGCTCACGCTTGGCGGTCTCACGACCCTCGGCGACACGCGAGACGATCGACGGCAGACAATGTCGGGTACGCGAGAACCGCGCACCTCGGAAGCCCGGCACGGAGTCGGCATCATCCGGGTGTTGCAAGCCTTCGATCAGGCCGACCGGGTCAATCAGAAAGGTGCGAATGATCGACGGATACAGGCTCTTGTAATCGAGCACCAGCACCGATTCGTACAGCCCCGGTTGCGAGTCCATGACAAATCCGCCGGGGCTGGCCTGCGGCGGATTGGTGCCGAGGTTCGGCGCAACAAAACCCTGGCGGTGCATCAACGGCATATACAGGTGGGTGAACGCCGCCACCGAGCCGCCGCTGCGATCGGCCGGCAGCCCGGTGACGCTGGCGCGTTCGAGCAAAAAGGTCAGCAGTTCGGTCTTGGCGAAGATCCGCGTGACCAGTTCGCAGTCCTTGAGGTTGTACTTCGCCAGCGCCGGTTTGTCTTCGGCGAACATGCGGTTGATCTCGTCCATGCGCTGGTACGGGTTGTCGATGGACTTGCCTTCGCCGAGCAGGGTCTGCGCGACGTTTTCGAGACTGAACGAGGGGAAACTCCACGTTGCCGAGCGCAGGGACTCGATACCGTCGATGATCAACCGCCCCGCCGCCGAGGCGAAGTAGTGATTGCGACTGCCGTGTTCGCGCCATTGCATCTCTTCGCCGCCACGGCCGATCTTCAGCGGCACACCGAGGCGCCGCGCGTGTTCGTGGAGAATGCGCAGATCGAACTGCACGACGTTCCAGCCGATGATCGCATCGGGGTCGTGGCGGGCGAACCATTCGTTGAGTTTCTTCAGAATGACGGTGCGCGAGTCGCAATATTCGAGATCGAAATCGACAATGCTGTCATCACCGTTGGGCGCACCGAGCATGTACACCTGACGTTCGCCGCAGCCTTCGAGGGCGATGGAATACAACTCGCCGGTTTCCGTGGTCTCGATGTCGAGCGAGACCAGCCGTAGTTTCGGCCGATAGCTGGGGTCGGGTTTGAGCTGGGCGTTGAGCAATAAGCCGTCGGCATCGGGCGTGCCGCTGAACCGCACCGGCGCGGTGATAAAACGCTCCATCAGGTAGCGTTCCGGCGGGCGTACGTCGGCTTCGTAGACGTCAACACTGTTGCGGTTGAGCGCGGTTTCCAGGCGCATCAACTGGCCGTGTTGCTGGCAATACAGACCGAGCACCGGGCGATGCTCGAAATCCTGCAAGGCCAGCGGGCGCAGTTCGACGTTCTTTTCGTCGTGCAGCAGGCGTTCGGCGGCAGCGCGCTGCTCGGCGGGTATGAACGCCACCGACGGCTGATGCGGCAAGCGCACACGGCGCGGCCCGGCGTCGGTCGCCAGCCAGAACTCGACTTCGGTGCCGGCCGGGGTATCGCGCCAATGCCGGGTCAGGACGAAGCCCTGCGGTAAATCCACCACTGCAACCTCAGTAATTGAAACAGAGGGGCATTCTACGCGGCATTAATCCCTGCCGTGGTTGCTCAATGCTTGATCGCTGCGCGTTGGGTACCTGACAAAGTTGACAGGTCAAATCTGGTCCAATTGCTGATAGCCTCTGTTTTGCTAGCCAACATCTCGCATCGGTGGTTAACGACATGAATCCCAGTGTGCATCAAAGTACTCCTACGATCACTGCAATTGATTGTCGTGGTTTGCAGATCCGCCAAGTGCACTATCTGCGCAAAGTAACAGGCGGCAGCATAGAGCCGATGGTCACTCGTCAGCATCATGACGTGGGTGGCAGGCCGGTAGAGCAATGGGATCCACGCCTGTTCGTTTCTCACGCGAAACCCAACCTGGCAACGATTTTCGGCCTGACCGGCCAGTCTCTCCTGGTCGACAGCGTTGATTCCGGATGGCGTCTCAGCCTGCCGGGAGAGGCCGGGCAAACCCTCTTGCGCTGGGACGAACGCGCCACTCAATGGCGTAATATTTACGACAATCTTTTGCGCGTGGTGGGTATCGAAACAAATGCCCAGTCGACCATCGAGTTGCTGACTTTTGGCGCTGCTGATGCGGATGCCGGAAGAAACCTGTGCGGGCAGTTGCTTCGCAAAGTCGATGCCACGGGTTCATTGATTTACGGTTCTTACAGCCTGAACGCTCTGCCCCTCGAGGAGACCCGCACGCTGTTCGATGGTGGTGTCTACGCAACGCAATGGAGCTACGGCGCCGATGGTTTGCCGCTCAGCCAGCATGATGCCGGACGCCATGAGCAGCATTCGTTCTATGACGTCGCTGGCCAACTCCAACAGGTGACGCTAAAGATCAGTGACGATGACACGCCGAAGGACATCCTCAAAAAGGCCCGTTACAACGCCGAAGGCCAACGTATCGAACAGGCACTGGGCAACGATGTGACCCGCTATTGGTTCTACGACCCCGCCAACGGTCGCCTGCAATATGTGAAGGCCGCTGTGCCGGGACACAAGCTGCGTCAGGATCTGGAGTATGAGTACGACATGGTGGGCAACGTTGTCAGCTTGGTGGATCACACGCTTAAACGGGGGTTTTTCGCCAATCAGGTCACCGATGGTAGACGCGATTTCAGCTATGACTCGCTCTACCGCCTGACCAGTGCCACCGGCCATGACTCCCCTCCCCCCACCGACAGACCGGGTTTGCTTGCCGAGCGATCCCAACAATCGCCTCCAATACACGCAGACCTACGAATACGACACGGGTGGCAACCTGATAAAACTGGTGCACTGTCGTGCAACAGGTGGCTATACCCAACGAATGTCTATTGATCCTGCCAGTAACCGCGCGGTGCGCTGGAAAGAAGGCGATCCCGATCCGGACTTCTCAACGCAATTTGACGGTCACGGCAACCTTCAAGCCTTGCAATACGGTCAAACGCTACTGTGGAACCTTCAGGATGAACTGGTATCGGCTGCGCTGGTCGAGCGCGAATCCGGTCTGCATGATCAGGAAACCTTCTGCTACAGCGGTGGCTCTCGGGTTTTCAAACGCCATGAGACCCATGCGCCCAAGACCAATCATTTTCACGAAGTACGCTACCTGCCGGGGCTTGAGATTCGTGCACGCGATAACGGTGAAATATTGCATGTCATCATCCTGCCGGCCTTGATCGGCAATGTGCGCTGCCTGCATTGGCAGGAAAAACGTCCTGATGAAATAGAACAGGATCAAGTGCGCTACTGCCTCGACGACAGCCAGAACTCAAGCCTGATCGAACTTGATCAGAACGGCCGTCTGATCAGTCACGAAGACTATTATCCGTTTGGCGGCACGGCCGCTTTGACCGCGACTTCGGATCTGGAAGTTAGTTACAAGACCTTGCGTTATTCAGGTAAGGAAATGGATGTTAGCGGGCTCTATTACTACGGACGTCGCTATTACGCACCATGGTTGCAGCGCTGGGTAAGCGCTGATCCGGCTGGTGCTGTGGATGGCTGGAATCTGTATGCGATGGTGGGGAATAATCCGGTGAGTTTCATCGATGTCAACGGATTGGGGCGTAATAAGTTCGGCGACGGGCTTACCAATCGAATGACCATGCGAACGACCGAGATCCTCAATCCGCCGAATGCAAATCAAGTCCCTGTTGAAGAAAGACAACGGTTTATCAAACATAACGCGGATGCGCAGTTCACGGCTGAACTGAAAGACAAAGCGCTCGTCGGTCATGCGGGCATAGCACTGCACATTCCCGAAGAAAATACTGGAGACGTTCTGCAGTACTCAGACTTTTTCAATATCCCTCGAGAAGGAGGATATTCAAGAAATGGCAATCAATTTCTTACCTCCCTCACATCCGACTCTCACGGTTTGGTGACGAGTGCCAGCAGCAATCCAGAACTTGGCCTGCGCTACCCGTTATCTGGCGGAGTACTAAAAGTCACCGCCCCAGAAAAACTCCTCGAGTACATGAGTAATAGATACATCCAGAGATTCAATGACGCGGCATATCCCGTCAGGGTCTATCAGGGATCAAGCTCAGCACCCGTCAGTCTGGCTGGCATGGAGTACGAAGTTGCACCTATTCATCCAATCATTCAAAACAATATTCGCTACCATATCTCTGCAGCGGGTGGTTATTTACCTTATTCGGCCGGTCTTCCGCTTGCACATGCTGAGGTCCAAGCGGGTAGTTTCGCCCTTCATATGCAGAAAAACTTAACCGGCTCCAACGATCCAGCGCACATTGAGATAGTGGTTCACAGGTTGAAGCAAGCTTCAGTAGCAGGAGCCTTCCCAGGCTGTTTCAATTGCAGCGGTACACTACTTGCGACCTACGACAACGCAATAAACCCCTTCTATGTGCCGACTGGTCGTGAAGGAATGACCCACTCGATGTGGAGAACCTCGAACATCACCAAAGACTCGCGCGCAGAAATGAACTCAAAAAGAAAAACCTGGCCTTGAAGTCCTCGCGGATCGGCTTTTCACCAGGAGCAGGCTGATTTTTCTTGCCAGCAGCCTAAGAGGGCGATGAGTGAGCAAAACCTTGAAAAACCCGGCAAATGACGTTTTTTGCGTGTTATCTGCCGCTTTGCCACCTTGCCCTGCGCGCTTGCGTCTACGATGCTTGGATAACAACGACAACACCTGAGTAACCACCATGAAGACCGTCGCCCAACTGCTCAAGCTCAAAGATCAGAAAAATCAGGAAGTGCACCAGATCAAACCTGATCACATGGTGCTCGAAGCGCTGATGAAGATGGCCGAGAAAAACGTCGGCGCCTTGCTGGTGGTCGAAGACGATAAGGTGGTCGGCATCATCAGTGAGCGGGACTACGCGCGCAAACTGGTGCTGCATGGTCGCTCATCCGTGGGCACGCCGGTGCGCGACATCATGGTGGCGAACGTGATCACCGTCGACACCCATCAAACCGTCGACACCTGCCTGGGCATTATGTCCGACAAACGCCTGCGCCACTTGCCGGTGGTGGAGAACGGCAAGCTGATCGGCCTGCTGTCGATCGGTGACCTGGTCAAGGAAGCGATTGCCGAACAGGCGGAGCTGATCAAACAGCTGGAGCAGTACATTCGCGGGGAATAGTTTTTCAGGATCATCCCCTAACCCTGTGGGAGCGAGCTTGCTCGCGAAAGCGTAGTTTCGTCGACACTTGTTATTCTGACCCACCGCTTTCGTCGGAACGCCGCCCGGAGCAAGCTCGCTCCCACAGGGTTCTTTGGTGCTCAGGACGGCCAATGCCGGGCAAACACCGGCGCCAGCACCGGATGCCGGTCAATCCGCTGCAACCACGCATAAAACCCCGGCCGCGCCTGACGCAAATGCTCGCGGCTGCCGGCCCAGCGCGTCACCACTGCCGCCAGCACATCCAGCGCCCCAGGGGTTTCGTCATCCAGATACAACTCAGCGGAAAACTGGTCGGCAAACACTTCCCAACTCCAGTGCAAACGCTCACGCGCGCCGGCGACCAGATTCTGCCGCGAGGCTTCGTCGGGCATCAGCAGCCAGCGCTCCGGATAATCGATGACGCCGATCGCCGCGTAGCAGTTGCTGACGATGTAGACCAGACCGCGAATCGCCTGATCGCGATCCTCCGCTTTGGCTGGCAGCAAAGCGGACTTGGGAAACGTCAGCCCCAGGTGAATCAGGATCGCCGCACTCTCGGTGATGGCGCTGCCATCGGGCAGTTGCAAGGTCGGTATCTGCTTCAGCGGATTGAGTTGCGCCAGCGCCTCGGCGGCTTCGGTGCTGGCTTCGATGTCAATGAAGCGGTAAGCGATCTGGCACAGTTCCAGCGCCGCTTCAATGGCGGCTGCGCCTGAATTTCTGTGCCCGTAGAGCTGGTACATATCCAATCCCCCGAAAAGGCCATTGCCACAGGGTAGATGGCTGTAGCGCGGGTGTAGAAAAATTCTGTCTGTGTATCGGTTTTGGCACGGTTTTCCCATGCACTCGCGACTTGCGAATTCAAACCTCGCAAAACAGCGCTGGCGGTGCCCATCCCGCACCAAGAGCAATCATCGAACGCTATCCGCGTTCTTGTAAGGTGCGATACCGAACCAAAAGTTCGCGTATCCGAGCTGGCAACAAGGAGTTCACCGCGTGAATCTTCAAACGCTCTGCCGCATCACAGCCTCTTTGCATTTATCCGTTCGCCGCCGAGTTCATCCGAACAGTCCCGGCTGCCTTCACACTTACTTTATTACCTGACACCTCGACAGCGCACTGCGTTCGCCAATGAGTTATTGGCCGACGGCAGCGTGCTATTTATTTTTTAAATAAGACTCGGACAGTAACGCACAAATGCAGTGTGCATTGAACGACAGCAGGATTGTCGAACAATAACTTTCGGCGCCATTGCAAGTGCACCAAAACTGCTCCACCGGCTTGAACTATTCAGTACTTCAAACATTGATTTCATTTAAACAAGAACAAGGAACATACCTCGTGACCCGCTAAAACATTGGCCCGCACCAAATCAGTCCGCCGCGCACCAGCAAGTGCACCGGTCGCCAGCCACGCCGCCGCTCTATCCCGCCGATCAGCGTGATAGCGCGTCTAGCCTGACTCGCCTCTGAAAAAGCTCCGTCAAGTGGAGTAACGGGGATCTGCGTGCCAGCGAAAAATCACCGCAAAGGTAAAACTTATATAAATGCGACATGGGTAACACTCATGAAATACGCACTCTACATTTCAGCAACATTTGGCACAGCCGTTGCTATGTGTAACAAGCATGAGACAGCGACCGATGTCTTACGCAATAGAAGAACAACCAGGGAATGGCCAATGAACACTCGAAGTCGATGGCGCTAAGCCAGTAAGTTTGCACAAGCCTTGGTAACTGGATAGTTAAACTAACTATCGGCTTCTGCTCACCTTGAAGAAAGTTGCATCCACTCACTCGAACATCAGCCAAATGTTCGGACGGCACCTTATTGCCCTTCATCCACCCGAGGGAGCTTTAATGAACGATGCGGTAAAGCACAGAACCCTGCCGGGGTCGTTGCGGGAAGCTCCAGTTCCGCCACCACCGGGCAGGCCGGCGTTTAAAGCCAATACCTCACAACCCGGCGGTTTGAATAAACAGCAGATGGTGTTGCTGGTGGCTGTGTCGGCGCTGATACATGGAGGCGCCTGGTGGTTTCTCCAGCAGTCAAAGACAGAGCCATTGCCAACGCCGCCGCAAATTCCGGAAATGACCGTCGAGCTGACCAGCCCGACGCCACCGGCACCGCCCGCGCCCGAGCCGCCACCACCGCCGCCGCCCCCACCGGAGCCTGAACAACCGGTGGAAGACGAAGACGCGGTCAAGCCGCCACCGAAACCGGTGGAGAAACCCAAGCCGATCGAAAAACCGAAACCGGTCGAGAAGCCGAAACCAGTGAAAAAGGTCGAGCCGCCGAAAGCTCCACCGGCCCCGGCACAACCGGCTGCACCTGCTGCCCCGGCCACCCCGAGCGCGCCACCGGCCCCTGCCGCCGCGCCCGGTCCGGTCAAGGAGTCGGCAGCCGTTTCCGGCCTCGCCAGCCTCGGCAACCCGCCACCGGAATACCCGTCGCTGGCGCTGCGACGCAACTGGGAAGGCAGCGTGGTGCTGCGTATTCAGGTGCTGGCCAACGGTCGCGCCGGCTCAGTGACGGTGACCAAATCCAGCGGCAAACCGCAACTGGATGACGCCGCCGTCGCCGCCGTGAAGAACTGGAAGTTTATTCCGGCCAAACGCGGTGACACGCCGATTGACGGCTTCGCCACCCAGACCATCGATTTCAAATTGCCGCAATAACCGAACGCTCAATCAACGCACAACCGAATAACGCAAGCGAGGTGTCACCATGAACGATTTGTCTTCGATGATTGTCCCCGGCGTGCTCTGGGGTCTGGTGCTGTTTTCCGTGGTCAGCTGGGCGATCCTGCTGGTCAAGTCGGCGCAGTACCTGCGGCAGAAAGCGCAGAACAAGCAGTTCACTAAAGCCTTCTGGGGCGCGCCGGATCTGCTCACCGCCGCCGAACACGCCAGCCAGTATCCGGGCTCGCTGGCGCGCATCGCCAGCAGCGGTTTCGAAGCGCTACTGGTGGAAGATTCGCCGCGCACCACGCAACAACTGGCGCACACCATCAACCGTTCCGATCGCCTGGAGCGCAACCTGCGCCAGCAGATCCAGAAGGAACGCCGCTCGCTGGAAAACGGCCAGGCAATTCTTGCCAGTATTGGCAGCACCGCGCCGTTCATAGGTTTGTTCGGCACCGTGTGGGGAATCATGGAAGCGCTGAAAAGCATCGGTGAAACCGGTTCCGCCAGCCTCGAAGCGGTCGCCGGGCCCATCGGTCACGCGCTGATTGCCACCGGTGTCGGTATCGCCGTCGCCGTACCGGCGGTACTCATTTACAACTTCTTCCTGCGTCGCCTGAAACTCGCTTCCGCCGACATGGATGACTTCGCCCACGACTTCGACGCCCTCGCCTCGCGCAGTGCGTTTTCCATCAGCCGTCAGGCCATCGCCAGCAAAACCACGGCCGCCGTGCGGGAGGCCAGCTGATGTCCTTTTCCACTCAAGACAGCGATGAAGTGCTCAGCGAAATGAACGTCACGCCGCTGGTCGACGTGATGCTCGTGCTGCTGGTGGTGTTCATCGTCACCGCGCCGCTGATGACCAACGCGATCAAGGTCAACCTGCCAAAAACCGACGCCGTCGCCCCCGCCGAGAAGAAAGACCCGGTGGTGGTCAGTGTCGATCAGGACGGCAAGTTCTATCTGGCGAAAACCGAGCTGGCCCCGGAATCGCTGGAGGCCAGCCTCAAGGAGGTCAAGGCCAAGGACGCCGAAGTCCGCGTGCAGTTGCAGGCCGACTCCGCCGTCAATTACGGCCAGGTGGCGAAAGCCATGGCGTCGATCGAACGCTCGGGCATTACCAAAATATCGGTGATGACCACCCATTGAGTGCGGTGGCGGGCGCGCCTTGAGAAACACGCCCGCCACCGCTCGCTGACTCCCGTCGCAACCCGCCGACCGAAAAAACGCCACGCGTCTTCGGAGGGGATCGGCTTGCTTGAAGAAAGTGGTTTTCCGCACGCGGTATCACCGATAGCGGAGCAATGAGGGGCTCACAAGGCCAATTCGATAACGTCTAAAAAGTCGGAAATAACCATGCTGATGAACACTCCACGCTTCACGCTCAAACCCTTGGTGGCAACGATTTCTCGCCACCGTTTTGTTCCGTTGTATCTGGTGGCCATGGGGATGGGCGCCGGGACTGTGCAAGCGGCCGAGGACGACAACGCTGCCGTCCCGGCGGCTGCGGCGGTGGTGGCGCCGACCACGCAACTGCAACGGGTGGAAGTGACCGGTTCGGCGATTCGCCGGGTCGATGCGGAAACGGCGGTACCGATCACCATTCTCAAGGCCGATGAGCTGCGCAAACAGGGCGTGACCACCACCGCCGAACTGGTGCAGCGCATCACCGGCAGCCAGTCGATCAACAACAGCGCAGGCTCCGTCGGCGCAGCCACTGGCGGCGCCTCGTTCGCCGACATGCGCGGCATCGGCGCGAACAAGACGCTGGTGCTGCTCAACGGTCGACGCCTGGCCAACAACGCCTTGTCCGGCACCAACTCGGCTGGCGGCGCAGTGGATCTGAACATGATCCCGTTTGCCGCCATCGAGCGCGTCGAAGTCCTGCGTGACGGCGCCTCGGCCTTGTACGGCACCGACGCCATCGGCGGCGTGATCAACTTCATCACCAAGAAATCCCTGACTGACGGCCAGTTGACCCTCGGCGGCGAAACCCCGACCCACAGCGGCGGCGGTGCGAGCAAGGACATGAGCGCCAGTTGGGGCTACGGCGATCTGGAGGAGGACCGTTTCAACGTCCTCGGCGTGTTCAACTACAACAAGCAGCAGAACCTCGACGCCAACGACCGCTCCTTCGCCACCGACTATGCGCCCGGTCGCGGTCTCGATCAGACCTCCGGCACCGCGTTTCCCGGCAACTACAGCCAGAACGGCAACGCCACCAATCCACTGGCCAACAGCAATTGCAACGGCCCCAACCTGATCGCCCGCGACGGCTTGTGCCGCTTCAGCACCCGTGAATTCATCGACCTGGTGCCGCAGACCGAGAAGACTTCGTTCTTCGGCAAGACCACCGGCAAACTCGGCGACGATCACAACGTCAACCTCGAATACTTCTGGTCGCGCAACAACAACGCCACCGCTGTCGGCCCCGCGCCGTTGACCGGCCTGAGCCTCGACGGCTCGTCGCCCTATTACCCCGGCAACGGCATCACCCCGGCACCGACCGGTTTCGCCCTCGACCCGACTCAACCCGTCGATGTGAACTGGCGTGAAACCGCCGCCGGCCCGCGTGAATCGAAAGACCAGAACACCAGCCAGCGCTTCTTGCTCAGCTTCGATGGTCTGGTCGGTGGCTGGGATTACAACGTCGGCGCCTCGTACAACCAGAACAAAATCGTCTCCAGCGTCACCAGCGGTTATGTCAGCGATCAGGCGATGATCGCCGGTCTGGCCAGCGGTTTGCTCAACCCGTTCGGCCCGCAGTCGGCGGCCGGCCAGCAGTACATCGATGACGCGGCGTACCACGGCGCCTACTCCACGGCTGTCGGTCGCGTGGCCGGTTTTGACGGACGCATCAGCCGCGAGATCGGCGACTGGTTCGGTGCCGGGCCGTCCGGTCTGGCCCTGGGTGGCGAGTACCGCAAAGAGAAATTCCACCAGGACTTCGAGTCCTTCGCCGGCGATATCCAGAGCCTCGGCATCGACCCTGCCGGCAGTGTCGAGGGCGACCGCAGCGTCAAAGCCGCCTACGCGGAAATCAACGTGCCGGTGCTCGACAGCCTCGAACTGTCCGCCGCCGTGCGTCACGACAAATACAGCGACTTCGGCAGCACCACCAACCCGAAATATTCGTTCCGTTATCAGCCGTTGAAAGAGCTGGTGGTGCGTGGCGCCTACAGCGAGGGTTTCCGTGCGCCGTCGCTGTACGAGCTGTACTCGCCGCGCAGCATCACCTTCACCCAAGGCTTCTACAACGACCCGGTGCTGTGTACCGGCGGTGTGGTGCAACCGGGCGGCAACGGTGGCCGCGATTGCGGTCAGCAGTTCCTCAACCAGATTGGCGGCAACGAAGATCTGGCCCCGGAGAAGGCGCGCAACGTGACCCTGGGCTTCGTCTATCAGCCGATCAACAATCTGTCGGTGGGCCTGGATTTCTGGTGGATTCACATCTCCAACCAGATCCAGCCGTTCCCGGAATCCACCGTGTTTGATCAGGCCGGCTCCTACCCGGACCGTTTCGTGCGCAACGCCGACGGCACGCTCAATTACATCGTCACCGGCAACGCCAACCTCGGCATCGTCGAAACCAACGGTGTCGACGTGTCGCTGGATTACCGCTTCCCGAACACGCCGTACGGTCAGTTCGGTCTGGGCCTGCAAGGCACCTATGTTGACGAGTACGACTTCCAGAGCACCATCAAAGGCCCGTTCACCGACAAGGTCGGCGACTTCGAGGGTGACGGCGTGATCGCGCGCTGGAAGCACAACCTCACCGGCAGCTGGACCTTCGGCGCGGCGCGGGCGGCGCTGACCAACCGCTTCACCACCGGCTACAACGACTACGACCGCGATACCCATGCGACAGTAGCCTCGTATTCGGTATGGGACCTGTCGGCCGGCTACACCTTCGACAAGGTGCTGGATGTCGATGCCGGGATGAAGAACGTGTTTGACCGTAATCCGCCGTTCTCCAACCAGGCTTACAACTTCCAGAGCGGCTATGACCCGCGCTACACCGACCCACTGGGCCGCACCTTGTTTGCGCGTATGACTTACCACTTCTAAAGAACGAGCACCACAAAACCCTGTGGGAGCTGGCTTGCCAGCGATTGCGGTGTGTCAGTGAAGTAGATGTCGACTGACACGACGCCATCGCTGGCAAGCCAGCTCCCACAAGGGTTCCGTGACCATTCAGGGATTTTGGGGAGTGACCTCATGAGACTCATGCGCAACATGGCGGGCCTGCTTTTGGGCAGTGCGCTGCTGTGCTCCGGGGCATCGGCGCTGGCCGGCGGCAGTTATGCGCTGACGGTGTACGGCGAGGCGCCGAAGTATCCGCCGGGCTTCCAGCACTTTGATTTCGTCGACCCCAACGCACCCAAGGGCGGTTCGCTGAGCCGCGCGTCGATGGAGATCGGCCAGTACAACTACATCAGCCCGTATGCCGATCAGGGCATTTCCGTGGTCCAGGTCAACGACTGGGTGTATTCGCCATTGGCGTTCCGCTCGCTCGACGAGCCGTACACCGTTTACGCATTGGTCGCGCAACAGATCGAGCGCGATCCCGAAGGTATGTGGGTACGTTTCACCCTCAATCCAAAAGCACGTTTCGCCGACGGCACGCCGATCACCGCCGAAGACGTGCGCTACACGTACAACCTGCTGATGACCAAGGGCAGCCTGAGTTATCGCCAGCAATACGCCGACGTGCAGGACGTGCTGATCGAAGGCCCACGGCAGGTACGCTTCACCTTCAAGAACAACCTCAACCGCACCCTCGCGCTGGACCTGGCGACGATGCGCGTGGTCCCCGAACACTGGTGGAAGACCCGCGATTTCGCCAATGGCGGCGGTTTCGAGCCACCGCTGGGCAGCGGCCCGTACCGGGTGAGCAAGGTCGACGCCGGGCGCAGCATCGGTTTTCAACGCGATCCGGACTGGTGGGGCAAGGATTTGCCGGTGAGTCGCGGCATGTACAACTTCGACACCCTCACGGTGAATTTCTACGGCGACACCGACGTCGCCCGCCAGTTGTTGCAGGCCGGCGCGTTCGACTACAACCGCGAGTTTTCCTCGTCCGGTTACGTGGTCGGCTACGACAGCCCGGCGTTGCGCGACGGGCGCTTGCAGCAGTCGATTCTGGCCCCGGAAAAACCCACCGCCGCCCAAGGCTTCGTGTTCAACCTGCAAAACCCGATCTTCCAGGATCGCCGCGTGCGTCAGGCGATCAGCCTGCTGTGGGATTTCGAGTGGACCAACAAGCAGATGATGCGCGGCTTCTACGTGCGTCAGAACAGCTTCTGGCCAAAGAGCGAAATGGCCGCCACCGCGCTACCTGATGCCGAAGAATTGAAGATCCTCGAACCGCTGCGCGGACAGGTTCCTGACGAGGTTTTCACCACGGTGTATGAGGCGCCGAAAACCGATGGCAGCGGCTACATCCGCGACAAGCAACTGCAAGCGCTGAAGCTACTCGCCGAGGCTGGCTGGACGCCGCAACACAATCGTCTGGTCAACGCTGCCGGCGAGCCGCTGGAGTTCACTTTTCTCGACGGCCAGGGCGGCTTCGACCGCATGTTGTTGCCGTTCAAACGCACCCTCGCGCAGATCGGCATCACCCTCAATCTGCGGCGGATCGATTCGGCGCAATACGTCAACCGCCTCAACGCCCGCGACTACGACATGATCGTCACCAGTTTCCCGCGCAGCGGCGATCCGATCGTCTCTCCCGGCCGCGAGTTGTACAGCCTGTACGCCTCGCAAAGTGCCACGCAAGTCGGCAGTTCCAACTCGATGGTGCTGGCCAATCCGGCGGTCGATCAACTGATCGACGGACTGGTCCAGGCCAACACCCGCGAAGCCATGGTGCATTGCGCCCGCGCCCTCGACCGGGTGCTGCAATGGGGTTACTACATGATTCCCAACTACTACTCCAAAGGCACGCCGACGGTGTATCAGAACCGCTTCGGCATGCCGCCCGTGCAACCGGCGTACGACGAAGGCCTCAACACCTGGTGGGAGGTATCGGCCAAGGCGCTGACCACGCAACAGATGCACAGCCAACTCGCGGGGGGCCAGTGACATGCTGCGTTATCTAAGTCGACGTTTGCTGCTGATCATCCCCACGCTGTTGTGCATTCTGGTGGTCAATTTTCTTATTGTGCAAGCCGCGCCGGGTGGCCCGGTCGAGCAAGCCATCGCGCGCTTACAAGGCTTTGGCGGGCACAGCATGGGCGGTGGTGGCGAGGTCGCCGCGATTGGCGGCGCCGGGCGCAGCAGCCGTGGTCTCGATCCGGCGCTGATCGAGGAGATCAAACACCATTACGGCTTCGACAAACCGCTGTACGAACGCCTGTGGCTGATGTTGAAAAACTACGCGCAGCTAGATCTGGGCAACAGTTTCTTTCGCGGCGCCAAGGTCACCGATCTGATCGTGCAGAAGCTGCCGGTGTCGCTGTCGCTGGGTTTGTGGGCGACGCTGATCACTTACCTGATTTCGATCCCGCTGGGCATTCGCAAAGCGATCAAGAACGGCAGCGCGTTTGATGTCTGGAGCAGCACGGCGATCATCATTGGCTACGCGATGCCAGCGTTCCTCTTCGCGATTCTGTTGATCGTGGTCTTTGCAGGTGGCAGCTACGTCAACTGGTTTCCAGTGCAGGGGCTGGTCTCGGACAACTTCGACAGCCTCAGCACCCTGGGCAAGGTCGGCGACTACCTCTGGCACCTGGTGTTGCCGGTGACGGCGCTGGTGATCGGCGGCTTCGCCACATTGACGATCCTCACCAAAAACAGCTTCCTCAACGAGATCAGCCGCCAGTACGTGATCACCGCGCGGGCCAAGGGTTTGACCGAGCGCCGCGTGCTCTACGGCCATGTGTTTCGCAACGCCATGTTGTTGGTGGTGGCCGGTGTGCCGTCGGCACTGATCGAGGTGTTTTTCGCCGGTTCCCTGCTGATCGAAACTATCTTCAACCTCGACGGCCTCGGGCGCATGAGCTACGAGGCGGCGGTGTCGCGCGACTATCCGGTGGTGTTCGGTGCGCTGTTTCTGTTCACCCTGTTCGGCTTGTTGATCAAGCTGATCGGCGACCTCTGCTACACCCTGCTCGACCCGCGCATCGACTTCTCGGCGAGGACTGCCTGATGTTCACTCTTTCTCCTCTCAGTCAGCGTCGCGTTGCGCAATTCAAAGCCAATCGGCGCGGACGCTGGTCGTTGTGGCTGTTTATCGGTCTGTGCCTGATTTGTCTGGGCGGTGAGTTGATCGCCAACGACAAGCCGTTGGTGATCCGTTACCACGACGCCTTTTACTTGCCGATCCTCAGCGATTACCTGGAAACCGATTTCGGCGGCGAGCTGCCGTTTCAGCCGGATTACGCCAGCAATTACGTACATAAACTGATCGAGGATCAGGGCGGCTGGATGCTGTTTCCGCCGATCCCGTTCAGTTACGACACAGTCAATTACGACCTTACGGAACCGGCACCGAGCCCACCGTCCTCAAGCAATTGGCTGGGCACCGATGATCAGGCGCGCGACGTGTTGGCGCGGGTGATTTTCGGCACGCGGATTTCGATTCTGTTTGCACTGATTCTCACCGGCATCAGTGCATTGATCGGCATCGTCGCCGGGGCATTGCAGGGTTATTACGGTGGCTGGGTCGACTTGCTCGGGCAGCGCGTGCTGGAGATCTGGTCGGGGTTGCCGGTGCTGTATTTGCTGATCATTTTGTCCGGGTTCGTCTCGCCGAGTTTCTGGTGGTTGCTGGGGATCATGGCGCTGTTTTCCTGGCTGGCATTGGTCGATGTGGTACGTGCCGAGTTTCTCCGTGGACGCAATCTGGAATACGTCAAAGCCGCACGCGCGCTGGGCCTGACCGACAACGAACTGATGTGCCGGCACATCCTGCCCAACGCCATGACCTCCACCCTCACCTACCTGCCGTTCATTCTCACTGGTGCCATCGCCACGCTGACTGCACTGGATTTCCTCGGCTTTGGCATGCCGGCCGGCACTGCGTCGCTGGGCGAATTGATCGGTCAGGCCAAACGCAATCTGCAAGCGCCGTGGCTGGGGCTGACGGCGTTTTTTGCCTTGGCGCTGATTTTGTCTTTGTTGGTTTTCATCGGTGAGGCTTGCCGTGATGCGTTTGATCCAAGGAGCTGAGATGAACGACAACCTGATTGAAATTCGTGATCTGCGCGTGGCCTTCGCCGGGCAGACAGTGGTGCACGGTTTGAACCTCGATATCCGCCGTGGCGAATGCCTGGCACTGGTCGGTGAATCCGGCTCGGGCAAGTCGGTGACGGCGCATTCGATTCTGCGTTTGTTGCCGGGCAAGAACGTCAACAGCAGCGGCGCGATCCGCTACAACGGCGTGGATTTATTGCAGGCCAGCGAGCAGCAGATGCGCGGTTTGCGCGGCAACCGCATTGCGATGATTTTTCAGGAGCCGATGACCTCGCTCAATCCGTTGCACACGTTGGAAAAGCAGGTCAGCGAAGTGCTGGAGATTCACAAAGGTTTGAAGGGCCGCGCCGCTCGCGAACGGACATTGGAGTTGCTGGAACTGGTCGGGATTCGCCAGCCTTTGCAGCGTTTGAAAGCCTATCCACATCAGCTATCCGGCGGTCAGCGGCAACGGGTGATGATTGCGATGGCGCTGGCCAACGAGCCGGAGCTATTGATCGCCGATGAGCCGACTACGGCGCTGGATGTCACGGTGCAGCAGAAGATTCTTGAGTTGCTGATCGAGTTACAACAACGGCTGGGCATGTCGCTGTTGCTGATCAGTCATGACCTCAATCTGGTCCGGCGCATCGCGCAGCGGGTGTGCGTGATGCGTCAGGGCGAGATCGTCGAGCAGGCGGATTGCGAAGCGCTGTTTCGGGCGCCGCAGCATCCTTACAGTCGCTTGTTGATCGAGGCCGAACCGAGCGGTGCGCCGGTGCCGAGTGAATATGATCACAACCTGCTCGAAGTCGATGATTTGAAGGTCTGGTTTCCATTGCCGAAAGCGCTGTTCAGTCGCCAGCAGGATTACATCAAAGCGGTGGACGGGGTCAGTTTCACCCTGCAGCGGGGCAAGACCTTGGGGATTGTTGGCGAGTCCGGTTCGGGCAAGTCGACGCTGGGCCAGGCGATCCTGCGGTTGGTCGAATCCGAGGGCAATATCCGTTTTGGCAACAAGCAATTGAGCCTGCTCAATCAGCGCTTGATGCGGCCGTTGCGGCGGCAGATTCAAGTGGTGTTCCAGGATCCGTTCGGCAGCCTCAGCCCACGGATGTCGGTGCAGCAGATCATTGCCGAAGGCTTGCTGACTCACGGTATCGGCACCGAGGCCGAGCGGGAGGCCGCGGTGATTCGCGTATTGGAGGAAGTCGGCCTCGACCCGCAGAGCCGTCATCGTTATCCCCACGAATTTTCCGGTGGGCAACGCCAGCGCATTTCCATCGCCCGCGCACTGGTGCTGGAACCGGCGCTGATTCTGCTCGATGAACCGACGTCGGCGCTGGATCGTACGGTGCAAAAGCAGGTGGTGGAGTTGTTGCGGCAACTGCAGATCAAGCATGGGCTGACCTATTTGTTCATCAGCCATGATCTGGCGGTGGTGCATGCGTTGGCGCATGACTTGATGGTGATCAAGGATGGCAAGGTGGTTGAGCAGGGTTCGTCACGGGAAATCTTTGCCGCCCCGCAACATCCCTACACCCGGGAACTCCTGAAAGCCTCCGGCCTCAAGCCCACTGAAAAACCCTGTGGGAGCTGGCTTGCCAGCGATGGCGCCGGGTCAGTCAACATCCCCTCCTCTGACCCACCGATATCGCTGGCAAGCCAGCTCCCACAGGTATAGAGGTGATCCAAAAAATATTTTCCGGGCACTGCATCCAAACACCTCCGCCACGGGTAGTCCCTGTAACAGCCCTCTTCGGCTGCCAGCGATCTACCCTTTTCGGAGAAACATACTGATGAACATCACCCAGTTGATCTGCCTCACCGGTTTGCTCACCGCCAGCGCCTCAACCTTCGCCCAAAGCAGCTATCCCGACGCTATCAAAGTCCCGGACGGCCACAAGATCGCCATGGAAACCACCGGCGTCGGCGAGATCACTTACGAATGCCGTGACAAAGCCAATACCCCAGGGCAGACCGAGTGGACCTTCGTCGGCCCGAAAGCGGTGCTCAATGATCGCAGCGGCAAGCAGGTTGGCACCTACTTCGGCCCGCCGGCCACCTGGCAGGCCAAGGACGGTTCGAAAGTCACCGGCACGCAGTTGGCCGTAGCGCCGTCGACTCCGGGCAACCTGCCCTACCAACTGGTCAAAGCCAATCCGGCCGAGGGCAAAGGCGCAATGAGTGGCGTGAGTTACATCCAGCGTGTCGCGCTCAAGGGCGGCGTGGCGCCGGGCAGTGAATGCACGGCGGCGAACAAGGGCAAGCAGGAAGTGGTGAAGTACCAGGCTGATTACATTTTCTGGGCGGCGAACTGATTTCCGGAGTTACCGAGATCCCAATGTGGGAGCGAGCTTGCTCGCGAATGCGGTGGGTCAGAAAAGGATGTATCGACTGACACGCCGCCTTCGCGAGCAAGCTCGCTCCCACAGAGGGCAATTGGGTTGTCTGGATGTTTGGGGAATGTGAGCTAGATTGCACACCATGCCTTTAGCCGAATCCACATTCGATTACGAAGCCCGCCTCGCTGCCTGTGCCCGTGGCGAACGTTCGGCCCTGCGCGATTTGTATGTGCAGGAAGGCGCGCGTCTGCTCGGCGTGGCCAAGCGGTTGGTGCGCGATACGGCACTGGCGGAGGACATCGTTCATGAGGCCTTCATCAAGATCTGGAATGGCGCGGCGGGGTTTGATCCGGCGCGGGGTTCAGCGCGGGGCTGGATGTTTACGGTGACGCGGCATCTGGCGCTGAATCTGCTGCGTGATCAGGGCCGGGAAACACCCTTTGACGAAACTCACGAGGTGACGGTGGACGATGACGGTTACGACGGCCACGCGCATTCGGCACGCATCCACCGTTGTCTGGAACAACTGGAGCCACAACGGCGCCGCTGCATCCTGCATGCCTATGTCGACGGCTACAGCCACGCGCAGATTGCCGCGCGCCTCGACACGCCGCTGGGCACCGTCAAAGCCTGGATCAAGCGCAGCCTCAATGCCTTGCGGGAGTGCATGGGATGACCAGCGAATCGGCGCAGGACCGCGATGAACTCGCCGGCGAGTATGTGCTCGGCACGCTGTCGTTCGCGCAGCGCCTCGAGGTGCAACGTCGCTTGCCGAACGAACCCGAACTGCGCGCGGCGGTGGATGCCTGGGAGCGTCGTCTGCTGGAGTTGACAGACCTTGCGCCCGCGCAGCAACCGTCGGCGCAGTTGTGGCCGAGGATCGAACGCAGCCTCGAACGACTCACGCCGAACGCGCCATCGACCTCATGGTGGAACCTGCTGCCGCTCTGGCGCGGTTTGAGCGCGGCCGGATTGGCTGCAACGTTGATTTTGGGCTCGATCCTGCTGACCCAGACCACGCCGAAACCGAGTTATCTGGTGGTGCTGGTCGCGCCGCAGGACAAGGCTCCCGGTTGGGTGATCCAGGCGAGCAATTCGCGGGAGATTCAGTTGATTCCGCTCGGTGTGGTCGAAGTACCGGCGGACAAGGCGCTGGAATTCTGGACCAAGGCTGATGGCTGGCAAGGGCCGGTATCGCTAGGTTTGGTCAAGCCGGGGCAGGCGTTGTCGGTGCCGCTGGACAAACTGCCGCCGCTGCAACCGAACCAGTTGTTCGAACTGACGCTAGAGGGCGCCAATGGCTCGCCGATCGGCAAACCGACCGGGCCGATTCAGGCGATCGGGCGCGCGGTGAAGGTGCTGTAAGGCTCTGCTCTGCGGCTTCTGGCAAACATCATCGGCATCGATGTTTACAATCACGGCAATGAAGTTCTCATAAAAAATCCCGGGCGTAACATCGGCTCCATACCAACCAATAACACCCCGGAGCACACCATCATGAAACGCCAGACTCTTCTCAGCATCGCTTTCTCGGTTTTCGCCGTTAACGCTTTCGCTGCTACCCCGACCCACACGATGATCGCCGCCGATGGCTCGGATCGTCTGTACCAGAACGCTGTCACCGCTGATGGTTCCGATCGTCTGCAGGGCAACACGGTCGCCGCCGATGGCTCCGATCGCCTGCAGGGCAACACGGTCGCTGCCGATGGTTCCGATCGTCTGCAAGGCAACACGGTCGCCGAAGGTGGCGCAGATCGCTTGAACGAACGTCGCAACGCTTGAATGCAGTGCGACATCGCAACAACCCAGAGAAACCCGGCTTACCTCAGCCGGGTTTTTTATGTTTGTGTGTTTTATCCCGCCTTGGCCATGCAACGCTTGTAGCGCTCATCCACGCGCTTGGCGAACCACGCCGTCGTCAGCTTGCGGGTGATCTTCGGACTCTGCAGCACGATCCCCGGCAACACCGCGCGCGGCAGCTTTTTCCCTTCCGCTTGCTCCGCCAGTTCAAACACCCGTTGATAGAGTTTGGTCTCTTCGAACTCCAGGGTTTTGCCCTTCTCCAGTTGATCGCGAATGGTCGGGTTGCGCATGCCCAACGACTTGCCGAGGGTGCGCACCGCCAATTCCGTGCCGCCGGGCATGATCGAGTCGTAGCGGATCAGGTCGCCATCGAGCGCCAGCGGGATGCCCGAAGCACGGCTCACCGCATTCTGAAACGCTGCATTGCGGCTGGCGTACCAACCGGCGTTGAAGTCGGCGAAGCGATACAGCGGCTCGCGATAACTCACCGGATAACCGAGTAAGTGCGCGATGCCGAAATACATGCCGCCACGGCGGCTGAACACTTCGTGGCGAATCGTGCCGTCCACCGGGTACGGATAATCCTTGGCATGCTGTTCGGCAAATTCGATGCTGACCTGCATCGGCCCGCCGGTGTGGACCGGGTTGAAGCCGCCGAACAGCGTACGGCCCATGGGCACCCTGCCGATGAAGTCGTCGAAAATGCCACTGAGTTCTTTTTCACTGCGCGCCGCGTTCAGGCGTTCGCTGTAGGTTTTGCCGTTGGTTGAGCGCACTTGCAGCGCGCCGCTGACCAATAGGCTGGGGATGTGCACTTTGGCGGCGCGACGGTCGATTTCGTCGCGGGCGATTTTGCCCAGGCCGGGCACGGTGGGGTCGGCCTGAAAAGTGGATTCCTGTTCGGCCACAGCCAGCACCGAGCAAAGATTTTGCGTGGTCGGGCTGATGTTCTGCGCGGCGAACGCGGCGTAAATATCGGTGGCCCAGCCTTGGCGATCAGCGGTCTTGGCCGGCATCAGCCGTACGATCTCAGCCTTCACTTCAGCAGGCGCACGGGGCACCGGCTCCTGAGTGCGCTGCCCGGCGCAACCGGCGAGCACCAGCAGTGCGGCGAGGGTGATCGGTAATCGAAGTTTGTGCATGAAGCGTCATCCAGTCCGTTGTGCCGGGTTCACCATACGTTCAATGGTATGGCGCAGGCTAGGACTGCGAGGCCACTGCCACGTTCCCCAGGCTAATTCCCCTGTGCAATCAAATCGCCCGGAACAGAGCTTTCCAAGGCTGATGACAAACTGATTGCAAACCGTTACTGAGAAAACCTATCATTTGCACCTGGAGTCGCATTTGCGCAAGGAGTTCCCGCGCCGCCCTTATTTTTTCCAACCGGCCGCGCGCCTCCAGGTACATACATGCCCGCTTCAGCTCGACTCGCCGTCCCGTTTCGCCCGACGCTTCTCGCCCTGCTGTGCTCCCTGACTGTCACCGCTTACGCCGCCGAAGGCGATACCAAAGCGCTGGTCCTCGACGACGTCAACGTCAATGCCCAGGCCCCGACGCCCGGTGCCCTGCCCCCGGTCTACTCCGGCGGCCAAGTGGCCCGTGGTGGTCAACTCGGCGTGCTCGGCAATCAGGACATGATGGACGTGCCGTTCAGCGCCGCCTCCTACACCGAACAACTGATCCAGGATCAGCAAGCCGAAAACGTCGCCGACGTGTTGCTCAATGATTCGTCGGTGCGCCAGGCCTCCGGTTTCTCCAACCAGGCGCAGGTCTTCATGATCCGCGGCCTGCCGCTGACCGGCGACGACATTTCCTATAACGGCCTGTACGGCGTGCTGCCACGCCAGATCATCTCCACCGATGCGCTGGAGCGCGTGGAAGTGTTCAAAGGCCCGAACGCCTTTATCAACGGCGTGACCCCGACCGGTTCCGGCATCGGCGGTGGCGTCAACCTGCAACCGAAGCGCGCCGGTGATGTGCCGCTGCGTCGTTACACCACCGACATCAACAGCGAAGGCCGCATCGGTCAGCACTTCGACATCGGCCAGCGCTTCGGTGAGGACAACCGCTTCGGCGCACGGGTCAACCTGTCCCAGCGCGAAGGCGACACCGGCATAGATCACGAAAACCAGCGTTCGAAACTGTTCGCCATCGGTCTCGATTATCGCGGCGACGCCCTGCGTCTATCCGGCGACTTCGCCTATCAGAAAGAGCGCGTCAACGGTGGCCGCAACTCGGTCAACCTCGGCACTGCCACGCACATTCCGGACGCGCCATCGGCCGACACCAACTACGCGCCGAAGTGGGGCTACACCGACATCGAAGACACCTTCGGCATGCTCCGCGCCGAATACGACCTGAACGATAACTGGACCGCCTACGCCGCTGGCGGCGCCAAGCACACCCGCGAAGTCGGGCGTTACAACTCGACCACCCTGGTCGGTAACAACGGCGCGTCGTTCACCACCGGCTCGTTCATTCCGCACGATGAAGACAACACCAGCGTCATGGCCGGCCTCAACGGCAAATTCGATACCGGTCCGGTCAGCCACAAGCTCAACTTCGGCCTGACCGGGATCTGGACCGAACAGCGCAGCGCCTATGATTTTGACCTGACCCAGTACGCCAACAACATCTATCACCCGGTGCAGACACCGTCGCCGGTCGGTAACTTCTCCGGTGGCGACTTGAATGATCCCGGCATCGTCGGCAAGACCTTCAACCGCAGCATCGCGCTCTCCGACACTCTCGGTTTCTTCGATGATCGGCTGCTGGTCACC
The DNA here is from genome assembly GCF_049300855.1 of Pseudomonas sp. GTDB lineage: Bacteria > Pseudomonadota > Gammaproteobacteria > Pseudomonadales > Pseudomonadaceae > Aquipseudomonas. The sequence continues at coordinate 8,545 of NZ_JBAQKH010000039.1, read as the reverse complement.
GCGGGTCTGCGCCGCCAGCAACTGGTGGTGCAAGGCTACAACTACGCCAGTTGGGGCAGTGGCGATCGCAAGTCGAGCTACGACGAATCGATCACCACACCGGTCTACGGCGTGGTGTTCAAGCCGTGGGAACACGTGTCGTTCTACGCCAACCACATCGAAGGCCTGGCCCAAGGCCCGACCTCGCCGACCAGTTCCGGCGGTTTCCGTGTGACCAACGGCAACGAAGTCTACGCGCCGAAACGCTCCAAGCAGACCGAAGTCGGGGTGAAAGTCGACATGGGCACTTACGGCGCCAGCCTGGGTGTCTATCGCATCGAACAGCCGAGCGACGGTTACTGCGAAATCAACAGCGCCACCACCTGCACCTACGTACGTGAAGGCGAGCAGATCAACAAAGGCGTGGAAATGAACGTGTTCGGCGAGCCGATCCAGGGCCTGCGCCTGATCAGCGGCCTGACCCTGATGGACACCGAACTGAAGAACACCCTCAACGGCGCCAACGACGGCAACCGTGCGATCGGCGTGCCGACCTTCCAGTTCAACGCCGGCGCCGACTGGGATGTGCCGGGACTGCAAGGTGTCGCGCTGAACGCGCGGATGCTGCGCACCGGCGGTCAATACGCCGATGCGGCGAACAACCTCAGCCTGCCGACCTGGAACCGTTTCGATGCCGGCGCGCGTTATGCGTTCAAGGTCTCGGAGAAGGACGTGACATTACGTCTGGGTGTGGAGAACCTGGCGAACAAGAAGTATTGGGAATCGGCTCAGGGTGGTTATCTGACCCAGGGTGAGCCGCGGGTGGCGAAGTTGTCCGGGACTATTGATTTCTAAGGCTGAGAAGCCCCTCACCCTCAAAAGCCCCTCACCCTAGCCCTCTCCCGGAGGGAGAGGGGACTGACCGTGATGTTCTTGCAAGCTACACCGAATTGAAATATCGAGTCGTACTCAGGTTTTGAAACGCCCCCAATCTGCTCCCTTCCCCCTCGCCCCCCTGGGGGAGAGGGCTGGGGTGAGGGGGTAAATTTCACTGTCACCAAAATCTCTCGCCGACCACCTGAACAAGGCCTCGCAGCCTCACACTGCGGGGCCTTTTTCCGTCCGGCCGACCAACTGGCCACCCTCTCCTCTTGATCCATACTTGCTGCACAGCAAACGGAGGACAGGCCCATGAACCGCAGCGACGTCCTGATCATCGGCGCCGGCCCCACCGGACTGGTGCTGGCCCTGTGGCTGAGCAAACTCGGCGTACGCGTGCGCATCATCGATAAAACTTCCGCGCCCGGCACCACGTCGCGAGCGCTGGCGGTGCAGGCGCGCACCCTTGAGTTGTACCGACAACTGGACCTCGCCGACACCATCGTGCGCCACGGCCATCGGGTGGCGGCGGCGAATTTCTGGGTCAACGGCAAACCGGTCGCGCAACTGCCGCTGAACCGCATCGGTGAGGGACTGACGCCCTACGCGTTCGTCGAAATCTTCCCGCAGGACGAGCACGAACGGCTGTTGATCGAACGCCTCGAAGACTATGGCGTCACGGTCGAACGCGACACCACGCTGGAAAGCTTCGAAGAAACCGGCGACGGCCTCACCGCCCATCTGCGCCGGCCCGATGGTGAGCAGGAAATCTGCCAGGCCTGTTATCTGGCGGGCTGCGACGGTGCCCGCTCAGTGGTGCGCAAAAGCCTCGACAGCGGTTTCCCGGGCGGCACTTATCAGCAGATTTTCTACGTGGCCGACGTCCAGGCCAGCGGCCCGGCGATGAACGGCGAGTTGCATCTGGATCTGGATGAAGCGGACTTTCTCGCGGTGTTTCCATTGGCCGGCGAAGGCCGCGCGCGGTTGATCGGCACGGTGCGTGACGAACGTGCGGATCGCGCCGAAACCCTGCAATTTTCCGATGTCAGCAGCCGCGCCATCGAACATCTCAAGGTGCACATCGAAGACGTGCACTGGTTCTCGACCTACCGCGTGCATCACCGCGTCGCGGAGCATTTTCGCAGTGGTCGCGCGTTTCTGCTCGGCGACGCGGCGCATGTGCACAGTCCGGCGGGCGGGCAAGGCATGAACACCGGCATTGGCGACGCGATCAATCTGGCGTGGAAACTCGCCGCGGTGCTCAGCGGCGCCGCCGAACCACATCTGCTTGACAGCTACGAAACCGAACGTATTGCCTTCGCCCGCCGGCTAGTGTCGACCACCGACAAGGTTTTCAGTTTTGTCACCGCCGAGGGGCCTATGGCGGACTTGCTGCGCATGCGCGTGGCGCCGTTTCTGATCCCGAAAATGGCTTCGTTCGAGGCCAGTCGCGAGTTCCTCTTTCGCACGGTGTCGCAAGTCACCCTCAACTATCGCGGCATGCCGCTGAGCCAGGGCGCAGCCGGCCACGTGCACGGCGGTGACCGTTTGCCGTGGGCGCATGATGGTGAGGGGGATAATTACGAATCGCTCAGGCAGCCGTGCTGGCAGGTGCATGTGTACGGCGACACCAGCGACGAGATGATTGCCTGGTGCCACGAACATCACTTGCCGCTGCATGTGTTCGACTGGCGCCCGGCGTTTGAAACAGCAGGATTGGGGCGTAACGGCTTTTATCTGCTGCGCCCGGATACGTACGTGGCGATTGCTGAAAACAGTGCCGACCCGAAAGTGATCGAACGGTATTTCCGCGATCACGGCATCCGGCCTTACTTCAACTGTTCCTGATCCAAAAACACCATAAATACCTGTGGGAGCGAGCTTGCTCGCGAAGGCGTCGTGTCAGCCAACACCAATGCCAACTGATAAACCGCTTTCGCGAGCAAGCTCGCTCCCACAGGGGTTATTGGGTGGGCGTTAGATCCCGGCCAATGCCAGATCCATCGCAAAGTAAGTGAAGATCAAATCCGCACCCGCACGCTTGATCGCGCCCAGGCTCTCGCGCACCACGCGATCCTCATCAATCGCCCCGGCCTGTGCGCCGAACTTGATCATCGCGTACTCGCCACTGACCTGATACGCCGCCAGCGGCAGGTTCGAGGCTTCACGGATGTCGCGGATGATGTCGAGGTACGCACCGGCCGGTTTGACCATCAGCGCATCGGCGCCTTCCTGCTCGTCGAGCAGTGATTCGCGCAGAGCTTCGCGGCGGTTCATCGGGTTCATCTGATAGCTTTTGCGATCGCCCTTCAGCGCACTGCCACCCGCCTCGCGGAACGGGCCGTAGAGTGCCGAAGCAAATTTGGTCGAGTAGGCCATGATCGGAATCTGGGTGAAGCCGGCCGCATCCAGCGCCTGACGAATCGCTCGCACCTGACCGTCCATCGCCGCCGACGGCGCGATCACGTCGGCACCGGCGCGAGCAGCGGCTACCGCCTGTTTGCCGAGGTTGATCAGCGTCTGGTCGTTGTCGACTTCATGGTTGTGCATCACGCCACAGTGGCCGTGATCGGTGTATTCACAGAAGCAGGTGTCGGACATCACGATCATTTCCGGCACGGCATCTTTGGCAATGCGCGACATGCGCGAGACCAGACCGTCATCGCGCCAGGTATCGCTGCCGGTGCTGTCCAGATGATGCGACACGCCGAAGGTCATCACCGACTTGACGCCGGCACGGGCATAACGCTCGATCTCGCTGGCCAGTTTTCGCTCGGGAATGCGCATCACCCCGGGCATGCTGTTGATCGGCACGAAGTCGTCGATGTCTTCCTCGACGAAAATCGGCAGCACCAGATCGTTCAGGCTGAACTCGGTTTCCTGGAACAGGCTGCGCAGGCTCGCATTGCGGCGCAGACGGCGGGGACGTGCTTCGGGGAACTGACTGGACATGGGGCCTTTCCTGAAAACGGCAGATGAGACGAAAGTCGTAGGGGGCGAAGCTTATGCCTTGCGGGGGGCGGGGTACAAACCTGGATCAATCAAGAGTGCATTACCGGGGGTGTAATAATCGCTGTGACACAACAAATCCCCTGTGGGAGCGAGCTTGCTCGCGAAGTCGGTGTATCAGCAATAGAAATGCTGGCTGACACGACGCCTTCGCGAGCAAGCTCGCTCCCACAGGGTTATGTGTGCAGCCCTGAGATTACGAGGGGATGGTCAGGCCGCGAACAACCGCCGGACGGGCGAGGAAGCGCTCAAGCACACGGGTAACATTGGGGAAATTGCTGATGCCGACCAGATCACCCGCCTCATAAAACCCGATCAGGTTGCGTACCCACGGAAACGTGGCGATATCGGCAATGGTGTAGCGCTCGCCCATGATCCAGTCACGGCCCTCGAGCCGACCGTCGAGCACCTTGAGCAGACGTTTGCTTTCATCGACATAACGATCACGCGGGCGCTTGTCCTCGTAATCCTTGCCGGCAAATTTGTTGAAGAAACCAAGTTGGCCGAACATCGGGCCGATGCCGCCCATCTGGAACATCAACCACTGGAGGGTTTCGTAGCGCAGCGCGCCTTCCTGCGCGAGTAACTGGCCGCTCTTGTCGGCCAGATAAATCAGAATCGCGCCGGATTCGAACAGCGGCAGCGGCTTATCTTCCGGACCGTGGGGATCGAGAATCGCCGGGATCTTGTTGTTCGGGTTCAGCGAGAGAAACTCGGCGGACAACTGATCCTGGGCATCGAAAGCGACCTTGTGCGGCTCGTACGGCAGGCCGATTTCTTCGAGCATGATCGAGACTTTGACGCCGTTGGGCGTCGGCAAGGAATAGAGCTGAATCCAGTCAGGGTACTGCGCCGGCCATTTCTGGGTGATCGGGAACGCGGACAGATCGGTCATGGGAAGCATCCAGTCACAAATTAAAGTCCTGAGCATAATCCAGGATCACCCGCTCTAGCGCGGGTTCTTTTCCCCGGCACCGTTGCCCCTACTTAAATCCGCAACATCCTGTCGCTAACCTGCGACCAGGCCGCGGAACGTTGTCGTTAGAGTGCTGCGCGCTCGCACGATCGAACCAAACGGCCCTCAGGGGACTCTGAGTTATGCCTTTCTCGCAGAGGAAGCCGTTCATGACAGGGAAAACATCCGGTGCTGGGAGCCCGCGGTGTAAAGGTTTGTCAGCCTTAACTGAATTTGCTGAAGAACTTTTTATTTCATGACGAACCTTATGCGTTTCGCCAAACGTTTCAAACATCGCGCGTATGTGGCCCTGCCTTCCCTGCTGGCCGTCAGTGCGCTGTTCCTGTCGCTGGAGTCCAGCGAAAGTCGCGCACAACCCGTGGACGGCACTCAGACGCTGGTGTTCCTGCGCCATGCCGAGAAACCCGAGGGCGGTCTCGGCCAGCTCAACTGCCAGGGCCTGAACCGCGCCATCGACCTGTCGACGCTGCTGCCGGAAAAATTCGGCAAGGCCGATTACGTGTTCGCCGCCAACCCGACGCGCAATGTCGAGGAAGGTGAGCTGGACAACTCCTACAGTTACATTCGTCCACTGATGACCATCAGCCCGGCGGCGATCAAGCTCGGCCTGCCGGTGAACATCGAGTTTTCGGCCAACGACACCAGTGATCTGGCCCGCGAATTGCTGGAAGACAAGTACCACAACTCGACGATCTACACCGCCTGGTCCCACGGCTACCTGCCAGAGCTGATCAACAAAGTGGCTGGCAAAGCGGTCGGCGAGAAACAGCACATCACTGATGACTGGGCCGGCAACGATTTTGACTCGCTGTATGTGCTGACCCTGACCTGGCACAACGGCAAGGCCAGTTTGCAGAGCCACAGCTACAAGCAGGGGCTGGATCATGGCAAGGAAACCTGCCCGACCTGAGTCATTTTCTGTCTGAACCGGCCTCATCGCTGGCAAGCCAGCTCCCACAGGTTTTGTGTACAACGACAATCACTGTGGGAGCTGGCTTGCCAGCGATGAGGCCAGCAAAAGCACTATCAAACCTTCTGATTCAACCGCTCACGCAGATACTCGAGCACCGCCCCACGCTCCCCGGCAAACTCGATCCGCCCGCCCTTCTTCTCGCGCTGAAACACATACATCGGGTCGTAATACTCACGCAGCAACCCTTCGATCCAGCCGCGATGCAAATCCACCGCGCCACTGCGCCCCTGCTCCGCCAGCGCTTCTTCCATCAACAGCAACATCCGTCGATGGCGCTCGCCACCCAAGCGCTTCTGCACGTTGTTGAGGCTTTCCAGCAGGCGTTCAGAGAACAGCGTAAAGCCCTCCTCGCCATGCACTGTGGCGAACTCCGCTGACAGCTCCACCACGTAATCACGCAAGATTCGTTCGACGCGATCATCAAAACGGTCTTCCAGCCAGACCATCGGGTACTGCTGCATGCCCTGATACAGCGGCAGCGGCAAGGCACAACTGCCCACCACCCGGCTCTCGTCCTCCAACACAAACTGCGCGATACCCGCGTCGCGTTTCTTGAGGATATCGATGGCCAAACGATTCTCGAAATCGATGTTCGACGGCTGCCCGGTCGCGCGCTTGCCGAAGCTTGAACCGCGATGATTGGCGTGCCCTTCCAGATCCAGGCCATTTTGCAACTGCACCAGCACTTCAGTCTTGCCGGTGCCAGTCATGCCACCGAGCAAGACGAAATCACATTGCGCGATGGCCTGCTCAAGGGTGTCGATGAGGAAGTTGCGCATCGCCTTGTAACCACCCGCGACGCGCGGATAGTCGATGCCCGCCTCGTCACGCAGCCATTGCTGGGTGATCTGCGAACGCAGGCCACCACGAAAACAATAGAGATAACCGTCGGGATGGGCGTGAGCAAAATCGGCCCAAGCCTGGATGCGCTCGGCTTTCACCGCGCCAGACACCAGTTGATGACCCAATTCGATAGCAGCTTGCTGACCGTGCTGTTTGTAGCAGGTGCCGATCTTCTGCCGCTCGACATCGTTCATCAGCGGCAGGTTGATCACGCCAGGGAACGCGCCCTTGTGAAACTCGACCGGCGCGCGGGCATCCATCAGCGGCCGGTCGTTGAGGAAAATATCACGGTAGTCGGTGCAGTCGCGGAGCATCAAATCACCTCGACTGCGTTCGTCTGTCGCTCAACCAGTTCGCCGATTGGCGCCAGGTCAAGGCCCAGTTCGGCGGCGACGGCGAGGAACTCGGCATCGCCCTCAGGGGTAACGGCGATCAGCAGGCCACCGCTGGTTTGCGGGTCACAGAGCACGCGTTTGTGCAGTTCCTGCACGCGGCCGACCTTGCTCGCATAGCTGTCGAAATTGCGCAGCGTACCGCCGGGCACGCAGCCCTGATCGAGGTAATACTCGACGCTGTCCAGACGCGGCACGCGATCGTAAGCGATGCGTGCGGTGAGTTGGCTGCCGTCAGCCATTTCCACCAGATGCCCGAGCAGACCAAAACCGGTGACGTCGGTCATCGCGGTGACGCCGGCGAGTTTGCCGAAACGGCTGCCGGGTTTGTTCAGGGTGCACATCCAGTCGCGGGCCACGCCGACGTCGGCGGTGCGCAATTTGCCCTTCTTCTCGGCGGTGGTGAGGATGCCGATGCCCAGCGGTTTGGTCAGGTACAGCAGGCAACCGGCGGTGGCGGTGTCGTTGCGTTTCATGTGGCGTTTTTCCACCAGACCGGTGACGGCGAGGCCGAAGATCGGCTCCGGCGCGTCGATCGAATGTCCGCCCGCCAGCGCAATACCCGCCGCGTCGCAAACGGCACGGCCACCGCGAATCACTTCGCGCGCCACTTCCGGCGCCAGCACATTGACCGGCCAGCCGAGAATCGCGATCGCCATCAACGGATCACCGCCCATCGCATAGATGTCGCTGATCGCATTGGTCGCGGCAATGCGGCCGAAGTCGAATGGGTCGTCGACGATCGGCATGAAAAAGTCCGTGGTCGAGACCACGCCGCGCTCGGCATCGATCTCGTACACCGCCGCGTCATCACGCGAGGCGTTGCCGACCCACAGTTTCGGGTCGAGGTTCTGCGCGCCGCTGCCGGCCAGAATCACTTCCAGCACCTGCGGAGAAATCTTGCAGCCGCAACCGGCGCCGTGGCTGTATTGGGTCAGACGAATCGGCTCGCTCATGGGGGAGTCTCAGGCTGTTGATGGGGCGGATTCTAGCAGAGCCACTGCGGCGGAATGTTTCACCAAGCCAGGCGGACAGTTGCGTTGAGTGTGAAACCACCATCGCGAGCAGGCTCACGCTTGTAGGGTTTTGTGTACGCCCCGTTCAAATATGGGAGCCAGCCTGCTGGCGATTGCGCTGTTCGACTTCACCTGAGTGCGCACAATCAAAAAATCGCTGCCTGCGATTTTTTGCGCTGTTAACGCTCGCGCTGCACCTGAGCAAAAATTTCGGTGATCGGTCGGTGAGGCTGGCGCTTTTGCATTTGCCGTACCTGTTCACTCATCCGCAGCAGCTCTTCACTGGGTTTGGCCCATTGCTCTTGTGGCAGCGGTTCTGACCATTCGCGCATGACGTCGGGCAGTGCCTGTTTGCCGATTCTTTCGAGGCGGCGCACTTCCCATTCGACGAGGTGGTTGGGGATCGTCCACAACGTCATGACGTGGTAGAGGTACCAGAAAAACCCGGACAGCCGAGTGCGTGTGCCTTCGCGGATCT
>NZ_JBAQKH010000038.1:0-52560 GCF_049300855.1 Pseudomonas sp. | reverse complement strand
GGGCTCGGGGTTCCTTCGCTCCGGGATCGATCCGGGCGCAGCGCCTACGGTTTGCTGCGCTGCACCTCCTCTCGCTGTGTTTGGCTGCGCCAAACGGTCGCTGCGCTCCCACGCCCGGATCAATCCCTCCGCTCAGCCTTCCGATGTCGCCTTACAGATCAAAAGCCGCAGCCGAGCTAACGCTCATCCTGTTGAGTGGTGAGGAGCAACAGCGTGCTCGGCTTTTGATTTGCGTTGTTGCTGCCCCTCATCGGAACGCCGCCCGCCCAGCCCTCTCCCGAGGGAGAGGGAGCCGATTTGTGGGCCTTTCAAAATCTGAGTTCAACGGGGTATCGCACGTCGGCGTACCTCTCCCAAACCACTCGGTCAGTCCCCTCTCCCTCCGTGAGAGGGCCAGGGTGAGGGGCTCTTGCTTCAACGCTTCAAAATCTGAGTTCAGCTCGGTATTTCACGTCGGCGTACCTCACCCAAACACCTCGGTCAGTTCCCTCTCCCTCCGGGCGGTCCGACGTTTCGGGAGGGTTAGGGTGAGGGCTGCGATTTGAAGTGTGTTTAAAGAAGTGTCTGAATCAGCGGAACCTTCCCACAAGGTTTTCAGGTTGTCCGTCGGACGTCCGGTCTCTAGCCTGTGTTCGTCGCTGCCAATTCAGTGACCGGGCGTGGAAACCCGAGTAACTACAGAGCGCACAAGCGCCATTCATAACGTATCCTTGCGCACCTGACTGTGTGCACTTTGTTATGGCGGCTGTGCGTGGGAGACCTTGTGTCTGCCGGGTTGCCTCTGTCCCGGGTTTCCAACCTGCGTACAGCTGCCACCTATTCGCTTGGAAACCGAATGGGGGGCCAGCTATAACCGTCATACAGGGTAAATAATCATGAAAAAGCCAACACCCAATCCCCCAGAATCAGACACCAACACCACATCCCCCTACGCCTCAGTCGACAGCAAAAAACTCCACGAAGCCGCCGACCGTGCCCTCGATTTCTATCTCAACCCCACACCTCACATCATGTCCAGCACCAACGAGCCGGAACCCATGTACCTCGCCAACCCCAGGTACAACACCGAATCCCTGCTCGCCAACGCCAGCGAAACCCTAGGCTCGGCCAGCGAAATGCTCATCAACTTCGCTGCCTCCCTGGAAACCTCACAGCGCAAAACCGCCTTGGGCATCGCTCAAGTCGTCATGCTGGGCGAACTTGCGGTGAATCAAGCGCTGGATCACGTCGAGTTGAAGGATGGCTAATTAGATCGTTCCCACGCGCAGCAAAGGAATGCCGCCCCTGACGCTCTGCGTCAAATTCGCAAGTTGGAACGCGGAGCGTCCCGAGAGGCATTCCCACGCAGAGCGTGGGAACGATCAATAACAGAGATTGCGTTTTTACCCTCAGTCCGGAGGCACCATGGATCCCCTGTTTTCCACAACCATTGCAGAGTTCGAAAGCGAAGAGCAGGCCGCCAGCTACGACCGCTGGTTCCGTGCCAAAGTCCAGAAATCGCTCGAAGACCCGCGCCCCAGCATTCCGAATGAGCAGGTAATGGCAGATATGAAGGCGTTGATGGCCGAGCTACGGATCAAACATGAGGCTCGTGAGGCTTTGCGCGAAGAAGCCACGATGCCCCACATTGATCGTTCCCACGCTCTGCACGGAAACGATCAAAACTTGAGACCTCGATCACGTAGAACTGCACGCTTAAGCGCCCTCGCCGTACGCTGGAACTCTTTTTACAGAAAATGACTGCAGGTTCTTAGAAAGAAACACAGGTTCCAAAGTAAACCTCGTCATTGATCATGTAATTGAATGGCTTTTTTTCACCATCCACAAACTCCATTACATTCAGGGCAGTGACGAGTGTCCCAGGAAATTTTTGAGAGGCTGTAATTGCAGAGACAGCCTTGAAGGAGTTTTCAGAGCTTCCGGGATCGATAACCTTTGGTTTTGAGTTCAATGAGTTTTTCAGGGTGCCGATGGTTGCTCCTGAGGCTCGATCAACAGTGAATTGTCGACCTACGAAGACTTTGTTGAGTAGTTCGTAAGTAGATCCGACATCACCTGTGGCCTGCGAAACCCGCTCTATCGTGCAGATATAATCATCCGTATCAGTTCCGGCGTTAGCGTTGCTGCTCAGTGAAAATAGGAGCAATGGACAGAGTAGGGTGAGTAGAGGCGCTCTCATCTTTGCTCCTTAATATTTGGTTTGACGAGAATAGATCACCCAACCATTCCCCGTTTCCTTTTGAAAAGTAGCTGCACAACATTATCTGTTCCCAATAAAAAACCGCGCTCCTGAAGGCAGCGCGGTTTTTTGTTGATGAATGGCTTAGAAAGAATCGCGTCTCGGATACTCCTGACGCGCATGCAGAACGTTCACGATCTCGATCCGATCCGTCACTCGGTAGATGATCAGATAGCTGGAATTGACTACGATCTCCCGAGTGCCGGTGATCCGGCCTGATCGATAGAGATAGGGATGATCAGGAAGATAAGCTATGGCCTTTCCAACTGCCTTCAAGATCTCTTTGGCTGCTCCAACATTCCTTTCGACTATGTATTCGAGCACTGTTACCAGCTTCGCCCGTGCTTCGGGCCTCCACTCAATCGGCCTCGAAACCATTGTCTTTTGCCTTGATCAAGGCATGTATCTCGGCCATTACTTGTTCATGCGAAAGATTCGGACGCGGATCATCGAGAGACGCTTGTACTTCCGCCCTGAACCAGCGGTCATAGCTCGCAGCCTGTTCTTCAGGATCAAGATCCGAGACGACTGGGCATAGCGGGTCAATCATCTTTGGGTCGCTCATGGCACCTCCGGGATCAATGCCTGGAAGTCTATTCGGTAAGGGGAATGTTGTCGTGGTTGTCTGGATGATTTGCACGTCGGTCGAGCTCCGTAGGGTTCAGGTTGTCCCGAAAAATCCTAGTCGCTGCGCTTCCGACGGCCAACCGCTAGACGTGGTAGGAAAACGTGCAGCTTTTCCATAAACCATTCATTTTTCTGTAGGACGTGGCGCGTCTGGGCTTTAAACAACGCGTGTCGTTGATCGGTCCTACGGACACAAAAAAACCGCGACCCCCCTCACCAGAGAATCGCGGCCCATCAACACCCAACCCCTACTGCTGCAACACCGTCGCCTGGTTAGCCGACCCGAACTGCTGAATATTCGCCGTCTGCGTCACCCCACTCTGATCGACATTGGCAATGTTCCCCGTGCCGCCCTGGGTCACGTACGCCACGTTCATCGTGTCCGCCTGTTTCACCGTGATCATGTTGTCACTGCCATACAACTGCGCGGTATACGCCTGGTTGCCAGACCCGGACTGATCAAACTCAGCACTGTTGCCGGTGCCATTCGAAGAACCCTGCACCAGGTTGCCCGTGCCGCGTTGATCCGAGATCAAGATGTTGTCGCTACCATTCTGATCAAAATACAGCTCGTTATACGACTCCGCCTGACTGACCGTGGTCTTGTTGCCAGTCCCGGTCTGGTGCGTGGTCATCACATGCCCGACGCCATCCTGAGTGAAGCTGGCAATGTTGCCATTGCCCGCTTGAGTGACGGTCGCGCGCTGGTTGCTGCCGAACTGTCCACCCGATTGCGGGCCTTTCCAGTTGCTGGCGTAGACCTTGTTGTCGTTGCCCACGGAGGTGGCGCTGAGCGTGTGGCCGTCGCCGCTCTGGTAGGTGTAGTGGACGTTGCCGTTGCCGACTTGATACAGCGCCAGCGTCGAGTTGACCGATTCAAACTGGTCGGCGTAGATCGCGTTGCTGTTGCCGACCTGGGTGACGGCGGCGTTGGTGTTTTCGCCGAAGCTTTGGTCGACCACGGTTTCGTTGCTGTCGCCGTATTGGTTGACGGTGGCCTGGCTTGCGAGTTGCGCGTCTTGCCAGATTTCGCTGCCGTTGAGGTTGCCGAATTGGTTGATGGTGATGTTGCCGCCGGTGCCGTTGCGCTGGTCGCCGTAGGCGTAGTTGCTTTCGCCGGCCTGGTTGATGCCGATCTGCCCGCCGTTATGGGTGACCTGTTCGGCGGTGCCGTAGTTGGCGGTGCCGTATTGGGTGATCACCGAGCTGTTGCCGCTGCCTTCATAGAGTTGTTCGATGTTGGCTTCGTTGCTGTCGCCGAACTGGAAAGTTTTGCCTTCGCTGCCGTTCTGCGAATCCTGATAGATGAACGAGAAGTTGCCGGTGCCTTGCTGCTGTTGCAGCGCGCTGTTCGGTGAGCCGAAGCCCAACGACTGGCTGGCGTGGGCGGTGTTGAAGGCGCCGACCTGTTGCTGGGTGATGGTGGCGTTGTCTTCGTAAAGTTGTTCGGCGTAACCGGCGTTGTAGTCGCCGACGGCGTCCTGGGTGATCACGCTGCTGGCGTGGTCTTGCACGGCGGCGGCGTCGTTGCCCTGGCCCAGTTGGGTCTGGGTGGCAGTGCTGAACGGCGCCTGGGTCTGTTTCACGTCGGCGATGTTGGCGGTACCGACCTGGCTTTGGTTGGAAAGGCTGTCGTCGGCCATCGCCTGGGCACTGATCATGACCAGGATGGCGGCGGTGAGGGGCGTCAGTTTGAACATGATGAACTCTCCGATGATGTGCAGTGCTTAGCGATATTGCTTGACCGAAACGCTCATGCCGTTGCCCGACTGGGTCACGGCGCTTTGCAGCCCCGCGCCGGCCTGCTCGATGCTGGCGTCGTTGTTGTTGCCGTTTTGCGAAATCTGCGCGCGGTTGTGGCTGCCGTTTTGGGTGATGGAAGCGGCGTTGCCGGAACCGTTCTGGTTGATCAGCGCCATCAGGTCGCTGCCTTGTTGCAGGATGTACGCTTCCTGATTGCTGCCCGATTGCACGATCTGCCCGAGCAGCGACTGACCGTTCTGTTGCAGCAGGGCGACGTTGGCCTGGCCGAGCTGGTCGATCAGGGCTTGCTGACCCACGGGTGGGGGCAGTTCGCCGAGGTCGCTGCTGGTCGGGGCCAGGTCGTCGTTGTCCATCAGGTCGTCGGCGCGCACGCCTGCCGTGCTGCACAGCAGAAGCAGGCAAAGCAGGGCGGCGGTCGGCGTGTTCATGGCTCACATCCTGTCAGGCGTTAACCGGTTTCAATTCAGCCCCAGCCACCCGCGAGTGGCTGGGGATCAGGCTTACAGCGTGGTCACCGAGACCGTGCGCACGGTGCCCTGGGACGAGCGGATCGTCGCGGTCGGGTTGGCCGATGGCACTACCGTCGTGTTGTTCAGCGTCAGCCGCCAGCGTCCGGTGACCGGTACGGTGGTGGTGCCGAGGGTGACCAGCCCGGTCGGGGTGGTGACCTGCACGGTGATGGTGTTGCCGGTGGTCACTGACGAGGTGCCGGTGAAGTCCCAGTTGAAGCGACCGCCGGAGCGTGCCTGCACCGTAGAAGCGGTGACGGTGAACGTTTCCGCTGCTGGCCGTGGCGACACCTGCACGGTGACCGTGGCTGGCGTCGACAGGGCGCCGAAGCTGTCCCGGGCGATGTAGGTGAAGGTCGTGGTGAACGCCGTGGTCACGGTGGCCGGTGGCGTGTAGGTGATCACCGTGCCGTCAGTGCTGACCGTGCCACGGCCGGCGGCCGGTTGGGTCAGGCTGGCGACGCCCAGCGGCACGTTGCCTTCCGGATCGGTGTCGTTGGCCAGCACGTTGATCGGGATCGCCACACCCAGCGTGGCGACGCTGTCGGCGACGGCGGTCGGTGCCCGGTTCGGCGCGACGGTAATCGTCACGGTCGCCGGGTTGGCCGAGGCCAGGCCTTTGGCGTCCTGCGCTTTGTAGGTGAAGGTGGTAGTCAGTGGCGTGTTGACCACGGCTGGCGGCGTGTAGACCACGGCGGCGGTGCCGCTGAGGGCGACGGTGCCTTGGCCGGCCGCGGGTTGGGTCAACGCGGTGATGCTCAGCGGATTATTAGCGTCGGGATCGCTGTCGTTGGTCAACAGGCTGAGGGTGATCGGCACGCCGAAGCTGGTGCTGCCGGTGTCGGCATTGCTGATCGGTGCCTGGTTTTCACCAGTGTCCGGTGCGCTGCCGACCACGACAACCGGCTCGGTGTCACTGCCGCCAGCGGCGGATTTCACCGTCACGGTAGCCGGTGGCTGGGTCAGGTCGGCGACGGTGATGCGCTGCAGGGTGCCGGTTTTCGACAGGCGTCCGTAGCCTTGCGCAACCATGTCCGGGATCGCCACTTCATCGGTCGATGTCGCTTCGATCAACAGGGTCTTGTTGGCCCAGTTGTAGCGCGCAGTCTGCACTTTCACCACGTCGGTGAGCTTGCTCGACACCGAGGTCGGGCGCGTGGTCCCGGCCGGGTTGGTCGCGGTCACGACGACGACTGACGGCAAGGTGCCGTTGCCCAGGCGCTGGCCGAAGAACAGCCCGGTGTTGTCACCGGTCAGGCTGGTCTGGCAAGGCGTTGGTGGTGGGCCAGGAAGCAGCGCCACAGTTTCGCGGAAGCACAGGGTCGAGCTGCTGTCAGCCTTGGCGAACACTTCGGCACGCACACCCGCCGAAGTGCGGCGATAGGTGGCGCGGTCGATGTCGACATGGGTTTGCTGACGACTGTCGAGCACCTTGCCGGCGACGGTGAACAGTGTGGTCTGAATGGTACCCGCGCCGGACGGCCCGACGATGCGCACGAAGTTGGTGTTGAAGGGGCTGCCGGTTACCGCCTCAGTGAGGTTCGGATCGCCGACGAAGGTTTCGACGCCGCCGGTGTCCGGGTTCACTTCAGTGTAGGGGCCGTTGACGCTGCGCAGGAACGGCCCAATAGCGCCGTTGAGCGTGCCGCTGAAATCGCCCGGCGCACCGATGCCGATGTCCTTGGTGATGTTGATCGCGCGCCGCCCTGGGGTGGTGACGTTGACGGTTTCGACGCCATACGGGTGAGTGATGACGTAGGTGCCGGCCACAGGGACGTTCACCCGGATACGAATCCGCGCGAAGCTTTGTTGATCGCCGTCAGCCGGATTTTCCGAGGCAAACGCCGCTTCTATACCGGCCACATAAGCGTCCATGCCAAAGCCGGCGCCGTTGTTGGCGATAGCGGTTTCGGCGAGGAACCAGAAGGCTTCCGGCGGCCAGTTATCGGGGAACACCATCGGCAGGCTGTCATCGAAGATGCCCGGTTCCGGCAGCAGGGTGCACATGTAGGCCGGTGGCGTGGTGACGCCGACGCGCGAACTGGCGGCGCGCGACTGGCACAGTTCCATCGACAGGTTATTGCTGTCCTGATACCACATCGGGAATTTCCCGGTGGCGAAGGTGTAGGGGCCGGGGTCGACGGCGGCGAGTTGCGCATAGGCACTGCCGGTCAGCGAGAGAGCGAGCCCGAGCGCGTTGAGCGCAAAGCGTGGCCACTTGTTCATGATGCCTCCTGATGCGGATCTGGGCATGTGAGCGTTCATTGCACGATGACCACTTCTTCGGTGTCGCTGCCGCCGTTGGACGACGTCACGCGGACCTTGGCCGGCGGTATCGGCGAGATCCCGGTGGCCAGGCTTTTCACCGCGCCGTCGCCGCTCAGCGCACCGATGGCGGCGCCGCTGCCGGAAGTGGCGGTGAGTACCGGTGGCGAGGTTTCGTCACTGGTCGAGGCCACCACGGTCAGTTGTCCGGAGCTCAAGCTGTATTGGGCGCTCTGGATCACCACCAGGTCAGTCAGGTTCATGGGCAGGGTGGTCGGCGTGCTGCTGGCGATGGCCAAGTGGTTGTCGGCGGTCACTTGCAGGACGCTCGGCACGGTCGGGTTGGCCGACGATTGCGCGTACCAGGCACCGGTGGAGTTGGCTTCGGTCATGTTCAGCACCGGGGTGAAACTGGTCACGGCGACGGTGCCGGGCGCTGGTGGTGCGAGGACGAATACATCCTGCTGGGCCACCGGTGCGCTGGTCCCGGCTTTGCGCGAGTAAGTGCTGCGTTGGGTGATCATCGGCGTTGGCCGCACCACGGTGGACAACTTGCCGGAGACCGCGAACGTGGTGGAACGCAGGTCGAGACCGTTCGGGCCTTCGATGCGCACGTAGTTGGTGTTGAACGGACTGCCGGTCACTGCTTCGGACAAGTTAGGGTCGCCGACGAATTGTTCGGCCGCACCGGTCACCGGGTTGGTCTCGGTGTACGGACCGTTGACGCTGCGCAGGAACGGGCCGATGTCACCCTTGAGCGCGCCGTCGTAAGTTTTCGGCGTGCCGATACCGATGTCGCGGGTCATGTTGATCGCGCGGCGACCGGGGGTGTCGATGTTGAACACGTCGACGCCATACGGGTGGGTGATGACGTAGGTGCCGGCAGTGGGCACGTCAACACGAATGCGGATTCGGGCGAAGCTGACTTGATCGCCTTCCACCGGTTCTTCGGCGGCGAACGCGGCTTCGATGGCGCTGACGTAGGTCAGATCAATCCCCCGTGCGGCATCGACGAGCGTGGTTTCACCGGTGAACCAGAACGCTTCATCGGGGAAGTTGCTCGGGAAGACGATCGGCTGGGCGTCATCGAACACGCCGGGGGTGGGCAGTAGCGAACACATGTACGAAGGTGCGCCGGGAGCACTGGGTACTCGGGAGCTGAGCGCTTTGGACAGGCACAGATCCAGCGTGCGACCGTGAGTGTCCTGATACCAACTGGCGAAACCGCCATTGGCCGGTGCGTACGGGCCGGGGTCAACGGCAAACAAAGCGGCCTGAGCAATGCCCTGGGCCAAGGCGCTCACGACCAGGACAGTCGCGGTTTTGGACAGTAAAGGGTGCATGAGTTAATCCCTCTATCAAAGTACCTGTCCCTTGGGGATGGGTCAGTTGCAGAGGGCCTGTACACCTTCCATGCCAAGGTGCGGTGGATGGGCGGGAGATGGCCGGGTTAGAGGGGTTGGCGGGTATGAAAGTGAGATTTTTGCTCAGCGGGGAAAGGGCGTCATTCCCCAGGATTGGGGAAGGTGGGGGGATGACCACTGAACATCTGTCGGATAAAGAACCTGTGGGAGCGAGCCTGCTCGCGAAGGCGGACTTCCTGTGATGAAAATGTCGACTGAACTGCCGCCTTCGCGAGCAAGCTCGCTCCCACAAGTTTCTTCGGTGAACACCAGATGTGTGAACGACCGAGAACCCTGTGGGAGCTGGCTTGCCAGCGATGACGGTGGATCAGTCGACATCCTCGGCACAGACAAACCGCCATCGCTGGCAAGCCAGCTCCCACAAGGTTCTTTGGTGTTCGTGGGGGCGGTGTTATCGGGTCGATATCCCCGCATCCGGGCAAACCCCCATCCGTGGGCTATAACCCTATAGGGACGTAAAGAGAAGTCGCCGCCATGAACATGCAGTCGAAATCGCTACCGGTCGAGGAGGGCAATCTACGGTTGGGCTCGCGCAAGCAGCCGTTCAACCTGCTGGGCTGGTTTTCGCTGATCAGCATGGCGGTGATCGGCACCGTGGCCGTGGCGCTCGGGGCGGTGTCGACGCGGTTCGTGATCGAAGAAAGCGTGCAACGCGATGCCTTGCTCACGGCGCAGTTCATCCAGGCCATTGCTGCGGCCGAAGTGCGCCACGTGTCCATTCCCAACATCCGCACCATGGGCGAATTGCTCGATCCACGCCAGGACAAGGATTTCCCCGATGTCGACCCGCAGGCCCGGGCCGGTGCGCGGGGTGAATTTCTCGATCACATCGAACACTTGCCGGACGTGATCCTCGCCAACATCTATGCGCCGGACCGCCAGGTGATCTGGTCGACCAACCCGGTGCTGATCGGTACCAGCATCCATGCCGATGAAGACCTCGATCGCGCCTTCGACGAAAAGATTCCGGTCTCCGCCAGCTACCACGACGTCGACAAGGCCCGCGAGGAACAGAAGTTCATTATCCCGCCGGATTACATCTTCATCGAAAACTACATCCCGCTGTTCGACGCCGAGGGCCAGAACGTCACGGCGATGGTCGAGATCTACAAGGAGCCCAAAGACCTGATCGCCCGCATGGAACGTGGGCTGACGCTGATCTGGCTGGCCACCGCGCTTGGCGGCGGGCTGATTTATCTGGGTTTGTACTGGATCGTGCGGCGCGCGGCGATTCTGCTCGCGGCCCAGCAAAAGCAACTGATTGCCAATGAAACCTTTGTCGCGTTGGGCGAGATGTCTTCCGCCGTGGCGCACAGTTTGCGCAATCCACTGGCGACCATCCGTTCCAGCGCCGAACTGGCGCTGGAGTTCGACGCCGGCCCGGCCGAGAAGAACATCAAGGACATCATCGGTCAGGTTGACCGCATGTCGAAATGGGTGCGCGAGCTGCTGCAGTCACTGCGTCCGCTCAACGATGAGCCGGAACCGGTGAACCTCGTCGCCGCGCTGCACGAGAGTCTTGTCGCCTTCGAGCAGCAGATTGCCAAGGCCGGCGTGCAGGTGGTGTTCCATCCACAAAATACGCCGATGGTGCTGAGCCAACCGGTGCAGTTGACGCAGATTCTCAACAGCCTGCTGGCCAATGCGCTGGAGGCGATGGACAAGGGCGGCACGCTGACCGTCAGCCTTGAGCCGAGTGATGAACGTGGTGTGTGCGTGGTACTCAGCGACACCGGTAAAGGCATGAATGAGGAACAACGCACCATGGCCTTCCGGCCGTTTTTCACCACCAAGTCTGGCGGCCTCGGTGTCGGCCTGGTGCTGGTCAAACGCATCATGGAGCGCTTTGGCGGCGGCGTGACCCTGGACAGCCGCGAAGGCGAGGGCACCACCGTGCGTCTGGCCTTCCAACGCGTCCCCTGATAAACACATTCCCCCTGTAGGAGCTGCCGAAGGCTGCGATCTTTTGATCTTGATCGTTCCCACGCTCTGCGTGGGAATGCCTCAAGGGACGCTCCGCGTTCCAATGGGACGCAGAGCGTCCCGGGCTGCATTCCCACGCAGAGCGTGGGAACGATCAACGGGGCCCGAGCCTTCGTCAGTTGGTACGCAAGTTTATAAACGCCGCAAAAATTTATGAACTTCCCCCATCAGTGGGTGTCAAGCCCCGGTCACCGGGGAGTGGGGAAGCCCACAGACCTTGCAAGTCCCTGTTACAACTGGAAATAATTTCTTGGCGCACTAGTTGCAAAACACCATCACCCCTTCCTTGATGAGGCGGCTGGTGATGGACAGAACAACGCGTAACCCAAGTAACACCTTTCTGCTGACGCCCCTGAGCGTCTTTCTGATGTTGACCCTCGGCACCATGGCCGGCGTTCGCGCCAGCCCGATCGATGACGAGCGACAGCCTGAAACCTCCGATCCGTCGGCGTACTACGACGAGCCGGCAGACGAACCGACGGCGCTCAACGCCATTCTGACCCTGCCCGAGGCCAACGAAGATTCCTTCGACTTGCCCGACGGCGTCAAAGGCAACCGCGCTGAAACGCGTATCGAAAACGTCCTGCCACCGTCCGTGCAGACCAGTTTCAACTACCCCACCAACGGCAAGCCGAGCCCGCTCTATGGCGCGCAGCCGTTCACCCAGCAGTTGACCCTGTTCGAAGAGTTTGGCCCGGAAAAACTCGACCCGACCACCCCGGCCGCGCCACTGCCATTTCCGCCGGCGGCGATTGGCCCGGCCCCCGCGCAGGACCCGAATAATGTCGCCCGCAGCGCACCACCCGGCACCGCCCTGGATGCATTCCTGCGACAACCGGGACTGACGCCATTCCCCAGCCAATTCTCTAACGTGGTCGACCGCAACCCGTGGCAGGCGCAGATCGAAGTGTTCCTCAACCGGCACATCGGCTCCTCCGCTGAAGGTCGGCCGCCAGGAAAAGGCTGGGCGCACCAGCGCTGGAACGAGTTCTACCCGCAAGTCGCCTACAAAACCGCGCAAACCGGTGCGCGCCTCAATGGTGGCTTGCGTGACAACGTGCAAATGCACCATTACGCCGTGGGCGAGTTCGGCCCCGGTGGCCTGTACCACAACGTCGCGGGTGTGCCGCTGACTGACGGTACTGCGAAAGGCGTCGATCCGCGTTTCCACCCGAACATGCCGGTGCAGAACCACAACGCGGTGTGGACCTTCGACGGCACGCTGCCGCCGAAACTGTTGATGGTGCGCTACGGCCAACCGGTGATGATGCGTCACTACAACGGCTTGCCGATCGACCCATCGGCCAACCGTGGTTTTGGCCTGCACACCATCAGCACCCATGAGCACAACGGTCACGCGCCGGCGGAAAGCGACGGCTATGCCAACGCATTTTTCTTCCCCGGCCAGTTCTACGACTATCGCTGGCCGATCCAGCTCGCCGGTTACGACAGCATCAACACCAAGGCCGAAGACCCGCGCGCGGCGTTCCCGTGCGCACCGGGCGAAACCCTGTGGGTCAACGATCTGGCCCCCGCGAAGAAGACCTGCGACAACGGCACCATCAAGATTCGTGGCGACTGGCGCGAAACCATGAGCACCCACTGGTTCCACGACCACATGCTCGATTTCACCGCGCAGAACGTCTACAAGGGCAACGCGGCGATGATGAACTACTACAGCGCCCTGGATCGCGGTAACGAGTCGGTGAACGACGGCGTCAACCTGCGCTTGCCCAGCGGCAGCGCCTTGCCGTGGGGCAACCGCGACTACGACGTCAACCTGGTGTTCGCCGACAAGGCCTGGGATCAGGAAGGTCAGTTGTGGTTCAACCCGTTCAACACCGACGGCTTCCTCGGTGACCAGGTCCTGGTCAACTGGCAGTGGAAACCGACGCTGGACGTGCGCGCACGCAGTTATCGCTTCCGCATCCTCAACGGCTCGGTGTCGCGCTACTTCAAACTGGCTTTAGTGCGCGAAATCAAAGGCAGCGGCGGCGAGTTCCAGGGGCCGAAAAATTCCGGCCTGACGTACAGCCGCGTGCCGTTCCACATGATCGCCAACGACGGCAACATCATGGAACACAGCGTGCCGTTCGACGGCTCGATGGATCTGGACGCCGATGGCGATAAACAGAACCACAACGCGATCCTGCCGACCCAGGGCATCGCCGAGCGCTTCGACATCATCGTCAACTTCTCGAAAAACGGCATCAAGCCTGGCGACAAGCTGTTCTTCGTCAACCTGCAGGCCCACGACGACGGCAAGGGACCCAAAGAAGTCATTCCATTGGGCGATATCCTGTCGGAGAAATACCTGGCGGTGATCAAGCAGACCAGCAAAGGCCCGCAGTGGGACAAGGGCGATCCAGCGGTGGGCAAGGTCTTGCAGCTCAACGTCAAAGCCTATACCGGTCAGGATCTGGCGATGAACCCGGCAGCCTACGAACCGGCGAAACCCGGCAAGGCTGAAGGGCTGGTGATGATTCCGCTGAAGCTCCATCGCGACAACGCCGCCGATAAAGCCGTGCTGGCCAAGGCCCGCCACCGCACCTTCACCTTCGGCCGTTCCGACGGCACCGATGAAGCGCCGTGGACGGTCAAGACCGATGGCGGTTTCGGCTTCCACATGGACCCGCGTCGGCTGAACGCCTCTACCCAGTTGTCCAGCGGCCCGACCGACGCCGGTGTTACTGGCTTCGGCACCCTGGAAGTGTGGAACATCAAGGCCGGCGGCAAGGGCTGGAGCCATCCGGTGCATGTGCACTTCGAGGAAGGCATCATCCTCAGTCGCGGCGGCAAGGCACCGCCAGAGTGGGAAAAATGGGCGCGCAAAGACGTCTATCGCATCGGCTCGGAAGCGGATGGCCTGGACAGCGTGGAAATGGCGATCAACTTCCGCGAGTTCGCCGGAACCTACATGGAGCACTGCCACAACACTCAGCATGAGGACAACTCGATGCTGCTGCGCTGGGACCTTGAGAAGCCCGGGCAACTGCAACTGATGCCAACCCCACTGCCAAGCTGGGACGGGGTGCGCTACGTCAACTCCGCCGCGCTGCCGACCTTCCGCAACGGTGACGGCATGGGCCCACAAGTGGTGGTCAAGCCATGAACCGCCGCCACGGTGACAGCCAACCCGTGCATACCCCGCGCTCCCGGGCGCTGGGCATGCACCTGGTGCTGATGCTGGTGGTCTGTGTGCTCGCCAGCCGCGTGCTGCTGGCACACCAGGCCAGCGTCGGTGAGCCGCCAGCGTCCAGTGAATCCGCCACCCCGTGGGGTGGCGACTATTTCCCCAATACCCTGCTGACCGATCAGGACGGTCGGCAGGTGCATTTCTTCGATGACCTGATCAAAGACAAAGTGGTGGTGATCAACTTCATCTTCACCTCGTGCAGCGACTCCTGCCCACTGGAAACCGCACGCTTGCGTCAGGTGCAGAAACTGCTCGGCGATCGGGTTGGGCAGGACATCTTCTTCTACTCGATCAGCATCGACCCGCTCAGCGACACCCCCGAAGTGCTCAAGGCCTATTCGCAGCGCTTCAAGGTCGGCCCCGGCTGGAAGTTTCTCACCGGCGAATTCGAGGACGTCACCGACCTGCGCAAGAAACTCGGGCTGTTCATCGAGGGCGTCGACAACGGCCGCAACAAGGATCACAACCTCAGCCTGATCGTCGGCAACCAGACCACCGGGCGCTGGATGAAAGCCTCGCCGTTCGAGAACCCGTGGATCCTCGCCGATCAACTGGCCAACACCTTGCAGAACTGGAAGCAGCCAAGCATCGAGGAAAGCTACGCCAACGCCCCGGACATTCGTCCGCCGAGCAATGGCGAAGAACTGTTCCGCACCCGCTGCGCCTCGTGCCATAGCCTCGGCCCGCAGGACGGTCAGGGCATCGGCATGCGCAGCATCGGCCCGGACCTGATCGGCGTGACCCGCAAACGTGACAACAAATGGCTCAATCGCTGGATCCGCGAACCGGATCGCCTGCTCGCGGAAAAAGACCCGATTGCCCTGCAACTGTACGAACAGTTCGAGCGAATTCCGATGCCTAACCTGCGCCTCGACGAGCAGTCCGCGCAGTCGATCATCGACTTCCTCAACGATGAAACCGAGCGTCAACACCCGTCCGCCAAAGCCTTGGCCGACGGCGCTTTGACGCCAGTAAAACCGGGCGATCCAGCCGCGACGGTGAGCCAGATGCGGTAGCGGCGAAATAGCATCATTGAACCGTGTGTCGCGGTCAGAGCCACCTACACTGATGGCTGTAACTGGCCCGATACAAAAACTCCAGGGCACTCCCATGCAGCGACTGGAAGCACAAAAAACATCTGCGCCGGACACGCCGGCGGCAATGGGCAAGAGCTGGCGCGAACAGTTCAATCTGCTGCGCTGGTTCTCGCTCGCGAGCTTTTTCATCATTGCCGCCGTGGCGGTGGGGCTGGGTTACATCTCGACGCGTTTCGTCGTCACCGAAAGCGTTGAGCGCGATGCGTTGCTGACCGCGCAATTTGTTCAGGCCATCGGCGCGGCGGAAATACGCCATGCCGGTATCACCCCGGCGCGAACCATGGGCGAAATGCTTGACCCGCGCCAGGACAACAACTTTCCCGATGTCGATCCGGGCGCCCA
Organism: Pseudomonas sp.; assembly: GCF_049300855.1. Classification (GTDB taxonomy): domain Bacteria; phylum Pseudomonadota; class Gammaproteobacteria; order Pseudomonadales; family Pseudomonadaceae; genus Aquipseudomonas. Next base: position 37,114 of record NZ_JBAQKH010000038.1, on the reverse strand, counting down.
TGCGGCGGCCCGCGCCGAGTTTCTCGACCACGTCGAGCACTTGCCGGACATTCTCCTGGCCACGGTGTATGCGCTGGATCGCACGGTGATCTGGTCGACTAACCCGGAACTGATCGGGGTCAAATTCGAGGATGACGACGAGCTCGACGAGTCGTTCGAGATGAAGGTGCCGGTGTCCTCCAGCTACCACAAAATCGACGATGAGAAACCCGAGCAGCAATTACTGCGCGAACCGAAATACCTGTTCATCGAGAACTACATTCCGATGTTCAACGCCGACGAAAGCAAAGTCATCGCCATGGTCGAGATCTACAAGGAACCCTCGGATCTGGTCGACCGCATCGATCGTGGATTTGCCTCGATCTGGGCGGCGACGTTTTTTGGTGGCGCGGCGATCTTCCTCGCCTTGTTCTGGATCGTCCGCCGCGCGGCAAAACTGCTGCAAAGCCAACAGCAACAACTGATAAGCAACGAAACTTTTGTCGCCCTCGGCGAGATGTCCTCGGCGGTCGCGCACAGCCTGCGCAATCCCTTGGCAACCATTCGCTCCAGCGCCGAACTGGCCCAGGAAGTGGCCAGCCCCGGCGCACAGCGCAACATCGGCGACATCATCAGCCAGGTCGATCGGATGTCGCGCTGGGTCCGCGAATTGCTCGTTTCGCTACGGCCGATGAATGACGACGGTGAGGCGGTCGATCTGGTCATGGCGGTCGAGGACACCCTTGGCGCGTTCGACGCGTTGATCAAACGCAGTAACGTCGAAGTGCGCTTCACCGCACAAAACTGCGCGCCGGTCGTCAGTCAAAAGGTGCTGCTCACGCAAATCCTCAATAGCCTGTTTGCCAATGCCCTGGAAGCCATGCCCAAGGGCGGTGTGCTCAGCGTCGAATTCGAATCGCCGCAGCCCGACAGCGTGCGCCTGACCGTGAGCGATACCGGCAAGGGCATGAGCGCGCAGCAGCAACTGTTGGTGTTCAAACCGTTTTTCACCACCAAACAGGGCGGCCTCGGGGTTGGCCTGGCGTTGGTCAAACGAATCATGGAGCGTTTTCAGGGCTCGGTCGTCTTGACCAGCAAAGAGCAGGAAGGAACCCGCGTCAGTCTCAACTTCAAAGTGGCATCGGGAGGGGAATATGGAACACAGCATTCTGCTGGTCGAGGATGACGAACTGCTGGCCGAAAATATTCAGACCTACCTGGAGCGCAAGGACTTCGAGGTGACGGTCTGCCATTCGGCTGAAGACGCGCTGGAGCAATTGGGCAGCTTCATGCCTGACATCGTGCTGACCGACAACTCGCTGCCGGGCATGAGTGGCCACGACCTGATCCAGAAGCTGCGCATCAGCGCGCCGGATCTGAAAGTGATCATGATGACCGGCTACGGCAACGTCGAAGACGCCGTGGTGGCGATGAAGGAGGGCGCCTTTCATTACGTGACCAAACCGGTCGCGCTGCAGGAACTCAAACTGCTGCTCGACAAGGCGCTGGCCACCGAACGGATGGAGCGCACGCTGTCGTTCTATCAGGAACGCGAGGCGCAGAAATCCGGGGTGCAGGCGCTGATCGGCGATTCGGCACCGATGCAGTACCTGAAAAATACCATCGGTCAGTTGCTCGACGCCGAGCGGCGCATGGCCAACACCGATCTGCCACCGGTTCTTGTGGAAGGCGAGACCGGCACCGGCAAAGAGTTGGTGGCCCGGGCGTTGCACTTCGACGGCCCGCGCAGCAAGGGGCCGTTCATTGAATTCAACTGCGCATCGATCCCGTCGAATCTGGTCGAGTCGGAGCTGTTCGGTCATGAGAAAGGCGCGTTCACTGACGCCAAGGATCGCCGGGTCGGACTGGTGGAAGCGGCGGATGGCGGCACGCTGTTTCTCGATGAAATTGGCGAGATGGATTTGCTGTTGCAGGCGAAGATTTTGAAGTTGCTGGAGGATCGCACCATTCGCCGGGTTGGTTCGGTGAAGGAGCGCAAGGTCAATCTGCGGGTGATCAGCGCGACCAATTGCAACCTGGAGCAGATGGTGCAGCAGGGCAAATTCCGTCGTGATCTGTTTTTCCGCTTGCGGATCATTTCGATCAAAGTGCCGCGGTTGTATGCGCGTGGCGAGGATATTTTGCTGTTGGCGCGGCACTTCCTCGCCAGTCACGGCAAGCGCTATGGCAAACCGAATCTGCATTTCAGCCAGCAGGCCGAAGAGCTGCTGCTCAGTTACACCTGGCCGGGCAATGTGCGCGAACTGCGCAACATGCTTGAGCAGACTGTGTTGCTGGCGCCGAGCGACACCATCGCCGCGCATCAGCTCAACGTGTGCATGAGCCTGGTCGACGAGCCGCCGCTGCATATTCATGAAGCACCGATGCACTACGAACCGCGTCCGGCGAGCAACACTGAATCGATGAACCTGCCGGAAGTCGAGCGCGACATGGTGCGCAAGATGCTCGACAAGACCGACTGGAACGTCACCAAATCCGCGCGCCTGCTCGGCCTGAGCCGCGACATGCTGCGCTACCGCATCGAAAAACTCGGCCTGGCCCGGCCGGATAAACGCCAGTGGTAAAAATGCAGATGTCCACGTCGATACACCCCCCCCTGTGGGAGCGAGCAAGCTCGCTCCCACAGGGTTTTGTGGTGTCTGGTTAATACTTGGTCGTCAGAATCAATGCTGCTGCCGACTCAAACACTCCAGCAAACAACCCGGATCCAGCACCTCGTCATTCACATAAATCCCGCGCTCGGCATCGTACGTGCGGATAAACACCCGTACCGTCGCATCCGCAACGGTTGGCAATTGCGAATCGTAGAACTCGTGATCACCCGGGATCACCAGAAAATCCTGTGGCGCGGTATCGTCGTAAGGCTTGGGCGGCGTGGAACTCAGTGAATACGGGGCAGGGTGGGCGAAGGGCTGGTTGGGCCCGTAATAATTGAAATTGCTGTCCAGCGCTTGCGCCTGAGTGGCAGCAAGCAGACAGCCAGTCAACAACAGCCGAGCGAGCATATGCATGGCGGCACCTGCGAGTGCGGTTTTCCCCAAGGCTATTAACTATAGCTGCCCTGCATTCAAGCAACCGGGTGATTGATCACGTGCCCCGGTTGTACACAAAGATCAATGCCAAGGGCATGGATGACTTTCAAAACCGTGTCGAAACGCGGTTTTGCACCCGGTGCGAACGCCTTGTAAAGACTCTCGCGACCCATGCCTGACGTTTTGGCTATCTGCGTCATTCCACGCGCCTTGAGCACATAGCCGATTGCACGAAGAAACTCTTCGTTATCCCCGTCTGCGAGTACCTGAGACAGGTATTCGCTGATGGCTTCGTCACTGTCCAGCAGTGCTGCCATGTCGAAATTTGTCAAAGTCTGGCTCATGGTTAAACCTCCTTAGCCATTTTTTGTGCGCGTCGGATGTCTGCGCTCTGTGAGGACTTATCGCCTCCAGCCAATAGAACGATGATTGCACCGTTACGCACCGTGAAATAAACCCGAAAGCCCGCACCCACATCTACGCGCATTTCCGATACGCCATCACCCACCGATTTAACATCGCCGAGATTTCCTGTTGAGGCCCGATCAATGCGACGTGCGATGGCTACTTTTGCCCGCAGGTCTCGAACAGAACGGTGCCAAGCCTGGAAGGCTGCTGTTTGTTGAATAAGATAATCCATTGCTTGACTGTATCCAAGTGGATACTTCTGCGCAGTCAGCCAAGTCGTCCATCAAGCCTTGAAATATCGTTGATATTTGTAGGCAATAACTTCCTCATTTGTAGGAGCTGCCACGAGGGTTGGCTTACAAGTTTGCAACAACCGCAATTACCGGGCTGATCTAGACTCGGATCCGCTCAATCACGAGCATCGTCCGGAGTGCGCCATGGAAGTGCCCAACAATAAAACCGCCATCGAGAGCAATCGACAGGCGTGGAACGATTCCGCCCGCCATCATCAGGAGTCGCCTGACTGGCAGGCGTTGCTCGGCGAGGTCGCGCAGGCGGATTTCTCTTGCCTTGATGAGACGTTGAGCGGGTTGCTGGAGGTCGACGGCAAAGAGGTGATTCAACTGGGCTGCAACAATGGCCGGGAGAGTCTGTCGCTGTTTGCGCTCGGTGCCAGAAGCGTGGTCGGTGTCGACCAGTCGGCGGCGTTTCTTGAGCAGGCCCGCGAGCTGAACAAGCGTTCACCGCACAACGCCGAGTTCATCGAAAGCGATATCCATCATTTGCCAGCGTCCTTGCACAATCGCTTCGATGTGGCGCTGATCACCATTGGTGTTTTGAACTGGATGCCGGACATCGGCGAGTTTTTCCGCCACGTCGCCTCGACCCTGAAACCGGGCGGCAAACTGGTGATCTACGAAACCCACCCGTTTCTGGAAATGGTCGATCCCGACGCTGAAGATCCGTACCGGCTCGCCAGTTCGTACTTTCGTGCCGAGCCGTTTGTGCAGGAAGAGCCGATTGTCTATGTCGGCAAGGTTGAGCAGCAGGCGGCGAAGTCGTACTGGTTTGTGCATAACCTTGGCGCCATCTTCAGCGCTGCCATTGCGGCGGGGCTGAACATTGCGCACTTCAAGGAATATGCGCATTCGAACCGGGAAGAGGTGTATGACCAGTATTTGAATCGAGAGGCGCAGATGCCGATGTGTTTTACCTTGGTCGCCAGCAAGGTCTGAATGTTCATTGCCTTACTGGCCCCTTCGCGAGCAAGCTCGCTCCCACGTTGAATGTGTGCATGACGCAGATCCAGTGTGGGAGCGAGCTTGCTCGCGAAGGCGGCCTCATGACCGCCACAACCTTTCAGAGTTGAATCAAGCCTGCGCCGCCGCACTCACCACCGGCCGCCCCGGTTTGCGCAGCGGTTCCAGTCGTGAACCCTCATACCGCGTTTCGCGGAAAAACTTCCAGCGACCGAACAGGCAGTAAACGTGCATCACTCGGCCCTGCTCGTGGTAACCCATGCGCAGATGCAGCTTCAGCGCCGGAATATTGTGAGTCTCGCAAACATCCACCACCTTGTCGCAACCCTGCGCCGCCATTGCCTCCCACAGCGCCACCTGCACGTCCACCGACAGGCTGCTGCCGAAATACGCGCGGGTCATCTCGCCGCCAAACTCAAAGAATTCACCGGGTTTGACCGGGAAGGTGCAGCCGTAATAGTGCCGGTCGTGATAGTCACGAATGCTGCCCCAGATAAATGCAACGGCGTGGTCATCCTTATCGAGGTACATGTGCCCGGTGTGACCCTCGGCCGCCAGCTCCGCCATGGTCTCGACACGATCACCAAAATGCTTGGTAAACGCGATGGCATTTTCCGGCGTGATATCGACTTTGCGCAGCCCGTCGTAGGGACGCAATTTGTGCGGCGGCACCGGGCTGACCAGGTCGCGCTCCATCCACAAGAGTTCCCAATGGAAGAACACGTAGCGTTTCCACAACGTGCCAAACGTGCGGCCGAGGCCTTTTTGCCGGATGCGTTCTTGTAGTTTTTCGATGACGCTCATGATGCCCTCCGTGGCCGTAGCCCGGGTGTTGTGGATGGTGCTTTTGAGGGTATAGATCACCCTTGCCAATTCATTTCAAAGTGCCATCTTGGAAAGTATTGCAAGGTATGTAACTCAATCGAGTGCTGTAGCACCGCGTAGAAATTCCTTGTTCAGATCGGTGTAGGAAACCCGTGGAATACCCGCCAGCCGCAGCTCTAAAACGCGGCTCAGGGATTGCTCGGGGTTGAGATAGGCATCACCAAAATCAGCGCCGAGTTGCGTAGGGTGCGCGACGACTTCCAGCACGCCGTCGGTCGGCGCGCTGTCGTTGCGCAAGTCGATTGGCGTGCACACATAATCAGCGGTGATACCGGCCAAGCTCTGCAAACGCCAGTTGAGCAAACCCTTGAACACGCGCTTGGGCAAATTGAGGTTTTGCCCCAGGTTGCGCGCCAGCCGAATCGGCACCCCTTGATGCGCGGCAAACCGCGCGACGATCTCGCCGATCGGCCAGATGTTGTGCACGTGCTGATGCGAATCGATGTGGCTGGGACGTACACCGTGATCGACGCAACGCTGCCACTGCGCCTGCAACTCTTCGCGCACCGCGTCACGATCCTCGCGGCCCAGCCAGAAGCTGTGGCGTGGCAGGCTGAGGTCGAACACGCCGAAGTCATCGCAGAAGGTGCGCCGGGCCACAATTGCCTGACTCAGCGGGCGTCCGTAAGTCAGGTTGAAATGCAGCCCGACCCGGCCCTGCAAGGTCGGATGCCGCGCCATGGCACACGCGGCTTCAAACGCCGGCATGTTGGCCATGGCGGTGGCAGAACTGATGACCCCGGCCTGAAACGCGGCGAAGATCACTGCGTTTTCGTTCGGGCTGAGGCCGAAATCGTCAGCGTTGACTATGACTTGGCGAGGCATGTTCGCCCTCCGTGGTGATCGCGACAGGTTTCAGTGCAGGTTTGGCTGGTTCCGCACGGCGTGCCCGCCACGTTTGTACGTGCGGTTTGAGCCGATGCCACAGACGCAAACCCAGGCCAAGAACCAGGCCACTCGGCCGCCAGGAATAAAAACTCCAGCGCCAGTGCTCCAGTTGTCCGGTCATGCGCTCGTGCAGTTGATGGCTGGAGTTTTCCAGGCTGACCCGCGAGGCATCGATCCAGCGCCAATGTTCGTCCAGCCCCCAGCGAATCCATTCCTCCAGCAACACCCGGCCGCTGCCCAGATCGGCGTATTGCGGCAGGAAGGCGAGGTTGTAATCGTAGAGCCGACCCTGCTCCAGCAGGCCGAGGCGATAGCTGATGCAACGGCCGTTCAGTTCCAGTGTCACCACCCGCACCAAACCTTGGCCGGCGAGGGCAATAAAGGCGCGCTCGATCAACTGGCGGCTGCGCTCGCTGGCAAAAATCCCCACGCCTTCGTCACCTTTCCAGCTCACCGCTTCGACTTCGCTGATGGTTTGCAGCAATGGGCCCATGCTCAGCGCATCGGGAATGATTCGCCGCACCTCGGCCCCGCATGCGGCAATCCGTTTGCGCGCCCGGCGCAGCTTGTAACGCGGGTCGCCGGAGACTTCCTGAAGATCGGCCTCAGTGATCAGGTGCACCGGCACCCGACAACTCAGGCGTCGCTCACCGGTGGAGCTGCGCGCCATCCACTCGGTCAGCGCACTCTCCTCACCGGCAGGTTCGGACAATTCATTGAGTTGCAGCAGTGCGTGGGGCAGCCGTTGGCGAATCACGTTCAGCGCCTGACGCATGTCTTCGCTGCCAAGCAAAGACAGCAGCGCCAAGCGATCGGCCAGCGGATAACCCAAGTGATGCAGCACGCGAAACGGCACGCCGGCAAAGCGCTCGCGACTCGCCACCAGTGGCAGGCACAGACGCAATTCGTCCGCTTCCCACCCCAGCAGAATGTGCAAACGCTCATCCGCGCCAAGGGCCTGCTCGGCCGCGCACAACCAACCGAGGTGGTTGAACGGCGTGTGATCCGTCACCCGCAGGCGCAGCGCTTCATACGCTGCTTCCGGGAAATCGGCAGCGCACATTGATGTGCGCCATTCGAATCGCATCACCATAGGCTCAGGCCGCCGTGGCTGTTACGGGTGGACGGGACGGTTTGCGCAGCGCATCCAGACGCGAGCCGCTGTAGCGACTTTCGCGGTAGAAGCGCCAGCGACCGAACAGGGTGTAGACATTCATGATGCGGTTTTGCTCGGTATAGCCCATGCGCAGGTGCAGCTTGAGCGCGGGGATGTTGTGGAACTCGCAGACGTCGACAACCTTGTCGCAACCTTGCGCGGCCATGGCTTTCCACAGCTCCAGTTGCAGATCCACCGACAACTCGCTGCCCCAGTAGGCGCGGGTCAGTTCACCACCGAATTCGAAGAACTCGCCGGGTTTCACCGGAAACATGCAGCCGTAGTAATGGCGGTCGAAATAGTCCCGCGAACTGCCCCAGATAAACGCCACGGCATCACCCTGATCGTCCAGGTGCATGTGCCCGGTGTGACCCTCGTTGGCCAGTTCGGCCATGGTGCCGACGCGGTCGCCGAAGTAACGGGCGAAGGCGCTGGCGTTGTCTGGCGTAATTTTCACCACCCGCAACGGCGGGTACGGTTTGAGGCTGTGCGGCGGCACCGGGCTGACCAGATCGCGCTCCATCCACAGCAGTTCCTGATGGGAAAAGATGTAGTGTTTCCACGCTTTCTTGACGGTGGCAGTGAGTCCTTTCTGCCGCAGATTTTCAGTCAGTTTGCTCAACATGTTCATGGTCTTGGCTCCTGATGACGAGGCATCGCGCGGCCAGAAACCCGCGCGGCTGAACATCAACGGACGGTTCATGAAGCGTTCCAGCCGAGGGCGAACAGGGTTTGCCCCGGCAACTCGAAACGCACACGCCCGTCCTGGCAGGTAAATGGCGCGTCGCGACTGCGATTGTCAGCGCCGAAGTAGCGCAGGGCGCCGTTGTTCAGCGGGCACTTGGCGCCGCTCAAATCGACCCGTTGCAGGCGCGTGCCTTTGTTGACGCCGAGCAAACCACGCTGATCGTCGCCGGCCATCGCCAGCACATCGACTTCAAAAGAATCGTTCTCCAGCCACAACACCCGATGCAGCCAGTGCTGGGCAATGAACTGCTGGGCCAGACCGACCGGTTTCAGCTCGAAACGATCGCCGCCCAAGACCCGCAACATGCCCTTGGGATACTGCGGCTCATCGGCGGCCTGGAACCAGTTGAGCATGCTCAACAAGCCGTCCTGCGAAGCGTTGATCACCACCGACGCCCACCACAGAGCAGCGTAGTGGGTGTCCTGATCGTAGGGGCTAAGGCTGGAGCCGCTGGACATGTTGGTCTGGTCGAGCAGCAAGGCTTTGCGCGGCTGACCCTGGCTGTCGAGGCCAACCAGTTCGGCGGCGCGGCGCACGCTGTCGCGATAAACACGCGTGGCGAGCAAATCGCGGATCATCCATTCGTGCCACGCCAGCGCGTCGACCTGATCAGCGGATTCGCTGAGCAAACGCCGCGCCCAATCAATCCCGCGCTTGTCTGCCGCGTTGTTGGCGAAAGGCCCGTTGACCAGCCGCGAACTGGCCGGCATGGCGATGCGCACGCCAGCCTTGGCATTCGCCGGATCGCTGCGCACCTGCCGCGCCATGCTGGCGAAAATCGCTTGATACTGCGCGTAGCTCGAATAGTTGAGGTTCGGCTCATCGGCAAAACCGATGTAGTGCGTGCCTTTGCCGCCCAGCGTACGCGTGCTGGTCAGCCACGCATCGAGGCCGCTGTTGCTTTGCACATCGGCGCGCAGATCGGCCTGACGCTGACTGCCGGCCAATAGCGTGATGTCCTGCCTGATGCCGAAGCGCTCCTGATACACCCGGCGGAACGCATCTTCGAACTGCGGATTCTTCGCCGTCACATCGACAAAGCTGTAGTAACTCGCCGCCGTCGGTTTCAGCGCATCCAGCGCGGCATGACTGGCCGGTGGCGGCATCACGTAGGGCAGGGCGATGCCCAGATCCGGCGTGCGCCCAAGGAGTTTGTCGTGCAGGGTCAAACGAGTTTGCCCAGCGTCTTCACGCAACGGTTTGAGTTGCTGCGCAGTCTGCGCAAACAGATTGGCCGTGCCATCGAGCCAGAACGCCGCTTTGCCGCTGCCCTGCAAACGCAGGCGCCAGACCTGTTCGCGTTCGCTGACCGGCAGGGCGACCTGATCGAACTGCCAATAGGCGCGATAGGGTTTCAGCGCCAAGGTCAGTTGTTGATCATCGCCGACGCGCTGCGCCTGCAAGCCGCTGACGCCACCATGAAACTTGCCCGCCAGCACTGCGTGTTCACCCGGTGCGACTTTGAAATACAACTCGTCGCCATTGTGCGTGTCGGCGCTGAAATGCACTTTCGCCGGGGCGAACAACGCGACCGTGCGCTCGTCGTGTTCGACGCGGTAATTACGAAAGCTGTAGCCGGGAATCTCCAGCCGATAACTCGCCGCCCCGGGCAGCAATGGCCAGCTCTGAGTGCCCCGTACTTCGCTGGCCTTGATGAACCGATCAGCCGCCAGTTTGCCCTGACCATCGAGCAGATACAGATGCTCTTCATTGGCCTCGGCCTGCCACGCCGGGGTCCAGCGCACCGTTACCGTGTCCGGGCGATCCGCTTGCAGGTACAGGCTGCCGTCACGGATCTCGCCCCAACGCATCGACGCGGCAACGGCGTCCAGCGACAGGCCGAGACCGAGCAGCAGGGCCAGGCCTTTCATGCGGTTTTCCGCCGTTGCAGCATCAGCCACATCGGCGTGACGTCGCGAGGGAGAATGATCAACGTTTGCCAGAACGGCACGCCGCTCAAACGGCAGTACAACACCAGCATCGCCACGGTGACGGCCAGATAGGCAATCGACGAAGCGGCCGCTGCACCGACGATGCCGTAAGCCGGAATCATCACCAGGTTCAAAGCCAGATTAAGCAGAGCGCCCAAACCCATCAGCAACGACACAGTGCCGGGACGATTCTTGCCCAGCAGATCCAGACGCAGAATGCTCGCGTAGCACAGGCCCAGCAGCCCCGGCAGCAAGGCGAGCAGCGCTGGATATGCAGGTTGGTACGCTGCACCGAACAAGGTGACGATCAGCCACTCGCCAATCACCGCCATGGTCAGACAGGCGCCGAGCATCACCGTCGCGGTCAGGCGCAGCGCCAGCGGGGTAACCTTGTCCATGCCTTCATCCTGTTGCAGCAGGCGTTTCATCAGCGGTGTGGTCACCGCTTCCGGGACGATCAGCAGCAGTTCGGCGGCCGCGCTGGCCATGGCGTAATGACCGAGGGCGGTGCTGCCGAGCAGGGCGCCAATGAACAGATAATCCGAGCGCAGAATCACTTGCTGGAACAGCAGATCGGGATGGCTGCGCGCGCTGTAGCGCAGCAGTTCTTTCTGGCTGGCGCGGTCCCATTGCAGTTGCAACGGTTGCGCGCGTTTGAGCCAGACCCAACCGACCAGCACCACCAGACTGATGCCGGCCAGCCAACTGATCAGCGCCGCTTCGAGGGCGGCGCTTTTCCACATCCAGAACAGCGCAAGAAACAGCAACAGCGGCGCCAGCGACTCGACCAGACGCAAGGCATTGAACGCGACCACGCCACCGGAGGCGTTGTGCAACGTCAGCAAGCCGCTTTTCAGTACCGTCAGCGGCACCGCCAGCAACAACAGCCAGGCGAGCAAGCCGAGTTGTACCGTCACATCCAGCTCAGTGCCGAACTCACGCACCAGCGCCACCACCAGCAAGGTTAACAGCGCCGCCAGCAAACAGCCGAACACCAACACCTGACTGAGCAACAACCCCATCGGCCGCTGCTTGGCTGCCTGATAACCGACCGCCGAATTCAGCCCGCCACTGGTGGCGGCGCTGATCAGGTCCGGCAGCGTGCTGAGCAAGGCAAACAAGCCACGTTCACTTGGTCCGAGAATCCGCGCCAGCAGCACATTGCGCAGCAAACGCAGGGCGATCATCGCCAGTTTGGTGCCCATGCTCAGCGCCAGATGCTTGAGGTAGTTGCCTCGGCTCATGGCCGCGCCCCGCGAAAAATCCGCCACGACAGCAATTCCGGATTGCGTGCGGTGCGCTGGCTGACGCCGAAGCGCGGCAGGTTCAGCGGGTCGCCTTCGCCACGATAAATGCCGGTGCCGGTGCCCAGCGCAAACGGAAAGTCGTGATTGGCAATCTGCGCGCGCACGCGTTCATCGTTGTCGCCATTGGGGTAGCAATACACCGGCAGCGGCCGGTTGCAGCCGTTGTGCAGGGCATCGCGGCTGCGGCTGATTTCTTCGCTCAGGCGCACATCGTCGAGGCCGGTGAGAATCGCGTGACTGGCGCCGTGCGGGCCGAAACGCACCAGCCCGGAAGCCTCCAGCGCGCGCACCTGATGCCAGTCCAGCGCCTGCGGTTGCGACTCTTGCGGGCATTCATCGGTCAGCCGTTCCAGCTCCTGCGGATCAATCGACTTCAGACTTTGCAGGTAATGCAGGAGCGCCAGGCTGCGACGGTCGACGTCGATGTCATCGAGCAGCACCGGCAACGGGTGATGCAGCGTGTGCAGGCATTCGATCAAATGCATCCGCGCCTTGTCGCCGTGGCTGCCCCACAGGGTTTCGCCGAGGCTTTCCCACCAGAAGCGCTGACGGCTGCCGATGAAATCGGTGGAGAGGAAAATGCTCGCCGGCACCTGATGTTTTTGCAGCAGCGGGAAGGCGTTGACCGCGTTGTCGCGCCAGCCATCATCGAAGGTCAGTGCCACCCGTGGGCGCTCGGTGCGCAGCGAATTGGGCTGAAGGATTTCCATCAGCGGCACGCAATCGAAATGCTTGCGCAGCCACACCAGCAGATGCTCGAAGGCTTTCGGCCCGACGCACAGTTCGTTGCGATGCGGCAGGTCGGCGGCGCGGTCGTTGGCCAGCACCCGGTGCAGCATCAGAATCACCCCGGCGCCCTGCAACTGGTTGCGGCCCACGGAAGAGTTGAGATAGAGCCAGCCACTGGTGCGTTTGAGTAATTGTTTGATCGCCATGGCTTCGGTCCTCTTAACGGTTCTGTTCAGGATTCCACTGGGCATACCGCTGACCGCGCAGGAACTGCCACAGACCGAGACTCATCCCGGCGAGGGTGACCAGCAGAAACGCGGCGAGGCGGAAGGGCTTGGGCAAGCGGTGTTGCGAATCCAGCAGGCCGGCAATCGCGATGGCGTAGCCGAACAGTTGTGCGATCAGGGCCAGGCGATAGAAACCGTGGTCGTCCCACAGCCAGAAGTTGCTCAGCAACAGCGGCAACAACAGGATCGGCGCCAGGCGGCGGATCAGTTTGTGGCTGATCAGGGCAATCGAGTACAGACCATATTTCAGCGGATTGAGCAGCTCGCGGCGCTGCGCGAGGCTTTGCAAACCACCGACGGTGACGCGCTGACGGCGGCGGAATTGCTTGTCCGCCTCATCGACGCCGTGGTCGATCACCTGCGCCTCAGGCACATAGACGATGCGTTTGTGCGCGACCGGTGCGCAGGTGCTGATAAAGAAATCGTCGTTGACCTCGGCCGGCACGTTCTGGAACAACTCGCGGCGCAAGGCGAGCAGGGCGCCGTCGGCGGAGACCATGCAGCCGGTGCGGTTCTCGACCCGGCGCAACCAGCCTTCGTAATGCCGATAGAGGCTGTCGCCGACGCTCAAGCCAGCGCCAGTCACGGGGATGACCATGTGCCCGGCACAACCACCGACGTTGGGATCATTCAACGGCGCCAGCAGGTAACCGAGGGTCTCGCGCGACCATTGGTTGTCGGCGTCGGTGAACACCAGAATGTCGCCGGTACTCAAGGCGACGCCGGCATTCAGCGTTGCGGCTTTGCCCTGGCGCGGCAGGTCGAGCACGGTGATACGCGGGTCAACGACTTTGTGCGCGCAGGCCACGGTGTCGTCGGTCGAACCGTCACTGGCGAGAATGATCTGCAGCGAGGCCGGCTGATAATCCTGGGCCAGCAACGTACGCAACTTGTGTTCGATGTGCCGTGCCTCGTTGTGCGCGGCAATCACGATGCTGACGTTCAATGGCGGTGCCGGTGTGTGACGCCAGGCCGGGAACAGCGGCGCCAGAATCGTCAGCAGCAGCGGGTAGCCAATATAGGCGTAGACCGGCAGCAACAGGCACATCCAGAAAATGAATTCAGCCACGGGCAGGCCTCCTGGCGTTCCAATGACACAGACTCAGTATGAACGCGGCGCCGGCCAGGTGCAGACGCACCCAGTGCAGGCCCCACAGTTGCAGGGTCAAGCCGATGTCCCGATGTTTGGCACTTTGGCGCAGGCTGAGGACGAGCCCCGGTATCAATGTCAGCGTGACCATGACGATCGCGTGATGGGGAAAGCCATCGAGCAGCGCCGAGATCGCCAGAAAGTCCAGCAACCACACCAACAGCGACAGCATCGGGAAACGCAGCAAACGCAGGCTGAAACCGTGGGTGCGCAGCAGTTGCAGATGGCTGCCCTGACGCCACAACTCCTTGCCCATCCACTCGCGCCAGTTCATTTCGTAACCCCAGTGCAGGGCGATGTTATCGTTGATCGACAGCAGCCGCGCGCCCTGTTCATGCAGGCGCAGGGTGAATTCCTTGTCCTCGCCGGTGCGCAGGCTCTCGTTGAAACCACCGACCTTGTCGAACCAGCGCCGACGCATCAGCAGGTTGGCACTGGGCAGCCAGTCAACAACGTGGGACGCCTGCGACGACACGCGTGTGGTGCGGCGTTGCCAGGCGGTGGCGTACCACGGCGCTTCGGCGGGGGTGTGCAGATCAAGGCCGAAGACATCGGCCTGACCGCTCGCCTCAATGTCGAACAGCGGCTTGAGCCAGTTCTCCGGCATTTCAATGTCGGCATCGATGAACGCCAGCCATTCACCGGTGGCGATGGCTGTGCCGCGATTGCGCAGGGCGCCGATCAGCAATCCCGGCAATATCAGCACCTGCGCGCCGAACTGGCGGGCAATGTGCGGGCCCTGATCGGAGGAGCCATTATCGACCACGATCAGCTCACACTCGACATTGGCCGCATGCGCGGCTTTCTGCGCAGCGAGCAAGGTGCGGCCAATGTGCCGCGCCTCATTGAACATCGGAATAACGATGCTGATCCGGCTCATGCTGTGGCCTCCGTGGTCCGTGGTGCCTGCTCGGCTTTCAGGCGCAGGACGCTGGTCAGCGCGAGCATGATCCACACGTACTTCTGGTTCGGCGCGCTGAGAAACATCAGGAACAGCGTCAGCGACAGAAAACTCACACCGAGGTGGGTCATCAGATCTGTCTGATACGAATTGCCGCGCAACATCCACGCCGCCCGTGCGCGAATCAGGTTGTACAGACCGAGGCCGAGCATGCCGACGAACAACAACCCGGCAGGCACGCCCAGCTCACTGAAGATTTCCAGATAGGTGTTGTGCGCCCGGCGATACAGGTCGCCGATCTTGCGGTTGGCCGAGAATGCCTTGGCGTAACCGGTGGTCGCGTAATGCAGCGGGAAGGTGCCGGGGCCGGAGCCGAGCAGCGGGTTCTCGCGGATCATCTGACTGCCGACGACGATGTACGAGGCGCGGCGGCCGAGGGATTCGTCGTTGTGACCCTTGGCGCCGGCGCTCAACACACTCAGCGACTGAATGCGCGCGAGATACCCGGCGGGCATTGCGTAAATCGCCAATGGAATCACGATGGCCGCGCCGAGCATGGCGAAACCCAGATGCCGTGGCCGAATACGGGTCAGTTGCGTGCGGTAGTGCCAGCAGCCGATCAGCAGGCTCAAGGCCAATACCACCAGACCCGAGCGCGATTCGGTTTTGGTCATGCCGCCCAACAGCAGCAGGCAGCAACCGCCCCAGAACAAGCGGTGCAGCAGGTTCGGGCTGCGGATCACCAGCAACAGCCCCATCGGCACAGCAAAAGCGATCAGCAGGGCGAACGCGTTGGGGTCTTCGAGCAAACCCGCTGCACGGCCCTGATCCTGGAACTTGGTCGAGAACATCGCCATCGCGCAGGTAGTGCTGACGGCGAGGGTGACCAGACGGGCAAACAGATCAAGGTTCAGCTCGCGGCCGATCAGCAGGGTGATGACAAACAGGATCAGCCCGACACTCAACTCGCGAAGGTGCCCGAGCGACATGCCCAGGTCATCGGTGTTGAGCAGGCTCAGGAAGTACAGCACCATGAACCAGATCAAGTAGCGCCAGATATTGCTGCGCAGGCGCTCCGACGGAATCTGGTGCAGCGCCAGTTGCAGCATCAGGATCACCGCCAGCGAAGCACCGATGAGCTTGCTGCCGGAGAACGACGTGTCCTTGAAAAAGCCCTCGAACGGCACCAGTGCGGCAATGCCGAGCAGGCCCCAGGTCGGCTTGCGGTACAACACCGCAAAACCCACCAGGCCCAGCACCGCCCCCGGCGCCAGAAACGGATAAGGGCTGGCCAGCAAACCGATGCAGACCAGGCCGAGCAAACTGACGATCGAGAGCGGGAAAATCATGCGCGTGTCTCCCGTGCCGTGCGGATGTACAGCTGCGACCAGCGTTCGGCCAGGGCCTTGAGGTCGTAGCGATCCTGTTGCGTGCGTTTTGCGTTGTCGCGCAGTTGCCGGGCCAGTTTCGGCTCGCTCAGCAACGTGTCGAGCTGGCGGGCGAGGGCGGCGCTGTCGGTGGGCGTGGCAAGTAAACCGTTGTGCCGATGTTCGAGCACATCGGGAATCCCGCCGACCGCGAAGGCCACCACCGGCACCCCGGCCTGCATGGCTTCGAGCAAAATCATCGGTGTGCCTTCGGTGCGCGAGCTGATCACCAGCGCATCGAGTTGTTGCCACCACGGTTGCATGGCGATCTGGTAACCCGGCAAACGAATCCGTTGCTGCAAACCGGCGCTGTCGATTCGCGCCTGCAACGCCTCGCATTCCGGGCCATCGCCGAGCATCACCGCATCCAGTTGCGGATGCTGATGACACAGCGGGATCAGGGCATCGAGAAACAGATCCGGGCCTTTCTCACTGCTCAAGCGACCGACGTAACCGGCCAGCCAACGTTGCCGATCGGCGTCCGGCACCATCGCGGCAGCGGCCGGCAGACCATTGGGAATTACCTGCAATTTTTCTGCTCGCACGCTGGCCTGACGGTGCAGCGTGGCGATGCTTTCCGCGACGCAGACGACGCGATCCACCGACGCCGTGCGGCACAGTTGCAGGCTCAGCCAGGTGTAGAACTTCTGCTTGCGGCTGCGCGGCGTAAAACCGTGCTGAGTGATGACCAGCGGCAGGCGCAACAGCGTCGCCCCGACCCAACCGAACAACAGCCCTTTGAAATTGTGCGTATTGATCAGCGGCTTTTCACCGCGACGCTGACGCAAGTGCCGCAGCAAATCCCCCAGCCCGGCACAGCCGCGACAATCCACCCCGGCCTCACGAAAGCGCGCGATCAGTTCTGGCGGCGCGTCGAGGAACAGCACCTGATGCTGTCCCGGCGTCGCCAGACAATGATCCAGCAACATCCGCTCGGCCCCATAGAAGCCGCCGCTGCTGAGCAAATGAATGATCGGCAGCGCGGCAGTCGGGGAGGATGCGCTGCTCAATTGCGCACCCAGTGCAGGAAGCTTGGCACTGTCCAGTTCTTGTGCGGATTGCTCGGCAGCGCGTTCTGGTCGTTGATCACCAACAGCACCGGTACGCCCAGTTCGTGGCTGATTTGCGCCGGGTGTTTGAAGCGGTGATCGAAGAACTCACGCACGTAGACCAGAGCAATCGCCAGCAACAACCCGGTGAACAAACCGAACGGAATGATCAGGCCCGGTTTCGGGAACGCCGCTTCGGTCGGTTCGAACGGCGGGCTGAGCACCCGGGCGTTGGACAGATCGTCGTTGAGCGCGCCGGTGGTGCTGCTTTCGGCGAAACGCTGGGCGTAGGTCGAGAACGCGGCGTGCAGTGCGTCGATTTCGGTGTCCATCTGCCGCAGCTTGCTTTGCGTTTGCTGCAACTCGTGGATGCGGTTCTTGAACTCGGCGATACGCGCGGTTTTCTGCTCGA
This sequence comes from Pseudomonas sp., assembly GCF_049300855.1. Lineage (GTDB taxonomy): Bacteria > Pseudomonadota > Gammaproteobacteria > Pseudomonadales > Pseudomonadaceae > Aquipseudomonas. Next base: position 19,545 of record NZ_JBAQKH010000038.1, on the reverse strand, counting down.
TCACTTGCTTGACCACCGCCAGATCGGCGGTGCGTTCCTGGATGCGGTTGCTCACCACTTTGAGGAACTGGCCACGGGTGCGGGCAATCTGCTCGCGGGTCAACAGCATCGGTTCGCTGCCAGGCTGGAACACCGCCAGGTCATTCATGTAGCGGCTGACCTGGGTGGTCAGTTGCTCGCCCATCTGTTTGATTTCCCGATCTTCGAACGCCACGTTGTCGACAGTGGTGGTGAAGGTGTAGGGGAAGGTGTAGTCATTGAGCTTGTTATTGCTCGCGGCGGCCAGTGCGGTTTTCAGGTATTCGAGCCAGCGCTGGCTCTGCAACAGGCGATCCTGATACAGGTTCAGGGCTTGCTCTTCGGTGTTGATGGCGTTGAGGCGGAAGGTGATTTCTTCCTTCGGATCCGACGAGCCGACACTTTCCAGCAAGGCTTGACGATTGCCTTCCAGGCCATCGAGACGCACTTGATACAGGTGTTTTTTGCTCTCGTAGAAGGACTGCGGCAAGTCGATCGACTGCAAGGCCTGACGGCTGAACAGATAGTTCTGCAGCAGCGCCGAGACAAACGTCGTGCCCTGATGCGGATCGGGGAAGCTGTAGACGATCGAGATCACGTTGGAGCCGGGCAGGGTCTCGATTTTCAGGCTGTCGATGGCTTGTTGGGTCAGCGCGTCGAGCGCGGTGTCGCGCACCGGATCGGTCTCGAGCCCGAGCAGATTGCGCAGCGGGTTGATCACGTACTGGCGCAGCGGTGAAGTGACGTAACGCTTGAACGGCTCGGCCACCAGTTTGCTGAAGATGCCCGGCGAAGGTGTGTATTCACCCTTGTCGCGCAGTTCGCTGATGGTCTGGCGGATCAACGCCGGCGAACGGAGGATATTGCTCTCGGTTTCCATGTCCGCCAGCGATGGCGGAATGAAGGTGGCGTTGTCCACCGTGAGCGACGTGGTGGCGTCACCCTGAGAGAGTTTTTTCGACTGCACGATGACCTGCGCGGTGATATCGAAGCTCTGTTTGAGCACCAGCGGCAAGAGCAGGGCGATGACTGCAAAGATCAGGAAGACCCGTTTCACCAGTTGCTTGTTGGCGAAGAAGATCCTGAAGAACTCATGCAGGTAGTTTTCCTTTGGATTCATGTCGGTCACCTGAGAGTCAGTTGTTGTTGCTGTCTTTGTTGTCGACGCGGTAGCCGAAGCTGAACCCGACGCCCTGGAACAGCACCACGTCAGCCAGTTGCCGGGCGAGTTCGCCGGCGCTGGCCAGTTTGGTTTTCGGCACGTAGAGCATGTCGTCCGGTTGCAGATACGCGATCTGCGAAGCATCGCCGGACAGCGCTTTCTCGACGTCGTAACGCACCGCCTGCACCTGATTGCCGTTGCGGCGCATGATCACTACCGAATCCAGACGTGCCTTGACGTTGGTGCCACGGGCCAGGGTCAGCGCTTCCAGTACCGAGACCGGCCGGCGTATCGGGTAGGAGCCCGGCTGGCCGACTTCGCCGAGCACGTAGATCTCGTTGCCGGCGGTGGATTTCAGCAGCACATCGACGGTCATCCGGCCCGGCAGTTGCGCGTACTTCTTGTTGAGGAAGGTTTCCAGTTGATTGACGGTCATGCCTTGCAGCGGCACGGCGCCGATTTCCGGGAAACTCGCGTAGCCGTCAGTGCCGACGGTGATTTCGCGGCTCATGCCGGTGGCCGGGTGATTCAGCGCGCTTTTCAGGTTTTGCTCATTGGTCAGCGGGCTGATGATCTGCACGGTCAACTGATTGCGGTTGGGCTGGAACAGTTGCTTGCGCTGATAGGCGCGCTGGATTTCCTCGCGCGCCTGATCGCTGGTCAGCCCGGCGATTTTCACTGAAGTATTGGCGCCCGGCAGTTCGATGGTGCCGTCGGGCAGCACCAGCTGGTTGCCGTTGAGTTGGCTGGCAGCGGTGAAGTTCAGGCCGATCTGGTCACCCGACTGCACGCGGTACGCGTCCGAGCCGCTGGTGCTGATATGGAAGATCACATCGAGCACATCCTGCGGACGCAGGGTCTGCTCGATCTTCGGCATATCGGTTGCCTGAGCGTTGGCCGGGCTGGCGGTGAGAATATTCACCGGCATGTTCTGGGTTTCGGAGGTGCTGGAGCAACCTGCAAGCGGCAGCATCAGCAGCACAAGAATCTTGGCGTTCATGGCGTCATCCTTCGCGTTCGCTTAGAGGTTTTTGTAAAGCCATTTGGGCATGTAGTACTTGCGCCGGTTGAACACGCTGCCGACCACTTTCGCGCCAGCCTGAGTCAGGCGTTGCACGGCGGCCTGGGCGACTTCCCAGCGGGTGTCTTCGGCGCGCACGACAAACACCACGCCATCGACCTGAGTACTGATGACCAACGTGTCGGCGGCGGAGTACACCGCATCGCCGTCGATCACCACGAAGCGGTACTGGCTGCCCAATTGATCGAGCAACGGGCTCAGGCGCTCGGCGGTCAGGTGTTCCATGGTGCGGATCGGCCGGCCATTGGGCAGCACGTGGAAGGGCAGGCTCGACACCTGCACCACGCAGTCCTGCAACAGCGGCGGGTTGTCCGGGTTGAACAGCAGGTCGCGCAGGCCGCGCTCCTTGCTCAGGTTCAGTTGCTGAGTGAGGTTGCTCGCCGATTGGCTGGCGTCGACCAGCAACACCTGGCCGCTGCTCATTTGTGCCAGTTGGCTGGCCAGCGCCAACGCACTGGTGGTGGTGCCCGCGCCGGGGTTGGCGGCGGTCAGGAACAGGATCCGCAGATCAAGATCCAGCACGGTCGAGGTCAGGTTCGATTCGCTGGGGTTGGCAATGCTCAGGCTTTTGTTGGTTGAACCGTCCATTAGCTTGCTCCGTGGCCGCTGAATACTTTGAAGGGGGTTTTCAACAGAATCTTCAGATCAAGCAAAAGGCTCTGCTCGGCGATGTAGCTGAGGTCCAACTCAACGCGCTGGTCGAAGTCGATATTGCTGCGCCCGGAGATCTGCCAGAGGCCGGTCATGCCGGGGTAGATCGCCAGACGGGCGAGGTGACTGTCCTTGTAGCGGTAGGCGTTGAACGAGGTCGGACGCGGGCCGACCAGGCGCATGTCGCCGGTCACTACATTGATCAGGTTGGGCAGTTCATCGAGGCTGGTACGCCGCAGAAAACCGCCGATGCCGGTGATGCGTGGGTCCTGGTCAATCTTGAAGTCGATGGCGTCGGCACCGTGCTTGTTGAGGTGGCGCAGCGACTCTTTCAATTCTTCGGCGTTGGCGACCATGGTGCGGAATTTGTACATGCCGAACTTGCGACCGCGATAACCGGTGCGTTTCTGCACGAACATCACCGGGCCTTTGCTGGTGAACTTGATGGTCAGCGCGAGGCCGATCAGCAGCGGCGAAATCAGCAGCAGAATGGTCAGCGCACCGAGGCAGGCGACCACACGATTAGTGCGCGACAGTTGCCATGGGCGACCACCATCGCGGCCGGTGAACCAACCGCGACCCTGGCGGTGAATCGCCGCGTCGAGGCGCATTCGCTGTTCCGGATCCATGCGCTTGTCACGCTGCAATTGTTGGATCGGCACACCTTTTTCATGTCCAGTCATAGAGTCCTCCGCTGATGTTCAGCCGCGAGCGGCGCGTGGGCGATAGGCAGTGGGGTAGTAGTCGCGGAACCAGGCGATGAACCGCCCGAGGCCCTCATCCAGCTCTATCCGGGGCTGAAATCCGGTGGCCTGGACCAGGTCGTCGGTCTCGGCACAGGTGTTGAGCACATCGCCCGGTTGCAGGGGCAAGAGCTCGACAATGGCTTTCTGACCGAGGTGTTTCTCCATCAGGGCCAGATAGGTTTTCAGTTCCACCGGGTGGTGGCCGCCAATGTTGAACAGGCGCCACGGCGCCATGCTGGTGCCGGCATCCGGGTGTTCACGATCCCACTCCGGGTGGGCATGCGGCGGGTGATCGGTGAGCCGGGCGATGCTCTCGATGATGTCGTCGATGTAGGTGAAGTCGCGCTGGTGTTCGCCGTAATTGAACAGTTTCAGCGGCGTGCCGTCGCTGATCGCTCGGGCGAACTGGATGGGCGACATATCCGGCCGGCCCCACGGCCCGTACACGGTGAAAAAGCGCAACCCGGTGCTGGGAATGTCGAACAGATGGCTGTAGCTGTGCGCCATCAATTCATTGGCTTTTTTAGTCGCGGCGTACAGCGACAGCGGGTGATTGACGCCGTCCTTCACCGAATAAGGCGTGTGCTGGTTGGCGCCGTACACCGAACTCGACGAGGCGTAGATCAGATGTTCGACCGGGTGATGCCGGCAGTTCTCGAGAATATTCAGGAAACCATTGAGGTTGCTGTCCAGATACGCCCGTGGATTGTCCAGCGAGTAACGCACCCCGGCTTGCGCGGCGAGGTGAATCACCACTTGTGGGCGTTCGCGGACGAACAGCGCTTCGATGGCCGAGGCATCGGCCAGGTCAACCGTGGCGAGCTGGAAATCGCCGACCTGCTCGCGCACCCATTGCACGCGGTCGTGCTTGAGTTGCGGGTCGTAGTAGGCGTTGAAATTGTCCAGGCCGACCACCGAGTGCCCGTCGCGCATCAGCCGCAACACGCAATGGGCACCAATGAAACCGGCCGCACCGGTGACCAGAATCTTCATGGCCGCGCCCCGTCGGGGGCGATGTGGCGCAGGCCAATGCCGCTGTAGTGCAGGCCGGCAGCAGCCACTTGCTCCGGGTTGTACAGGTTGCGGCCGTCGATGATTACCTTCGAACGGAGTTTTTCGGCGAGCAGTTCGAAATCGACCACGCGGAAGTTTTTCCACTCGGTGCAGATCACCAGGGCATCGGCGTCTTCCAGGGTGTCGTCGCGGGTGGCGCACAGGTGCAGATCGTTGCGGTAACCGTAAAGGCGCCGGCATTCGGACATGGCTTCCGGGTCGTAGGCCTGCACGCTGGCGCCTTCGGCCCACAGCGCATCCATCAGATAACGGCTCGGTGCTTCGCGCATGTCATCGGTGTTCGGTTTGAACGCCAGGCCCCAGATGGCAATGGACTTGCCGGCCAGGCCTTGGGGGAATTGCGCTTTCAGTTTGCTGAACAGGATGTGCCGCTGCAGGTCGTTGACGTCGGTGACGCTGCGCAGCAATTTCAACGGCATGCCGTTGTGTTCGGCGGTGTGCAGCAGGGCGCGCAGATCCTTGGGAAAGCACGAGCCACCGAAGCCGCAGCCCGGATAGATGAAGTGGTAACCAATGCGCGGGTCGGAGCCGATGCCTTTGCGCACCGCTTCGATGTCGGCGCCGAGCAGTTCGGTGAGGTTGGCCAGCTCGTTCATGAAACTGATGCGGGTGGCGAGCATCGCGTTGGCGGCGTACTTGGTCAGTTCGGCGCTGCGGTTGTCCATGAACATCAGTTTTTCGTGGTTACGGCAGAACGGCGCGTACAACTCAGTCATCTGCTCGCGGGCGGCGTCATCGCGGGTGCCGACGATGATCCGGTCGGGACGCATGCAATCGGCGAGGGCGCTGCCTTCCTTGAGGAATTCCGGGTTGGAGACCACACGCACGGTCAGACCGGTTTTGTCGCGGCGCTGCAATTCGCTGTTGGCGGTGGCCAGCACTTGATCCGCCGTGCCGACCGGCACTGTGGATTTGATGATCAGGGTGCGATCGGCCTCCATGTGCGAGGCGATTTGCCGGGCAACGTTGAGCACGTGGCTGAGGTCGGCCGAGCCGTCTTCATCGGCCGGGGTGCCGACGGCGATGAAGATCAGCTCGGCGTGCTCGACCGCATCGCTGGCCTGGGTGCTGAACAGCAGACGGCCGGCCTTGATGTTCTCCTCAAGAGTGCTGGACAAACCTGGCTCGCTAATAGGCGGCACCGCTTGTTGCAGTTGTTTAATCTTGTTCGGGTCAATATCGACGCACAAAACCCGATGACCGACATCTGCAAGTGCGGCGGCTTGAATAAGTCCAACATAGCCCGTGCCAAATACGCTCACGTCCATTTGCGCACCCTCGATAGAGCGAAAAGAAGAAGTTCAAAATGAGACTGTCAAAAGGGGTATAGCGCAGGGTTTGAAAAGCGTGTCAGCAAAATGACATGTTGCACCTGTATAACAGCCCCATTTTTGGGGGCGATTGGCCATCAAGTGCTTGCTATTGCTGGATTTGTCCCGTCCTTGACGCTTTTTTCACAATCCAAAGAAAACGATGGACGGTCGGAAGCCGCGAATTTAAAGGCTTTCAGCAACTTGAGTGTGTCAGATTTGAGTCATCGGTTTTTTGACGCTTTGTAAGAAAGTCAGCCATTTCTTGCGCTTTGATGGCCGGGTGCTAGTGTCAGATTTTGACCGACAAACGATTGACTCAACGCCGTTTGGCGCGACCGGAATTGCCATGTTTCGATATTTGAAAGAACTGCTTTTAATTGTTTATTTGCTGCTTTATTCCGAATATTACATTGAGCGGTTAAATGCTATCGGGCTCGGTTTTGCTGTACTTCTTTTTGGCGCGATGTTTTTGGCGCTAACTTTAGCGTTATATCTAACGGCCTATATAAGGCACAGCCTCATCCGACATTTGTTCGCATTGGCGATGTTCGCTTCGGCGGTGTTTTTTGACGTGTACACCCGCGTCACCGCGGATTACCTGAGCTACAGCAGTTTTGTCTCGCTGGTGTATTCCGGCGGGTTCATTCAGGAAGCGGCGTACCAATATCGGGACGCGATCCTGCAGGGCGCCTTCAGCGGTTTGCTGTTGTTGTTCGGCATCGGTCTCAAACCCCGGCATTCGCTAATCGTGCCGAACGCCTTGCGGGTGGCGGCGCCTTTTGCTGGCGTGCTGCTGCTCAGTGCCGTGCTGTTTTTACGCGCGGGCGAGGGCGCCCGTGGTTTGCCGATCATGTACACGCCGCTGGCCTACCTGAACCTGTTTGCCTATGAAGCACTGCAAAACACTGTCGGCCCGCGTGAACCGGTGACACTGGCGCGCAGCTCGCAAGCTGTCGGCCATGACATCGTGCTGATCATCGACGAAAGCATTTCCGGCAATTATCTGGACATCAACGCGCCGTTCGGTGTGCACAGCAACCTCAAGCAAGCGCACCCCGGCGTCGACATCTTCAATTACGGCTACGCCGCCTCCATTGCCAATTGCAGCGCCGACACCAACGTGACCCTGCGTTACGGCGGCACGCGCGCCGACTACATGCGCATCAACAGCACACTGCCGTCGATCTGGCAGTACGCGAAAAAGGCCGGGCTGCGCACGGTGTACATCGACGCCCAGCGCACCGGCGGCAATCTGCAGAACCTGATGACCGACACCGAGAAGAAGGACATCGACCAGTTCGTGCAATTCGACCAGACCAGCGTGCGCGACCGCGACATGGCGGCCGCGGCGAAGCTGATCGAGTTGCTCAACGATGACACGCCGGAGTTAGTGGTGATCAACAAGGTCGGCGCGCATTTCCCGGTGCACGACAAATACCCGGACGCGTTCATGGCGTACCGCCCGACCTTGCCACGCGGGCAGTTCACCGAGGTGGCGGACACCGGCGAGCGCACCGGTTTCAACGGCCAGCCAGATGACTGGCTGCTGTACCGCAACGCCTACAAAAACACAGTGCTGTGGAACGTCGGCGAGTTTTTCGCGCGGGTGTTCGCCCAGGGCAATCTGAACAATGCGTTGCTGATCTACACCTCTGATCATGGCCAGGATTTGCATGAGCGCGGTAATCCGGGATTGAACACCCATTGCGGTGGCGATCCGGTGGAAGAGGAGGGGTTGGTGCCGTTGGTGGTGATTTCCGGCAGTGATCTGAAGACGCTGGACTGGCAGGCGCAACTGGCGACCAACAAGGATCGCTCCAGCCACTACAACATCTTCCCGACGCTGTTGCAGTTGATGGGTTATGACCTGCCGGGGATCGAGGCGCTGTATGGCAAGCCGCTGACGGTGCCGACGGCGGATGAATTCACCTTCAACTACCGCTTCAATGCACGGCTGGGGGCCAAGCCTGAGTGGAAGCATATTGATCTGGGCAGCATTGTCACGCCGGCGCAGGCGCCCACCAGCGTGGCGGCGGGGCAGTGATTTTCGCGTTGGTCTGCTGGCCTCATCGCTGGCAAGCCAGCTCCCACAGGGATTGAGGTTGTTCACAAATATTGAATTCACCTTAAAACACTGTGGGAGCTGGCTTGCCAGCGATGAGGCCGTTGTGTTCACCGCAAGATTCTGAGCTGTCATCGGCATCCGCTATCCTTGCCCCACACTGACCGATCAGGTGGCGGCATGCTTTACGTTGAAAACGTCTTCAAAAGTTATCTCACCCCTCAAGGCGCATTGCCGGTGCTGCAAGGCGTCGACCTGACGCTGGAAGCGGGCAGCAGCTTGGCGCTGATGGGCGAATCCGGCAGCGGCAAAAGCACATTGCTGCACCTGGTGGCCGGTCTCGACAAAGTCGACAGCGGCAGCATTCGCAGCGGCGAACATCGGCTGGAGGCGATGAACGAAGCGCAACTGGCGAATTGGCGGCGCACAGAAATCGGCCTGGTGTTTCAGCAGTTCAACCTGATCGGCAGTTTGCGCGTCGAGGACAATCTGGCCTTTCAGGCGCGCCTGGCCGGGCGCCATGAGCCGCGTTGGCAGGCGCATCTGGTGCAGCGTCTGGGCCTCGGCGATTTGCTCAAGCGTTATCCCGAGCAGCTTTCCGGCGGCCAACAACAGCGGGTTGCACTGGGCCGGGCGCTGGCCTCGCAGCCGAAATTGCTGCTCGCCGATGAGCCCACCGGCAGCCTCGATGAAGCGACCAGTGATGAAGTGCTGCGCTTGTTGCTGGAATTGCTCGATGACACGCCGACCACTTTGTTGATGGTCACCCACAGCCAACGCGTTGCGGCGCGTTTGGCCCAGCGCGTGGTGTTGTCCAACGGGCGGCTGACGTGATCGTCTTTCAGCAAACGTTACGCGCGCTGCTCAGCCATTGGCGGCGCCATCCGGTGCAGTTTTTCAGTGTGCTGACCGGGCTGTGGCTGGCGACCAGTCTGCTCACCGGCGTCGAAGCGTTGAACAGTCAGGCGCGTGACAGCTATGCACGGGCCAGCCAGTTGATCGGCGGTGAACCGCAGGCCAGCCTCAGCACGCCGAATGGCGCGACATTCGCGCAACAATGGTTCGTGGATCTGCGCCGACAGGGTTGGCCGGTGTCGCCGCTGTTGCAGGGGCGCTTGTTGCTCAAAGGTCAGGACAATCAGCGATTGCAACTGATGGGCATCGAGCCGGTGTCGTTGCCGGCGGACTCTGCGGTGGCCGGGCAGACACTGCCGATCGAGCGCGTCGTCTCGTTATTCACGCCGCCGGGAAGTACCTGGATTTCTCCAGATACCCTGCACGCGCTGAATCTGCGCGAAGGTGACACGCCGCCAACGCTCAACGGCATGAAACTGCCACCGTTGCTCGCACAAAAGGACATGGCACCGGGCATGCTCTTGGTGGACATCGGCGTCGCACAAACCCTGCTCGAACAACCGGGACAGTTGTCGCGGCTGTTGCTGCCCAAGGATTTTAACGCGCAGTTGCCGGCCTCTTTCAAAGGTCAGTTGCAGCTAAAAAGCAGCGGTGAGGAAAACAATCTGGCGCGACTGACCGAGAGTTTTCACCTCAATCTGGACGCCTTGGGTTTTCTCTCGTTTCTGGTCGGTCTGTTCATCGTTCACGCAGCCATTGGTCTGGCGCTGGAGCAACGGCGCGGTTTGTTGCGCACCCTGCGCGCCTGCGGAGTCAGCGCACGAATGCTGATCGCTTGTCTGGTGGTAGAACTGGGGGTGTTGGCGCTGATCGGTGGGTTGTTCGGTGTGCTCAGCGGCTACTGGCTGGCGAGTGTGTTGCTACCGGATGTCGCCGCCAGCCTGCGTGGCTTATATGGCGCGGAAGTGGCGGGGCAGTTGCGTCTGAGCCCTTGGTGGTGGTTCAGCGGCATCGGTCTGAGCCTGCTCGGCGCTTTGCTCGCCGGGGCCAACAGCCTGTTGCGTGCCGCCCGTTTGCCGTTACTGGCGGTGGCCGATCCGCAAGCCTGGCATCAGCAATATGCGCGTTGGCTGCGGCGTCAGGCTTGGCTGGCCGCAGCGTTGGGGTTGATTGCACTGGTGGCGTTGATCTGGGGCGACAGTCTGGCCAGCGGTTTTGTCTTGATGGCCGGGCTGCTACTCGGCGCGGCACTGGCGCTGCCGGTGTTGCTCAGCGCGCTCCTCAATCAACTGCTCGGGCGCAGTCGTTCGGTGCTCGGTCAATGGTTTCTCGCCGACTGCCGCCAGCAATTGCCGGCGCTGAGTCTGGCCTTGATGGCGTTGCTGTTGGCGCTCGCTGCCAACATCGGCGCAGGCAGCATGACCGCCGGTTTCCGCCAGACCTTCACCGATTGGCTGGAGCAACGCCTGAGCGCCGAGTTGTATATCAATCCGAGCAATCCGGCGCAGTCGCGGGAAATGTACAGTTGGCTCAGGCAGCAGCCGAAGGTCACGGCAGTGCTGCCCAACTGGCAGGTCGCCGTGACGTTGCAGGGTTGGCCGGCGGAAGTGTTCGGCATCATCGATCACGCGCATTATCGCCAGCACTGGCCGTTTCTTGATGCGATTGGCGGCGACCCGTGGGCGCATCTGGCGACGGACGATGCGGTGATGCTCAGTGAACAACTGGCCCGGCGCCTGAAACTGCACGCGGGCGAACACCTGGCGATTCCCACGCCAAACGGCACGTGGTCGCCGCGCATCGTCGGCATCTACGCCGACTACGGCAATCCCAAGGGGCACTTGCTGGTCAACATCAATCACCTGCTGCGCGGCTGGCCGCAATTGACGCCGAACCGTTTCAATCTGCGTATTGAACCGCAGGATATTCCGGGGTTGTTAAGCGCATTGCAGACGCGTTTTCAACTCGATGACAGCCGCATCGTCGATCAGGCGCGGCTCAAGGGTTGGTCGGTGCAAGTGTTCGAACGGACTTTTGCGGCGACGGCTGCGTTGAACAGCCTGACCCTGGCCGTCGCCGGTGTGGCGCTGTTTATCAGCCTGTTGACGCAAAGCCAGAGTCGCCTCGGCCAGCTCGCGCCGTTGTGGGCACTGGGCGTGACGCGACGGCAGTTGATGCTGCTCAATCTCGGTCAGACCTGGTTGTTGGCGGTGCTGACGCTGGTGCTGGCGTTGCCACTGGGCATCGCGCTGGCGTGGTGCCTGGACGCGGTGATCAATGTGCAGGCGTTTGGCTGGCGGCTGCCATTGCGGGTATTCCCGTGGCAATTGCTGCAGTTGATGGGATTGGCGTTGCTGGCGACGTTACTGGCTTCGGCCTGGCCGCTGTACTCGCTGTACCGCACGCAACCGGCGGACTTGCTGAGGACGTTTGCCCATGAGGATTAATTTCGTTGTGCTCATGGTCTTGTTGCTGCTCGGTGGTTGCGATCAATCGGCTCCGGAGCAGAAAGGCTTCGCCGGGATGGGCGATCAGGCGTTGGCGTTTACGCCGGTGGTGCCGGGCCGGGTGTTCAGTTTTCCCGCAGATCACGGGGCGCATGAAGGGTTTCGCATTGAGTGGTGGTACGTCACCGCCAATCTCAAGGATCAGCAGGGCAATCAGTTTGGCGTGCAATGGACCTTGTTTCGCAGCGCTTTGAAACCTGTGGCGGAGACTGCGGGGTGGGGCAATCAGACGATTTGGCTGGGACATGCAGCGGTGACTTCCAGCACGGTGCATCACGCTGCTGAACGCTATGCGCGCGGCGGAGTGGGGCAGGCGGGTGTGCGGCTGGCGCCGTTCGAGGCGTGGATCGACGATTGGCGGTTTGCCAGTCAGGCGCAGGACCCCTTGAGCGATCTGCAACTCAGCGCGCGCGACAAGGATTTCGCCTATCAACTGCACCTCACTTCCAGTCGCCCGTTGGTGTTGCAAGGCGACAAGGGTTTCAGTCAGAAATCCGAACAAGGCCAGGCGTCGTATTACTACAGCCAGCCGTTTTTTCAGGCCAGCGGCACCTTGCAGATCGATGGCCAGAGCTTCACCGTCAGCGGCCCCGCGTGGCTTGATCGCGAATGGAGCAGCCAGCCGCTGACCGCCAATCAAACCGGTTGGGACTGGTTTTCCCTGCACCTGGACAGCGGCGAACACGTGATGCTTTACCGTATGCGCGAGAAGGACGGCGCGCCGTATCTGACCGGCACCTGGATCGCTGGCGACGGCCAGACGCAAACCCTGAGTAGCTCGCAGATTCAGCTCACCCCGCAAACCACTGCCAAGGTTGCAGGCAAGTCGCTGCCCGTAAAATGGTCGATCAGCATCCCCGACAAACACCTCGACATCAGCCTCGACGCGCTCAACCGCAACGCCTGGATGAATCTGCGCATTCCGTATTGGGAAGGCCCGGTACGCATCAGCGGCAGCCATCCCGGACAGGGCTATCTGGAAATGACCGGGTACTGACAGCGACCCACAAAACTCTGTGGGAGCTGGCTTGCCAGCGATGGCGCCAGTTAAGTCACCACTGATCAAACTGTCCGGAACTCTATCTCTCGCACAACCCTCTACCCAGAAACCGGCCCCTTCTGGACCCACCCATGAGCGACGACCTGCAACCCCCGGACATGACCACCTGGCAACGTCTGTTCGACGACGAAACCTACTGGCAGCAATCCCCCGACGCGCATTATTTCGATCTGCAGCGCATCGCCGACGACCTGCTCGGCCAGGGCGCCATCGATCTCGAGCAATGGCAACTCCTGCGCGCCAAGGCCGATGACCTGCACAAGGATTCCCCCGCGATCAACGTCGCCCGTGAACTCGACGACCCCGAAGCCTGAGGAGTAAACCGATGAAACCCATCAGCCAAGGCGAACACCCCGACGAACCCCGGCCACCGGGCGAAACCGAACGCGACAACGACGCCCTACGCCCAACCGATCCAAAACAGCGTGAAAACACTGGCAAAGGCACGCCCAGTGGCGAATCCACCGCGCAGGACACCGCCAGGCAGCAAACCTCGCGGTCACAAACCTCCCCGTCACAAACCTCCCCATCACAAACCAAGGCCAAGCCCTGAACAGCGTCTATGCTCAGTGGCACGCCCGGCGTCGAAGCAGCTTCAACGACGGGCGCTGCCATTCATCACAGGGAAAGTATTGCTTATGAAGCTCGACGCACTGGCCAAGGCCATCACCCTCGCAACCGTACTGTCCGCCACCAGCTTCGGCGCCCTGGCTGCCGATATTCCGCTGTCCGCCACTGTTGAAGCCGATCAGGTCACCACCAAAGTGATCTCCGTCGACGCCGCCAACCATCAGGTTGTGCTCGAAGGTGCCGAAGGCAAGCCGGTTCACGTTCAGCTCAGCGACAAGGCGAAAAACCTCGACAATCTCAAGGCCGGTGATCAGGTCAATATCCAGGTACAGCGTTCTGTCGCCGCTTACCTCGACACCGATGTGGATAAAGGTCTGCCTGGCACCACCGAACGTACCGGCGAGTTGCGTAAGGCGCCGGGCAGCGATAACCCCGGTGGCGAGGCGTACCGTCAGGTTCAGGTGCAATTGAAAATCACCAAAATTGATTTGAAGACAAATCAGGTGACCCTGCAAAACCCGGCGGGCGTGTCGAAAGTTCTCGACGTGAAAAAGCCTGAAATTCAAGCCAAACTGAAAAATCTGAAAGAAGGCCAGAGCGTTATTGTCACTTACACCGATATCTTAAAAGTGACCAGTCAACACGAAAGTTGAGTTTTAACTCTACAGAATGACTGCTCTTGTACAGTTTTTGTATTAGAGTAGTCATACTATTAGTTCGGTTTGGTTTTTTTGAAAGTTTCGCGAAAGCAATCGTCGATAAATATCTATTAACTTTTTCGTACATAATTTTTACATTGAAGAATGAGGACATAAGCGCCAACTTCTATTAAAATCCTTCCCGTTCGCCCAGTGTCAGGGCTCTTTACCGGTGCATGGATTGCCAGGCCATTACACTGGGCGAACACCTCTTCGGAGTGGTTGTATACAATTTTTGCAAACAAAAAGGGCGACTTTAAAGTCGCCCTTTTTGTTTGCCGGGAATTTAAACCGAGGCTTGCACCCCGGGCTTGCCCTGTTGCCCCTGAAGGCGCTTGAGCGTGGCCTGATACATTTTCGTCCGCCGGTGATTTTCCCCGTAGGTGCCGGCAGCGGCGACGGTTCCTGCCTGGATGTGATCCAGATAACTGAAAATCTTGCGCGGCGAAAGAAACTTGATGCCGTAGCCCATACCGGACATACGATCTTGCAGCGTGTAACCGGGCACTTGGTCATCCATGCAGAAGTGCAGACCGTGGGACTTCATCAAACGCGCATTCCACAATGTGCAGAAACTTTTCAGATGAGTTTCTTTGTATGGCCTTGGCAGTTTTGAACGCAGGCCCATACGCACTTTCGCTTTACGAACATAGTGCTTGCAGAAACGCGAAGTTAAACGCCAGGTGTCACGAACAATCCCGCGATTGAGTTGTTCGACACAACCGACAGCGGCCATGTCAGCGGTTTTCGTGCACTCGCGCATCATCATTGCAAACACCTCTTTGTCGTAGACAAAGGTATCGGTGTGCAGCAGAAACAGATAATCGGTCTCGACTTTTTCCAGCGCCAGATCCAGTGCCTTGCCATGCGCAATATGACCCGCTTCCTTGCAAGGCGACGGACGCTCGATCAAGTTGATCCAGTCCAGCGAACGCAAGTAATCGAGACTGGCATCCGCCGAATCGTTATCCACCACCCACACCGGAATGCGTTGTGCCTGGACATGCTCACGCAAAAGCTCGAGGCACATTTTGGTGATGTCCGGGGTTTTGTAATTTACCAAGACAAGGCTGAAGTTCGACGCTGGCTGGGTTGGTAAATCAAACGCTTTCATGTCGGGAGGACTCATCTGCGATTCAAGGGCAACAGGGTTTCGTGGCCGTGATCGTAGCGAGGCAACCTTAGGCGAACCTTAATTTGCGGATTGGGCGGTGGGGCAGAGTGTGTCGAAGTAAGTCTGCTGAGCCTGTCTGAAAATGACCAGGGTGCTGAAGATCATTAGCGGCTAAAATGCGCGCCCCTATTACGGTTCAAGGAAGAAACGGCGATCGCCGTTGTGTCACGGATGAAACCACTCTCCCTCTACCACCCAGCCCTCTACTGGCTGCGCGTGTGGCAAAAAAGACTGTTCCGCCAGATCGCCTGGCGCTGTTCCGGCAAGCGCTACGCACGACCCGTCGCGGCGGCCGAGCGCCTGCCCTTTCGCTACCTCAAACACACCTCGAAACTCATCCGCAAACTCGGCGACTCCGACCTCGCCCTGCAACACAACAAAATCATCAACCTCAAACTCGCCGTCGCCGCCATCGACGGCGTCATCATCGCCCCCGGCGAACACTTCTCCTTCTGCCGCCTCGTCGGCCGCCCGACTGTGAAGCGCGGCTACGTTGAAGGCATGGAACTGTCTTTCGGGGAGGCACGACGCGGGGTAGGCGGCGGCATCTGCCAACTGAGCAACCTGATTCACTGGATGGCCATTCATTCACCGCTGGTGGTGGTCGAGCGCTCCAACCACAGCTTCGACCCGTTTCCGGATGAGGGGCGGGTACTGCCGTTCGGGTCCGGGGCGGCGATTTTCTACAACTACGTTGATCTGGTGCTGCACAACCCGACGGATCGGCACTTTCAGCTGAAGTTGAACGTCGGCGAGACACAACTCGAAGGGGAGTTGTTGTGTGATCGGGTGAGGGAGTATCGCTATCACGTGTTTCAAGAGGCGCATCGGTTTGTGCGGGAGGGCGCGCGCGTGTATCGGGAAAATGAGATTTGGCGGGAAGTGCGGGAGAAGGGGCAGGTTGGGGAGTTGGTGGAGCGGGTGAGGTTGTATCGGAATCGGGTGGTGGTTAAGTACGAGGTGGACGAACAGATGTTCGAAGCGAGCTAGTTTTTGCGCAAGGTTTTCGTTGGATTTTTTTAGCCACAAGGAAGTAACAAATGATCAAACGTTTCAAAATCGTCGGTACGGCGGGCACGGTACTTTTTTCAATGTTCATCGCCTGTAATACGTGGGCACAAGCGCCGCGTGATTACTACGACGGTATGAAGGCAGGGAAGTGCGCGCCAAATTCTCAGCGGCTGCATGAACAAGCGGTCGCAGGTGATCTCGACGCGCAGACGCAGTTTGGCAAAGCCATTCAAGAGAACCTCTGCGGGGTGGTTGAGCAGTGGTCACCGGGCATGCCGGAAGCGTGGTTTCGCAAAGCTGCAGAGCAAGGTGATGCCGAAGCGCAAGTCGGATTGGCTGAGGAACTTCGTTGGGATCGAAGCGTTGAGGGTGAAGACGCAAGTGTTTACTGGGATCTGAAAGCTGCGGAGCAAGGTAACGCCAAAGCGCAGTTCAGTTTGGCGCAGATCTACCATCGCGGTGGCCGATCGATCAAAAATCTCAAGGACATGGACAAAGCATTAGCGTACTACCACCAATCCGCCGAAGGCGGATACCCCTCAGCCTACATGCTGCTGGCAAGCCTTTATGAGAAAGGGGACGGGGTTACACAGGACGATGTTGTTGCCGCTCAGTGGTATCGCAAACTGGCTGAAACCGGTGACGATTACGGACAGCTGAACCTCGCGGAGATGATTGCCGCAGGACGAGGTGTGGACAAGGATGAAGCTCTGGCATTTTCCTGGTTTGGCAAGTCGGCCGCGCTCGGCAATAAGTACGCGCAGTATGAAATGGCGCAAATGCTTGAACAGGGGCGAGGCACCGTAAAAAACCAACGTGAAGCGGCCAAGCTTTACCGCAAGTCTGCGGATGCCGATTTTGGCAACGCGCAGTTGGCGCTTGGGAAAATGTACGCACAAGGACGTGGCGGCTTACCAAAAAGTAAATCCAAGGCCGAGTACTGGATGCTCAAAGCAATTGATCGCGGTGCTCCGGGAGCTAAAGAAGAGCTGCAAAAGCTTTGATTTGCTAGGGAAGGGTATCTTGATTTGAAAGAGGGCGATCATGGGGTCGCCCTTTTTTTATTTGGATAAATCAGACTTCTTGTCGCCAAGCAGAGAGTGTGATCACTGTGCCTTCGTCTTTTCTATTACTGATTTCAATTTTGTAGGTGCCGCCACCAATATAGCCTTCGACGAGTGCCTTTCTCTGGTTGCCGCTGATTTCGGCATCCTTTGCATGCTGCTGATAGAAGTCGATGACGTCCGCGTACTCTGTAAAAGTCCGAAGAATGACTTCGAACTCATGTTGTGGACGGCCGGCTATTTTGTCCCAATCACCTTCAATCGGCGTGCCCTCCATCCCCGGCGTCGTGAAAACACCGTGGGCGCCAGCACCTATCAGGTGAGCTCGCTGCGGAAGCATCGCCAGCATGGCTTTGGGAAAGTCGGAAGGTAACTGTGCCGCTGTCCACGCTCCCTGTTCCGGTTTGGTTGCAGCGTATTCAACGCTGGCAATTTTCTGCGCGTTGGCTCGGCGTTCCGGATCATCACTTTCCGCCCATATCGCCATCATCGGAGGCAGTTGTTTACTCCAGCCGATCAAAGATTCGGCATCGGCTTGTTTAGCGCCTTGCGGTTGGAAAATGGTCAGCACGGTTTGCGGGGCATCATTACAGGTCAAAGCCTCCTCACGCGACTTGACCGTGCAGTGGCCATTGACCAGCCCGACAGCGACCAACTGGCCCTTGTCGTTAAGCAACAATGCGCCGCGCTCAAACCCATTGTTGCCATCATCCATGGCAGTAATCATTTTGCTGCCGGCAGGCACACCGTCCGCAAACGTCGACATTTCCGAATCAAGCGCTTCCAGAACTTGCTGCACAATCATTGTGTTGTCGTTGGTGTAGCTACCTGTCTGATAGCCAAAAAAATCAACCAGTGCAGAGCGCACCGCGGGATCCTGATTGAGCTTTGGCGCGCGTTCTGCGGCGGGTTCGTTTGAAAGTAACAGGGCAGTGGTGCCGTCGGGGCGTTGTTCGGAGCGAAGGGACAGTGCAGTCGCATTAAGGGAGAAGGTGAGGGCGAGGAGGATGGAAAATGGGCGATTCAGGCGTTTCAAGGCTACAGTCCTTTGATTGTTCAGTCCGGGGGAGTAGAGGTTAAACAACGAGATTTCTCAGGGGCTGCCTGCGGTTCTCTCGTTTTTTCTAAAGCAAATACCAGGCTTGTCGGGATTAAAGTTTTTAGTCCTCGTTGAGCCACTCGGCATTTTGCACCATGGCTTCTTCTAGCCACTTATCGAAGCTAGCGTAGGTGGCGTGAAGTTCCCAGCCCTCTGACGCATAAGCATGAATTATCAACACCTGGGGCTGCCCAGAAAAATCACCTCCATCAAAACACGCGATGTCATCATTCGCGTTGAATTTGGCAAATGGGATCAATGTGCGTTTTGGATAAAGCTGTTTCAGTGTTTTGTACCAGTTGTTGATTGTACCTTCGTTGTATACCAGCAGCCACCAAGGCTCGATATCTGTTTCTGGTTCAATGGATGCGAATTTTATGAAGTTCGTAGGGTATGGGTAGTCAGGCAGGTCATTGATGTTGAGATGTATTTTCATAAGTGATTAATCACGAGAAGACTACGATTAGAGCGCGAAAAGGTTTGGGTAAAACCACCTTTGGATAAAATAAAATTTGGCCTGCTCCCCGGTTATGTCTTTGCTATTTAAGTTGGTAATTGAACCTATCATTCAGTCCAAAGCTTTCATCTTGAGTTTTCACTCGATCAAGAATGATTAATATTTTTTTGTATGAGTCACCCATTAATTTTTCTGAATGTTTTGAGTTTTTCCAAATTAATTCAATTGGGCGCTCTACGTCGGTGCTGAGCAGGTCCCAAAGAGCATTAAGGTTGTTTCCGTAGTATTGGGTGACCGAAAAAGAAGATGATATCTGTTTATGGAATTCTACCTCGGTTGAGATGGATGATCCATCAAGCTGAATTATCATATTAATCTGCTTCCACTTTCAGTAGGGGGGGCGTAATGATCGCTATTGATAAAGCAGTCTGTCATATGGGCAGTATCCAGGACGGAACCACGTTTGAAACGCGAAACCGTGATCTCTTCCCAGCTCTTTCGGATCACTACAGTTTGGTGTTAGAGCCATCCTTTAATTGTGGTATTTCTAGCAAGCAAAGTGATGAATTTAAAACGGTGTCCGCACTTGTAGAGGCTTTTTACTCGTTTTAAAAACTCAGGCTTTCAGTTTTTTATTAGGTGTTATTCAGGGACGGACCACGTTAAATAGCGAGGAAGAGGAGAGTTCACAAACGGCAGATTATAGATGCAAAAAAAACTGTGGTCTGCCCCTGAGGGATCCCCACAAATCTACTCCAGGCTCTGCGCCTGATGATGCACCTCATCACGCAGAGCTTTCTCCAATGTTTCCCAGTTTCCGCTGCCTCCGAACTCTATGCATCTACACCAATACTCCAGGCCCAGTCGCCACAATGAGAGCACTCGTCGTTCTCTGAGACTGTTGCTTTGATAGCGCCGCTCAAGGTTACTTTTTCGAGCCTGA
>NZ_JBAQKH010000037.1:0-3957 GCF_049300855.1 Pseudomonas sp. | reverse complement strand
TCTGGTGGCAGTGGTTCTGGTGACAATGGTTCTGGTGGCAATGGCTCTGGTGGCAACGGTTCTGGCGGCAGTGGTTCTGGTGGCAGTGGCTCCGGTGGCAATGGCTCTGGTAGCAATGGTTCTGGTGGCAATGGTTCTGGTGGCAATGGTTCTGGTGGCAGTGGTTCTGGTGGCAACGGTTCTGACGGCAATGGTTCTGGTGGCAACGGTTCTGGTGGCAACGGTTCTGGTGGCAGTGGTTCTGGCGGCAATGGTTCTGGTGGCAGTGGTTCTGACGGCAGTGGTTCTGACGGCAACGGTTCTGGCGGCAATGGTTCTGGTGGCAACGGTTCTGGTGGCAGCGGTTCTGGTGGCAATGGTTCTGGTGGCAACGGTTCTGGTGGCAGTGGTTCTGGCGGTAACGGCTCTGGTGGCAGTGGTTCTGGTGACAATGGCTCTGGTGGCAGTGGTTCTGGTGACAATGGCTCTGGTGGCAATGGCTCTGGTGGCAATGGCTCTGGTGGCAACGGTTCTGGCGGTAACGGCTCTGGCGGTAACGGCTCTGGTGGCAGTGGTTCTGGTGGCAGTGGTTCTGGTGGCAGTGGCTCTCAGGGCGGCAACCGTGTTAAAGGCGACAGCAGTTCTCAAGGTGGTAATGGCTCTCAGGGCGGCAACCGTGTTAAAGGCGATAGCGGCTCTCAAAGCGGTAACGCAAAAGATAATGCAACAAAACAAGGCAATAAATTGCCTAATACTGCAACGCATTATCCTGCATCTATTTTAATTGGTCTTTCGACATTCCTAATTGGTGTGTTACTATTTATTCGTCGTAAAAACGCAAAATAAAAAAATCATCCTTCCATCTAAAAATACATGAAACAGATTATAAAGTGAAACTTTAATCAGTGGGGATTTTGTTCATCCCCCACTGATTATTAGCCTTCACCAATCGGGCTTTTACGGGCAGCAGGGCTCCCACCTAACTTCTTAGCTCCAGCCGAATTTTGAAGTGGGAGTTTTACTACCTGGCAAATAGCGGGATAAAACTAAAAAGACTTTGATTGCATTTTATTATGCAATCAAAGTCCTTTTTGTCATCTAGTAGAAAGAGTATTAATACGCTTTTCCCCAATACACCATCTGCTTCGCTTTTTTACTACAGCAAATACATTCGTCAGCTAAACTTTCTTGTTCGAACGGAATACAACGTGAAGATACTCCAACTTCTTCTTTTAATTTTTCTTCACAAGCTAGTTCTCCACACCACATCGCTTTAATAAAACCTTGCTTTTCATCAGCCGCTTTTTTCATCTCTTCGAAATTCGTCACACTATACGTATTCTCATCGCGAAATACTTTTGCTTTGCTAAATAAAGAATGGTGAATTTCCTCAAGTAGTACTGGAATGCGTTCTTCTAATTGATCCATTGATATAAACTCTTTTTCTTTCGTATCTCGCCTTACAAGTACAACTTGATTCTTTTCAATATCCTTTGGACCAACTTCTAATCTAATTGGAACACCCTTCATTTCATACTCATTAAATTTCCAGCCAGGTGTTTTATTGCTAGCATCTATTTTTACACGTGCAACCTTCTGAATACGTCCTTGCAACTCTGTTGCTTTTTCTAACACACCTTCTTTGTGCTGAGCAATAGGAACGATAACAACTTGTACTGGAGCGACTTTCGGTGGCATTACAAGTCCGTTATTATCGCTATGAACCATAATAAGTCCACCTATCATTCTTGTTGATACACCCCAAGATGTTTGATGTACGTATTGCCATTTACCGTTACGGTCTAAAAACTTAATATCAAATGCTTCAGAGAAACTCGTTCCAAAGTTATGAGATGTTCCTGTTTGAAGTGCTTTTCCATCATGCATTAAACTTTCAATCGTATAAGTTGCCTTCGCTCCTGCAAACTTTTCTTTTTCTGTTTTTTGCCCTTTAATAACCGGAATCGCTAAATACTCTTCACAAAAAGCAGCATATAGATTTAAAATATTTAATGTTTCAATTTGAGATTCTTCTGCCGTTTCATGAATCGTATGACCTTCTTGCCATAAAAATTCAGTTGTACGAAGGAATGGTCTCGTCGTCTTCTCCCAACGAACTACTGAACACCACTGGTTATATAACTTTGGTAAATCATTATATGATTGAACAATTTTTGAAAAATGCTCACAGAATAGAGTTTCAGATGTAGGACGTATACAAAGTCTTTCCGCCAATTTCTCATCTCCGCCATGAGTAACCCATGCTACTTCAGGAGCAAATCCTTCAACATGATCTTTCTCTTTTTGTAATAAACTCTCTGGAATAAACATTGGCATGTACACATTTTCATGACCAGATTCTTTTAATTTTTCATCCATCACTTTCTGCATATTTTCCCATAATGCATAACCGTATGGACGTAAAATCATACAACCTTTCACACTTGAATAATCAACAAGCTCCGCTTTTTTTACAATATCGGTATACCACTGAGCAAAGTCTTCTTCCATTTTCGTAATGGCTTGTACTTGTTCTTTTACCATAGTTATTCTTCCTCCTTTAGAAAATAGAAAAAGCCCGCGTCCCCAAATAGGGACCGAGCTTTGTCGGCGTTACCACCCTGATTCATACACAAAAAAATTGAGTATGCTCTCTTTTTGATAACGGGAATTTCCCGCTGCATATGCAGAACTCAAAGGTAGGTTCCATATCGCCTCTTTAAGAATCTTCCAGCCAAAAGGATTCTCTCTCTGCAAAAAGGTAAGACATGTACTATTCCTTTTTCATCGTTATAACAAAATAAATTTGTTGAATATCATAATATAAATTTTATTTCAAAACAAGAGCCAATTTTCTTATTTTTATACATTTTTTTCAATTATCACTGTTTTATACGTAACTTTTCCGAACTATTTTTACAAGTTGATGAGCAACCATACCAATTAGTGTACCAATTAAAACGAAGAAACAAATAAATCCGTATCCCATTCCTTCCCAACCACCAATAGCGATCATTGTTACAGGAAAGAAAGCTAAACAAAGAAGTACTAAACTAAGTGCAAATATAATATCAAACTGTTTATCTGGAAAACGTTTCTTTAGTAAATATGACATAAAAAATACAAGGAGAACGGTGACTCCACCAATGATGTAAAAGATACCAAATCCATCTAGCCAATCCATAGTATTCCCTCCTTCCATTCATTCCCTTATACTTATTATATGTTTAATTTTTCTGAAAATAAATAACGAAATTTTATTCAAAAATATATTTTTATTACCAGGTATTAATAGTAATATACAAGAATAGGTTTTATATAATCAGGAGGGAAACTTTATGGATAAAGCATTAACAAATCGCGTCATTATTTTATCTTTCGACTGCTTATCAGCTTTAGATTTTCCTATATTACAAAAACTACCTAATTTCCAAACTTTAATAAAAAAGGGTGCGATTGCGAAAAAAGTGGAGCCAATTTATCCTTCTGTAACATATCCAAGCCACTCAACAATCGTAACCGGTAATTATCCTAATAAGCATGGCGTTGTCAGCAATACATTACTTCAACCAGGACGTGATTCACCAGATTGGCATTGGTACCGAAAGTCCATTAAAGGAACAACTTTATATGATGAAGCACGCAAAGCAAATTTAACGACAGCAGCCCTTCTATGGCCTGTTACTGGAAGAGCAAATATCGATTACAATTTACCGGAAATTTTTCCAAATAGACCGTGGCAAAATCAAATTTTAGTTTCATTATTTAGCGGTAGCCCGCTATATCAATTAGATTTAAATCGTCGTTTCGGCCATATACGAAATGGATTGTCACAGCCTGAGCTTGATAATTTCGTCCTTGCTTCTGCCGTACATACAATTCAGACGAAAAAGCCTAATGTTATGTTTGTACATTTTACTGATTTAGATACTCAAAGACATTACCATGGCTTCGAGTCTGAGGAAACAGTAGCTGCAA
>NZ_JBAQKH010000036.1:0-1767 GCF_049300855.1 Pseudomonas sp. | reverse complement strand
GCCTGGTGCTGTCCGGCCACAGCCACCCGCTATCGGCCGGCATGTTCGCCGCGTGCGTCGTGCTGACCTGCGGGGTCGCGGTCGTGCTCTGGGTGCTCGGACACCGCGCCGACCTGTGGCTGATCGGGCGCCGGCAGCCGGCGATCGCCGCATATCTGGCGGACCCAACGCGGGGCTGAAAAGCGTTAGCCGCCTTCTCGGGTGGGGGCATCGCTGGGACGTGCTTGATCGCCGGCTGCTTGCTGATGGCCGGGCAGCAGCTTGGCGCTCATCTTGACCGCCTTGACTGCGCTTGTGGTACCGGCCTCTAATGTCACGCCAATGGCCATAATGATGATGCCCGGGATGAACAGTGCTCGTGAGCCGAGCATGAGCAGCCCGATGCGGCCCAGGACATAGGGCGGGGTGCAGACCGCCGCTCCAACTGCCCCGCCCACCGCGGTAAGGGTGAGCTTGTCCCGTTTCGAATGTGTGATCTGCACACCGATGAGCCGGGCCGGCACGGCGACATAGCAGATCATCATCACGGCGATGATGACACTCAGCGAGATAGCGAACCACCACTGCCCCCAGCGGACGAGGACCACCGTTGACACGCCGAGGCAGACACCGGCCGCTGCGCCCCATCCCAGGATCACGGCGAGACTGGACCGGGCCCGGGTGAACGCGGGCCCGATCATCGGAGGTCCCGGCTCGGCGATGGCAAATGCGAAGACGGCGTTGAGGAAGAAGCTCGCCGCGGTGATCGCGGCCACAGCGAGCACGACCGCCACCACGACTGGCCCGCGCAGCACATGGAAGGAGTGTCCATGGAGAACATGGGCCTTCAGATCAAGCAGCGCGATCCAGATCCACATCGCCGGGAGCACCTGGATCAGGGTGAGCCGCCAGTTGGTGATGAGCAGCCTCACCCCGTCGAACAGCATCACGATGGCGCCAACAGCAAGGGCGAGCGGAGCGAAGAGCCGCCGGGACCGGCTCAGCCGGAGAACTGCCTGCTCCACGGCCGCATCGTCACTTTGGCTGACCGCATGAATCAGGCTCCCGACCTTTGCCCGCCAGGCTGCCGGGCGCGGCCGGGGTACCGATTCACCGATTCGCGGGGGCGAGGAATACCCAACAGAATTGCCGTCAGCGGGCAAGCGCGCCGGCCGGTCCTGAGCATTCGGGTCTATGGGCACGGCGAGCCCCTCAGCTCAGTAGCCCCGGCTGCCGCAGGATCAGCACGATCGAGAGGATCAGCAGCACGGAGCCGAACGCGATCATGGCGTAGCGCACCCCGTTCAGCTTGAATGGGCTGCCCATGCCCGCCAGGAACAGTGCAGCGGCCGGGAACACCGCGATCCGGACGTGGTTGCCGCCGGTGAGCCCAGCCTGGTTGCCTGCATTCCCGGGGAGGATTCATGGGAGGAGGCGTGGGTCGGGCTGAAACGCCGGTACGGCTCGTGTTGCTCGAGGCAGACCTGCATCGGGTTGGTGACTGCGTGTTCTGGCGTAGATCTGCCACGTGCGCGGGCCCGCGGGTCAAAGGGAGGCGCAGCCGCTCTCGAAACCGTCCCAGTCCGTGGTGGAAGGTCATGAGCTGGCTGGGGGCCGGGTTCGCCCGGCTGCGATGACGGCATCAACTTCGCGGAGGAAGTTGACTAGTGCCATCGCGAGGAACGCCGCGCCGATGAGCGAGAGAATCTGCGCTTCTGGGCGTCCGGTCCTGCGGGCGATCGAATGGGCGACCGGCTGAGCGACGGTCTTGGTCCAGCCCGTCAGGCC
>NZ_JBAQKH010000035.1:0-98130 GCF_049300855.1 Pseudomonas sp. | reverse complement strand
AGCAACCCACCGCCGAAACCTACATAACTCATTGAATCTCAAGGAGTTTTCCGTTTCGACTGCGCCGGAAGTGGGGCGAATTATAGACACCTGAGATCTGCCGTCAACCGTTAATTTCGCTTTTCTTGCAAAACCGGCTTTTTAGCCAGCAACCGCGGGATCCGACGCATCACGGGCGGAATACGCAGCAGCAGAAGCACCGCCCCTATAAAGGCATAAACTGCCCACTCTTCCAGATCCGCGCGCACGATCCACAGCATATGCAGCAAACCCAAGCCCAGAATCACGTACGCCAGGCGATGCAGCTTCTTCCAACGCTGCCCCAAACGACGCTGACTGTAGCGATTGGACGTCACCGCCAACGCCAATAATCCTAGAAACCCCAACGCCCCGACTATTATGTAAGGCCGCTTGCGCAACTCCACCGCCAGTTGCGACCAATCGAACCCCAGGATAAATGCCATATAGCTGCACAGGTGCAACACCACGTAGGCAAAACACCAAAGCCCCAACTGCCGGCGAACCGCAATCCACCCCGCCCAACCGGTGAGTTTCTGCAGCGGCGTCATGCTCAAGGTGATCAGCAACAACACCAATGTTCCCAACCCCAGCCGATCGACCAACACCTTGCCGGGATCCGGCCCGAGCAAATCTTCAAGCGCCTGATACAACCAGAGCATCGGCCAGATCGCCGCCGCGATAAAAACGCCTATACGCCACAACGGAAATCGCATCAGTAATTCTTCCGCAGATCGAGTCCTGTATATAAAGAAGCGACTTCATCCGAGTAGCCGTTGAATATCTGCGTATCGCGCACGTTCGGTTTGAACAGACTGTTCGGCAATCGTCGCTCCCGCGCTTGCGTCCAGCGTGGGTGATCGACCGTCGGGTTCACATTCGCATAAAACCCGTATTCGTCTGCCGCAATGCTTTGCCAGGTTGTTTTTGGCTGCTCGCTGACCAGACTGATACGTACGATGGATTTAACGCTCTTGAAGCCATACTTCCACGGCACTACCAGACGTAATGGCGCGCCATTCTGATTCGGCAACTCGCGGCCATACATGCCTACCGCCAGAATGGCCAATGGATTCATCGCCTCATCCAAGCGCAGCCCTTCTACATAAGGCCAGTCGATCAAGGCGAACCCAGAGCGTTGCCCCGACATGCTCTTGGGATCCTGCAAGGTCTCAAAGCGGATGTACTTGGCATTGGCGTTCGGCTCGACCTGTTTAAGCAGCGCCGAGATTGGAAAACCGATCCATGGAATAACCATCGACCACGCCTCAACACAACGCAGGCGATAGATGCGCTCCTCCAACTGATACGGCTTCATGAAGTCTTCCAGCGCATACCGCCCCGGCTTACCCACCTCTCCGTCTATCACCACACTCCACGGTTCGGTTTTCAGCGCGCCAGCATTCGCCGCCGGATCGCCCTTGTCGGTACCGAACTCATAGAAGTTGTTGTAGTGGGTTGCGTCTTTATAAGGCGTGATCGCCTCATCCTTGACGTTGACTGCCCCCCATTTAGTAGAAGGGAGTTTCTCGGAAAACCAGGCAGGTGCCTTGCCCGGCTCGACATCGGCATATCGCGCTGCATCCTCGGCATTCGCCCAGCGCGGCAGGCTGCCCACGGCGATACCGGCAGCGGTAGCTCCGAGCAATTGGCGACGAGAAAGATAAATGGCTTCAGGCGTGACATCCGACTCATGGCAGTCGGACACTTTGGGGACTTTGATCAGCATGACAACTCCGCAGCTTTGGAGGACAGATGCACCCATAGACTGCGGAGTATGCGGGAAATTACATCACTCGGCTTTTTTGTGGCGACGAAGATGCAACAGGTACTGCACCGGGCCGGAAGCGGCGTAGGCGAGGAACACCAGCAGCAAAATGCGCGGAGGATCGCTGAAGACCACCGCGAACACCAGCACCACTGCAAGGATCGCCACAAACGGCACGCGTCCTTTCAAGTCCAGCTCCTTAAAGCTGTTGTACTTGATGTTGCTGACCATCAGCATGCCGGCAGCCGCAACCATCAATGCGACCAGGAACGACATCTTCGAACCCTGAATCCCGTAATCGCTGAACGCCCAGACAATCCCCGCCACTACACCGGCCGCTGCCGGGCTGGCCAGACCAATGAAATAACGTTTATCGGCCGTGCCAACCTGCGTGTTGAAACGCGCCAGACGCAATGCCGCGCCAGCCACATAGATGAAGGCGACCATCCAGCCGACCTTGCCCATGTCACCCAGTGCCCAACCAAAGGCCAGCAACGCCGGTGCCACACCGAACGCGACCATGTCCGACAGCGAGTCATACTCGGCACCGAATGCACTTTGCGTATTGGTCATACGCGCGACACGACCATCCAGGCCATCAAGCACCATGGCGACGAAAATCGCGATCGCGGCGAAAGCGAAATACTTGCTCGCGTTGACGGAATCCCCAGCACTCAATGCCGCCTGGGCGCTCATCGAGTTAATGATGGAGTAAAACCCTGCGAACAGGTTCGCAGTGGTGAACAGATTCGGCAGCAGATAGATACCACGATGCCGGACTTTACGACCTTCTGCGTCGTGCCCTTCCTCGATGTGCTCATCGATGGGCAGCAGGCTTTCGGCGTCAGAAGCCTTGTTCGGCTCTTCGGGACGTTCGCTCATGGACATTACCTTGCAACGGTTTGGAAAAAATTCGACAGATGCTTGAGGACGACGGTTCGGCCACAAACGCTGCAGCTTTATACCAGAACCACACGCTCAAACGAAAAAACGCGGCCGAGGCCGCGTTTTTTCATACAAGGGACGACGACTTAGTTTTTGGCTTTGTCGACGATCTTGTTGGCACCGATCCACGGCATCATGGAGCGCAGTTGCTCGCCGATGATTTCGATACCGTGAGCGGCGTTGTTACGACGCTTGGCGGTCATCGAAGGGTAGCCGGTTGCGCCTTCGCTGATGAACATTTTGGCGTATTCGCCGTCCTGAATACGTTTCAGGGCGTTGCGCATGGCCTGACGGGATTCGGCGTTGATCACTTCCGGGCCGGTCACGTACTCGCCGTATTCGGCGTTGTTGGAGATCGAGTAGTTCATGTTGGCGATACCGCCTTCGTACATGAGGTCAACGATCAGTTTCAGTTCGTGCAGGCACTCGAAGTAGGCCATTTCCGGCGCGTAGCCAGCTTCAACCAGAGTTTCGAAACCGGCTTTGACCAGCTCAACGGTACCGCCGCACAGTACGGCTTGTTCGCCGAACAGGTCGGTTTCGGTCTCGTCCTTGAAGGTGGTTTCGATGATGCCGGTACGACCACCGCCAACGCCGGCGGCGTAGGACAGTGCAACGTTTTTGGCATTGCCCGAGGCGTCCTGGTAGATCGCGATCAGGTCAGGGATACCGCCGCCTTTCACGAACTCGGAACGCACGGTGTGACCCGGAGCTTTCGGCGCGATCATGATCACGTCGAGGTCGGCACGCGGAACAACCTGGTTGTAGTGGATCGCGAAGCCGTGGGAGAAGGCCAGGGTGGCGCCTTTCTTGATGTTCGGCTCGATTTCGTTCTTGTACAGCGAGGACTGGAACTCGTCCGGGGTCAGGATCATGACCAGGTCGGCAGCCGCAACGGCGGAAGCAACGTCGGTCACTTTCAGGCCGTGGGCTTCAGCTTTGGCAACAGTGGCCGAACCTTTACGCAGACCAACGGTAACGTCGACACCGGAATCTTTCAGGTTGCACGCTTGGGCATGGCCCTGGGAACCGTAACCGATGATGGCAACTTTCTTGCCCTGGATGATCGACAGGTCGCAGTCTTTATCGTAGAAAACTTTCATGAATTTCCCCTTTATATCCAGGCCGTTCAGGCCATTCGCTAATTTGGTTTAGATGCTGAGTACTTTGTCGCCGCGGGCAATGCCGGTCACGCCGCTACGGACGGTTTCCAGAATCGATGCGGTGCCGATGGACTGAATGAAGCTGTCGAGCTTGTCGCTGGTACCGGTCAATTGAACGGTATACACGCTGGCGCTGACGTCGACGATCTGTCCACGGTAAATATCGGTGGTGCGTTTGATCTCGGCGCGCTGGGCGCCAGTGGCCTTGACCTTGACCAGCATCAGTTCGCGCTCGATGTGAGCGCTTTCCGACAGGTCCACCAGCTTGACCACTTCGATCAGCTTGTTCAGGTTTTTGGTGATCTGCTCGATGACTTCATCATGGCCAACGGTGGTCAGCGTCAGACGCGACAGGGTCGGGTCTTCGGTCGGGGCCACGGTCAGGCTTTCGATGTTGTAGTTGCGCTGCGAGAACAGGCCGACTACACGAGACAAAGCGCCGGGTTCGTTTTCCAGAAGCAAGGAAATAATGTGCCGCATGATTAAGTACGCTCCGTCTTGCTCAGCCACATATCGCGCATCGAGCCGTCTTTGATCTGCATCGGATAGACGTGCTCGCTGGTGTCGACCGAAATATCGATCACCACCAGGCGATCCTTCATGGCGAACGCTTCTGCCATCTTCGACTTCAAATCTTTCGATTCGGTGATGCGTACGCCGACGTGGCCGTAGGCTTCAGCCAGCTTGACGAAGTCAGGCAGCGATTCCATGTAGGAGTGCGAGTGACGGCTGCCGTAGCTCATGTCTTGCCACTGACGAACCATCCCCAGAACACCGTTGTTAAGGATGACGATTTTGACTGGCAAGCCATATTGCAGGCAGGTCGACAATTCCTGGATGTTCATCTGGATACTGCCTTCACCGGTGACGCAGGCAACATCGTCATCCGGGAAGCTCAGCTTGATGCCCATGGCCGCCGGGAAACCGAAGCCCATGGTGCCCAGACCACCGGAGTTGATCCAGCGATTCGGCTTGTTGAACGTGTAGTACTGCGCCGCGAACATCTGGTGCTGGCCCACGTCGGAGGTGATGAAGGCATCGCCCTTGGTCACTTCGCAGAGGGTTTCGATCACGGTCTGCGGCTTGATCAGGCTGCCATCACCCTTTTCATAAGGGAACAGGCCGCGATCACCGCGCCATTCATCCACCTGCTTCCACCAACTGGCCACGGACTCCTTGTTCGGGGTCTCGCCGATTTCCTTGAGGATCGCGACCATTTCGGTCAGGACGCTCTCGACCGGACCAACGATAGGCACGTCGGCCTTGATGGTCTTGGAAATCGAAGCCGGGTCGATGTCGATGTGGATGATCTTGGCGTTCGGGCAGAACTTCGCCGCGCCGTTGATCACGCGATCGTCGAAACGCGCGCCGACCGCGAGGATCACGTCAGCATGGTGCATCGCAAGGTTGGCGGTGTAGCTGCCGTGCATGCCGAGCATGCCGATGAACTGCCGATCAGTACCCGGGAAACCACCCAGGCCCATCAAGGTGTTGGTCACTGGCAGGTTGAGCATTTTTGCCAGTTCGGTCAGCGGTGCAGAACCGTTGCCGAGAATCACGCCACCACCGGAGTACATGACCGGACGCTTGGCCGCCAGGAGCATTTCTGCTGCCTTGCGGATTTGCCCGGAGTGACCGCGAACGGCCGGGCTGTAGGAACGCAGCTTGGCTTTCTTCGGGAAGATGTATTCGAACTTCTCGGCCGGGTTGGTCATGTCTTTCGGGATATCGACCACGACCGGGCCCGGACGACCGGATTGCGCCAGGTAGAAGGCCTTCTTCATGACTTCCGGGATTTCTGAAGCGTGTTTGATCATGAAGCTGTGCTTCACGATCGGCCGGGAGATACCGATCATGTCGGTTTCCTGGAACGCGTCGGTGCCGACCATGGTGCTTGGCACCTGACCGGAAATGATCACCATTGGAATCGAGTCCATATAGGCGGTCGCGATACCGGTGATGGCGTTTGTGGCGCCAGGACCGGACGTCACCAATACCACGCCGGCTTTACCGGTGGCACGGGCATAACCGTCAGCCATATGGGTTGCCGCTTGTTCGTGACGAACCAGGATGTGAGTCACTTCCGGTTCTTTGAACAGGGCATCGTAAACATGCAGGAGAGCACCACCCGGGTACCCGTAGATATATTTGACGCCTTCGTCACGCAAAAAGCGGACGAGCATCTCACCGCCAGATAAAAGCTCCACGTTGTTCACCTCTAAAACGCCAGAATACCGTCCACAAAAAAGGGGCGGGTCTTAATAGGTTTACTTCTCGGCAGAGCATGAGCGACGGTGGTCGCCGACTACGTCAGCACTGACTGAGCAAGTATTGGGATCGTCCCAAGTGTTGCGGGCCTTTCCCACCCAGCGCGAGGTAACGCGTTGCGGGTGTAACAGGTCGGCGCGGATGTGCGCCTCATGATCTACCGAGTGGGTCTGCTTCTGGCAGTCCCTCTACAGCGGACTTTGGATTCTTCTGTTTCGCCCTCTCCAAGTCAAGTCGTCTGTGTGGTTAATTGTGGGTAAGCACATGAGAACGCAAGAAAAAACCTGAAAACCGCTACTCTGTTAGTGTCAATTGCGCAATTTTGCCAAGGAATCAGCATGCGAACGCTCCTCCTTACACTGCTGATCGGCCTCAGCCCATGGTGCATGGCCGCTCAAATCTACAAATGGGTCGATGCTCAAGGGGTGACCCATTTCGATGCGCAGCCGCCACCGGGTCAGCCGTCGACGACTTTGCAGACGCCCTCCTCGCCTCCACCGAAACCTGCGGCAATGCCGGGCAGTGGCGTACTCGGTGATCAGAAGGCGATTGATGACAAGGTGAAGAAACAGGTCGCCGGCCAACAGGCGCAGCTCAAGCAGTTCTGTGAGCAGACGCGGACGAACCTTGCGCAATTGCAGAACAATCCGCGCTTGAGGGAGGAAGTGGAGGGGCAATTGCGCCGACTGGACGATGCACAGCGGCAGGAGCGCATCGTCGAGGCGCAGAAGCAGATAAGTGAAAACTGCCAGTAGCGACTGGCAGTTTCCAATTCAGCGCGAAGCAGTGATCAGCAAGTCGAACTCTTTGAGCAGCACCTGAAGCTGACGATCCTTGCCCTGCAGATTGCGCTGGGCGAAAACCATTTCAGCCATCTCCTGAATGCCCGAAGCATTGGGCAGCGGCAGATCCTGTTCGAGGATCATCTTCATGCGCGGCAGGAAGATCCATTGCAGCCATTGCTCGAAGTCCAGCGTATCGACCGAAAACGGCTCGACACTGCTCAGGGCTTCGGCAGACGGCTGCGCTTCATCCCACCACCCCTGCGTGCGCAGTTCACGCTCGATCAGCAACAGCTGATCGGCGATTTTCGGGAAACGGGCATCCATCACAGCGAAACCTTGGCCTTCTGACGGGCCTGAGCGGCGCCGGCGGAATCGCCTTGTTTCTCACGAGACTGAGCGATGATTTCCCACAGGTTGGCTTGCAGGTCCGGTCGACCGTTGGCCATGGTCAGCGCACGACGGGCGAACTGCTCGGCCTGCGGTGCATCACCTTGAGCCATGCGCACCTGCGCCAGACGATAAAGCACTTGCGGCTCACGCGGAGCGACGCGCTGTGCACGCTCCAGGCTGGAGGACGCGCCGTTGAGGTCGCCGCCGGCCTGTTGCTGTTGCGCGGTGGTCAGCAAAGCGAGCACCGGGCCGTCCAGTTGTTCGTCGGCCGACAGGCCGCCACCACTGCTGGCGGAAGGAATCCCGCTCGGCGTCGTTGGCATGCTGTAGCTGCCGGAATTGATCGGCGCGGAGTCAGCCGGCGCAGGATTGTACGGCCCCGCCGTGATACCGCCGGATGCCGGGCCCGGCACGATTGGCGAAGAGCTGATCGGTGTCGACACGGCAGCGCCGCCGCCTGGCACCATCACCACCACACCCGTATCGCCTTGCGGAATGGCCTGAGTCTGGCCTTGCACAGGACGCTTCACGGTCGTTTGACGGAAGCCGCCATTGGCCGAGATGCGTTCGCTGTTGGACACGGCAGTGCCCGAGTCAACCACCGGAATCGAACCACGCTGTACGGTAGAGCAGCCGCTGAGCAAAGCCACGGCGGTCACCGCTGGAATCAACCACTTGTTCACTTGAAACCCTCTTTGCTTAATTCATCCAGCCCTTGACCCAATCCATCACCGATTCGCCGGAGGCAGGCGTTTCGCCCGCACACGCGGCGCCGGGTGGCGGTTCGCTGCCGCGAATATACGGCATCTGCACCGCCCCCGGGCAGTTGGCATCGGAGCCCTGCCCGGTACGCGAGTCGACCCACGCCTGCACAACGTTGTCCGGCTGCGGCATGTCCAGCGGCAGCGGATCGGCCTTGCGCATAAAACTGGTCCAGACTTGCAGTGCGCCGGTGGCACCGGTGAACGGCGTCTTGCCATTGTCATCGCGCCCCAGCCAGACCACCGCCAGCAGATCCTGACTGAAACCGGCGAACCAGCTGTCACGGGAATCGTTACTGGTACCGGTCTTGCCGGCCAGCGTCAGAGTCTTGGGCAACACGTTATAAACCGAGCTGCCGGTACCTTCGCGCATCACCCGCTGCATGGCGTTCTGGATCAGATAAATGGACGCCGGATCGAAGCGCTGCTCGATCTGGAACGGATAACGCTTGAGCGGTTCGCCTTCGGCGGTCAGCACACTGCGAATCCCGCGCATCGGGGTATTGAAACCACCGTTGGCCAGCGTCTGGTACATGGTCGCCACTTCGATCGGGGTCATGCCGCCAGCACCCAGCAACATCGACGGGAACGCCGGGAATTCACGCGTTACGCCCAGACGGCCGAGTGTTTTCAACACATTCGGCACGCCCACTTCCAGGCCCAGACGCGAGGTCGACAGGTTGTAGGAATGGGCCAGGCCCTGATACAGGAACACGGTGCCGTGGGAACGGCGGTCATAGTTCTGCGGCTTCCACACCTGACCGTTCGCGCCTTTGACCGACAACGGGTCGTCCGACAGCCAACTGGTCAGGGTGTACTGGCTCGGTTTCTCCAGCGCGGTCAGATAAACCGCCGGCTTGATCAACGAGCCGATCGGCCGCACCGCATCCAGTGCCCGGTTGAAACCGGCATAACTGGCCTGACGGCTGCCAATCATGGCCTGGACTTCCCCGGTTTCCGGATTGGTCACCACCATCGCCGCTTCGACATCGTCGGAACCCTTGCGCCCGGCCAGACGTTTAAAGGTGTCGTTGACTGACGCCTCGGCTTTCATCTGCAGGATCGGGTCGAAACTGGTGAAGATGCGCAGGCCTTCTTCGGTCAAGTCTTCGTCGCGATAATCTTCACGCAACTGACGTTTGACCAGATCGATGAAGCCCGGGAACGAGCTGTCGGCGAGCTTGCCGCGCGTGGTTACGCCCAGTGGCATTTTCTTCGCCGCTTCGACCTGTTCGGCCGTCGCCACGCCTTGTTGCTCAAGCACGTCGAGCACCAGGTTACGACGCTCCAGCGCGCGCTCCGGGTTGCGACGCGGATTGTAGTAGGACGGGCCTTTGACCATACCGACCAATAGCGCAACTTGATGCAGTTTCAGCTCGGACAATGGCTGACCGAAGAAGAACTGGCTGGCCAGACCGAAACCGTGCACCGCGCGCTGACCGTCCTGGCCGACGAAGACTTCATTGAGATAGGCCTCAAGAATTTCCTTCTTGTCGTAATGCAGCTCCAGCAGCATCGCCATCATTGCTTCGGTGAGCTTGCGGGTCAGGCTGCGCTCGTTGGTCAGGTAGAAATTTTTCACCAACTGCTGGGTCAGCGTACTGCCGCCCTGGGTCATCTTGCCGCCAGAAGTGTTGACCCAGATAGCCCGGGCAATCGACTTCGGCGACACGCCCCAGTGGCTGTAGTAATCGCGGTCTTCTACAGCGACCAGGGTTTCGAGCAGGTACGGCGGCACCTGATCGAGTTTGATCAGAATGCGGTCTTCGAGATTTTTCGGATAAATGCCGCCGATCATCAGCGGCTCAAGGCGCACCACAGACAATTTCGAACCGTTGGTCGCCGACAGCTCAGCGACGTAATCGCCTGAGAAACGCACGCGCACTGGCTGCGGCTTTTCCAGACCTTCATAGAACTGGAAGCCACGGGTGTTCAGATCGACAGTATTGCCATTCACCGCCGCAGCGCCGGGGCCATTGCTCACGGCTTCGCGGCGATAGCCGAGGGCATCGAGTTCGGTGAGGAAATCGTCCTTGCTGAGCTTTTGTCCGACGAACAGCTCGAGCGGCCGCGCGTAAACCTTGGCCGGGATGGTCCAGCGCTTGCCGGAGAACTTCTCCTGCACCACGGCATCGAGGTAAACGGCGAAGCCGGCCAGCACCACAAGGCCGACCAGACTGAGTTTAATGGCCCAGCTCAACCACGGGCTCAGGCCCCTGGAAGGTGGTTTTTTCTTGGTACGGGGAGATCGAGTTCGAGTCATGGCGGCGGATTATACGCACTTTATTCATCCTCAACAGGAGCGCTCCGAGGTTTGCGTAAGGCTGGCGAGCGGCCATAATGGCCGCCTCGAATTTCCCCCGTCTCTGAAGGATCGCCCGTGAGCCAATCACTGATCGCTGCCCTGCAAAACCCGGCCCTTTACCCGCACCCTGTGGAGGGGTTTCAGGTCATCGAAACCCATATCTCGTGGGTGATCCTCACCGGCCCCTTCGCTTATAAAGTGAAGAAGCCGGTGAATTTTGGCTTCCTCGACTTCACCGGTCTGGAGTCGCGTGCGCATTTCTGCGCTGAAGAGCTGCGTTTGAACCAGCGTCTGACTGATGATTTGTATCTGGAAGTGTTGCCGGTGACCGGCAGCGTTGAAGCACCGCAATTGGGCGGTGACGGCGCGGCAATCGAATACGTGCTGAAAATGCGCCAGTTCCCGCAGAGCGGCATGCTCAGCACCTTGCAAGCCAACGGCGAACTGACCACCCAGCACATCGACGAGATGGCCGAGCAGATCGCGCGCTTCCACCTCAGCGCGCCAAAAGTCCCGGCCGAACACGACGCCGGCACCCCGGACAGCGTGATGGCGCCGGTCTCGCAAAACTTCGAGCAGATCCTGCCGTTCCTCAGCGACAAAAACGATCTGCTGCAACTCGAGGCACTGAAAGCCTGGGCCGAAAGCAGTTTCGAGCGTCTCAAGCCATTGTTCGCTCAGCGCAAGACCGCAGGTTTCACCCGTGAATGTCACGGCGATATCCACTTGGGCAACGCCACCGTCATCGACGGCAAAGTGGTGATCTTCGACTGCATCGAGTTCAACGAACCGTTCCGCTTCACCGACGTCTGGGCCGACACCGGTTTCCTCGCGATGGACCTGGAAGACCGTGGCCTGAAGTCCCTCGCGCGCCGCTTTATCAGCCAATACCTGGAGCTGACTGGCGACTATCAAGGCCTGGAAGTACTGAACTTCTATAAAGCCTACCGCGCCCTGGTTCGCGCCAAGGTTGCGCTGTTCAGCATGCCGGCGGACGCGACGCCGGTGCAGCGCGCCACCACCCTGCGCCAGTACCGCAACTACGCCAACCTGGCGGAAAGCTACAGCACCATTCCTTCGCGCTTCATGGCGATCACCCACGGCGTTTCCGCTGTCGGCAAGAGCCGCGTGGCCATGCGGCTGGTCGAAGCACTGGGCGCCATCCGCCTGCGCTCCGATGTTGAACGCAAGCGTCTGTTCGGTGAGCAAACTGTTGCCAATGATGTGCAGGCCGGTATCTACAGTGCCGACGCCAGCACCGCGACCTACGCGCGTCTGCATGAAATCGCGGAAGTGATCCTGCACGCTGGTTTCCCGGTGGTGATCGATGCCACTTACCTCAAGCGTGAGCAGCGCGACAACGCGGCGAAGATCGCCGAGGCCACCGGTACGCCATTCCTGATCCTCGACTGCAACGCACCACAAGCGGTGATCGAGAACTGGCTGGCGATCCGTCAGGCCGACCAAAAGGATCCGTCCGACGCCACCCTGGCCGTGATTGAAGCGCAGCAAGCCAATCGTGAAGCGCTGACGCCGGAAGAAATCCTGCGCAGCAAACGCGTGCAGACCAATGAATCCGGCACGCTGGACACCGTGGTCGCACAGATCCGTCAGCGCCTGCCAGGCCTGTAAGAAACTATTTCGGCCGTGAAGCCCTCGCTTGCTTCACGGTCGTCAAATAGTGGCACTATACTGGCGTCATAAAACCAACGGTGATATGACATGAGCCAGCCGAAACTTCTCGACACCCCGCTGTATGCCTTGCTGCACAAAGACGACATCACAGGTTTCAACAAAGAGCGCCCACAGGATGGCCCGATCGATATGGTCGGTGGCGACTTCCGTGGTCTTGACCTGCGTGAACTGAACGCCGATGGCGTGGATTTCCGGGACGCGTACTTCCGTTCCGCCGATCTGCGTGGCATCGATTTTCGCAATGCATCGCTGGAAGGCGCCAGCCTGGCCCACGCGCAGATTTCCGGGGCGTACTTCCCGCCGGAGCTGAGTGCCGACGAGATTCTGATGTCGATGAATTTCGGTACGCGGTTGCGTTATCGCACCCGCTGACAGATCTTTGCCTCTCTGACACAACGCCCCCCTCCTGTGGGAGCGAGCTTGCTCGCGAAGGCGTAGTGTCAGTGCCCCTATCGTGAGAGTCATACCGCTTTCGCGAGCAAGCTCGCTCCCACATTTATCAGCATTTCTCCCCGTCTCCCTGCGTCCGCAGAGCTTTCGCAACCTTATACAGCGCCCCTTTCTTAGAAGCGTTTGCGTTGAATCCGACCAAACAACCACGCTTTTCCTACTGATGGCTACACTCCTGAGAAGCTCGCCCACGCACCATTCGGCCGTCGCAAGGAGGCTTGATGAATGATGAACTGCAACACCTGAAGAATCTTGGCAAGACGTCGGCGCAATGGCTGCATGCCGTGGGCATCCACAGCGCCTCGGACTTGCGTCGCCTGGGCGCGGTGGACGCCTACCGGGCCGTGCGTACCCGCGGGTTTCGCGCATCGAAGGTGTTGTTGTATGCGATTGAAGGCGCACTGATGGATGTGCACTGGAACGACATCCCCGCCGAACGCAAAGACGCCCTGAACAAGCAGCTCGAAGCCATTTCCTCGCGCCACAAGAACTGAACGGGCATTGACCGTTATGTATTTATTGGGGGAACAATCGGCTTGGGCCGATGCACTGATCAATCGCCTGCAGAGTTTGCCTGCGCAGTGGCTGCAGGGTTTGGCGCCGTGCGGCGCGGAACTGCAGCTGGACGCACCGGATGATTTGCTCGCGCAGTTACCCGGCGATCAATTGTTTCTGCTGACGGAAGGCGTGATCACCGGCAGCATCGCTGCCCGGCCGCTGTTTTATTGGCAGGACGGCGATTTGATCGGCCTGCAACATGGCGATGACTGGGGCGATTGCCGCTTGTGCAGCGACGGGCCAGTGCGCCTGACGCCCTATCGACGCGTTGCGGTGTTCGAGCATTTGTATGCCGACGCCCGCCGGGCAGAGCAGTTTCTTGCGTACCTGCTGGGGCAAATGGCAATGCTCGCCCATGCCGTGGCGGAGCTGAAACCTCGCGAGTTTCGCAGCACCAATGGTTTTAAGCGGGTTGAGGCCGGGACGGTTCTGATCAACCAGGGTGACGCCGCCGATCATGTGTTCGTGATCATCGACGGGCATGCCGAAGCGTTTGTCGATGGCCACAAGGTCGGCGAAGTGCCCAAGGATGAAATATTCGGCGCGATGGCGGTATTCACGCATGAGCCACGCAATGCCACGGTCATTGCCCGGGAGCCAAGCACGGTGATGCTGATTCCCGGTGAGCAATTCTTGAGCATGACCCGCACCAATCCGAAGATCGCACACAGCCTCATCGAGAGCATGGCGCGACGTATCGGCCAACTGAACAAGCAGGTCAGCCAATTGAGCGCAACCAAAAGCTGACGCCACGTCCTTTGTTTCCGGGCCATTACGGCCATTTCCAAGACTAAATCAAAGAAATGAGAAAACAGTTGTTGACGCGCTAATGAGAATCGCTATGATTATCACAACTGGTCGCGAGATCAGTCGATATTCTGAAAAGCCCTTGGTTCGGACTCTCAGATTATCTCCTCATCAGGCTAATCACGGTTATTTGACCCGGTTTTTACCGGGTCTTTTTTTGCCTGTGGAAAAGTCATTTGCCGAATTGTTTACGCATCTGTTCGCAGTAGTCCTGCTTGGGTGTGGCCGGTGTGTACCAGACGTAATCGGCCATTGCTGCGGTGACTTCACCGCCCTGCTCGGCCAGCATCAACACAGTCGGGGGCTGGGTGGCGCCCAGATCCAGTATGTGCAACGGCACGCCCACATCCTTGCGCGCATGCCACGCGCCGGCCAACAACAGAGCAGGTTTCGGAGCAGCCAACAAGCGTTCGGCCATCCGCCGATCACGCTGTTGCTGAACGCCGAGCATCGCCGGCATCTGTGATTCGGGCAGTAAACCGCAGTGAGATTCAGCGATCTGTTCCAGCAGCGTTTCCTTCACCGACGGCGCGTTACTGTGCGCACCGTTCAGAACCGGAGGATTGCGGTAAAAGGCGCGGATTTCGCTGTTTTCAAGATTGGCCGCCAGCAGCGGATAAGTTTGCGTGAGGGCGAAACGAATGATCGGACCATAAAGATTCCAGTCCCAGCCATCCTGCCAGGCCAGCGTTTCAGGAAGACCGGACGGCGGCGATGCCGCCTGGCGAACGGCATCAACTTTTGGCTGCTGGTCCGGCGTCAGCATTTCCAGCAACAGACTGCCTTGCGGGCGTTGTTCGCCAAGTGCGCGCAACAGCCATAACTGGGCGGCATGATGATCGGCGTTGTCATGCTGCTCGCCAATGATCAGCCGCTCCGGCGCAGCAAGACGCGTCACCAGTTGCTGCGCTGTCAGCACCTCACCGCTGCGCAGATCGCGAATCTCGCCACTGATCGGCGGTGGTGGCGCCACAACATGCTGACACCCCGCAAGCAGCAACATCGCCAACAGCCACATCCCACGCATGCAGTCACCTCGATGAGAAATCAGCGGGCGATGATCAGCGGATGCCCACGCTCCGGGTGCGGCTGCACCAAGACTTCGAGACCGAACACGGCTTTCAGCGAGTCCGGGCGCAATACTTGTTCAG
The DNA here is from genome assembly GCF_049300855.1 of Pseudomonas sp. GTDB lineage: Bacteria > Pseudomonadota > Gammaproteobacteria > Pseudomonadales > Pseudomonadaceae > Aquipseudomonas. Next base: position 83,066 of record NZ_JBAQKH010000035.1, on the reverse strand, counting down.
GTGTATCCAGTGCGACCGGATGCCCCCCTTCAAGCAACAACACCCGATCACAATAGCGCGCGGCCAGATTCAGATCATGGAGGATCACCAATACCGCTGCGCCGCGGTCGGCAAACTCCCGCACCGCTTGCAACGTCGTGTGTTGATGCAGTGGATCAAGCATCGACGTTGGCTCATCCAGCAGCAACGTCTGCCCGGCCTGACCGGGCCACAATTGCGCCAGCACTCGCGCCAGATGCACGCGCTGACGTTCACCGCCGGACAACGCCAGATAACTGCGTCCGCTCAGATGCCCGGCATCCGCTGCCGCCAGTGCCGCGGCGATGATTTCGTCATCACGCGCCCGACCACTTTGCCAAGGCAAACGGCCCATGCCGACGACTTCTTCAACACGAAAGGCGAAATCCAGGGTTGAGACTTGCGGCAACACGGCCAGGCGCTGGGCGCGTTGCGTGCCGCTCCAGTGACTCAATGCTTCGCCGTCGAGGGAAACCTCGCCGTCACTGGCAGTCAATTCACCGCACAGAGCCCCGAGCAATGTGCTTTTACCGGCACCGTTCGGCCCGAGCACACCGAGTACTTCACCCGGTTCAAGCTGCAGAGTGACTGCGCTGAGCACGGCCTTGCGGCCACGTCGGATGTGCAGATTGTGCGCACGCAACATCAGGCACGCCCTCGCAGCAGCAGATAAAGGAAGAATGGCGCACCGATAAACGCCGTGACGATACCGATCGGCAACTCCGCCGGGGCCAGCGCCAGCCGTGCCACCAGATCGGCGAGCAGCAGCAGGCTCGCTCCGGCCAGCACGGACGCCGGCAGCAACACCCGATGATCGGGACCTGCGAGCAAACGCACCAGATGCGGCACCACCAAACCGACGAAACCGATCATCCCCGCCGCCGCCACCGCCGCGCCGACGCCCAGCGCCGTACAAAACACCAACTCGCGTTTGAGCTTTTCGACATCGATACCCAAATGCCCGGCCTCGGATTCGCCGAGTAGCAAGGCATTCAACGCCTTGGCCCGGCGCGGCAACCACAATGCCACACCAGCGCTGATGATCAGTAATGGCCACAGCCGCGCGTAACTGGCGCCATTGAGGCTGCCGAGGTTCCAGAAGGTCAGCGTGCGCAAGGTCGCGTCATCCGCCAGATACGTGAATAGCCCGACCGCCGAACTGGCCAGTGCGGTCAGGGCAATACCTGCCAGCAACATGGTCGCGACATTGGTTTGGCCGTTACGCCGACCGAGCCGATAAACCAACGCGGTCACACCAAGCCCGCCGAGAAACGCGCAGACCGACAATAAATAAGGCCCGAACCATTCCGGCAAACCGCCAACGAACGAACCGCCGACAATCGCAATCGCCGCCCCCAACGCCGCACCGCTGGAAACCCCGACCAACCCCGGATCCGCCAGTGGATTACGAAACAACCCCTGCATCGCCACACCGGACAACGCCAGCACGCCACCGACCGCCAGCCCGAGCAAAGTCCGCGGCAAACGAATCTGCCCGAGAATCAGCTCAGCCTGTTCCAGTCCGTCCGGCGCCAGCGGCACGCCAAGCATGCGCAGCGCCGCGCGCAATGTGTCGAACAGCGGCAGGCTGACCGGGCCGAGCGCCAACGACAACCAGATCGCCAGCAAACACAGAAGGGTCAGGCCAATAAACAAGGCACGGGGTTTTACCAGTGTGGTCATTGGCCGCTCTTGGCCGGGTAGAAACCGTCAGACAGGGTTTTCAACGCCGCAGGTAAACGTGGCCCGAGGCCGCCGACCAGCAAGGTCGGATCCAGCTCCAGGACGCGTCCGGCTTTGGCCGCGCGGCTTGAATCGAGAATCGGGTTTTCCTTGAACAGCGCCGCTTTCGCCGCGTCACCGGTCAATGCACGATCAGCGAACACCAGCACTTCAGGATCGAGACTGGCGAGGGATTCCACGGAAAACGGCTTGTAACCGGTGTGCGTGGCGAGGTTATGCCCGCCGGCCTGTTGCAGCAGCCAATCGGCGGCGGTGTCCTTGCCGGCTATCAATGGCTTGCCACCGGCATGCCCGAGCAACAGCAGTACACCCGGCGCTTTTTGTTTGGCCTGCATTTGAGCAACCCGTGCCTTCTGGGCATCGAGTTGCTGTTGATAACTCTGCAGCAACTGCGCAGCCTGCGGCTCGGCGCCAAGCAACTGGCCCAGATGTGTGAGGTTTTTTTCCAGCGTCGGCAGATCCGGCTGAGCCGAGAACAATTCCACCTGAACCTTGGCTGCTTTGACTTGCGAAACTACCGGCGGCGGGCCCATTTCTTCGGTGCCGATCAAGATGTCCGGGCGCAAACTGAGAATGCCCTCAGCGGAAAGGCTGCGCTGATAGCCAATGCTTGGCAGCGCCTTCAGCGACTCTGGATGCTGACTGGTGGTGTCGACGCCCACCAACTTCGACTCCCCGCCCAACGCCGCGACCCACTCCGAGAGCGCACCACCCGCGCTGACCCAACGTTGCGGCAAATCAGCCGCTGCAGCCTGGTGGCTGACCAGAAGTCCGACACACAGCACAGCAACGCGGGTACTCAGGCGCATACACAGCTTCCTTGAACGTGGTTTCCCGGGCATCCGGAAGACAGGCCAACTATCCTCGACATCTGCCAGCCGCCCTGCGGACGAAGGCCGTCATTTGATAATTGTTTGCATTTAAACGTCAAGCTCGGACATATCCGGACACGAGCCGACACTAGAGGATAGCCATGAAGTTTCTCTGCGCAGGCGCTGAACTCGCCGAAGCCGCCAGCCGTGGTTTTGAAGTCGACGGGAACAAGCTGTTCGCCGTGCGTCGCAGCGGCCAGGCCTATGTCTACCTCAACCGCTGTCCACACCGTGGGGTCGGACTGGAATGGCACCCCGACCAGTTTCTCGACCCGAGCAACAGCCTGATCCAGTGCGCCACCCACGGCGCCCTGTTTCTGATCGAAGACGGTGAATGCGTCGCCGGGCCTTGCGCCGGGCAATCACTCACCGCTATCCCCTGCCGAGAAGATGCGCAAGGGCTGTGGATCGATGTTTAACCGTTGAGCAACACCTCGAGACGCCGGTCGATAACCATCTCCTCATGGTCCAGCCGCACGCCATACGCCAGCACCTCAACGCCGCTGGCGACGGCTTCGAGCAGCGCATAGGCGTAGGCCGAATCGATTTCCTTGGCAGGGCGCACCGCTTCAATCCCGCTCAGATTGACACAGTACAACTGCACCGCCCGGATCCCGTCCCGCGCCAGATGTGCCAGTTCACGCAGATGTTTGGCGCCGCGCTGGGTCACCGCATCGGGAAACGCCGCCACCGCTGTGCCGTCGAAACCCAGCGTGACGCTTTTCACTTCCACATAGGCCGGGCCGTTCGGGTATTCGAGGCGAAAATCGATGCGACTTTTTTCCTGACCATAAGCGACTTCGCGCTTCAACGCGGTAAAGCCGTTTAGCTCGGTGATGACGCCCGCTTGCAAGGCTTCCTCGACCAGGCCGTTGGCCCGCGCGGTGTTTACGCAAAACAGGCGGCCCTGCGGGGTTTCGCCGATTTCCCAGGTGCCGGGCAACTTGCGTTTGGGGTCATTAGAGCGGCTGAACCAGACCTGCCCGCCCTCGACCTGACAATTGAGCATCGAGCCAGTGTTCGGGCAGTGAATGGTCAGCAATTCGCCGCGAACGGTTTCGATATCGGCGAGAAAACGCTTGTAACGACGAATCAGCCGCGCTTCTTCAAGTTCTGGATAAAAGCGCATCAGGCCTGCCAACTCTTCAAACCACAAGCGATGCGTTCCACCGCTTCCTGTAAGCGAGGCAGGTTTTGCGTGTAGGCAAAACGCACGTGATGACTGGCCTGATAGCGACCGAAATCCAGACCCGGGGTGAACGCTACATGCTCGGTCTCGAGGAAATGTCGGCAGAACGCGAAGGCATCACCGCCGAACTGGCTGATATCGGCGTACAAATAGAAAGCGCCTTCAGGCTCCACGGCAATGTTGAAACCCAACTCGCGCAAGGCCGGCAACAGGAAGTCGCGACGACGGCCGAACTCGGCGCGGCGTTCTTCGAGAATGGCGATGGTGTCCGGCTCGAAACAGGCCAGCGCGGCGTACTGGGCCATGCTCGGGGCGCTGATGTAGAGGTTCTGCGCGAGTTTTTCCAACTCGCTGACTGCTGCGTCCGGTGCCACCAGCCAGCCGAGTCGCCAGCCGGTCATGCCGAAATACTTGGAAAAACTGTTCAACACGAAAGCACTGTCATCGACTTCCAGCACGCTCGCCGCATCGGTGCCGTAAGTCAGGCCGTGGTAGATCTCGTCCACCACCAGATGACCATGGCGAGCCTTGATGGCGGTGGATAACCCGGCCAGTTCATCGCGGGTCAGGATGGTGCCAGTCGGGTTGGCCGGCGAGGCGACCAATGCACCGACGCTGTCGTGATCCCAATGCCGCGCAACCAGATCCGGGGTCAGTTGATAGCGCACGTCCGGGCCAACTGGCACCAGCTGCGCTGCGCCTTCGACCAGTCGCAGGAAGTGCCGGTTGCACGGGTAGCCCGGGTCCGCCAACAACCAGTGTTTACCCGGATCGACCAGCAACGCACTGGCCAGTAACAGTGCACCGGAACCGCCCGGCGTGATCAGAATCCGCCGTGGATCGATGTTCAGGCCATAACGCGATTGATAAAACCCGGCAATCGCCTCGCGCAGCTCGGGAATCCCGCGGGCGGCGGTGTAACGGGTCTTGCCCGCCGTCAGTGCCGCCTGCCCGGCGCGAATGATCGGCTCGGCGGTAGTGAAGTCCGGCTCGCCGATTTCCAGATGGATCACGTCGTGGCCTTCAGCCTGCAATTCATTGGCCCGCGCCAGCAGCGCCATCACATGGAACGGTTCGATCGCACGACTGCGCGCACTGTAGGGCTGAGCCATTGGTTTTCCTTCGGCAGGGAAAAAGAGACGATTCTACCCATCTGCCGGAACGAGCGAGAACCCGCAGCGGTCACAGCCTCAAGAACGCTGGACTGTAACGATATGAGCGTACGCTCCAGGATTGACTAAAATCAGTGATTGAACAGGTCTTCAACACCACCAGACACGGCTTGCCAAACATTTGCAAGCGCCACCCGCCGGGGCCTCGACATCCGGGAGTAGCGCAGGCCGAATTGATCTGGTAAGTTCGCCCGCTTGCAGCCGCAGGGCCGGCAGGTGTCGGTGATGGAGCAATCCTGCGCAATGGATTACAAGAGTAGAGGCGGTCCATTTCATGCCCACCCAAGCAAAGCAACAGCAGAATCAGACGATCAGCGGTTTCGAACCTTATGTTCCGGCAAAAGGTGAGGAGTACATGGGCGCCCCAATGCGCGCGCACTTCACCAAGGTTCTGAACAAGTGGAAACAGGAGTTGATGCAGGAAGTCGACCGCACCGTTGACCACATGAAGGACGAAGCTGCCAATTTCCCGGACCCGGCCGACCGTGCCAGCCAGGAAGAAGAATTCGCCCTCGAGCTGCGCGCCCGCGACCGCGAACGCAAGCTGATCAAGAAAATCGACAAGACACTGCAACTGATCGAAGACGAAGAGTACGGTTGGTGTGATTCGTGCGGCGTCGAAATTGGCGTAAAACGCCTCGAAGCACGCCCTACAGCCGACATGTGCGTCGACTGCAAGACACTGGCGGAAATCAAGGAAAAGCAGGTCGGCAAGTAATCTCGACCTGAACGAAAAACGGAGCGTGCGAACGCTCCGTTTTTGTTTCTGTCTTTTGCCTTTTGGCCTTTTTGCCTTTGTGGGAGCGAGCTTGCTCGCGAAGGCGCCGGATCAGACACCTTAATGCTGAATGACACACCGCTTTCGCGAGCAAGCTCGCTCCCACAGGTGTTGTGTACACGCGCTGAAAAAGTACTATCGCATTCATGACTGCCAAAACATCCCCCGCCTACATCGGCCGCTTCGCCCCCACCCCCAGTGGCCATTTGCACTTCGGTTCGCTGGTTGCCGCCCTCGCCTCTTACCTCGACGCCCGTTCGGTCGGCGGTCGCTGGCTGGTGCGCATGGAAGATCTCGATCCGCCGCGTGAAGAGCCCGGCGCGCAAACGGCGATCCTCAAGGCGCTGGAAAGCTACGGCTTCGAATGGGACGGCGACATGGTGCGCCAGAGCGATCGGCATGAGGCTTACGCCGATGTGCTCAACAGCCTGTTCAATCACGGTCTGGCCTATGCCTGCACCTGCTCGCGCAAACAGCTCGAACCGTACAACGGCATTTATCCGGGCCTGTGCCGCAATCTCGGCCATGACCAGCAAGACGCAGCGATCCGCCTGCGCGTGCCGGAACTGGAATACCACTTCATCGACCGCGTGCAAGGCGAATACCGCCAGCATCTGGGCCGCGACGTCGGCGATTTCGTGATCCGCCGCCGCGACGGACTCTACGCCTACCAGTTGGCCGTGGTGCTTGATGATGCCTGGCAAGGCATCACCGACATCGTCCGTGGCGCCGACCTGCTCGACTCGACGCCGCGTCAGTTGTATCTGCAGGAACTGCTGGGTTTGCGTCAGCCACGCTACCTGCACCTGCCGCTGATCACCCAGCCGGACGGCAACAAGCTCGGCAAGTCCTACCGCTCGCCGCCGCTGCAAGCCGATCAGGCCACGCCATTGTTACTGCGAGCCCTGCGTGCACTGGGGCAAAACCCCGGCGCCGAACTGGCCCACGCCTCGCCGCAAGAGTTACTCAAGTGGGGCTGCGCGCACTGGGATGCCAGCAAGATCCCGCGCACACTGAGCCTGCCCGAGGCGCAACTGCTATGACGACACTTGCAGTCGCGCGCCCATCCGTTACCATCGCCGCACGTTTTCGGGCACGCGCATAAAAAAGAGAGGCCGGGATGTACATCTATCGCTTGGTCCTGCTTTTAGTCGTGGGGATCTACCTGTTTTCCCCTGCCATCATGGATTGGTGGATCGACGCTACGGGCGCCTGGTATCGCCCCTATCTGCTTTGGCTGATCCTCATCGTCGTGACCTTCATCCTGCAGAGCCAAAAAGATGCCGATGAGCTTTAGCCTGACCCAGATGATCCTGATCAGCGCCGCATACCTGGCGACGCTGTTCGGCGTTGCCTGGGTCAGCGAACGGGGCATGATCCCGCGCGCGATCATTCGCCACCCGCTGACTTACACCTTGTCGCTGGGGGTCTACGCCAGTGCGTGGGCGTTTTACGGCACCGTGGGGCTTGCCTATCAGTACGGCTACGGCTTTCTTTCCAGTTATCTCGGTGTGTCCGGCGCGTTTCTGCTGGCGCCGGTGCTGCTCTATCCGATCCTGAAAATCACCCGCACCTATCAACTGTCGTCATTGGCCGACCTGTTCGCGTTCCGCTTTCGCAGTACCTGGGCCGGCGCGCTGACCACGATTTTCATGCTGATCGGCGTGTTACCGCTGCTGGCCTTGCAGATTCAGGCGGTGGCCGATTCCATCGGCATTCTCACCGGCGAGCCGATCCAGAGCCGCGTGGCGCTGGCGTTCTGTGCGCTGATCATTCTGTTCACGATTTTCTTCGGCTCCCGACATATCGCCACGCGTGAAAAGCACGAAGGGCTGGTATTCGCGATTGCCTTTGAGTCGGTGATCAAACTGGTCGCCCTCGGCGGCGTTGGCCTGTATGCGCTGTACGGCGTGTTCGACGGCCCGCAACAGCTTGAGATTTGGCTGCTGCAAAACCAGACCGCCCTCGCCGCACTGCACACGCCGTTGCAGGAAGGCCCGTGGCGTACGCTGCTGCTGGTGTTTTTCGCCTCGGCGATCGTGATGCCGCACATGTATCACATGACCTTTACCGAAAACCTCAACCCGCGCTCGCTGGTCAGCGCAAGTTGGGGTTTGCCGCTGTTCCTGCTGCTGATGAGTCTGGCAGTGCCGCTGATCTTGTGGGCCGGCCTGAAACTCGGCGCCACGACCAACCCGGAATATTTCACCCTCGGCATCGGCATCGCCGCCAACAGCAAACCGCTGGCGTTGCTCGCCTACGTCGGCGGTCTGTCAGCGGCTAGCGGTCTGATCATCGTCACCACCCTCGCACTGTCGGGCATGGCGCTGAACCACTTGGTGTTGCCGCTTTATCAGCCACCGGCCGAAGGCAATATCTACCGCTGGTTGAAGTGGACCCGTCGGGCGCTGATCGTCGCGATCATCATGGCCGGTTTCGGTTTCTACCTGATGCTCGGCGCCGAGCAGGATCTGGCCAACCTCGGCATCGTCGCGTTTGTCGCGACCCTGCAATTCCTGCCGGGCGTGTTGTCGGTACTGTATTGGCCGACCGCCAACCGGCGCGGCTTTATCGCCGGTCTGCTGGCGGGGATTCTGGTTTGGGTGGTGACCATGCTGTTGCCGCTGGTCGGCAATCTGCAGGGTTTCTACATTCCGCTGCTGAACATGATTTACGTGCTCGACGACACCAGTTGGCACATGGCGGCCATCGCCTCGCTCGCCGCTAACGTGCTGATGTTCACCTTGATCTCGCTGTTCACCAACGCCAGCCCCGAAGAAGCCAGCGCCGCTGAAGCCTGCGCTGTGGATAACGTCCGTCGTCCGCAACGTCGCGAGTTACACGCAGCTTCGCCGCAGGAATTCGCCACTCAACTGGCAAAACCACTGGGCGCCAAGGCTGCGCAGAAAGAAGTCGAACAAGCGCTGCGGGATCTTTATCTACCGTTCGACGAACGCCGCCCGTACGCCTTGCGCCGCTTGCGTGACCGCATTGAAGCCAACCTCTCCGGCCTGATGGGCCCGAGTGTGGCGCAGGACATGGTGGAAACCTTCCTGCCGTACAAGGCCGGCGGCGAAAACTATGTGACCGAAGACATCCACTTCATCGAAAGCCGCCTCGAGGATTACCACTCGCGCCTCACAGGTCTGGCCGCCGAACTCGATGCGCTGCGTCGTTACCACCGTCAGACCTTGCAGGAACTGCCAATGGGCGTCTGCTCGCTGGCCAAGGATCAAGAGATTCTGATGTGGAACAAGGCCATGGAAGAACTCACCGGGATCGCCGCACAACGCGTGGTCGGTTCGCGCCTGAGCACCATTGGCGAGCCGTGGAAGGAATTGCTGCAAGGTTTCATCAACCTGCCCGACGAGCATTTGCACAAACAGCATCTGGCCCTCGACGGCCAGACCCGCTGGCTGAACCTGCACAAAGCGGCGATTGATGAGCCGTTGGCGCCGGGTAACAGTGGCCTGGTGCTGCTGGTCGAAGATTTGACCGAAACGCAGATGCTCGAAGACAAACTGGTGCACTCCGAACGGCTGGCCAGCATCGGTCGTCTGGCAGCGGGGGTAGCCCACGAAATCGGCAACCCGATCACCGGCATCGCCTGTCTGGCGCAGAACCTGCGCGAAGAACGTGAAGACGACGGCGAACTGACGGAAATCAGCGGGCAGATTCTCGAACAGACCAAACGCGTCTCGCGCATCGTCCAGTCGCTGATGAGTTTTGCACACGCGGGTAGCCATCAGCACAGTGACGAGCCCGTCTGTCTGGCCGAAGTCGCGCAGGATGCCATCGGCCTGCTGGCGCTGAACCGACGCAATTTCGAAGTGCAGTTCTACAACCTCTGCGATCCGGATCACTGGGTCGAAGGCGACCCGCAGCGACTCGCTCAGGTACTGATCAATCTGCTCTCCAACGCCCGCGACGCCTCGCCGCCGCACAGTGCGGTACGGGTCAAGAGCGAAGCCGGCGAACACACGGTCGATCTGATCGTCGAGGACGAAGGCAGCGGTATTCCGAAGAACATCATGGATAGATTGTTCGAACCCTTCTTCACCACCAAGGATCCTGGCGAAGGCACCGGTCTGGGCCTTGCACTGGTCTATTCCATCGTTGAAGAGCATTATGGACAAATCACCATCGACAGCCCGGCTGATGTACAGAGCCAACGCGGCACCCGTATCCGGGTGACCTTACCGCGTCATGTCGAAGCGACGTCCGCTGTGAACTGAGACCGTCGAGAGTATCGAATCAATGCCGCACATTTTGATCGTCGAAGACGAAACAATTATCCGCTCCGCCTTGCGCCGCCTGCTGGAACGCAACCAGTACCAGGTCAGCGAAGCCGGTTCAGTGCAGGAAGCACAAGAACGCTTCACCATTCCTACGTTCGACCTGATCGTCAGCGATCTGCGTTTGCCGGGCGCTCCGGGCACCGAGCTGATCAAGCTCGGCCAGGGCACACCGGTGCTGATCATGACCAGTTACGCCAGCCTGCGCTCGGCGGTCGACTCGATGAAGATGGGCGCGGTGGACTACATCGCCAAGCCTTTCGACCACGATGAAATGCTCCAGGCCGTCGCGCGGATTCTGCGTGATCGCCAATCGGCTCCGGCTGCCGGCGAAGCGGTTGCCAGCAAACCGGCCAATGGCAGCGGCAAACCCGCCACTGACAACAGCAACGGCGAAATCGGCATCATTGGTTCTTGCCCGCCGATGCAGGATCTGTACAGCAAGATCCGCAAAGTCGCGCCGACCGATTCCAATGTCCTGATCCAGGGCGAGTCCGGGACCGGTAAAGAACTGGTGGCCCGCGCCCTGCACAACCTGTCGAAACGCGCCAAGGCACCGATGATCTCAGTGAACTGCGCAGCCATTCCGGAAAGCCTGATCGAGTCCGAACTGTTCGGCCACGAAAAAGGTGCGTTCACCGGCGCCAGCGCCGGGCGTGCCGGTCTGGTCGAAGCGGCGGACGGCGGCACGCTGTTCCTCGATGAAATCGGCGAACTGCCGCTGGAAGCCCAGGCCCGCCTGCTGCGCGTTTTGCAGGAAGGCGAAATTCGCCGGGTCGGTTCGGTGCAGTCGCAAAAGGTCGATGTGCGCCTGATCGCCGCGACTCACCGCGACCTGAAGAGCCTGGCGAAAATCGGCCAGTTCCGTGAAGACCTTTATTACCGTCTGCACGTGATTGCCCTGAAGTTGCCAGCCCTGCGCGAACGTGGCGCCGACGTCAACGAAATCGCCAATGCCTTCCTCGCTCGCCAGAGTGCGCGCATAAACCGTACTGACCTGAAGTTTGCCGCGGATGCCGAACAGGCGATCCGGCACTATTCCTGGCCGGGGAACGTGCGTGAACTGGAGAACGCGGTCGAACGTGCGGTGATTCTCAGCGAGAGCCCGGAAATCTCCGCCGAACTGCTGGGCATCGATATCGAACTGAGCGACCTGGACGACGACGAGTTCATCGGCCTGCCACCGCAAACGGCGGGTAGCGCCAGCAACAGCAGCCATGAGCCGACCGAAGACTTGTCGCTGGAAGACTACTTCCAGCACTTCGTCCTTGAGCATCAAGATCACATGACCGAGACCGAACTGGCGCGAAAACTGGGCGTCAGCCGTAAATGCCTGTGGGAACGCCGTCAGCGTCTGGGCATTCCACGGCGCAAGACCGGGGTCGCCAGCGAGAGCTGAACGTTACCTGTCGAGTGTGCGGGTAACGCTTGAAGATGTGAAAAAACTGTTACCTCAGTCGATTCACGTAACAGAAGCCGGGGTTATCGGTAACGAAACCCCGGCTTTTTTTCGCCCCGACAAAACGGTTATATCGACCTAACCCTTTGTTTTGCGGGGTTTCGCAAGAGTTGGCACGACCCCTGCTATATGTTTGGTACAAGAACAATAACAAGCAATGCACAAGACAATAAAAATAAGACGAATCGACTCACGCACAATAAAAACAAGACGGCGAGAGGCGCAGCTAACTGATTCTTTTGGAGAGGCGTTGTATTTGGGGCTTGCCCCACGACCAGGCCGAGAACAACAAAAACTGTCCTAAGACAGAGCCTGTACTGGTTGGATCGAAAGATCACTGCAATTCAGCGACCAAAGCAATCCGTTTGCTCTTGGCTCCCGATTGGGAGGGTCACGAAGGAAAAGCTTCGTGGCGAGGGCACTCAACAAAAACAAGAAGCCCGAATCAATAATAAAAAGAGCACGCAACTACTTCTTGGGGAGCTTCGGCTCCCCTTGTAGTTTCTCCTCCCCGGCAAAATCCCCCGTTTTTATCGCGCGCGATGCCTGTAGCCTGCGGCTTGCAGCTCAAATCGGCGGCGTCCTACACCATCCCCCGACTAAATGCTAGAATCTGCGCCCATCATGCGGTCATTCTTTGGTATGGCCGAACATTCCTTCAAACAGTGCATCCCATGCTGAAGAAGTTGTTCCAGTCATTCCGAACTCCCGTGCGTCGTACGCAACACATCCGCAGCACCCCTGAAGTGCTCAACAGCGGCCAACATTCGCTGCAGAAAACGCAGTTCAGCCGCTATGCGGTGAATATCGTCGAACGCCTGCAAGGTGCCGGTTACCAGGCTTATCTGGTCGGCGGTTGCGTGCGTGACATGCTGCTGGGCATCACGCCCAAGGATTTCGACGTCGCCACCAGCGCCACGCCTGAGCAGGTCCGTGCCGAATTCCGCAATGCGCGGATCATTGGCCGTCGCTTCAAACTGGTGCATATCCATTTCGGTCGCGAAATCATTGAAGTCGCGACCTTCCGCGCCAATCACCCGGTCAACGAAGACGACGAGGACAGCAACCAGTCCTCGCGTAACGAAAGCGGGCGGATTCTGCGCGACAACGTTTACGGCACGCTGGAAGAGGACGCGCAACGCCGCGACTTCACCATCAACGCCCTGTATTACGATCCGGTCAGCGAGCGCATCCTCGACTACGCCAACGGCGTACACGACGTCCGCAACCACCTGATCCGTTTGATCGGCGATCCTAAGCAACGCTACCAGGAAGACCCGGTGCGCATGCTGCGCGCCGTGCGTTTCGCCGCCAAGCTCAACTTCGGGATCGAGAAGCACACCGTGCAGCCGATCCGCGAACTGGCGCCGATGCTGCGCGAGATCCCGTCGGCACGACTGTTCGAGGAAGTGCTCAAGCTGTTCCTCTCGGGACACGGCGCGATCACCTTCGAAATGCTGGTCGATCTGCAACTGTTCGCCCCGCTGTTCCCGGCCAGTGCCGATGCACTGGAACACAATCCGGAATACACCCACACGCTGATCAGCGAAGCGCTGACCAACACCGACCTGCGCATCAAGCAGAACAAACCGGTGACCCCGGCGTTCCTGTTTGCCGCGCTGTTGTGGCCTGCCCTGCCGGCCCGCGTGTTGCGCTTGCAGGAGCGTGGCATGCCGCCGATTCCGGCGATGCAGGAAGGCGCCCACGAGCTGATCGCCGAACAGTGCCAGCGCATTGCGATTCCAAAACGTTTCACCATGCCGATCCGTGAGATCTGGGACATGCAGGAGCGCCTGCCACGTCGCAGCGGCAAACGTGCCGACCTGTTGCTGGACAATCCGCGTTTCCGCGCCGGTTACGACTTCCTGTTGCTGCGTGAAAGCGCTGGCGAGGAAACGGATGGCCTGGGCGAATGGTGGACTGACTATCAGGACGCCAACGACAGCGAGCGCCGCGACATGATCCGCGACCTCAGTGGCAAGGGCGATGACGCCAGCGGCGCACCACGCAAACGTCGCCGCAGCAGCGGTTCCAAGCGCAAACGCGCCGGTGCCCCGAGCGCGACAGGCGAGTAAAGGCATGGAACGCATCTACATCGGCATGGGCAGCAACCTCGCAGACCCGGCCGAGCAATTGCGCAGCGCCGTCGAGGCGCTGGGGCAATTGCCGCAGACCACCCTCGCTGGCGTTTCCGCCTTCTATCAAAGCGATTCACTGTTGCCGGGCCAACCGCGTTACACCAACGCGGTCGCGGCGCTCGACAGCTCACTTGCACCGATTGAATTGCTCGATGCGTTGCAAGCCATCGAGAACGATCAGGGCCGTGAACGTCTGGAACGTTGGGGCCCACGCACGCTCGATCTGGACATTCTGCTGTTCGGTGATCGACTGATCGACGAACCGCGCCTGAAAGTCCCGCATTACCAGATTCAGGAACGCGCGTTCGTGCTCTATCCGCTCGCCGAGCTGGCTCCGCCGGATCTGCGTCTTGCCGACGGCCGCAGCCTCCCCGACCTGCTGGCGGCCTGCCCGTTCGTCGGTCTGGAACGCCTCTCGACAGATTGATTGCAATCCCCTGTGGGAGCTAGCTTGCTTGCGAAAGCGGTGTGTCATTCAGCGCAATGTTGACTGATCCACCGCCTTCGCGAGCAAGCTCGCTCCCACATTGGCTTATTCCATCCCCTAGGATTTTGTCAGACAAAAAACACGCGAATCAGCCAAGCCGCACCGCTGAATCGCATCAGTAACGCCGGTAACACTCCCCTCGTAACATTGCGGTAACACACGCAATTGACTTCCTGTTGGCTCATCACGACTATAGGCGTCCCGCTGCCGCCAACCCGGCACATACGGGCGCAATCCAGGCCTTATAAGCACGACAAAAGAGCGTGCGCCTGAGTAGATGACGAATCACGCGCGTTACTCGCAGTAGTTTCCAGAGCGCCTGAACGAGGATTTTTTACATGCCAGCCATCACCCTGACCACGCTCCAGAGCCTCAAGCAGAAAGGTGAAAAGATCACCATGCTGACCTGCTATGACGCGACCTTCGCCCACGCCTGCAACGAGGCCGGTGTCGAAGTGCTGCTGGTGGGCGACTCCCTCGGCATGGTCCTGCAAGGTCACGACAGTACATTGCCGGTGACCACCGCAGAAATGGCCTACCACACCGCTTGCGTCAAGCGCGGCAACACCGATGCGCTGATCCTCGCCGATCTGCCGTTCATGGCCAACGCCACCCTCGAACAAACCATGATCAACAGCGCCATGCTGATGCAGGCTGGTGCGCACATGATCAAGGTCGAAGGTCAGTTGTGGCTGGCCGAGTCGATCCGTCTGCTCGCCGAGCGCGGTGTGCCGGTGTGCGCGCACATGGGCCTGACCCCGCAAGCGGTGAACATTCTTGGAGGCTATAAAGTGCAGGGCCGCAACGAGAACCAGGCGCGGCAGATGCGCGCCGATGCGATCTCGCTGGAACAGGCCGGTGCGGCAATGCTGCTGCTCGAATGCGTACCGAGCGAGCTGGCCGCCGAAATCAGCCAGGCGGTGAAGATCCCGGTCATCGGCATCGGCGCCGGTAACGCCACCGACGGCCAGGTTCTGGTCCTGCACGACATGCTCGGCCTGTCGATCACTGGCCGCGTGCCGAAGTTCGTGAAGAACTTCATGCACGGCCAGGACAGCATCCAGTCGGCGCTGAAGGCTTACGTCAACGAAGTCAAAGCCACCACGTTCCCTGGCATCGAACACGGATTCTCTGCATGAACACCGTTAAAACCGTACGCGAACTGCGCGCCGCTGTCGCCCGCGCCCGCAGTGAAGGCAAGCGCATCGGCTTCGTGCCGACCATGGGCAACCTGCACAGCGGCCACGTCGCGCTGATCACCAAAGCCACGCAACGCGTGGATTTCGTGGTCGCGAGCATTTTCGTCAACCCGCTGCAGTTCGGCGCCGGCGAAGACCTCGACAAGTACCCGCGCACCTTGGCGGCGGATCAGGAAAAACTTCTCGAAGCCGGTTGCTCCCTGCTCTTCGCGCCAACTGTCGAGGAAATGTACCCCGACGGCATGGCCGGACAGACTCGGGTCAGCGTGCCGCAACTGTCCGAAGGCCTGTGTGGCGCCAGCCGTCCGGGGCACTTCGAAGGTGTCGCGACCGTGGTCAGCAAACTGTTCAACATGGTCCAGCCGGACCTGGCGATTTTCGGCCAGAAGGATTACCAGCAACTGGCGGTGATCCGCGCGCTGGTGCACGACCTGAACATGCCGATCCAGATCATTGGCGAGCCGACTGTTCGCGCCGCCGACGGCCTGGCGCTGTCATCGCGCAATGGCTTCCTCAACGAGGAACAGCGCGCGGTGGCTCCGGTGGTTTATCGCTCGCTGAGCAACATTGCCGAGTCGATCAAGCAAGGCCAACGCGACTTCCCGGCAATGATCAGTGCCCAGGTACAGCAGCTGGAAGCGGCGGGCCTGCGTCCGGATTACCTGGAAATCCGCCACGCCCTGACCTTGCGCCCGGCGACAGCTGAAGACCGTGATCTGGTGATTCTGGTGGCCGCGTTCCTCGGCACCACGCGGTTGATCGATAACCTGCACCTGAATCTCGATACCCCGGTTTAAGCCTCACCGATAACCTGTGGGAGTGAGCTTGCTCACGAATGCAATCTGTCAGTTGACGTAAATATCGACTGACATGACGCCTTCGCGAGCAAGCTCGCTCCCACAGGTTTTTTTGTGTTTTAAAGATCCAGTTTCAGCCATATTGCCGCCCCCAAACCCTTCGGGCACACTGCCCGCCGTTCGATTCCAACCCGGGAAATTCCTCATGCACGCGATCATGCTCAAGGCCAAACTGCACCGCGCCGAAGTCACTCATGCAGTGCTCGATTACGAAGGTTCGTGCGCCATCGATGGCGAGTGGCTGGATTTGTCCGGCATCCGCGAATACGAGCAGATCCAGATTTACAACGTCGACAACGGCGAGCGTTTCACCACCTACGCGATTCGTGGCGAAGAAGGCTCGCGGATGATCTCGGTCAACGGCGCCGCCGCGCACAAGGCCAAGGTCGGCGACCGGGTGATCATTTGCGCCTACGCTCACTACAGCGAAGCGCAACTGCTCAACTTCAAGCCGCGCATGCTCTACATGGCAGCGGGCAATGAACTGAGCCACACCAGTAACGCCATCCCGGTTCAAGTCGCCTGATCCACCCTGCCCGGCTTCCGTTTGTCGGGCAGTTTCTAACTGCGATGTTAAAAAAGTACCGGAAACAGGTCAGACAAAGTCAAGACAGATCGCAGCGCGAGGTTTACTGTATTCGCCCTGCGCCAATAAATCGTGTCGACGCAGTTTGACCCCGCGCCCAAACATGGCGTGACGGTCTGTTCAGTGTTCAAAAGGCCGTTCAAGTAAAAAGGAAAACCGCAGCGATGGCGTACTACCGCACTCCTCACGACGTTACCGCTCTGCCCGCCTGGCAAGCGTTGAAAGATCACCGCCAAGCCATGCAGGATTTCAGCATGCGCGAAGCCTTCAACGCCGATCCGCAGCGCTTCAATCAGTTCACCCTCAGCAGCTGCGGGCTGTTTCTCGATTATTCAAAGAATTTGATCAACGCCGAGACTCGTAATCTGCTGGTCGGTCTGGCCAATGAAGTCGATCTGAAAGGCGCGATCAAAGCGCTGTTCGACGGCGAAATCGTCAACGCTTCCGAAGGCCGCCCGGCGCTGCACACCGCCCTGCGTCGTCCGGTCGGCGACAAACTTTCGGTCAACGGCGTCAACGTGATGCCGGAAGTCCACAAGGTCTTGAACCAGATCACTGATCTGGTCGGCCGCATCCACGACGGTCTGTGGCGCGGTTACACCGAGAAGCCGATCACCGACGTGGTCAACATCGGCATCGGTGGCTCGTTCCTCGGCCCTGAGCTGGTGTCCGAAGCGCTGCTGTCGTACGCGCAGAAAGGCGTGCGTTGCCACTATCTGGCGAACATCGATGGCAGTGAGTTCCACGAACTGACGCAGAAACTGCGCGCCGAGACCACGCTGTTTATCGTTTCGTCGAAATCCTTCAACACCCTCGAAACCCTGAAGAACGCTCAGGCCGCTCGCGCCTGGTACCTGGCGCAAGGCGGTTCCGAGGCTGAGCTGTATCGTCACTTCATCGCCGTTTCAAGCAACAACGCGGCGGCCGTGGCGTTCGGTATCCGCGAAGAAAACATCTTCCCGATGTGGGACTGGGTCGGCGGTCGTTACTCGCTGTGGTCGGCCATCGGTTTGCCGATTGCGCTGGCCATCGGCATGTCCAACTTCAAGGAACTGCTGTCCGGTGCCTACACCATGGACCAGCATTTCCAGACCGCGCCGTTCGAACAGAACATGCCGGTGCTGCTGGCCCTGCTCGGTGTGTGGTACGGCAACTTCTGGGGCGCGCAAAGCCACGCGATCCTGCCGTACGACCACTATCTGCGTAATATCACCAAGCACTTGCAACAACTGGACATGGAATCCAACGGCAAGAGCGTGCGTCAGGACGGCACGCCGGTGTCGACCGATACCGGTCCGGTGATCTGGGGCGGCGTCGGCTGCAACGGTCAGCACGCTTACCACCAGTTGCTGCATCAAGGTTCGCAGCTGATCCCGGCCGACTTCATTGTGCCGATCGTCAGCTTCAACCCGGTCTCCGACCACCACCAGTGGCTGTACGCCAACTGCCTGTCGCAGAGCCAGGCGCTGATGCTCGGCAAGACCTTGCCGGAAGCCGAGGCTGAGCTGCGCGACAAGGGCATGAGCGAAGAGCAAGTGCACAAACTTGCGCCGCACAAGGTGATCCCGGGCAACCGTCCGAGCAACACCCTTGTGGTTGAACGCATCAGCCCGCGTCGTCTCGGCGCCCTGGTGGCAATGTATGAACACAAAGTGTTCGTGCAGAGCGTGGTCTGGGGCATCAACGCCTTCGACCAGTGGGGTGTGGAGTTGGGCAAGGAACTGGGCAAAGGCGTTTACAACCGTCTGGTCGGCAGCGATGAAACCAACGCTGATGATCCGTCCACTCAGGGCCTGATCAACTACTTCCGCGGCCGTCACCGCGGTTGATCAGTCGCTTGATAGAGAGCCCCTGAAGTTCAGGGGCTTTTTTTCGTCTGGCGTTTGCCGTGGATTTCCCGGTGACAGGCAAATCGTTTCCCCCTCACCCCAGCCCTCTCCCCCAGGGGCGAGGGGGAAAGGGAGCCGATTTTCACGTTTTCAATACTTGAGTTCGACTCAGGAATTTCAAGTCGATGTATCAAGCCCAAACACCTCGGTCTGTCCCCTCTCCCTCTGGGAGAGGGTTAGGGTGAGGGGCTCTTCGCGGTGTAGAGCCGTCTGCCGGCCTTGAACCCTTGCCCCCATCGGCGCATCTTTATCCTTGTCGCACCACAAGAATAAGGAACCGTCATGTTCGATATCAGCACGTTCCCCAAAGCCGATGCCGTCCGCCGGGCTGCTCAGTTGAGTCAGGAAGACTATCGGCGCCTGTACCGCGAATCCATTGAACACCCGACAACCTTCTGGGCCGAACAGGCCACGCGTTTTCTCGACTGGAGCACGCCGTGGCAGACCGTTCAGCGCTACGACCTGAAAACCGGTGAAGCCGCCTGGTTTGCCGGCGGCAAGCTGAACGTCAGTTACAACTGCATCGACCGCCATCTGGAACAACGCGGCGAGCAGACCGCCCTGCTCTGGGAAGGCGACGACCCGGCCGAATCGGCGCAAATCACTTACAAAAAACTCCACCACCATGTCTGCCGCCTGGCCAACGTGCTGAAAAGCCGTGGCGTGAACAAAGGCGACCGGGTGTGCATCTACATGCCGATGATCCCCGAAGCCGCGTATGCCATGCTCGCCTGCGCGCGGATCGGCGCGATCCATTCGGTGGTGTTTGGCGGTTTCTCTCCCGACTCCCTGCGTGACCGCATTCTCGATGCCGATTGCCGCACGGTGATCACGGCGGATGAAGGCGTGCGCGGCGGCAAGTTCGTGCCACTGAAACAGAACGTCGACAAAGCCCTGCAAAGTTGCCCGGACGTCAGCACCGTCGTGGTGGTCGAGCGCAGCCAAGGCAAGGTCGATTGGGTTGAAGGCCGCGACCTGTGGTATCACCAGGCCGTGCGCGAGGTCAGCGACGATTGCCCGCCGGAGCCGATGGACGCCGAAGACCCACTGTTCATCCTCTACACCTCCGGCAGCACCGGCAAACCCAAAGGCGTGCTGCACACCACCGGCGGCTATCTGCTGCAAGCGGCGATGACCTTCAAATACGTGCTCGATTACCGCGACGGCGAAGTGTTCTGGTGCACCGCCGACGTCGGCTGGGTCACCGGTCACAGCTACATCGTCTACGGCCCGCTGGCGAATGGCGCAACCACGTTGATGTTCGAAGGCGTACCGAGCTACCCGAGCAGTTCGCGTTTCTGGCAGGTAATCGATAAACACAAGGTCAACATTTTCTACACCGCACCCACTGCCCTGCGTGCATTGATGCGCGAAGGTGCCGAACCTTTGAAGGAAACGTCGCGCGCCAGCCTCAGATTACTCGGCAGCGTCGGTGAGCCGATCAACCCGGAAGCGTGGGAATGGTATTTCAACGTCGTAGGAGAACAGCGCTGCCCCATCGTCGATACCTGGTGGCAGACCGAAACCGGCGGCATCATGCTCAGCCCGCTGGTCAGCGCGCAGCGGATCAAACCGGGTTGCGCCACACAGCCGATGTTCGGCGTGCAACCGGTGCTGCTCGATGAACACGGCAAGGAAATCAAAGGTGCCGGCAGCGGCGTGCTGGCGATCAAGTCGAGTTGGCCAGCGCAGATCCGCAGCGTCTACGGCGACCCGCAACGCATGGTCGACACCTATTTCAAACCTTACCCCGGTTACTACTTCACCGGCGACGGCGCACGTCGCGATGAGGACGGCGACTACTGGATCACCGGGCGCATCGACGACGTGATCAACGTCTCCGGCCACCGCATCGGCACCGCCGAAGTGGAAAGCGCACTGGTGCTGCACGACAGCATCGCCGAAGCCGCCGTGGTCGGTTACCCGCATGACGTCAAAGGTCAGGGCATTTACGCCTTCGTCACGCCCATGAACGGTGCCGAACCCAATGACGAGTTGAAGAAACAACTGTTGGCCCACGTCAGCAAGGAAATCGGCAGTTTCGCCAAACCCGACCTTATCCAGTGGGCGCCGGCCTTGCCGAAAACCCGCTCAGGCAAGATCATGCGGCGCATCTTGCGCAAGATCGCCTGCAACGAACTCGATAGCCTCGGTGACACTTCGACCCTGGCCGACCCGAGCGTGGTGCAGGGCCTGATCGACAAGCGCCTCAATCAGTAACACTTAAGGCGCGGCTCACCGGCCGCGCCTGCCTTCAACACTGAGTGGTCATGGAATTCATCCGCAGTCGCATTGAAAACCAACTCATGAGCCTGACCGGGCTGTCGCTCGGCCAGCTCGATCTGGAAAACCCCAAGGGCGATCCCGGCCTGTTCGGCCCCGAATCGATCAGTTGGCAGGTGCACGGTGATTTCAGCAGCATGCTGATTGGCGGCATCAGTGCGCTGTTGCTGCAAGCCCTGCATCCACTGGCGCTGGCCGGGGTTTGGGATCATTCGAATTTTCGTCAGGACATGCTCGGCCGTTTGCGCCGTACCAGTCAGTTTGTTTCCGGCACCACGTTTGGCTCGCGCCGGGATGCCGACTGGTTGATCGAGAAGGTGCGCACGATTCACCTGCAAGTGGTCGGCACCGCGCCGGATGGCCGGCCCTATGCGGCGAGCGATCCGGATTTGCTCACGTGGGTGCACGTGGCCGAGGTCAGCAACTTTCTCGCGGCGCATTTGCGCTATCGCAATCCGCAATTGTCGCTGGCTGATCAGGATCGTTACTACGCCGAGATTGCGGTGATTGCCGAGCGACTCGGCGCGCGGGATGTGCCGAAATCGCGGCAAGCGGTGGCCGAGTATCTGCAACGCATGCGCCCGCAGTTGCTGTGCGACGAGCGCAGCCGCGAAGTCTTGCGCCTGCTGCTTGACGCGCCGGCGCCGAGCGTTATGGCGCGACCGTTTGGCGATCTGATGATGAAGGCCGGCATCGACCTGCTGCCGGACTGGGCCAGCGATATGCTTGATGTGCGGCAGAGTTCGCTGCAACGCCAGTTGATTCGCGCCAGTGTCAGACGCAGCGCGCCGATGCTGCGCTGGGCGATGCGCAATGGCTCGGTGCAACGTGCCAAACGCCGGATGGGCTTGCTGAGCTGAAAGCTTCGTCGGACGCCTTCGCGAGCAAGCTCGCTCCCACATGGGGTCTATGCTGCCAATCAGATCTTCTGTGGGAGCGAGCTTGCTCGCGAAGGGCGCAACTCGGTTACCCGCCAAGCTGCTAAACTCCCGCGCCCCCATTCTCTCCAGCAAGGCGCCCGCATGTCTTCCTTGAATCAGGCGCTGCGCGCCGCCCTCGATCAACGCCAGGATTTGCTGGCCGAGCTGCACCGCCAGGGCACCGATTGCTATCGGCTGTTCCACGGCAGCCAGGAAGGTGCCGGCGGCCTGACCATCGACCGCTACGGCCCGCAACTGCTGGTACAAAGCTTCCACCAGACGCTGGAGCGCGATGACCTGCTGCAACTGCACGCCATGGTCAATCAGACGCTGGGCCTGGAAACCTTGCTGGTTTACAACGACCGTTCCCGTGGCAATTCGCGCATTGATCGTGAAGACAGCGTCTACAAAGCCGATGAGGCAGCGTTGGTTGATCTGGTCGGTCACGAATGGGGCCTCAACTACCGGGTTCGCGGACGCCACGCCGGCCAGGATCCATTGCTGTTCCTCGACCTGCGCAACACCCGCGGCTGGGTCAAGGATCACGCCAAAGGCAAATCCGTGCTCAATCTGTTCGCCTACACCTGCGGCGTTGGCCTCAGCGCAGCTGCCGGTGGCGCGAGTGAAGTGTGCAATCTGGATTTCGCCGAAGGCAATCTGGCGGTCGGTCGCGAAAACGGTCTGCTCAACCCGCAACTGCCCGAGATGCAGTTCATCCAGTCCGATTATTTTCCGGCCATCCGTCAACTCGCCGGGCTGCCGATCAGCCAGCGCCGGGGACAAAAACTGCCGAGCTACCAGCGCCTCGATCAGCGCCAATACGATCTGGTCCTGCTTGATCCACCGGCCTGGGCCAAGAGTGCATTCGGCACCGTCGACCTGCTGCGCGATTATCAAAGCCTGCTCAAACCGGCGTTGCTGACCACCGCCGATAACGGCGTGCTGATCTGCTGCAACAATCTGGCGAAAGTCAGCATGGACGACTGGCGCGAACAGGTCCTGCGGTGCGCCGAGAAGGCCGGCCGACCGGTGCGCGAGTGGAGCGTGATGACTCCAGGCGCCGACTTCCCGTCCATGGATCAGCAACCGCCACTGAAAACCCTGATCCTGCAGTTATAAACAACCCTGTGGGAGCTGGCTTGCCAGCGATTGCGGTGGCTCAGTCAACAAAGTTGTCGACTGGTATGCCCTCATCGCTGGCAAGCCAGCTCCCACAGGGGTTCTGTGTTTTGAGACAAATCTGAACAATCCTGCAGCACGGCTATTACTTCGGAACCAGAATCGCGTGCCATACTCCAAGGCACTCCGATTCAGACAGATGAAGCCGCACATGCCCAAAGGATTGATTCGCGCAATTGGCGCCTTGTTGACTGCTCTGGCCCTCTACAGCCTGCTGGGGTTTCTGATTTTGCCGGGCATCGCCCTGCGTGTGGCCAATCAACAACTGGCCCATTACGCGACGGTGCCGGCACATATCCAGCGCATCGAGCTCAACCCGTTCAGCCTTGAAGTCACCCTGTGGGGACTGGTCATCGGCGAGCCGGGCAAGGAACAGATCGGCTTCGAACGTCTGTATGCCGACTTGCAAATCGACAGCCTGTGGACCAAGGCCCTGCATCTGGCCAACATCGAACTGGACAAACCAAAGACCGAAATCCTCTTCGCCAAGGACGGCAAGCTCAATCTGTTGGGCCTGTTCAATGTGCCGGCCAGTGAACCCACCCCGGCCGATCCGAATGCCAAACCGTTCCCGCTGCGCATCGACAACATCAAACTGGCCAGCGGCGTCGTGCACTTTCAGGACGTGCGCCCCAGCGAGCCGATCGAATTCCTCTACGACGACCTCAGCTTCGAACTGAAAAACCTCAGCACGCTGCCCGAAGACAGCGCCGACATGACGCTGGTCGCCATCGGTCCCGCTGGCGGGCGCATCGACTGGAGCGGCAACTTCAGCCTGATCCCGTTCACCTCCGAAGGCACCCTCAAAGTCACCGACGGCAAGATGAAAGCCTTCTGGCCTTACGTGCGTGATTCGGTGCCGCTGGTACTTGAAGACGGCGTGATCAGCCTCAGTACCGAATACAAACTCAATCTGTCGAAAGAAACCGAACTGCTGCTGAGCAACGTGGCGGTGAGCATCGCGCCCTTCGCGATCAAGGCACCCGATGGCCGCCCGCTGGCCAAGCTCGAACGCCTCGACGTCAGCGAAACCTCGGTGGATCTGGCCAAACAACAAGTGGTGGTCGGCAAGATCCGCAGCCAGAAACTGGAAACATGGGCCGCCCTCGAGGCCGACGGCCAACTGGACTGGCAGAAACTGTTCGCCAGCCAACCGTCAAAACCGGCCGCCAAAGCCGCCGCAGAACCGGCCAAGACACCGGCCGCTGCCGACTCGCCGAAAACACCGCCCGCGCCAGGCAAACCATGGCAAGTGCTGCTCAAAGACGTGCAGTTGCGTAACTACACCGTGCATCTGGCCGACCGCTCGGCGACGCCTGCGGTGGCACTGGATGTCACCCCGCTGAACGTCGACTTGCAGGATTTCGACAGCCTCAACGGTTCGCCCTTCAAGCTCAAGCTCGACACCGGCCTGGGCAAGCAAGGCAAGGTCAGCGCCGACGGCACGGTCAATCTCGCCCCGGTCAACGCCCAGCTCAACGTGAAAACCTCGGACATCGACCTGCGTGTCGCGCAGTCCTACATCAATCCGTTCATTCGCCTGGAACTGCGCAGCGGCATGCTCGGCAGTGACCTGAAAGTCAATCTGAAGAGCACCGAACCGC
Organism: Pseudomonas sp.; assembly: GCF_049300855.1. Taxonomy (GTDB): domain Bacteria; phylum Pseudomonadota; class Gammaproteobacteria; order Pseudomonadales; family Pseudomonadaceae; genus Aquipseudomonas. Next base: position 58,398 of record NZ_JBAQKH010000035.1, on the reverse strand, counting down.
TGGCGCTCAGCGTCACCGGGCGTGCACAGATCGATCAACTGCACACCCTCGACACCCTGAAAACCCGCGACTTCCTCAAGTGGCAGCAGGTGGTGGTCGAAGGCCTGAACTATCAACACGGCGACAGCCTGTCGATTGACAAGGTCAACCTGTTCCAGCCCTACGTACGGTTCATGATCAACGATGACCGCACCACCAACATCGATGATCTGCTGATCCCTCAGCCTGCCGACAGCGGCGCAAAAAGTGCAGCGGCGAAACCGGCCAGCAACGACAAACCGCTGGGCATTCACATCGGTGGCATCGCGATCAATGACGGTTCGGCCAACTTCGCCGACTTCAGTCTGACGCCGAACTTTGCCACCGCTGTGCAACAGCTCAACGGCCAGATCGGCACCATCGACAGCCGTCAGGCAAAACCCGCCAGCGTCGACATCAAAGGCAAGGTCGACCGTTATGCGCCCGTAACCATCAAGGGCGCGGTCAATCCGTTCGACCCGATGGCCAGCCTCGACATCGCCACCAGTTTCAAACGCGTCGAGCTGACCACGTTGACGCCCTACTCCGGCAAATTTGCCGGTTACCGCATCCGCAAGGGGCGACTTAACCTCGACCTGCATTACCTGATCACCAAGGGCCAGCTCAAAGCCGAAAACAAAGTGGTGGTCGAGCAATTGCAGCTCGGCGAGAAGGTCGACAGCCCGGATGCCGTGAGCCTGCCGCTGAAACTGGCGATTGCCTTGCTCAAGGACGTCGACGGCAAGATCTCCATCGAGTTGCCAGTGACCGGCGACTTGAACAATCCGCAGTTCAGCGTGATGCCGATTGTCTGGCAGACCCTGCGCAACCTGATCGTCAAAGCCGCTGCCGCACCGTTCAAGATGATCGGCGGGCTGATCAGTGGCGGCGGCTCGGAAGACCTTGGCACCGTGTCGTTCGCACCAGGCTCCAGCGATTTGAGCAAGGATGCCGAAGCCGCGCTGGTCAAACTGTCTCAGGCGCTGAAGGAGCGTCCGGCGCTGCGCCTGGAAATCGAAGGCACGGCCGCCAAAAGCAGTGACGGGCCGTTGCTCGCCGAACAGCGTCTGGAACGCGAATACCAATACAACTACTACAAGATGCTCCAGCGTCGTGGCGATAAAGTCCCGGCTCAGGCGTCTTTACTGCAAGTGCCAGAGGGCGAGAAAGGCCCACTGCTCGAAGGCATCTACCGCACTCGTCTGAAAACCCAGCCACCGGCCGAATGGAAGGATCTGGGCAAGGAAGAACGCACGGCGAAGATGCGCGAAGGCGTGATTCAGTTCTGGAGTGGCAGCGATGTGCTGCTGCGTCAGTTGGGTCAGGACCGTGCCAGCAGCATCAAGGATTATCTGGTCGATAAAGCTCAATTGGCAGACGACCGTGTGTACTTCATCGACGCCAATCTCGGTGAAGCCGAAAGCGATGGCCGCGTGGTGACGCAAATGCATCTGGATGCCGAATGATGAGATTACCGTGGCTGGCCCTGATCGCAATGACGCTCGCGACCGGTCACGCCGCGGCATCCGACACGCTGCGCTGTGGCAGCCAATTGATCAGTCTCGGCGACCGCTCCAGCGAAGTCCTGCAAAAGTGCGGTGAGCCGGTCAGCCGCGATGTGTTGGGCTACAAACGCAGCGCCAATCGTCGCGAGGAATTCCAGGTCGAGGAATGGACCTACGGCCCGAGCAACGGCATGTACCAATACCTGCGCTTCGAAGGCAACCGCCTGCGGCAGATCAACAGCAAACGCGGTAACTGATCCAAATCACTTACCCATGTGGGAGCGAGCTTGCTCGCGAAGGCGTCTGGTCAGTCAAATCCATTGTGACCGGCATACCGCTTTCGCGAGCAAGCTCGCTCCCACAGTTGTTTTGCGGTGCCCTTCGATTCTTTCGTCCCTGAAATAGAACAGGCCCCGACACAAGTGGCGGGGCCTGCAATGGTCACCTCCGTGTGACCGTTCGCATGAACTCTAAAGTTGCGGCAGACGTATTGCTCGGCCCGTCTGTCGCGCCTTCTCCCGGTCCAGGCGAGAAGTCATGTCTTACTCGGCTTTCAGGCCGTCAGCGGAGACCGCTTTGACGCCTTTGATTTTCTTGGTGATAGCGACAGCGGTCGCTTTCTGAGCATCAGTTACCGCAACAGTCGACGACAGGGAAACCACACCTTTGTTGGTTTCTACTTTGATGTCGGTACCTGGAATGCCTTTTTCGGTGACCAGATCGCTTTTGACTTTGGTGGTGATCCAGGTATCGGAAGTAGCTTCTGATGCCTTGGTCATTTCACCGGCGGCCAGAGTCATTGGAGCCTGAGTAGCCTGGGTGGATTGTGCAAATGCACCGGAAGCCATGGTCAGGGTCAGCGCGGTAGCAGCAGCGGCAGTGATAGCGAACTTCTTCATACGAGTAACTCCTGTTTTTCTGGAAAGTCTGCTGGTTGTCTTGTCAGCAGGGTTACCAAGGTAGTTGCGAACGCTGTGCCAACTTTTTGAAAGACATAAAAACGATATAAATCAATAACTTACAGATAATGGAAAATTTCGGATTCATGCAAAATGCATGACTCGGGAAATATTCACATGCAAGTTGCGGTTTTTTGGAAAGTTCCTAAGACGCTGAAATTATTGAGACTTTTATTTTCACCGAGTAAAGAAAAATGCCCTGCGTGGCAGGGCATTCAGTCGTCACAAGCGAGCCATCACGTACCGCTGGCGGTACAGCCTTTTGGCGAATAATCCGGGTTAACAGTAGTGGCACAGGTCCAAGTGCCAGAGGTATTACCGGTAGCAGCGCCCGAACGAGTGAGGGTGACAGTTTTGCCCAGTACCGGTCCCGGAGCGTTTAGCAGTGTGCAGCTGATGCTGCCCGCCCCCGTCGCCGCTGTACCTGTAACCGCCACCGTACAGTTGGAGGTGGTGGTTGTACCGCCGTTCACAGCGGCTATATCCGGAGCGGTACCTTGGTTGATGGTGTCCTCGAACGGCACTTTCATCGCACTGATCTCCGCCAGCCCCGCCGTCACCTTCGACCGCGCCTGATATTTGGAATATTGCGGCAAGGCGATGGTCGCCAGAATCCCGATGATCGCCACCACGATCAGCAGCTCGATCAGAGTAAAACCTTGTTGTTTTTTCATAGACACGCTCCATGCATGAGTCGAAATCTCATGATCTGCAAGGGACGCAGCATAGGCCATGCCAATGCCTCCAGCCCCCGCCCATTGGGCGCAAAGCGTGTACAACGCCATTTCCTACAACCTGCAACCGCACTATCTGACACTTTTTGTCACCTGCACCCACCGTGTTTGGCGCTGTCACTTGACTAGGCTATAAGTCATGAACTGCAAGCGTGCGGAATCCCCATGAATGACATCGCTCTGAGCGGTCTGGCCAAGCAATTGGTCCAGGCCGAACTGCTCACGGAAAAAACTGCCCAGCAGGCCTGGCAACAGGCCCAGCGCAATCGCCTGTCGCTGGTCAGCTATCTGGTGCAGAACAAACTGGTGAAAAGCTCACAGGTCGCCGAGATCGCTTCCGAACATTTCGGCATGGCGTTTCTTGATCTCAATTGCCTGGACAAGGAAACCCAGCCCAAGGGACTGGTCAGCGAAAAACTCGTGCGCCAGCACCACGCCCTGCCTTTGTGGCGGCGCGGCAACAAACTGTTCGTGGGGATTTCCGACCCGAGCAATCATCAAGCGATCAACGACATTCAGTTCAGCACCGGCCTGAGCACCGAAGCCATTCTGGTCGAGGACGACAAGCTCAGCGACGCCATCGAAAAGTTCTTTGACACCCACGCCAGTGGTCTGGAGGACATGGCCGATGTCGATCTCGACGGGGTCGATGTCGAGTCCATCGACGACAACAAGCAAGACGCTATCGGCGGACTCGACGCCGACGATGCGCCGGTGGTGCGCTTCGTGCACAAGATGCTGCTCGATGCGATCAAGAGCGGTTCTTCCGACTTGCACTTCGAACCTTATGAGAAAAACTACCGGGTGCGGGTGCGCACCGACGGCATCCTGCGTGAAGTGGCCAAGCCGCCGATTCAACTGGCTGGACGCATCGCCGCACGCCTGAAAGTCATGGCCAGCCTCGATATCTCGGAACGGCGCAAACCGCAGGACGGGCGAATCAAGATGCGCCTGTCAAAAAGCAAGTCGATCGATTTTCGGGTCAACACCCTGCCGACCCTGTGGGGCGAGAAAGTGGTGATCCGGATCCTCGACCCCTCCAGTGCGCAGATCGGTATCGACGCACTCGGCTATGAGCCGGCGCAGAAAGAGTTGTACCTGGCCGCGCTGAAGCAGCCGCAGGGGATGATTCTGGTCACCGGGCCTACCGGTTCTGGCAAGACCGTGTCGCTGTACACCGGGCTGAATATTCTCAACACTGTCGACATCAATATTTCCACTGCCGAAGACCCGGTGGAGATCAACATGGAAGGCATCAATCAGGTCAACGTCAATCCAAGGCAAGGTCTGGATTTTGCTCAGGCGCTGCGTTCGTTTCTGCGTCAGGACCCGGACGTGATCATGGTCGGCGAGATCCGCGATCTGGAAACCGCCGAGATCGCGATCAAGGCTGCGCAGACCGGTCACCTGGTGCTTTCGACCCTGCACACCAACAGCGCCGCGGAAACCCTGACGCGTCTGCACAACATGGGCATTCCCGGCTTCAACATCGCCACTTCGGTCAGCCTGATCATCGCCCAACGCCTGGCGCGCAAATTGTGCAGCCACTGCAAGAAGCCCATCGAGATCCCGCGTGAAACCCTGATCAAGGAAGGTTTCCCCGAGGAACGCATCGGCCATTTCACGATCTACGAGCCGGTCGGTTGCGATCACTGCAACGGCGGCTACAAGGGACGCGTGGGGATTTATGAAGTGGTGAAAAACACCGCAGAACTGCAACGATTGATCATGGCCGAAGGCAATTCTCTGGAAATCGACATTCAAATGCGCCGCGACGGTTTCGACGACCTGCGCACCGCCGGGCTGCACAAAGCCATGCAAGGCATCACCAGCCTTGAAGAAATCAACCGGGTCACCAAGGACTGAACATGGCGGTCAAGGCAGTGAAAATCAGCGTCTATGCCTGGGAAGGTACGGACAGAAAAGGCAGCAAAGTCACCGGCGAGTTGAGCGGGCAAAATCCGGCATTGATCAAGGCTCAGTTGCGCAAACAAGGGATCAGCCCGGGCAAGGTGCGCAAAAAATCCGCATCACTGTTGAGCTTTGGCAAACGTATCAAAGCCCAGGACATTGCCCTGTTCACCCGGCAGATGGCGACGATGATGAAGGCCGGCGTGCCGCTGCTGCAGTCGTTCGACATCATTGGCGAGGGCTTCGAAAACCCGGCCATGCGCAAACTGGTCGACGAGGTCAAACAGGAGGTCGCGGCGGGTAACAGCTTCGCCACGGCCCTGCGCAAGAAGCCGCAATATTTCGACGAGTTGTACTGCAATCTGGTCGATGCCGGCGAGCAATCTGGCGCCCTCGATACGTTGCTGGAGCGGGTCGCGACCTATAAGGAAAAAAGCGAACGGCTCAAGGCCAAGATCAAAAAAGCCATGACCTATCCGAGCGCAGTGGTGCTGGTGGCGGCCGTAGTGACCGGGATTCTGCTGGTGAAAGTGGTGCCGCAATTTCAGTCGGTGTTTTCCGGCTTCGGCGCCGAACTGCCGGCGTTCACGTTGATGGTGATCAGCCTTTCGGAGTTCATGCAGCAATGGTGGTGGGCGATTCTCGGTGCGCTGGTCGCGGCGATTTTCGGCATCCGCCATGCACTGAAAACATCCCAGGCCTTGCGCGATCGTAAAGACACCTGGCTGTTGAAACTGCCGCTGGTGGGCACATTGATGTACAAGTCCGCCGTGGCCCGTTTCGCCCGTACCCTGTCGACCACGTTCGCCGCCGGTGTGCCACTGGTGGAGGCGCTCGACTCGGTGGCGGGGGCCACCGGCAATGTGGTGTTCAAACGCGCCGTGCTGCGGATTCGTCAGGATGTCTCGACCGGTATGCAGTTGAATTTTTCGATGCGCAGCACCGGCGTATTTCCGAACATGGCCGTGCAGATGACTGCGATCGGCGAAGAGTCCGGCGCACTCGATGAAATGCTCGACAAGGTTGCCGGCTTTTACGAGGAAGAAGTGGATAACATGGTCGATAACCTCACCAGCCTGATGGAGCCGTTCATCATGGTGGTGCTGGGCGTTATCGTCGGTGGACTGGTGGTGGCCATGTACCTGCCGATCTTCCAACTCGGCTCAGCGATCTGACATGCCTATCGACGAACTGTTCGCCCTGTATCCGCTGGCCTTTGTCGGCACCGCATTGCTGCTCGGCCTGGTGGTCGGCAGCTTCCTCAATGTACTGGTCTGGCGCCTGCCGAAAATGCTCGAGCGCGACTGGCGCCAACAGGCCCGTGATGTGCTCGGCTTGCCCGTAGAAGCGCCACTGCACACCTACAATCTGATGCTGCCGCACTCCGAATGCCCGCACTGCGCGCACCGGATCCGCGCGTGGGAAAACATTCCTCTGTTGAGTTACCTGTGGCTGCGTGGGCGCTGCTCGGCGTGCACTGCACCCATCAGCAAACGTTATCCACTGACCGAACTGGCCTGCGGCCTGCTCTCGGCATATGTCGCCTGGCATGTGGGGTTTGGCTGGCCGGCGTGCCTGCTGATCGTCCTCACCTGGGGCTTGCTGGCGATGAGCCTGATCGACACCGCGCATCAGCTGCTGCCCGATGTGCTGGTGCTGCCGCTGCTGTGGCTAGGGTTGATCGTCAACAGTTTCGGCCTGTTCGTACCCTTGCACGATGCACTGTGGGGCGCGGTCGCCGGTTACCTGGCGCTGTGGTCGGTGTTCTGGCTGTTCAAACTGCTGACGGGCAAGGACGGCATCGGCCACGGTGATTTCAAGCTGTTGGCGCTGCTCGGCGCGTGGGGCGGCTGGCAGATTTTGCCGCTGACGATCCTGTTGTCGTCGCTGGTTGGCGCCATCATCGGGGTAATTCTGCTGCGTCTGCGCGAGCAGAAAACCTCGACGCCGATCCCCTTCGGCCCCTATCTGGCAATTGCCGGCTGGATTGCCTTGCTCTGGGGTGGTCAAATAACCGACTTCTATTGGCAGTTTGTCGGTTTGAAATGAATACCCCTGTGGAAAAACCCTGGATTCTCGGCCTCACCGGCGGCATCGGCAGCGGCAAAAGCGCAGCGGCTCAGCACTTCATTGATCTGGGTATCCACGTCGTGGATGCCGATCACGCTGCCCGCTGGGTAGTCGAACCGGGTCGCCCGGCGCTGGCAAGGATTGCCGAGCATTTCGGCCCCAGCGTACTGCAAGCCGATGGCACGCTGGACCGCGCCGCGCTGCGCAAACTGATCTTTGAACTACCGGAGCAACGACGCTGGCTCGAAGCGTTGCTGCATCCGTTGATCGCCGAGGAGATCGCGCACCATCTGGCGCTGGCAAAATCGCCTTATGCGATTCTGGTTTCACCGCTGCTGATCGAATCCGGGCAATACACGATGACCCAGCGCATCCTGGTCATCGACGCCCCGCAGCAACTGCAGATCGAACGCACCTTGCAGCGTGACCAGACCAGCGAGCAGCAGGTTCAGGCGATCCTCAAGGCTCAATCGAGCCGCGAAGACCGTGTGAGCCGTGCCGACGACGTGGTGGTCAATGACCGCGACCTTGCCTGGCTGCACAGCGAGGTCGAGCGCCTGCATCACTTTTACCTGACTTTATCCGGAGGCCAAGCATGAGCCAGATCCCCACCGTAGAATGCCCAACCTGTGGCGCCCCCGTGGAATTCACTCCCGAGAACAAATTCCGTCCGTTCTGCTCCGATCGTTGCAAGCTGATCGACCTCGGCGCCTGGGCGTCGGAAGAACACAAGATTCCGGTCGCACCGGACGCAGAAGACGAACTGTTTTCCGGCGACTTCGATCCGCGTCACTGATCCGGTCAGGGCCGCATAAAGCCGTAGTCCTGATCGTCGTCGAGGTTTTCTGCGAGAAAACGCAACTCGTCAGCCAGGTCTTCGGCGTTGCGCACGGCCTTGCTCTGCTGCACCACCGCACTGAGCAAGGCGCGCAAACTCAAGCCCGGATCAAAGCCTACCTCCTGCGCCATGTCCAGACTCTGCCGGGTTTCCTGCCTTGCCCACTCGTAAACGCTCATGCCGCTGCTCCTGAAGAGATTTGCGCGAGCATGAAATTTCCCGCGCGTGGCGGGTTTGATGTGGATCAAGACTTCGGATCGTCGTCCTTCCAGGGCGCCGAAAGGTAGCGCGTGCGGTTGAAGGTCTCCAGCCATTCCGGGCTGAATACCACCAGCGCACTGACGATCATGCCGTTGATGAACGCCTCGGGGAATATCAGCAGCCACAGATAACCGATGAAATCCTCCAGCCATTCCGGCATGGCGAAGAGGCCGTCGTACCACAGCAGTGTCAGACTGAGGATCAGGCACAACAGGGCCGACAGCGCGGCGGCAAAAAATCCGCTACAGAAGATGTACACGAACGGATTGCGCGGTTGAGCACGCTCGACAAGGATTGCCACGCACTCGGTGACCAGCACCGGCAGCAAAATGAACAAGGCGCCATTGACCCCCATCGCCGCAAGATCCTGACGTCCGAGCAGCACCAGGCCGATTTGCGCCACCAGTCCGCCAACGATCGCCAGCGGCCAGTCCAGCAACAGGGTTACCGCCGTCATGCCGAGGAAGTGATACGACACGCCCGTGTCGAAATCCCTGCGCATCAACCACAACAGAAACAACGCAAACACGGTGCCGAACAGCAGATGCTGACGCCGGCTGTCGCTGAACAACTCGACCCATGGTGCACGCACGATTGCCCAGAGCAGCACCGGCAGATAAATCAGCCAGCCCAGCAGCAGGCTTTCATTTGCCAGCACCTCGACGCCGATCATGGGCGCGCCTTCTCCAGTGCCTCGCGCAGGTCACCCGCGTTGGCGTACTCACGTTGCGAGAGCAATCGACCGTCCTTGAGTTGCAACCACAACACCTGGCCTTCCGCGCCGGGATAGCGCGACGCAACCCGGCCTTCTCGATCCAGCATGACCCGATAGTGGTAGTCGCGCATGGCCGGTACGGCAAACATTTTGGCAATCAGCGCCGGCATGCGCTGGATGTCGGCAACGAACACCGCGTGACGGGCCTCCAGATAGCCCTTGGGTTGGTCCTTCAACGCTTCCTTGATCAGTTTGGCGCCGTCCATATCGCGTGCCACCAGCAGCGTGGTGGTGCTGTTGTCGAGGGTGAAGGGTTGCTCGTACTGATCGAGCAACGTCCAGGGAGCCAGACGCTCACCGGTTTCGAGTGCATGGGCACACAGCGGAAAAACAGCAAACAGCAGCAGCCAGCGAAATTTCACGATGAGTCCTCACGGTTTGGCGCAAATAATCGATTTCCATGAGTCTACACCGCCCTTCTCCACTGCCCACTGATGCACTTTGCCGCGGAACGCTTTCAGCTTGTCGCATTTGAACGCTAAGCTTGGGCTTATGGATGACTCAGATTATTTACGCCTGCTGACCATCGCGGCCGAGCAGGCCAACGCCTTTCTGTCCAATGCCCGCAAATGGGAGCGTGAGCGTTGGGTTTGCCAGCGCCTGCTGCAAGGCCTGAACATTCCCTACCGCGCCGACGAATTCGCGCCGGCCGGCGAACCGCCGGACGTACTGTTTCGCGATGCCAATTTCGAGGTGTTCTTCGTGCTCGATGAGGGGCGCCGGCTCAACGACGAATGGCGCGATGAATTACAGCGACGACGCAGCGCTTTCTCCCTGAGCCAACTGGTGCGTCGCGAAGCCAAACCCAAACGCATCCCGGCCAATGAATTCCTGCTGCGACTGGCACCAACCCTGCGCAAGAAAGCGCACAACTACAAAGAGCGCGGCATGGATTTGGGCGAACTGGACATCATCGCCTTCGCCAGCCTCAAACGAGAAGTACTGGATTTGAACAGCCATTTTCCACCGCCTACCGAATATCTGCGTCAGGGCTGGCGCTCGCTGTCGCTGGTCGGCCCGACCTTCGCCCGCGTGCTGTTCGCCCACCCGGACGCGCCGGATTTTCTGCGCAGCAACCTCGGTCGCAGCATCGTTTTTGATGTGGGAATCAGCCTGTGACACCACTTCAGCAATTGATCGCCGATGTACCGCAGACCGGATGCGTGCGCTGGATTGGCGTGCGCCCCGAGTCCCGTGGGCCGATGATCGAACTGGATGCCGTAGAGGCACGACTTGAAGCCGGACTGACGGGGGACCACGCCCGTCCCGGAGTGCGTAATGCACGGCAGGTGACACTGATTCAGTGGGAGCATTTAGCGGTGATCAACGCGTTGATGGGGCGCCCGGACGATCAACCGGTCAGGCCTGAAGATCTGCGGCGCAATCTGGTTATCAGCGGTATCAATTTGTTCAGTCTGAAAGGTCGGCGCTTTCGCATCGGTCAGGCAATATTCGAAACCACGGGCTGGTGTCAGCCCTGCGCACGCCTGCAGAACAACCTCGGCCCGGGCACCTTTCAAGCGGTGCGCGGCCATGGCGGAATTACCGCGCGGGTGTTACAAAGCGGGATCATTCGCCTCGAAGACCGGGTGAGCGTCGAACCGGTTCCGGACAGCGGCTATGCTGCGTTCAACCCCGGATAAAAACCGCTGTAGCTTCTGCCCATTCAGCAACGTCTACCTGACGAGGCAAATATGACCAGCCGCCTGAACCCCGAAGACCAGAAACATGTCGAAGAGTACCTGCAACTGTCCCAACACCGAGTCGAGCGCCGGCCTTTCCGGCCGTGGATGCTCCTCGTGCTGGTGCTGGCAGTGACCATTGGTCTGGGCCTGTTGAGCCGATTTATCAGTTACCTGACGCTATGAGCTGCCTGGCGCTCGCTTGGGTAATGACGACAAAGATTTCCTTTAAAAACCTTGCGAGTTATCCCCATGTCCCATCGTATTGTTATTGTCGGCGGCGGCGCCGGCGGTCTGGAGTTGGCTACCCGCCTGGGTAAGACCCTGGGCAAGCGCGGCACGGCCAGTGTGATGCTGGTCGACGCCAACCTGACGCACATCTGGAAGCCCTTGCTGCACGAAGTGGCCGCCGGATCGCTGAACTCTTCCGAAGACGAACTCAACTATGTTGCCCAGGCGAAATGGAACCACTTCGAGTTCCAGCTGGGGCGCATGAGCGGGCTCGATCGCGCACAGAAAAAAATCCAGCTGGCCGCGACTTACGACGAAAACGGCGTCGAACTGGTACCGGCGCGTGAAGTGCAGTACGACTCACTGGTGATCAGTGTCGGCAGCACCACCAACGATTTCGGCACCCAGGGCGCGGCGCAACACTGCCTGTTCCTCGACACCCGCAAACAGGCAGAGCGCTTCCACCAGCAACTGCTCAACCACTATCTGCGTGCTCACGCCGGGCAAACCGATGTGGTCGAGCAGATCAGCGTGGCGATCGTCGGTGCCGGCGCGACGGGCGTTGAACTGGCGGCAGAACTGCACAACGCTGCCCATGAACTGGCGGCTTATGGCCTGGACCGGATCAAACCGGAAAACATGCACATCACCCTGATCGAAGCTGGTCCACGGGTGTTGCCCGCCCTGCCGGAGCGCATCAGCGGGCCGGTGCACAAGACCCTGGAAAAACTCGGGGTGAATGTGATGACCAATGCCTCGGTCAGCGAAGTGACCGTCGACAGCCTGATCACCGCCGACGGCAACGAGATCAAGGCCAGCCTGAAAGTCTGGGCAGCGGGCATTCGCGCGCCGGGGTTCCTCAAGGACATCGACGGTCTGGAAACCAACCGCATCAATCAACTGCAGGTATTGCCGACGCTGCAAACCACCCGCGACGAGAACATCTTCGCTTTCGGTGACTGCGCCGCGTGCCCGCAACCGGGCACCGATCGTAACGTGCCGCCGCGTGCGCAAGCCGCGCACCAACAGGCATCGCTGCTGGCCAAGTCGCTGAAATTGCGCATCGAAGGCAAGACCCTCCCGGAGTACAAGTACACCGATTACGGCTCGCTGATCTCGCTGTCGCGCTTTTCGGCGGTGGGTAACTTGATGGGCAACCTGACGGGTAGCGTGATGCTCGAAGGCTGGCTGGCGCGGATGTTTTACGTGTCGCTGTATCGCATGCACCAGATGGCGTTGTACGGGCCGTTCCGCACGGCGATGTTGATGCTCGGCAGCAAGATTGGCCGTGGCACTGAACCGCGCCTGAAACTGCACTAAAACCTGTGGGAGCGAGCTTGCTCGCGAAAGCTTTTGATCAGTCGCAGCAACATTGACTGACAGAACGCTTTCGCGAGCAAGCTCGCTCCCACAATGTTTTGTGTTGATCGAAAGATCTGTTTCTTACTGTATCCCCGCCCCACATTTCCGACCTTCGCTTACAAACTCCCCCGCTGCACGACACAGACGCGATACACCGCCACCGCTTAATGGCCACACCCGAGCAACACCTGCTCAGGCAAGTATCCTTAACGTGTGGTTGCGCAGCGCAGCCCAGGAGAATGTAAATGTCCCGTACTTCAACTCTCGCTAAAAACTCCCTTGGCCTGGTCGGCGCGGTTCTGGCTGGCGGCCTGATGTTGTCAGGCTCGGTATTCGCCGCGCAGCCCTTGACCCAGGGTTACATGGTCGCTTCGGCAGAAACCTCGGTGAAAGCCCCTGAAGGCAAATGCGGCGAAGGTAAATGTGGCGACGCGTCGATGGCCAAGACGGACAGCGACGGTGACGGCAAGGTCTCCCGTGCCGAATTCCTCAAAGTCGCGCCGAAGTCCGATTTCGACAAGATCGACACCAACCATGACGGCTTCATCGACGAGCAAGAGGCCTACAACAACGTGAAGGCCAACTTTGAAGCCAACGGCAAGAAGATGCCGAAAGGCCTGTTTGAACACCTGAAAGACCAAGACGGCGCCTGATCAGCAGAAAAAACCAAGCCGCGCTTCTCTACGCAGAAACGCGGCTTTTTCACGTCTGCCCGTTTATAACTGGAAGCGCCGCACCATGCCCTGCAAGGCGTTGGCCAGTTGCGACAACTCATGACTGGAGGCACTGGTCTGGTCGGCACCGGCGGCGGAGCGTACCGACAAATCACGAATATTCACCAGATTGCGATCCACTTCCCGCGCGACTTGCGCTTGTTCTTCCGCAGCGCTGGCAATGACCAGATTGCGCTCATGGATCTCGTGCACCGAAGCGGTAATGGTTTGCAGTGCCTCACCGGCGCGCTCAGCCAGCGCCAGCGTGGTGGTCGCCCGCGCCGTGCTCGCCTGCATCGAGTCCAGCGCCAGGCTCGAACCGCTGCGCATGCCCTGGACCATCTGCTCGATCTCCTGCGTCGATTGTTGCGTGCGATAGGCCAGCGCCCGCACTTCATCGGCCACTACGGCGAAACCTCGGCCGCTCTCGCCGGCGCGCGCTGCTTCGATCGCCGCGTTGAGCGCCAACAGATTGGTCTGCTCGGCGATCGCTCGGATCACGTCGAGTACTTTGCCGATGTCCTGCGATTGGTTAGCCAGTGATTGCACCAACTCACCGGTCTGTTGCACATCGCTGGCCAGGGCATTGATGGCCGTGGCGGTCTCACTGACGCGCACTTGACCCAGATGCGCCGACTCGCTGGACTGACGGGTTGCGTCAGACGTCGACACCGCATTGCGTGCGACCTCTTCCACCGCTGCTGTCATCTGGTTGACGGCCGTCGCGGCTTGTTCAATTTCATTGTTCTGCTGTTGCAGCCCCTGCGTGCTGTCGAGCGTTACCGCGTTAAGTTCATCGGCGGCGGTCGCCAGTTGCGTGGCCGAACCACTGATGCCTTGTAGCGTCTCACGCAGGTTCTGCTGCATGGTCGCCAGGGCTTTGAGCAAACGGCTGACTTCATCGTTGCCATGGGTTTCGATTGGCCGGGTCAGATCACCCTGCGCCACACTTTCTGCGGCGCTCACTGCACTGCTCAGCGGGCGAACGATGCTGCGGGTGAGCATCATCGCCAGTGCCACGGTGGCCAGTGCGGCCAAGGCAATGAACAAGCTGACGATCGTGCGCGAGTTTTCGTAGTGCGCAGCGGACTTCTGGCTTTCGGCAGCGACCTGTTTGGCGAACAGGTCCGCCAGGTCGTTGAGTTGCTTGCCGGAGCCATCGACCACGGTTTTCATGTCGACCAGCAGCAACCTGGTCAGCTCATCACGCTTGCCTTGCTCCGCGAGGGCAAAGGATTGAGCAATACCACTGCGATAGGCGGCGAAGGTTTTCTTGAACTGGTCGTATAGCTGCTGACCTTCCGGGGTGTTGACCAGTTTGTCGTAGGCGGCGATTTTCTCGCTCAGCTCCTTGTCGCGGGTGTCCATCTGGCTGCGGTAAGTCGCAATGTTGGCCGGATCCTGATCCAGCGCCATGCGCAGCGAAATGGTGCGGATGCGCAACATGATCTCGCGAATCTCGTCGCCGCCACGAATGCTCGGCAGCCACTGGTTTTCTACCGCGACCTCACTGTCGCGAATACTCGACATCTGCCCCAGCGCAAACACGCCGAGCAAGGCCACCAACACCGCGATCAGGGCGAACCCCAGGGCCGCCCGGGGAGCAATATTCAACTGACGAAGCAACATGACGAACGCCCTTATTCTTGTATTGGCCAGATTCAAGGGGCGAAGCCATGGCAGTCCCCTCGTGTTAGCGGGCTATCGGCAGGTTGTATGATGACTTGAAGGGGAAATGAGTTTTTGTCGGACAAAAAAAATCCCCGTATCTTTCGATACGAGGATTTTTAATATGGTCGGGGTAAGGGGATTCGAACTCCTGACATCCTGCTCCCAAAGCAGGCGCGCTACCGGACTGCGCTATACCCCGGTAAAAAAAAGGCGACCTTTCAAAGATCGCCTTCTTCGATCAGCGCTTTTGGCCTCTGATCTTAAGATTCGATCCCAGCGTTAACTGGTTTCAAAAATGGTGGGTCGTGTGGGATTCGAACCTACGACCAATTGGTTAAAAGCCAACTGCTCTACCAACTGAGCTAACGACCCAAAAATGGTCGGGGTAAGGGGATTCGAACTCCTGACATCCTGCTCCCAAAGCAGGCGCGCTACCGGACTGCGCTATACCCCGGTTTGAAATTGGCTCCGTGACCAGGACTCGAACCTGGGACCCAATGATTAACAGTCATTTGCTCTACCGACTGAGCTATCACGGAACTACATATTTCAATTTACAACAGTGAAACTTGTTGCTTCCAGTCACTCGTTCGCATCGCTGCGTTCGTGTGTCTGAGGCGCGCTATTCTACAACCTAGAACACCTCTGTCAACCCCCTAAATTGCTTTCAAGTTAATGATTTGCAACTTATTTCAGATTTCAGCTCAGTGAGTTGAAACCGTCTTGGCGACTGACTGCGGGGCGCACTTTACAAGCCTTTTCCTTTGAGTTCAACAGCCTAACGAAAAAAAAGGCCCCACAATGTGGGGCCTGCCAATTTTCATTGGCGTTTGGACTTAGTTGAAAACGATTTCGTCGTTCTCGACCTTGCCGGTTGCCGTGTCGCCCGGCATGAAATGACCCGAAAGGATCAACTGCGCCAGCGGGTTTTCGATCCAGCGCTGAATTGCCCGTTTCAAAGGACGTGCGCCATACACCGGGTCGTAGCCAACGGCGATCAGCTTGTCCATCGCTTCGGGGCTGAGTTCCAGCTTCAACTCGCGCTCGGCCAGACGGCTGCGCAGACGGCCCAACTGAATCTCGGTAATGCCCGCGATCTGATCCCGCGCCAAAGGCTCGAAGATCACCACTTCGTCGACCCGGTTGATGAACTCCGGACGGAAGTGCGACGTCAGTGCATCCATCACCGCTGCGCGCTGCGCCTCACGATCACCGACCAGTTCCTGGATCTGTACCGACCCCAGGTTCGAAGTCATGACGATCACGGTGTTGCGGAAATCCACCGTACGGCCATGGCTGTCGGTCAGGCGACCATCCTCAAGCACTTGCAGCAAGATGTTGAACACATCCGGGTGCGCCTTCTCGACTTCGTCCAGCAGGATCACCGAGTAAGGCTTGCGACGCACAGCCTCGGTCAGGTAACCGCCCTCTTCGTAGCCGACGTATCCCGGTGGCGCACCGATCAGCCGCGCCACGGAATGTTTCTCCATGAACTCGGACATGTCGATCCGCACCATCGCCTCTTCCGTATCAAAGAGGAATTCGGCCAGCGCCTTGCACAGCTCGGTTTTACCGACACCGGTCGGGCCGAGGAACATGAACGAACCGCTCGGACGATTCGGATCGGACAACCCTGCACGCGAACGCCGTACTGCGTTGGCCACCGCGACCACTGCCTCTTCCTGACCGATCACCCGTTTGTGCAACAGGCTTTCCATCTTCATCAGTTTGTCGCGCTCGCCTTCGAGCATTTTCGACACCGGAATGCCGGTCCACTTCGACACGACTTCAGCGATCTCTTCCTCAGTCACCTTGCTGCGCAGCAACTGGTTTTCGCTCTTGCCGTGCTGGTCGACCATTTGCAGGCTGCGTTCCAGATCCGGGATCACCCCGTACTGCAACTCGGCCATGCGGTTCAGGTCGCCTTTGCGGCGCGCGGCTTCCAGTTCCTGACGCGATTGTTCGATCTTCTGCTGAATCTGTGCAGAACCCTGCACCTCGGCTTTTTCCGAGTTCCAGATTTCTTCCAGATCGGAATACTCACGTTCGAGACGGACGATTTCTTCCTGGAGTTTCTCCAGACGTTTCATCGCCGCTTCGTCGCTTTCTTTCTTCAGCGCCTGGGATTCCACCTTCAACTGAATCAGGCGACGTTCCAGACGATCCAGCACTTCCGGCTTGGAGTCGATTTCCATGCGGATGCGGCTGGCGGCCTCGTCGATCAGGTCGATGGCCTTGTCCGGCAATTGCCGATCGGTGATGTAGCGATGGCTGAGCTTGGCCGCGGCAATGATCGCGCCGTCGGTGATCGCCACCTTGTGGTGAACTTCGTAACGCTCTTTAAGGCCACGCAGGATGGCGATGGTGTCTTCTTCGCTCGGCTCATCCACCAGGACTTTCTGGAAGCGTCGTTCGAGGGCCGCGTCCTTCTCTATATATTGGCGGTACTCGTTGAGCGTGGTCGCGCCAACGCAGTGCAACTCGCCGCGCGCCAGTGCCGGCTTGAGCATGTTGCCAGCGTCCATCGAGCCTTCGCCCTTACCGGCGCCGACCATGGTGTGCAGTTCGTCGATGAACAGAATGATCTGCCCTTCCTGCTTCGACAGCTCGTTGAGCAGCGATTTCAGGCGCTCTTCGAACTCACCGCGATACTTGGCACCGGCAATCAGCGCACCCATGTCCAGCGAGAGCAGACGCTTGCCTTTGAGGCCGTCCGGCACTTCGCCGTTGATGATGCGCTGGGCCAGACCTTCGGCAATCGCAGTTTTACCCACGCCAGGCTCGCCGATCAGCACCGGGTTGTTTTTGGTGCGGCGTTGCAGAACCTGAATGGTGCGGCGAATTTCGTCATCACGACCGATCACCGGATCGAGTTTGCCGTCTTCGGCGCGCTTGGTCAGGTCGACGGTGTATTTATCCAAAGCCTGGCGCGACTCTTCGTGGTTGGCGTCATTTACCGCTTCGCCACCGCGCAGGTTGTTGATCGCGTTTTCCAGGGCCTTTTTGCTCACGCCCTGGCCGAGCAGCAACTTGCCGAGTTTGCTGTTCTCGTCCATCGCAGCGAGCAGCACCAGTTCACTGGAGATGAACTGATCGCCCTTCTGTTGGGCCAGACGGTCAGCCTGATTGAGCAGACGCGCCAGATCCTGCGACATGTTGACGTCGCCGGTCGGGTTCTGGATTTTCGGTAATTGGTCGAGCTCTTTGGTCAGCTCTTTGCGCAAGCTGTTGACATCGAAGCCCACCTGCATCAGCAGAGGCTTGATCGAACCACCCTGCTGTTCAAGCATGGCTTGCATCAAGTGCGCCGGCTCGATGGCCGGATGATCGTGGCCGACTGCCAACGACTGGGCGTCGGACAAGGCCAACTGTAATTTGCTGGTTAAACGGTCTATTCGCATAAGTCACCTTCCTTTTGAGCAGGCCGGACCTAAAAACCATCCTGAATAAAGAAACCTGCCAGATACCGCTATAGATGCGGTCGATTCTGCAAGATTCAAGCGTCAGAGGGTTGATGCAGATCAGACAGTTTAGCGGGTGAGCCAAACCAGGGAGGCAAAGCGACCGGTGCGCGAGGCACGGCGATAAGAGAAGAAGCGCGGATCGGTCACGGTGCAGAAACCGCCGCCGTAAACCGCTGTGACACCACGTTCAGCCAGACGCAGGCGCGCCAGCATATAGATGTCCGCCATGAACTTGCCGGCATTGTTGCTCGGCACAAAAGCTTCGGCTGCTTCAGGCAATTGATTGATGAAGACTTCCCGCACTTCCTGGCCGACTTCAAAGGCTTGCGGGCCAATAGCAGGTCCCAGCCAGACCAGCACCTCTGCAGCCGGAACATCGAGGCTGTCGAGAGTTGCCTCGAGCACGCCAGCCGCCAGACCGCGCCAACCGGCATGAGCCGCCGCCACACGGGTGCCGGCACGATCGCAGAACAATGCTGGCAAGCAATCCGCCGTCATTGCCGCACAGGCAATACCGGGCGTTGCTGTCCAGCTGGCATCAGCGGTCGCGACAATGCCCGGATCAGCATGAGCCACGGCAATGCCGTGCACTTGCTGCAACCAGGCAGGCTCTATAGAGAAGAGCTCGGTCAGGCGCCGACGATTCTCGGCAACAGCCTCAGGACGATCATCGACATGATCGCCCAGGTTGAGGCTGTCGAACGGCGCCTCGCTGACACCGCCCTCGCGGGTGGTGACGCAGGCTTTGACGCTGGCCGGCGCGGGCCAGTCCGGCGTCAGCCAGTTCATCCGATGAATGCCTCGCGATCCTGCTTGAGCAGGGTCAGCAGCCAGACGAAATCTTCTGGCAGCGGCGATTCCCAGCTCATGCGCTGACCGGTCGTCGGATGATCCAGCTCAAGGAAACGCGCATGCAGGGCCTGACGCGGGAAATGCTTGAGCGATTCAACCATCGTCGGGTTCGCCGCCGGCGGAATGCGGAAACGACCGCCGTACGCCGGGTCGCCGACCAACGGGAAGTTGATGTGCGACATGTGCACACGGATCTGGTGAGTGCGACCGGTTTCCAGCTTCACCCGCACATGAGTGTGGGAACGGAAACGCTCCAGCACGCGATAGTGGCTGACGGCAGGCTTGCCGCCTTCCATCACCGCCATGCGCTGACGCTGCTGACCGTGGCGACCGATCGGGGCGTTGATCTTGCCACCGGCAGTCACGACACCAATCACGATGCACTCATAGATCCGGCTGACGCTGCGACTCTGCAATTGAGTAACAAGCTTTGTCTGTGCCTGAATGGTCTTGGCCACCACCATCAAACCGGTGGTGTCCTTGTCCAGACGATGCACGATACCGGCGCGCGGGACATTGATGATGTCCGGCACGTGGTGCAGCAAGGCGTTGAGCAAGGTGCCATCGGCGTGACCGGCAGCCGGGTGCACCACCAGGCCCGCAGGCTTGTTGATCACCAGGATGTCGTCGTCTTCATAGACGATGTCGAGCTCGATGTCCTGGGCGATCCACTCGCCCTGGGCTTCCTGCTCGGCAGTCAGTTCAAGGATGGCACCGCCGTGCACGATGTCGCGAGGGCGGATGACCGCCCCGTCCACAGTCAGGCGACCTTCTTTGATCCAGGCGGAAAGGCGCGAGCGTGAGTGCTCAGCGAAGAGTTGGGCGGCGACTTGATCGAGGCGTTGGCCGCCCAAATCGGACGGCACCTCTGCGCGAAGTTCAATTTTATCGGACATGCTCTGACTGGGCGTCGGCACAGCCTTTGGTTTCGGCTGCGCGCTTGTGGTTAAATACGGCGTCTTTTGCCCCGAGGCTTTTCAACGGGGCGCTCATCATAACAGGACGGCCCCGCCCAAGACAGCGGCCGTCATAGGGACGCAAGCCGCCATGCAAGTGAAACACCTGCTGCTGATCGCCATCCTCGCATTGACCGCTGCTTGCTCATCGAAGGAAGTCGTAGACGAAAACCTCAGCGAAGCCGAGCTGTATCAGCAGGCTCAGACTGACCTGGACAACAACAGCTACACCAGTGCCACAGCCAAGCTGAAGGCTCTGGAGTCGCGTTATCCGTTCGGTCGCTACGCCGATCAGGCACAGCTGGAGCTGATCTACGCCAACTATAAAAACGCCGAGCCGGAAGCTGCAAAGTCTGCCGCCGAGCGTTTCATTCGTTTGCATCCGCAGCACCCGAACGTGGATTACGCCTACTACCTCAAAGGTCTGACTTCTTTCGACCAGGACGTCGGCCTGCTGGCGCGCTTCCTGCCGCTGGACATGACCAAGCGTGACCCGGGCGCTGCCCGCGACTCGTACAACGAGTTCGCCCAGCTGACCAGCCGCTATCCGAACAGCCGCTACGCGCCGGACGCCAAGCAGCGCATGATCTACCTGCGCAACCTGCTGGCAGCCTACGAAATCCACGTGGCCGACTACTACCTGACCCGTCAGGCCTATGTTGCCGCTGCCAACCGTGGCCGCTATGTGGTGGAAAACTTCCAGGAAACCCCATCGGTCGGCGACGGCCTGGCGGTGATGACTGAAGCCTATCAGCGTCTGCACCTGGACGATCTGGCGGCCACCAGCCTGGAAACCCTGAAGCTCAACTACCCGAATCACCCGAGCCTGCAAGACGGTCAGTTCGTGCCACGGGTTGCCGAAGCCGACAACCGCTCGTTCCTGAGCAAGGCCACTTTGGGCCTGATCGAGTCGCGTCCACCGCTGCCGCCGGGTGAAACCCGTGCCAACCAGGACGTTCAGAAGCAGTACCAGGACGCGAAAGACGCGATCCCGAACGAGCTCAAGCCTAAAGACGAAAACGGCGACGTGATCGAAGAGCCAGAGCCTGAGTCGAGCAACACTGACCGTTCGTGGTTCAGCTACATGACCTTCGGCGTGTTCGACTGATCACACCGGATGGACAAAAAAGGGAGATCTGCGGATCTCCCTTTTTTATTGCCGCGCATTAATAGGCTGTGCGCTTGTCGGGTCCTTGGCTAAACTGCCGGATCATCAGTCGAAAAGCCGCTCATCATGCTTCGTTTATTGTTCTGGATCGCCGTGATTTTCGCCGCGATATGGTTGTGGCGTAAATTCAAGGCGCCTGCCGCGTCCAATCAAGCCAATCGCCCGCCTCGCGAGCAGGACGCCCCGCCGATGGTGCGTTGCGCCCATTGCGGCGTGCACTTGCCGCGTGATCGTGCACTGAGCGTTCAACAACAGTGGTATTGCAGCCAGGCTCACCTCGAGCAAGGCCCGGGCTCCAGTGATCGCTGAGGCCACCCACGCCGACAGCAAACAGGCGCAGCGCCTGCTGCGCCTCTACCATCTCTACCGTTTAAGCGTCGGCATCACCCTGGTGCTGCTGATCTCCAGCAACATGGACAACCGCCTGCTGACGTCGGCCAATGACGAATTGCTGCGCGGCGGCAGTTGGCTGTACCTCGTTCTCAACATCCTGCTCGTGGTCTTTCTTGAAAATACACGACGCCCGGCCCGGTTGTTCAGCCTGGCGCTGGTCGATGTGCTGTTGCTGTGCGGTCTGTTCTATGCCGCCGGTGGCGTGGCCAGTGCCCTCGGCAACTTGCTGATTGTTTCAGTAGCCATCAGCAATACCTTGCTGCGCCGCCGCATCGGCCTGCTGATCGCCGCAATCGGCGCTCTGGGCATCGTCGCCTTGAGCTTTCTGCTGAGCTTCAGCCACCCCCTGAGCGCCAATGAATATTTGCAGGCCGGCACCCTCGGCGCACTGTGCTTTGCCGCCTCGCTGTTGGTGCAAGGCCTGATCCGTCGCCTGGAGGTCAGCGAAACCCTGGCTGAGCGCCGTGCCAGCGAAGTGGTCGGGCTCGAAGCCCTCAACGCGCTGATTCTGCAACGCATGCGCACCGGCATTCTGGTGCTCGACGAGGAGCGCCGGGTGCAACTGGCCAACCACAGTGCCCAGACGTTGCTGGCGCAAGCGCATCTTCAGGGCCATTTGATCGACGAGTATTCGACGGCGCTGGTCGATCGCCTGCAGCTGTGGATGAACAACCCGACTTTGCGCCCGCAAAGCCTGACAATCCCCGGTAACGGCCTCGAACTGCAGCCCAACTTCATCGCTCTGGAGCAGAGCCCGAACCAGCAAACCCTGGTCTTTCTTGAAGATCTGGCGCAAGTCGCACAGCAAGCCCAACAACTCAAACTCGCCGCGCTCGGTCGCCTGACCGCCGGCATCTCCCATGAAATCCGCAATCCACTGGGCGCCATTAGTCATGCTGCGCAGCTATTGGCTGAGTCCGAGGAACTCGACAGCGCCGACCGGCGTCTGACGCAGATCATTCAAGACCACTCTCAGCGCATGAACCGAGTCATCGAAAACGTCCTGCAACTGTCCCGCCGCCAGCAGAGCGCGCCGCAACGGCTGGATCTCAAGCCATGGCTGGAAAATTTCGTTGCCGACAGCCGCCAACAGGCCAGCGAGCGCCAACAGATTCATCTGCGGGTCAATTCAGGTGACTTCAGCACTTTGATGGACCCCAACCAGCTCACGCAAATTCTCGACAATCTGTTGCGCAACGGCTGGCGCCACAGCGCCCTGCTGCACGATCAGGCGCAAGTCTGGCTGGCCTTGTTCATCGATCCCGACAGCCAGTTGGCGGTACTCGAAGTGCAGGACAACGGCCCGGGCGTAACCGCCGAAGAGCAGACGCATCTGTTCGAACCGTTCTTCACCACCAGCAGCCAAGGCACCGGCCTTGGGCTTTATCTGTCCCGTGAGCTGTGCGAAAGCAACCAAGCGCGCCTAGACTTCCAATCACGCCAAGGCGGCGGCTGCTTTCGCATCACCTTTGCTCACGGACGGAAACAAAGTTGAATACGAGCCCACGGCAAAAAATCCTCATCGTCGACGACGAACCGGATATCCGCGAACTCCTGGAAATCACTCTGGGACGGATGAAACTCGACACCTACAGCGCCCGTAACCTGAGCGAAGCCCAGGCGCTGTTGAACCGCGAGCGTTTTGACCTGTGCCTGACCGACATGCGCCTGCCCGACGGTACCGGGCTGGAGCTGGTGCAGCACATTCAGCAACGTTATCCACAACTGCCGGTAGCCATGATCACCGCGTACGGCAGTCTGGAAACGGCCATCAACGCTTTGAAGGCCGGTGCTTTCGACTTTCTGACCAAACCGGTAGACCTCACCCGCTTGCGCGAACTGGTCGGTACAGCCCTGCGTATGCCAGCCGTGGGCGGGGTTTGCACCTCGATTGATCGACGGCTGCTGGGTGATTCACAGCCGATGCGCAACCTGCGCAAGCAAATCGACAAACTCGCTCGCAGTCAGGCGCCCGTATACATCAGCGGCGAATCCGGCAGCGGTAAAGAACTGGTCGCGCGCCTGATTCACGAACAGGGCCCGCGTGCGAGCCAGCCGTTTGTCCCAGTGAACTGCGGAGCGATTCCGTCAGAGCTGATGGAAAGCGAGTTTTTTGGCCATCGCAAAGGCAGTTTTACCGGCGCCGTCGAGGACAAACCCGGCCTGTTTCAGGCAGCTCATGGCGGCACGCTGTTTCTCGATGAGGTCGCGGATTTGCCGCTGTCGATGCAGGTGAAGTTGCTGCGCGCGATTCAGGAAAAAGCCGTGCGCAGTGTCGGCGGCCAGCAGGAAAGCGTGGTTGATGTGCGGATTCTTTGCGCCACGCACAAGGATCTCGACGCTGAAGTGGCTGCCGAGCGTTTCCGTCAGGACCTTTATTACCGCTTGAACGTGATTGAACTGCGCGTGCCACCCCTGCGTGAGCGTCGTGATGACATCGAAGTGTTGGCGACGCACATGCTCAAACGTTTGGCCAAGGACACCGGTCAACCCGCGGCGCGCCTGCATCCACAGGCTTTGGAAGCGCTGAAGAACTACCGGTTTCCGGGAAATGTGCGGGAGCTGGAAAACGTGCTTGAGCGGGCACACACCTTGTGTGAAAACCGTACGATCGAAGCTGAAGATTTACGTTTGAGCGAGGGCAACTGCGCGGCGGAGGGCGGGATTGCCGATCTGACGCAGATCGACAATCTTGAGGATTATCTGGAGAACGTCGAGAGAAAGCTGATTCTGCAAGCGCTGGAGGAAACCCGCTGGAATCGTACGGCAGCGGCGCAGCGGTTGAGTCTTTCATTTCGGTCGATGCGCTATCGCCTGAAAAAACTCGGCCTGGATTAAGGGCCCCTTCGCGAGCAGGCTCGCTCCCACATTTAATCTTTGTCGTTCACAAAATCCAATGTGGGAGCGAGCTTGCTCGCGAAGGCGGTCTGCCAGACGCCAGAGAAATATCTGACTAAATGCGGCCTTCCGGTGCGTACGGCGCCGGATCAATAATCGGCGCCCTTCCCAGCATCACATCGGCGAACAGCTGGCACGACGCTGGCGCCAGCACCAGCCCATTGCGGTAATGCCCGCAGTTCAACCACAACCCGGCAAACCCCGGCACCCGGCCAATGTACGGAATCCCCTCCGGCGAGCCCGGACGCAAACCCGCCCAATGCCCGACCACTTCGGCCTCCGCCAGCGCCGGCAATAACTCCACCGCCGAGGCCTTGAGGCTTTCCAGTGCGACGTCAGTTGGGGTCTTGTCGTAGCCTTCGTGCTCCAGCGTGCTGCCGATCAGAATGTGGCCGTCGCGACGCGGGATCGCATAACGCCCTTTTGCCAATACCATGCTCGGCAGGAAGTCCGCTGCACACTTGTAGAGAATCATCTGCCCTTTGACCGGCTCGACCGGCAGTGTCAGGCCCAGTGTCTTGAGCAAGTCACCGCTCCACGCCCCCGCGGTCAGCACGACCTGATCACCGTTGATTACGCCCCTCGACGTCTCGACGCCAATAACTCGCCCTTTCTCGCGGACAAACCCGCTGACCTCGCACTGTTCGTGAATCGTCACGTTCGGCAGTGCCTGTAAGGCCGCTTTCAGCGACTTCACCAGGCGCGGATTGCGCACGTTGGCGACATCGGCCATGTAGATCGCTCGGGAGAACCCGCTACCGAGCACCGGCACCGCATCATGCGCCGCCGAGATATCCACAGCACGAAGCGGACGGTTTTCCCGCTCGGCCCAGGCCAGTGCTTCGGCTTCGTCATCCAGATCCAGCCAGTACAGGCCGGTGGTGTGTACTTCAGGATCCACTCCGGTGTCAGCGAACAATCGCTCGCCGAGCTGTGGATAAAAATCCTGCGACCAGTGCGCCAGCGCGGTAACCGCCGGGCTATAGCGCCACGGGTACAACGGCGAAACGATACCGCCACCCGCCCAGGACGATTCCTGGCCGAGGTTCGAACGATCGAGCAGCACCACGCTGCGTACTTCGGAGGCGAGGTTGTAGGCGGTCAGCAGGCCAATCACCCCGCCACCGACAATCACCACTTGCTGTTGCCTGGTCATGTTTGTTCCAACCGTAAAAAAGACAGTGGGCGCAAAAGGCACCCGAAAGAAAGCGCCTCAGCGGCCCCAGCAATCCTTGGTGGTCAGCCCGGTGGTCGCGTTGTTCATGCTGCGGACACCGGTGTTGGTCAGGGTAAAATCCCCGCACTTGTCGGTGGCCATGGAGGTACCCGTTTTACGGGTGGCGGTCAGCAGGAAGGTTTGGTCAGCAATGGTCGGAGTGAGGGTGTAGAAATCATTGCCCGTGCTCAGACCGGTGATGCCGGTATAGACATTGTTCTTGGTGTAGAAGCGTTCGAGGCTCTGTGCCTGCTCGGAGAGCAGCGACACCACTTCAGCGCGGCGGCCCTTTTTCAGGTACTCGGTATAGCTCGGTGCGGCGATGGTGATGACGATCCCGATGATCGCAATCACGATCATGATTTCGATCAGGGTGAAACCTCGGTTGGATCTGCGCATGCCTCAAACTCTCACTTACTGTATTTGTCGCCACATGATACGACGGCTGCCACCGCCGCCCTTTTCCACCAAGGTAGTGATGTTACCGCTGGAATCGTTAAAAATTTTGCGTGTTGCGCCGTTGACGATGGCGTTCAAGGTCGGAATGCCACCGGTAAATATCACACCACTGGAAATCGTGTCGCTGCTGTCAACCACTCCATCCCCGTTGGTATCGAACACCGCATAGTTGAGCATCTTACCGCTGAACGCATCGAGCTCGGCCACTTTGCCGGTTCCGAAACTGGAACAGGGATCGGTGGTATCGACGCTGGCGGTGGTGAAGACGATTCGCCCAAGCACCAGACTGGCCTGATTGATCACGCGCTCACCGATCAGCGCGTTGTTATACACCAAGGGCAGGTACCAGCCCTTCTCTCCCGGATAGGTCGTGTCGTTCTGGGTAGTTGTCACAAACTGCCCGGTACTGCCGGAGAACACGCCAGTCACCGCCTGCGCCTGCAAACTGCCAACAGTGATGTTCCCTGAGCTGCCATCGGCATCCCACACCGAATAGAACGCCTGCAAATCCTTGTTGGTCTTATCAGCCGTCTCGTTGAATTTACCGGTGCCAACGAAGATCTGTTTGCCGCCGAGCGAGTTGTCCGCCAGCAGCGGTTGCGCGGTGATCGGTTGAGTCGCCCCACCCGCCGTCGTGAACAGCGGCTTGCCGGAAAATGCCACGCCCCAGCTGTCTGTCGACGTCGCACTCAAATCGAACTTCCACAAACGCCCTTTCAAGTCACCGCCATAGGCAGCCTGCGCGACGTTCTGTGAGTTGACCTTGAGTTTCACCGAAGACAAACCGTTAGTGGTTTCGGTGCTGTCGATGACGATTTTCCTGATCAGCGAACCGTCGCGTACATCCAGCACATACAACGCCGCCACGCCGGAGTTGCTGCCGTAGCCATTGGCAATGAAAGCCGCCCAGCGACCATCGGCCAAGCGTGCCACTTCCGGGCGTGCGTAGGCATAACCCAGATCATTGAAAGCGTTGGCGGTGCTTGCAGTCGCCGGCGCACTGACTTCCCACAATGCGCGCAAAACGTTACCCGCCGAAGCGTCGAACAGTTGCAGCGCGTAGAACGTCTTGCCTCCGGCACCGGTTCCGCCGATGGCCAGGGTTTTCCATGCGCTATTGAGCTGGGCGTCATACACGCCGACCTGGCCGTCGACCAGAAACTTGTGGCTGACACCGTTGATGTAGTTCGGATCGGCAATCAGCCGCAGCGACGGCAATACGCTGGACGGCATGTAGGCGTAGCGTCGAGTGCCGTTGGCCGAGTTGATGACGTTGACGAAACCGTCGTTGGCGTTCACCACCAGACTGGCACTCATGTTTGCCGCTTTGGTGGTCAGGTAAGCGGTGTACGTGGTGTCGCCCGACAGATCGGAGGCTGTCTTGTCCGTCGGTGAGGCCAGCACCAACGGCGAGTTGATGATGTCGCCGAGCAGCACGCTACGCACTTTGAGCCCGGTCTTGTTGGTGCCTTTGCTCCACTCCAGCAGATCACTGCCGGAGATGCCGGTGGGCAGGCCTTGGCTGAGTGTCGTCTGCTGGGGCGCGGAGAAATTACCGTAGGCCAGCGCAACGGCGGTGTTGCTTGTAGTGTTCCACGACTGATAGGTCGGTGCGGTCGCACTCGGTACGATAGTGGTGTCAGTGGTCCAGAGCACCGCAGAGGTATTCACCGCTCCGGATGCATTGAAGCCGAAGGACTTGATCGTGCCGCGCCAATCCTTGGGGTCGTAACTGGTCTGAAAGTAACTGGTGCCGCTCGCCAGTGTGGTGCCGCTGGTGACACCACTACCGCCGGAACCGGCCTTGGAAGTGATATCACTCAGGGCCGACGACAACGCGGCGTTGAGCCCGGTGCTGTCAGTCGCCTGGTAATACCGGCCCTGTCCGTAACTGGCCGCGTCCGACAGCATGTCATTGTCGGCGGTGAAGCCCACGGTATAGGTGTTCATATTCTGCTTGGGAAAATCCACCGCGTTCCAACTCTTGCCCGCCGCGTCGGTACCGGTCGAGCGCATGTCGATATCGAAGGCGAACTTGGCGATGTCATCCAGATACAACGTATCCCCTTCTTTGTCGCCAAAGAGGTTGTTACCGTCATTGCTGACACCGTCCCAGTTCGGTAACCGGCTGCCGCCCAATGGGTCGTTGCTCGGAAAGGTTCGGTCGAAGGTCGGCAAGCCATCGGTTATCACCACGCCATAATTTTTCTGGCAGCGGTACTGGATCGGACTGGTGTAGGTCGCGGGCGTGCTGTTGTAGTACGGCGCCATGCCGCGCATGTAGCGGGTGATTTCATAGTAGGTTTCTGCCAACGGCGTGTTGGCCACGGCACTCAAACCATTGATCGATGAGATCAGCGCGTTGTAGTTGGTGTCTGCCTGCGCCTGCGTGACGCTTCCGGACACCGGCGCCAAGTCGCTGATCGAGCGGGCGATATAACCGCCATTACCAGAGTCGTTGTTGGTGACCGGGTTGAAAGTCGACAGGCCAATACGCAAAGTGCGATTGCTGGTGACCAGCGCCGTCGACACGTTACGCGCGACGTTGATTCGGTAGTCGTTGGGAATCGCCCCTGTGGTGAAATCGCGCGTGCCATTGTTGATGGCCAGACTGACGACGTAGGAAATGTAATCGCCTGTATATCGCGTGTTGCCGCCACCCACAGGGTCCGGCAGTTTCAGACACAGTGGCGCGACACTGTTGTTGTAAAACGCGTACGCGCCTCCCGAACACCCGGAGGTCGGAAGGCTTGATAAAAACACAGGATCGCCAGTGATCGTTGGCGCGTTCAGAGGGGTGCATAACCCGAGAAACGCGTTGCACTGCCGCGCCGGCGTGCGATCAGCCGTCGGGTCGAATCCAGCCGCATAAATGATGCTGTTCATACTCCCCGAATCGTCGATCAGCAGCATGACGTTGGGTGGTACCGCCGCCGCACTCAACAGCGGTGAATCGGAAGGCGTAAATGCGTAGGCCGGCGACGCCAGATACAAGGTCAGCAACAGGCCGAGCAACAGCGATCCACACCGCTCAATACTTCGCATAGACGCTCTCCACCACACTGCGCGAAGTGCCGGCGATACCAACGGCGGTGACCCGATACAACGTCGCAGAAGTGTTGCTCGGTACGTTCACTGCCGTGAGCGTGGTGCCAATATTCTGCACACCATAGAAACCATTACCGGAAGCGATCCACGTCACACCCGAAGTTGAATTCAGCCCCGCCGCACTGACCACCGAAGATTCCGCGGGCGGTGCGCATTGCGTCGTGCCGCTGCACACCGCCAAGGTGTAGGTATCAAGCTGAACCGCACTCTCCCCCACTCGCAATGCCGCCTCGGCCGTTTGAAACGACTGATTACGCAAACTCACGCTGCCGGCCATTTTTTCCTGCAGGTTGGCGCTTTGCATCGACGACAGGCCGATCAGCGTCAGCAACAACAGAAAGACCAGACTGACCAGCAACGCCATGCCGCGTTGCGTTTGCCGGTCATGAAGAGAAATCCGCATCGCCTCGGTCCTCACTGCAAGCGGTTGCGCAAAGCGGCAACCACGTTGAAGGTTTGCGTGGCGACCCGGCTGTTGGGGTCGGTGAGCGTCAGGCTCAGGCGCACACTGCGAATGCGTGCCGGATCACTGGGGTTGGCGCTGTACGTCGAGGCCGCCGCATCCGTCGCCGAACTGGCCAGACCAAACGTCACGTTGAAGGCACTGACGTTGTTCACCAACGCCTGCTGAGTCGGTGTGCCGCTGCCGGTGCCCATGAGAATCTGGTTGTTGCTGAAGCTGTAGATCAGTCGCCGGATCGGAAAGGCAATCTGCCCGCTCGCCGCCGCGCGTAAACCCGTATACGCCGTGGCGCTGTTGCGGCAATCGGAAACTACCGTCCAGGTCGGCGTGCCGCCGCCGCTGCCGATATCGGCGGTGACCAGCGTCAGTTTCAGGTTGGCGTTGTCCCAGTTGATCGGCGCTATCTGCGCCGCATTGAAATCCCCCGCCGAGCTGGAGTCCGTAATGGTGCCGAGACATCCGAACATCCCGACCATGCGAATTTCCTGAATCATTTTGCTCAAGACAAAACGCGCGTCTTCCTGCATCGCGGCGGCGCTGTTCTGGCTGACGTAGGTGTTTTTCGCCGCGATGAAAATCTGCACGACTCCCAGCACGATGATCAAGCCCAGTGCGAGGGCAATCAGCAGCTCGATCAGGCCGAAACCCCGCTGATGGCGCGTCATGGTGTCGCCACCGGGTCGACGGCAGCGCGGCTGGTCAGGACAAAACTGCGCTGGGCGCTGGCGGTGTTGGCTGCCCGCGCATCGCTCCAGTTGATAGTGATGGTGTAAACCCGCTGGTTGAGGGTAATGCTCCCGGTCGCGGTCGGGCCGCCGAAGTTGACGATGTTAGTGGTGAAATCGTAGAGATCCTGATCGCGGGCGACGCCGAGATTGCCCGACGTCGGTGGCGTGACGGTGTAGTCGGCACCGGAGTTGGCGCGGATGCGGTCCATCATGTCGTAGGCGATGAAACTGGCCTGGCTGGTCATTCGCGAGCTGTCGGTGTACTTCAGCGCATTGAGTTGCACCGCCGCTGCACCGAGCAGTCCGACCGTCAGAATCAGCAACGCGACCAGCACCTCGATCAGCGTCATGCCCTGCTGTGTGTGTTGACTCCCTGCCCTCATCCGCAACTTCCACCCAATTGAATTCGTCCGTTCAAACACACGTTCAGCGTCCTGCTTTGCGTTCCCAGCGTGTAACTGATGACCACCGCCGTCGACGGTGCCGCGAGACCGCCAAGATTGTTGAAATCCAGTGCGGTCACTCCTGAGGGTAGCGTCAGAGTCGCGCCGCTGCTCATCGCGGGAACAACCCGCAACACATTGGCCGGAGTGCCAGTACTGTCGTAGACCGACAGTTCACCGGTCCAGACGCTGCCCCCGGCGGTCGGGCGCAGACGCAAGGTAGTGCCACGATCAATCGCTTCCAGGCGGGTGAAATTGATCGCGCGCTGCAGGTCGCCCATTTCGGTATCGGCCTTGCTGCCTTGTATCGAGCGGGTGAAGGCTGGCACTGCCAGGGTAATCAGGATCACGAAGATCGCGAGCGCGACGAGCAATTCGATCAGCGTGAAACCTTTTGTACGAAGATCCATCGATGCCCTCCGTTGCCGTCGGCTATACCTGCTTCTACACGCTAGAACATTCGACCGACCTGTGTCGGTTGATTTGCCCTGCCCGGCGCACGGACCGCGCCGCATATCACACGCCATGGAGGGAGTTTTCATGCCACAACAGGGTTTCAGCCTGATCGAACTGCTTATGGGACTGGCGATTGCCGCAATTGTTCTGCTGCTGGTCAGTCCGGCGTTTGCCACGCTCAGGGAATCGAATCAACGTGATCAGGCCGCGCAGTCCTTGCTCGACGGCATTCGTCATGCCCGCACACTGGCGATCACGCGCAATCAGAGCGTAGTCATCCATGCCATCAACGGCGACTGGAGTCAGGGCTGGCGAATCATTCTGGACATCAGCGGCAAGGGGCCGGAGGACAGCGGCAATCCGCTACTGGTAGAGCACGCGAGTGACGCCAAGGTACCGATTGTCGGTAATTGGTGGGTGAGGCGATATGTGCGGTTCGGCAGCCTTGGGCAACCGCTGATGCCCGGACGGGCATTTCAGGCAGGGACATTACATGTCTGTTCGGCTCGCGAGCCGGTCAGCCAGCGCCAGATAGTGCTGGCGGCGACCGGACGCGTGCGCCTGAACAGCCAAGAGACTGAGCAGGCGCTGTGTCAAAAAACCGAAAACGTCAGATCGAACGCACGCGCAGCTCTTTCGGCATCGAAAACGTGATGTTCTCTTCGCGCCCGGCCAATTCATCAGCGCCGGTGGCGCCCCAGGCCTGCAATTGCTGAATCACGCCACGCACAAGCACTTCCGGCGCGGACGCCCCGGCGGTAATGCCGATACGCTCGACACCATCGAACCAGCTCTTTTGCAGGTCTTCGGCGCCGTCGATCAGGTAGGCCGGTGTGGCCATGCGCTCGGCCAGCTCACGCAGACGGTTGGAGTTGGAGCTGTTCGGACTGCCGACCACCAGCACCACGTCGCACTCATCGGCCAATTGCTTGACCGCGTCCTGACGGTTTTGCGTGGCGTAGCAGATGTCGTCCTTGCGCGGACCACCAATGGCGGGGAAGCGTGTGCGCAGCGCATCGATGACGCGACTGGTGTCGTCCATCGACAGCGTGGTCTGGGTGACGAAGGCCAGTTTTTCCGGGTTGTGCACCTGCAGTTCGGCGACGTCTTTCTCGTCTTCGACGAGGTAGATCGCACCGCCATTGCTGGCGTCGTACTGGCCCATGGTGCCTTCGACTTCCGGATGACCGGCGTGGCCAATCAGGATGCACTCACGACCGTCGCGGCTGTATTTCGCCACTTCGATGTGCACCTTGGTGACCAACGGGCAGGTGGCGTCGAACACTTTCAAGCCACGACCAGCGGCTTCAGTACGCACGGCTTGAGAGACGCCGTGGGCACTGAAAATGACGATGACGTCGTCCGGCACCTGATCAAGCTCTTCGACGAAGATCGCCCCGCGGCTGCGCAGGTCTTCGACGACAAACTTGTTGTGCACCACTTCATGACGCACATAGATCGGTGGCCCGAAGACTTCCAGGGCGCGGTTGACGATTTCGATCGCCCGGTCCACGCCGGCGCAGAAGCCACGGGGGTTGGCGAGTTTGATTTGCATGCTGTGCCTCGTGTCTTGCGCGCGAAAACAATGAATAACTACTGTGGGAGCGAGCTTGCTCGCGAAGGGGGCGTCATCTTCAACATCTCTGTTAGCTGACACACCGCTTTCGCGAGCAAGCTCGCTCCCACATTTGACCTTATACAGTCAGTTACAGCGCTTTGACGGAAATGATTTCCACGTCAAAGGTCAGCGTCTTGCCCGCCAGCGGGTGGTTGAAGTCGATGGTCACTTGCGTGTCGTCGAACTCTTTCACCACACCCGGCAACTCAGTATTGGCCGCATCGTTGAAGATCACCAGCAAACCCGGCGACAGCTCCATATCGACGAACTGCGAACGCGGGATGATCTGCACGTTCTGCGGGTTCGGCTGGCCGAAGGCGTTTTCCGGCTCGACGGTCAGCGTACGCTTGTCGCCAGCCTTGAAGCCGAACAGCGCCGCTTCGAAACCCGGCAGCAGGTTGCCGTCGCCGACCTTGAAGGTCGCCGGGGCTTTGTCGAACGTGCTGTCGACGGTGTCGCCGTTCTCCAGGCGCAATGCAAAGTGCAAGGTGACTTCCGTGTTCTGGCCGATGCGTTGCTCAGCCAATACCTGTTCAGTCATGAACGGCTTCTCCGGTCTTTTTACTTTTGAACATATCCAGTGCCAGCATCACCGCGCCAACGGTAATTGCGCTGTCGGCGAAGTTGAACGCCGGGAAGTACCAGCGGTTCTGCCAGTGCACCAGAATGAAATCGATCACATGGCCCAGGGCAATGCGGTCATACAGATTGCCCAGCGCGCCGCCCAGCACCAGCGCCAAAGCGACGGCCAGCCAGGTTTCGTTGCGGCCCAGACGCTTGAGCCAGACCACCAGCACCGCACTGACCACAATCGCGATCAGGGCGAACAGCCAGCGCTGCCAGCCGGAGCTGTCAGCCAAAAAGCTGAAGGCAGCGCCGGTGTTGTAAGCCAGGGTCCAGCTGAAGTAATCGGGAATGATCACGATCTGCTGGAACATCTCGAGCTTGCCTTCGAAGTAGAACTTGCTGGCCTGGTCAATGACCAGAACCAGCAAGCTCAACCAGAGCCAGCTCAACCGTCCGAAACGGCCAACGGCATTAGGCATAGTGACGAACCTCGCCAGCGCCGCTGATGTTGTCGACGCAACGACCGCAGATTTCCGGATGTTCCGGGTTCACGCCAACGTCTTCACGGCAGTGCCAGCAACGGGCGCACTTCGGGAAGGCCGATTTGACGATCTTCAGCTTCAGGCCGCTGACTTCAGTCACTACCGCATCGGCCGGAGCCTGTACGAACGGCGCAACACTGGCGGTCGAGGTGATCAGGACGAAGCGCAGTTCGTTGCTCAGCTTGGCCAGATCGGCGCTCAGGGCGTCTTCGGCGTACAGCGTCACTTCGGCTTGCAGGTTGCCACCGACAGCTTTCGCTGCGCGCTGGATTTCCATTTCTTTGTTGACCGCTACTTTGACCGCCATGACGCGCTCCCAGTAGTCGCGACCCAGTTCAACGTCAGCTGGCAGTTCGGTCAAGCCTTCGTACCAGGTGTTGAGCATGACCGATTCGTTACGCTCGCCCGGCAGGTATTCCCACAGTTCGTCGGCGGTGAAGGCGAGGATCGGCGCGATCCAGCGCACCAGCGCTTCGGAGATGTGGAACAGCGCGGTTTGCGCCGAACGGCGAGCCTTGCTGTTGGCGCCAGTGGTGTACTGACGGTCCTTGATGATGTCGAGGTAGAAACCGCCCAGCTCCTGCACGCAGAAGTTGTGGATCTTCGAGTAGACGTTCCAGAAACGGTATTCGCCGTAGTGCTCTTGCAGCTCGCGTTGCAGCAGCAGGGTGCGGTCTACCGCCCAACGATCCAGCGCGAGCATTTCTTCAGCCGGCAGGATGTCGGTGGCCGGGTTGAAACCCGTCAGGTTCGAGAGCAGGAAGCGCGCGGTGTTACGGATACGACGATAGGCGTCCGCACTGCGTTGCAGGATCTGGTCGGACACTGCCATTTCACCGGAGTAGTCGGTCGAAGCGACCCACAGACGCATGATGTCGGCGCCCAGGGTGTCGTTGACTTTCTGCGGCGCGATCACGTTGCCCAGCGATTTGGACATCTTGCGGCCAGCTTCGTCGACAGTGAAACCGTGGGTCAGCAGTTCGCGGTACGGCGCGTGGTTGTCGATGGCGCAACCGGTCAGCAGCGACGAGTGGAACCAGCCACGGTGTTGGTCGGAACCTTCCAGGTACAGGTCGGCACGCGGGCCGCTCTCGTGACCCATCGGGTGCGAACCGCGCAGGACGTGCCAGTGCGTGGTGCCCGAATCGAACCAGACGTCGAGGGTGTCGCTGATCTTGTCGTACAGCGGCGCTTCGTCGCCGAGCAACTCGGCAGCGTCCATCTTGAACCAGGCTTCGATGCCTTCGACTTCAACGCGCTTGGCGACTTCTTCCATCAGCTCAACGGTGCGTGGGTGCAGTTCGCCGCTTTCCTTGTTGAGGAAGAACGGGATCGGCACGCCCCAGTTGCGCTGACGCGAGATGCACCAGTCCGGACGGTTGGCGATCATCGAGTGCAGACGCGCCTGGCCCCAGGCCGGAACGAACTGGGTGTCTTCGATGGCTTTGAGCGAACGCACGCGCAGGGTGTCGCCGCTGGTTGGCTCTTTGTCCATGCCGATGAACCACTGCGCGGTGGCGCGGTAGATCAGCGGAGTCTTGTGGCGCCAGCAGTGCATGTAGCTGTGTTCGATGACGGTGGTGTGCATCAGCGCACCGACTTCGGTCAGCTTGTCGACGATGGCCGGGTTAGCCTTCCATATGAACTGGCCGCCGAAGAATTCCAGCGACGGCACGTACACGCCGTTGCTCTGCACCGGGTTGAGGATGTCGTCGTTGACCATGCCGTATTTCTTGCAGGTCACGAAGTCGTCCACGCCGTAGGCCGGGGCGGAGTGAACCACACCGGTGCCAGCACCGAGTTCGACGTAGTCGGCCAGGTACACCGGCGACAGACGATCGTAGAACGGGTGACGGAAGTTGATCAGCTCCAGCTCTTTACCGGTGGTGGTGGCGATGACCGCACCTTCAACGCCGTAGCGCGCCAGGCAGGCTTCAACCAGCTCTTCAGCCAGCACCAGCAATTTATCGCCGATGTCGACCAGGGCGTAGTTGAACTCCGGGTGAACGTTCAGCGCCTGGTTGGCCGGGATGGTCCACGGGGTGGTGGTCCAGATCACGATCGAGGCAGGTTTGCTCAGCGACGGCAGACCGAACGCGGCAGCCAGTTGGGCTTCGTCGGCGATCGGGAATGCTACGTCGATGGTCGAGGACTTTTTGTTCTCGTACTCGACTTCCGCTTCAGCCAGGGCCGATCCGCAGTCGAAGCACCAGTTCACAGGCTTGAGGCCCTTGAACACAAAACCGCCCTTGACGATTTCAGCCAAAGCGCGGATTTCACCGGCCTCGTTCTTGAAATCCATGGTCTTGTACGGGTTGGCCCAGTCGCCCAGCACGCCGAGACGGATGAACTCGGACTTCTGCCCTTCGATCTGCTCGGTGGCGTAGGCACGGCACAGTTCGCGGGTCTTGTCCGCGCCCAGATTCTTGCCGTGGGTCACTTCAACCTTGTGCTCGATCGGCAGGCCGTGGCAGTCCCAACCCGGAACGTACGGCGCGTCGAAACCCGACAGGGTCTTCGAGCGGATAATCATGTCTTTGAGAATCTTGTTCAGTGCGTGACCGATGTGGATCGTGCCGTTGGCATACGGAGGGCCGTCATGCAGAACGAACTTCGGACGATCCTTGCCAATCTCGCGCAACTTTCCGTACAGGCCAATACTGTCCCAGCGCTGCAGGATCTGCGGTTCGCGCTGTGGCAGGCCGGCCTTCATTGGGAAGGCGGTGTCCGGAAGGTTAAGCGTGGCTTTATAGTCGGTCATTTAAGGCTCTTCATTAGCGATGGGCGCTAGGTGCGGCTAGTGCACGGGCGGTGGCGACATCCGCATTGATCGCCGTTTTCAATGCCTCCAGGGAGGCGAAGCGCTGCTCTTCACGCAGCTTTTGGTGGAAAACCACCGTCAAACGCCGGTCATACAGATCGCCGGCAAAATCTAAAAGATGGACTTCAAGGTGGGCTTTGCCATCACCTTGCACCGTGGGCCGCACGCCGATGTTGGCGACGCCGGGCCAGGTCTTGCCGTCGATATCGACATCCACCAGGTACACCCCGGTGAACGGCACGCGACGACGCTTGAGTTGAATGTTGGCAGTGGGCGTACCCAGTTGCCGGGCCAGTTTCTGGCCATGCAGCACACGACCGGCGATCCGGTACGGGCGACCGAGCAAACGTTCGGCCAAGGCAAAATCGGCGGCGGCCAAGGCGTTGCGCACCTGCGTGCTGCTGACGCGAATGCCGTCCAGCTCGACGGTTTGCGCGGCTTCAACGGTAAAACCGTGCATCTGCCCGGCCTGCAGCAGGAAATCGAAATCGCCGAGACGGTCGCAACCGAAGCGGAAATCGTCACCGACCTCCAGATGCTGCACGCCGAGGCCATCAACCAAGATGGTATCGACGAACTCACTGGCGCTGAGCTTGCTCAAGCGCTGGTTGAAGGCCAGGCACAACACCCGGTCAACGCCTTCAGCGGCCAGCAGTTGCAGCTTGTCGCGCAACCGGGCCAGACGCGCCGGTGCGGTCTCGGGGGCAAAGAATTCCCGTGGCTGCGGCTCGAAAATCACCACGCAGCTGGGTACGCCCAACTCGAGCGCACGCTCACGCAGTCGGGCCAGGATAGCCTGGTGACCACGGTGAACACCGTCAAAGTTGCCAATAGTGGCGACGCAGCCCCGATGCTGGGGGCGCAAGTTGTGGAGGCCTCGAACCAGCTGCATAACGCGCTTCTTGCTCATAAAGTGGTCGATTATAACCACACCCGACGGTCGACGACAGGCAACACCGTAACGCAAAGTGATCGAGCCGACAAAACTGCCGGCCCGCGCCTGTTTATAAAGGGTAAAACCTCAGCTCAAGGCCTTGCGATTGAAGTCGCGCAGACGGAAACCGAGCAGCAGCAACATACCGAAATAGGACACCACACCCGCCGCAACCAATGCGCCCAGACGCAGGAAGCGCTCAAGCATGTGCCCCTGATCCCATGGCGGCATGAAATGCATGCCGATCAGCAGCACCACGGACATCACCGCCACTGCCACCACCAGTTTGAAGCCGAACTTGGCCCAACCCGGCTGCGGCTGATACATCTGCTGCTTGCGCAGCTGATAAAAAAGCAACCCGGCATTCAGGCAGGCACCGGCGCTGATCGCCAGGGCCAGACCGGCGTGAGCCAGAGGGCCAATCAGCACCAGGTTGAACAACTGAGTGACGACCAGCGTGAAGATTGCGATTTTTACTGGCGTGCGGATGTTCTGTTGCGCATAAAAGCCCGGCGCCAGCACCTTGATCACGATAATCCCGAGCAGGCCGACAGAATAAGCAATCAGCGCTCGCTGGGTCATTTCCGCATCAAAGCCACTGAACTGGCCGTACTGGAACAGCGAAACCGTCAGCGGCTCGGCGAGAATCCCCAGTGCCAGCGAACACGGCAGCACCAGCACGAAGCACAGGCGCAGGCCCCAATCGAGAATTCGCGAGTATTCATGGCGATCTTTACTGGCGTAGGTTTTCGCCAGCGTCGGCAACAAAATAGTCCCGAGCGCCACACCAAGCACGCCGGATGGGAGCTCCATCAAACGGTCGGCGTAATACATCCACGACACCGAGCCT
The DNA here is from genome assembly GCF_049300855.1 of Pseudomonas sp. GTDB lineage: Bacteria > Pseudomonadota > Gammaproteobacteria > Pseudomonadales > Pseudomonadaceae > Aquipseudomonas. The sequence continues at coordinate 19,732 of NZ_JBAQKH010000035.1, read as the reverse complement.
GCGACCAGAAACGAGGCGAAGATGGTGTTGATGATCAGCGAAATCTGGCTGACCGAGACGCCGAGAATCGCCGGCAACATCTGCTTCATCACCCGCCACACACCGCTGTCACGCAGATTCAGGCGCGGCAGCACCAACATGCCGATTTTCTTCAGGTGTGGCAGCTGATAGAGCAATTGCGCCAGGCCGCCGACCAATACCGCCCAACCGAGCGCCATCACCGGCGGATCGAAGTACGGCGTCAGGAACAGCGAAAACACGATCATGCTGACGTTGAGCAGGGTCGGCACGAACGCCGGCACCGAGAAACGGTTCCAGGTATTGAGAATCGCGCCCGCCAGCGAGGACAGGGAGATCAGCAATATATAAGGGAATGTCACCCGCAACAGATCAGAGGTGAGCTGGAATTTTTCCGGTGTGTCGGTAAAACCCGGGGCCGTGGCCCAGATCACCCACGGCGCGGCGATCATGCCCAGCGCAGTGACGACCGCCAGCACCAACGTCAGCAAGCCCGATACGTAAGCAATGAACGTACGCGTCGCTTCTTCGCCCTGCTGGCTTTTGTATTCGGCCAGAATCGGCACGAATGCCTGCGAGAAAGCGCCCTCGGCGAAGATCCGCCGCAGCAGATTGGGCAATTTGAAGGCGATAAAGAAGGCGTCCGTCGCCATTCCGGCACCGAATGTACGGGCAATCAATGTGTCACGAACAAACCCCAAAACCCGGGAAAGCATCGTGATAGAGCTGACGGCGGCCAACGATTTGAGCAGATTCATTGAGGGAATTTGTGCCTGTCGATAAACAGCAGGCGAACAAAGCGCCTACTTGTGCGATACTCCGCGCCGCAGCAGCACAGAGCCAAAGCTCGCGAGTTTACAGGTCAAGCGCCGGAAATAAATATCCCGCCTCTTTATACCTACCACTTAGCGGAACGTTTCAAGTGCCCTTGACAAGACTTCAACTCATCGGCATGATTCGCGGCCTATTTTGTTTGCTATTTCCTAAAAAGTCTTTCGAGGAGCTCGACGGTGGCCAACTCACCTTCCGCCAAAAAACGTGCAAAACAGGCTGAGAAGCGTCGCAGCCACAACGCCAGCCTGCGTTCCATGGTTCGCACCTACATCAAGAATGTAGTTAAAGCCATCGACGCAAAAGACGCTGAAAAAGCTCAAGCTGCATACGTTCTGGCTGTGCCAGTTATCGACCGTATGGCCGATAAAGGCATCATCCACAAGAACAAGGCTGCTCGCCATAAGAGCCGTCTGAATGGCCACGTCAAAGCGCTGAAAGAAGCTGCTTAATCGACGTAGTCATTAAAAAACCGACCTTAGGGTCGGTTTTTTATTGCCTGTTATTTGGCAAATCCGGCGCAAAAAAATGCAGGCCTTCGCCTGCTCGCGATAGCGGTGTATTAGTCAGATGTATATTTGCCGACTAATACACCGCTATCGCGAGAAGGCGAAGGCCTACAGTTGGTTTTGCGGTGTTATTGCTGGACCGGGACCCAGGGCAGGATCGGGATCGCGGTCACGGCATTCTGCGGACTACCCTCAATCAAGCGGTCGCTGTAGACCAGATACACCAGCGTATTGCGCTTCTTGTCGAGAAAACGCACCACCTGCATGGTCTTGAACACCAGCGAAGTGCGCTCCTTGAATACCTCATCGCCATCCTTCAGATCACCCTTGAACTTGATCGGGCCGACCTGACGACAAGCGATCGATGCCTCTGCGCGATCTTCAGCCAAGCCCAAACCACCTTTCACGCCGCCAGTCTTGGCGCGCGACAGGTAGCAGGTCACCCCTTCAACCTTCGGGTCATCGAATGCTTCGACGACGATCCGGTCATTCGGGCCGACGAATTTGAACACAGTCGACACCTGACCGATTTCTTCGGCCGAGGCCAGCAATGGCAGCGCCACCAGCAAGCCCAACAATCCTTTTGCTAAACGCATGGAGTTTTCCTTAGACCAGAATCAGGTTGTCACGGTGAACCAGTTCCGGCTCCGCCATGTAACCGAGCAAACCGACAATCGCATCCGACGACTGACCGATGATTTTTTGTGCTTCCAGCGCACTGTAGTTGGCCAGGCCACGGGCAATCTCACGACCGTCCGGCGCCACACAGACCACCATTTCACCGCGGCGGAAACTGCCCTGAACCAGTTTGACGCCCACTGGCAGCAGACTTTTGTTGCCCTGGGACAATGCCGACACCGCACCATCATCCAGCACCAGGGTGCCGCGAGTTTGCAGATGCCCGGCCAGCCACTGCTTGCGTGCCGCGAGCATGCCGCGCTCAGGCGACAGCAATGTGCCGATACGCTCACCCGCTTTCAGACGATCGAGCACGCGCTCAAGACGCCCACCAACAATGATCGTGTGCGCACCGGAACGTGCCGCCAGTCGCGCCGCGCGCAACTTGGTCTGCATGCCACCACGCCCCAGCGCACCACCGGTACCACCCGCCACCGCATCCAGACTCGGATCATCGGCACGCGCTTCGTATATCAGCTGCGCATCAGGGTTGTTGCGCGGATCAGCATCGAACATGCCGTCGCGATCGGTGAGGATCACCAGCAGGTCCGCCTCGACCAGGTTCGCCACCAGCGCCGCCAGTGTGTCGTTGTCGCCGAAGCGGATTTCGTCGGTGACCACGGTGTCGTTTTCATTGATGACCGGGATGACTTTCAGCTCGACCAGCGCGCGCAGGGTGCTGCGAGCATTGAGGTAGCGTTTGCGATCAGACAGGTCGTCATGCGTCAGGAGAATCTGTGCAGTGTGCCGGCCATGCTCGGCGAAGCTCGATTCCCACGCCTGCACCAAGCCCATCTGACCAATCGCAGCGGCCGCCTGGAGCTCGTGCATCGCACTGGGTCGTGCGGTCCAGCCCAAACGACTCATGCCGGCCGCCACGGCTCCAGAGGACACCAGCACCAACTCGACGCCAGCCTCATGCAAGGCCACCATCTGCTCGACCCAGACACTCATTGCCGCGCGATCCAGCCCCTTGCCATCAGCTGTCAGCAAAGCGCTGCCGATCTTCACGACCCAACGCTGCGCACCTGTCACCTTGCTCCGCATCATCTTCAACCTTAGCTTGAGGGCAGCGCGACCCAGCGCCGCCCATGACGTTATTTGTGACTTGCGATTTCCAGATACTAAAACGCCGCTCGATTGAGCGGCGCTTAAGTTTACTGCAACGAATCAGTCACGCACGTAAATGATTTCCGGACCGTCTTCGTCATCCACATCTTCTTCGTCCCAATCATCTTCGCCGATGTCATGGACCGACTTCACGCCACTGCGACGCAGGGCACGCTTGTCATCCAGCGCCTGCAATTGCGCGCGCGCCTCGTCTTCGATGCGCTGATCGAGATCGGCCAGCTCTTCCTTGTAAGCCGGGTCATTGGCCAGACGATCGGCGCGGTCTTCCATGTAACGCATGATGTCGTGGCACAGACGCTCGGTACCGATCTTGGCGATCGCCGAGATCACATAGACCGGACCAGTCCACTCGAGGCGCTCAACGATTTCCTTGACGCGCTCATCGTGCTCTTCTTCAAGGATCTGGTCGCACTTGTTCAGCACCAGCCAACGATCGCGCTCTGCCAGGGACGGGCTGAACTTGATCAGTTCGTTGACGATCACTTCCGCCGCGTCCGGTGCACTGGAATCATCCAGCGGCGCCATGTCGACGAGGTGCAGCAACAGGCGCGTACGCGCCAAGTGCTTGAGGAAACGAATACCCAGACCAGCGCCGTCGGAAGCACCTTCGATCAGACCCGGGATGTCCGCGACCACGAAGCTCTTCCAGCGATCGACGCTGACCACACCCAGGTTCGGCACCAGGGTGGTGAACGGGTAGTCGGCAACTTTCGGCTTGGCGGCCGATACCGAGCGGATAAAAGTACTTTTACCGGCGTTCGGCAAACCGAGCAGACCGACGTCGGCCAGCACTTTCATTTCCAGTTTCAGGTCGCGCTGTTCACCCGGCTTGCCCGGCGTGGTTTGACGCGGCGCGCGGTTGGTACTGGACTTGAAACGAGTGTTACCCAGACCGTGCCAACCGCCCTGCACTACCATCAGTTTCTGGCCAGCCTTGGTCAGGTCGCCAATCACTTCCTGGGTAGCAGAGTCGATCACCGTGGTGCCGACCGGCACGCGCAGGATCAGATCTTCACCCTTTTTACCGGTGCAGTCGGTGCTGCCACCGTTGGAGCCACGCTCGGCATCGAAGTGCCGGGTGTAACGGTAGTCGACCAGGGTGTTGAGGTTTTCGTCAGCCATCATGTAGATGGAACCGCCGTCACCGCCATCACCGCCGTTAGGACCACCGTTTTCGATGAATTTTTCCCGACGGAAACTCATGGCGCCATTGCCGCCATCACCAGCCTTTACGCGAATCGATACTTCATCAACAAACTTCATAACCAACGCCTCTCGCCGTACGGACGAGCCGAAAAACAATCAAGACATAAGACTCTTGCAAAAATGAGCGCAGCGACCCCAAAACACGACCTGCATCGCACGCCGACAGCCCATACAAACAGCTTTGCAAGAGACTCACCCCACAAACGAAAAAGCCCCGTCGCGAGACAGGGCTTTTCCAGCGATCGCGCAATTAAGCGGCGACAACGCTCACGTAACGGCGGTTGAACGCGCCTTTTACTTCAAACTTGATCACGCCTTCGATTTTCGCGAAGAGGGTGTGATCCTTACCCATGCCAACGCCGTAGCCAGCGTGGAATTGAGTGCCGCGCTGACGCACGATGATGTTGCCCGGAATGATTTTCTGGCCGCCATACATCTTAACGCCAAGGCGTTTGGCTTCTGAGTCGCGACCGTTACGGGTACTACCACCAGCTTTTTTGTGTGCCATGAGTCAATTCTCCTAGTGAGGAATTAGGCTGAAATTAAGCCTGAATACCGGTGATTTTGATCTCGGTGTACCACTGGCGGTGGCCCATACGCTTCATGTGGTGCTTACGGCGACGGAACTTGATGATGCGGACTTTATCGTGACGACCTTGGGAGATCACTTCAGCCACAACGGTAGCGCCAGCAACAACTGGAGCGCCGATATTCACGTCGTCGCCATTGGCAACCAACAGAACGCGATCAAAGGTAACGGATTCGCCGGTAGCGATTTCCAGTTTTTCGATCTTCAGGTATTCACCTGGGGCGACTTTGTACTGCTTGCCGCCAGTAACGATTACTGCATAAGACATGGTATTTCTCCGATAATCCTGCTCACCCAGCTCTTTATAAGAAGAGGTATTGGCTGGCATGGCTGCATAAGGCTGGAAGGCCCGTTGCAATTGCGTAAGGCAGGTGCTGCCCAGGAAGTTCAGGGTGCGCGATTGTACGCAAGCTGCGAGTGTCACGCAAGAGGCCGTCCATCGCGCCTTGACAGGTCCGGATGTGGGTCCTAGCATGCCGCGCAACCCTTCTGGAGCGACTCTCGCTGATGCAACCCCAAGCTTTCTACCGCGCGGTGGCGGACGATTTTAGCGCCGTCGACGGCATCATCAAGAAGCAGCTGACTTCCCGAGTTCCGCTGGTATCGAAAATCGGCGATTACATTACCTCGGCCGGCGGCAAGCGTCTGCGTCCTTTATTAGTGTTGCTGTGTGGCAAGGCCCTGGGTCGCGAAGGCGACGACATGCGTCTTTTGGCCGCCACCATCGAATTCCTGCACACCGCGACCCTGCTGCATGACGACGTCGTCGACATGTCCGGCATGCGCCGTGGCCGCTCGACCGCCAACGCCATGTGGGGCAACGCGCCCAGCGTGCTGGTCGGCGACTTCCTGTACTCGCGCTCGTTCGAAATGATGGTCGAACTCGGTTCGATGCCGGTGATGAAGATTCTGTCCCAGGCCACGCGCATCATCGCCGAAGGCGAAGTGTTGCAACTGTCCAAGGTGCGCGACGCCAGCACCACCGAAGAAACCTACATGGAAGTCATCCGCGGCAAGACCGCGATGCTCTTCGAAGCCTCGACCCACAGTGCCGCCGCATTGGCCGGCGCTACCGCTGAGCAGAGCGAAGCCCTGCGTACCTTCGGCGATCACCTCGGCGTGGCGTTCCAACTGGTCGACGACCTGCTCGACTACAAGGGCGATGCGGAAACCCTGGGCAAGAACGTCGGTGACGATCTGGCCGAAGGCAAGCCGACCCTGCCGCTGATCTACACCATGCGTGAAGGTACGGCTGAACAGGCTGCACTGGTGCGCCAGGCGATCCAGAAAGGCGGGATCGAAGACCTGGAAAGCATCCGCATTGCCGTGGAAGCGTCCGGTTCGCTGGAGTACACCGCGCAACTGGCCCGCGATTACGTGGCCCGTGCGATCAAGTGCCTCGATGCGCTGCCGGCCAGCGAATATCGCGATGCGCTGGTTGAGCTGAGCGAGTTTGCGGTCGCCCGTACGCACTGATTCTGCCCGCCTCAGCAAAAGCCGCAGCCTTCCTTTGAAGCCTGCGGCTTTTTGTTGCCTGCCCTCTCGCGATTAAAACCCTATATAATGTGCGACTTTTAGCGATCCACATCCCAAGGAGCCTTAGTGAGCACGTTGCCACCCTGCCCGAAATGCAATTCCGAATTCACCTACGAAGACGGTACCCAACTGGTGTGCCCGGAGTGCGCCCACGAGTGGTCCGCCAATGGCGAAGCCGAAGTGGCCTCCGATGATGCCGTGAAGAAAGATTCGGTCGGCAACGTCCTGCAGGACGGCGACACCATCACCGTGATCAAGGACCTCAAGGTCAAGGGCACCTCGCTGGTGGTCAAGGTCGGCACCAAGGTCAAAAATATCCGCCTGTGCGATGGCGACCACGACATCGACTGCAAGATCGACGGCATCGGCCCGATGAAACTCAAATCCGAGTTCGTCAGAAAAGTCTGATTCTGCTGCCATCCATCCCGCGCCAGCCGTGGGATGGAGCTTCGCCCTCCCCACCCTGCCTCGAAAAAACCACGCAATAGCCAAACGCCAGCCGTTTTGACCTTACGCAATCTTTACCCGGAAAAATTCACAATCTGCCAATAGACACTTGCTATTTTGATAATAAGAATTATTCTCATCAAACACCTTCAATGGAGATGAGAACCATGACTTATTTGATCGACGCGTGGCTGGATCGCCCACACCCTTACCTCAGAATCCTCCATCGGGAGACCGGCGAAGTCTGTGCGGTACTTGAGGAAGAAGCCTTGCATGAGCTGCAGGATCAAGGTGATCTGGACGTCAGCAGCCTCAATTCCAGCGAGCCGCTGGTGCTCAAGGAGCTGGTGCGCAATCTGTTCCTGTTCTGCTACGCCCGGGCCTTGCGCCCAACCAGTGAACTGCAGCACAAGATAGAACTATGAAACTGCAACATGTCGGAGCAAGCCCTGTGGGAGCGAGCTTGCTCGCGAAGAGGCCATAACATTCAACATCATCGTTGAATAACATACCGCTTTCGCGAGCAAGCTCGCTCCCACATGACCGAGCCCGCTCCAACAATCAGGTCTTACAGAACGTCCAGCAGCTCGACGTCGAATACCAGCACGCTGTGCGGCGGGATGCTGCCAACGCCTTGAGCGCCGTAAGCCAGTTCGCTCGGCACGTACAGACGCCATTTGCTGCCGGCATTCATCAGTTGCAGGGCTTCGGTCCAGCCAGCGATCACGCCGCCAACCGGGAATTCTGCAGGCTGGCCGCGCTCGTAGGAGCTGTCGAACACAGTGCCGTCGATCAGCGTGCCGTGGTAGTGGGTACGTACCTGGTCTTCACGGGTCGGCTTGGCGCCTTCGCCCTGCGTCAGCACTTCGAATTGCAGGCCGGAAGCCAGAGTGGTGATGCCGTCGCGCTTGGCGTTTTCAGCCAGGAAAGCCAGGCCTTCGCCAGCAGCGGCTTCAGCTTTGGCCGCCGCTTCGGCTTGCATGATTTCGCGGATAACCTTGAAGCTGGCGGACAGCTCTTCCTGACCCACACGGCTTGGCAGACCGCCGAACGCGTCGGTCAGACCCGCCAGGATGGCGTCCAGGCTAACGCCCGGTGGCGGGTTGTCGCGCAGCTGGTCACCCAGCTGACGGCCGATACCGTAGCTGACGCGGGTTTCGTCGGTGGACAGATTTACTTCGGACATGACACTGCTCCGCTGTGCGGACGGCCACAAGACTTGCCGTGCGTGCACAGCGCGTCCCGGCGCGCCCGGAACCAAAAGGGCGAGCAGACTAGCACAGATGCTCCGGCGATGGCGCGCAACGCCTACAGGGCTGAACGCCAGGCGAGCGGCACTTTCAGGCTTTCCTCGCCACTGGCGCCCAGGCCACACATTTCATCGTGTACCGAGGTGTGCACGAGATTGAACGGCAGCACCGGAAAGTTGTGCAGCAAATCCCGCGCATGCTCCACCGAGCGCAATGTCAACATCTTCCCCTTGAGATCACGCAGAGGAACCGCCGCCCCGTGCATCCGCGCTTCGAGCAGATAAATCCCGCCTTCCATGGAGATCAGGTTCAACTCATCGACCTTTCTGGCGATGGCAAACGCATTCAACTCTTGCAGGTTCATGAACACACCTCACGCAGTGGCGACTCAAGACCTCTACAGGGATATGCCCGCACGGAACAAAGCACAAGCCACAAACGACACCGCCCGTCTGTTTCGCAACAGACGGGCGGTGTTTTCGCATTGATCAGCGGTTGATCAGTGCTTGGTAACCTTGTCCAGGTAACCCATGGCGAACGCCGAGACCACAAACGTCATGTGGATGATCACGTACCACATCAAGTGCTCGGGATCGACGTTCTTGGCGTCCATGAAGATGCGCAGCAAGTGGATCGAAGAAATCGCCACGATCGAGGCCGCGACTTTCATCTTCAGCGACGACGAGTCCATGGTGCCGAGCCAACTGAGCTTTTCCTTGCCTTCATCGATGTTCAGCTCAGAGACGAAGTTCTCGTAGCCGGAAATCATCACCATCACCAGCAGGCCGCCAACCAGCGCCATATCGATCAGCGACAGCAGCACCAGAATCAGTTCCGATTCGGCCATCGAGAACACGTTGGGCAGGATGTGGAACACTTCCTGGAAAAATTTCAGTGCCAGCGCCAGCAACCCGAGGGACAGCCCGATATAGATCGGCGCCAGCAGCCAGCGCGAGGCGTACATTGCATTTTCGATAAAGCGTTCCATTGAATCTCACACAAGGGGCTGGAAATGGCGGCGAGTATACCAGCGACCTGTGACAGCCAGAAACCGCCCGCAAATCCGTCACCTGCGTGTGTGTGTCATTTTTTTTCTGCTAGTGTCCAAACCATTGACAGCCCGTGACTGTGGACAGGACGAGTGGAAATGGATGTGCGATTACCGATAACGACTGCCGGAATGTGCCTCGCGCTGCTGATGAGCGGCTGCTCACCCAGCGATGAAAAACACGCGGCGAGCCTTGAAGAAAAAACGGCAAAGTTCGAGCAGTCACTGGATGCCATCACTGACCCGAAGCTCAAGGAGGCCGTGGCCGAGCTCGGCAGTTCACTGCTGTTGCTTGAACGTGCACAGGTCAAACTCGACGATATTCCAGCACGCACCGAATACGGTGAAGACGCCCTCGCCGTGCTCAAGCACTACCCGGCTCCGCAGGCGCTGGTCGACACCTTCATCAACGGCCTGTTCGTGCTGCACAAGGATGCCAGCTCCGATTACCTCACCGATCTGCAACCGGTATTCCCGTTCAACCTGAACATTCCCGGCGGCTTCCTGTTCCCCCATGGCGTGGAATGGCAGTCGGTGACGCTGAGCAACAAACGCGTGATCCCTTACCAGCCGGAATGGTCGGAAACCGATCCGGGCATTCAGCTCAGCCCCTCCAGCTCCAACGTCACCAACCCCGACGACCTGACAGTGACCTACCCGTTCATCGACGGCCTCGACGTCGACAAGAAGTCCCTGCCGCAACCGGTCAGCCTGCAAGGCCAGATCGAAGTCATCGCGCCGCGCCGCTTGTACAGCTTCGACCTGACACAAAAGGATGTCGGCCAGACCCGCACCAATGACAACCTCAGCGTCAAATTGCTGAAACTGGAAAAGAACTACGCCGAAGTCGAATTCAGCAACAACCTGCCACTGGTCGCGGAAGTGGCAGACGCGCAGCTCAATCCTCTGATTGTTCAGGCCCGTGATAAAACCGGGCAGTACCTGATACGCGCAGGCTCAATCAATGAGAGCCCGGAGCAAGTGGCGTTCTACGAAAAACAGCTGGCTGACCTGCAACGACAAAAGAACTGGAGCGATGCTCTGGAAAAGCAGCTCACGCAAGAGCAGCAGGCATTCGAGGAACAACACCCGCGGCGCTACAACAAGGTCTACTTCAATGGCCCGATCGAAACCCTGGAAGTCAGCGTGCTCGACTTTTCCTCGGCGACGGTGACGCGTAAATCGCTGGATCTGCCGATCCGCACGTTCAATCAACACACCACGGAAAAAGCCATTGCGCCGCTGGATCTGCCGGTGACGGTCTATGACGACCTGGCGGTCAACTGGCTCAAGGGTGCGAGCCTGACCGAAGAACAGCTGAAGGCAGGCATTCGCGTCCATCAGTCAGTGGAAGAGCCGAGCGCCGCACGCATCGAGTTTTCCCATCGCCGTTCTTTCAACGATGAGTTACTGGGCGATGACTTCAATCCGGGCGTCAGCCCTGTAACGTTTTTTACCGAGAAGCGCAGCGGCAAACTCGATGAGCCGATCGAATTGCCGCCCGAGGCGTATCAAGTCGATCCGCTGCGCGCGACGATTACTTACGATCTGAATCTGTTCCCGGAAACCCCGGCGATTGCCGTTGGTTCGATGCCATTGTTTCTCGCAACCGTGGCCAAGCAGGCGTACGACGCCCAATCCTTGCCCAAAGGTCTGGAAATCAAGAACAACCAGCTGGTGGTGGACCTAAAACTGTTTCCACCCAATGAATGGCGTTTCTTCGTCAAGGATGACAGCGGCAACTACCTCAAGCAGGTTCTGTCGGTCAGCCATGACGCGAGCGCAGAAGGCCCGGCGTTGTTCGGCGTGCATTACTTCTATGGTCGCCCGACCCACGTGGAAACCTATCAGCGCACCGACCTCGCCACCGTGCAATACGGCTTTGAGGTCAAACTCGACAAGGCGCCAGCCACCGGCTCGGCGCACTAACTGTTGAGGCTGCGGCCCCGTCCGCCGTTGATCTGGCGCAACTGGGCTTGCAGGTGCAGGCTCCAGATTTGCGGATCATCGGCCAGTTCGTAGCCATGCAATGTCAGGCTTTCAACGATGGTGTCGAGTATCGATTCGGCGGCGACCGGCCCATGAAACGGGCCCTGGGCTTTGATCGCTGAAGGTTGTTCGCCGGCCATGCCGGCCGCGAAGAGCAGCGTCCACATGCCGTTATCGCCGGCCAAGGGTTTGATGGCGCATTCGATACGGGTCACAAGACCCAGGCATTGACGGGTGAGGCAGAGGTTGCGCGACATGGCGGCGACCCTCGGTGAAGCCGGTATTCAGCCCCCACGAGAGGACTGGCTCGATCCAGTGATACTGTCGATATCCTTGAGCTGAGGATAGAAGAAAAGTCTGCTGCGCAAGCCGAATGAGACCAGAAGGCGCCGAATGGTCATTGTGTGAAGATTGGCGCCAGAGTTGTGGCGAATTTTCCGAAGATCCCCACAAAAATCAATCTGGAAAAACAACTGTGGGAGCGAGCTTGCTCGCGAATACGGAGTGTCAGGCAACTGATTCGTCGACTGATACGCCGCTTTCGCGAGCAAGCTCGCTCCCACAGGGTTCGTTTTAAGACTGTTAAGCCGGTTTGGCTTCGGCCAGCGCCTCTTGTGCCAACTCCTTCTCGGCTTCCTTGAGGTCTTCTTCGCTGATCATTTCGGCGATGTCGCGCAGGCGTTCGACCACTCGGGCGTTGATGCTGCCTTCCGGGAATTCGCCGTCGGCATTCGGCTCACCGGCCGGTTCACCGACCAGCAGGCTCAGCGCCTCGTCGGCCTGGCGTACCGCGTACACGTGAAACTGCCCGGCACGCACCGCCGCCAATACCTTCTCATCAAGCATCAGCGTGGCAACGTTGGCCTGTGGAATGATCGCGCCCTGCTCGCCCGTCAGTCCGCGCGCTTCACAGAGACGGAAGAAGCCTTCGATCTTCTCGTTGACCCCACCCACCGCCTGCACTTCGCCGAACTGGTTGATCGAACCGGTGATCGCAAAGCATTGCTTGAGCGGGGTTTTCGACAGCGCCGAAATCAGCGTGCACGCCTCGCCCAGCGACGCACTGTCGCCATCGACGTAACCGTACGACTGCTCCAGCGCGATGCTCGCGGAAATCGCCAGCGGGAATTCCTGGGCGTAACGGCTGCCCAGATACCCGGTGAGGATCATCACGCCTTTGGAGTGGATCGGCTGACCGAGGTTGACCTCACGCTCGATGTCGACAATGCCGCTACCGCCCGGGTACACCGTGGCGGAAATCCGCGCCGGCACACCGAACGCCGAATCACCGACTTCGAGTACGGTCAGACCGTTGCACTTGCCGACCGCCGCGCCGTCGGTGTCGATCAGGATGATCCCGGCGAGCATGTCGTCGAGAATCCGCGCCGACACACGCCCGGTGCGCGTGGCTTTGGCTTTCAGGGCACGTTCGATGTGCCCGGCATCAGTCATTTCATCGCCGGCCAGATGACGGATGAAATCCGCCTCGCTGACCAGTTGGAACAGATCACCGATGCGCGCCGACAAACGCCCCTGATGCTCAGCCAGTCGTGCGCTGTAAGTCGCCAGACGCGCCACCGCATCGGCGGTCAGCGGCGCCATGCCTTCTTCCGAAGTACGGGTTTTCAACAGCTGGGCAAATTGCTCCAGGCTCTCGTCGACCATCGGGATGTCTTCATCGAAGTCGACCAGAACGCGGAACATCTCCTGGAAGTCCGGATCGAGATCCTGCAGCGTGTAGTACAGCGACCGCGCACCGATGATGATGACTTTGACCTGCAACGGAATGTGCTGCGGGTTGAGCGTCACGGTGGCGAAACGGCCCATCTCGCCCAGCGGCGATTCCATTTTCAGCTTGCGCGATTGCAGGGCGCGTTTCAGCGCATCCCACACGAATGGCTCGCTGAGCATTTTTTCCGCTTCAAGAATCAGGAAACCACCGTTGGCGCGGTGCAAGGCGCCCGGACGCAACTGACGATAAGTGGTGTAGAGCGCGCCCTGATCGGTGGTGTATTCGATGCGACCGAACAGGTTTTCGTAGGTCGGGTGCGGCTCGAAAACGACCGGCGCACCGCCGCTGGCCGGATGCCCGACCACCAGGCTTGGCGCGTATTGCTCTTCGAGCAGTTTGCGTGCGACGGCGTCGGTCTTGCTGTCGTCGACCAGTTGCTCGACCACGGTTTTCAACAGATAAACCTGCATCGCTTGCAGGTAACCGCAGACGGCCGCGTTCTCGGCGTACTTCTCCGACAGCGGCGACAGCAATGGCTGCAAGGCCAACGTGATGGTTTCTTCGTTGAGCGAACGCAGTTGATTGTTCGATTCGCGTTTCCACTGCGGCAGGCTGGCGAGTTCTTCGTTCAGACGCTCTTCGAGGCCGGAGATGTCTTCGTGGAAACGCTCGCGATCGGCTTCCGGCAACTGGGCGAATTCGGCTTCGTCCAGCGCTTTACCGTCGAGCATCGGCGTGAAGGCAACGTTGCTGCTGTCGCGGTACAGGGCGACGTCTTTTTCCAGGGCCAGGCGCTCGATGATGTCGAGGGCCTTGTCATAGCGCTGGTTGAAGGCGCGGTCGATGGCGCTTTTCTTTTGCTGGTAGGACGGGTGCTCGAACACCGCTGGAAACGTTGCCAGCAGGTTATCGATCAAGCCGTTGATGTCACCGATAAAGACGCCGGCAGTGCCGGAAGGCAATTCCAGCGCTCGCGGCTCGCGCGGCTCATCGAAATTGTTGACGTAGACCCAGTCCGCCGGGGTCTGCAGGCGTTTGCCTTCTGCTTTCAGGTAGCGTTTGACGAACGAGAAGCGGCCAGTGCCGGGCTCGCCCATGACAAAGACGTTGTAACCGGGGCGGGGCATGGCCACACCGAACTGCAAGGCTTCGACCGCGCGTTCCTGGCCGAGCACACCGCGAAAGGGCTCCAGATCATTGGTGGTAGTGAAGCTGAACTGTTCAGCGGAAAACGGACGGGTCAGCGCTTCGGGCGCAAGACGCAAGCTGGCAGCAACAGGATCAGGCATCGGGCTTCCTTAACAATCAGGCGGGGCAGATAGCGGCATTCTGGCGCTGCCCGTGCCCCACTGGCAAGGCGCGCCACATGACAAAGCATAGACAACCGGCCAAGGCTGCGGCCCGCCCCCGGAAACCGGGGTTTATTCCAAATATTTTGCAAAAAACCACGGAACCCCTGGAACGTGCCTAAACTCCAAACTGCGCGGCTGGAACTAATACCGGCCCACTGGCTTCGTTTGGATCTGTTTCGTACAGAGCTTGGGGGGCCAGAACCCTGTCCATTGGTATGCACACAAAGAGAACAAAGCTATGAAACGGATTCTTCTCGGTACTCTCTTCACCGCTGTATCCATCAACGCAATGGCGCAAGCTCCAGGCGGCCCGGATTGCGGTTGGGGCAACATGCTGTTCGAAGGTCAGCGTGGCACCCCTGCTCACTTCCTCGCTTCCACCACCAACGGCACGTCCGGTAACGCCACCTTCGGGATGACGTCCGGCACCAACGGTTGCTCGACCAACGCATCGCTGACCTACGGCGGCAAATCCTGGTTTGCCATGAATGGCATGATGAACGAGCTGTCCGAAGACATGGCCAAAGGCAACGGCGAAGCGCTGACGACTTATGCCGTGGTACTGGGCGTGGCGCCGGAAGACCGTGCGCACTTCGCGGCTGTGACTCACGAGCACTTCCAGCAGATCTTCAGCAAGGCTGACGTGACCGCTGAAGACGTGCATACCAACACCCTGGCCGTACTGAAATCGGATCCTCGTCTGGCCAAGTACGCGACTCAGGCTTAAGCTCGACCCCTGCCCGCTTCCTTCGGGAAGCGGGTTTTGTTTTTTCGGCCCGCCCTCCTTGGGTCTTTATTTCTTTCCTGTTCAAGTTGCCGACTATGCTCAAACGCCTTGCCTGGCTGGCGCTCTGTGTCTGCGCCCCGCTGTCCGCCGCGCCCCACATCGACCCTCAACGTTTGCAGCAACTGGCCAACGACCGCTTCTGGATTTCCCTCGGTCACTACGAAACCGCCAAACTCGGCGGCTGGCGCAGCTATGTCAGCGACAAGAAATTCTTTCTGGCGCCCGACGGCAACGAACATCCCGATCACGAACTGGCGGCCACCGTGCAAGCGCTGTACGCCCCGGCCAGCCTCGGCGAGCAGCATGCGCAATGCGTTTATCCGGCACGCACCCGCTGGCTGAAAGCACAGCTCAAGCTCAGCGATCTGCCAGCGCCGGAATGCGCCGAGTACAAGAAGTGGTTCAAGGATGTTTCGCCGCACAGCGCGGTGATGATCTTCCCGGCGGCTTATTTGAACAGTCCGTCATCGATGTTCGGCCACACCCTGCTGCGTATCGACCAGGCTGACGTGCAGGCCGACAAGACCTCGCTGCTCAGTTACGCGATCAACTTCGGCGCCTACATCGAAGGTTCGGACAACAGCATTCTCTACGCTTGGAAAGGCTTGATGGGCGGTTATCCGGGCCTGTTCGCACTGGTGCCGTATCAGGAAAAACTCTCCGAATACCGCAGTCTGGAAAACCGCGATTTGTGGGAATACCGACTGAACCTGACCCAGGAAGAAACCGCGCGCATGGTCGAACATGTGTGGGAGTTGAAGCAGATTCAGTTCGACTATTTCTTCTTCGACGAAAACTGCTCGTATCGTCTGCTTGAGTTGCTGCAGGTGGCGCGGCCGAGTCTGCGCCTGACCGAACAATTCCCATTGACCGCGATTCCCACCGATACCGTCAAAGCGGTGAAGGAAGCCAGGCTGGTGGAAAGTATCGAATACCGGCCATCGCGCGAGCGTGAATTACTCAGCCGTGCCGAGCCGCTCAGTGATGAAGAACAGCAATGGGTGCTGAAAGTCAGCGCCGATCAGCAAGTGCTGCAGGATCCAGCCTTCAAAGCCCTGCCCCGCGACCGTCAGGCGCTGATCATCGACGCGGCGTATCGCCTCGAACGCTACCGCGCCAACGGTCAGGAACGTGATCCGCAACGGGCGCAACGCAGTTTCGAATTGCTGCGGGCGATCAACAAGAATCCCGCGCCCGAGCTGGACATTCCGCAACCGGGCCTGCCTGAAGACGGCCACGAATCACGCACCTGGCAGGCCGGTCTCGGCACCCGCGGTGACCGTGCGTTCGGCGAGTACGGTTTGCGCATGGCCTATCACGATCTCAACGACAACGCCGAAAGCTTCCCGCTCGGCGCGCAGATCGAAATCCTGCAGATGAAGTTGCGTCAGTACGAAGGTAATCACTGGCAGTTCCAGCAACTGGATCTGGCGACGATTCGCTCGCTGACACCGCGCAATGAGCTGCTGCAGCCATTGTCGTGGCAGGTCACCGGCGGTCTTGAGCGCGTACCCGGCAAGCATGATGACGAAACGCTGGTCAGCCATGTCAACGGTGGCGGTGGCGGTACCTGGGCGCTGGGTGACGATGTGTTGGGTTTTGCCCTCGGCACCGTGCGCGTTGAACACAACAATGACTTCGCTGAATTTGTTTCTCCGGCCGGCGGTTTCAATACCGGCGTGTTGTGGAAAAACCCGTTGGGGAATATGAGCCTGGAAGCCAAGGGGGATTACTTCTTCAATGGCGAAGTGCGCCGCAGCCTGAGTTTGAACCAGCAGTGGGAATTGTCGCGCAACCTCGGTTTGCGTTTAAGTGCGCAGCGCGAGTTCAGCCACCTTGCCACGCCGGAAACCGAAGTCATGCTTGAGGTGAAGTGGTATCACTACTGATCCCGAACACAGCACAGAACCAATGTGGGAGCGAGCTTGCTCGCGAAAGCGGTGGGTCAGTCGATATTAAAACCGCCTGACACGACGCCTTCGCGAGCAAGCTCGCTCCCACAGGGGATTTGTGGCGTTAATGGATTTTTCACGGGGCTTGGACAGCCGCCTCATGAATCCCCTTCTAGACTTTCCCCATAAGCCGGAGAACCGGCGCGGGAGAGTGCGATGTGGCGGTGTGCGGGTTTGCTGGGTGTTGTGCTGTTGCTGGGCGGTTGCCAGACCACCCATGAAGACTTGATCGCCAAGGGTTATCCACCGGCCTTCGCCGACGGCTTCGACGATGGCTGCGTTAGTGGTCGCCAGGCGGCCGGTTCGATCAGCGGCGAGTTTCGCAAGAACGTGCCGCGCTATCTCAAAGACAAGCAATACGCTGAAGGCTGGACCGATGGCTTCCGCCAGTGTCAGGCGATGCTGGAAAACAAGGATCGCGAGCAATACCGCACCGAACACTGGGACGAACGCGAGCGCGCCTGGCAGCAACAGAAAGATCAGGACGCCGGACGGGCTTATCGCTCGCAATAGGTCGCTTGCAGACATCCAGTGAAACCAAATGCCGGTGACCATGGCCCAAACGTTATTAACGGGAGGACAGCATGAGCCGCGCATTCGTCAACGAAGACAACGCCGCCGCACAAGCCGATCAGCCGGTCGAACGGCAGGTCAGTGAGCAACCCAATTACGTCACGCCGCAAGGCTTGACGCAGTTGCAGGGCAAAGTCGCCGAACTACAAACCTTGCACGCCGAGCAGTCGGCCAAAGGAGAGCAGGCCGATAAGCAGCGACTGGCCGATCTGCAGAGAGATTTGCGTTATTTCAATCAGCGCCTGAGCAGCGCACAGGTCGCGGTTGCCGCGACATCCACCGACACAGTGCAAATCGGTAGCTGGGTCACCTACGCCGATGAGCACGACACCGAACGGCGTGTGCAACTGGTTGGCGAAGATCAGGCCGATGCCGGCAAAGGCCTGATCAATTGGGGCTCACCGCTGGGCCGGGCGCTGCTCGGCGCCCGACTCAACGACGAAGTGCTGTGGCAGCGCCCCGCCGGTGATCAAGTGATCGAGGTGATCCGCATCGAACCGGCTTAAACCACGCCCTGCGCGAGCATTGCGTCGGCGACTTTGACGAAGCCGGCGATGTTCGCCCCTTTGACGTAGTTGATCCGGCCGTTCTCTTCGCCGTAATGCACGCAAGCGTGGTGGATCGACTGCATGATCGCGTGCAGCTTGCTGTCCACCTCACCCGCCGTCCACAGCAGGCGCATGGCGTTCTGTGACATTTCCAGACCACTCACCGCGACGCCGCCGGCGTTGGACGCCTTGCCCGGGGCGAACAGAATGCCGGCCTCGATAAAGATATCCACAGCCGCAAGCGTGGTAGGCATGTTCGCGCCTTCGGCCACGCACACGCAGCCATTGCGCAGCAGTGTGTGCGCGGCTTCAGCATCGAGTTCGTTTTGCGTGGCGCACGGCAACGCGATGTCGCACGGCAGCGACCACGGCAATTGCCCGGCGCGGAATTCCAGACCGAACGCTGCCGCCAGTTCGCTGATGCGTCCGCGTTTGACGTTTTTCAGTTCCAGCAGCGCCAGCCATTGCTCCTCGGTCAAACCCGCCTCGCAATACAACGTGCCTTCGGAGTCGGACAGGGAAATCACCTTGCCGCCCAGGTCCATGACTTTACGTGCGGCGTATTGCGCAACGTTGCCGGAACCGGAGATCGCCACACGCTTGCCTTCAACGGTCTGCTCACGACGCTTGAGCATTTCTTCAGCGAAATACACGCAACCGAAACCAGTGGCTTCCGGGCGAATCAGGCTGCCGCCGTAGGTCATGCCTTTGCCGGTCAGCACGCTGGTGAACTGATTGCTCAGGCGCTTGTACTGGCCAAACAGGAAACCGATCTCGCGCGCACCGACGCCGATGTCACCGGCCGGCACGTCAACGTCGGCGCCGATGTGGCGGTACAACTCGCTCATGAAGGCCTGGCAGAAACGCATGACTTCCGCGTCGCTCTTACCCTTCGGATCGAAATCGGAACCGCCCTTGCCGCCGCCCATGGGCAACGAGGTCAGGGAGTTTTTGAAGGTCTGTTCGAAGGCGAGGAATTTCAGCACGCCAAGGTTCACCGAAGCATGGAAGCGCAAGCCGCCCTTGTACGGGCCGATGGCGCTGTTCATCTGGATGCGGAAACCGCGATTGACCTGGACCTTGCCTTGATCGTCGACCCATGACACACGGAACACCACCGCGCGCTCCGGCTCGCAGATGCGCTCCAGAATCCCCGAGGTCAGGTAATGCGGATTGGCTTCGAGAAACGGCCACAGACTGCGCAGGACTTCTTCAACGGCCTGGTGAAATTCGGGTTGATCCGGATCGCGTTTTTTCAGGCGGGCGAGGAAGGATTCGACGGATTCGATCATGGCAAAAGTCTCGGCAAATTTATTGTCGTTGGAGGAGATTGGGCCGGACTGTACCAAACGAATTGCGCACTGGAACAGCGCAAAATGTCGCAGTTATGAAATTAAATGGTGCACAGGATATAAATCAGGCGGTTTTTTGGACCTGCTTTGCACTCTAATGGTGAGATTAGATTCACGCCATGCACCAACAGTTACACCCCCTTCGCGAGCAAGCTCGCTCCCACATTTGAAATGCGTTCCCCTGTGGGAGCGAGCTTGCTCGCG
>NZ_JBAQKH010000034.1:0-53650 GCF_049300855.1 Pseudomonas sp. | reverse complement strand
TGCCCCATTCGACCGTCGCCTTGTCGCCTTTCGCCATGTTGCCCCACGGCCCCGCCCGGCACAGCAGGCCATGAAGCGGAAAATTGCCCAGCGCGGCGGCGATGTTGATGCCCCAGACCTTCTCAGGACTCACCGACACCGGGTCTTTGCTGCGCCCGGGGATGTCGAGTTCCTTGTGTACCAAGGGTTTGTTTGGGGTGGACATGGCAACGGCTCCGGTCGGGAAAGTGACGGAGTGATTGAACGGCGAAACGGCAGAATGCGCACCTGTCAGATCTGACAGGTCAAGGCTGTTTTCCGATGATCGGTAGCCTCGTTCACCGCCCGCTCAGGATTTGCGCAGCGTTTTCTGGCGCGCGATATAGACCGTCACCAGCACCGCGCTGGTCAGCATGAAGCCCCGCGCCCACGGCAGCGGCACCAGATAACACGAGAACAGAATGCTGACCCACATCAGCCCGATCGCGTAGATCTTGCCCTTGAGCGGTATGCCGTTGCCATCGAGGTAGTCGCGAATCCATGGCCCGAGTCGTGGATGTTCGACAAGCCATTTATAAAAGCGCGGAGAGCTGCGGGCGAAACATGCCGCCGCGAGCAGGAGGAAAGGGGTGGTGGGCAATACGGGCAGGAAAATCCCGATCACCCCCAATGCCACGCTGAGCCAGCCGATGGCCAGCAGCAAGTAGCGCAACATCAGGGGGCGGTTGCCTATGGGATTGTCCATAGGCTGGGTCTTAGTGATGACGTGGCTTGAGGATCGCCGGTTTTTCGTCTGGCGCCTGGCACAGCAGGTACAGCGCGGTCAGGGCTTCCGGGATCTGTACGATCATGTCGTCCATCAGGTTGGCGTCCTTGGCGATGTCTTCGAACTCTGGCTGTTCGTCGAACAGGCCCGAACCGACCATGATCGGCAGCAACATTTCGCTGACTTCTTCTTCGGCGGTTTCGAACCAGGCCGCTTCACGCAGGAACACGCCTTCCATGAAACCGATGCACCAGCCGCGTAGTTCAGAGTCGTCCGGATCGTCGCCCAGATCCAGTTCGCAAGGCAGTTCGAATTCTTCATCCGAGGCCAGTTGACGGGCGATGTGCGCCTTGAGGCCGATCAAAGTGGCTTCGATCTCTTCGCGTTGCGCTTCACCGCTGTAGTGCGGCTCTTCGGCGAACAGGGCGTCGATCCACTCACGATCCGGCACGACGTCCGAGCAGATCGACAGGGCGGTGAGGTAGCCGTGAGCGGCCACGTAATCCAGCGCCTCGTCATGCAGTTCGTCGGCGTCGAGGAAGACTTGCAGGCGGGTCAGTTGCTCAGCGAAGGACATTACGGGGCTACCTTGGGGGAATAAACAATGCGGGAATTCTAGGCCTTCTTGCGCGCTCAAGCCAGCCGCACGGCAGATTTGCCGCAATAACCGATTGCATCCAAACCCTGTGGGCGCGCTGTGAGCTGATTACAGGGTGTGTCTTATCAGCGGCACCCTGTGCAGGGGAGGGCTCGGGTATACTGCCGCGTTTTGCGCTCCCTGCGCGCATTGCGCCTGTCATGCAATGCGTTCTTACGATTCTGCGGTGCAGCTTTGCCCGTGATGAACCAGCCTTGCAGGGATGTTTTTGTGATTTCTGGAGTTTTTATGCTCGAACAGGCTCAACGCGTCCTCAAGGACATCTTCGGCTACGACAGTTTCCGTGGCCGTCAGGGTGCAATCATTGAGCGCGTGGCCAGCGGCGGTGACGCGCTGGTGCTGATGCCTACCGGTGGCGGTAAATCCCTGTGCTTCCAGGTGCCGGCACTGTTGCGCGATGGCCTGGCGGTGGTGGTGTCGCCGTTGATCGCGTTGATGGACGATCAGGTCGCTACTCTTGAAGAGTTGGGCGTTGCCGCTGCGGCCCTGAACTCGACGCTGAGCGCCGAACAGCAGCGCGACCTCGCGGCGCGGATCAAGCGTGGCGAAGTGAAGATGCTCTATCTGGCGCCCGAGCGTCTGGTGCAGCCGCGCATGCTGTCGTTTCTGCAAGGGCTGAACATCGCGTTGTTCGCCATCGACGAGGCGCACTGCGTATCGCAATGGGGCCACGACTTCCGTCCGGAATACCTGCAACTGGGCCAGTTGGCCGAGATGTTTCCCGACGTCCCGCGCATCGCCCTGACCGCCACCGCCGACAAACGTACCCGCGAAGAAATCGTCACGCGTCTGCATTTGCAGAATGCCGAGCGCTTCCTGTCGAGCTTCGACCGGCCGAACATCTTCTACCGCATCGTGCCCAAGGAACAGCCGCGCAAGCAGTTGCTGGCGTTCCTTGCCGAGCGCCGCAGCGACGCCGGCATCGTTTATTGCCTGTCGCGCAAGAAGGTCGAAGAGGTGGCCGCGTTCCTCAGCGAGCAGGGCTTTCCGGCGCTGCCGTACCATGCCGGCCTGCCCAACGAGTTGCGTGCCTTTAACCAGAAGCGCTTCCTCAACGAAGAGGGTTTGATCATGGTCGCCACCGTGGCGTTCGGCATGGGCATCGACAAGCCCAACGTACGCTTCGTCGCGCACCTTGATTTGCCGAAATCCCTGGAAGCGTATTACCAGGAAACCGGTCGCGGCGGCCGTGACGGTCTGCCGGCGGACGCGTGGATGGCCTACGGTCTGCAAGACGTGGTGATGCTCAAGCAGATGTTGCAGAACTCCGAAGGTGACGAGCGACACAAGCGTCTGGAGCAGCACAAGCTCGACGCCATGCTCTCGCTGTGCGAAGAAACCCGCTGCCGTCGCCAGACCCTGCTGGCGTATTTCGACGAAGACATGCCCGAGCCGTGCGGCCATTGCGACAACTGTGTCGATGGCGTGCAGACCTGGGACGCTACCGAGCCTGCGCGTCAGGCGTTGTCGGCGATTTTCCGCACCGGTCAACGCTATGGCGTTGGCCACCTGGTCGATGTGTTGCTGGGCAAGGACAACGAAAAAGTACGCAGCTTCGGCCATCAGCATTTGTCGGTGTATGGCGTGGGCAAAGCACTGAGCGAAAGCGAATGGCGTTCGTTGTTCCGTCAGTTGGTCGCGCGGGGCCTGGCCGATGTCGATCATGAAGGTTACGGCGGCCTGCGGTTGAACGACAGTTGCCGACCGCTGCTCAAGGGCGAAGTGAGCCTTGAGCTGCGCCGCGACCTGAAGCCGCAAGTCGCCGCCAAGACCAACAGCAAGAGCCCGGCCAGCCAATTGGTGCGCGGCGAAGAGCGCGAACAGTGGGAAGCCTTGCGCGCCTTGCGCCGCAAACTTGCCGAAGAACACGGCGTGCCGCCGTACGTCATCTTCCCCGACTCGACGCTGCTGGAGATGCTGCGCAGTCAACCGACCTCGCTGGCGGAAATGGCCACGGTCAGTGGCGTCGGTGCACGCAAGCTCGAGCGCTACGGCGAGGCGTTCCTCGAAGTGCTCGGCGGCGAAGTCGAGGCACCGAAAGCGGTGGCCGATGTGCGCCACGAGCTGATCACACTGGCCCGCGCCGGCATGACGCCGTTGCAGATCGCCGGTCAGTTGCAGTGCTCGGAAAAGAACGTGTATACGATGCTCGCCGAAGCCATCGGCAAGCAACAGTTGTCGCTGGAGCAGGCGCTGGACTTGCCGGAAGAGCTGATGGGTGAAGTGCAGGACGCGTTCCTCGATGGCGAAGGTGAGTTGCCGTCGGTCGCCGAAATCGCCGAGTTGTTTGCAGGTCGTGTTCCAGAAGGCGTGCTGTATTGCGTGCGGGCTGCGCTGCAGTCGGAATTCGAGATGTAATTTGGCGTACCCCTTACCCCTCACCCCAGCCCTCTCCCAGAGGGAGAGGGGGCCGATCGAGGTGTCTTGCGCCATACATCGACCTGAAACCCCGAGTCGATTATGGATTCAACGCTGATCTGACACGTCGGCGTAAATCCCAAATATCCCCCCATTCAGTCCCCTCTCCCTTTGGGAGAGGGTTAGGGTGAGGGTCTTCCAATACTCGATTCAGCTAAGCCCACTCAGGTCGGCGTAATTCCCCAATATCCCCCATTCAGTCCCCTCTCCCTTTGGGAGAGGGTTAGGGTTAGGGTGAGGGTCTTCCAATTGTGGATTCAGCTAAGCCCACTCAGGTCGGCGTAATTCCCAAATATCCCCCATTCAGTCCCCTCTCCCTCCGGGAGAGGGCTAGGGTGAGGGGCTTTCAAGATGTAACGATTCAGTACAGACCGCCACTTGCCTATAACTGCAGCTCATGCTTAGCTGGCTAATAATTAGAAATTCTTTATTTTTCAGTCTAACCGTGAGTGTTTTATGCCGTTAACCGATCAACACCGCTTTGGCATGCAACTGGCCCAGATGTCCCGTGGCTGGCGTGCCGAACTGGACCGCCGGCTGGCCGGCCTGGGACTGTCCCAGGCGCGCTGGCTGGTGCTGCTGCATCTGGCGCGCTTCGAAGAGGCGCCGACCCAACGTGAGCTGGCGCAAAGCGTCGGTGTCGAAGGTCCGACCCTCGCACGCTTGCTCGATAGTCTGGAAAGCCAGGGACTGGTGCAACGCCAGTCCGTGATGGAAGACCGTCGGGCGAAAAAGATCGTTCTCTGCTCGCCGGCCCTGCCGTTGATCGAACAAATCGAAACCATTGCCACGCAACTGCGCCACGAATTGTTCGAGGGCGTCGACGAGGCGGATTTGAAGGTGTGCATGCGCGTTCACGGGCACATTCTGGGCAACCTGGAAAAATCTTGAGGCATAACCGCGCAGCGGTTTTTTGAGGGATCGCGCTGAGCAGACTATAAGAACTACTGGGCAATATCGTGTTCGTACCGGATGTGCGAACGCATAGAAGTCGGTTTTGCTTATTTAAGGGATGCTCATGCTCGCAAGTCGGCACGTGGTACTGCGCGGTGGCGCCAAATGGCTACTGATCGCTGGCGTATTCAGTTACTCGACCGGGTCGATGGCCTTGGGGCTGGGTGACATCACTGTTCATTCGGCCCTCAATCAACCGCTCAAGGCCGACATCGCTCTAGTGGATGTCGGCGCGCTCACGCAGAACGAACTCTCGGTCAGCCTGGCGACGGCAGATGAGTTCGGCCAGGCCGGCGTCGAGCGGGTGTTCTTCCTCAACGACCTCAAGTTCACACCGATCGTGCATGGCAATCGCCAGATGATCCGGGTGACCTCCAATAAACCGGTCAATGAGCCGTTTCTGAACTTCCTCGTACAGCTCAATCAGCCCAATGGCCGGTTGCTGCGCGAGTACACCGTGCTGATCGATCCGCCGGGTTCGCCCGGGATCGTGCCCGCCACCGATGAGCCGGATCCACGTCCGCAATCCTCTGCATTCCCCACGGTCGAACCTGTCACCGCGGCACCGCAGGCCGCCCAAGGCAAACGCGATACCGCTCCTGTCCCCGCACCTGCACCGGCAACAAGCGCCGCCGCTGATGCCGTGGCCGAGCAATTGGCCGCCAGCGTATTGCTGAATCAGCAATTGCAAAAAACCGTCGATGATCTGAACAGCAAATTGCAATCACAGGATGTGCAGATAGCCGACGGAAAAAAGCAGGTCAGTGATTTGCAAACGCGCTTGGCAGAGCTGCAAAAGCCTGCGCCGCCGCCCGTAGTGGCGCCAACAGCGACCCCGGTCGCTGCACCGGTAGAGCCTGCGGAGGATGGTTTGAACTGGCCGCTGCTCGGCGTTCTGTTGCTCGTACTGGGCGCATTGGGCGGGCTGTTCATTTACCGTCGACGACAACAACAGACACCGAGTGACGAACCGTTGCCGCTGATGCCACTGCGCAATGATCCCGATGTCGATGCGCTCGAAAACAGCGAGCCCGTGAGGGCTCACGCCTCAGCCGAGCATCGTGAGGAGCCGGCGGCGGGCGACGTGCTGGAAGCCGTGGGCATCTATCTGGCTTACGGACGCCTTGGCGAGGCTGTCGGGTTGCTGCGCGATGCCTTGCACAAGGAGCCGCAGCGCGTCGACCTGGGCGTGCAATTGCTGGAGGTGCTGGGGCGTCAGGGCGATAACGCCGCATACGATCAACAGGAAAGCCATTTGCGCGAACTGGGCGTCGATGCCCAGACGTTGCGCGATGTCCGCGCCCGACATCCGAAACTGTCGGGTCTCGCTGCGTTGGCCGCGGTGGCGCCGATCATTGCAGCGGCTCCTGTTGTCGCTGCACAAACGGCGCCTGAAGATGATTTCGAGCTGAACCTGGGCGAGTTGTCGATGGATTCCAGTTGGGATCTGGAAGACAGTCGTTCGGCTCCGGCTGAGCCGCCAGCAGAGACTTCCACCCTCGGTTCCGGTTTACAGGTCTTGCCGCAGGACTTTGATTTGCCGGAAGCGGTCAGCGACGACGCCGAACTTGAGTGGATCCCTGACGCGCAAGCAGCGCCGCTGGATGAAGATTTCCTCAATGAGTTTGCTGATCCCGAGCCGTCACTGGCGTTGCAACCGCTGGACCTGCAGGAGCCGGAGCCGCTGCACGACGCCAATTCCGGCAAACTCGAGCAGGCGCAAACGTGCATTGATGACGGCGATATCGACAGTGCGATTGCATTGCTCAATGAGTTGCTCAAAGAAGGGGATGAGCCTTTGAAGCAAACGGCGCGGACGTTGTTGGCGGGGATTCGCTGAACCCGATGGTTTGTCAGGCAAGCTGATCAGAACGTCTGCCCGAGGTTCAAATACACCGCCTGCTCATTCGCATCATTCAACCCGTAACTGAAATTCAACGGCCCCATCGGTGTATCGAAACCGATGAATACACTGGCGGCGTTGATGTAGCCGCTGTCGAACTCATTGTCATTGTTCCACGCCCGTCCACGCTCCAGCGAAGCACCGGCATACAGCGGGAAGTCCAGCGGCAGGTAAGAGCGCGGTGTCAGTCGGCGGTAATACACCGCACGCATCAGGCTGACGTTTTGCCCGGAAATGGCGTCTTCACGGAAACCCGACAACTGCCGCGCACCGCCCAGCAGAAAGCTTGAGGTGACCACGTTGGCATCGTCGAGGGTGCGTCCATAGCGACCACCGAGGATCAACGTGTCCGGGCCACGGCTCATGGCTTTGTCGAGTTTGAATTCCCACTGTCGGTAGCGCGTGTCCGATCCCAGGCTCGGTTCGAATTGCATGAATGTCAGGCTGATGTCTTTGCCTTCGTGAGGGAAGTAGACGTTATCCAGTGAGTCGTACGAATACTTCAATGCATAAAAGCCTTCGTTGAAGTTTTCACTCGGCAGATCCTGATCGCCGATGCGCACATCGGCCTTGCCCCACGCCTCACCCACACCGAAACGTACTTCGCCGTTGTTGCCGATCTGTCGACCGACGTTGAGGCCAAAACCGTAGCGCTCGACGCGATACTGCGCGATCGGATCGTTGTCGAGCACCGAATCGACGTTCTGCGCTTCGAACGATGCGTAGGGCGCGACGAAGTAGCGCGAACCGACGTCCAGCGGTTGATAGAACTCGCTGTACAGCTCCTGCTTGTCACCAATCTGCGCCCGAGTCAGCCATTCTGCGCCGAGGCGGTTGATGCCGTTGACGCGATAACTGGCGCCGAGGTTGAAAGCACTGTCGCCGCGCATGTCATCGGACAGGTTCAAGCCAACCCGCAGGTAATCGGTGCCGCTGCGTTTACCGCGGGCGCTGATCACCAACGTGTGATTCTCGCCCTTGTGCACCACGCGGTATTGCACCTGCTCGAAGTAATCGAGGCCGTACAAAGTGCCCATGTCCGAGTGCAGTCGCGCCAGGTCCAGCGGCTCGCCGATGTGCTGGCGAATGTAATAGCGGATCACATCGTCATCGACTTTCGAATCATTCTCGACACGGATCGCGGTGATGATCGGCGTGCGCTGGCCCGGTGAGCGCGCGGCATTGAGTTCGGCGTCCTGGGATTCTTTGGGTTTGAGCACGGCGAGGCGCGCATCGAGGATTCGCGTGGCGCGGTAGCCGGCGTCGATCATGTCCTGGGCCTTGCCGAAATCGGTGACGCCGAACGCCGCGAGTGCTGGCTGAATCAGCACATCAGTGGGTTTCAGTGCCGCCAGTTGTTCTTCGGAATTACTGCGCGTCATCAGGGTGATCGACTGGTTCAGCACATCGACTACGGTGGTCAGTTGCTTGCGGTTGCGCAGGGGTGTGCCGATGTCGACGACGATGGCCACGTCGACGCCCATTTCCCGCGCGACATCGAGCGGAATATTGTCGGTCATGCCACCGTCCACCAGCAGTCGACCGTCGAGCTCGACCGGGGCGAACACCGCCGGGATCGACATGCTGGCGCGAATCACCTGAGGCAAATGACCTTTGCGGAACACCACTTTTTCGCCATTGGCGATGTCGGTCGCGACGGCACGGAAGGGGATCGGCAACTTGTCGAAATCCCGTGTATCGCTGGTGTGCGCCAGCAGGCTTTCCAGTAACAGCGCGAGGTTCTGCCCCTGAATCACGCCCAGTGGCAGGCCGAGGCTGCCGTCGTCGCGAAAGCTGAGTTTCTGTTTCACCAGAAAGTCACGGTCATCCTGCTTGCGTCGAAACGGCACGTCTTCACGCGGTGGCGCATCGGACAGTGCGGCTTGCCAGTCGATCTTCAGCGCAAGCTTTTCCAGTTCATCGATCTTGTAACCCGAGGCGTACAGGCCGCCGACCACCGCGCCCATGCTGGTGCCGGCGATCGCATCGATCTTGATGCCTTGCTCTTCGAGCGCCTTGAGCACGCCGATGTGCGCCAGCCCACGCGCAGCACCGCCGGACAGCACCAGACCGACTTTCGGTCGTGTCGCCTCACTGGCGTGAACAAACAGAGGAAGAAAACCAAGCAGCAGGCAGAACAGCAGACGGCGCATTGTGAGTCTCGGGGCAAGCGATAAAGCCGGCTATTATAGCGGCGCCCTCTGTCTCAGGAGTTTCAGCGAACATGACTGTCGCAAAAGCAGAAGTTGTCATCACTTATTGCACCCAATGCCAGTGGCTGCTGCGCGCGGCGTGGCTGGCGCAGGAACTGCTCAGCA
Source organism: Pseudomonas sp. (assembly GCF_049300855.1). Classification (GTDB taxonomy): domain Bacteria; phylum Pseudomonadota; class Gammaproteobacteria; order Pseudomonadales; family Pseudomonadaceae; genus Aquipseudomonas. The sequence continues at coordinate 44,654 of NZ_JBAQKH010000034.1, read as the reverse complement.
CCTTCGGCGACGACCTCGGCAAAGTGTCTTTGGTCCCGGGCACCGGTGGGGTGTTTCACATCACCTGTGCCGGTGCGCAGATCTGGGAACGCAAGGCCGACGGTGGTTTTCCGGAGGCCAAGGTGCTCAAACAGCGGGTTCGCGATCAGATCGATCCAGACCGCGACCTCGGACACAACGACCGCACTCAGTGAGACGCGACTTCGGCGGCAACGGTTTTCTTGTCGGCGCTGCCCGACATCCGCGCGGACACGACGATGGCGATGATGATCAGTGCGCCGCCCATCAACATCCGTAGCGTCGGGTTTTCGTTGAACAGCAGCCAGGCGATGGTGATGCCGTAAACCGGCTCCATGGCAAACACCACTGCCGCCGTGCGTGCCTTGATCACCGCCAGACTGGCGACGAACAGACTATGGGCCACGCCGGTGCAGAACACGCCGAGCAAGCCGATCCACAGCCAGTCCAATGCGCGGACCTCGCTGAGCTGCGGCGCCGCAACCGGCAGCAGACACAACGCCACCACCACGTTTTGACACAGCGCTGCCTGCACTGCCGGAATCCGCCCGGAGCTGGCGCGATTGGTCAGCGACAGCAGGGAAAACAGCAGGCCCGACAACACCGCCCAGAGCAGGCCGGTGGTTGCGCCGCTGGCCAGATCGAATGCCGGTGTCACCAGCACCAGACCGACCGTGACCAACACGACGAGGATGATCTCGTTGGCACGGATGCGCTCGCGGAAGATCAACCCTTCAAGGATCACCGTAAACGCCGGGAAACTGGCAAAGCCCAACGTTGCGATCGCCACGCCGGCAATCTTCACTGAAACGAAGAAACTCACCCAGTGCCCGGCCAGTAACACACCGCTGAGGGCGAGGCGGCGCCAATCCACGGCTTGAAGTTTTTGCCAGCCATGCTGGCTCGCAAAGCGCGCAAAAAACGCCAGGGCGAGCACGGCAAAAGCCGCGCGACCGAAAACAATCACGGCGGGGGATGCGGCGGCGAGTTTGCCGAACACCCCGGTCAGGCCGAACATCAAAGCGCCGATATGCAGAGCGCCGAGGGCAGTACGCGGAGTCATTGCAGTCCTTTTTCCAGGTTCAATTTCACCGCTCCATTGAACCGCGTATCGGCCCGCAAGTCTGTCGGCAAACTATCGTCTTTTGTTGTAGGAATCGCGCCGAAGCTGGCCGGGTGATGCCCCGAACTCACGTAGGACTGCGGCTGAAAAAGCACTCTGTGAGCTGTAACCGACGCGGCTGGCCACTTCGCCGATCGGCAGACCTGTGTCGCGCAGCAGTTGCACCGCCAGATGCAGCCGCCGGCTACGGATGTAATCCATCGGTGTCTGCCCGCACTCGGCCATGAACCGTGCATGCAGGCGCGCGCTGGATAAACCGGCGACTCGTGCCAGATCGGCGACTTGCAAAGGGTAAGCGGCGTATTGCTCGATGTGCGCATCCAGCGCGGCATAAGGCAGGCGCCGCGCGGCGAGTTCGGCCGGTTGCGCAAGATTGAGGCTGGCCAGCAGCAACACCGCGCCTTGCTGAGCGATCAACGGATCGCTGACCGGACTGTTCGCCAGCCAATTGACCAGCTGGCTTTGCCCAGAGTCCAGCGAAAGGCGTGCGGGCTGATCAAGCAAGCGGCGACTGGCTTCGGCGTGCTCGCCGAGAGACTCGGTCACCCATTGCCCTTCAGGAATATCGAGCACCAGACAGCGGCTACCGTCGGGACTGCCGCAGGCATGATGCGCGCCGGACGGAATCACCACGAAACTCTGCTGGCGCACCTGACTGCCACAGCCTTCGACCTCGAAATCCAGCGCACCGGACAAGCCGAACACCAGTTGCGCGTGCTCATGGCTGTGCGCGATCAAGTCGCGGGTGTACTGACGCAAGGTGAGGATCGGTCGCATGGCAGGTCGTCTCCGAAGTGATCGTCAGTCTACACCGGTGCATGCCGGATGCGTTGTCACAGGACTGACTCACAGTTGTCATGGTCGATTAACCGGGCACGCGCACAGTGACGAAAACATCGCAGAGGGTTGCCCATGACCAGCGCCGAGCTCGCCAAACCCAGCCGCAAACAACGCGTGCGTACCTTGTGGATTTCCGACGTGCACCTGGGCACAAGGGATTGCCAGGCCGAGCATTTGTCGACGTTCCTCAAGGGCTATCACGCCGACAAGATTTACCTGGTCGGCGACATCATCGACGGCTGGAAACTGCGCGGCGGCATGTACTGGCCGCAGGCGCATACCAACGTGATCCGTCGTTTGCTGACCATGAGCAAGCGCGGCACCGAGGTGATTTATGTCACCGGCAACCACGATGAATTCCTGCGGCGTTATTCGAAGCTGATTCTGGGCAACATCCAGTTGGTCGACGAGGCGGTGCATGTCACGGCCGATGGCCGACATCTGCTGGTGATTCATGGCGATCAGTTTGATGTGATCACCCGTTATCACCGCTGGCTGGCGTTCCTTGGCGACTCGGCCTACGAATTCACCCTGACGCTCAATCGCTGGCTCAACCACTGGCGTGCGCGCTATGGCTACGGTTACTGGTCGCTGTCGGCGTACCTGAAGCACAAGGTGAAAACGGCGGTGAGTTTTATCAGCGATTTTGAAGAAGCCATCGCCCGTGAGTGTGTGAAGCGTGAGTTGCATGGTGTGGTGTGCGGGCATATTCACCATGCCGAGATCCGCAAGGTGGGGGAGGTGGATTACCTCAATTGCGGCGATTGGGTGGAGTCGTGCACGGCGTTGATCGAGCATTGGGATGGCACGATCGAGCTGTATCGGCTGGCGGATGCACAGGCGCGCGAGGCGGAGCTCAAGGCTGCCAAAGTCGCCGAGCTCGCCTGATTCTCGGGTGTTTTAGAGGGCCTCATCGCTGGCAAGCCAGCTCCCACATGTTTTATGAGCGCCACAGAACCCTGTGGGAGCTGGCTTGCCAGCGATGAGGCCAGAACAAACAACATCAAACCGTGCTGTGTTCTTCCATTGCTGCCTTGTAAATCGAGTTCTTCGGCTGCGCAAACAACCGCTCCATCATCGGCTCAAAGAAGCTCAATGGCAGCGTGTCATACGCCGGATCAAACGCCGCCGCATCGTACTTGGCGCAAAACTCGGCGGTTGCCTGAAACTGCGGATGCTCCTTGAACTGCTCGCGCAGGTGCCGATCCATGCCCAAGTGATGAAAGAAGTAGTAGCCCTGAAACACCCCGTGCTTCTCGACCATCCACAGATTCTCGGCGCTGACGAACGGCTTGAGAATCGCCGCGGCAATGTCCGGGTGGTTATACGAGCCGAGCGTGTCACCGATGTCGTGCAGCAACGCGCAGACCACATATTCCTCGTCGCGGCCATCGCGAAAGGCGCGGGTTGCTGTTTGCAGCGAGTGGGTCAGGCGATCCACCGGGAAACCACCGAAATCGCCTTCGAGCAATTTCAGGTGGGTCATGATCCGTGACGGCAACTGCCTGGCGTAGGCGCTGAAGTCCGCAGCGATGATCGCCCAGTCCTCCTGTGTACCGTCCTGCATGTGCGTGAAGCGGGCATTGGCATTCATTGGCTGACCCTCATTCAGAACGCCACGCGACCCAGAATCATGTCGCGGTACATGACGAAGTCGCCGAGCAGGCTGTACAGCGGATGCTGAAAGGTCGCCGGTCGGTTCTTTTCAAAGAAGAAGTGCCCGATCCAGGCGAAGCTGTAACCGGCCAGCGGCACCGCCAATAACAGCAGCCAGGCGCCCTTGGCGATGGTCATCGCGAGAATAAAAATCACCAGGGTCGTGCCGATGAAATGCAGGCGACGACAGGTACTGTTGCTGTGTTCGTTGAGGTAATACGGATAGAACTCAGCGAAGCTGTTGAAATGCTTGATGTTTTCCACGACCGCGATCTCTGTGGTTATTGTTCTGGCGACGAGTTGTTCTGCGGGTAGCTTATTTGAGTCTAGAGTGATCATTGGCGTGGGCCAGTGACAATCGGCGCCACTTTAGTATCCTTCGCAAATCAGGCCGTAGCATGCGGCCCCTCATGTAAAAGAAAAACGCCATGAGCGAACGAACGACTTCTGCAAGCTGGGCGATGGGGATTGTCAAAGCATTGGAGATGGACGGCCTGGATTGCCGGGTTCTGTTCAAGCAACTGGGGCTCGATTACACAGCCCTGGATGATCCGGATGCGCGTTTCCCGCAAGATTCCATGACCCGGCTCTGGCAACGGGCGGTCGAGTTGTCCGGCAACCCGGCGATCGGCCTGAACATGGGCAAAGTGGTGCGACCGGCGTCGTTTCATGTCGCCGGTTATGCGCTGATGTCGAGCAATACCCTGGCCGAAGGCTTTCAACGGCTGGTGCGCTATCAGCGGATCATCGCCGAAAGTGCTGACCTGAGCTTTCGTCTGCTGGAAGAAGGTTACGCGCTGATTCTGACCGTACACGGCGACCATCTGCCGCCGACCCGGCAAAGTGCCGAAGCCTCGCTGGCCTGTGCGCTGGGCCTGTGCGGCTGGTTGAGCGGGCGCACGCTGCACCCGGTCAAAGTGTTGGTGCAGGGCGCCCAACCCGCCGATCTCGAACCGTATAAGCAGGCGTTCCACGCACCGTTGGTGTTCAACGCGCCGTACGATGCGCTGATCTTCGAGCGCGCCGACATGGAAGCGCCGCTGCCCACCGCCAACGAGGCGATGGCGTTGCTGCATGACCGGTTTGCCGGGGAATATCTGGCGCGGTTTTCCGAGAGCCGCGTCACGCACAAGGCGCGACAGGTGCTGTGCCGGTTGCTGCCACAAGGCGAACCGAAGCGCGATACCGTGGCGCAGACCCTGCATCTATCGCAGCGTACCTTGCAGCGCCGCTTGCAGGAGGAGGGCACGAGTTTTCAGCAATTGCTCGACGACACCCGCCGCGAACTGGCCGAACAGTACCTGGCGCAACCGAGCATGACCTTGCTGGAAATCGCTTACCTGTTGGGGTTTGCCGACCCGAGCAACTTCTTTCGCGCGTTCCGCCGCTGGTTCGACACCACGCCCGGCGATTACCGGGCGCGGCTGTTGCAGGCGCCTAGTGCGATCAGTGACGCCAAAAGGCCGGAATACACAGCACAAACACCGTAATGATCTCCAGTCGGCCGAGCAGCATGCCGAACGACAGGATCCACTTGGCCGCATCCGGCAGGGTGGCGAAGTTGCCTGCCGGGCCGATGGTTTCGCCCAGACCCGGGCCGACCCCGGAGACGGTACTGGCGGCGCCGGTCAGCGCGGTCATCCAGTCGACGCCGAGCAGCGACAGCAGCAGGGCGATCACGCAGATGGTGATGGCGAAGAAGAACGAAAAGGTCAGAATCGAGCGCACGATTTCTTCGTCGAGGCGGTGACCGTTGTACTTCTGCTTGATCACCGCGCGCGGGTGAATCAGCTGATTAAGGTTGGCCTTGAGCAGGATATAGGCGACCTGGAAACGGAAGATCTTGATCCCGCCTGCGGTCGAACCGGAACAGCCGCCGACAAACCCCAGATAGAAAAACAGCATCAGCGAGAAGTTGCCCCACAGGCTGTAGTCGCCCAGGGCGAATCCGGTGGTGGTGACCACCGAGGTCACGTTCAGCGCCACATGGCGCAGGGCATCCAGCCAATGCAGGTTGGTCGTCCACCAGTACCAGGTGCCGAGCACCAGCCAGGTCACCAGCAACATGCCGAGCAAACCCTGCACCTGTTGATCCTTGATCAACGCCTTGCGGTTGCCGCGCAACGTCGCCACGTACAGGGTGAACGGCAGGCTGCCGAGAATCATGATGACCACCGCCACCCAGTGCACCGCCGGTTGCGTCCACTTGGCCAGTGACTGGTCGGAGGTCGAGAACCCACCGGTGGAAATCGCCGACATCGCGTGGTTGATCGCGTCGAACGGGCTCATCCCGGCCCACCAGAACGCCAGGCTGCCGAGGATGGTGATGCCGACATACGCGGCGACGATCAGCCGCGCCACCATGTGCGAGCGCGGCATGACCTTTTCCGAACGGTCCGAGGATTCGGTCTGGAACAGGCGCATGCCACCAATGCGCAGCAGCGGCAGAATCGCCACCGCCATACCGATAAAGCCGATGCCGCCGAGCCAGTGCAGCAGCGAGCGCCACATCAGGATCCCCGGTGACATAGTGTCCAGCCCGCTGAGCACGGTCGAGCCGGTCGCGGTGATGCCGGACATGCTTTCGAAAAACGAGTCGGTGTAGCTGATGTGCTGGGTCAGCAGAAACGGCAGCGCGGCAAAAATGCACACCACCAGCCAACTGCTGACGGTCAGTAGATACATGTCGCGCGGGCGCAGGTGAATGTGTTCCGGGCGGCCGGGAATCACCAGTGCGAGGCCGGCGACGAAGGTGATCATGCTTGCCCAGAGGAACGACGGCAGATCGCCGGTGCGCTCGAAAATCACCAGGGTGGCCATGGGCACGACCATGGCGACAGCCAGCGTGATCAGGAAGATGCCGATGATGAAACCAATGATCCGTAAGGTCGGCAACGCCATGAAGTCCGCTCGGGCTGATGTGGGAAGGGCGCCATTCTACCCGTGGGGCAGGGCATGTAAACCGGCATCCTGTTGGCAGATAAAGCTAGAATAGCCGCACATATTTTTCAGGAGGTGGCCGATGCAGGCTCTCGACGCGTTGCTCAACCGTGTTTCCGTTCCACGACTGGTCGAACCGGCCCCCACTGCCGAGCAGCGCGAAGCTCTGTTTGGCGCCGCGTTGCGTGCACCGGATCACGGGCATTTGCAGCCGTATCGCTTCCTGACGGTCGAAGGCGCGGCGCGCGAGCAAATGGGCGAGTTGTTGGCCGAAGCGGCGCAGCAGCAGGCAGGCGAAGTCACCGAAGCGATGATCGACAAGGCCCGCAACGGCCCGCTGCGTGCACCGCTGGTGGTCGTGGTGATCGCCAAATTGCAGGAACACGTTAAATACCCGAAGGCCGAGCAGTTGCTGGCGGCGGGGTGTGCGGCGCACGGGATTTTGCTGGCGGCGTATGCGCAGGGGATTGGTGCGGTGTGGCGTACGGGGGATCTGGCTTATTCGAAACATGTCGCCCAAGGCTTGGGGCTGGCGGAAGGTGAAGAGGTGATTGCGTTTCTCTACCTCGGCACGCCGCAGAAAGAGCCGCGTGTGGCGGAGAAGGTTGATCTGGCTGAGTTTGTCAGTGCCTGGCCCGGTAAAGCCTGAAGATCAAGTGCCCCTCACCCTAGCCCTCCCGAAACGTCGGACCGCCCGTAGGGAGAGGGGACTGATTGGGGGATGCTCAAGAGGTACGCCGACCTGAACGCTCTTCGCTGAATCCAGAATCGACGCGGATTACCGCTCTGTCGAATCCATAGTCGACTCGGATTACGGTTCTGTCGAATCCATAATCAACTCGGTGTTTCAGGTCGATGTCTGACGCAAGACACCTCGGTCGGCCCCCTCTCCCTCCGGGAGAGGGCTGGGGTGAGGGCGGCGTTCAAGGTTGCACCACCGCTCCCGGCACCAACGGCAATTCCAGACTGGCAATAAACCCACCCTGTGGATGATTGGCCAGCGTCAAACTCCCACCATGCCGCTCCGCCGCCCTTCGCGCGATCGCCAGGCCCAAACCGTGTCCCGCCGCCGTCTGCCCCGGCGCCCGATAGAACGGCTCACCTAACTGACTCAAATATTCAGCCTGCACCCCCGGCCCATGGTCACGCACGCTCACCACAATCCGCTCGCCCTGACGTGAGGCCTGCATTTCAATCGCCTGACCTTGCGGGTTGAAGCGCTGGGCATTGCGCAGCAAATTGTCGACGGCGCGCTCGATCATCGTCGGCCAGCCCTTGAGGTTCAGTTGGGGCTCGACATCAAGACGCACAACTTGCTCGGGCGATCCCAGCTTCGCATCCTTCTGCAACGTGCCGAGCAAAGTATTCAAATCCACCTCTTCGGCACTGGCGTTGTCGGCATCGACCCGCGCCAGCACGAGAATTTCGCTGATCAACGCTTCCAGTCGATCACATTCGCGGGTCAGCCGTGGCCAGAGTTTTTCGCGCTCTTCAGGGTTGGCCCGTTCCGCCAGCGCCAGAGCAATGCGCAACCGCGCCAACGGTGAGCGCAATTCGTGTGAGACATCGCGCAACAACTGACGCTGACTGCCGATCAGGCTTTGCAGGCGTGCGCCCATGCGGTTGAAATCGGTAGCCAGTACGCCGAATTCATCGCGACGATTGGCCAGTTTTGCCAGGCTGTTTTGCTGATAAGTGGTCTGCCCCAGATCATGCACCGCGCCGCGTAAACGGCTGAGCGGGCGGGTGATGGAGAAGGTCACCAGCAGACTGAACAGGGTCAGCACTACCAGCGCGATGCCCAGCGCACTCAAAGGCCAGAGCAGGCTTTCGCGGTGCCAGGCGTCGAGTTCCGGGTGCGGGATGCGGTAGATGAACAGGTAGGTGTCACCGCTTCTTTCGCTGGTGAATTCGTCGGTCAGTCGGCGCCATGGCAGACGTCGGTCATCGTTGTTCTGTCGCGCTTCGAAGGCGGCCGCGCGGCGCGGGAAAGTGCCGCGTACCACCGGGTCGCCGCTTTCGTTGAGCACTTGAACGTCGATGTGATATTGGCGTTTGCGTTGTTCGAGGATGTCCTGAGCGGCTTCTTCGCCCTGGGCTTCGTAGGATTGCGTCCACTCGCTGGCAAGGCTGTTGAGGCCCGGATGGCGGCTGAGGATCCAGGCGTCCTGGTTGAGCATGTGCCCGAGCAGAATGGACAACCCGGCTACCAGCGCGATGGCCAGCCAGAAGCTCGCGAGAATACGCCAGAACAATGAACGCACAGAAAATCCTCAAAGCAATGCAGAACCCATGTGGGAGCGAGCTTGCTCGCGAAAGCGGTGTGTCAGTCAACATTTCTGCGTCTGATACACCGTATTCGCGAGCAAGCTCGCTCCCACAGTTCAACGGGTGAAAACAGGCCCGACGGGGTGAGCCGTCAGGCCTGAAGTTAGATCATTATTGCGCCTTTTGCGCCTGCTGCGCTTTCCACGCCTTGAACTCGGCCCATTCGGCGCGACGCTCGGCCTGTTTCTTCTGGATCTCGTCGAATTTCTTCTGTTGATCCGGTTTCAACACGGCGCGGACATCGGTTTCGGCTTTCTTGTGGTTGGCCGCCATCTCGTCTTTCATGGCTTTCTGGTCAGCCGGCGAGAGTTTTTCCAGGTACTTGTCGACCACTTGCTTACGCTCGTGCATCTGCTCGCCCATGATCTTGCGGATCTGTTCACGCTGTTCGCGGGACAGGTCGAGTTGGCTGTACGGGCCTTTGCCGTGCATGCCGTGCATCTGACCGCCGTGGCGAGCGCCGTCCATCGGGCCACCCATCGGGCCGCCATCTTGCGGCATGGCCATGGCGACGGTTGGCAGAGCGGCAGCGAACATCAGAGCGATAAGAGTCTTGCGCATGGTGTATCTCCTTGTCTCGTTCCCGGTACGTTCCGGATGAGTTCAGATTACGGAGATCAAGGTCAGCGGCGGTCAGCACTGCGTAAAGCTTGGGTAAAGACGTTCGAGCGCTGACCTGACACTTTCTACAGGCTGTAGTAGTAACCACGGCTGCGCAGGGCGACGATGCGTGGGCGCCCGTCGGGGTGCGGGCCGATCTTTTTGCGCAGGTTGCTGACGTGCATGTCGAGGCTGCGGTCGTACAGGGTCAGCTTGCGGCCGAGGGCGATCTGCGCCAGTTCCTGTTTGTCCAGCGGCTCGCCGGGCTGCTTGAGCAGGGCTTCGAGCAGACGGCTTTCGGAAACGGTAAGCGTCAGCTCTTTCTCGTCGATGCTGACCACGCCACGCACCGGGCTGAAACTGAGGTCGCCCAGTTCCAGTTGCGTCGATACGGCGGCCGGGTGGCTGCGGCGCAACACCGCACGCAGGCGGGCGGTCAGTTCGCGCGGGTCGCACGGTTTGGCCAGGTAATCGTCGGCGCCCAATTCCAGGCCGAGGATCCGATCCAGCGGCTCGCCACGGGCCGAGAGCATCAGCACCGGCAGATCAGCGTGATCGTTGCGCAGTTGCTTGAGCAGTTCCAGACCGCTGCCGTCGGGCAGCATCACGTCCAGCACCACCGCCGCCGGGGCCGATTCAGCCAACGCCTTGCGGGCGCTCTGGCCATCGTGGCAGGCGCGCACCTGGAAGCCTTCCTGGCTCAGCCAGCTACTCAGGAGTTCGCACAACTCCTGGTCATCATCAATCAGTAACAGCTCGCTCATGACTCACTCAATTTAGCCATTGCCGACGTTTTCGGCTTGCACCACTGGCAAAGATACCGCAGAGCAGCGCCAATAGCGCTACTCCCGCCCCCGTAACGAACCACTGCTGCTGATCGGTCAACAGACGCGGCAAGGGGCTGGCCTGGGCTTCCTTGAGTTGCAGCTTGAGGCGCTGGTTCTCTTGGCGCAACCGGGCGAGCTGAGCGCTTTCGCGGGTGTTGTCGGCATTTTGCAGTTGTTTGTTCAGTTCTTCTCGCTGCTGCTCACTGACCTTGAGGCGCTGTTGCAGCTCGGTGATCTGGCTGCCGGCACTCAACGACAATGGCGTGGAGTTGCCGCCTTCGGTGGATTCCTCACCATGGGCGGGCGCCATGATCGACAACGTGACCAACATCAGACACAACGGACCCTTGCGCATCGCGACACCTGCTTCCAAATGGATATTGGGCAGGTTGTCGGCAGGCAAACGAGAATAATGAGCGATTGAGAACGCGATGAACCGACAAGGTTCATCGCGTGGGAGAGACTTGCGCAGGAAAGTTACGGCAGGACTTGCTTGAACGGCTTCACGACCACATTGGCATACACGCCAGCCGCAATGTACGGATCAGCATCAGCCCACGCTTGTGCAGCGCTCAGCGAATCGAATTCGGCGACGATCAGGCTGCCGGTGAAACCCGCTGCGCCCGGATCATTGCTGTCGACGGCCGGGTGCGGACCGGCCAATACGATGCGGCCTTCGCCCTTGAGCGCTTGCAGGCGTTCCAGATGCGCAGGGCGAGCGGCCAGGCGTGCTTGCAGCGAGTTGGCGACGTCGGTGGCAATGATTGCGTAGAGCATGTCAGTCCTCGGTTTTTGGTGTTGTTGTGGTATCGGCATCGTGCAGGTGACGCGACAGGTAAATGCCCTGTGCGACCAGGAACAGTACGGTCATGCCCAGGCTGCCGAACACCTTGAAGTCCACCCAGTAACTCTGGAAGGTGAAGGCAACGAACAGGTTGGCAGCGCCGCAGAACAGGAAAAAAGCGATCCAGGCGATGTTCAGACGGGTCCAGACCGGGTCCGGCAAGGTCAGCGCGTGGCCCATGATGCGTTTGATCAGCAGGCGGTCACCGATGAAGTGGCTACCGATGAACGCCACGGCGAACAGCCAGTTGACCACCGGCGCTTTCCATTTCAGGAAGGTCTCGCTGTGGAAGGCCAGCGTCAGGCTGCCGAACACCAGGCAGGCAATCAGGGTCAGCCATTGGCTCTTTTCCAGCTTGCGCTGTTTGATGAACAACGCGCCGTAGACCACCAGGGAACTGATGATCAGCATCGCCGTGGCGCTGTAAATACCGCCTACAGTCACTTCATGGCCAGCGATGTCGACGACCCGTGGATCAAGTTTGTAAACGATGAAAAACAGCAGAAGCGGGATGAAATCGATGAATTGTTTCACAGTGAGAGCCAGAAGCTGGATGTGGCGGCATAATAACAAACATATGGGCGCGCGATAGCGCCAGCTGATTTGAGGTTACAACTCTCCGTGAATGTAGATTTGCACTGCCATAGCACGGCCTCCGATGGCGCCCTGGCGCCTGCGGTTCTGGTTGCGCGTGCGTTCGAAAACGGCGTGCGAGTCCTGGCGTTGACCGATCACGACACCCTTGAAGGGCTGGCCGAAGCGCGCACGGCCGCCAATGAATTGGGCATGCAACTGGTCAACGGCGTCGAATTGTCCTGCACCTGGGGCGGCGCGACCATTCATGTGTTGGGCTATGGTTTCGACGTCAACGCCGCGCCGTTGGTCGAAGCCATCGCCAAATTGCACGATGGCCGCTGGCTGCGGTCGGAAGAAATAAGCCGCAAGCTCGCCCTTAAAGGCATGCCCGGTGCCCTCGACGGCGCGCGGAAAATCCAGCAGGAGCTGGGCGACAGCGGCAACGCCCCGGCCCGTCCGCATTTCGCTGACTGGATGGTGCGTGAAGGTTTTGTAAAGGATCGCGCCGAAGCCTTCCGCAAGTGGCTCGGCGCCGGCAAGCTCGGTGACGTCAAATTGCACTGGCCGACGCTGGAAGACACCGTCGCTACGCTGCGCGCCGCCAATGCCTGGGTCAGCCTGGCGCATCCGTGGCACTACGATTTCACCCGCAGCAAGCGCCGAAAGCTGATTGCCGACTATATTCAAGCAGGCGGGCATGCAATCGAGGTGGTCAATGGCCATCAGCCTGCGGAACAGGTGGGCAGCCTGGCAATCCTTGCCCGTGAGTTCGGTCTGCTGGTCAGCGCCGGCAGTGACTTCCATGGCCCTGGCGGCTGGTCCGAGATCGGCCAGTACCGGCCGGTTCCCGAGGACCTTCCACCCCTGTGGTGTCGGTTCAAACATGACACAGTTATTGCCGCCGTCTGAACAGGTAGAGAATGTGAGTCAATTTTTCCAGATTCATCCGGAAAACCCGCAAGCGCGCCTGATAAAACAGGCGGTGGAAATCATCCGCAAGGGTGGGGTGGTGGTTTATCCCACGGACTCTTCCTACGCGATCGGTTGCCAGATCGGCGACAAGAATGCGATCGAGCGCGTGCGCCGTCTGCGTCAGCTCGATGAAAAACACAACTTCGCGCTGATCTGCAGCGACCTGTCGCAACTGGGCAACTACGCCAAGATCGACACCGGCACTTTCCGTATTCTCAAGGCGCATCTGCCGGGGCCGTATACCTTTATTCTCAATGCTACCCGCGAAGTGCCGCGTCTTTTGCTGCATCCGAAAAAACGCACCATCGGCCTGCGGGTGCCGAGCCATCCGATTGCGTTGGCGCTGTTGGCCGAGCTTGGCGAACCGCTGATGAGCGTGACCCTGATCATGCCCGGCGAAGAAGACCCGCTCAGCGATCCGTACGAGATGCGCCAACTGCTCGAACACCAGGTGGACTTGATCATCGACGGCGGTTTTGGCGGCATCAAAGCCTCCACCGTGATCGACCTGACCGGCGACGACCCGGAAGTGGTCCGCGTCGGTTGCGGCGATCCGACGCCGTTCATGGTCGAGGCCTGAATGTCCGCAGTGGAAACCGTTGTCGATCCCCAGGCCGGCGCTCAGCAGGAACTGCCGTTTGCCATGGTCTATGGCCAGGCGGTCATGGAAATGCCGCTGGACCTGTACATCCCGCCGGATGCGCTGGAAGTCTTTCTTGAAGCGTTTGAAGGCCCGCTCGACCTGCTGCTGTACCTGATTCGCAAACAGAACATCAACATCCTCGACATCCCGGTGGCGGAAATCACCCGTCAGTACATGGGCTACGTCGAGTTGATGCAGTCGGTGCGCCTGGAACTCGCCGCCGAGTACCTGGTGATGGCCGCGATGCTCGCCGAGATCAAGTCGCGCATGCTCCTGCCGCGTGCGGAAACCGTCGAAGACGAAGAAGACGACCCGCGCGCCGAACTGATCCGCCGCTTGCAGGAATACGAGCGCTTCAAGGCTGCCGCCGAAGGCATCGACGGCTTGAGCCGCGTTGGCCGCGACGTCATCGTGCCCAAGCTCGATGCCCCGGAAGCCCGGGCGCGCAAGCTGTTGCCGGATGTCGCGCTGGAAGAGATTTTGATGTGCATGGCCGAAGTGCTGCGCCGTGGCGACATGTTTGAAAGCCACCAGGTCAGCCGCGAGGCATTGTCCACCCGTGAGCGCATGAGCGATGTGCTGGAACGGCTCAAGGGCGGCGGTTTTGTGCCGTTCGTCGAGCTGTTCACTGCTGAAGAGGGCAGGTTGGGTGTGGTGGTGACCTTTATGGCGATCCTTGAACTGGTCAAGGAATCCTTGGTCGAGCTGGTGCAGAATGAGCCGTTCGCCGCGATCCACGTGCGAGCCCGAGCCGAATAACGAGTCGAAACATGAACCTGACTGAACCCCGCGAGCTGGCGCCCCTGCTTGAAGCCTTTCTGTTGGCTTCGGGAAAGCCGCAATCGCTTGAACGCCTGTTCGAACTGTTTGAGGAAGGCGAACGGCCGGAGCCGGCGGTCTTCAAGAAAGCCCTGACCCTGTTGGGCAAGTCCTGCGAGGGCCGCGCCTTCGAGCTCAAGGAAGTCTCGTCGGGCTATCGCTTGCAGATCCGCGAGAAATTTTCGCCGTGGGTTGGCCGACTCTGGGAAGAACGCCCGCAACGCTATTCCCGCGCGTTGCTGGAAACCATCGCGTTGATCGCCTACCGCCAGCCGATCACCCGTGGCGAGATCGAAGACGTGCGTGGCGTCGCGGTGAACAGCAACATCGTCAAAACCTTGCTGGAACGGGAGTGGATCCGCGTCGTCGGCTACCGCGACGTGCCGGGCAAACCGGCGATGTTCGCCACCACCAAGATGTTTCTCGATCACTTCAACCTGAAGAACCTCGAAGACCTGCCGCCATTGGCCGAACTGCGCGAGATGGAGACCGACCCGGTCCTCGATTTCGACGACGCGCCGGTGCCGCAAAGCTTGCAGGAGTTGGCCGACGCCAGCGCCGAGCCCGAGGAGGAGAAAGAGGAAACCAGCTTCCACACCTTACTGTTGGAGCTGGACAGCATGGAAGAGGGGATCAAGACCGACTTCGACGATTTGCTGCGCGATGCGGCGGACGGTGACGAGCCGACGACCGAGCCTGAAACCGAAGTCGCCGAACCCACGATCGAAGTTGAACTTGAAGCAGAGCCCGAAGCCGAACCGAAAGAGGACATTCTTGGCGTCGCCGAAGCCCGCGAGAAGCTGTTGGCCGCCGTCGCCGCCCTCGAACAACCGGCGCCAGCCCCCGAGCCGGAGCTGAGCGAAGAAGAAGCCGAAGCCCGCGCCCTGGCCGAAGCCATCGAAGCCGAACGCCGCGAGTTCGAAGACTGACCGAAATCCGGAGAACAATGAGGCCCCTGTGGGAGCGAGCTTTCTCGCGAAAGCGGAGTGTCAGTCAAAGAAGATGTATCTGACATGCCGCCTTCGCGAGCAAGTCGAATCGTCGCACCGTCGCTCCCACAGGGTTTAGCGTAAGCCAGGAGATGCTGATGAGTTCCACCAAAGACCCGTGCATCAGCCTCTGCAAATTCAGCGACGACATCTGCCTCGGCTGCGGCCGCAGCAAGCGTGAAATCAAGGCCTGGAAGAAACTAGACAAGGATGACAAGCGCAGCGTACTGGCCGAAGCCGCGCTGCGCCTGATCAAACTCGGTGGCGCCGGTCGGCGGAAAAACAAATAACTGTCGATCGATCAGCTAGTCTCTGATGCGCGACGGCGCACATCCGCGTATGATTCGCGACCCCTCGCCGATCCCTTCGGCAGAGAACCCAGATTTCAATGCTTCAGGCGTCCAATTCAGAGCGCTTGAACAGACCACACCGGGAGGTGCCCAGATGAGCGACATCATTCAGAAAGACGACCAGGAAATCGGCCCAGCAGGCGAAAAGCTGCAGAAAGTCCTCGCCCGTATCGGCGTCGGCTCGCGCCGTGACGTGGAATCCTGGATCAGCCAGGGCCGGATCAAGGTCAATGGCAAAGACGCCACCCTCGGTCTGCGCGTCGACATGCACGACGCCATCACCATTGATGGCAAGGTGATCAAGCGCGAAGAAGCGGCCGAATCGGTACGCCGCGTGATCATGTACAACAAACCCGATGGCGAGATCTGCACCCGTGACGACCCGGAAGGCCGTCCGACCGTGTTCGACAAGCTGCCGCGTCCGAAAGAAGGTCGCTGGATCAACATCGGTCGTCTCGACATCAACACCACCGGTCTGCTGATGTTCACCACCGACGGTGAGCTGGCCAACCGCCTGATGCACCCGTCCTACGAGATGGACCGTGAGTACGCCGTGCGTGTACGCGGTGAAGTCGACGACGAAATGATCGAGCGTCTGAAGGCCGGCGTCGTGCTGGAAGATGGTCCGGCCAAGTTCACCGACATCAAGCAGGCACCGGGCGGCGAAGGCTTCAACCACTGGTATCACTGCGTGGTGATGGAAGGCCGTAACCGTGAGGTTCGTCGCTTGTGGGAATCCCAAGGTCTGGTGGTCAGCCGTCTGAAGCGCGTGCGTTTCGGCCCGGTGTTCCTCAACTCCGACCTGCCGATGGGCCGCTGGCGCGAAATGAGCCAGTACGAAGTCGACATCCTCAGTGCTGAAGTCGGCCTGACGCCAGTTGCCATGCCGCAACTGAACGCCAAGAGCAAAGACAAGCTTGAGCGCATGCAGCGCAAATCGTCGCGTCCGATGGGCAAGACCGAGCGCGTGCGCACCCTGCGTCCAGCCGCTGGCGCGCCGACCGGCCCACGCCCGAGCCGTGAGCCGCAGATCGAAGGCGAGCGTCCGGGTCGCAAACCAGTCGCCCGTGACGGCGAGCGCGCTCCGCGTCCGGCCAACGGTCGCACTGAGCGTGGCGAACGTGGTGCGCCTGCCGGTCGTGGCACGCCAGTGGCGGATCGTCCAGCAGACACCACCAACAAGCGCCCGGCCAAGCCAGCGCCGAAGCGTCCGGGGATCAAACTGGCCGACGACAAGCCATCGGGCAAGCGTCGCGGCGCGCCGGCCGGTTCCGGCCAGCGTCCGGGTTTCGGTCGCAAGAAACCGGAATAAGGCAGCTGTGAGCTTCTAGCGGCAAGCTTCAAGCTAAAGCAGTAACGCCAACCTCAGGGTTGGCGTTTTTTTTCGTCTGGCGCACACCGATCGTTCCAACGCTCTGCGTGGGAATGCCTCAACGGACGCTCCGCGTTCGGCTCTAAAGGGACGCGGAGCGTCCCGGGCTGCATTCCCACGCGGAGCGTTGGAACGATCAGGTGTCGGCCTTAAAATACAAAGCGCCCGTCAAACACCGGCTTGTCATCCAGCGCCAACACCCCACCCGAAAAGATCAGGTCGAGGTGATGACTGCCCTTGGCGCCACCGCCCAATCCTAGATGCAACCCACAATGCCGTTCCTCAAACCCGGCATTGCGCGCATACAGATCTTTAACGCCTTCGTTGGTGCCAATCCCCAATTCTTCAATCCGCCGGTTCGACGGATTCGCATCCAGGTACTTGTTGAAATCATGCTCCAGCCCCGGCACGTCCGTGGCGATGCGGCTGATGGTCGAGTTCTCGATCCACAATTCCAGCGGCGACTCCAGCACGCCGTACTTGCGCGCAAACGGGATGGTGCTGAGGAACGTGCCCTTGAATTTCACATGGCCATTGATGGCCTCGCTGTGGGTGGCGATTTCGCCGGGGGCCAGGTCGAAGTTGCCGACACCGTTGATGTCGGTCCACTTCTTGATGCTGCTCAGCGGCGTTTCGAACCATGAACCGTCATCGTCCTTGAAACTCAGCGTGGTCGCCTGGGACATGCGCTGGATCAGGTGACTGTTCAGGCCGGCAATGCGCTGCGGGGTGACGCTGAAGGTGTCGTAGAAATAATCGCCGTAATCCTTGAACAGTAGCGACTTCTTCCAGTTTTCCGCCATCACCGCTTGCAGCGCGCGGACGAATTCCGGGCCGTCGGGGCGTGGGTTGGGCAGGGTGGAAGAGTCGTAGAAGAAAATGTACAGATCGCTGTCGGTGATTGCCGAAGTCAGCACTGCGGTACTTTCCAGGTCCAGGCGTCGGGCGCTGAACTGGAAGCGGGGATGATCGCCGGCCTGTTCGGCGATGGCGCCGGTCAGCGCTTCGTAATCAGCCGTGTGGCCGAGCAATACCTTCGCCGAGTCGAGGCCGGCAAGGGCAGGGTGGTGTTCGAGGTAGTAAAGGAAATGCGAGATCGCGCGGGGCTTATCCATGAGTCCTCCCTGACTGACCGTGAAGAAAGCGGCAGGCACGACCGGCCGGATCGTGCCTGCCCGGGGATGTCTTACAGAGGCCACATCGCCGTGCCGAACGGAACTACCGCGTCGGCTTGCATCATTTCCACAGCCGCCTCGTGGGTCGGTGCTTCAAACCATTCGTCCAGTTGCAGTTCGGTATCCAAGTCTTTTTCCAGTGCTTGCATGGTCGATCTCCTAGATGACTTTCACGGTTGTGACTGGCCGGTCGAGGTGGCCGGCAAGACGTGAAAAACCTAGTTCAGGGGCTTTTGTAATGCAAAAAATTATTCATTTAATTTTTAAATAGACTTTTTATTCTGTTTTTTCGTTGAGTTTTTCTCATTTAAAAACAAAAAACTAAGTCGGCGTTTTGATTAGCAAGCCAGCTACCGTCAATTTGCAGACGTCCGACAGATATTTCTGAAATGGAAACTCTACGTTACGCATCGTAAAGAAATGTTTACGAAAAACACGGTAAACCCGAATGAAACCCGGTGTTGGTGAGCGCTGTAAGGAAAAGCTGCCGAAGCCTGCACCGCCGTGGGCTGCGCAAGGCTCTGGCGCGCTTGTTTCAGCGCCGTTTGCAGGGTGAGATGCGCCCCATGCCTGTCGTGCAGGTGCATAACAAGAAGGAGGCGCAATGAACGCCGTGACTGATCTCCACCTCTCTCCGTCGGACGGTTTTTTCCTCGTCCACGCCGATGGCCTGCAAAGGCCTGACTCAATTTTTGCAGCCGCTCGAGTGTCTCGAGGCGGACACACGCAATCCCGGCAACCGACACGCTGATCCAGCGTGGTCTGGCAGCAGGGGGTTAGCGGTGTACAATGCGCCGCGTTTTAACTGTGACCCTCTGCGTAATCGCGCAAATCTCAAGGCTACCCGCCTTGTTCACTCCGTGGCGCCACAAGCGTTTCGGGTTCGATTTCGTCACAGATAAAAACAAACAGGTGACGCATGACCGTTGTAAATAAGCTGAACTCCTGGTGCCTGCGCTGGGGTTTGATCGGGGCTGCTTGAAATCGCAACCTGGCAGCAACGTCTACTGAACATCATCAAACCTTGCGTGAGACCTTTTTCATGAGTGGACAACCCTCGCAATCAGGCGAGCTGAAACGCGGCCTGAAAAATCGCCACATTCAACTGATCGCCCTCGGTGGCGCGATCGGTACCGGATTGTTCCTCGGCTCGGCCGGGGTACTGAAATCCGCTGGCCCGTCGATGATCCTCGGCTACGCCATCTGCGGCTTCATCGCCTTCATGATCATGCGCCAGCTCGGCGAGATGATCGTCGAAGAGCCGGTGGCCGGTTCCTTCAGCCATTTCGCGCACAAGTACTGGGGCGGCTTTGCCGGTTTCCTGTCGGGCTGGAACTGCTGGATTCTGTACATTCTGGTGGGCATGTCGGAGCTGACTGCGGTCGGCAAATACATCCACTACTGGGCGCCGGACATCCCGACCTGGGTCTCTGCGGCAGTCTTCTTCGTGCTGATCAACGCAATCAACCTGGCCAACGTCAAAGTCTTCGGTGAAGCCGAATTCTGGTTCGCGATCATCAAGGTCGTGGCGATCGTCGGCATGATCGCGCTGGGCAGCTACCTGCTGGTCAGCGGCAATGGCGGCCCGCAAGCCTCGGTCAGCAACCTGTGGTCACACGGTGGTTTCTTCCCCAATGGCGTCAGTGGTCTGGTGATGGCCATGGCGATCATCATGTTCTCCTTCGGCGGTCTGGAAATGCTCGGTTTCACCGCCGCTGAAGCCGACAAGCCGAAAACCGTGATCCCGAAAGCAATCAACCAAGTGATCTACCGGATCCTGATTTTCTACATCGGTGCACTGGTGATCCTGCTGTCGCTGACCCCATGGGATAGCCTGCTGGAAACCCTCAACGCGTCCGGCGATTCGTACAGCGGCAGCCCGTTCGTGCAAGTGTTCTCGATGCTCGGCAGCAACACCGCCGCGCACATCCTCAATTTTGTGGTCCTGACCGCCGCGTTGTCGGTGTACAACAGCGGCACCTACTGCAACAGCCGCATGCTGCTGGGCATGGCCGAACAGGGCGATGCGCCGAAAGGTCTGGCGAAAATCGACAAGCGCGGCGTGCCGGTGCGTTCGATTCTGGCTTCGGCGGCGGTGACGCTGGTCGCTGTGCTGCTTAACTACCTGATCCCGCAGCACGCGCTGGAACTGCTGATGTCGCTGGTGGTTGCAACGCTGGTGATCAACTGGGCGATGATCAGCTTCTCGCACTTCAAGTTCCGTCAGCACATGAACAAGACGCAACAGACGCCGCTGTTCAAGGCCCTGTGGTATCCGTACGGTAACTACATCTGTCTGGCGTTCGTCGCGTTTATCCTTGGCGTGATGTTGCTGATCCCGGGCATTCAGATCTCGGTGTATGCGATTCCGGTGTGGGTCGTGTTCATGTGGGTCTGCTACGTGATCAAGAACAAGCGCGGTGCGCAGCAGGCCGTGCACGCGGCAGGTGCTGCCAAGTAAGCGCTGACGCAGAAACACAAAACCCGGCCTGAGTGCCGGGTTTTTTATGGGTGAAAATGTTCGGACGCTATTGATAGTCGGCGAGAGGATAGTCCCTGCACAAGGTTTCGACCTCTGAACGAAACTGCGCAAGAAGCAGGGGTTCCAGGGTGTAATCCTGTTCGCCGAGCGGCGCCACGGTATTCAGAATCCGCACGATCAAATCGACGATCTGGCGGCTGCCGTGGACATCGACCCGGCGTTGCGCCAGAGCGCCGGTGCCGATACGCAGCCCGCTGGTAACCAGTGCCGAACGGGGATCGTCGGGTACGCGATATTTGCTGACGATGATCCCGCAGTGCCCCAGCGCCGCCTCCGCGATGGCGCCGGTAATGCCGCCACGCAAACGAACCAGCACCGTATGGTTTTCACTGCAGCCGCCGACCACTTCATAGTCCTTGGCCTGAAACGCTTTGGCCATTTCATCCGCCGTGCTGCGGATCTGCGCCATGCAAGCGTCGAATGCTGCGGACATTGCGTAACCCAGCGCGGCAGCCTTCGCCGCAATCATATTGGCGGCGGGCGCACCCTGCATTCGCGGGTAAACGGCTTGCTCAAGCAGGCGACTGAAGGTGGTTCGCAAACCGGGAATCTTGGTGTTCGCATCAGCACCGCTGAGGATCAGCCCGCCGCGAGGACCGGCCAGTTGCTTGTGCGTGCACGTGACGGTGACGTGGGCGGCGTCGATCGGACTTGGGTGTCGTCCGGTGGCGACCAGCCCGGCGATCTGCGAAATATCGGCGAGCAGGATAGCGCCGGCTTCATCGGCAATTGCGCGAAAGCGCTTGAAGTCGACCACGCGCGAATAGGCCGTGGCGCCGCAGAGGATGACGCGTGGGCGATGGGCGAGAGCGAGCAGACGTACCTTGTCGTAATCGATGAGGCCGTCGGCTGTCGTGCCGTACTGGATCGCCTTGTAGTAGGCGCCGGAAAACGCGCTGAGGCTGCCATGCGTCAGATGCCCGCCGTGTTCCACCGCCATGCCCAGCAAGGTATCGCCGGGTTCAAGCAACGCCGTGAGCACCTGATAAACAGCGTTCGACGCAGAGTGCGGCTGCACGTTGGCGTATTGAGCAGCAAACAGCTCGCGAGCCCTGCGGATGGCCAGCGATTCGACCCGATCGACGTTCTCGCACCCGGCGCTGTGGCGCTTGCCGGGCATGCCTTCAGCCGTCACGTTGACCAGCACTGAAGCGGATGCCACCAACGTTCGAGGCTGCACTGTGCAGGACGATGAGATCAATGAAAGGGTGTGTTGTTGACGCGTGACTTCCGCCTCAAGAATTTCCGCCAGTTCGGCATCTTCTGCGCGAAGATCCGCGAGGCCACGACGCAACAAGTCAGCCTGGTGCTTGAGCGGTTCAGTAATGACTGCCATTGCTTGATTCCTTCCCTGGTTTTGCGTGATTTGCACACGTCCATGCTTGCCAGTTCTGTACAGGCGAATCCGTGTTTTGACCGCTGTGCGCGCAAAACTAAACCCTGTACAGGCCTCCCGTTTTTTCGCCCTCTCACTCTCGAGGATGGGACGCCGGATTGACGCATCATAAATTTTTCAGTGAGGAACGCCACAGAATTAATCAAAAAAATGAACATTCTTCAAAGAAAATGATTCTTTTTGTAGTCGTTGCGGGTGTAAAACAGGCACTGCCCGGTGCCAGTTTTCAGGCTCCGGGTGAAAGTCATCAGGAACTGACGAGGCAGTACAGAGGCTGAAAGGATCCTGCAAGTGGGTGGGATACAGCCCGTGAAAGCTGACTTTTTATACCGAACCCAAGGAGGGACAGTGCTATGATCTCGCGCGGCACTGACAGGGATAAAACTGCAATTTCCTACCTCACTTGTGTATGTCCGGAATGATCATTCGGGGCGTGACATTGATTGCAGTTAACAACGGACGGTAAGCATTTGATACATAGAAGAGAAAGATCGGAGAATCTGAAAAACAACATCAAATACCTGATCAAGAGTCGCGGGGAAACTCAGTTGTCCCTGTGCCACTCCAGTGGTTTGACCCGTACGACCATCTATAACATTCTTGAAGGCAAGGTGGTCAATGTACAACAGTCCACTGTGCGCAAGATTTCTGATTTCTTCGGCGTGTCTTACGAAGAAATAGAGACGATTGATTTTGAAGAAAAAGAAATCATCGAAAGCAGTATTTCGCCACAGGGGAATATGAATCCGGCCGCTGTTCCGGTGATTAAAGAAAGTATGCTGCTGCAAAGTCTGGATAAAAGAATTGGTGAGTTGGCCACTATTTTTCCATTGACTTACTACTTTGGCGCGTCCTTCAACCTGGTTGGCGTGCTTCTGGAAAACGAAATCAGCGGGATGAATGAACCTGGCGATCTGCTGATCGTGCAAAAAGGAGCATCGACCAGCGACAGGGAAAAGCTGGTGTATGACAAAATCACAGCGAAGTTATCTATAAGCCATGAAGGCAACTTTGATACGGATCGTGTATGCGTAATCGGAGATGTAATCGAGGAACGATTTAATGGACTGCAGTGTTGAGTTGGAAAACAGCAAGTACAAGTTGCTGGGATTCGAAAATGGAAAAAGCCTGGCCGTCATCATGGTCATCGCGACAGGCAAAATAATTAAAATAAAGCTAAGTGAAGTGTTGAATAGTGAGATTATGGATAATCTGAATAAAATCGAAGTGAAAAACCTCTACAAGAAGTTTTACTCCCAGGGCGGCGCACTCACCGCTTACGAAATCAATGACCGGCATGAGAGTTCCTGGATGATCTACATCATCCTGAACCTGATGCTGTTTACGCTGTATATCTTCACCAGTATTGCCGCGACAAAACCTATTTACCTGGATTATTTCGACATTGTCGTCACTCCGGGAACGTTCCTGTATCCGCTGACCTTTCTGATCGTTGACTTGTTGAACGAAACCTTCGGGCTCAGGCTTGCACGCCGAGCGATACTCTTCGCGTTTATCAGCAATGCGGCGATTATCATTCTATTGGCGATTACCACCCATCTTCCGGGGCTGCCGGGGTGGAAGCTTGATGGGCCTTACAATGACGTGATCAGTCAGCTGTCTTCCGTTCTGGTGGCATCTTCCATTTCTTTTCTGGTGTCCGAGAATATAAATTCGTATCTATTGTGCAAAATCAAGGAGCTGACCAA
The DNA here is from genome assembly GCF_049300855.1 of Pseudomonas sp. Lineage (GTDB taxonomy): Bacteria > Pseudomonadota > Gammaproteobacteria > Pseudomonadales > Pseudomonadaceae > Aquipseudomonas. Next base: position 20,935 of record NZ_JBAQKH010000034.1, on the reverse strand, counting down.
CTCCAGATTCCTGTTCTTGCGCGTGTTCTTGAGTACATTGTTTGCGGTGATCATCGACAGCTTTCTGTTTTGCTACATTGCCTTTTACGGAACGATGGAAAACAGCGCGATCCTGAGCATGATCTATGTGCAGATCGCGATTAAAGTGGGCTTTGCTTTCTTTAATATCATGCCGGCGTATGGCGCGCGGTCACTGTTCAAGAAATACCTGACGGGGAGTCAGGCTTGATCAAATAAAAAATAACGCTCGCCTGGGTTGTCTAGGCGAGCGTTATTTTGTGCCTTAATTCAACTTGAGTTTCGTTTTCAAGCTATTGGTAACCTGCTCTTTATTTTCCAGGAACTCGTTGAGTCCTTTCGCGCGAAGATTGCAGGCATCACAGTCAGCGCATCCGCTTCCGGCGATACCGTTATAGCAAGTCAGTGTCTGATGGCGCATCAGATCCAGCTGGTTGTGATAGTCAGCCAAGGCCCAGGTTTCTGCCTTGTTCAACCACATCAGGGGTGTTTCGAGGCGTAACTTGTAATCCATGCCTAACTCAAGAGCGTTGTTCAGTGCTTTGACAAACTCGTCTCGGCAATCCGGATAACCGGAGAAATCGGTTTCGCATACGCCGGTAATGACCGTTCTGGCTTGTACTTGATAGGCATAAATGGAAGCAAGGGTCAAAAACAGAATGTTTCTTCCCGGGACAAAAGTGCTGGGCAGGCTTTCTCCGGAACTGTTGACGGTCGGCACCGGAATGTTGTCGCGTGTCAGGCTGCTGATGGCGAGTTCATTAAGCAGCGAGACATCCATGACTTTGTGCACGGTGACGCCGAGTTTTTTGCAAAGTTGCTGTGCAACTTCAATTTCGGCGTGGTGGCGTTGACCATAGTCAAAGGTGATGCAGTGGACTTCGTCATAGCGGGTCAGCGCATGAATCAGACAGGTCGTAGAGTCCTGCCCACCACTAAACACGATAACTGCCTTGTTGCTCATAAGTCTGCTTCCTGCATTGATCGGGTAAGTTAAAAGGCGGCAATGGTAACTCGAAATGACGCTCGACATAAGTGCGCAGGAAGTTGTGCCAGCGGGCAGCCGGTCACTCTGCGGCTAATCGCGGTATCCTGTGCGTTCTGATTAAGGGCGTTTTTCCATGCTGGTGATTTCCAACAACGTGCATCTGCCGGATGCCGAGATCGAGCTGACGGCCATCCGCGCGCAAGGCGCCGGTGGGCAGAACGTCAACAAGGTCTCCAGCGCCATGCACTTGCGCTTCGACATTCCGGCCTCGTCCTTGCCCGAGTTCTACAAGGAGCGGCTGCTGGCGCTGCGCGACAGTCGCATCACCAGCGATGGCGTGTTGATCCTCAAGGCCCAGCAATACCGCACGCAGGAAGCCAATCGCGCGGATGCGCTGGAGCGTCTGGTCGAACTGATCCTCAGCGCGACCAAAGTCGAAAAGAAACGCCGCCCGACCAAGCCGACCCTCGGTTCAAAGAAACGCCGGCTCGAATCGAAAACCAAGCGCGGCAGCATCAAGGCCGGGCGCGGCAAGGTGGATTTCTAGTCTTCGCGGTACTTCGCCGTGTGCTTGTAGAGATACACGCTCAGCGCCAATCCGCTTAGCGAGGCGAGGGCGGCGAAGAGGAAGATCGAGGCGAAACCGAATCCCGCTGCAATCGCCCCGGCCAATGGCCCGGTGATCCCCAGCGACAAGTCGATGAACAGTGAGTAAGCGCCAACGGCTGCGCCACGGCTTGAAGCGGGCACCAGATTCACCGCTTCCACGCCCAGCGCCGGGAATACCAGCGAGAAACCAAACCCGCTCAACGCCGCACCAGCCAACGCCCAATGCGCGTCCGGCGCCAGCCACAACAGCAGCAGGCCCAGGGTTTCCACCGACAGACAGGCAATCGCCACGCGAAAGCCACCGAGGCGGTTGATCAGGTTGCCGAACAGCAGTCGCGCACCGATGAAGCTGGCGCCGAACAGGCTCAGGCACAGTACCGCGTTGTCCCAATGCTGGGTCGCGTAATACAGGGTGATGAAGGTGGCAATGGTGCCAAAGCCGATCGAGCCCAGCGCCAGACCGCAACCGTGGGGAAACACTTTGCCGAGCACATGCATGAACGGCAGACGCTCGCCGGTGACAATCGGTGCCGGCGTTTTTGGCCAGGCGAGCAACAGGCCCAGCGCGGCCAGCAGGATGATGCTGACGCCCATGCTCCACAACCCCAACTGGCCGACCAGCCACACGCCGAACGGTGCGCCGACCGCCAGTGCGCCATAACTGGCGATGCCGTTCCAGGAAATCACCTTGGCGGTGTTGGCGGCGCCGACCCGGCCAATGCCCCAGCCAATCGAGCCGGAGCCGACCAGACTTTCTGCGCTACCGAGTACCAGACGGCCGATCAACAGACTGATCAAACTTAGCATCGGCATGCTCGGTGTCCACGCCGAAATCAGCATGAACACACCGCTCAAGCCGCACCCGGCCAGGCCAATCATCACCGCCCGTTTGCTGCCCTGGTTGTCGATGATCTTGCCGGCGTACGGACGGCTGAGCAGGGTCGCGAGGTATTGCACGCTGATCACCAGGCCCGCGATCACTGCGCCAAAGCCCAGATCGCTGTGGACATAGCCCGGCAGCACCGCGAGCGGAATGCCGATGTTCAGATAGCCGATAAAGGTGAAGAGGACGATGGAGACAACTTGCAGCGTGACCGCCAGGGGGCGCTGGGGTTCTGGCATAGACGACATGGGTAACGATCCACGGGAACGGCAGATTAGATAGGCTGCTTATGATACCGGCGCGAACGGCTCTGGGGCGGGAAAAGTAAAACTATTTGCTCGGCGGCGGCTTCAAGGTTTGTCCGGCGCAACCAACTGCGTGGTAACCAGCGCGGCGAGAGCATTTTCCTCTGTGCCGAAACGGGCGAGCAGGGCGGCTTGTTTCTCGGGCGAGAGACGGTTCCAGATCTCGATCATTTTCTCGGTCGCGCCGATCAGGACGGCAGCTTGGCTTTCGGAGAATTCGTCGGTCATGGCGGGCTCGGGGTTCAGGCAGTGTGGAAAGCGCATGTTAGCGCTTTCCACACGGTCTGTACGACGGGTCTTACTCTTCGTTGTCGGCCGGGCGGCTCTCAACGGCTTCTTTCGGCTCGGGCTGCCCCGCGCCGGCTTGTTGCGTGGTCGTCTGCTCAGGTACGTGCAGGCTTGGGAAGGGGAGATTAGGAATCTCGTGCATGGTTGCGCTCCTCGCTAAGTCTGTTGATAGATCTGGTAGATCCGCGCTTTTAGAAAGCCTGCGCAGGATACAGCAGGAAAAATGACAATCAGACTTTTAATTCAAATTAATGCGACAGATGGCCGCAGGGGAGGCCCAGACGAGAGATTGATCGTTCCAACGCTCTGCGTGGGAATGCCTCAATGGACGCTCTGCGTCCGCTGTTGGGACGCAGAGCGTCCCGGGCTGCATTCCCACGCGGAGCGTGGGAATGAGCGTGGGAGGGATTACTTGCAGACGCTGGCGATGGCTTCGGCCAGCAGCGCGAGGCGCGTTGCGTCGATGCCGGCGACGTTTGCCCGGCCCGAGCTGACCATGTACACGCTGTGATGCTCACGCAGTTGTTTTACTTGCTCCGGCGACAGCCCGGTGTAAGAGAACATCCCGCGTTGCACGCCAATGTGTGCAAAACGCTCGCGCAAGCCGTGTGGCTCCAGCGCTTCAACCAGACCGCTGCGCAGTTGCGCAATTCGCAGGCGCATGGCTTCCACTTCATCGGCCCAGCGCGCTTTCAGCTCCGGGTCGGCGAGGATGGTCGCGACCACCGCAGCACCGTGATCCGGCGGCGTCGACCACAGGTTGCGGGCGATGTTGGCCAGTTGGCTGCGGATGTCGATGAGCTTGTCAGCGCTTTTCGCGCAGACGATCAGCGCACCGGTACGGTCGCGATACAGACCGAAGTTCTTCGAGCAGGAACTGGTGATCAGCAATTCTGGCACTTGCGCCGCGAACAACCGTGTCGACCAGGCATCCTGCTCCAGTCCATCGCCAAAGCCCTGGTAGGCAAAGTCGATCAGTGGCAGCAGATTGCGCTTGCGCACCACGTCGAGCACGCGCTGCCAGTCGTCATGGCTCAAGTCAAAACCGGTCGGGTTGTGGCAGCACGCGTGCAGCAGCACCACATCACCGTTCGGCACTTCGTTGAGCACGGCGAGCATGGCTTCAACGTCGAGGCGGTTGTCACTGCCCACGTAAGGGTAGTGACTGACCTTGACCCCGGCTGCGGCGAAAATGGTTTCGTGGATCGGCCAGGTCGGGTTGCTCAACCACACGCCTTTGCCCGGCAGGCACTGAGCGATGAAGTCGGCGGCCAGACGCAGCGCACCGGTACCGCCCGGGCTCTGGGTGGCGCCGGCCCGTTGTTCGCTGATCAGCTTTGAGTCGGCGCCCAGCACCAGCTCATTGATGACTTTGCCGAACAGCGGGTTGCCGTGGCCACCGATGTAGGTCTTGGTGTCCTGGCTTTCGACCAGCCGCGCTTCGGCGATTTTCACCGCTTCCGGGATCGGCGTCAGGCCCTGGGCGTCCTTGTAGACGCCAACGCCCAGGTCGAATTTGCGCGGATTGCTGTCCTGCGCATACGCCTCCATCAAGCCGAGGATCGGGTCGCCGGGTACCCGGCCGATGGCGTCGAAGTGCATTACTTGCGTCCTTCTGCAGTCTTGGCCACTTCGTCAGTGCGCGCGGCCATGATGAAGTCGTTGCGATGCAGGCCTTTGATCGAGTGGCTCCACCAGGTCACGGTGACTTTGCCCCACTCGGTCAGCAGGCCCGGGTGATGACCTTCGGCCTCGGAGATCTCGCCGACAGCGTTGGTGAAGGCCAGCGCGTGCTTGAAGTTCTTGAACAGGAAAACTTTCTCCAGCTGCATGATGCTGTCGCGTACTTCGATGTTCCAGTCAGGGATCTGCTTGATCAGGATCGGCAGTTCTTCGTCGCTGACTTGTGGCGCATCGGCGCGGCAGGCTTCGCAGTGGGCTTGGTTCAAAGTGGACATGGTGTATTCCTGAAATCGAGTGTGTTTTTTTTATTTAAGCTTGTGAGCCATCAGTGCCGTCACGCTAAACCAAAGCGGCGGCGACTGACAGGCTCAATTGTCAGCAAAAGTCGCGGTTCACGCGGCTTTCGGTTTCGGCGGAAATTTCGGCGCGTGCAGACCTAGCTGCATGCCTTGGCGAACCATGGCCATGATGTCTTCATGAGCCACGTCGAACAGACGCTTGAGGTTCGGCAGGACAAAGTACAGCGGTTGCAGGATGTCGATGCGATACGGCGTGCGCATGGCTTCCAGCGGATCGAAGGCCTGATGCTCCGGCTCGTCCGACAGCGAGTAAACGGTTTCTTTCGGTGAAGACAGAATGCCGCCGCCGTAGATGCGTTTGCCTTGCGGGGTGTCGACCAGGCCGAACTCGATGGTCATCCAGTACAGACGCGCCAGGTACACGCGTTCTTCCTTGGTCGCCTGCAAGCCGAGCTTGCCGTAGGTGTGGGTGAATTCGGCGAAATACGGATTGGTCAGCAGCGGGCAGTGACCAAAGATCTCATGGAAAATGTCCGGCTCTTGCAGGTAATCCAGCTCTTCGCGGGTACGAATAAACGTAGCCACCGGAAATTGCTTGCTGGCCAGCAGTTCGAAAAAGGTCTGGAAGGGGATCAGTGCCGGCACGCGGGCGACCTGCCAACCGGTGGTCTCGCCGAGCACCTTGTTGATCTCGCCCAGTTGCGGGATGCGGTCGTGGGGCAGACCGAGTTTTTCGATACCGTCCAGGTACTCCTGGCAGGCACGCCCTTCGATCACTTTCAACTGGCGAGTGATCAGCGTGTTCCACACCGCATGTTCTTCGGCGGGGTAGTCGATAAAACCTTGCGCATCGGGCTCGCGGGCCACGTATTGCGTCTGCTTCATGCTGCTCTCCTGCTAGGGGGAATTCGTTCTTGTTATGTCCAGCGATGGATTCAGAATTACCCGAGAGCGATGAGGTTTGCAGCAGGTTGATCGCGATGCGTGTAGGAAATTTCTCCGTAAATCGTAAAATAATCGTTACGCTTTGACGGATATATCGCGTTTGCGGTGATTGGCGGGTTTGAAAAGGCCGGTGACTGTCACATAATCTTGACAACTATCTGCGTGCCTCGACAGAAAAATGAGCTTCGGGCGCACCGCAATACCTGTGGGAGCGAGCTTGTTCGCGAAAGCGCTGGGTCTGACACATCAATGCTGGATGTGCTGACGCCTTCGCGAGCAAGCTCGCTCCCACAGGGTCAGTATCAGCTCCCAATCTTGTCGGGTCTTATATATGCGCATCAAAGTCCACTGCCAGAACCGCATCGGCATCCTGCGCGACATCCTCAACCTGTTGGTGGCGTACGGCATCAACGTCGCGCGCGGTGAGGTCGGCGGTGAGCATGGCAACGCGATCTATCTGCATTGCCCGAACCTGATCAACATTCAGTTCCAGGCGTTGCGTCCGAAATTCGAGGCGATCGCCGGGGTATTCGGCGTCAAGCGGGTCGGGCTGATGCCCAGCGAACGCCGGCACATGGAGTTGAACGCGCTGCTTGGCGCACTGGAGTTTCCGGTGCTGTCGATCGATATGGGCGGCTCGATCGTGGCGGCCAACCGCGCGGCGGCGCAGTTGCTCGGTGTGCGGGTCGATGAGGTGCCGGGGATTCCGCTGTCGCGCTACGCCGAAGATTTCGACTTGCCGGAGCTGGTACGCGCCAACAAATCGCGAATCAACGGCATGCGGGTCAAGGTCAAGGGCGACATCTTTCTGGCTGACATCGCGCCGCTGCAATCGGAGCACGACGACAGCGAGGCCATGGCCGGTGCGGTGCTGACGCTGCATCGCGCAGACCGTGTCGGTGAGCGTATCTATAACGTGCGCAAGCAAGAGTTGCGCGGCTTCGACAGTATCTTCCAGAGCTCGAAAGTGATGGCCGCCGTCGTGCGTGAAGCACGCCGTATGGCGCCGCTGGATGCGCCGCTATTGATTGAAGGCGAAACCGGCACCGGCAAGGAATTGCTCGCGCGCGCCTGTCACCTCGCCAGTCCACGCGGGCAGTCGCCGCTGATGGCGCTCAACTGTGCCGGCCTGCCTGAGTCGATGGCCGAGACTGAGCTGTTCGGCTACGGCCCGGGTGCCTTCGAAGGTGCGCGCGCCGAAGGCAAACTCGGGCTGCTGGAATTGACCGCGGGCGGCACGCTGTTTCTTGACGGTGTCGGCGAAATGAGCCCGCGCCTTCAGGTGAAGCTGCTGCGCTTTTTACAGGACGGTTGCTTCCGTCGGGTCGGCAGTGATGAAGAGGTTTATCTGGATGTGCGGGTGATCTGCGCCACCCAGGTCGACTTGTCGGAACTGTGCGCACGCGGTGAGTTTCGCCAGGATCTGTATCACCGTTTAAATGTGCTTTCGTTGCACATTCCGCCGCTGCGCGAATGCCTCGATGGCTTGACGCCACTGGTCGAACACTTCCTCGATCAGGCCAGTCGGCAGATCGGCTGTTCGCTGCCGAAACTGGCGCCGGCGGCGATGGATCGACTCAGTCATTACCATTGGCCGGGCAACGTGCGGCAACTGGAGAACGTGTTGTTCCAGGCGGTTTCGCTGTGTGATGGCGGCACGGTGAAAGCGGAGCATATTCGTCTGCCGGATTACGGTGTGCGTCAGCCGCTTGGCGACTTCTCGCTGGAAGGTGGATTGGACGAGATTGTCGGGCGCTTCGAGAAAGCGGTGCTGGAACGGTTGTATTCCGAGCATCCGAGCAGTCGGCAGTTGGGCAAGCGGTTGGGGGTTTCACACACGACGATTGCCAACAAACTGCGTGAATATGAAGTCGGCAAAGATCCCGGCAGCAGCGAATGATCGTTCCCACGCTCTGCGTGGGAATGCAGCCCGGGACGCTCCGCGTCCCAAAGCGGACGCAGAGCGTCCATTGAGGCATTCCCACGCGGAGCGTGGGAACGATCAACCTCAGCGCCAGGCTTTGCCACCTACCGGCACAACACCGCCGGTTTTTCGACTTCGATACATTTCAAATTTCCCCTCGCCATCCCTCAAGTCCTTTGTTTACCGGACCTTTGGCCGTCAGAAAAAAGTTGGTCTGCAAATTGCTTATGGCTCAGCAGTACAGCAGTGGGCGGCAAACGTCCGGCATGCAGAGGAAAGAGTGTGGACAAGTACCTTTATGTGGCAATGACCGGCGCCAGCCAGAATGCACTGGCGCAAAAGGCGCATGCCAACAACCTGGCGAACATCTCCACCAACGGTTTTCAGCGCGACCTGGAGCAGGCGCGTTCGATGCCGGTGTTCGGTGACAGCTTTCCGGCGCGTGCGTTTGCCATGAGCGAACGGCCAGCCACCGATTTCACGCCGGGCTCGCTGGTGCAGACCGGTCGTGACCTCGACGTCGCGGTGACCGGCAACGGTTTTATTGCCGTGCAAAACCCCAACGGTGGCGAAAGCTACGTGCGCACCGGCAGCCTCAACGTCGACGCCCTCGGCGTGCTGCGGGCCGGCAACGGCATGCCGGTGATGGGCAATGGCGGTCCGATCGCCGTGCCGCCCGAGCAGCAGATCGAAGTCGGTGAAGACGGCACCATCAGTATTCGCGCGATGGGCGAAGGCCCGCGTGTCATGGCCGAAGTCGACCGCATCAAGCTGGTCAATCCGGACATCAAGAACATGAACAAGGGCCTCGACGGCTCGATCTACACCAAGGACGGCAAGCCTGCGCCGGCCGATGCCAACGTCAAACTGGTGTCGGGCTTCCTTGAATCGAGCAACGTCAACGCCGTCGAAGAGATGACCTCGGTGCTGGCGCTGGCCAAGCAATTCGAGTTGCACGTCAAGATGATGAACACCGCCAAAGACGACGACCAGGCCATGGCTCGGGTCTTGCAGATCAGCTAATTATCAGAACGTCGCGCCGTAAAACAGGCGCACGAGGAGAATCGAATGCTTCCGGCTCTATGGGTTGCCAAAACCGGTCTGTCCGCCCAGGACACCAACCTGACTACCATTTCCAACAACCTGGCGAACGTGTCGACCACGGGTTTCAAACGTGATCGCGCCGAGTTCCAGGACCTGCTGTATCAGATCAAACGCCAGCCAGGCGCCCAGTCGACCCAAGACAGCGAACTGCCGTCGGGTCTGCAAGTAGGTACCGGTGTGCGCATCGTCGGTACACAGAAAAACTTCACCGCCGGCAGCCTGCAAACCACCGAGCAGCCGCTGGACATGGCCATCGACGGTCGCGGTTTCTTCCAGATCCTGCAGCCGGACGGCACCACGTCCTACACCCGTGACGGTACATTCCACCTCGACTCCAATGGCCAGGTCGTCAACGCCAGCGGCTTCGCTCTGGAGCCGGCCATCGTCATTCCGAACGATGCCCAGACCTTCACCGTCGGCCGCGACGGCACTGTGTCGATCACCATTGCCGGCAACCCGGCGTCGCAAGTGATCGGTAACCTGCAAACCGCCGACTTCATCAACCCGGCCGGTCTGCAGGCAGTGGGCAACAACCTGTTCCTGGAAACCGCTGCTTCCGGTGCTCCGCAAGTCGGCACGCCGGGCCTGAACGGTTTCGGTACCACGCTGCAGAACACCCTGGAAACCTCGAACGTCAGCACCGTTGAAGAGATGGTCAACATGATCACCACTCAGCGCGCTTACGAGATGAACTCCAAGGTGATCTCCACCGCCGACCAGATGCTCTCGTTCGTAACGCAGAATCTGTAATCAAGTCTATGAGGCGGCCATGAGGTCGCCTGCAACACCGTGAGGTAGGGTCATGAATCGCTTCGTATCTGTTTTGGCATTGAGTGGAGTCGTCTCGCTCGCGGGCTGCGTCGCCCCGACGCCCAAGCCCAATGACCCTTACTACGCCCCGGTGTTGCCGCGCACGCCGCTGCCGGCTGCCGCCAATAATGGCTCGATCTATCAGGCCGGTTTCGAGCAGAACCTGTACAGCGACCGCAAGGCGTTCCGGGTCGGTGACATCATCACCATCACCTTGAACGAGAAAACGCAGGCGAGCAAAAACGCCAACTCGCAAGTGGCCAAGAACAGCAAGACCGGCATCGGCCTGACGTCGTTGTTCGGCGGCAGTGCCACCACCAACAACCCGTTGGGCGGCAACGACCTGAGCCTGGACGTTGGCTACAGCGGCGACCGCGCCACCAAGGGTGACAGCAAGGCCGCGCAGGGCAACACCCTGACCGGCTCGATCACCGTGACCGTCGCTGACGTCTTGCCCAACGGCATCATCGCCGTGCGCGGCGAGAAGTGGATGACGCTCAACACCGGCGACGAGCTGGTGCGCATTGCCGGTCTGGTGCGTGCCGATGACATCGCTACCGATAACACCGTGTCGTCGACCCGCGTCGCCGATGCGCGCATCACCTATTCGGGCACCGGTTCGTTCGCCGATGCGAGTCAGCCAGGCTGGTTCGACCGTTTCTTCCTCAGCCCGCTGTTCCCTTTCTAGGTGGCGACTTTGAATTTCAAGAGCCTCATGCTGGCTGCGGCGCTGATGTCCGCAGCCTTTGCTGCCCACGCCGAGCGGCTGAAAGATATCGCCAGTATTTCCGGCGTGCGCTCCAACCAGTTGATCGGTTATGGCCTGGTGGTCGGGCTTAACGGCACCGGTGACCAGACGACGCAAACCCCGTTCACCCTGCAGACCTTCAACAACATGCTCTCGCAGTTCGGCATCAAGGTGCCGCCGGGATCGGGCAACGTGCAGCTGAAGAACGTCGCGGCGGTGTCGATCAGTGCGGATCTGCCGGCGTTTGCCAAACCGGGTCAGCAGGTCGATATCACGGTGTCTTCGATTGGTAACTCCAAGAGCCTGCGTGGCGGCACCCTGTTGCTGACCCCGCTCAAGGGTATCGACGGCAACGTCTATGCCATCGCTCAGGGCAACCTGGTGGTCGGCGGTTTCGATGCTGAAGGTCGTGACGGTTCGAAGATCACCGTCAACGTTCCGTCGGCCGGTCGCATCCCTGGCGGTGCCTCGGTGGAGCGTTCGGTGCCGAGTGGTTTCAACCAGGGCAATAGCCTGACGCTGAACCTCAACCGCTCCGACTTCACCACCGCCAAGCGCATCGTCGACAAGGTCAACGACATGCTCGGCCCTGGCGTGGCGCAAGCCATCGACGGCGGTTCGGTACGTGTCACCGCGCCGCTCGATCCGAGCCAGCGCGTTGACTATCTGTCGATTTTGGAAAATCTCGAAATCGATCCGGGTCAGGCGGTGGCGAAAGTCATCATCAACTCGCGTACCGGCACCATCGTCATCGGCCAGAACGTCAAGGTTTCGCCAGCCGCCGTGACCCACGGCAGCCTGACCGTGACCATCACCGAAGACCCGATTGTCAGCCAGCCGGGACCACTGTCCAACGGCCAGACGGCAGTCGTGCCGCGCTCGCGGGTCAATGCCGAGCAGGAAGCCAAGCCGATGTTCAAATTCGGCCCGGGCACCACCCTCGACGAGATCGTGCGGGCGGTGAACCAGGTCGGCGCGGCACCGGGTGACTTGATGGCCATCCTTGAAGCCTTGAAGCAGGCCGGCGCGTTGCAAGCCGACCTGATCGTGATCTGAGGCCGACCATCATGGATATGCGCAAGAGCGGTCTGGTCAGCAGCAGCGATTCGGGTTCCTACTCTGACCTCAATCGTCTGAATCAGCTCAAGGTCGGTGACAAGGACAGCGATGCGAACATGCGCAAAGTGGCGCAGGAGTTCGAATCGCTGTTCCTCGGTGAAATGCTCAAGTCGATGCGCTCGGCCACCGAAGCGCTGGGGCAGGACAACCCGCTCAACACGCCGGCGGCCAAGCAGTACCAGGAAATGTACGACCAGCAGTTGGCCGTTTCCATGTCCCGTGAGGGTGGTGGTATTGGCCTCGCCGACGTGCTGATGCGGCAAATGTCGAAGAACAAACCGATGGCGCCGGGCGAGGCTGCGGCCGCCTCCGCCGCCAAGCAGGAAGAAGCCAAGGCCAAGGCCGCTGCCGTGGTGACGCCGGTTGCCGCCGGCACCGTCGCTACCAACGGCCCGTTGTCGCGACTCAATGGCGAGCGTCCGCTGTGGGCATCGCGTTCGGTGAATGCACCGAATACACAACTGGCCCATCGCAACGACATGGAACTGATCAATCAGCGTCGTCTGGCTCTGCCACCGAAACTGGCCGATCGTTTGCTCGCAGGTCTGGTGCCGTCGGCGACGCCGGCGGCCGCCGCCAATCAATTGCCGCAGCGCGCCACGACCGCCGCCGCCACCGGTGCCGGTCCGCTGTACAACGGCGACTGGCTGGCCCGCGCCGAGAGCGAAAAAGCTTCTGGCGGGCAGATGCAGGTTTATGGTCGTGCGATGGCGCAGATTCCTTTGGCGCCAGCGAAAAAAGCCTTCAGTTCCGCCGACGAATTCGTCAACACCATGCTGCCAATGGCCAAGGAAGCGGCCGACCGCATCGGCGTCGATCCGCGTTATCTGGTGGCACAGGCTGCGCTGGAAACCGGTTGGGGCAAATCGGTCATGCGTGCGCAGGATGGCAGCAGCAGCCACAACCTGTTCGGCATCAAGGCGAGCAGCAACTGGAAGGGCGATTCGGCCCGGGCGATCACCAGCGAGTTCCGCAATGGCGCGATGGTCAAGGAGACGGCCGAGTTCCGTTCCTATGCCTCGTACAAGGACAGCTTCCACGATCTGGTGACTTTGCTGCAGACCAATAATCGCTATCAAGATGTCGTGAAGTCTGCCGATAACCCAGAACAGTTTGTACGCGAGTTGCAAAAGGCCGGTTACGCCACCGACCCGAACTACGCGACAAAGATTTCGCAGATAGCCAAGCAGATGAACAGTTTCCAAAACTACGCTGCGGCGGGTGTATCCACCACGCCTTTATAAGGCACAAGGTATAAGGTCTGAACCATGAGTTTGCTCAATATCGGGATGTCGGGACTGTCGGCCAGCCAGTCCTCTTTGGCTACGACAGGCAACAACATTGCCAACGTCGACACCGCCGGTTATTCGCGCCAGCAAACCGTGCAGGGCACCAAATCCTCGCAGCAATTCGGTACCGTTTTCATCGGTACGGGCACCACCCTGGCTGACGTGCGCCGGGTGTACAACTCGTATCTGGAAAGCCAGCTGCACACGGCAACCTCGCTGGACAGCGAATCGGCCGCGTTTCTGGCGCAGGCCACGCCGCTGGATTCCATGCTGTCGGACACCAACACCGGCCTGACCGGCGTATTGCAGAAATTCTTCACCACGATGCAGGGCGTCTCGACGTCGGCGACCGATGACACCTCCCGTCAATCGGTGCTGACCGGTGCGCAAGCGCTGACCAGCCGCTTCAACACCATCGCCAAACAGCTCAACGATCAGAACACCACCATCAATGGCAGCCTTGGCGACATGACGTCCCAGGTGAACAAACTGGCCACCTCGATTGCCAATTTGAACCAGAAGATCGGCGAGATCTCCACCAGCGGCGGGGCGCCGAACGATCTGCTCGACAGCCGTAACGAGGCGGTACGTCAGCTCTCTGAACTGACGGGCGCACAGGTCGTCGAGCGTGGCACCAGTTTCGACGTCTACATCGGCAGCGGTCAGCCGCTGGTGATCGGCAACACCACCAACTCTCTGAGCATGGTCGCGAGCAAAGACGATCCGTCGCGCATGGCCATCCAGATGGATCGCGGTTCGAGCACCCTCGACATCACTTCGGCGATGACCGGCGGTGAAATCGGCGGCCTGCTGACTTACCGCAAAGAAGTCCTCGACCCGTCGCTCAACGAGCTGGGCCGAGTGGCACTGGTGATCGCTGATCAGGTCAACAGCCAGCAAGCCCAGGGCATCGACAAGAACGGTGACTTCGGCGCGGCAATTTTCAACAACATCAACAGTGCCGCGCTGATCAGTTCGCGCAGCATCGCGCAGTCGGGCAACAGCACCGGTTCGGGCAACCTCGATGTCACCATCAAGGACACCGGCAAGCTGACCACCAGCGATTATCAGGTGACGTTCACCAGCGCCACTGACTACACCGTCAAGCGTTCCGACGGCACTGACCTGGGCGCCTTCAGCACCACCACCAATCTGCCGCCAGTGATCGACGGCTTCACCCTTGCTCTGAAGGGTGGTGCGCTGAGCGCCGGTGACAGCTTCAAAATCACCCCGACCCGTAATGCGGCGGCGAGCATCCAGACAGTGCTCACCGATCCGAAGAAAATCGCTGCGGCCGGTCCGTTGACCGGTGTCGCCAGCGCGGCCGGTCTGGGCACTTACACTCAGCCGACACTCAGCAGCAAGATCGATATCTACAACCCGACGGCCCAGGCTGACATGCAGGCGGCGCTGAAGAACTCGACGCCGGTCAAACTGGTGTTCGGTGCGGTCAGCGGCGGCAGCCAGTCTTACTCTTTTGTGGATGCCAAGGGCGGCGTGATCAGCAGCGGCACAGTCGTTCCCGGTCAATCGAACACGCTGGACCTGAAGGTCGGCATCGTCGATGCCAGCGGCAACCCGGTGCTGGACACCAGCGTTACGCCGAACGTACAGAAAACCTTCTCCATGCAGACCACCATTGGCGGCACGCCGAAGCCAGGCGAAACCTTCACCATGAACCTGACCGGTGCGGCGTCTTCGGACAACCGCAACGCGCAATCATTGGTCGCCCTGCAAACCGCGCAATCTGTTGACACCGGTTCGGCCAGCAAAGGCATCAGCCTGACTGACGCCTACAACAAGCTGGTGACCAACGTCGGCACCAAGACCGCCCAAGGCAAGTCCGACAGCGCCGCGACCACGGCGATCCTGGATAACGCCAAAGGTGCGCGCGATTCGCTGTCCGGCGTGAACCTGGATGAAGAAACCGGCAACCTGGTCAAATATCAGCAGTACTACACAGCGTCTTCGCAGATCATCAAAGCTGCGCAGGAAACTTTCGCCACGCTGATCAACAGCCTTTAAGGAGTCGTAATTCATGCGCATTTCCACCGCCCAGTATTACGGCACGCAAGCGTCGGACTATCAGCGTAACTTCAACAAGGCAGTCGCCACCGCCAGCGAGGCGAGCAGCCTGCAACGCATCACCAATGCGTCCGATGATCCGATCGGTGCCGGGCGTTTGCTGCAACTGGGCCAGCAGGCCGCGATGCTGGATCAGTACAAGACCAACGTCGACACCACCAAAAGTGCGTTGAACGTGCAGGAGACCACGCTGGACTCCATCACCACGGCATTGGCCCGCGCCAAGGAAATTTCCCTGGCGGCCAACAACGGCACGATCACCGACAAAGACCGCCAGGCTTACGCCTCGGAACTGGGCGAGATCCAGAAACAAGTGCTGGGCCTGATGAACTCCAAGGATGCCAACGGCAACTACCTGTTCTCCGGTTCGAAAACCGACACAGCCCCGTACTCGCAAAACGGCGACGGCACTTACACTTACAACGGTGACCAGACCACCATCAATCTGGGCATCGGCGACGGCCTCACGGTTGGCACCAACACCACCGGTTGGGACGCTTTCCAGCAGACTATCAACACCGCCCGCACCAACGTCACCCGCACGGCTCCGGCGGTAGATGATGGCCGTGTGGTGCTGTCCAACGGTACGATCGGCACTGAAGCCACCTATAACGCCAAGTTCACCGCCGGGCAGCCGTACACCGTCAGTTTCGTCAGCAGCACACAGATGCAAATCACTGACGCACTGGGTAACGACGTGACCGCTGAAGCCAGCAAGAACGGCGTGATCAGCAACACCAGTGGTTCCAATCAGAGCTTCAGCTTCCGTGGCGTCGACATGCAGCTGAACATCAACCTGAAGGCCGGTGATACCAACCCGGACGCGGTCATTGCCGGGCACAGCTTTCAGTTGGCGGTCACACCGGACACGTTCACCACTGCGCGTAGCCCGGGCAACCCTTCGACGGCGGTGATCACCGGTTCCACTATCACCGACCAGGCCGCCTACACCGCAGCATTCCCGCAGGGTGGCGCGGTGCTCAAATTCACCAGCGCCACAGCGTTCGACCTGTACGCGGCGCCGGTCACGGCGGACAGCAAGCCTGTTTCTTCGGGCACCGTGGCCGGTGGTAATGCAACGGCGGCCGGCGTGACATTCGCTTTGGGCAACACCCCTGCGGCCGGCGATCAGTTTTCGATTCAGCCGAATAACCACCAGACCCAGAACGTGCTCGACACTTTGGGTCAGATGATTACGGCGCTGAACACATCCATCGATGGTGATCCGGTCGCCAAGCAGAAACTGCAGGGCGCCATGGAAGCTGGTATCGGTAACATCGACGCTGCGGCCAATCAGATTGGCACCGCAGTCACGTCGATCGGTGCCCGTGGTCAGTCACTGGATATGCAGGCTGTTACCAACGACAGCCTGAGTACCGCCAACACCACGACGCAAGGTTCGATCCGCGATTCCGATCCGGCCGAAGTCATGACTCGTCTGACCCTGCAGCAAACCATGTTGCAAGCCGCGCAACTGGCGTTCAGCAAGATCAGCCAGTTGGGTCTGTTCAACAAGATCTGACGGTAACGGGCGCGTAAGCGCCCGAAACTTCGGCTCCTGAGTTTTCAATGTCTTTTTTCGCGGTTTCAGAGGGCTCGCAATTCCGGGCGGGTTCCCGCCGCTTGCGAGTCCACCGTGAAGTCACTTCCCCTTGTCAGCCTTGTCAGCCTTGTCATTCCTGCCTTCAATCCGCGCTTTTTCGAGCGGGCATTGCGCAGCGCCGTCAGCCAGGGTTATGGCAATCTTGAAATCATTGTGTGCGATGACAGTCGCGGCGATGAAATCGAAGCCATTGTCACAGGCTTGATCGAGCAGAGCGGGGTGGCGGTGCGTTACGTGCGCAATCCGCACACCTTGGGAATGGTCGGCAACCTGCAGGCGTGCCTGGATCAGGCGCAGGGCGAATTCATCAAGTTTCTGTGCGATGACGATCAACTGTTCAGCAGTTGCATCGAGCGTCAGGCCGACGTGCTTGCTCATCGTGACGAAGTCAATCTGGTGCTGGCCCAGCGGTTGTTCTGGGACGCCGACGACATGGTGCTGCCGTCACGGCTGGAAAACACACCACTGTCACCGATCAGTGGCTTGTTCAAGGGGGAGGACCTGCTGGCGCTCTTCGAGACGTTCCCGTCGAACCTCCTCGGTGGTTTCAGTAATGCCCTGTTCCGTCGCGCCGACATTGTCGAATTACTGCCGGCGCTGACTCAGCCAGACCACTGTTTTGTCGCGAGCCTCGATTTCGCGTTGTTCGTGTGTTTGCTGCGACGCGGCAACGTAGTGATTTCCAATCATGTGTTGAGTGTCGAACGCCTGTATCCGGATCGTTTGAGCGGCCAGCAAGCCATGAAGGACGCGATGGGCGTCGAGCAGAAATGGCTGCTGCAAATGCTCGAGGCGCGCAGCGGAGAGTCGGCGCCAGCCAAGGGGTGGGCGCGTTATGTGCCAATGCCCAAAGCGGATGAGTCGCCTCGGGTCTGGACAGAGCTGCCGCTGAGCCGAACGCTCGGTACCAAACAGAGCGCCCAGATCTGGCAGGTTGGCGCTGACAGCCAGAGTTTTTCCGAACTCTACTCGCAATGGCTGGCGTGCCGCAGGCTCAGTGACGTCCAGAGCAGATTGCTGCCCGACACCCTGGCAGGCTGGCCGTCCACACCGCGTATCGTGCCGATCGTGGTGGATGAGCAGGGCAGCCCTGCGGCGCTGGAGCGCACGCTGGAAAGTCTCGCCGCGCAGGTCTATCCGCCCGAGCTGACGCTGGTGTTGTCCAGCCATTGCGCTGAACCGGTACTGGATGGGCGGGTGTTCCATTTGCCGTTACAGGACGACTACCTGCAACAGATCAATCAGTTGCTG
The DNA here is from genome assembly GCF_049300855.1 of Pseudomonas sp. Taxonomy (GTDB): domain Bacteria; phylum Pseudomonadota; class Gammaproteobacteria; order Pseudomonadales; family Pseudomonadaceae; genus Aquipseudomonas. The sequence continues at coordinate 2,984 of NZ_JBAQKH010000034.1, read as the reverse complement.
CCGCAACTGGAAGGCGCTGACTGGTTCTATCTGCTGCGCGGCGGTGATCGTCTGGTGGCCCCGGCCTTGCTGATGATGGCCGAGCGCATCGCCTTCAACAACGCTTTGCACTGTCTGTACAGCGATGAAGGCAGTTTGCGTGCGGGCGAATCGGCGGAACCGGCATTCAAGCCTGACTTCAACCTGGATCTGATGCGCTCCTACCCCTATGTCGGCCGCGCCCTGGCGTTCCGGCGCGAGACCTTCCTGGCACTTGGCGGCTTCGATTCGACGTTTGCCGAACTCGCGCCTCACGACATCCTCTGGCGCATGGTTGAGGATCAAGGCACTCAGGTGGTGGGGCATCTGGCCGAGATTGCCATCGAGTCGTCTTTCGACCTGGCCCAGTGGTTGTCGCTGCCCGCTGTAACGGATAACAACGCGCGATTGCTGTCGGCACATCTTGATCGGCTGGGAATCGCCCACGATCTGCGTCGTGGCAGTGTCGAGTTGCTCAATCGAGTTGATTACCGGCATGCCCGTCGGCCGTTGGTCTCGATCATCATTTCTACTCGCGACCAGATTGCTGCCCTGCAACGCTGTGTCGAAAGCCTGCTGGAAAAAACCGCGTACAGCGAGTACGAGCTGTTGCTGGTCGACAATGCCAGCGAGACCGCCGAGGCCCGCGCCTGGCTGGACGGTATGGCGCAACTGGGCAGCGAGCGCGTACGCGTGCTGACTTACCCGCAGCAGGGTAACGTCGCCGCGTTGCGCAACTTTGCCGTGGCTCAGGCGAGGGGCGAGTATGTCCTGCTGCTCAACCCTTACACCGTGATCACTCAGGCTGACTGGCTCGACGAGTTGCTCAATCACGCTCAGCGCCCGGAAGTCGGCATCGTCGGTGCCAAGCTTTTCAATCCCGATGGCTATGTGTTGCATGCGGGGCTGGTGCTCGGTCTGCAGGGGCCGGCCGGCCTGCCGTTTTATGGTCAGGCGATGCAGTCATCCGGCTACATGTTCCGCTTGCAAGTGGTTCAGGATCTGAGTGCCGTCGGCGCCGATTGCCTGATGGTGCGCAAGTCAGTGTTCGATGCGGTTGACGGTCTGGATGAGCAGAGTCTGCCGCGTATGCTGCATGAAGTGGACCTGGCACTGCGCGTAGCCCAGCAGGGTTATCTCGTGGTGTGGACACCTTATGCGGTGCTGGCGCTGGGCGCGCAGCCAGTCGACGCAGTCATCAATGAAGAAGCGGTCTCGCACACTCAGCAGGAAGAAACGTTTTTCAAGCGCTGGCTGCCGGTCATTGCCCGCGACCCTGCCTACAATCCCAATCTGTCGTTGCACAAGCACACGGGTTCGAGCTTCACGCTCGAGCCGGGCCTGCGCACAGGGTGGAGTCCTTTCAGCAACAGCACGCTGCCGAAGATTCTCGGGTTGCCGCTCAACGCCTCCGCGATCGGTCACTATCGTGTCACGCAACCGCTGATCGAACTCGAAGCGGCCGGGCGGGTACAGGGGCAGATTCGCTATAGCGTGAACCTGCCGCCGATTGTTGAAATCGAGCGTATGTCGCCTGATGTCATCGTTCTGCAAGGGCGTTACACGGCGGCGTCGGTCAACGAAATGCCGGTGCTGCGCAACTACTTCAATGCTCGCAGCATCTATGAGCTTGACGACTACGTCATTGATGTTCCTCATCGCAATGCGCATATCCGCAACATGCCGGACAAGTATGAAATGGAGCGTATTGTTCGCCGTGCGATCGGCATGTGCGACCGCGTCGTGGTTTCGACTCAGCCATTGGCCAACGCCTTGTCGGACATGCATCACGACATCCGTGTCGTGCCGAACATGTTGGCGAAAGAGTTCTGGAGCAACCTGCGCGGCCAGCGCCGGACCTCGAAAAAACCGCGAGTCGGTTGGGGCGGCGGCACCAGTCACCATGGTGACCTCGCGGTGATCGCTGATGTCGTGCGCGAACTGGCGGATGAAGTCGACTGGGTATTTTTCGGCATGTGCCCGGATGATCTGCGCCCGTACATGCATGAGTTCCACGGCGTCATTGCCCTCGACGCTTACCCGGCCAAACTGGCCAGTCTCAATCTGGATCTGGCTTTGGCACCGCTGGAGTTCCATATTTTCAACGACTGCAAAAGCAACCTGCGTCTGCTGGAGTACGGTGCCTGCGGTTACCCGGTGATCTGCACCGACACCGAAGCCTACCGCGGCTATCTGCCGTGCACGCGGATCAAGACCAACACTACGGATGAATGGCTGCAGGCTATCCGCATGCACCTGGCCGATCCGGACGCCAGCTACCGCATGGGCGACGAGTTGCGTGAAGTCGTGCTGCGCGACTACGTGTTGCGCGGCGATAACCTGCGTTACTGGGAGCAGGGCTGGCTGGCGGATTGATCGATCAGCTCCGGCTACCTAAAAAACAGGCGACTTTTTCAGTCGCCTGTTTTTTTTTGCGTCGTGTATTCGTCTTTGTATCAATCCCAATACATTTTTCGCAGCGGCTCAAGTTGCGATCCTTTCCTGTCGATATCAACACATTCGTAGTTTTTTATTGTTCGCCGCGATGACGTGATCGCCACGCGAACCGGTACCGGTTCACAACAAGGCAAGGAAGAAACAATGGCTGTTATTAACGGGACAAGCGGCGCGGATACGCTGACGGGTACCAGTGGTGATGACGAGATCAACGCCTTGGGTGGCAATGATGTGATCAAGGGCAGCGGCGGTGCGGACAAGATCGATGGTGGCTCTGGTGTTGATACGGTTGATTATTCGAACTCGAACGCCGGCGTAAATGTTGAGGTTCGCTTCGGTACGGGAGCAGTTGGCAAGGGTGGGGATGCCGAAGGTGATCTTCTGACCGGCATCGAGAACGTGATCGGCTCGGCGTTCAACGACGTCCTGACTTCTGGCCCTGATCACACCGCCACGGCCATTCGCCTGGAAGGCGGGGCGGGCGATGATATCTACTACATCAACACCGG
>NZ_JBAQKH010000033.1:0-2628 GCF_049300855.1 Pseudomonas sp. | reverse complement strand
GTTTTAGGTTTACCGATGATGGGGCGTCTTGGTTCTGTATCTATTCATACACCAAGCATGGTAATGAATTTAGTTCCACTGCGTCTAAAGTTAACTCCAAATATAACGTTTGCAGAATTAATACAGCAAGTTTCTAAAGAAATTCGAGACGTACGTCGTCATCATAAATATCGTCATGAGGAATTAAGAAGAGACTTAAAGTTACTAGGTGAAAATCAAAGGTTGTTTGGGCCGTTAGTGAATGTTATGCCTTTTGATTACGGGCTTAACTTTGCTGGAAATCGTGGTATTACACATAATTTATCAGCAGGACCTGTCGATGACTTATCGATTAATGTATATAAGCGCTTCGATGAAAATGAGTTAATGATTCATTTTGATGCGAATCCGGAAGTATATAACGGCGCGGAACTAGCATTGCATAAAGAAAGATTTATGAATCTATTAGAATTAGTGATAAATAATTATCATAAAGACGAGCCGATTGGAAAAATAAACATTACTCTTCCTGAAGAAAATCATAAAGTTTTATTGGAATGGAATGAAACGAAGAAAGCTGAAGAGCTAATTAATCTACCTATATTATTTGAAAAACAAGTACAAAAAAATCCAAATAAAATAGCAGTTACTTGTAACGGGATAAAACTTACGTATAAAGAGCTAAATGAACGAGCGAATGAACTAGCACACTATTTATTAGAAGAAGGAATAGAAGTAAATCAGTTTGTAGCCTTAGTATTTCCAAGATCAATAGAAATGGTAGTTAGTATGCTAGCAGTTCTAAAGGCTGGTGCAGCGTATTTACCGATAGATCCAGAATACCCAGCCGAGCGAATTCATTATATAGTAAATGATGCAAATCCAGTTTGTATCATAACACATTCATCTGTTTCATCTACTTTAGTTATAGAAAATGATATTAAAAAAATCATATTAGATAGCGAAGAAACGAAAATAGCGTTAAAAGCATATTCTCATATGAATCTACCATTTAAAAATGTTGAATCACTTTTAAACCAAGCTTATACAATTTACACTTCAGGATCAACCGGAAATCCAAAAGGTGTAATTGTTACTATGAAAGGTTTAAGTAACTTCTTATTAGCTATGAAAGATATGTTTTCATTAAATGAAAACGATCATTTATTAGCAGTTACAACGTTTGCGTTTGATATTTCTGCTCTAGAAATTTATTTACCTCTTATTAGTGGTGCAAGTTTAACAATTGCACAAAAAGAGGTAATCCAAGAGCCTTCTGCATTAACGACATTGTTACAAGAAGAAAGAGCGACAATTATGCAAGCTACACCGACGCTCTGGCAGGCGTTAATAACTGAATATCCAGAGAGGTTACAAAGGCTAAACGTACTCGTTGGCGGTGAAGCTCTTCCGGCACATTTAGCAAATAAATTAAAAGAATTAGGTTGCTCTATAACTAACTTATATGGACCAACTGAAACGACTATTTGGTCTACTTTCATGAACATTGATGACAGTGAAAATGGTATCCCTCCTATTGGAAGACCAATTTGGAATACAGAAGTGTACGTTTTGGATGCAGGGTTACAGCCTGTTCCACCTGGAGTTATCGGTGAATTATATATTGCAGGAGAAGGACTTGCGAACGGATATTTAGGAAAACCAGCGTTAACGGCTGAACGGTTTGTTGCAAACCCTTATGGAAAAGATGGAGCACGTATGTACCGCACAGGTGATCTTGTGAAATGGCGTAACGATGGTGTGTTAGAGTACATTAGTCGCGCAGATCATCAAATTAAAATTCGCGGTTTCCGAATTGAATTAGCTGAAATTGAAACGGTATTACAACGACATGAAAATATACAACAAGCAGTGGTAATGGTACGAGAAGATCGTCCAAATGATAAACGAATCATTGCGTATATCGTTGCCGAAGAGAAGGAACCAATTAATCTTTCGGAAATTCGTTCTTATGTTTCAGAAAGTTTAGCGAATTATATGGTGCCATCGGCATTTGTTGTGCTAGAAGAATTACCATTAACACCAAATAGTAAGGTTGATAGAAAGAAATTACCTGCTCCTGATTTTAATGGAATGAACAATGAGAGAGTTGCTAGAAATCCGAAAGAAGAAATATTATGTGATTTATTTGCTGAAGTACTTGGTGTTTCGCGAATTAGTATAGATGATAATTTCTTTGAAATGGGTGGCCATTCGCTTCTTGCATCTCGTTTAATGGCAAGAATTCGTGAAACGTTAAGTGTAGAATTAGGAATCGGAAAGCTATTTGAATCACCAACTGTTGCTGAATTAGCGAACCAGTTGGATCGTGCAAAAAGCGCAAGGCCAGCTATTAAGAAAGTAAGTAGGCCAAATGAAGTTCCACTTTCATTTGCACAGCGCAGGTTATGGTTCTTAAATTGTTTAGAAGGTCCAAGCCCTACTTATAATATTCCGTTAGTCATTCGTATGTCTGGAAAATTGAATGAGGAAGCACTGCAAGGTGCCTTTTATGATGTAGTTGAGAAACATGAAACACTTAGAACGATTTTCCCGAATTCACTTGGCAGTTCATATCAAAGAATTCTAGAAATGGATAAATTGAATTTAAAAATGATTATAACAAATACATGTAAGGATGAATTAAAA
>NZ_JBAQKH010000032.1:0-79369 GCF_049300855.1 Pseudomonas sp. | reverse complement strand
TGCCCCATTCGACCGTCGCCTTGTCGCCTTTCGCCATGTTGCCCCACGGCCCCGCCCGGCACAGCAGGCCATGAAGCGGAAAATTGCCCAGCGCGGCGGCGATGTTGATGCCCCAGACCTTCTCAGGGCTCTCCGACACCGGGTCTTTGCTGCGCCCGGGGATGTCGAGTTCCTTGTGTATCAGGGGTTTGTTTGGGTTGGACATGGCAACGGCTCCGGTCGGGAAAGTGACGGAGTGATTGAACGGCGAAACGGCAGAATGCGCACCTGTCAGATCTGACAGGTGCGCAGAGGTATCCGACGAACGGTCGATTGCTCTTCTTGCTTGAGGCGATAGGGGGCTGTGAACATCATGGCGGAACTCGAGTGCCTTGAAATTTGCCGGGCTGCTAAACCCGCTCACTGAGTTAATCCGCGACCGCACCACAATAGAACCCGCCCCAAGGCGGCGTAGCTGTAGGCAACGGCGCAAGGTTGTGTAGGTGTCTGGAGGTGTTGCTTAAACGGTGTCGTTAAACGCTTTTAGCACAGACCCCGCACGGTAGTGTGTCGGTCTGCAAACGCGTTAGGGCCGGCATTTGTTCCGGGCCAGATTAGACTTCGTGTAACTGCGCCGTGTGCTAAAAAATCAAAAGAGTGCCGCTCTCGGGATCTCTTTCATTGATTAGCTGAGTCCTGAATGAGCTACCGAGGGCGGCGATCTTTAGTCCTTTGCGTAAAACATTGATCATCGGAGCGAACACGCGACTAACATTCTTTATTTTCGCCTCCTGCCCCATTAATTACATGAGATGTACGACTCAGTCGGAGAGCTCGATGTTGTCAAGCGCCACATAATCATTGCTCATTATGATTTGTTTGATTTTTTTGCCGGAAGGCGCTGAATAGCTATAGCTGTGATCAGCACCTACACCGACTACGTCCTGTTTAATAAGGTCGTTATTTTCGTCAAAGAAGGAGATTTTAAGTTCGCCAGAAGTGGCTGTATTCATCCCGCTGTTGAAGGTCGTCCGTGGTTTTTTTAAATCGATTGCAATAACGTCGCTCGCTCTCTTCGAAATATAAGTTCCGCTGAAGAAAGGCTCGTTGTCGGTAGTCTTGACTACGCTCAATGAGCCGGCAACAACCGTTATGTCCAGATGGGTGAGTTTAAGAATAAACCCGGTTGGGTGTACGCCAAGAGTGAGGCCTTCAAAGTTTTCGATATCCACGTTAGAAGTCATGATGTTGCTCCTGATAAATGGGGTGTTACGGAAGTTATCAAAACACAATGTGAGAGAGCTCCCACCTGTCAGATCTGACAGGTGCAGAGGGTGAGTCGACGAACGGTCAGACCTATGGCTGCAGATTATCAATGCTGATCTACTTCAACTCACACGCACCCAACTTGGAGATGCATTAATAGCGTTAAGTCGGGTTGAGTTTTTTAAGCTATTCCTGTCGTCTTTATGTTTTTATTTGGTTAATCCTCCAGTGCCACAATCTCTAGATTGTCGATTAGAAAGTCCTGGAAGCCATATGAGATATGGCTGAACACGTCTAACTTGATGCTGGTTTCCTCAGCCGTGAAGGTGCCTGCCAGGGACGTCCAATCTTCCGCAGCGATTTTGACCGGGCCACTGATTGAGGTATGAGCCGCCAGCAGCGCCAAGACGACTTCACGATTGTCGGGTGAGGTCTGTTTGGCTTTGATAGAAAACTTGTAGCACTGGCCTGGCTGCAGATTTTCGACTGTCTTCCTTAGCAGGGTGCCGACATCGCTGCGCCCCTGATTATTGAGAGCCCAGTTGTTACCTTCTTTGACTACTTTCAGATTGTCCGGACTCCCATTTGGCCCGACAGTCCAGTTGTTCCAGTTCTCATCGGTAAAATCAGTGAAGTCTCGATCGAAAGTCGCTTTGGAGGGCTTGTGGTTCGTTGGGTTTTTTTCAGACAGATCTTTAGTTGGCATGGGATGAATCTCCGCGGGTGGGTGACGGAGAGATTGAACGCCAGTTTGGGTGATTGCACACCTGTCAGGTCTGACAGGTGGCGACGAACGGTCATGCACGTACGTCGACAGCAAAAAGTCGGACCCCGACGGTCTCCGCGACTTCCCAAAGCCGAACGCGGAGCCTGCGCAGAGGCATTCCCACGCAGAACATGGGAATGATCGATCCACCGTTATCGCGAGCAGGCGAAGGCCTGCGGGGGACTACGCTGCTACAGAGACTCAGACAAAAACGATTTCGTAAGGCAACCGCATCCGCTCCAGAAGCACCGGCGGCAACATCGGCGCAATGCCAATCGCCGGTTCGCCCTTGAGCTGGCTGGCGTACGCATGGGTGGCGTGGCTTTTGCGCGCGACGGTCCAGGTGTCGAGGCGCAGTTTGCGCGCGCGTTCCCACGGGATCAGGGTGTGTTCGCGCTCCGGCCAGTGCCACGCCCAGACCGGGACGTCGTGGAAGGTTGCGCCGGCCAGTTCCGCCGCTCGGGCACCGGCGTGGCCGACCGCTTCATGGTCGTCGTTGCCGTCGCCGCGCCAGGTGCTGAACACGACGTCGCCGGGGCGCAGGTAGCGGCCGATGAACTCGGTGAGTTGGTCGGCCTGATCGCTCAGGGCGTTGTCGGTGAAGCCGCCGCGCACCCATTTCAGGCTGTGCATGGGCAAGCCGAGTCGACGCAGGGCTTCGACGCTTTCCTGCGGGCGGAACACGCTCAGGCGTTTTTCCGACCATTGCCGGGAGCCGGGGTGGCTGGCGCTGCCATCGGTGATGGAGAGCAATTGCAGGGGATGGCCGAGGCTGGAGAGTAATTGCAGCAGGCCGCCGCAGGTCACCACTTCATCGCCGGGGTGTGGGGCGATGACCACCGCGCGTGCGCCGTCGGGGACCAGGCTGCGGGTGTTGATGACGGGGATGTTGTCGAGTTGCGCCGCGCTGTTCCAGATCTGCGACGGCGAACTGTTTTCGTTGAGCGATAACGGTTTCATGGGTGCGACGTCCTTGTTGTTTCTGGCCCTCAGTCGGTTGCGTGGCAGGGATTGCCCGGCGCGGCCGACCCGTGAAGGCGGGTTGATTGCCTTGCGACGCTCCGAACCCTGGATTGCCGCGCAGCAGAGTATTGCTGATGAACTCGAATTCGTCGCGTCACAGATCAATCTGCGCCGGTTTTTTTTATTCCATCTGTGCCAGTTGTCGCAAATAGTCACCAAATCCGCCACGTGCGCGGCTGTCCAGACGCGCGCTGGTGTGAACCTGCGGGCGGTGGCTCCAGGCGATGTTGGCCCCGGACAGTTCCAGTTCGCGGACCAATTGCACGTCTTCGTCGCACACCAGCGGTTTAAAGCCGCCGGCCCACCGATAGGCGTCAGCACTGATGCCCAGGTTGGCCCCGTGAATATGCCGATGGCCATCGCGCGCCTGATAGTGGCGGTGATAACGAATTTGCGCGGCCTGATCAAACGACTCGTGCCAGTGTTCGACGGTCACTGTGCCACAAACGGCGTCGGCGCCAAGCCCCAGTTGTGCCACCAGCCAGTCATCGGCCACGCGGCTGTCGGCGTCCGTGCAGGAGATCCAGCGCGCGCCACGCTCGAGTAACAGGCGCGCGCCGGCGGCGCGGGCCTGACCGACATTGCGCGCATCGATGCTCAGGCTCAGCACCGGATAGCTGCTGACGATCTGCGCCGAGCGGTCGGTGCAGCTGTCGAGCACCACCAGCACTTCGACCGGTTCGCCGGCCAGGAGCCCGTGTTTACTGGCCCGCAGCGCGGCTTTGAGGCTCTCATCGAGCAGGTCTTCTTCGTTGTGCGCGGGAATCAGAATGCCGATCATCGCAAGCCCTCCAGTGCCGCCACCGAGCGCGGTTCGCGGCTCCACACCTCAAGAAGGAAATCCGCTTCCTGATGCAGAACCACGCGCGGCAGGTGCAATTGTTCATGGATCAGGTCATGCACTTGTCGTGCGTTCAACGGGCAATTGTCGATGGGTGGACGCCAGTGACACGCCAGCAATTGGCCGTCTGCGCTCAGGGAATCACTGATGCGACGGATCACTTCTGTCAGATCGGCGCCGTCGAGGTAGTAGCCGATTTCGCTAAATACAATCAGGTCGAATTTTTCCTCCGGCCAGTCGTCCGGGAGACGGCTTTGGCGGACTTCGGCGTGGTCGAACAGGCTCAATCGGGTGCGCGCCAGATTGACCGCCGCGCTGGCGGTGTCGCAGCACAACAGGCGATCACAACGCGCGGCCAATTCAGCGCTCAACTCACCATTGGCACAGCCCGGTTCGAAGATCGCCCGATAGTGCGCTCGCGGCAGGGCGGCGAGGGTGATTGCGCGTTTGCGCTGCTCGTACCAGCGTTGGCGAAACGCCCAAGGGTCATCGCTGCCGGCGAACAACCCTTCGAAGTAACGATCGTCGACACTCATAGAAACACCACTTCGAACGGTTGCAGCAGGCGATCAATCACATAGGGCGCCAGCACTGGCGCAAGCCCCGCGTCAGGATCACCTTCCAGTTGACTGGCGAAGGCGTGGACGGCGTGGCGTTTGCGCGCGACTTGCGCGGGCGTCAGGAGAATCTTGCGCGCCCGATGCCACGGCACTACGGCGTCTTCGGGAGCGGCCCAATGCCAGGTCCACACGGGCAGTTCATGGCAGGTCGCGCCGATCCGCTGTGCCGCCGCGAGACTGGCGCGGCCCACGGCTTCGTGATCGCAATGGCCGTCCTCGCACCAGGTGGTAAACAGCACATCGCCGGGGCGCAGATGACCCTCGATGAAGTCACTCAGCGCCGATTCCTCTGCCGCCACTTGCGTGTCGCGGAACCCGCCACGCAGCCATTTCACCCGGTACATCGGCAGGCCGAGCCGGCGCAGCGCTTCGGCCGATTCCTGCGGCCGCACCACGCTGAGGCGCTCCACCGGCCAGCGTTCAGAGCCGGGATGGCTGGCGCTGCCGTCGGTGACCGAAATCAGCAGTAGATCTCGGCCTGCGTTGGCCAGCAGTTGCAGCAAGCCACCACAGCCGAGCACTTCGTCATCCGGGTGCGGGGCGACGATCACCGCGCGCGCACCGGACGGCACCAGATCGAGAATGTCGATACTGGGCACCTCGGCCAAGTGCCGCGAACCTTGCCACTGATGCAACGACGTCCCTTGGCCGACGATCGGATTGGTTCTCATAGCGTCCAGACCTCGGCGGGCTGTTGCGCGATCAACTGGCCGAGGGCCGCCAGATCGCGCTCGGCATGACTCTGCCGCAGAAACACCGGCAGGTCGGCGATCAGCCGGGCGAAATGCCGGTCCTTGCAATAGGGGCCGGCACCCAGCGCGCGGCCGACTTCACGGATCACCTGCTCGGCAGTCTGCTCGACCACCGCGCGGGCACGACGGGCGAGCAATTCGGCGTTGTCTTCGGGGTGTGCGTCAATCTGCAAGGCACTGAAGCGCAGCACGTCGGCCGCCGCCTGCAGGGCACTGTCGACGACGCCGAGGTGGGCGAGGGCGTGCGGTTCTTCACGTTGCGCCGAGTGTTGGCGCAAGCGTTCGGCGATCTGTTGCGCGGCGCCGTACCAACATGCCGCAATGCCGATCCCGCCTTGCCAGAAACCCGGACGCTGCAGGTAGTCGCCGGGATTGCCGATCGCCTGACCTTCGGCACCGTCGAACACCACCTCGACGCTGCCGGTGGCGGCCATGCCCACGGCTTGCCAGCCTTGATCGGTGACGCTCACGCCGGGTTGATCGAGCGCTACGGCGACCAATTGCTGCTGATCGTCCGCATCCCACGCCGTGAGCAACGCGTGGCTAAGCACCGCCGCGCCGGAGCACCACGCCTTGCGCCCGCTCAATGTGACCATGTGGCCGCTGGGGCTGACCTTTACCCGCGCCTGCGGCGGTTCGGCGGCCCACATGCCCCACGTGCTGCCGGGCGTCGGTGTGCCACCGAGCTGTTCGATGATCGCCAGCGCATCGGTGTGGCCTTCGTAGAGTTTGCACAAGCCCAGATCATGCCCGGCGACTTCAGCCAGACGCTGGAAACGTTCCAGCGTGTTGCCACTGCCGGGCAACGGCAGCCGATCGAGCCCGGCCTCGACCAATGCCCGCAGGCACCCGCCGAGGGCTACGGTGTCGGGATAAGCCGGTGGGCGGCGCGCCAGATAACAGTGCAGATCCATATCAATCTTCTTCATCACGTTGCAGTTCAAACAGCAGCAGCGAACGGCCGGTGACTGAATATTCATGGCCGAAGTCGAAGCGTTCCTGACCGCGGATTGACGGTTGATTGGTGTCGATCATGCAGGTCCAGAAACCGCCGTCCGGCACTTCCGGCAAGGTGAAATTGACGATGTCGTGATGGGCGTTGACCACCAGCAGCAACGTCGCATCGCCACCCTTGCGGCGAATCCCGGTTTCCTGCGCGCGGCCATCGAGCAGCATGCCGAGGCAGCGGTTGTGCGCGTCGTGCCAATGTTCGGTGGTCATCTCGGTGGCATCGGGGGCGAGCCAGGTGACGTCTTTAACGCCGATGTCCTCGTTGTACTCGCCGACCAGAAAACGCCCACGGCGCAGGATCGGATAGGCCAGACGCAGCTTGATCAGGCGTTTGACGAATTTCAGCAGCGCCTTGCCGTCCTCGCTCAGGTCCCAGTTGACCCAACCGATCTCGCTGTCCTGGCAGTAGGCGTTGTTGTTGCCGTCCTGGGTGCGGGCGAACTCATCGCCGGCGACGATCATCGGCGTGCCTTGGGCGAGCAGCAGGGTGGCGAAGAAGTTGCGCATCTGCCGATGGCGCAGCGCGTTGATTTCGGCATCGTCGGTCGGGCCTTCGACGCCGTGGTTCCACGACAGGTTGTTGTTGCTGCCGTCCTGATTGTTCTCGTCGTTGGCTTCGTTGTGCTTGTCGTTGTACGACACCAGATCGTTGAGGGTGAAACCGTCGTGGGCGGTGATGAAATTCACCGACGAATACGGCCGCCGTCCGCGCTGATTGAACATCTCGCCCGACGCGGTCATGCGACTGGCGAAGTCGGCGACCTGGCCGTCGTCACCTTTCCAGAACGCGCGCACGGTGTCGCGGAACTTGTCGTTCCACTCGACCCAGCCCGGCGGGAAGTTGCCCACCTGATAACCGCCGGGACCGCAGTCCCACGGCTCGGCGATCATTTTCACCTGACGTAAAACCGGGTCCTGGCGGCAGGCCACGAGGAAGCTGTGACGTTCGTCGAAACCGTCGTGATAGCGGCCGAGAATGGTCGCCAGGTCGAAGCGGAAACCGTCGACGTGCATTTCGCTGGCCCAGTAGCGCAGCGAGTCGGTGACCATTTGCAGCACGCACGGGTGGCTCAGGTCCAGCGTGTTGCCGGTGCCGGAATCGTTGATATAGAAGCGCTTGTCGTCGGGCATCAAGCGGTAGTACGAGGCGTTGTCGATGCCGCGCATCGACAGGGTCGGGCCTTGCTCGTTGCCCTCGGCGGTGTGGTTGTAGACCACGTCGAGGATCACTTCGAGGTTGGCCTCGTGCAGGTGCGCGACCATTTCCTTGAACTCGGCGATCTTGCCGCTGGCCAGATAACGCGGGTCCGGGGCGAAGAACGCGATGCTGTTGTAACCCCAGTAATTGGTCATGCCCTTTTGCAGCAGATGCTGATCGTTGACGAAGGCATGGATCGGCAACAGCTCGACCGACGACACGCCGACGTTGCGAATGTGCTTGAGCACATCGTCATTCATCAGGCCGGCGAAAGTACCTCGCACGTTTTCCGGCACCGACGGGTGACGCATGCTGATGCCGCGCACATGGGTTTCGTAAATGATGGTTTTGTCCCACGGCACGCTGACGCGGTGGTCGTTGCCCCAGGTGTGCGCCGGGTCGATGACTTTGCATTTGGGCACGAAAGGCGCGCTGTCGCGCTCATCGAAACTGAGGTCGGCGTCGGGGTGGCCGATGGTGTAGCCGAACAGCGCTTCGGACCATTTCAGCTCGCCGACCAGTTGCTTGGCGTAGGGGTCGATAAGCAGCTTGTTGTGGTTGAAGCGGTGACCATTGGCCGGGTCGTACGGGCCATAAACGCGGTAGCCGTAAATCAGCCCCGGATGCGCGTCGGGCAGGTAGCCGTGGTAAATCTCGTCGGTGTATTCGGGCAGTTCGATGCGTTCGAGTTCGACTTCGCCGGCATCGTCGAAGATGCACAGTTCGACTTTGGTAGCGTTGGCGGAGAACAGGGCAAAGTTGACGCCCAAGCCATCCCAGGTCGCGCCGAGCGGGAAGGGCAGGCCTTCACGAATTCTCGACGGCTCGGCGTGCGTGGCGGGCTCGGCTTTTTTTGGACGGGTCATGATTGCTCCTGCAAAAATCGGGATGGTTCGGTTGACACCAATCCCCTGTGGGAGCGAGCTTGCTCGCGAAAGCGCAGTGTCAGTCGACTTCAATGTTGAATGGCAGATCGCATTCGCGAGCAAGCTCGCTCCCACAAGGGATTTGTGTATTTCTTCAGGGCGAGTAAACCCTCGGTGGCGAGCGAGCCCGCCACACATTCATTCAGTTCAATAATCGGTTTAGCGTCAGATCGCTGAAGGCTTCTTCGGCGCCCGAGGCTTTTTCTCGGCGGGCTTTTCGCCCGGGGGAATCACTTTGGCGGCGCTTGCCGGTTTGGCTTTGGCCGCAGGTTTCGGTTTTGTGGCCGGCGCCTTGGTCTCGGTCGACTTGCCAGCGGTCTTGCTGCCGGCGGCTTTCGGTGGTTTCTTCGGTGCCAGCGCTTCCGCTTCTGCCAGCTTGCGTGCCATCTCCCAGTGGCGCGCCTCCTGACCCTCGGGCTGACCTTCCGACTCCCAGATTTGATAGGCGAATTCGCGAATGCGTTTATCGTCGGTACTCATCGCAATGCTCCTGAACTGAACTGATGCTTACGTTAAGCGTTGGATAAAGAGATTGACCGGGACATCCCCCAGCGCGTCGCTGATATTCAGCTCCCTGTTTTTTGTGACTGCACCGCTTGAAAAAAGTCCCTTCAGGTTTGTGTCAGAGGCGGCGAACGGTAAAACCACCCGCGTATCGCCCCAGCGCAGCGCATCGACCTGAGGTACAGCACCGTTTTCCAGCAGGGTGGCGCAACGGATCGGTACGATCACGATGGCCTGTTTCCCCTCATGCTCACGGGCAAACGCGAGCACGTTGTGCGCCTGACTGCCGAGCACCTCCAGCGCCTGATAGGTGCCACGCCGGAACAACTCGGCATGCTCGACGCGCAGGTTCAGCACCTCGGCGATCAAGGCTTGCTTGATGCGCCCGTCACGCCAGTTCGCCAGCAATTCCACAGGTGGCAGTTGCTCCTGCAAGGCCTGCTCGCGAGCGGGGTAATCCACCGGCCGGCGGTTGTCTGGATCGACCAGGCTGAAGTCCCAGAACTCATTGCCCTGATACAGATCCGGCACCCCCGGCACGGTCATGCGCAGCAAGGTTTGCGCCAAGCCATTGAGCGCGCCGGCGGCAGCAATACTGTTGACGGTCTTGGCCAGCGCTGCGCGCAGCAATTCGCCTTGTTCACCGGTGAGCAATCGTTCAGTGAACGCCTGCGCGGCGTTTTCATAGGCTTCGTTCGGCGCGCTCCAACTGCTTTGCAGCTTGGCTTCACGCAGGGCTTTCTGTTGCCATTGCCAGATGCGTTTGGCGTAGTCGGCAAACCCGGCCTGATCGCCTTCGTGCAGCTCCAGCGGCCAACTGCCGAGCAAGGCTTGATACAGAATCAATTCATCGCCGCTCGACGGCTGTTGATCGTCGCTGCGCACCGGCCGGGCGAGGGCGCGCCACAACTCGATCTGCTCGGCGAACCAATGGCTGCGCTCGCTGAGCACGGCCAGTCGCGCGCGGGTGTCTTCGCCGCGTTTGTGATCGTGGGTGGCGGTGGCCAGCAGGTTGTCGGGAAACTCGGCGAGGCGCTGTTGATTGACCGCATGGAAGTCACTCACCGGCGCGCTGAATTGCTCGGTGTTGTAGCCGACATCGTTACGCGACAGCAGCACTGCCGAGCGATACAGCGCGGTGTCTTCCACGGCTTTTGCCGCTGCCGGTGAGGTCAGTTGCTGAAAACGCACGCAGGCGTGCTTGAGAATCTTGCGCGAGCGCCCGCGCGGCTTGCGTCGCCACGGCGTGCCACCGAGCCAGGCGGCCACACAGTCGAGCACTGACCAATCGGCCTCGCTCAGCGTTTGCCGCGCACCTTCCATGGCTTGCTGGAAAAACACCTCGTCCTGCGCCGATCGGCCCATGGCGCTGATGTAAGTGCGATACACCGGAAAATGCACAATCAACGCCTGCAATACCCGGCGGATCGCACCGAGGGTCAGGTCGCGGGTCATCAAGTCATCGCGCGCTACTTGCAGCAAAGCCTGGGCGACGCTTTCGCAATCGCTGGCCAATGAACCGTTGAGGATCTGCTGACGCGCCAGTTGCGCCTCTTCGATAAACGCCGCCGGGCGTTCGCTGCGCCGTTGCCAGAGATCACCGAGCACGAATTCGCCCGCCGGATCGTGTTGCAGCAACGACAACTGGTTCATGAATTCATACCCGGTGGTGCCGTCCACCGCCCAGTCACGGTGCAGGGTTTCACCGGCGCCGAGGATTTTCTCGACGTAGATCGGCAGATGCCGGCCCGGCGCGAGCAGGTCGACGCGGCGACGCAATTTGCGGCAATAGCCACGGGGATCCGCGAGGCCGTCGATGTGGTCGATACGCAGCCCGTCGACCAGGCCTTCGCTGATCAACTGGAAGATTTTGCCGTGGGTGGCCTCGAACACCGCCGGGCGCTCGACGCGCAAACCGCCGAGTTCGTTGATGTCGAAGAAGCGCCGCCAGTTGATGTCATCCGCTGCCGTACGCCAACTGGCGAGGCGATAGCTCTGGCGTTCGAGCAACTGATGCAGCCTGGCGAAGCCTTCCTCGGTAGTCGAGTCGTAATGCTGGAGGGTGTCGTGGATGGCCTCGGCGATGGCTGGATCCGTCGCCAGTTGCCGCAACTGGTCTTTCAGCGGCATCGCCAGTGAATG
This sequence comes from Pseudomonas sp., assembly GCF_049300855.1. Taxonomy (GTDB): domain Bacteria; phylum Pseudomonadota; class Gammaproteobacteria; order Pseudomonadales; family Pseudomonadaceae; genus Aquipseudomonas. The sequence continues at coordinate 68,341 of NZ_JBAQKH010000032.1, read as the reverse complement.
GGCGTCGGTCTGATAGCTGAGAGTGCTGAAGCGATCGGCCAAGGGCTTCAGTGCTTGCGCGGCGTTGAGCAGCTCGCCGTAATCGTTCGGGCAGATCGGGAAGTGATGGTCGTAATGTTCGACGTAAAAGCTGCCGGTCTGCGCGTTGAACAGCAGTTTCAGCGTGCCTTCCTGCAACGCCACGCCGTAATCGCTGCCGAGAAACGGCAGCAGCAATTGTCCCTCCATCAACGGGTCGGGCGAATGCCATTGAATGTCGAAGAACTCACCGTAAGGGCTCAGGCGTCCCCACTCCAACAGGTCCAGCCACCACGGATTGTCATTGCCGCCAACCGCCATGTGGTTGGAGACGATGTCGAGAATCAGCCCCATGCGGTGTTCGCGCAGGGCGCTGACCAACCGCCGCAACGCCGCTTCGCCGCCGAGTTCCGGATTGACTTGCGTCGGGTCGACCACGTCGTAACCGTGCATCGAGCCGGCCCGCGCCGCGAGCAGCGGCGAGGCATAAATGTGGCTGATGCCGAGGCGGGCAAAGTACGGCACCAACGGCACCGCTTGTTCGAGGGTGAAGCCTTTGTGAAATTGCAGACGCAGGGTCGCGCGTAGAGGCTGGATGAGCGTTTGGTTCATTGGTCACGCTCGGCAGCCTGAAGGCGCGCACAGGCAAGCAGTTCCAGGCGTCGCGCAGCGTCGGCACTGTCGAGCAAGGCTTCGCTGGTGCCGGGTAAACGCCGTGACCAGTTCGGGTGCGTGTCGATGGTCCCCGGCAGATTGGCTTGCTCGTTGATGCCCAGCGCATCCTCCAGCGGCAACAGCACCAGTGGCGCGCGGGTATGGCCGAGGAAACGCACAGCGGCATCGACCACTTGGTCGGCCTCGTGGGATTCCTCGCGAAAGTTCTGCGGGTCCTGACTCAAGGCGCTGCGCAAGCCTTCGCGCTCGCGTTGGCGGTGCTGGCGCCATTCGATTTCACCGTTGGCATCGACAAACCCCAGGCGTGCGTTCCAGTCAATGTCGCGGCCATGCCACCAGCCGTTGAGCGTCGGCAGATCGTGGGTGCTGGTGGTCGCCAGGGCGTTGTCCGGCCAATCAAGGATCGGTTTGAAATAGGTGTTGTCTTGTTCGAACAGCAGCACGCGCATGCCGAGCATCGCCCGCGCACTGAGTTTTTCGCGCAGGCCGTCGGGCACCGTGCCGAGGTCTTCGCCGAGGACGATGGCCTGATGACGATGGGATTCCAGCGTCAGCAAACGCAGCAAATCGTCCACCGGGTAATACAGGTACGCACCATCGGCCGGGGCGGCGCCGTTGGGGATGACCCACAAGCGTTGCAGGCCCATCACGTGGTCGATGCGCAGGCCGCCGGCATGGGCGAAGTTCGCCCGCAGCATGTCGATGAAGGCGCGAAAGCCGTTGCGGATCAGGCCTTCGGGTGAGAACGCGGAAATCCCCCAGCCCTGACCGGAGCGATTGAGAATGTCCGGCGGCGCGCCGACGGTGAGCGAGGCGAGTAATTCATCCTGGAAACTCCAGGCCTGACTGCCAGCGCCATCGGCCCCGACGGCGAGGTCGGCAATCAGGCCGATGCCCATGCCGGCGCTGCGTGCGGCGGTTTGCGCGCGTTCCAGACAGCGATGGATCAGCCATTGGCAAAAAGCGAAGTAGCCGATGCGCTCGGCGTATTCCTCGGCGAATGCGCCCAGCGCTGCACCGCGCGGGTCGTGCCAGTGCTCCGGCCATTGCCGCCAGTCGAGGCTTTCGCCACGGGCGGCACGCATTTCCTGAATGGCTTCGAAGCGGCAGTGGTTTTCCAGCGCTTCGCCGCCGGCATGGCGGAAACTGGCGAAGTCCGGATGCAGTGGGTGATCGCCGGCGACGAAGCCTTCGTACAAGGCGTGCAGCAGTTTCTGTTTGGCGTCGGCAGCGCTGGGCCAGTCGATCAGTTTCAGTTCTTCCAGTTGGCTGAACTGCTCCGCCAGACCCGCAGCGTCGATGGCATCACGCAAGGCGCGCTCACCCAGAATCGCGCCGGGCGCGGCATACAGCGAGTTGAGGAACAAGCGGCTGGACGGCGAATAAGGGCTGTAGCGTCCGGTGTCGGCGCTGAACATCGCGTGCAGCGGGCTGATCGCCAACGCTTCCGCACCACGCTCACCGGCCACCCGGGCCAGTTCTTCCAGCGCCTGGGTGTCACCGAAACCACCGTCGCCGGGGCGGCGCAACGCATACAGTTGCACGCTCAGGCCCCAGGCGCGGGGGATCGGATTATCGACCGCATCGCCGACGCTGAAGCAGCGCTCGGGGGCCACGGCCAAGGTGAAATATTGATCAGCGATGTGCACTTGCTGATAACCGACGGGGATCACGCCGGGCAGAATGGCTTCGCTGTCGAGTTTGAGGTTCAGTCGCGAGCCGTCTTCAAGGTGAATTTCACAAGGCGTCTCGGGCGCAAAATAACGCGCCAGATCCACACCGACGCCGACATCGCTGGTCAGCAGCGGCGGCAAGTGGCGGTCTTGTTGTACGGCTTGCAATTCCAACAGGCTGGCGTCGATTTCCTGCGCGGTGCTGGCCGGGTGGCCGAGGCCGATCAGGACATTGCGCAGCACCGCCGGGGCGACTTTTTGCGCACGGCCGTTGGCATCGATCCAGTCGACGGCAAGGCCGGCGCGGCTTGCGAGAATTTCCAGTTGCGCATCGCTCATAGGCGCTCTCCATCCAGAGGTTGCAAAGGGGTTGCGGCCGTGAGGCTGACAAGCGCGCAATACGCGGGCAGTTCGCCCGATTCCGACAGATCGGCGCTCGGTGGCTGCTGAAACAACCACACGGCTTCGGTCTGTGGAGGGTTGACCACTGGCGTGTTACTGAGGTTCAGGTCAATTCGCAGCTCACTGCCATCGCCCAGACGCCAGCGCGCACTGACCGCGCCAAACCCAAGCATATGGGCGCCGAGTGCTTGCGAGCCGGACAGGTGGGGAATGATGTATTGATGGCGAAATTGCAGGAGTTTTTGGTACAGCGCGAGGGTTTCCTGCTGCTTGGCGCTGCCGGTGCCGATCAGCCTTGGCTGTGAAGCGTGGAAGGTTTGTTCGGCGTTGGGGTCGGGGATTTGCTCGCGCTTGTGCGGATCGGCGAACGCGCTGAACGCGGCGAATTCATTGCGGCGGCCCTCGCGGACCAATTCGGCCAGTTCGCCGTGGTGGCTGGTGAAAAACAGGAACGGTTGTTCGGCGGCAAACTCGTCGCCCATGAACATCAGCGGAATCATCGGTGACAGTAGCAACAGCACCGTCGCTGCCTGCACGGCGCGCGGATCAGCGAGATGATGCAAGCGTTCGCCGAACGCGCGGTTGCCGATCTGATCGTGGTTCTGCAGGAACAGCACGAATGCCGTGGAGGGCAGGTGTTCGCTGGGCTCGCCGCGCGGTTCGCCGTGGCGGGTGATGTGGCCCTGGAAGACAAACCCCTGACTGAGGCAGCGCACCAATTGTTCGGTGGGTTGTGCGGCGTAGTCGGCGTAATAGGCGTCGGTTTCGCCGGTGAGCAAAACGTGCAGGGCGTTATGGCCGTCGTCGTTCCACTGCGCGTCGTAGTCGTATTCCAGCAGGCTCGACTGGTTGAGTTCGTTTTCCACGGTCAGCCAGACGTGACGGCTGGGGTCGATCTGCGCGCGGATGCGTTGGGCCATCTCAGTGAGGAAATCCGGGTCTTCGATGGCGTGCACGGCGTCAAGGCGCAGACCGTCGAAGCGGTATTCGAGCAACCACATCAGTGCGTTTTCGATGAAAAATTCGCGCACTTCATCGCGGCGGAAATCGATCGCCGCGCCCCACGGCGTGTGTTTGTCCTCGCGGAAAAAGCCTTTGGCGTAACGATGCAGGTAATTGCCGTCGGGGCCGAAGTGGTTGTAGACCACGTCGAGAATCACCGCGAGGCCATGACCATGGGCGCTGTCGATCAGGTGTTTGAGTTGTTCCGGCGTGCCGTAGGAGGCTTGTGGTGCGTAGGGCAAAACACCGTCGTAACCCCAATTGCGTTCGCCGGGAAACTGCGCCAGCGGCATCAGTTCGATGGCGGTGATACCGAGGCCCGCGAGGCGCGCCAGGTGTTGTTCGACTTCAGCGAAACCGCCGAGCGCCCCGACGTGCAACTCGTAGATCACCGCTTCGCTCCACGGCCGACCGTGCCAGGCACTGTGGCGCCATGCATAGGCCAGCGGATCGACGACCACGCTGTGGCGGTCGATGTCGCCGTCCTGCGCTCTGGAGGCCGGGTCGGGCACCTCCAGTTCGCCGTCGATGTTGTAGCGGTAACGCGTGCCCGCCGGACAGCGGGCCTTGATCACGAACCAGCCATCGGCCTGCGGCAACATCGGCAGGGATTGGCCATTGTCCAACTCGACACTGACGTAAAACGCATCCGGCGCCCACAGCGCAAATTGCGTGTGTTCGGCATCCTGCATGATCGCGCCGTGGGGCCAGGTTTCAGAAGACCGTAACGGCATGGTGGAAAATCTCCCTGGTTATTTGTGGTGCGCTTTACCCAGTGCCTTGGCCACCAGTCGTTCGTAGAGTTCGGCGTACGGTTCAACCGCTTTGCACCAGTTGAACGGCGCGGCCATCGCCCGGCAACGCATGGCGTTGAGCAGCTCAGGGAAGGCGAAAACCTTGAACGCGCGGCTCAGCGCTTCCTGGTAACTTTCGGCAGTGGACTCGTCGAAGAGGAAACCGGTGATGCCGTTTTCAATGGTGTCGGCCAGCCCGCCGGTATTGCGCGCGACCGGCAACGAGCCGAAACGCTGGGCGTACATCTGGCTCAGGCCGCAGGGTTCATAACGCGAGGGCATCAGCAGGAAATCGCTGCCGGCGAACATGCGGCGGGCATCGGTTTCATTGAAGCCGATGCGCACGCCGATCTGGCCGGGGAAACGCAGGGCCAGTTCACGCATGGCTTGTTCTTCTTCCGGTTCACCGCGACCGATGATCGCGATCTGGCCACCGTTCTGCACGATGTACTCGGACACCGCGATCGTCAGGTCCAGACCTTTTTGATAGACCAGCCGCGACACCACGGCGAACAGCGGGCCTTCTGAATCATTCAATTCAAACAGCTCACGAACATGGGCGGCGTTGACCGCTTTGCCTTCCCAGTCACCGATGGCGAACGGTGCGAACAGGTGCGGATCGGTGGCGGCGTCCCAACTTTCATCGATGCCGTTGGGGATGCCGCTGAGCAAGCCTTGCTGGGTCTTGGCGGCGAGAAAGCCGTCGAGGCCGCAGCCGAAATCCGGGGTGGTGATTTCCTGCGCGTACGTGGCGCTGACCGTGGTGATGTGGCTGGAATAGGCCATGCCGGCCTTGAGGAACGACATCTTGCCGTAGAACTCCATGCCTTCCTGTTGCAGGGCATGCGTGGGAATGCCCAGCTCAGGGCAGGAACCGAGGCTGGTCACGCCTTGATAAGCGAGGTTGTGAATGGTGAACAGGGTCGGCGTGCGCTGCCCGCGCCAGTGCATATAAGCAGGGGCCAGGCCAGCAGGCCAGTCGTGGGCGTGCACCAGATCCGGGCACCAGTGAATTTGTGCGAGGTTGGCGGCGATGTCGGCAGCAGCCAGACCGAGGCGGGCGAAACGAATGTGGTTGTCTGGCCAGTCGCGACCATTGTTGGCGCCGTAAGGCGAACCTTCGCGTTCGTAGAGTTCCGGGCAGATCAACACGTAGATCACCAGCCCGTCGGGCATGTCCATGCGCCCGATCTTGCACGGTGGCAGCGCGGCGTGGCCACCCAGTTCGCCGATGATGTGGATCGGGTTTTCGCTGTGCATCACTTGCGGGTAGCCAGGAATCAGCACGCGCACGTCGTGCAGATGCGCCATGGCGCGGGGCAGGGCGGCGGAGACGTCACCCAGACCGCCGGTCTTCACCAGGTCGGCGATTTCCGAGGTCACGAACAACACTTTCTTCTTGTTGGGATTCTGGCTCGCTACCGGAGTCAGCGTTTTGGTGCCGGGGACGTTGATCGATCGGCTGCCGGGAACACTGACGCTGCTCACTTCACCAACAGCCTGCTGAGCACGCTCTCCCTGAATATCCAATGCCGCACTGATCATATGAATCTCCCGTGTTGTTGATCTGATTCTTGTCTTGAACAAGCGATGTCCATGGTCACATCCTGTGGCCGGGCGCAAACGCGCCACGCATCGGTTAGCAAACGCTACCCAACACGCGCAAGCAGAATGGGTGGTGAGGCCGTTGCAAGGATTGCACCAGTCACTTAGGCCTTGCCTTTCAGATGACCCGTCGTGCAAAGCAAAAGTTTCGACTTTTTTTCCGGCATGTGACCCGCCGGTCTAGCCCTGCGAAAATCAGTCTAGGCCAGATCCTAGAGCGGGCCAGAGCAAATGGGTAAATTGTTCGACAATCGGTTTGCCGTTAACGGAAACCGGGGTCTGGAGGGCGAAACGCACCGACGAAGTGCAGGTTTTTTTGCGGGGGAGGGCCAAAACGGTGACTAGGTAGTCACGATGTTGTGCTAGCGGGGAGGGCGGCCGCACTGTTGTGGTGCGGGCAGTTTGTTGCTGGGGTGACAGTGACTGCCCCTTCGCGAGCAAGCTCGCTCCCACAGGGATCTTCAGTGATCAGAAAATTTGTTTCCGGCACAGATCCAATGTGGGAGCGAGCTTGCTCGCGAAAGCGATGGTCGCTACACCACTGTATTCATGACTTTCTCAGTTCAACAGACGAATCGGACTACCCGCCACCCAAGCCTGAATATCCTCGATCATCTGCGAAAAGAACTGTTCATAGTTCTGCCGACTGACATAGCCCACGTGCGGCGTCGCCAGCACATTGTCCAGCGTGCGAAACGGGTGCAGCGCCGGCAGGGGCTCCTGGTCGAACACGTCCAGCGCCGCCCCGGCGATCTGTTGTTTCTGCAACGCCTTGATCAGCGCCGCCTCATCGACAATCGGTCCGCGCGCCGTGTTGACCAGCAGCGCCGTTGGCTTCATCCAGCCCAACGCCTGCGCATCGACCAGCCCGCGACTGCGCTCGCTGAGCACCAGATGCACCGAGAGCACGTCAGCCTGTTCGAACAATGCCTGTTTGCTCACGTACGTCACGCCAACCTGCTCCGCACGCTCGGCGGTGAGGTTTTCGCTCCAGGCGATCACCTTCATGCCGAACACCTGGCCAAACTGCGCAACCCGCTGGCCGATGCTGCCCAGACCGAGAATGCCCAGGGTCTTGCCGTGCAGGTCGCCACCCAGACCTTGCTGCCAGTGGCCGGCGCGCAGGGCATTGGCCTCGTTCACCAGATTGCGCGTGGCCGCCATGATCAGCGCCCAGGTCAGTTCCGGCGCGGCGTGTTTGTAACTGTCGGTGCCGCAGACCTTGATCCCCAGTTTCGCCGCCGCCGGCAGATCCAGCGCCGCATTGCGCATGCCGCCGGTGACCAGCAGTTTGAGGTTGGGCAGGCGCTTGAGCAGGTCTTCGTCGAACCGCGTGCGTTCGCGCATCACGCAGATCACCTGGTATTGGCCCAGACGTTCGGCCAGCGTGGCGTTGTCCGCCGGGTAAGCATGCTCGAATGTCACTTCACCGATGCTGTCGAGCACCGACCAGTCGACGACATCGCGAGCCACGTCCTGCCAGTCATCAATCACTGCAATCTGCACCGCCATCAGCCTTACCTCATCAACGAACGGGATTGGGTGTGCTCAGCCAGCCGAGCAGTGCCTTGTGGAACTGCGCGGGTTCTTCCATTTGCGGCGCGTGGCCCATGCCGGGGAATTCCACCAGCGTGGAGTGCGGGATCAGCTTGGCCACTTGTTTGCCGAGCACTTCGTAATGGCCGATTTTCGCTTTTACCTCAGGTGGCGCGAGGTCCTTGCCGATGGCGGTGGTGTCGGCGGTGCCGATCAGCAGCAAGGTCGGCATCTTCAGGTCCTTGAACTCGTAGTACACCGGCTGGGTGAAAATCATGTCGTAGATCAGCGCCGAGTTCCAGGCGACTTGCGTCTTGCCCGGGCCTTTGCTGAGGCCGGCGAGCATGTCGACCCAACGGTCGAACTCGGGTTTCCAGCGGCCATCGTAATAGGTCGTGCGTTCGTACTCGCGGATGCCTTGGGCACTGACTTTCAGCTCACGCTGATACCACTGATCGACGGTGCGATAGGGTACGCCGAGGGCTTTCCAGTCTTCCAGGCCGATCGGGTTGACCAGTGCCAGTTGCTCGACCTGCTCGGGGAACAGCAAGGCGTAACGGGTGGCGAGCATGCCGCCGGTGGAGTGGCCCAACAGCGTGGCTTTCTGGATGCCCAGCGCTTTGAGCAATTGCTGGGTGTTGGTCGCCAGTTGCTGGAAGCTGTACTGATAGTTGTCCGGTTTGCTCGAGGTGCAGAAGCCGATCTGATCCGGCGCGACCACACGATAACCGGCCTCGCTCAAGGCTTTGATCGAACTGTCCCAGGTCGCGGCGCAAAAGTTCTTGCCGTGCATCAGCACCACGGTGCGGCCGTTGGCCTTGCCGTGGGCGGCGACGTCCATGTAGCCCATTTGCAGGGATTTACCCTGGGACTGGAAGGCGAAGTGTTTAAGCGTGTAAGGGTATTCGAAGCCTTGCAACTCCGGGCCGTAGGCCGGGCCTTCGGCGGGCACTGGTTCTGTGGCCGCCTGTGCCAGCAACGGCAGGGCGGCAGTCAGAAACAGGCCGGGCAGCCAGCGGGAAAGCGTGACGGACATAAGGGCAAACTCCATGGAAATCGGCCGATGCTGGAACGGCTGGATTAGGGCGACGTTAAACACAGGCAATCAACTGATCTGATCGTTCAACCGAGCCAACCCAGCGTCAGTATGGCCAACACCGCGTAACGCGCACCTTTGGCGAGGCTGACGATCAGCAGGAAGCGCCCGAGCGGTTCGCGCATGACACCGGCGATCAGGGTCAGCGGATCGCCAATCACCGGCAACCAACTGAGCAACAGTGACCAATGACCGTAACGCTCATAGTGCTTGCGTGCTTTGGCCATGTGTCTTTGGCTGACCGGGAACCAGCGCCGCTCCTGAAACCGTTCGATGCCGCGGCCCAGCCACCAGTTGACCAGCGAACCGAGCACGTTGCCCAGGGTCGCCACGGCGAGCAAACCCCACAGCCAGTAACGCTCGCTGACGATCAAGCCGACCAGCAAGGCCTCGGACTGCAACGGCAACAAGGTCGCGGCACCGAACGCGGCAAAGAACAGCCCGACGTATGCGGCGCCGATCAATGGGCCGGGTAATCCGCCACGACCACGTCAGCACCGTCCTTTTTCAGGCCGATGACCTGATAGGCATCGCTCATGCCGTCCATTTCCATGCCCGGCGAGCCCATCGGCATGCCCGGCGCGGCGACACCGAGCAGATCGTCGCGCTTGCTCAGCGCCAGCACTTGCTCTGCCGGGACATGGCCTTCGACGAATTTGCCGTTGATGATCGCGGTGTGACAGGAAGCCAGGCGCGCTGGTACGCCGTGCTGTTGCTTGAAGCTGCTCATGTCGCTTTCGACATGGTCTTGGACTTTGAAACCGTTGGCTTCCAGGTGACTGATCCATTTCTTGCAGCAACCGCAATTGGCATCGCGATGGACTTCGATCGGGATCAGCTCGGCGGCTTGCGCCAGGGAGGAGATGAACAGGGCGCTGAGGGCGACCAGACGCAGGTGGGTTCGCATAATGGAATCTCGGCTCGGGTGACGATCAGAAAAGAACGCATTTTGACCGGTTTTTTACGCCGGACATCAACGCAATGTTTCCAGTTGTTGCAAGGCAGGCGGGCAGGATGATCGTAGATCAAGGCTGACAGGTTGCTGAGCGCGAGATGACAAATCTGTCAGGCGGGTCGTCCGCTGAATCTGTGAACGCGGTTGACCCTGTGGGAGCTGGCTTGCCAGCGATGGGGCCCGGTCAGATGAAAATTCTTCGCCTGATCCACCGCTATCGCTGGCAAGCCAGCTCCCACAGGAGGGGAGGTGTTTGCTTGGTATAGAGCGTTAGCGGACTTTAAAGCGCCCCATGATTGCACTCACGCGGCTGTTGGCTTCGAGCAACTGGTGGGTATTCAGTTCGCTGGCTTTGCCGCTCTGCACCAGTTCATCGACCATGTGACGGATCTGCACCATGCTGCGGTTGATCTCCTCGGTCACGGCGCTTTGCTGCTCGGCGGCGGTGGCGATCTGGGTGCTGAGGCTATTGATGTGGCTGACCGAACCGGCCATTTCATCCAGCCCCGAGTTGACCCGGGCCGTGGCATCGGCGGCGGACTGGCAACTGGCCTGGGTGTTTTCCATGGCGCTGACCGACGAACTCACGCCTTGGGTCAGACGGGTCAACATCTCGTTGATTTCCGAGGTGCTGGCCTGGGTGCGAGCGGCGAGGGCGCGCACTTCGTCAGCCACCACGGCAAAGCCGCGACCCTGCTCGCCGGCACGCGCTGCTTCAATGGCCGCGTTGAGCGCCAGCAGGTTGGTCTGGCCGGCAATCGCACCGATCACGCCGAGAATTTCGGTGATGCGCTGGGCGTCCTGCTGCATGTTTTCAACTTTGTGGGTGGCGCTGGCGACTTCGTCGATCAGTGCCACCACGCTGCTGGTCGCTTCGCCCACCACCACCCGCGAACGGTCAGCGTTTTCATTGGCGCGTTGGGTGAACGCAGCGGTTTCAGCGGCGTTCTGCGCAACGCTTTCGGCCGTCGAGCTCATTTCGGTGATGGCGGTGACGGTCTGATCGGTTTCCGAAGCGTGGCGCAACAGAATCTGGCCGGTGTGCGCCGAGGTTCGTTGCAGGTTGTCCAGGCTCGAAGCCATGGCGCCCGTGGCTTGCGTCACTTCACCGATCATGTTTTGCAGGTAGGCAATAAAGGTGTTCACCGAATGGCCGATCGCGCCCAATTCGTCTTCGGCGCGGATGGTGATGCGGCGCGTCAGGTCGGCATCGCCACTGGACAGCAAATCGATATTGGCTTTCAACGCTTTCATGCGCTGGACCAACTGACGGATCGCATAAACCTGCAACAGCACCAGCAGAATCACCAACGGAATCTGCAACAGGCTCAGGCTGCTGAGGACGTCGTCGCGCTGTGCGGTGAGCATTTTGGTCGGCAGGGCCGTTGCCAGAAACCACGGCGTGCCTTCGATCGGACGCATGAAGAAGGTGCTGTCCTCACCGTTGTTGTCGAACTCGACGCGCTGCGCCTGCTCGCGGTTTTGCAGGCCGGCCTTGACCTGGCGGGCGAACGTCGAGTTGCCGGCCAGATCGCTGATGTTTTTCAGCACGATCGGGCCGCTGATGCGCGAGCTGTTGCTGATGATCTTGCCGTCAGCTTCGACGATGAGCATTTCGGCGCTGAGGTCTTTTTCCTTGCGTGCCACCAGGTCGTTGAAGAAACCCAGGGTCACGTCGATGGTCGACACGCCCCACGCGGCGCCGTTTTTCTGGATCGCCATGGCGCAGTTGGTGCGTGGCTCGGCACTGGCGTCATCCTTGTAAGCAGCGGCCCAGGCGCACTGACCGCGCGGGGTGGCCATGCCGCCCTTGTACCAGCTCTGGTCGTAATAGTTGGGCGCCGCATCGCTGTTCCAGAAGGTGTTCACCGCCAGTTTGCCGGAGGCGTCACGGTGCCAGAAGGTACTGAACTTGTTGCGTCCCGCTTCACGCTGGCCGGGCAATGGCCAGATCCCGCCGCCGAATACTTTCAGTTCGCCGTATTGATCCACCAGCCCCGGCAGCACCGTGTCGATGGCCGCGCTGTCGAGCAGCGGGATGGTCTGGGTGATGCTGCGCTGTTGCGCCTGGACCTTGTTCAGTTCGCCTTGAATCTGCTCGGCGACTTCGGCGATGCGATTGAGTACGACCTGTTCTTCGGTCTGACGCAGCTTGGGTGCAACCAGTTGGCTGATACCGACCACCGTCAGTACCGACAGCAGCAGGATGAACAGAACCAGAAACAACGTGTAGCGAGCCTGAATGGTGCGGAATGCGGGCATGGAGACCGGTCCTTGAGCTGCGATTCTTATTAGGGAGGGCAGGGGTAAAACAGTGCGGGTATCCACAGCGTATCGTCGTTGCGGCCGGAAGCTTTAGGTACGCACGTTCTAAAAATCACCGGCGCCGATGACTGGTCGGTATCGGCTTTGATACATAGGCGGCGGTGTATCGGCTCGATCATTCGAAAAGGTCATTTGCATTTCAGTGGCATGACAGTTTCGGGGCAAGAAATACAGGGGTTTGCGCTTTTGTATCGAGAATGTACAAGAATTGTAAAAAAGTGCAGAAAGAGGTTGGTGCCATCAGTTCGCCCGCTGATACTCGCGGCCATTATTGGTGCTTCACACGGATATTTTTATGGTCATTTCACAGGGAGTCTGTTCATGACGATCGGTATTGTCGGCGGCTGGGAGAGCAAGGCTGGGGTGATGGTTCGCAACACCGGCGCAAAGAAAGAGGTGGCCCAGAGTGTCAAGGTGCAGCAGATGCTCACCCTGGTCGGCACCAACCCCACCGCGCTGAATACTGCCGAAATGGACAAGCAGGGTTTGCGCAAGGCGATAAAGGGCTTCGACCCGGCGAATGTGTCGGTCAAGCAATTGGGCAATCTCAGCGAGATACTGCGCAGCCGCGGGTTAATCTCCGAGGTCACGTCCTTCACCTTGAAAGCCGCCGGCGATAAGTTCGACCGTTTTGGCGTGACCAAAGACATCGACGCCAAATTCAACGCATTGGAATATTTTGCGACCCAACTCGATGCTATCCAGAACAATGGTCTGAATGGCAACGCCTACGGCAAAAACCTGATTCCCGAATTCAAGAAAGCGATCTACGTCCTGCAGAACCTGAAGACCTATGGCGAAGGCAACATGGCGAAACCGGCCGACCAGGGCGTCAGCTCCAAGGCGTAAGACTATGGTTTGTCGCCCGCCCAAGGTTTGAACGGGCGACACCGATCTGCCGACCCTGGCTCAGGAGGGCGATAACCCCGCGTCGGGGTGCACGGCGAGGTGCTGTTGCGCCTGATCGTGCAGGCGCTGCATGTGCGGGCAATGCAGCGTCAGCGAGCGCGGTTGGTAGCCGCGATGAAACAACGCCAGCCAACCGGCGCAGCACTCATTCGGGGCAATCCCGGTGAAGGTGAAGCCCATCGCCGTCAGGTTTTCCACGGCGCTGGTAAACCCCGTTGCCAGTCTGAGCCTGATCGAGATCATCCAGTGTGCCGGCAATCGCTGGAGCTGCTTGAGCAGGCTGCCATCAAGTTTTTTCAGCATCACGTCATAGCGCCCGGTACACGGCTCAACGTGAATCGGCGGGCCCACCCAGGGCGCCTCTTTGTCCTGCGTCCCGTAGACCTCGCACAAGTGCTCCATGAAATCACGACAGCCTGGCGGCCAGAGCAGTGCCGGGAGCGGGCGGCGGTGGCCATCGACCGGGGTGTAACCGATAACGATGGACTCCGGCAGTGTTTCGCCAAACGGCGAGGGCACATAGTCGGGCAACAAGCCGCTGCTGCAGAAGCCGAGTCTGTCAGCCATGCGCTGTGTGTAGGCGTGCTGCGTCACCTGTTTGATGGTCACACCGTGGCAACCCAGTGCTTGCGCATGGATCAACAGCCGGGTGCCCAACTGCGTGGCGATGTCCTGTTTGCGATTGGACGGATGGACCACGCTCAATGCCAGTTCGGCGAGGTGCGAACCGCTGTTTCTGCACAACGTGGCGTGGCCGAGGATTTTATTGCCCGACTCCGCGACCAATGAATGCCAGCTTCCATCGCCATGGTTCTGGTTGATCATCAACGGTAAATACACGTGCGGCTGTGCGTAGTGGTCACCATAGATGTCCCGGAACAGACGGCTGACCGCCCGGGCGTCGGAGCGGCGGTAGCCGCGCAGCGTCACGTTGTCCATGGGCGTTGCTCCGGGTGGTGAGTGGCGTAGATGCGCAGGTCGACGACGCGTTGATGTTTGCCGGAACGCGGATGTCGGGCGAGCGCGCCGCTCGTGCAACGAACCACCTGCACATCCAGCAGACCTTCGGCGCACAGTGAGGTGATCAGCGGGTAATGCTCGATCAAGTCGCGGTATAACGCGGTGTTGGCGTCAGCGGTTTCGGGTTTCAGCGCGTCGGGCACCCACTTCAGACACACGATGTCGACGTTTGCCGATTGGCTGATGAGCAGTTGCCAGTCCTCACTGGCGGTGGCGCACTGGACGATGCTGGCAATGTCTTCGATCAGCAGGGTCAGACTGCTCACTCGCACGCGCTGACTGCTTGCGCTGCGCCCCATCAAGGCGAACTTGCGCAAGGGCGTCGTGGCGGGTTCACGCCAGCAGGCGAGGTCGCCGACCGGGTAGCGAATCAACGGCATCAGCCGGCGGCTCAGGTTGGTAATCACCAGCCGCCCGCGACAGTCGCAGTGTTCAATCACCTCACCGGTGTGTTCATCGATAATTTCCAGCACGCTGTGACTGGCCAGCATCCGGTGTTCGCCCAGGGCGCAATCGCGGCTCGTGGCACCGATGAAGCCGGCGTCGACACTCGCATAGCCGATGGAGGCGATCCGCGCGTTAGGGAACACCCGATGCAACACCTGCAATTGTCCCGCGAACAGGCTTTCGCCGCCGTAAAGTATCGTTTCGACCTCGCTCAGGGTGTGCGCCTGACGCTCGAGCACGCCGGCGAACGCGAGCAATTGCGCGGGTACCCCGGCCAACACGTTGATACGGTGTTGGCGGATCGCGCCGGCCAATACCGCAGGGTCGACGTTGCCGGTAAACGGGTATTCGGTGACACCCGCTGTTTCGTGCGCCAGGGCATCGTGGATAAAGATGAAACTGGCATACAGATCGCCAACGAAGAACAGGTTTGCAACCCGGTCTCCCGGATTGAGTTGTTGGCTGAGTTGGCTTCCAAAGGCCTGTACAAGTGTCTGCCATTCTTCACGGGTAAATACCGAAAGTTTACCGCTGCTGAGGGTTCCACCCGTTTTGAACACCACGGCGCTTTGCACGGTGGAGGTCAGTACTGGCCATTGTTCCAAGTGTTCGCTGTTTGCCCAATAGTGTTGCGGGTCGATCAGCGGAAGTTCATCCAGTGCGCTGATCTGCGGTGCAACGTTTTGCAGGTGTCTGGCGTAAAACGCTGAGTGTGCGCGGGCAAAGGTGAGCAACTTGTTCAGTTCAAGTGTTGTATTCATGGTGTTCTCTTATTGGTGCCGGCCGTGACCCATGTTGGTCGTTAACGGCGCGCATCGATCACTGGCGGTGTCTTGCCACTGTGTCTGTTTCGCACGAAATGCTGCGGATCGCAGGTTCGTGCCTGTAGGGCGAGAAGCCCGTTTCGCACTAGCGTGGCTAGCGTCGAATAACCCTGGAGACGGCTGAGAATGTCTGCGGGGTCGCCGGGGCTGCGGACCAGCAGGCGTTCGAGGCCGTCAGGGGCGTGATCGACGTACAGCTGAAACGGCGCTTGCAGGTGCCTGGCCAGTTCGTCCCGGCAAATGAAATCGCTGCCGATGCGCAGCAATCCGCCGTGCCGTTGCAGCAGTTCGAAACGCGGCGAACTCAGCCCGCACGCGCAGTCGCCGGACAGCCATCGGCCGGTGTCTCCGACGTCATAACGCTGTACGCGCTGACCCTCACGTGCCTTGGCGGTGAACAGCAAACGGCCGACTTCATCGTCAACGACCGGCACGTCTTGCTCCAGAGCAACGATTTCCAGATGCTGGATGCTGTCCATCAGGTGAAACACACCATCGGCGCTGGCGGCGCAGGCATGCCCGCATGGCCCGGCGTCGACACTGCCGTACACCGCCGAGCGGATGCTGGTGACGCCACAGCGCTGCAGTAATTGGCGACATTGATCACTGATGTGCTCACCGCCGAGGAAGACTTTTTCAATCACGCCGTCATTGCTCAGACGCTGCTGTTCATTGAGGAACAATCGATACAGGGTGCTCGGCATGCCGATCAGGACGGTCACGCGTTGCTCGATGATCACTTGCGCTATGTCGCGGTAATCGTCGTCCGTCGGCGCCCCCATGGGCATGTGCGTTGCCCCCAGCAATTCGAGCACTTTGGCAAAACTGAAGAAGCCGCCGTACAAGCCGCCACTGAAGAACAGGTTCATCACCTTGTCGCGGCCCGGATCGAGACCCGCGGCGAACAGACCATCAGCCGTCGCGCGCATTTGTCGTTGAAAATCACGGTAACTGAAGCCCGACAACGCCGGTGTACCGCTGCTGCCGCCGGAGCGGAAAAACAACTGCGCGGCCGCTGTCGCCGGCTGCGCGATAAACGTTGCCTTGTCAGTGAGCGGCAGGCCCGCCGGGGGCAGTGCGCGAGGTGGCCGGTCGAGGGTCATGTGCGTGGGCAACTGCGTCGGCGCCAGGCTGACCGACACGCGCCGGCTCAGGCGTTGCAGCGCGTAAACACCATCGTGGGGCTCGCCGGCGTAGCCGTCATGAATCGCATTGATCGGTGCAATGCGGCTGACGCCTGCCGCGATCAGCGCGCGCGACAGTTCTGCGACGTGCAGGTCGCCGCACACCAGCGCGCAACTTTGTAATACGTTGCGCCACGGCAGCAGGGTTTGCGTCAGTTGCGCCCGTGGCAGCGGTTTGAGCAGCAACGTGCGAAACAGCGGCGAGGGCGTGAGCGACTGATCATGGCTCCAGATCACCCGCCAGCCCGGCGCGCTCCAGACTTGCCCGGTGTTGCCGGAAAAACTCGTGGCCAGGCGCGTCATCAGGGTGTGGGTGGTGATTTCGCTGGCTTCGTGAATCGTCGGTATCAAGGCTGGCCATTGCCTGGCGCGGCGCTCGAATGCCTCGGCCAAAGCGCCGCCGATGGCTTGCAGCGTCGCAGGGTCGTCGCTGTCGACCAACAACCATTGCGGACTGGAGCAGGCTTGTTGATCCAGTCGGCAGACCTCATCGACGATCGCCTCCAGTGCCGGCGACGAGGCAGCGTCCGGCGTCAGGTAGGCAAAACTGATGCGCTGTCCCCAGTCAATCCAGCGACAGCCGGGCGGCAATTGTTGGCGGATGGCTTGCAGCGCCGTATCGCCACCCCACGCCGAGACGCCATTGGCCATTTCGCACAAACGGCCGATCTGCCCGGTCGCCACTGGAAGCACGGCGACGTAATGGCGCAGTTGCCCGCTGGGGTCGCATTGCACCAATGCGTGGAGCAGACGCGCTGTCAGGCCTTGGTCGCTGCGGCTGGGGCGCAGCCAGTTGATGTTGCCGGCCAGCAGGCTCTCGAGCATGGCGCAGCAGGCCAGCAGCGGCGCGTTGGCCGGTGTCACGTGAACCACCAGACCCAAGGGGCTCCAGCGCTCAAAGCGCGATTGCCGGTAATCGACCCGTCGCAGCGATTCAGCGTGATCGCCCAGTTCGCGCTCCAGCTTGGTTTGCAGGGCGTGTGGCTGGCAGAACTCGATCAATGCCTGGCGTTGCTCGTCATCCAGCGCCAGCTCGGCGCTGTGCAGTTGCTGCGCAAAGTTTGCCGCGGCTGTCAGCACCGTGGCGCTGTGCAGCGGCGTGTTCAGGTATAGCGGCAACGTCTGACGCAACTGCGCCAGTGCTGGGTCGAGACCGAACCCGGCGTGCAGTTCTCCGTTGATCAAGTACATATCAGTGCCTCCCGATCAATTCGGACGCCGCCATCGCACAGCTCCTGCCGGCCGTGGTGCCCGCGCGGCCGTGCAGTTCGAACCAGTCACCGGCAAGGCCACAACCACAACTTGCACCGGGATGCAGCGTCGCCAGGTCGCTCATGACCACCGCGTGTGCCGGACTGGACGAAATATAGGGCGAGACGAACCCCAGCAAACCTTGCTGGCCATAGGGCTGAACGGAAAAATCCTGCGGACTGCGCACGTAAGCTCTGGCGTAAACCGGGACATGAAAATGATGCTGGGCACATTCGATGTAGGGCACCGCATGCTCGACCGCACCATAGCCGTCTCGACAACGCGACGCTTCGATACCCAGTTGCCGGGTGATGCGTGCGTACAAGTGTTGTTTTGGAATCTCCTCGCTGGCCCGGGTTTTCCAGCCGCCGCCGAAAAACACCAGCGACTCGGCAGGCAGCTTCAGCTCAGGCACGCCCGTGGCTTGCATGTGTTGCAGGGTCTGCCAGAGGAACGCCGGGAAACCGAAAATGCGCACGGGCAGGCCTTCTTCGGCGAACGATTGCAGCGCCGTGATCACCCCGAACACATCGAATTGATGGCCGTCGCCGTTGCTGCGCAATGCGTAGGCGACGCGGTTGACGGGGGCGAAACGGCAAAGGAATTGATCGGTGTACGACGTTCCCAGCGTGATCGCACCTTGCGGTTCGTAGCTCAGCAGCAGGTAGTTGCACGGCGTGTGCGCTGAGTACCAGCCGTAATGGCTGAATATCCGCTCGACCATGAACTGCGCGCCCGAGAGGCTGCGCAGGTCGTAGCGCATACGGCTTTTCTGGCCACGGGTGCCGGACGATGTCAGCTCCAGAGCGTTCTCCCCGGTCGGACTGAGCAACAGTTGCTGTTTGAAAAAACTGGCCAGAATCGGCGGCAGTCGAGACCAGTCTTCGAGGCTGTCCAGGGTCTGCACATCAATACCGTTGGCGCTGAGCCAATGTTCGTAGCCCGGGGTGTGCTGGCAATGAAACCGGCTGATCTCGGCCATGGCCCGATCGAACAGGCCCGCAGGCACGGAAGCCGGGCAATAGGGGTGCGGCAACGCGCAGAGCGCATCGCTGGCGGGGAAGTGGTTCATTCAATAATCCTTTATCGAGTAGAAGTGCCATCGGGTTTTTTGCCTTGCAAAAGTCCCGGTAACAGCGGCAGGCACATCAGGCCGCCGAGGGCGGCGAAGAGAGCGAAGTGTTCGAGGCGTGCACCACCGCCGATCAAGGCAATGAGCGAACCGCCGAGGCCCATTACAGCCATCGAAATCATCCCGGCCAGCGCCGAGACCAGGCCTTTGCTGTCATCGCTGGCAAACAGCGCCAGGCGATACAGGGCCGCGTTGCTCATGCCCAGCCCGATTGCGGACAGCGCGAGACTGGCCACCACCGCGCCGAGGCTGGCGCCTGACAGCGCGCAGCCGATCAGCGCCAGCAGACCCAGGCAGAAGGGCCAGAGCGCCAGGCAAATCAGTTGCGGCAAGGAATGTGTGGGCAGCAAACGGTCAAGAATCAGATTGCCAGTAATGACCGCTGAGAAAATCGGAATCTGCCACAACGCGTACTCCAGCGGCGTGAGCCCCAGCAACTGGATCAGCAGCAACGGTGACAGGCCGATCCAGGCGATCAGTGGCAGACTCATCAGCCCCAGCGCGAAGCTGGCGGCAAGGAACCGGCCATTGCCCATCAGGCTGCGGTAGCGCTGTCCGGTCTGGCGCCAGGAAAAGCGCACCGCGTTTTGTTTATGCCCGTCGCGGCGGATGACGCCGACCGTTTCCGGCATGCACAGAAAAAGCCCCAGCCAGACCAGAGAAGCGACAAGGCCCAGGCCCAGAAACAGTTCACGCCATGACAGCCACTGCAACAAGGCAATGCCCAGAAGCGGCCCAACCAGCGGCGACAACAGGGCAATGTTGCCGAGCAGGGCCATCAGGCGCACGGCATCGGCCTCGCAGAACACCTCCTGAAGCGCCGGATAGCTGACCGCAATCACAAAACCCAGGCCCATGCCTTGCAGCAATCGCAGCACATTGAAGGCCTCAATGCTTTGCGTGGCGAATGCTCCTGTGCAGGCCACGGCAAACACTGCGCAACCGATCAACATCAGGCGCCGACGCCCCCATTGATCGGACAGCGGACCGATCAGCCATTGCAGGCAGACGCCACCCAGCAAATAAAGATTGAAGGCGTAGGGAACATGCCGCACGTCGGCCCGAAGTTCTGTTGTGACACTCAACATCGCCGGCATGATCAAGTCGCTGGCCAGATACGTGAGTAGTTCAAAAGCGCTGATGGAAAAACAAAATCCGAGTACGTGTCGTGGGCCGATTTTTATAAGTGTTCTCTGCATAAACATCCCTGTTTGTGAATGAAAGGAAGTTGGCAGAGCCTAGTTGCAGAGCCTCGCGTGACCTATTGTTTTGCTGCGACATTAGATTTCAAATGCTTGCAACTTGTTTACTCATTGCACTTGCTGCCCGAGACCCGTTACAACGCTGCAGCGAACGCTGGCGGCGAAAACAGAAAAGCCCGCAACAGGGCGGGCTTTGTTTGAAGTTGATCGGACTTGTGAATGTTCAGCCTCGACCCGTTAATGGCCAGGCGAGCGGGGCGAACAATCCGCTTTTAACGATGTTGGTAATAACCCGGACCGCCCTGATAGTAACGATGGTGGTCGTCATGCCAGCCACCGTGGGGGAAGATGATGCAGCCACTCAGGGTCAGCAGGGCAAGAACGGGAATCAGCCAGGTGATTCGACGCAGCATTTCAAAAATCCTCATGGTTACGCCGTCATGAAGCCAAAACTCTTCAGCGGCTGTAATATGAGACCCCGTTTGCCGCGCCGCATCCCCGTAAAACGGTAAGCGCATGGCATGCAATCGGATACAAACCGGATACATTCCAAAGATTCAGGAAACCGCAATGACCCACAAGCAACGCTTGATATATTCGATTCTGATCGCCGTGTCGGTACTGGCCATCATGCTGGGCCTGTCGTGGCTGCAGAACGCCGGGAAGATCGATGAAAAGACCTTCCAGTACATCGCCATCGGTGTGGCAGTGGTTGTGGTGGTGATCAACGGCGTGATGCGCCGCAAGGTCAAGCCTTGACGGCGATCGCGGCACGTTTCAATCGTTGTTGAGGACGGCCGCAGCCTGTGGATGCAGGCTGTAGCTCTTGTCTGCGTTGAAGGTGATGACACCTTCGGCGCACAGCCGCTTGAGCACTTCGCGCACGCTGAGAAACGACAGCGGAATGTCCAGATCCAGCAATTGGCTGTGGACACCGCGCACACCCAGCCGGCGGTCGGTTTGCGCCGCCAGGAGCAGGGCATCAATGACCTTCAGACGGATCAGGCTGGTGCGCAGCCCGAAACTTTTCAGCAGCAACCGGATGCGTTCGTTGCCGTGACGCTCGCCGCGTTGCCCGAAATCGCTCGCGTGGGGGCTCATCGAAGCTCCTTGTTGCGCCTGGCTACCGTCCGTTGGTAGTTGCGAGTTGTACATGCGATTACTCCTTTTCAGAGCCTGATCAGGAAGGGTTATTTTGCTCTCTCTAAACAAGACGTATCAGCCCGACAAATCATGAAAGAAAAAATGTAGAAAATTTGTCGGCAATTCGTCTTTTCCTTGTAATCCGGGCTCAGTCCGGCGACTTCACCGGCTAAATTTTTTTCTTCGGCTTCGTTTCTTGATCAGGCTCACTGCGCGCGACGCGTGGGCGTTCTTCGCATTTCGATCAGGAGCGAGCGTGACTATTTCCAGGCAATTAACCGGACTGGCCGTTGCCAGCATGTTTTTCGGGCTGAGTCTGTCGGCCCATGCGCTGGCCCCGTCCACTGCCTCGGCTAGCGCCGATATTCGCCGCACTGCGTTTGGCGTGCCGCACATTCGGGCAGAAAACGAGCGGGGTCTGGGTTTCGGCATTGGCTATGCCTACGCGCAGGACAACCTGTGCCTGTTGGCCAACGAAATAGTGACGGTCAACGGCGAGCGCTCGCGCTATTTCGGTCCGGAGCAATTGACGGTTGAACAGCGCGAAAACCGCGTCAGCGATGTGTTCTTTACCTGGCTCAACACCCCTGAGGCGGTGGCCGCGTTCTGGCAAGCCC
Source organism: Pseudomonas sp. (assembly GCF_049300855.1). Classification (GTDB taxonomy): domain Bacteria; phylum Pseudomonadota; class Gammaproteobacteria; order Pseudomonadales; family Pseudomonadaceae; genus Aquipseudomonas. The sequence goes on along the minus strand of NZ_JBAQKH010000032.1, from coordinate 46,531 downwards.
AGCCGGCCCCGGTGCGCGATCTGGTCGAGGGCTATGCCGCCGGTTACAACCGGTATCTTGCCGAGCGCCGTCAGCAGGGCTTGCCACAGCAATGCCAGGGCGAGTGGGTGCGCGATATTGCCCCGCAGGATCTGGTCAAGCTCACGCGCCGTCTGCTGGTCGAAGGTGGCGTTGGCCAGTTCGCCGAGGCGTTGGCCGGCGCGACACCGCCACAGGCAACCGCCGCGATCGCGCACGATGCGCAGGCCTACCGTCTGGCGGATGCACGCCAGCAACGCTTTGCCCTTGATCGTGGCAGCAACGCCGTGGCGGTGGGCAGCGAGCGCTCGTTCAATGGCCGCGGCATGCTGTTGGCCAACCCGCACTTCCCGTGGGTCGGCGGCATGCGTTTTTATCAAATGCACCTGACCATTCCCGGCAAGCTCGATGTGATGGGCGCCGCGTTGCCGGGCCTGCCGATGATCAACATCGGTTTCAACCAGCACCTGGCCTGGACCCACACCGTCGATTCGTCGAAACACTTCACCTTGTATCGCCTGCAACTGGACCCGAAGGATTCGACGCGCTACTTGCTCGATGGCAAGTCGCTGCCGCTGCACAAGCAGTCTGTGACCGTGCAGGTCAAGCAGGCGGACGGGCAGGTGGTGGCGGTGTCGCGTGACATCTACAGCTCGCAGTTCGGGCCGATTGTGCAATGGCCGGGCAAGCTCGACTGGGACAGGCAATACGCTTATAGCCTGCGCGATGCCAACCTGGACAATGATCGGGTGCTGCAGCAGTGGTATGCGATGAATCAGGCCACCACGCTTGAGCAACTGCAGGATTCGGTGCACAAGATTCAGGGCATCCCGTGGGTCAACACGTTGGCCGTCGATGACAAAGGGCAGACGCTGTACATGAACCTGTCGGTGGTGCCGAACGTCAGCGCGGACAAACTGGCCAAGTGCAGCGATCCACGCGTCGGCACGCAAATGATCGTCCTCGACGGTTCCAACAGCGCCTGCGCCTGGGACATCGACCCGAAGGCTGCGCAGAAGGGCATTTATGCGGCCAGCCAACTGCCGCAACTGCTGCGCAAGGATTTCGTGCAGCATTCCAACGATTCCGCGTGGCTGGCCAACCCGGCGCAACCGCTGACCGGTTTCTCGCCACTGATCAGTCAGGAGGGCCAGCCGCTGGGCTTGCGTTCACGGTTTGCGCTGGATCGTCTGGGCAGCCTGAGCAAAAAAGGTCCGCTGGCGGTGAAGGATCTGCAACAGATGGTCATGGACGATCAGGTGTATCTGGCGACGCAGGTGGTGCCGGATCTGCTGAAGTTCTGTGCCGGTGACCTCGGTACCGATGCGCAAGCGCTGAAACCGGTGTGTGCCAGCCTCAAGGCGTGGGATGGCCGGGCCAATCTCGATTCGGGGCTGGGCCTGGTGCACTTCCAGAACATCATGCAGGCATTGCAACAATCCCCGGATAGCTGGCGCGTCGCGTTCGATCCAAAGGATGCGCAACACACTCCGCGCGGGTTGGCGGTCGAGCAACCTGCGGTCGCCAACGCCGTGCGCGCAGCGATGCTGGCCTCAGTCGCCACGGCTGACAAAATGGGTCTCAAGCCAGACATGCGCTGGGGTGATATCCAGGTGGTCAGCAGCGGTGGCCAGCAGACCCCGATTCACGGCGGGCCGGGGACCTTGGGCATCTACAATGCGATTCAAAGTGTGCCGCGCGAGGACGGCAAACTGGAAGTGGTCGGCGGCACGAGTTACCTGCAAGTCGTGACGTTCGACGAGAAAGGGCCGCATGCGCAGGGGCTGTTGGCGTTCTCGCTGTCCAGCGATCCTGAGTCAAAATACTCGCGCGATCAGACCCAGGCGTTCTCGAAGAAGCAATGGAGCGTGCTGCCGTTTACCGAACAGCAGATCAAGGCTGATCCGCAATATCAGGTGCAGACCGTCGGCGAAGCGCTGGACAAGAGCGGTAAAGTGGCCGTGCAGTAAAGGCTGGGATTACCGGGTAAACATGAAGGCCGCGCTCCTCAAAGAGCGCGGCCTTCAGCTTTTTGGCGGTTGCTGCGGGAGCGAGTTGATCACCGGGTTGCCTTCCTTGTTGCGCGTCAGGTAAACCGGCAACACTTTGGGCAGCGCACTGGGCAGGTTGTGCAGCTCTTTGATGTTGTAGATGCCACCTACGCGGATCAGGCCGGTGCCGCTGTCGGCCAGCATCAACGGGGTGTTGAGGTAGCGGTTGATCAAAGGCAGGGCGTCGTTGAGCGCCAGGTTATCCAGCACCAGTTTGCCGTTGCGCCAGCTCAGTGAGGTGTCGCCCGGGTAGGTCTGGCTGATTTGCGGCATGTAGTCGCCTTGCTTGTAACGGGCCTGCATGGATGGCCCGAGACGCAAGCCGTCGCCGGGCAGTGCCGTGTTGCTGCTGACCAGTACCGAGCCTTCGATCAGATTGACCCGCACCTGATCTTCATACAGCCAGACATTGAATCGCGTACCGGTGACGCGGATCTTGCCTTCGCCGGCGCGCACCACAAACGGATGCGTCATGTCGTGGCTGACGGTGAAGAAGGCTTCACCTTTTTTCAGCGTGACACGGCGTTCGTCTTTGTAGTTGCTGAAGGTCAGCTCGGTATTGAGGTTCAGTTCGAGTTGACTGCCATCACTCAGGGTCACCTGACGGACATTGTCGGTGGCGGCGAAATGCTCATAGCTGTTGGGCAACCAGCCAAGATTCCAGCCTGCGACCGCCGCCAGCGGCAGTGCCAGGGCGCAGCCACCCGCGGCTAGCGCGTAGCGTCGCCATGACCGCGAAGGCTGGCCAAGCGGCACCATCCCAGCGACTTCGGGCCGTGGCAGGTGTTCGGCAACCTCCCAGATCTCCAGCATCGCTTCATATTCGAAAGCATGCAGGGGATGCGCGTCGTGCCACTGTTCGAAGTCGCGACGCTCTTGATCCGTACAGTCGACGGCGTGCAGACGCATGCACCAATGCGCGGCGGCATCGGTAATCGCATCGTATTCGGCTTCCGAGAGAGTGTCTTGGGTCATTGACTCGTCCTGATTTCGCACATTCTAACCTTTGCAGGAAGTTGCCGAGAACCTGTGTCATGGCAATTACCCATCAAAGTGGAACTTATTTTGCTCTCAGGCGCCCAAAAAACAGGACGCGAATGACTACTATCCACAAATGGAGTGAAAAAATGATCAAAAAGACGTTCACAGCGCTGATTATCTCTGCAGGTTTGCTCAGCGCCGGCGCGGCCATGGCGGACAAGCCGGGTGCAGGCTGGGTCACCATTGAGAAAGCCATCGAAATCGTCAAGACCAAGGCCGGCTACGTCGAGGTTTACGAGATCGAAGCGGACAACAACGGTTACTGGAAAGGCGAGGGGCGCAAGGCCGATGGTGTGGTCTATGAATTCCGCATCGACGGCGCCTCGGGCAACGTGCTGCGTGATCAGAAAGACTGATCGCGCAACACCACGGCTATCGGCCAACACAGCGCAGGTTCAGACCTGCGCTTTTTTTTGCCTGTGCTCAAGGAATCGGCACCGGATCCAGCGTTCGGCCCATCTCGCAAATCAGGCGGGCGATGGAGTCTGCGTTGTGCAAAATCACATCGATGCGCGCCCCCGGCGATTGCGGATCAAGGAACGCATTTCGTGCATCGTCCAGGGTCGGGCTACCGGTCAATGCGAGAATTTCCTGGCTGAGCTGCCTGGTAGCGGCAACCGTCTCGAAGCCGACGTACGATCCCCTGCGTTTGCTCCAGCGTGCAAACAGCTCCTGGCGTGGCGTACTGAGCGACAGTGCCGTGGACTGAAATACCTCCAGTTGGTGCCTGACGGTCAGTCCGTAGAGCGTGATGGTCGTAATCAGATCGGCAAAGGGGCGGCGTGACTCCAGCGAAGCGAAATCTTCGGCTTTGGAGAATTGGTGGGCGAATTCGTGGATCAGCGTCGCGGCACGAGCATGGCCATCGATGTCGAAGGCTTGAGCGAGAAACGATTTGTACCAATCCAGCTGAGGATTGAAAAAATGCTCGGTGAAATGCACCATTTTTCGATGGTCGTTGTTCAGCACGAACGCAATCACCGATGAAATAAGGGCATTGGAACCCACCACGAAACGTTCGGTGTCGATCAAATCATCGTTGGGGTCCACCAATGCCTGGCAGATCGGCACAATCGCAGTCTTGAGTTTGGCCAGTAATCCGGCATCGACAAAGGGCACGCCGAAAAAGACCTTGAGAAAGCCGTCCAGCCGTGTGCCTGGAACATTGGCTTTCAACTGCGCCAGATTATGCAGGCAGTTGAAGGCATAGAAGCGCGCGAGGTCGATCGTCTGCTGGATCATTCGGGCCTTGGCGGGATAAATTCGCCGAATCTCCTGCATGCCGATCGCTTCGATGTTGAGCATGGTCCTGCGACTCTGTTCAGTGTCGAAGTGCTGGTAGAGTTTCGAAATCGCTTTGCCGTAGTGAACCGCGTGGCGATCGGGCGCCAGTACCAGCCGCGCGCCACTCTGGCGCAGCGAGGGCCCGGGTTGTTCATCCTTGACGATCTGCCACACCGCCCCCGGTTGTTCGACGCGATGAACCTTGCCGTCGATAGCGGCGTAGGTGTGCTTGCTGAGCGGATCCGTGTAGGTGCCATTTTTCGAGTCGCGCTTGAGGTCCTCAAGCGCCACGTCGGTTGCCTCCAGGCCCTGCAGTTCAGTGCGCAGCGGTGAGGTCGGCTGGATCCGCGACCAATCCGCTACAACCCGCGGCGCGGGGTTCGCCGCTGTGTCGCTGCCGGTGTCGGTGGCGTCAGGTGGGGCGGGCGTCGTGGCCGGCGTTTCGGCACGGGCTTCAAGCCACTCAGGCGTTCCCTCCCGCGTGGCCAGACGCCCCAGACTGATCATCTGCACCGCCCCGGCAATAAATGACTTCAGGGCTTGCGACCAATGATGATCCTGCAGGTTTTCCGCCGAATCCTTGAAGGCTTTGTACGCCTCCCACAGAAACGTGACGTAGGAGATTTTGCCCGGCAGCAGACCCGAGATCAGGTTGATGCCATGGCTGAACAGGTTTTTCGCCGCCTCCCAATCGGCCTGAGCGTTGCTCTCTGGCTGACAGCCCAATAATTGCGGCAGCAATTTGAGGTTGTCAGCGAAAAAACGCTGTAACAGGTTGCCGCTGATGGTGCTGCCCGCCAGTTTCATTTCACTGCTTTCGCCGGCGCTCGCCTGGAACAGCCCGCGAAACACCGATTGCTGGTCCAGTGGCAAGCGGCGAATCAGCAGGTCCTGAAAACTGCCCGGGGTGTTCACGGCCGCGATCACGCTGGCCTCGTCGGCAAATTCGCGAAACAGCTGTTCGGCATAGGGCGCATACAGCACCAGCGGCCCCTGATGGCCACTGCCCGGGCCGACCAAATACAAACCCAAGGTCTCGACCGCGGTTGAGCCTGCTGTCTTGATCAATGACAACGGGTAGGCAATGGCATGGGCGCCGGCGACGGTTGCGCGCGCGATGCCGTCGGGAATGTCCAGCACTTGCAGGAGATAGTCGAACGCGCTGCTCGACAGTTTTTGCTGCAACTGCAAGCCGTGGGCGTGTTGCAGCAACTGCCAGGGCGTCTGCCGCAGAAAACGTTGCTTGCGCTCTTTGGCTTCGGCATGCCCTTCGGACAATGCGGCGATAATTTTCTGCGCGAAGGTCGTGGGGATGGCCAGTGACAGCAACAGTTGGCGCACCGCGCTCTGGTCGAGGCCGTCCGGCAGTTTCTTATGGGTTCTGGAGGCCACGGTGAACCCGGTGCCCTGGGCGATGTTGACATGGTTGAGGGCAAATTCGGGCAGCGTCCGCGGCGGGCCGGCGAGCGCCAGATTGGGCGTGATCTGGATGTCCCCGGGGTCGAGTGCACTGCCTTTGAAGCGTGCGTCGAGCAGCGACTTCAAGGTCTCGGTCACATAGTCGCCCAGCGAGGGCAGGCCGCTGAGATAGTCTTTGTGATCAATCACGCTGTGGCGCCACTGCTCAAGCAATTCGAGGTGCAGTTGCTGCTCCGCCACGGGCGCCATGCCCAGCCAGGCCGGCAGAGACTGTTGCTGCCTGACCGCTTGCGCCAGGTTGATGGTGCGCAGCAGATTGGTATCGATCGCCGTTCTTTTCTCCGTCGTCAGCGCTGCGGTCAGCGCGGTCTGGCCTTTCAGGCGCTGACGAATCGCGTGGCAGCGCGCGAGGAAATGCTCGATGGCTGACTGCATGCGATCGTCCAGCACATGGCCTTCAATCAGACGCAGTGCGCCCAAGGTGTATGCCTGATGATGTTGCCGTTCGCCCGGCAGCAGATTTTCCAGCAGTGACAGGCGCCCGACGCTGTCCTTGAGGCGCAGCCCCAGCGCTCGACGTGCCGCCGCGATGCTGGTAAATACCTCCAGCCCCAGTGCGGGCGTCCATAAAATCACTCTTCCCGAATGAGTGTCGTCGAGGCCGCCACGTTCGGTGAGCAGAACGCAATTGGCCAGGGAAAGCGCTTTCTTTGCCCCCGGGCTTTGGAGCGTGAGTGACCAGGCATCGGGGCGGAAGCCATTGAGCGAACGCCGATTGTCGCGGCTGGCCTGGTCGGCATGAAACACGGTGGTGACGATCGCTCGTTCAGCGGCGTTGAGTGAGCCGCTGAGCTGGCGCAATTCGGCTTCGTGGGTCACGCCGAGAAACAGCGAATGCGCCAGACGGGACTTCATGTTTTCGAGGTAACGACGTTGCTCCGGGACCTTGTCGGTCGGTTGACCTCTGAATGAGCTCGTCAGCAAGGCGTCGATGTCATTGCACGAACGCTCGATCTCTTCGGCTTTATGCGCCAGCACCGCGGAAGGTTGTTGCACACCCGCGAGCACTGGCCGGGTGGACCAACGCTCACCGGCGTCGAGTTGCAACAACCGCTCATGAACCATGGCGCGAATATCCAGAGCCTTGTCGAACAGGGCGTGGATGTCGACCGCGCCATCGCTGTGCCGGAAAACCTGCAAGGCATACTCGATGTTCTGCCGCTGCTTGGTGATGATCGCCTCGAACAGCACTGTGAAAATCTCGCCGCCAATGGTCTCGCCGGTCACGTGAGGGCGGTCGAAACCAACAAAGCGTTTACGTTCTTCAAGACTCAATAAACCGTAGAATTCGTCCTGATGACCGGACGCACGAAACTTGCTCAGCACGGTATCTTTCAGGTCTTTGTAGTCCTTGAGGACTTGCAGCCCCTGAGTCGGGGTGTACAGGCAGGCATCGCTGTGGCTGATCATCAAGCTACCGGCCAGCTCGACATAATTGGCCTGGTATTCCCACAAGCGCACGTTCTCGAGGGTGGGCCGACGGGTCGGCAAGGTGTCGTATCGAATCATCTGGTGCAACACGGCGAACTGGCTGGCGTCGATGATGCCGGCTTCTCGCTTGAGCATCAGCTCCGCGCGGGCCTGTTCCTGCAACACCTCGGCGAACAACACGCGACGCGGCGATCCTGCGGCGGCGGGCTCGGCCCAGTACCGTTCCATCTCGCTGAACAACGACACGCGCAGTGTGTCCGAGGCCTGTTTGAGTGTGGCTTCCCAAACGTCCTGATCGCCGGAGGTCGGTAGCTGTTCAGGGTTGGCAAACTCGTGCAGTTGTTTAACCGGCCAGGTTCGATGGCGGTACAGCGTCAACAAGGCTTCAGCCAGGGTGATTGAATCGTGCCATTGTCTGGCGTGTGTCGAGTCTGCGGCGTGCGTGTAAAAATTCACCCGGGTTTGCCCCTGTTGAAGCCCGGGCAAACGGCTTTTCAACAAATCATCGAGGATCTTTTCCAGCAACGAGGTCAACGCCGGCAATTGCTTCAGCTCGGCCAGCAGCGCTTCGGCGTTCAGTTGCTGGCAGGCCTGAATCGCGGCTTTCTGGTGTTCGAAAATATCGCCCTGAATGGTTTCGTACGTCAGGGTCAGCGTGCTCTGTTCGGTGAGCTGCCGACGCTGCGCCAGTGCGAGAAAGGCGAGCAGTTGATCGTCTTCCACAGCCTTGCTCAAACGAACCTTGAGCAGTGTCTTGAGGGTTTCCAGGCTTTCGTATTTTTTCAGGCCATCGTAAGGGGTGTAGAGGAAGGCCGGTTTATCTTCGCTGCTACCACCGAGGATGAAACTGCCGGCCAGGTTAATGGCGGGCTGCGTATCGACACTGATCCGAATGGTTTGCGCGACCATCGGTGGGCTTTGCACGTTGCGCAGCGCGTGGGTAACCAGTTTTACATGTGCCAGCCAGTTGAAATCGCTGTCGGCCAGCGAGTGAGCTTTGCCCAGCGTCTTCCACAGGCCGGGGGAATTGAGGGTTTCGGGAAACAGCAATGGCGCAATGGGCACAGGCATCTTCGAGTCTCGGTAAGGCGCGTTGCGGCGCGAAATTAAGGCTCAAGGCTAGGGCGAGGGCGCGCGGGGCAGGTGGTAGATAGTTACCGCAGGCGCCCGGTAAAGCTGTGACGCTGCGGGGTTCTGCGCGCACTGCAGAATCGAAAGGTTGACAGCCGGCGGGTCGGCCATGGTTAATCGGTTGGCCGTTTGTTCGTACGCTGTTGTTCCCTCCAATAATCATTCTGGAGCTTCAGATGTCTGCGCCACACGATCATGTCTCTGCTGCTGTCTCGCCCGCGCTGTCGCTCGACGCGTTGAAGCAATTGCTCGAAACGATTTTTCTGCGCCACGGTACGTCCGCCGAAGTAGCGCAAGTGTTGGCCACCAATTGCGCCAATGCCGAGCGCGATGGCGCACACAGCCACGGTGTCTTTCGCATTCCCGGTTACGTGTCCACCCTGAAAAGCGGTTGGGTCAATGGCCATGCCGTGCCGCAGGTTGAAGATGTTGCGCCGGGTTTTGTCCGCGTCGATGCCGGCAACGGTTTCGCCCAGCCCGCGCTGGCCGCCGCCCGCTCACTGTTGGTGGAGAAGGCGCGCAATGCCGGCATCGCCGTGTTGGCGATTCGCAATTCGCACCACTTCGCGGCCCTGTGGCCCGATGTCGAACCGTTCGCCGAGGAAGGGCTGGTGGCGCTCAGTGTGGTCAACAGCATGACCTGCGTGGTGCCGCATGGTGCCGACCGGCCGCTGTTCGGCACCAACCCGATTGCCTTTGCCGCGCCACGGGCCGGTGCGGCGCCAATCGTGTTCGATCTGGCGACCAGTGCCATTGCCCATGGCGATGTGCAAATCGCCGCCCGCAAGGGTGAAAAACTGCCGGCGGGGATCGGCGTCGACAGCCTCGGTCAACCGACCCAGGACCCGAAAGCCATTCTGGAAGGTGGCGCGTTGTTGCCGTTCGGTGGGCACAAGGGTTCGGCGCTGTCGATGATGGTGGAGTTATTGGCGGCGGCGTTGACCGGCGGCAATTTCTCCTTCGAGTTTGACTGGTCGAACCACCCCGGGGCGAAAACCCCGTGGACCGGGCAGTTGCTGATCGTGATCGATCCGAGCAAGGCCGCCGGGCAGAGTTTTGCCGAGCGCAGTGAAGAGCTGGTGCGACAGATGCACGGGGTCGGACTCAAGCGGCTGCCGGGGGATCGTCGGCATTGGCAGCGCAGCAAATCGCAGGCTGAAGGCATCGTGCTGGATGCGTCGACACTGGCGAGTTTGCGTGAGCTCGCGGGTGTATGAATCAAAAGCCCCTCACCCTAACCCTCTCCCGGAGGGCGAGGGGACTGATTGAGGTGAATCGGCGAGGTGCGTCGACGTGAAAGATTGAGCTGAACTCAGGTTTGAAAGCTTAACGCTGTGCGAACCTTGCAGGCATGAAAAAGGCGAACCCACCGGGTTCGCCTTTTTTTTGCGCGCCTGACTCAGCGACGGCCGAGCAACAAGCCGACCACCAGACCGAAACCGGCCGAAATCGCCACGGTCTGCCACGGGTGGCCACCGATGTAGCTTTCGGTCGCATCAACCGCCGGTTTGGTGCGATCGCGAACACTCGACACCGAGTCGAGCGCCTGTTGCAGTTTCAGGGCGATTTGTCCGCGCAAGGTTTCCGCTTCCTCACCGACCAGTGAGGCGCTGCTCTTGAGCAGTTTGTCCGACTCTTCGATCAGAGCCTGAAGTTCGCTGAAGGCTTGATCCTTGATTTGGTCTTCGGCGGCTTGCACGGCGGATTTCCGGGCCATTGGGTGACTCCTTGCAGTTGAATGGACAGTGAACAATGGAGTGTGGCGCTTGCTGAAAAGTTGCACTGAATTTAGGCCAGAAAGAAAAACCTGCGCCGGAGATTTCCGTCGAGCGTGTAAGATGTCGCCATTTTACGCAGCAGGATAATTCCCCATGAGTTTCAATCTGGCCGACAAATCCCTCGCAGAGCGCGCCGCGCTGGAAGACGAGAAATCCCGTCTGTTCGAACTCTGGCAGAACAATCTGGGCAAAGCCAAAGGCGAAGCCGCGCGGTTGTTCGGCGAGCGTGCCAAGCGCAAGGGCAAATGGGCCGAGTGGGTTCGTGCGGAACTGGACGGCATGTCGCCGCCGGAATTTGCCAACATGGTGCGCAGTGAAGTCAATCGCCTGATGGCCGCCAACAAGTAACCCCCCTCAGGTGAACGTCTCGGCAATCGCTTCGCGCACCTTGACCACCAGCGGATCGATCTGCGTGCTGGTGCGCCAGCCCAGTTCGATCGGGTAGCGCGGCAATTTCAGCGGGCAGGGCAGCAGCGCCAGGCCGCTGAGCTCAGCAATACTTTCGGCGGCGTGGGTCGGAATTGTCGCCACCGCCCGACTGCCCTTGAGCAGATACGGCAACGCGGCGAAATGCGTGGTCGAGGCGCACACTCGCCGGCTCAGGCCCAACGCCGCCAAGCCCTCATCGGTAATCCCGATAAAACCGCCGGACGACACCAGAAGGTGCTCGCGGGCGACGAACTCCTCCAGACCGATCTGTTGTTGCCCAGACGCCAGGCTTGCCGGGTCGAGCAGACAGGCGTAGCCGCCTTCGCCCAACACCTGACGGCTGAGCATGCGCTCGGCAAAACCACCGGCAGTGATCGCCAGGTCGATGCTGCGCTCCATCAATGCCCGCGCGACGATCTGACTGTGGGTCTGGCGGAAGATCAGCCGCAGTTTCGGTGCGCGGCGGGCAATTTCCTCGATCAGGCGCCGACCGTAAGCGATTTCGAAATCATCCGAGAGGCCGACCGTCACCGAGCGACCGTCGTATTGCTCGGTCGTCGGGTCGACCATGGCCAGGCTCTGCCGGCATTTGTTCAGCGCTTCGCTGACCACCGGTTTCAGTTGATTGGCCTTGAGCGTCGGCGCCAGACCGCGTCCGGTGCGTACGAACAATTGATCGCCATAGACCTCACGCAAACGCCGTAATGCGGCACTGACCGCTGATTGCGTGACGCCCAGGCGCAGGGCGGCGCGGCTGGCGCTGGATTCTTCATGCAGGGCTTCGAAGACTTTCAGCAGGTTGAGGTCGACGGTGGCGATATTCATTTGGCTCATATCATTCAGCAGTGAATGGGGCTTTATTCATGATCGCTTGGCGCCGGAGAATCAGCAACATCGGAACCTGATGGAGTAAGCGTGATGCCAAAATCAATTGTTGCTGCGTTGCAGATCGGTGCCTTGCCCGGTGGCAAGGCTGAAACCCTGGAGCAGATTCTCGGTTGGGAAAGCGCTATCCGTGAATCCGCAGCGGCGCTGGTGGTGATGCCGGAAGCCTTGCTCGGCGGCTATCCGAAAGGCGAGGGCTTCGGCACGCAGTTGGGTTATCGCTTGCCCGAGGGGCGCGAGGCCTACGCGCGTTATTTCGCCAATGCGATCGATGTGCCGGGCGCAGAAACCGAAGCACTGGCCGGCTTGTCGGCGCGCACCGGGGCCAATCTGGTCATCGGGGTGATCGAACGTGCCGGCAGCACCTTGTATTGCACGGCGCTGTATTTCGACCCGCAGGCAGGGCTTGTCGGTAAACACCGCAAACTGATGCCCACTGGCACCGAGCGGTTGATCTGGGGCAAGGGTGACGGCTCGACGTTGCCGGTGTTCGACACCCAAGTTGGCAAACTCGGCGCCGTGGTGTGCTGGGAAAACATGATGCCGCTGTTGCGCACAGCGATGTATGCCAAAGGCATCGAAGTCTGGTGCGCGCCGACCGTCGATGAGCGTGAGATGTGGCAGGTCAGCATGCGCCATATCGCCCACGAGGGCCGCTGCTTCGTGATCAGTGCCTGTCAGGTGCAGGCTTCGCCGAACGAACTGGGCGTGGAGATTGCCAATTGGCCGGCGGATCGGCCGTTGATTGCCGGCGGCAGTGTGATTGTCGGGCCGATGGGCGATGTGCTGGCGGGGCCGTTGCGCGGCGAGGCGGGCTTGCTCACGGCGCAAATTGACACCGATGAACTGGCGCGCGCACGGTATGACTACGATGTGGTCGGTCACTACGCGCGGCCGGATGTGTTTGAGCTTGCAGTGGATGAGCGCGCGAAACCGGGCGTGCGGTTCAACACATGACCCCGTTTTTATAGAGAACCCTCCCTGAATGCCTTTAATGAACGCAGCAGGCTAACGTATTTTCACCAGGTCGCGGCACTGGCCTTGGGCAGGCTGAGTTTGCCGCTGTCGACAAAACGCATGGTGCCGAACAGGCCGCCGGCGAGTTTGCCGCGCAGCACGTAAGGCAGGTTATCGAGGGTTTGCGTCTGGCTCAGGCCGAGGGTCTGGCGCAGCACCGAGAACGCCGAGATGCTGACTGGCACGCTGACAATGCTTTCGGAAAAGCGTGGGATCGAGCCGCTCTGATCGCTGACGCCCGAGGCCAGCGAATGGCCGTTGACCTCCAGATCCAGCGCGATGCCGTTGTAATCGATGGCGGTTTCGTTGGGGTTCTGCACGCGCAACTTGATGGCGAAGCGCACTTCCATGTCCTGGCTTGGCAACGGTTCGAGGCCGACCACGTTGATGTTCACCGGATCACGGTTGGGAAACAGCGCGCAGGCGCTGAGCGACAACAACAGTAACGACAGAATGACGGCTTGGACACGGCGCATAAACGGACTCTCAACAAAAAAGGGCTGAACCGTTACCGGCTCAGCCCTTTCTATCAAAGGCCAGACGTTAGCGGTTCAACTGTGCGACAGCCGCCGCTTGGGCAGGTTCACCTTTGGCTGGCATATCCGGGTTTTCCATGACTTGAAGAATAGAAGCTTCCGGGTCGAAGTCGTCTTCTTCCAGCTCGATGAATTCTTCCGGCAGGAAAATGTTCAGCACGATAGCGCACAACGCACCGACGGTGATCGGCGATTCGAAGATGTTGCGCAGCGCTTGCGGCAGTTCGCGCAGGACTTCTGGCACGGCAGCGATGCCCAGCCCCATGCCCAGCGAAATCGCCACGATCAGCATGTTGCGCCGATGCAGGCCGGCCTCGGCAAGGATCTTGATCCCGGCCACTGCTACAGTGCCGAACATCACCAGTTCGGCGCCGCCGAGTACCGGTTTCGGCATCAGTTGCAGCACCGCGCCGATCATCGGGAACAGGCCCAGCAGCACCAGCAAACCGGCGATGAAGAAGGCCACGTAACGGCTGGCCACGCCAGTGAGCTGAATCACCCCGTTGTTCTGCGCAAAGGTCACCATCGGCATGCTGTTGAACACCGCAGCCATCGCCGAGTTGAGACCGTCGGCGAGCAGGCCGGATTTGATCCGGCGAATGTACAGCGGGCCTTTGACCGGTTGCCGCGAGATCATCGAGTTGGCGGTCAAATCACCCGCAGCCTCCAGCGGCGACACGAGAAAGATCACCGCCACCGGCACGAACGCCACCCAGTCGAAGTTGAAACCGTACTTGAACGGCACCGGCACGCTGACCAGTGGCACTTCGGGCATCGAGGCGAAGTCCACCGTGCCCATCAGCCATGCCACCACGTAGCCGAGGGTCAGGCCGATGACGATCGCGCCGAGGCGCAGGAACGGCACATCAACGCGGTTCAACACGACGATGGTGCCGATCACCAGTGCTGCCAGAAACACATGGCTGGCAGCGCCCAGATCAGGCGCACCAAAACCGCCGGCGATGTCGGTCATCGCCACTTTGATCAGCGACAGGCCCATCAAGGTGATGATGGTGCCGGTGACCACCGGGGTGATCAGCATGCGCAATTTGCCGATGAACTGGCTCAGCACCACTTCGATGAAGGCGGCGAAAAAGCACACGCCGAAGATCGTCGAGAGGATTTCATCGGTGCCGCCACCGCGTGCCTTGACCATGAAACCGGCGCTGAGAATCACGCTGATAAAGGAAAAACTGGTGCCTTGCAGGCACAGCAATCCCGAACCTATCGGGCCGAAGCGCTTGGCCTGAACGAAGGTGCCGAGGCCGGAAACGAACAGTGCCATGCTGATCAGGTACGGAATTTCACTTTGCAGGCCGAGGGCGCCGCCCATGATCAGGGTCGGGGTGATGATGCCGACGAAGCTTGCCAGCACGTGTTGCAGCGCGGCGAATACGGTGGCGGTGAGATGCGGACGGTCGTTGAGGCCGTAGATCAGGTCGTTGTTGCGCGGGGCTTTTTCAGAGGCGGTCATGGTGGTTTGCGTGCCGCAAGGCGGGGCCGGGTCAGAAAATGGAGGCGCAGGATGCCGGAAGAGGGCGGCGAGGGCAACGAGCAATAATTGCCTGAAAGGTCAGGTTTTTCAGGTGTCGGGCGTTAAATCGTTTCATGCAAATGCGCTGAGCAGATCCTCTTCAAAGGCTTTTTGCGCATCCCCCGGGACCTGCGCCCGGTGCCGGGCCAGATGAAACGCCACCTCGAAACTCAGCACGCCCTCACGCACGGTGCGCAGCAAACCTTTGTCCTGCCAGCTGCGCGCATAGTGATCCGGCAGATAACCGACATGTTTGCCGGACAAAATGAAGGCGAGGGTGCCTTCGACCTGTTCCGACCGCGCCGAACAGACTTTGCCTTGAAACGGCTCGTCACTGCGCAAAAACCGGTAGGGGTGATCGACCCGGTCACAGGCCTCCAGAGCCGCATCGTCGGGCGTCTCATCAGTGAACAGCGGATGGCCCGGCGCACAATACAAATGCTGGGTTTCGCTGAATAGCTGGCGGTAGTCGAACGCGCTCTGCACCTGCGAGAAATAACCGATCGCCAGATCCAGGCGCTGTTGCAGCAGCAGGCGTTCCATTTCCCCGGGCATCGCGCTGATCAGCTCGATGCGCACCGATTCATCGCGCTCACGAAAGCGCCGGATCGCGGCGGCGACGCGTTGCAGCACCGATTGATCGACCGCCTCGGAAATGCCCAGACGCACTTCGCCGATCAGGCGTCCGGCGACGCCGTTGGATTGATGGCGAAAGGTTTCGATCGACTCAAACAACGTGCGCACCGCGATCAACAACTGCTCACCCTTGGGCGTGACGCTGAAGCCGCCCTTGCCGCGGCTGCACAGTCGGTAACCCAAACGGGTTTCCAGCTTGGCCATCTGCTGGCTGATGCTCGACTGACTCAGGCCCAGCTCGCCTTGCGCGGCACTGAAGCCGCCGGACTCGACCACGCGGACAAACAGGCGCAGCAACTGCAAATCGACATCGTGGAGCTGACCCAACATCACATTACTCCCGGATAAAGTCAGGATAACTATTCGGCAATTTTTCTAATGTATCCGGCGGCGCATCCTGATACCACTTCCTCCGGTCAGGTGTTCGTCATGGCTCCCGTGTTCAAGCTGTGTTTCCCCGCGCTGCTGTTGTCCGTGGCTCTCCAGGCTCAGGCCGAAGACAAAACCCTCAACCTCTACAGCTGGGCTGATTACGTGCCGCCGCAAACCCTGCAGCGTTTTGAGCAGGAGACCGGTATTCATGTGCGTTACGACACCTTTGATACTTCCGAGGTGCTGGAAACCAAGTTACTCACCGGCGGCAGTGGCTATGACGTGGTGGTGCCGTCGTCCAGCGTGTTGGCCCGTGGCCTGGCGGCTGGCGCCCTGCAAGACATCGCGCACGAGGGGCTCAAGGGCTACGCCAATCTGGATCCGGATTTGCTGGCAAAACTCGCGGCGGTCGACCCCGGCAATCGTTATGGCGTGCCCTACACGTGGGGCACGCTAGGCCTGGGGATGAACGTCGAGGCGGTGCAACAGCGTCTGCCGGGCGTTGCGCTGAACAGTCTCGATTTGCTGTTCAAGCCCGAATACGCCAGCAAGCTCAAGGATTGCGGCATCGCGATTCTGGATTCGCCGCAGGAGGTTATCGGTCTGGCCCTGCATTACCTCGGAAAAGATCCCTACAGCACGGACAAAAACGACCTGGCCGCCGCCGAAGCGTTGTTGCAGAAGCTCCAGCCGTCGGTGCTCTACGTGGCCACGGGCCGGCAGATCAATGACCTGGCCAGCGGCAACGTGTGCCTGGCGCTGACCTATAACGGCGATGCGAGCATGGCCGCTGATCAGGCGCACAAGGCCAACAAACCCTTCGAAGTGGCGTATCGCATCCCCAAGGAAGGCACGCTGGTGTGGCAAGACAATCTGGCCATCCCCAAGGATGCGCCGCACCCCGAAGCCGCGCGGGCGTTCATCGAATTCATGCTGCGCCCGGACTCGGTGGCCGAGCTGACCAACACGCTGTTTTTTGCCACCGCCAACCAGGCCGCGACGCCATTGGTGGATGAAGCCGTGCGCAACGATCCCGACATCTATCCACCCAACGAGGTGCGCGCGCGGCTCTATGCCGATCGCAGCATGAGCCTCAAGGACATGCGTCAGCGCACGCGTTTGTGGACCACTTTCCGTAGCCATCAATAACAACAGGAGCACCACGATGGATGTGCCCATGCAAAACGACCAGGCCCTGACCCGTGACAGCCTTTACGGCACCGCCGCCGAAAGCACCTACGCCGGGATCACCAGTTTCATGCGCAGGCGTTACAGCCGCGATTTGCGCGGCGTCGATGTCGCGGTCAGCGGCGTGCCGTTCGACACCGCGACCAGCAACCGCCCGGGCGCACGCTTCGGGCCACGCGGGATTCGCGCCGCATCCACCGGGATCGCCTGGGAACGCCACTGGCCGTGGACGTTCGACCCGTTCGATCATCTGGCGGTGATTGATTACGGCGACTGCGATTTCGATTACGGCTCGCCGCAGAGCATCCCGGAAAGTATCGAAGCCCACGCCGAGCACATTCTCAATGCCGGCAGCGCGATGCTCACCTTTGGCGGCGATCATTTCATCAGCTACCCGCTGCTCAAGGCCCATGCGCGCAAACATGGCACGCTGTCGCTGATTCACTTCGATGCACACAGCGACACCTGGCCGGACGAGGCGGGCAAGCGGGTCGATCACGGCACCATGTTCTGGCACGCAGCGCGCGAAGGGCTGGTCGATCCGGCGCGTTCGGTGCAGATCGGTCTGCGCACCACCAATGACGATCACATGGGTTTCCAGGTGCTGGATGCGCGGCAGGTCCATCGGCGGGGCTGTGAGGCGATTGTCGAAACGATTCGCGCGCGGGTGGGTGATAACCCGGTGTATCTGACGTTCGACATTGATTGCCTGGATCCGGCGTTTGCACCCGGAACCGGAACGCCTGTCTGCGGCGGTTTGAGCACCGTACAAGCGCTGGAAATTCTCGGTGGTTTGCGTGGGATCAATCTGGTCGGGATGGACGTGGTGGAAGTCGCCCCAGCCTACGACCACGCCGAGGTCACCTCGCTGGCCGCTGCCACACTGGCGATGGAAATGCTCTGCCTGTACGCCGCCAGACACAAAGTCGATATTTAATCAGCACAACATAATCCCTGTGGGAGCGAGCTTGCTCGCGAAGGCGTCAATTCAGGCGCCTTCGCTGTTGAATGACAGACCGCTTTCGCGAGCAAGCTCGCTCCCACATGGGTTCCTCGATCCCTTGCAGGAGCCTGCTTTCGAAGGGCTCGGGTCAGGCGACCGGGATGATCGGCAGGTCCAGCGTTTGCGGGCCGGTAAAGCGCGGTGTGGCGCTGGCAATCGTCTCGTGCGGTACGCCGGCCGGCACGACGCTGATCTCCTCAAGCCGCGCCATGTGCTGTTCGCTCAGTTGCACGTCGAGTGCGCCGAGGGTGGCATCCAGTTGTTCGCGGGTGCGCGAGCCAAGGATCGGGATCAGCGCGGTGGTCGAACGTCGGGCTTTTTCGCGTAACCAGGCGATAGCGACGTGGGTTGGGCTGGCGTTGATTTCTGCGGCTACGGCCAGCAGCGTATCGAGCAGGGCAGTTTCGCGGGCGCCTTTTTCTGCATGCACCAACATGCCGAGTTTGCTCGCACGATTATTGTCATCGCCGCCGCGATATTTGCCCGTGAGGAAGCCGCCGGCCAAAGGTGACCACAGGGTTGCCGCCAGGCCAAGTGCTTCCGCCATCGGTAGCAATTCGCGCTCGGCAGTGCGCTCGGCGAGGCTGTATTCGACTTGAATCGCTGCAATCGGCGCAAAGCCACGCAGTTCTGCCAACACGTCAGCGCGGGAAATGCGCCACGCCGGGAAGTTCGACAAACCGCCATAGTGAATCTTGCCGGCGCGCACCAGGTCATCAAAACCGCGCAGGATTTCTTCCATCGGCGTCACGCCATCGGTCACGTGGGCCCAGAACAGATCGATGTGATCGGTGTTCAGGCGTTTGAGGCTTTCCTCAACTGCGCGAACCATGTTTTTACGGCTGTTGCCGGTATGGGAAATGCCGTCGGCAGGGGTCGTGCCCATGCTGTACTTGGTGGCGATGACCAGCCGATCACGTTCTGGGGCAATGAATTCGCTGAGCATCGTTTCCGATTGGCCGCCTTGATAGCCGTTGGCGGTATCGATGAAATTGCCGCCGGCATCGAGAAAACCGTCAAAGATGCGTTTGGCTTCATCACGTTCGGCGCCATGGCCCCAGCCGGTGCCGAAATTGCCGGCGCCCAGCGCCAGTTCAGAAACACGCAGACCGGTTTTGCGGCCAAAGACTTTGTAATGCATGGCGACGCTCCAGGTAGAAAAAGTGGCAGGAGTAAAATTACGAGCAACATATTTGATCAATATGATGTCGGTAATATTCAGCGTCAAGCGCCTGGTTACTCAGCGGTCACTCGAGCTGGTTGGCGAGGTGACGAAGGGGGCGGTTGCCGATCCTGATCTTGTCGCAGTACCAGTCGTGGCATACTGCCGCGCATGACTTTCGACTCCCCCCTCAGTGCCTGGCAGCACGCCATCGAACACAAGGGTTTCATCCAGGATGAAGCTCAGGAACATGCCGTCTTTGCCCTGCAAAAATGCCATGAAGCCCTGCACGCCGGTGCCCGCTCGGTCACTGGCGTTTATCTGTGGGGGCCGGTCGGGCGCGGCAAGACCTGGCTGATGGACCAGTTCTATCAGAGCCTGCGGGTGCCGGCGCGGCGACAGCATTTCCACCATTTCATGGGCTGGGTGCACCAGCGCTCGTTTCAGCTCAGCGGGATTGCCGACCCGTTGCGCGCACTGGCCAAAGAGCTGGCCAGTGAAGTGCGGGTGCTGTGTTTCGATGAACTGTTCGTCAACGACATCGGTGACGCGATCATTCTCGGTCGTCTGTTTCAGGTGATGTTCGATGAAGGCGTGGTGATCGTTTGCACGTCCAACCTGCCGCCGGATGATTTGTACGCCGATGGCTTCAACCGCGACCGGTTTGTCCCGGCGATTGCCGCGATCAAGGCGCACATGCAAGTGGTCGCGGTAAACGGCGCCGAGGATCATCGGCTGCATCCGGGGGCGCTGGAGCAGCGCTACTTTGTTGCCACGCCGGGCTCGGCCAGTGCTTTACAGCAAGTCTTTGCAACGCTGACGGCGGGACAATCGGCTCACGCTGAGGCGGTGTCGGTCGGCCATCGACAGCTGAACGTGGTGCAAGCCAGCGAAACGGTACTGTGGTGTCGCTACGCCGACCTCTGCGAGCAACCCTTCGCGGCGATGGATTTCATCACGCTGTGCGACACCTACCGAGCTATTCTGTTGAGCGACGTCCCCAACCTCAGCGCACAGAAGCGCGAAGGGCGCATCGCGCGCGGTACCGAAGATGGCGCCGAACGCGTGGTCGCGGGGGATCGTGAGTTGCCGCAGTTGTCCGTTCACGACGACGGTGTGCGGCGTTTCATTGCCCTGGTCGACGAGTGCTACGACCGCAAAGTGCCGTTGTATGTCGAGGCGCAGGTGCCGATGGACGCGCTGTACACCGAGGGTTATCTGGAATTCCCGTTCCGCCGCACCCTCAGTCGTTTGCAGGAAATGCAGTTGCAGCGCTTTGCCCAAGCCTGAGTGAAGAGGGCGCAATCATGACCCAGCCGTTGTCCCATCATTTGCTCACCATGGCTTACCAAAATGCCTGGGCCAATCACCGATTGGCCAAGGCCTGGACGCAACTTGGCGCGGCGGATCTGGCGGCGCCGCGGGTGAGCTTCTTTCCGAGCATTCGCCTGACCCTCAATCACATCCTGACCTGCGACTGGTTCTACGTCGATGCGCTGGAACGCGAGTTGCGCGGTGCGGAGCCGCATCCGGATTGTTATGTGTTTTTCAATCAGGATGAGCCGTTCACCGACGCTGAACTCTTACGCACCGAGCAGGCTCACGTCGATCGACGACTGATCGCCTATTGCGAGCAACTGCGCGATGCCGAACTGGCCCGTATCGTCACCATCGCCCGCGACACACCGCAGCACGACAGCCGTCTGCGCATGCTCTCGCACCTGTTCGAGCATCAGATCCATCACCGTGGCCAGGTGCACGCGATGCTCAGCGATACGCCGGTGCAGCCGCCGCAACTGGATGAGTTCTTTTGCGCCGGCGAAAGCGCTTTGCGTGCCGAGGACTTTGCCGAACTGGGCTGGACCGAACAGCTGATCTGGGGCCACTGATCAGCGAAAGATCTTTGCATTTGCCGGTTGCCCGGCGGATCACGCCCGCGCTAAGGTCAGACAGCCGTTCAGCGCGCATTTTGCGCGCCGGGGCTTTTGTGTGTTCGGGGATGGAAATGGATTCCGCAGAAATTCTTGTACTTCAGGCCAGCTACAGCAATCCAACGCACGCCGAGGCCATCGGTATCGTGCTCAATCATTACGCAGAAGACCCTATGGGCGGCGGTCATCCGATCGACCCTGAGTTGCTGCGCCGACTGCCCGAAGAACTGGCCCGGCGTCCGCATGCGTTCAGTGTGCTGGCCTTTGTCGGAGGCGAACCGGCCGGGCTGGTGAACTGCTTTGAAGGGTTTTCGACGTTTGCCTGCAAACCGCTGGTCAACGTGCATGACGTGGCCGTGGTGAGCAAGTTTCGCGGCCTCGGCCTGAGCCAGAAAATGCTGCAAAAAGTTGAAGAAATCGCCCGTCAGCGCGGTTGCTGCAAGATCACCCTCGAAGTGCTGGAAGGCAACGCCGTGGCGCAGGGCTCCTACCGCAAGTTCGGCTTCGCGCCGGGGATGTTCGACCCGGAGCACGGGCAGATGCTGTTCTGGATCAAAAACCTCCAAGCCTAGAAGCCCCTCACCCTGGCCCTCTCCCAAAGGGAGAGGGGACTGACCGAGGTGTTTGGGCGAAGTACGCCGACCTGAAACATCAAGCCGAACTCAGGTTTTGAAAAGCATGAAAATCGGCTCCCTTTCCCCCTCGCCCCTTTGGGGAGAGGGCTGGGGTGAGGGGGTTGGATCTTGCTGACCCAACCCAATCTGCGAACTCGCGACAGCATAAGGTCGAACACCCAGCTCAATGCCCATAAAAAAGGCGCCCCAATCAGGGCGCCAAACTGTCTTCTCCCAGGCCAGAGCGGAGCCATGGAAGGTTCATCGGTTGCTCGGTCAATCTCAGTCGCGGTACGACTCGGTCACTTGCGCCGTCTGATCGGCGGGAACGCGAATTTCTTTCGCGTTGGCGTCGCTCTTCTGCGCGCTCTGGGCCTGCTGGACCGGGAAGTTGTCGTAGTAATAGTGCATGCGCTCAGCGCCGCCTTCGGCAAAAACGCTGGCAGAACCCAGGGCAAAGAGCCCGGCAAGAATTGCGGTAGTGATTTTCATGGTGCCTCCTACTGAACAAGTGGGAGCCGTTCGTCCATGAAGCAGATCTCGCAAGAGAGTCTGTGCGGCATGAATTAACACCGGGTTAACGCCTGCTGAGTTCAGGTTTTGCAGCCTGTTGCGGGGCACTATCAGACAGACGCAGCACACCTGAAACAAAGGTTTGCCGCGCCTTGGGAGACTATTCGAGGATCTGTCGGGCATGAAAAAGGGGCCGCTCCGGGCCCCTTGGTTTTACTGCTCTTTAGCGGCTGCGACGGCCGCATCGGGTTTTTTCGGCTTCATCAGGCTGAAGTCGATCAACGCGCGCTGTTCGGTCTGATAGGGATCACCGATCAGCAGCGGACGCGCCTTGAAGCTGTCGCTGACCAGGCTCTTGCTGCGGTCGAGCTCATCAAAACTCAGACCCGCGAGATCCGCCCAGGTGTGGATCAGGTGCGAGCTACTGTACGGACGATCCAGATCAGCGGCAAAGTTCCAGTCGTGATTGGCCTTCCACTTCGGCGATGCCCAGGCCATGAACGGAATCGTGTACATCGGCGCGGTCGGTTTGTTTTCGTTGCGGCCCAGTGTCTTGTGGCCGACCGAGTCGAACACATCCTCACCGTGATCCGAGAGGTACAGCAGGAAGCCGTTCGGATCGGATTTGGCGTAATCCTTGATCAGGCTCGACACCACGAAGTCGTTGTACAGCACGGCGTTGTCGTAGCTGTTATAGGTCGGTACCTGGTCGTCACGCACACCGGCCGGTACGCCGGTGCGATCCTGAAACTTGTCGAACGTCGGCGGATAACGGTACTGGTAGCTCATGTGCGTGCCGAGCAAATGCACGACGATCAGCTTGCGCGGTGCCGCGTCTGCCAGCGCCTTGTTGAACGGCTCGATCACGTCGCCATCGTACTGCGCGGCGTTCTGGTTGCGGTTGTTGTTCAGGTAAACCTGCTCGTCGGCCTGTTCGGAGAAGGTCGTGAGCATGGTGTTGCGCTTGGTCATGGTCTGCTGATTGGTGATCCAGAAGGTCTTGTAACCTGCCTGTTTCATCATGCTGACCAGCGACGGTGTCGACAGGTACAGATCCGGGTTTTCTTCATCAGCGAAAGTCAGGACCTGCTGCAACGCCTCGATGGTGTACGGGCGAGGGGTGACGACGTTGTCGAACACCGCCAGTTGATCCTTGAGCTTGTCCAGTTCCGGCGTGGTGTTGCGCTGATAGCCGTAGAGGCTCATGCGCTGACGGTTGGTCGACTCACCGATCACCAGCACCAGGGTCTTGGGCTGATCGGCCGCGACTTCCTTGAGGTTTTTCAGTGGCGGGATTTTGCTGACGTTATGCAGCATGCCCTGCATGTCGGCGAGGGTATCGAGGTAACGGTGATAAGCCACCGCCATCTGCCATGGCACCGCCGGCTCGATACGGGTTTCGAATTTCTCGAAGCCCTGGGCGAATGAACCCATGCGCAGGGTTTGTTTGACCAGCGGATAACCGACCACGGCGATCACGATTGCCGTCGCTGCTACCAGCGCGCGGCCACGGGGCATGTACACCGGGCGCAGGCGTGTCCACAGGAAGTAGGCGAACGCGGTGTGGGCGAGGAACGCCGCGACCATCCACCAGGCAAAGTACTGCGTCATGTACTCGCCAGCTTCAGAGATGTTCGATTCGAACATGATGAAGATGACGCTCTGCGAGAATTCCTGCTGATAGATGAAGAAGTAGCCGAGGCTGGCCATCGAGCAAGCCCACAGCACCACGCCGATCACGGCCGCGAGCAGTTTGGTGCGCTTGGGGAACAGCAGCATCGGCGCCAGCCAGAGCGCGCTCATGAAGAACGCCTGACGGAATCCGCTGAAGCCGGAGGTGCCGGTCAGCTGGATCAGCAGTTGGGTGATACCCGAGAAGTACCAGAAAAATACAAATAGCCAGAGAAGACCGGCCCAATCGAAACCTGTCGCAGTCGTTTTGCTGCGTTTGAACAATGCCATTGGCGCTCCAGCTTTCTCGTTACAACCACCGCCGGAACATCCATGAAGCCGACGAACGGAGACCGTACGCGGAGGCACGGCCAGAATGGGAGCGGAGTATCACGAAGCGAGTGTGAAAGTTTTGTTAGTTGCCGAAAACAGCCCGGCGGGTGTCGCATCGGGAACAGCGGCTGCGGTTCCCGAGGGAAGGGGAGGATCAGGCGTGCGGGTGACGCTGAACGACCGGCAAGGGTTGCGACTGCAGGCCATAAGCCGATTGCAGTTGGGCCAGTTGCTGCTTCAACTGGTCACGCTCGTCTTTCAACTGGCGCAATTCATCGCGACGAATCGTCACGTACAGGGTTTGTGGCGGCATTGCTGTGTGTACTGTGCCCATTGCTCACCTCGCAAATGGCGTGCATCAACTGTAGGTCGCCCCGCTCGGCGGGTGCAGACTTACTATCGGCGCCGATTTTGATTTCTTTTGCCTATGAATGGAACTTTTTTATTTTTCATGGTCGGTGTGTCTTCGACAGGATTCGGGGCGTTATCAGTCTGGATCGGGCACAATGCCCGGAAACTTCATCGCAACGCTCTGGACTAACCTCCATCAGTCGCGTTGGGCTATAACCAATGACACACATTTATTTGTAGTAAGGAGCATCAGCACATGCAACTCGGGATTATTGGACTGGGCCGCATGGGCGGCAATATTGCGCGACGTCTGATGCTCAACGGTCACACCACCGTTGTTTACGACCGCAATACCGCTTTCATCGATAACCTGGTCGCCGAGGGCTCCACTGGCGTCGCCGACTTGCCGGCACTGGTTGCCGGCCTGGCCAAACCGCGCGCGGTGTGGGTCATGCTGCCGGCCGGCGCGCCGACCGAAGACACCATCAACACCCTGAGCACGCTGCTCGAAGCCGGCGATACCATCATCGACGGCGGCAACACCAACTATAAGGATGACATCCGCCGGGCCAAGGCCCTGGCCGAGAAGGGCCTGCATTACATCGACGTCGGCACGTCCGGCGGCGTCTGGGGCCTGGAGCGTGGCTACTGCATGATGATCGGGGGCGACGCTGAAACCGTGCAGCGCCTCGACCCGCTGTTCGCCGCACTGGCACCGGGCATGGGGGACATCCCGCGCACCAAGGATCGCAAGTCCGACGACCACCGCGCCGAGCACGGTTACATCCACGCCGGTCCCGCCGGTGCCGGGCACTTTGTGAAGATGATTCACAACGGCATCGAGTACGGCATGATGGCCGCGTTCGCCGAGGGCTTCGACATCCTCAAGACCAAATCCAGCGAACGTCTGCCGGAAGATCAGCGTTTTGATCTGAACGTGGCCGACATCGCCGAAGTCTGGCGTCGTGGCAGCGTGGTGTCGTCGTGGTTGCTCGACCTGACCGCCGATGCACTGGCCAGCGATCCGAAACTCGACGGTTTCTCCGGCTCCGTAGCGGACAGCGGCGAAGGTCAATGGACCATCGAAGCGGCCATGGAACAAGCGGTGCCGGTACCGGTGCTGTCGAACTCGCTGTTCTCGCGCTACCGTTCGCGCGGCCAGGGCACCTTTGGCGACAAGATTCTTTCGGCCCAGCGCTTCGGCTTTGGCGGCCATGTGGAGACACCGAAGAAATGACCCATACGATCCGCAGAAAATCCAAGGCAGAACCCGCACCACCGACCACGCTGTTTTTGTTCGGTGCCCACGGCGACCTGGTCAAGCGCTTGCTGATGCCGGCGCTGTACAACCTCAGTCGCGACGGCTTGCTTGACGACAATCTGCGGATCGTCGGCGTTGACCACAACGCCATTACCGATGAAGCCTTCGCGCAGAAGCTCGAAGACTTCATCCGTACCGAAGTGGCGGCGAAGGTCGGCAAGGGCGATCAGATGCTTGATCCGGCCTTGTGGGCCAAGCTCGCCAAAGGTATCAGCTACGTCCAGGGCGACTTCCTGGACGACAGCACTTATTCCGCGCTGGCGGCGAAAATCGCCGACAGCGGCACCGGCAATGCGGTGTTCTACCTGGCCACCGCGCCGCGTTTTTTCAGTGAAGTGGTGCGCCGTCTCGGCAGCGCCGGCTTGCTTGAGGAAACCCCGGAAGCATTCAGAAGGGTGGTCATCGAGAAGCCGTTCGGCTCCGACCTGCAAACCGCCGAGGCGTTGAACGCCTGTTTGCTCAAGGTGATGTCCGAGAAGCAGATCTATCGGATCGACCACTACCTGGGCAAGGAAACCGTGCAGAACATTCTCGTCAGCCGGTTCTCCAACAGCCTGTTCGAAGCGTTCTGGAACAACCATTACATCGACCACGTGCAAATCACCGCCGCCGAAACCGTTGGCGTAGAAACCCGTGGCAGCTTTTACGAACACACCGGTGCACTGCGCGACATGGTGCCCAATCACTTGTTCCAGTTGCTCGCCATGGTTGCCATGGAACCGCCGGCAGCATTCGGCGCCGATGCGGTGCGCGGCGAGAAGGCCAAAGTGGTTGGCGCGATTCGTCCCTGGACCACTGAAGAGGCTCGGGCCAACTCGGTGCGTGGCCAGTACAGTGCCGGCTCGGTGGACGGCAAGTCCCTGACCGGATATCGCCAAGAGCCCAACGTCGCGCCGGACAGCAGCACAGAAACGTACGTGGCGCTGAAAGTGATGATCGACAACTGGCGCTGGGTTGGCGTGCCGTTCTATCTGCGCACCGGCAAGCGTATGAGCGTGCGCGACACCGAAATCGTCATCTGCTTCAAACCGGCGCCGTATGCGCAATTCCGCGACACCGAAGTCGACGAATTGCAGCCGACCTATCTGCGCATCCAGATCCAGCCAAACGAAGGCATGTGGTTCGACCTGTTGGCCAAACGGCCGGGGCCGGCGTTGAACATGGCCAACATCGAGCTGGGTTTTGCTTATAAAGACTTTTTCGAAATGCAGCCGTCAACCGGTTACGAAACCCTGATCTACGACTGCCTGACCGGCGATCAGACGCTGTTCCAGCGTGCCGATAACATCGAGAACGGCTGGCGAGCGGTGCAACCGTTCCTCGACGCCTGGCAGCAGGACGCCAGTGTGCAGACTTATGCCGCTGGTGAAGATGGCCCGCAAGCCGCCGAAGATTTGCTGACTCGCGATGGTCGCGTCTGGCATGGTCTCGGATGAGTGAGGCGCCGAAACACCCCATCCGTTTTCTGCTCAGTGACATGGACGGCACACTGTTGCTGCCCGATCACACGCTGAGCCAGCGCACCATCGATGCCGTTCGCGCCTTGCGTGAGGCCGGCGTGTTGTTCAGTCTCGCCACCGGACGCCCACCGAAAGCCATGCTGCAGCAGATCGAAGCTTTGGGCGTTGATTTGCCGACGGCAGCATTCAATGGCGGCACTATCGTCAATCCGGATGGCAGTTTGCTGGTCGCACATTACCTGCCGGCGACGACGGCGCTGATTGCCCTGGCAACGTTTGCCGATCAGCCGGATGTGGAAATCTGGGTGTTCAGCGGTGGCGACTGGTTGCTCAAGGATCCGCACGGGCCGATGGTGCCGCGCGAACAGCACGGTCTCGGTTATCCGCCGGTGGTGGTCGAGAGTTTCGAGCCGTATCTGGAGCGCATCGACAAGATCGTCGCGACCAGTCACAACACCGAGCTGTTGATCGAGCTGGAGGCGCAACTGCTGCACAAGGTCAACGGCATGGCGCAAGTGTCACGTTCACAACCGGTTTATCTCGACGTGACAGCGCTGGAGGCCAACAAGGGCACCGCGCTGGCGACGCTGGCCGAACATCTCGGTATTCCACTGGAGCAGACAGCGGCCATCGGCGATGGCGGCAACGACCCGGCGATGTTTCATTGCGCAGGCTGGTCGATTGCCATGGGGCAGGCGGAGGAGGCGGTGAAGCGCCAGGCTGACGTGGTCAGCGCGCCGAACACCGAAGACGGCGTGGCCCTGGCCATCGAGAAATATATCCTGCCACGCTGAACACACACACAAAACCCACTGTGGGAGCGAGCTAGCTCCCACAGGTTTTTTTAGTGCTGATTACAGCCAGTAGCTCACCGCATACCAGCCCAGCAATCCCATCACGAACGTGTACGGCAACGCCATCCACACCATCCGCCCATAAGACAAACGCACCAGCGGCGCAATCGCCGAGGTCAGCAGGAACAGAAACGCAGCCTGACCATTCGGTGTCGCCACACTCGGCAGGTTGGTGCCGGTGTTGATCGCGATCGCCAGGGTTTCGAAATGCTCGCGGCTCATGTGCCCGGCGAGGAACGCCTGCTTCACTTCGGTGATGTAAATGGTCGCGACAAACACGTTGTCACTGATCGCCGACAACAAGCCATTGGCGATAAACAACATGCCCGGCTGTTGCTCGACCGGCAGTGCCAGTACCCACTGAATCAGCGGCGCGAACAGTTGTTGATCGTGAATCACCGCGACCACGGCGAAGAACACCACCAGCAGCGCGGTAAATGGCATCGCATCCTTGAACGCGCTGCCCAGCCGATGTTCGTCGGTGATGCCGGTAAACGCGGTGATCAACACAATCACCATCAAACCGATCAGGCCGACTTCAGCAATGTGAAAGGCCAGACAGCCGATCAGGATCAATGCCGCGGCGCCTTGCACCAACAGCGCCGCGCGTTGGCGCGCTGTGCGTTCGGCGTTGTCTTCGGCGGCATAGTTGGCCAGCACGGCGCGCACGTTGTCCGGCAGCAGTGTGCCGTAACCGAACCAGCGCAGTTTTTCCAGCAATACGCAGGTCACCAGGCCCGCCGCCAACACCGGCAGCGACACTGGTGCGACTTTCTGGAAGAACTCGCCGAAGTGCCAGCCCATCTCATGGCCGATCAACAAATTCTGCGGTTCGCCGACCAGCGTACACACACCACCCAGCGCTGTGCCGACCGCGCCGTGCATCAACAGGCTGCGCAGAAACGCGCGAAATTGTTCCAGATCGTCATGATGCAGTTTCGGCAGGTGCTGGTCATCGCCGAATTCGCTGTCCTGACGCGGATCATTGCCCGAGGCCACCCGGTGATACACCGAGTAGAAACCCACAGCAGCGCTAATGATCACCGCCGTCACGGTGAGGGCATCGAGAAACGCCGAGAGAAACGCTGACAAAAAGCAGAACATCAACGCCAGTGCAGCTTTCGAACGCACACCGAGTAACAGTCGCGAGAACAGGTACAGCAACAAGTCCTTCATGAAGTAGATGCCCGCGACCATGAACATCAGCAGCAGGATCACCGGGAAGTTGTGCACCAGCTCATCATAAAGCGCCTGCGGCGTGGTCATCTTCAACAACAGGGCTTCGATCAACAACAAACCGCCGGGCATCAGCGGATAGCATTTGAGGGCCATGGCCAGGGTGAAAATGAATTCGATCACCAGCAACCAGCCGGCAGCGACCGGGCCGACGGTGAACAGCACGAGGGCATTGAGGATCAGGAAGCCGACGATGGTCGCCTTGTACCAGCGTGGCGAGTGTCCGAGGAAGTTTTGCGCGAACGCCTGGGCCATTGAACCGGACATCGGTTGCTCCTTGTATTAAGAAGCGCGCAAGTTGCCGCATGTGTCGGACAAGTTCAAGTTGTAACGGGCGAAAAAATACCCCGGTAGAAGGGGTTTACAGATTGAGATAGCGCGCGACCATCGCCCGGTAGTTGCCATCGAGTGAATAACCGCCCACCAGAATCGCGCCGTTCGCCTGCAATGCCAGCGAATTGGCGGTGTCAAGACTGCGGCCAAGGCGCGTACGCAACCAGCCGCGGCCGCCGCCAAAACTGTCGTCCAGACAGCCGTTGGCACAGTAACGAGCGACAATGAAATCAGCTTCGACGCCGCCAATCGTCGCACCGACAGCGATGATTCGACCGTCCACCATGCACTGCGCTGCGCTCCATTGGCAGCCGCTCGGGCCGATCTCCAGTAGATGCGGTTGACCGCCATGGCTGTGCAGGTCCGGGCGACCGTTGGGGTGCAGGCTGAACGCCAGGCACCGGATCGGGTCGCGGCTGCTGCCAAAACAATGCAGGGCGTCCGCCGATTCCAGTACCTGACTGACCTGAGCACTTTTGCCATGAGCCTTGAAGGCGAGAAAGCCGTCCACCGCGAAACGTTCGTCCAGACGGCCGTCAGGCAGATAGCGCGCCAATAAACCCTCCTGGGGGAAATCGATGGAGCCGGCGACGACGATGCGTCCATCGTCCTGCAGCAACAAACTGCTGAGCCAGGTGTTGAGCAGCAGGTGCCGGATCATCACGAAGCCGCGACCGTTGAATGTTTCGTCCAGACGCCCGTCGGGTTTCAGGCGAATCAGCATGCCGGCATGGTCGGCCAGTTCAAAGTGATGGTTGGCGATCAGCAAGATGTGGCCGTCCGGCTGTACCGCGAAATCGCAGGCTTCAGCGCCCGGTACGCCCGGCGGCAGCCAGTTATCGCGCGAGCCCATGGACAGGTTTCCAGGCAGGCGAACCACCTGACGGCCGTTCTCGCCAAACGATGGATCGGGATTACCCTGCGCATCGAACAAGGCCAGGGCGGGCAGGGTGCGATGGCTGTTTTCATAATGCAGGCCGGCCAGCAGAATTCGCCCATCGGGCAGCGCCTGCACCTTGGCAGCTGTGGCCTCGAAACCTGGGGCAAAGGTGTTAATCACGCTGCCCTGTGCGCCGAAGGTCAGATCGGCGGACCCGTCGGCGAGCAAACGGGCGAGGCCGAAACGGCTGCCTGCGGTGCTGCCGACTTTTGCCGCGACGAGAATTCGACCGTGCGCATCGAGCGCGACACCCTGAGTCAGGCTGGAAACGCTGCCGGCGAAATACACCTGGGCAACGCCATTCACGGCGAAAGTAGAGTCGAGTTGACCGGCATTATTCAATAACGTCGGGAGCGCATAAGCGTTCAGGCTGGACATGCACGCATCTCCTTGCGAGTTGACCATGACCGGGACCGGCTGGGTAACTGCATGAGCGGAACATTCAATCCCTGAACAGCTGGAAGTACAACTGTAAGAACTAACAGGTGGAGGGTCGCACTGTGCCAGAACAGTGTCTTTTTGAACCAATTGCAAGCCTGCCAAGCAGTAAAGCCTGAGCCTGTTGCAAATAGTTGTACAAAAGTAGCTGGCGATAAAAAGTTTACAACTAAGCGAAGCGGGCGGATGACCTTGAAGTCATCCGCATGATCCGGCGATTAGTGTGGCATCGACCACGATTGCAAGCGGTAGCCTTCTTTGCTGAGTTCAGCGCGGGCTTGCTGCAGCAGTTGTTCCAGTTGCGCCGGATCGGAGTAGGCACTGCTTGGGATTTGCTGGCGGCCAATATGTGAATTGGTCCGGTCGATTACGGTCAGGCTAAGTTCGCCATTGCCGTCTTGTGGCGCCCAGGCCACGCACTGGAAAGGTTTGAACGCGTGGTTGGCAATCAAAAGAGCTTCGTTGATACGGAGCGGGGCGGTCATGGGGTCTTCTCTCTGTAGTGCCCAATCAAATGATCTGCCGTCGGTTGGGCTTACCGCTCGGCTGGTTACTTGTACTGATGCACGCAACCCGCTAGCGGGTCACACTCGAAACAAAGAAATTTCCACTTTCTTTCATAGGCCGGATTTTGTGCGTGCTTTTGAAAGCGTAATGAAAGCTTTATTGCAAGAATCAGTCGATAGCTAACTAACAAAGCGGCGCCTTATAACTAGTTAGCTTGTACACCTATAAGCAATCGATACAAGGTGCTGTCAAATTCTTGCTAATGTTACAGCCAGGTCTGCCAAATGACTGTTTTTACAACCTTTTCCTAAAATTTGGCGCCAAGGAACAGTCATGAGCGAAGCGCCTGCGTTACGACGTTTATTGGTGGTCGATCCGTGCGACGACTGTCACCGCTTATTACCCGGTTTGCGCGCGGTAGGGTGGGATGTCGACAGTTGTTCCCTGGAAAATGCCGCCGACCGCAGTTGTGACGTCGGCTTGTTGCGATTACAACCTTTTCATCTCGAACGCCCCGAAGCCGTTAAAGAACTGATCAGCCGCAGTGGTACTGAATGGATCGCCGTGCTGAACCAGGAAGTCTTGCGTCTGCAAAATGTCGGCGACTTTGTGTGCGAGTGGTTTTTCGATTTCCATACCTTGCCGTTTGACGTGTCGCGAGTTCAAGTGACCCTCGGCCGCGCGTTCGGCATGGCGCGTTTGCGCGGGCAGGGCACGATTCACGTCGACCAGCCTGAGCATGAGTTGCTCGGTGACAGCAAACCGATCCGCGAACTGCGCAAGTTGCTGAGCAAACTGGCACCGACCGAATCGCCGGTGTTGATTCGCGGCGAAAGCGGCACCGGTAAAGAACTGGTTGCGCGCACCTTGCATCGACAGTCGCAGCGTCACAGCAAACCCTTCGTGGCGATCAATTGCGGGGCGATTCCCGAGCATCTGATTCAGTCCGAGCTGTTCGGTCATGAGAAAGGCGCGTTTACCGGCGCGCATCAGCGCAAGGTCGGGCGCATTGAAGCAGCCAACGGCGGCACGCTGTTTCTCGATGAAATCGGTGATCTGCCGCTGGAGTTGCAAGCCAACCTGCTGCGTTTTCTCCAGGAAAAACACATTGAACGGGTCGGCGGCAGTCAGCCGATCCCCGTGGATGTCCGCGTTCTGGCGGCAACCCACGTTGATCTTGAGGCGGCGATCGAGAAGAAGCGTTTTCGCGAAGACCTGTACTACCGGCTCAACGTCTTGCAAGTGGTCACCGCGCCGCTGCGTGAGCGTCACGGTGATCTGTCGATGCTGGCCAACCATTTTTCGCACTTCTACAGCCATGAAACCGGTCGCCGCCCACGCAGTTTCAGCGAGGATGCGCTGATTGCCATGGGCAAGCATGACTGGCCGGGCAATGTGCGTGAACTGGCCAACCGTGTGCGGCGCGGATTGGTTCTGGCCGAGGGCCGGCAGATCGAGGCGCGTGATCTGGGCTTGATCAGCCAGCATTCGATCGCCACCCCGATGGGCACGCTGGAAGACTACAAGACGCGTGCCGAGCGCCAGGCGTTGTGCGACGTATTGAACCGGCACAGCGATAACCTCAGTGTTGCCGCAAAAGTCCTCGGCGTGTCACGCCCGACATTTTACCGATTGCTGCACAAGCACCAGATCCGCTAGGGCGGAGAAACACAAAAGGCCCGTTGCGAGAGGATCGCAACGGGCCTTTTGTGTGGCTGCACGTTTAGAAGTAGTACGGGAATTTCAGGCTGAAGGAAAAGTCCGGAGCGTCGTCGGTCAAACCGATCGACAAGTTCGGCACGATGGTCAGGTTGTCGGTGGCCGCAATGGTCATGCCGACGTTGAAGTAGCCGGCGTTGGCGTCACTCGACACCACCGATTGCCAATCCCCGCCATCCTGCTTCAGCTTGCTTTTACGCTGCACCAGGTCGGACATCGAGAACGACATACTCATCTTCTCGTTCAGAGCGAACGCAATACCGGCGCCGATCTGGAAGCTGTCGCCAATTTGCACTTTGCCCGGGGTTTTCTGGTTGACCGTCGAGCTGATGTCGTCAAACGACTCCTCCAGGTTGTGGGTGTAGGACAAACTGCCGAACAGCACGGCCGGGTCGAACGTCTTGACCAGCGAGATGCCCGGAGTGACCGACCAGACGCCGTTGCCGGTAGGCAGGGTGTCAGGCACGAACAGGTTGGAGTTGGCGTCGGTCTGGCGCAGCTTGATGCCGAACGGATCCTTGCCGGTTGGCGCCTTGACGCGCAAGGTCACGACCGCATCCGGCGTGTTGGCCGACTCGTCGAGGAACTTGTAAGCAATGCCGAAGTTGACGTCGCCAATGGTTGGATCCCGCGTCACGTCCTGTTCGGTGGTGACGTTGGAAGCGCCTCCGTTGCCGCCGCCGGATTGATAAGTCGAAT
Source organism: Pseudomonas sp. (assembly GCF_049300855.1). GTDB lineage: Bacteria > Pseudomonadota > Gammaproteobacteria > Pseudomonadales > Pseudomonadaceae > Aquipseudomonas. The sequence continues at coordinate 12,636 of NZ_JBAQKH010000032.1, read as the reverse complement.
CGCGGTAGACCACCGGCACGTTCAGGTCGAACTGCCAGCGATTGTCGAAGTTGTAGCGGCCCGTGAGGTCGAGGGTCCAGGTGTCGGCCTTGATCCGGTCAAGGTTGATGTTGCCGAGAAAAATCGAGTCCAGTGCCAGAAAGCCGTTGAGGATCAACTGACGGGTGTCGTAGCGCGAGTAGGTGATACCGGTTTCGAAGCTGAATTTGCCACCGCCGAAGAAACCACTGGCCTCGTCGTACAGGTTGGACACACTTTGTGCCGGTTGCGAATCATCTGCCAGCGATTGCCCGTAAGAAGCACCACTGCCCCCGGCGGCGCCCCCCGACGCTGCGGCGGCCCCGGTACCGGTGGCCACTTTGGGATTGCCTTTCATATCCGCCGGCGACTTGGCCAGACGTTTGGGTTGCGGCGCCGCCGGTTGATCTTCGACCTGACGGACTCGTTGTTCGAGCACCGCCAGGGCTTTTTGTTGTACTTCGTAACGTTGCTTCAGCTCCAGAAGTTCTTGTTTCAGGACTTCTACATCGGCGTCCGGTGCCGCTTGCAGCATCGCTGCAGGTAGAAGAGTGCTCAAACAAACAGCGGCACGCAGTGATACTGATCGATACATGAATAAGCCGTCCCTTTAAGCCCAATGATCGAGACTCAGCGTAGTTCAATATCCAATAGTGCGTAGTGCCCTGAGTTGCGTCAGGTTGCAGTCCAGTGCGCCGGCGCTCATGCCGTTATTGTTCAGGACGACGTTGAGTTGAGTCATGTTGTTGACCACGTTGGCACTGCCCAGCAAACGGGTGTTCTGCAGCAAGCCACCCTGGGCGACCTGTTGCAGGGCGGTGCCCTGATTGCCAGCGGCCTGAATGGCCATCTGGACGCCACCGCCGTTGGCCGAAACAGCCACGCTGCCGGCAGCATTGCTGCCGCCGATAGTCTGCCCGGCCATCAGTGCCTGCCCTTGTGCGGGCACCAGCGCCGGGGCCTGACTGGCTTCGGAAACGTTAATGGCGACGTTGTTGTAAGCCGTGTTGCTGTCGCCAGCGGCACGCACGCTTTGCGTCACGCCCTGGCTGCTGTCGAGGCCGGCGCCACCGGTGATCGTGCCGGTGCCCGTTGGCAGGGTACTGCCGTTGCCGTGCTCCTTGATTGTCTGCACGTAGAGTTCGGGTTTGACCGTTGCTGCTTGAAGTTGCATCGAGGTCGCGGCCCCGATCAGATCGCCACCGGCGTTGCGCCAGGTGCTGCTCATGACAATGCCGAAGCTGATAATCCGCCCCGGCATGACGTAACGTCCACGTAGCTCGGACAACTCCTTGTCCTGTATCTCGATAGGCTTGAATCCTGCATTGGCATAGCCTGACGCGCTCGCTGCCAGGCAGGCGGCGGCCAGCCAGTATGAGGTTTTCATCTGCTGCTCCCGGGACATCCAGCCCCATTCTTTATAATCGGCGATTAAAAGAAGTCGCTCTGTATGAACCCGAAGTCCATTAATTCAGCATCTCTGACAGGGTTGAAGTTATCCAGCTTGTTCTTCGCCGTCAGCGGTGTCGGCGGGCTGCGCAATGCATTGGTTTTGTCATAACCGGGGCCGACGATGGCGAAGACAATGCCGTTCCAACCTTTGACAAAGTCATCGTGTTTGTAGCGCTTGTGGCCTAAAACCGGGTCTCCGATGTAAACCCAATCCTTGTCCGAACGCTGCAGAACCACGAAATGCTTGTAGCCGCGAATTTCCATCAGTACCACCACCGGGATGGTTACAGCGTCGAGTTTTTCCGGTGGAATCTTGTAGCCCCTGGCGCGCATGCCGATGCTTTCTATGTAGCGCTTCATGTCCAGCATGGAAAACCCTTGAGTACGAACAAGGTCCTGGTCAGCGTTGACCAGCATGCCTTTGATGATGTGCTCCTCATCGACGTCGAGCCAATAGGCCTGGCGTAACACCGTAGCCAGTGCAGCAGCGCCGCAGCTGAAATCGGTTTTCTGTTCGACGATGTCGGAAAACTTGCGCTCACGAATGCTTTGCACGTTCTTGTAGACGAGTACGCCGCCGGGGAGGGCAGCGACTGGCATCTGCGCGGCCTGGGTCAGGCCAGACAGGCAAAGCAGAGCGAAAAGGGCCGTCTTACGCATGATCGATACGCCTTTGCGGACTGAGGAAAAGCCCCGTTTCCGGGGCTTTCGTTTCGATCGCGATTACATGCAGGCTTTGCAACCTGCAGCGATGGACAGCGAGTTGCTTTGTTGGTTGCCAACACCTGCGGCGTTGTTGAAGCCAGCGTTGCCGGAGAAGTTGTTGCCAACGTTGCTGACGGAAGCGTTGTTGGTTACAGGGTTTTTCCAGCCGTCTGGAGTCATCACTTGTTGAGTGGTCACGCCAGCCAGGCCGAAGACACCCACGGCAACGAAGTCAGAGGTAGACTGACCGCCACCGTTGCCACCATGGCCACGGTCGTTGTTGCCATAACCGCCACCACCACCGTGACCGTGATCGTCATCTCTGGTAGTTGCGGTGCCCACGGCGCCGAACACGCCAGCGGCGGCGACGGTGCCAGTAAGGGTATCTTTTTTGTAGGTCTGAGTACCGTAGTTGCCTACGTTAAGACCGGTAGAGCTTTGGTTGGCAGCGGCTGCTGCCTGGGCCACACGGCCACCGGATACGGCGATTGCCAGGTTGTTTTTCTGTTGGTTGAAGTTGCCGGCAGCGTTGTTCACGCCAATGTTGCCGGAACCGCCGTTACCCACGTTGTTCAAGCTTGCATTGTTGGTGGTGGAGGCGTTTGCAACAGCGTTGTTGTTATTGACCTGCGTGGCGCTGGAAGCAGCGACAGCGGTGCCGAAGATGAAACTTTCGTCGGCGGTGGCCAGTGCAGCGGCGTTGTCTTGTTGGTTGCCATCGCCACCGGCGTTGTTCATGCCGAGGTTGCCGTTGGAACCGTTTGCCGAGTTTTCGATACCGGCATTATTTTTTGTGCCTTGATTGAGCACGGTGTTGCCGTCGCTGTTTTGTGCGTCGAGCACTGCGGCACCGGCGCCAGCGCCGATTTGCAGCAGTTCTTCCAGGGTAGGGCCTTTTGGATCATGGCCATTGCCATGACCGTTGCCGTGCCCGTTACCATGACCGTGATCATCATCACGACCGCCTGCCTGTGCTGCGATTGCCATCACTGCTGCAAGTGCGAAAACCAGTGGTTTGAGAGCCATTGTAGGTTTCATGGTGTTTCTCCATCGTGCTTATTAGTTGGTTAAGTGTTGGTACTTTCTAATTGCACTGCTTTTTGTTGTTTGGGTCAGTCAGCGACCCGGATGCTCAGGGTGTTAGCCATACGGTTCCCCACCCCGGCACTCTGGTTCACCTGGATTACCCCGCGGCTGCCGGTGAAGGCCTGATCACTTGTCGTGACCTGGCGACTGCCGGGTGAGGTACCAGTTGCTCCTGAGCTCGGTAAAAGCACCACGTTCTGTTGTGAAAGGGCGCTATCGTCAACGCTCTGCGGGGCAGCACTGATGCTGACGCGTGTCACGTTGGCCATCTGGTTGTTGGCGCCGGCACCCTGGTTCACACCGAGGATCCCGTTGCCATTACTGAAAGAGTTGCCGCCAATGGTCGCGCTGGCGTTCGTTGACGGATTGCCCGGGGTGTCGATGTGCTGGCGGACAATGGTGGTGGCGCTGGCCGAAGTGCCGATGGCAATGGCCTTGGTGTTGGTCTGTTGCATCTGGTCGCCGGCGGCCTGGTTGATGTTGTAGTTGCCGCGGTACTGGATGCCGGTGTCCTGAATGTTCGCGTTGTTCACTGAGCTGGGGTCGGCAGCCATGGCGCTGGCGCAACCGAGGAGGGCGAGCAGGAGCAGGGTGCGATTCATCTTATTGGCCTCCAGCCATGCGGGTCAGCGGAGCGAGGCCGGCGCCCATTGCGCGGTTGACGGTGTTGGAGATGGAACTGCCACCGCCGCCGCCATGACCGGCACTCATGCCGGGCAGGCCGTTGGGGTTGGTCAGCACATTGGTCCCCGGCAGGCTCCCGGTGGCGGTCGACATACCGCCGCGAATCGACGAACCACTGGCCACGCTGGCGAAATCACCGTCGTTGAGTTCGGTGCTGTTCATCGCCTGGTTGATGCGGCCGGAAGGGTTGGCATTGACAGTGGTCGGGTAGGGGTCTTTGCCGCCGCTGCGACCGATGGGAATGGGTTGAACATCGCGATTGAGTACAATCACGCCGTTACCCTCTGCCTGCACGTTGAAGCTGATCAATGTGCTGGCTGCTGATCCGATCAGCAGAAGGCAGGTCAAACCTTTTTTGATATTCCCCACGGCTGCAATTCCTTCTTCAGTGGGCTGCCCTTGGTCAGCGTTGTGAAGGAGAGAGCGAAAGCTGTGCCGCTTTTGAAATAGCTTTCAATTTCAATTGCTTGGGGAATCGATGCGCAGGCCTGATACACCGCCTGTTTCATGACTGATACACGCAGGGTGGCGCTGACCTGTCTATTGGCTGAATAAAGCTCTGGCACAAGGGTTTGCGCCAGGGTGTTTCAGCCGCGTAACAACCGGCATGACAAAGCTGTGAACAGTGCTGAAACGGGCACTTTGCACGCGAGCGAGTGTTTCAGGATTGGACACTTTGCCCCCAAAACAGGGGGAAAAGCGTGGGAAAGGCACCCCTTGACCGGGTCACTGCGCCAGCAGTTGCTCGACGGCGGCAAATGCCTTCGACTGGCGCTCGGCCCAATTGCCCTCGATGATCTGAAAACGCTGGTGGTGGTTTTCCAGCCAGTCTCGGGTGGCTTGGTAAAACGCCAGTCGCTCGTCCAGATCCGGCTGGCAGCGCTGGCCGTCATCGGTCCAGTCAATTTGCTCTGGCGAGAGTAAAAGGTGCAGGTCGTAATGCCGCGCCAACAGTTCGGCTTCCAGCCAGGCCGGGCAATCGCCGAACAGCGTCTGGCTCCAGAGCATATTGCTCAGCAAGTGCGTGTCGAGGATCAGCAGTGCAGGCTGTTGCGCCCGTGCCTGATCTTCCCATTGCAATTGGCCCCGGGCGATTTCCGGGATATCAGCCAGACAGGTGTCGCGCGGGTTGAGCTCGATAAACCGGCGCACGTACTCGTCCACCCGCCAGCCGCCAAAGCGTTGTTGCAGGCCCGCCGCCAGCCAGCTCTTGCCGGTCGATTCGGGGCCGGTCAGAACCACGACCTTCATGTGCGCAACGCCGGATCAGCACGCCATTCGCGAAAGCCTTGAATCGCCAGCAAGGTGAACAGGCCGTACAGCGCCGCAGTGAGGTACAGCCCTTTATAGATGAACAAGCCGACAAAGATCACATCAAGGACAAACCACAGTGCCCAGCATTGCAGGCGTTTCTGTGCCATCCACAATTGTGCGACCAGACTGAAACCGGTCAGCGCGGCATCGAGCCACGGTTGCGCGGCGTCGGTCCAGTGGGCCATGGCCGCACCGAGCAGCAGGCTGCCGAAGGCACCTGCACCGAGGCCGAGAAGGATAGAGCGTTGATCGAGACGCGTGACCTCACGACCGTCATGCATCGTCCCGGCGCGGGTCCATTGCCACCAGCCATACACTTGCAGCGCGGCGTAAATCACTTGCAGCAACATGTCCGAATACAGCTTCACTTCAAAGAAGATCCAGCTATACAGCAACACCATGACCAGGCCGATTGGCCAGCACCACGGATTCTGTTTGACCGTCAGCCAGACGGCGATCACACCGAGGGCGGCGGCAAACAGTTCAAGCCCGGACATGGGGGTTCCTTGGGGGAGTGAAAGAAGGGGGCGGATTGTACTGCATTCGCCCAAGCCCCTCACCCTAACCCTCCCGAAACGTCGGACCGCCCGTAGGGAGAGGGGACTGACCGGGTTGGATGTTCGAGATCCGCCGACCTGACCTTCTGCGTTGAATCCATAATCGACTCGATTTTTCAGGTCGACGTATAGCTTGAGACACTTCGGTCGGCCCCCTCTCCCTCCGGGAGAGGGCTGGGGTGAGGGGTGGGCTCACCAAAGTTAAACGGATCAGACGCGGAACTGGCGCAGGAGGCCGTTGAGTTGTTCGCTCAACTGGCCAAGTTTCAGGCTGGCCGCACTCGATTGTTCGGCAGCGATCGCCGTGCTGTGCGAAAGACCGGCCGCCTGAGTCACGTTCTGATTGATGTCCTCGACCACATGCGCCTGTTGCAGCGTGGCGCTGGCAATCGAGGCATTCAGACCATTGAGGTTGCGCAATGCCTGACCGATGGCATTCAGACTCGCGCCAGCCAACCCGGCTTGTTCAATGGTCAATTGCGACGCCTTGCTGCTGTCGCCGATGACCTTCACGGCCGCTTCGGAGTGATTCTGCAAACGCTCGATCATCGACTGGATTTCCGCCGTCGACTTCTGCGTACGCTGCGCCAACAAGCGCACTTCATCGGCAACCACGGCAAAGCCGCGACCTTGTTCGCCGGCACGGGCCGCTTCAATCGCGGCGTTGAGCGCGAGCAGGTTGGTCTGCTCGGCAATCGAACGGATCACCTCCAGCACACTGCCAATCTGCGTGCTTTCAGCGGCCAACGTACGAATCACTTCCACCGCCTGATCAATCGTGCCGGACAGTTTGTCGATTTGCTGCAGGCTGCCATCGATGTTGATCTGGCCCTGCTGCGCCTGCGCTTCGGCGTCACGCATTTCAGCGGCGGCGTTCTCGGCGTTTTTCGCCACGTCCTGCACGCCATAGGTCACTTCGTTGATCGCGGTGGCCACCAGTTCCATCTGCTGCGATTGCTGCTGGCTGCGTTGCTGCGCCTGCGAGGCGTCGTTGCCCAGTTCGCTGGACGACTGACCGAGCGCGCTGGCCGACACCTGCAAGTCACCGATCACCCGACGCAGCTTGGCGGTGAAAGCATTGAAATGATGCGCCAGCTCAGTCACTTCATCTTTGCCGTGGGTATCGAGGCTGCGGGTCAGGTCGCTTTCGCCGCTGGCGATGTTGGCCATGGCGTTCACGGTTTCCTGCAGCGGCCGGACGATGCTGCGCGCGATCAGGATCACCAGCAACGCCATGATCACGGCAATCGCCAGACCGATGACGGTGGCTTTGATCACCTGGCCCTGGAATTCCGCCTGCACATCGTCGACGTAAACCCCGGAACCGAGCACCCAGCCCCACGGCTCGAACAGTTTGACGTAGGAGGTCTTGGCCACCGGCTCGCTGGCACCCGGTTTCGGCCAACGGTAGTCGACCATGCCGGCGCCTTTGGCGCGAGCGATGGCAACCATTTCGTTGAACACCGCAAAACCGTCCGGGTCGCGGATCGCCGAGAGGTTCTGGCCTTCGAGTTTCGGGTTGGTCGGGTGCATGACCATCACGGGTGTGAGGTCGTTGATCCAGAAGTAATCACTCTGGTCGTAACGCAAACCGCGAATCGCAGTGAGGGCCTGTTTCTGCGCGGCCTCTTTGCTCAGCGTGCCGGCCGTTTCGAGGTCGTGGTAATAGGTCAGCAGGCCGCTGGCGGTCTGCACCACATGCTGGGTTTTCTGGGCCTTGGCGTGATACAGGTCGTCGTGGATCTGCTTGAGCATCAACATGCCCAAGGTCAGCAACATGACCACCGCCACAATCAAGATGAGCCACAAGCGTCGGCTGATCGACACACTGCGCAAGCTGTTCATAACGCTGTCACTCCGGATTCTTTTTCTTGTAATAAACGACCGCCAGCATCCAACCACGAATTTGTGAGCGGGCATACGCGACCCAAGTCGTATAACGCGGCAGCGCTATTAAGGCGTGTCTGTTAGGATTTCGGCCCCGCGCGTGAAAACCTGAATCCAAATTGATATTTCACGGAATTTTGACCGTTTCGTGTGGATCCTGTGCGTGCGGAATCGGTACAGCCATAACCAGCTACGCTGATCGCAGTGAACGTAAAAAAATACTATCGGGGCATGCCGGCGCGCATCGCTCTTTGGGGGATTGATGGATCTTTGGACGGCCTTGCAGGCACTGATACTAGGAGTTGTAGAGGGGCTGACGGAGTTTTTGCCCATTTCCAGTACAGGACACCAGATCATCGTTGCCGACTTGCTGAATTTCGGCGGCGAACGGGCCATGGCGTTCAATATCATCATCCAGCTCGGCGCGATTCTCGCGGTGGTCTGGGAGTTTCGGCGCAAGATTCTCGACGTGGTCATCGGCTTGCCGACCCAGCCGAGTGCACGGCGCTTTACCGCCAATCTGCTGATCGCGTTCTTGCCCGCCGTGGTGCTGGGCGTGATCTTTGCCGACCTGATCCACGAATACCTGTTTAACCCGATTACCGTCGCGACCGCGCTGGTCGTGGGCGGCATCATCATGTTGTGGGCGGAAAAGCGTCAGCATGAGGTGCACGCCGAAACAGTCGACGAGATCACCTGGAAAGACGCCCTGAAAGTCGGCTTCGCGCAGTGCCTGGCGATGATTCCCGGCACCTCGCGCTCCGGCTCGACGATTATCGGCGGCCTGCTGTTTGGCCTGTCGCGCAAGACCGCCACCGAGTTCTCGTTCTTTCTGGCCATGCCGACCATGGTCGGTGCGGCGGTTTACTCGGGCTTCAAGTACCGCCATTTGTTCGTCCCGGCGGATTTTCCGGTGTTCGCCATCGGTTTCGTCACAGCGTTCATCTTCGCCATGATCGCCGTGCGCGGGCTGCTCAAGTTCATCGCCAGCCACAGCTATGCGGTGTTTGCCTGGTACCGGATTGTGTTTGGTCTGCTGATTCTGGCGACCTGGCAGTTCGGCTGGGTTGACTGGGCGGCGGCCAAGCCATGAGTGACTCCCGCGCACGCCGGCCCGAAGGACGACCTTCGGGCGGCAACAACATCCAGCATCTGAAGCTGAAACTGCTGGTTCTGCTGATCGTCTGCGCGCTGCCGCTGTTCGGCTCGCTGTCGATGTGGCTGCGCGGGATCTCGTTGGTGCCGCTAACGGCTTACGGCGTCGTCAGCGTGCTGGCGTTCTTCATGTACTGGGCCGACAAGCGCAAGGCTCGCGCTGATGCCTGGCGTACCCCGGAGAATATCCTGCATGCTGTGGAACTGGCCGGCGGCTGGCCGGGCGCATTGATCGCCCAGCAGGTGTTCCGGCACAAAACGCGCAAGGTCTCGTTTCAGATTCTGTTCTGGGTGATTGTGCTGCTGCATCAAGTGTTCTGGATCGACCAGCTGTTTCTCGGCTCGAACTTGCTGACCCTGTTTTAAACCGCACCGCAATTCCCTCCTACAGGGATCGGGTTTACAGCAAGAAACCGATTTGGGTTTTCTTTGGCAGTTTGCTTACCACTAGCTGATGCGAGCGCTGCAACAAACCCTGCAACTCTTCGGCACCCAGCGGGTAGGGCGGGTGCATGATGATCCACTGTGCCCGCGCCAGATACGGCGCCGGGTGAATCCCCGGGCGGTCGCAATGGCCGAGAAACAGATCCTTGTCGACCTTGAACGCCAGCGAATCGCCGCGCAAACCCTGCAGCGCAAACATCTTGTTGCCGGCAATCGAAAACACCCGCACGCCGCCCCATTTGTAATCCTCTCGTGCACCGGGCAATGCCAGGCAGAACGCCGCGACGTCGGCTTCGCTCATCTTCCCTTTGCTCATAACAACCGCTCTCCACAGGCATTGAACGACTCGACCAGGTGATCGATCCACGCGCGCACCGCCGGCATCACCCCGCGTCGGTGCGGATACACCGCTTGCAGCCAGCCGCCGGGCAGCGACCACTCTGGCAGCAATTGCACCAGCGTGCCGTTTCTCAGTTCTTCTTCGCAGTACATCATCGGCAGCAAGGTAAAACCCTGACCGGCCAGCACGCAGGCTTTGCGCACAATAAAGTCATCGATGCCCAGGCGTGCTTCCATGTTCAACTCGAAGCTTTCACCCTGCTCATCAAGCAAGCGCACATGCACCATGCGATCAGGTTCCAGTGCGCCGAGCACCGGCAGATTTTTCAGGTCTTGCGGATGGTTGATCGACTGGCCCTGTACAAAATCCGGGCTGGCGACCACGACCATTTGCGCCTGACGCAGGCGCCGGGTGACCAGTAACGGGTCTTCGTCGCCCAGTTCACGCACGCGCAGCGCCACATCGAAGCCTTCGGCGACCAGATCGACCCGGCGATTGAGCAGCACCACCTCCAATTGCACCTGCGGAAACTTGCCGAGAAATTCGCTGATGACCCACGGCAACATTTCCCGAGCCAGTCCGGTCGGGCAGGACACCCGCAGGCGTCCTCGCGGTTCACTGGACATGCTGGCGACCGCTTCATCGGCCATTTCCGCTTCCAGCAGCATCGCCTGGCAGTGACGTAGATAGCGTTCGCCAACGGCTGTGAGGTTCAATTGACGCGTGGTGCGTTGCAGCAGCCGCGCGCCGAGGCGTTCTTCCAGCTCGGCAATGCGTCGGGACAAGCGCGATTTGGGTATGCCCAGCAAGCGGCCAGCCGCAGCGAAACCGCCGGCCTCGACCACTTTGGCGAAATAGTAGAGATCGTTGAGATCTTGCATGGCGCTCCAACTGTTCTATCAGTGGGACGAACTATCGCATTGTCGGCGGCTAATCATCCATTGGTTTCTTCCGTAGGATTGTCTCCATTCCGTCGCCACCGGCGATTCCTTCCAGGAGATTCCACATGAAACTGCTGCATATCGATTCGAGCATTCTGGGCGACAATTCGGCTTCCCGTCAGTTGAGCAGCCAAGTCGTCAAAGCCTGGCAGACCGCCGAGCCAAGCGCCGTGGTCACTTACCGCGATCTGGCCGCTGATGCCATCAGCCACTTCTCGTCGACCACTCTGGTCGCCGCCGGCACCACCGCTGAACTGCGCAACGCCGCACAACAGCACGAAGCCGAACTGAGCGCTTCGACCCTGGCCGAATTCATTGCTGCCGACGCCGTGGTGATCGCTGCGCCGATGTACAACTTCACCGTACCGACCCAACTCAAGGCGTGGATCGACCGCGTAGCCGTTGCCGGTCAGACCTTCCGTTACACCGAAGCCGGCCCTGAAGGTCTGTGCGGTGGCAAAAAAGTGGTGATCGTGTCGACCTCCGGTGGCATCCATGCCGGTCAGGCCAGCGGCATCGCTCACGAAGAATATCTGAAGCTGGTACTGGGCTTCCTCGGCATCACCGACATCGAAATCGTTCGTGCTGAAGGCCTGGCGTATGGTGACGAAGTGCGCAACAACGCGATGACCGCTGCTCAAGCGAAAATCAGCGAGCAACTGTTTGCCGCTGCGTAAGGCTTGCGTAAAGAACAGCTGATGTTCAGGTAACGCTCAAAAAACTCTGTATTCTGGTTCTGCAAGGGCCAGTTACGGAGTTTTTTGTTTCTGACTGTTACATAATCTGGCCCGGGTTATGCAGTCACACGATCAGCGTCTGAGTGCAGTGTCGTACCGAAACGCCGAATCCCCGGCATTTCTGGCCCGCAAGGCAACGGATCTCTCGATTGAGTAACAACAGGGTGGGGCATCCCATGATGCGTCTTTGTGCAGCGTTACTGATTTGCCTGCTTGGCAGCCTGAATTCAGTGCAGGCTGCGCCTGGGCGGCATCCGGTGTGGAGCGTCGGTTATCACGAGATGACCTTCCTCGATCCGCTCGACCTGCAACCGATGCGCGCCATCGCCTTCTATCCGTCCAGCGATCGTGAGCACATGAGCCTGCTCGAAGGCTATTCGGTGGAAGCCGGCGAAGACACCAAAGTCGCCATTGGCCGCTTTCCGATGCTGATGCTCTCGCACGGCAACACCGGCACGCCGCTGGCCTTGCACGACCTCGCCACCTCCCTGGCGCGCAAAGGCTTTGTCGTGGTTGCGGTGATCCATCCCGGCGACAACTCCAAAGACCACAGCCGCCTCGGCACCCTGAGCAATCTTTACGGGCGGCCAATCCAGATTTCCGAAGCGATTACCGCCACCCTCGGCGACCGCATGCTCGCGCCTTACGTCAACGCCGATCAGGTCGGCGTGATCGGCTATTCGGCGGGCGGCGAGACCGCGTTGATTCTGTCAGGCGCGCAGCCAGACCTGGATCGCTTGCGGCGTTATTGCCAGGAACGTCCGGATGACCGTGATGCCTGCAACACGCAGGGTGAACTGATCGTCGATCGCGATGACCTGCAACCGGTGGCTGACCCACGCGTGCACGCCTTGCTGTTGATGGCGCCGTTGAGTCTGAAGTTCGGCCGCCACACCCTGGCCGACGTGCATGTGCCGGTGCTGCTCTACAGCGGCGATGGCGACAAACTGGTGGCTTTCGACAAGAATGCGGCGGCTCTGGCGCGCAAACTGCCGACCGCACCGGATTTCAAATTGTTGGCCGGGGCAGGGCACTTCGTGTTCATGGCGCCGTGCAACGAAGAGCAGATTCGCGCCATGCCGGCGTTGTGTACCGATGCCGATGGCGTGGATCGAGAGGACATCCATCGCAACCTCATCTCAGAGGCCGGGCGGTTCTTCTCCCATGCGTTGGGTCAACCGACCCGCGCGGGGATGCAAACTGCGGATCAATAGTCAGCCGAAGAATACTGTGGGAGCGAGCTTGCTCGCGAAGGCGTAGTGTCAGTCAATACATGTGCTGACTGACTCCCCGCCTTCGCGAGCAAGCTCGCTCCC
>NZ_JBAQKH010000031.1:0-2690 GCF_049300855.1 Pseudomonas sp. | reverse complement strand
GGTCGTCAACAAGATGCGCGGGCTGTTCAGGTCCGTCGCGGTGAAGGCGCCCGGCTTCGGCGACCGACGCAAGGCCATGCTTGGCGACATCGCCATCCTCACCGGTGGCCAGGTCATCAGCGAAGAGGTCGGCCTCAAGCTGGACAGCGTCGACCTGAACGTGCTCGGCCGCGCGCGCAAGATCGTCGTGACCAAGGACGAGACCACGATCGTGGACGGTGCCGGCGACGCGGACCAGATCGCGGGCCGGGTCAACCAGATCCGTACCGAGATCGACAACACCGACTCCGACTACGACCGCGAGAAGCTGCAGGAGCGGCTGGCCAAGCTGGCCGGCGGCGTGGCCGTCATCAAGGCGGGCGCGGCGACCGAGGTCGAGCTCAAGGAGCGCAAGCACCGCATTGAGGACGCGGTGCGCAACGCCAAGGCCGCGGTCGAGGAGGGTGTCGTTCCCGGCGGCGGCGTCGCGCTGCTGCAGTCTGCCATCCCCGCCTTCGACAAGCTGGACCTGGCGGGCGACGAGGCGACCGGTGCGAACATCGTGCGCGTTGCCGTCGAGGCGCCGCTGAAGCAGATCGCGGTCAACGCCGGCCTTGAGGGCGGCGTCGTGGTCGAGAAGGTGAAGACCCTGCCTCCGGGCCAGGGCCTGAACGCGGCGACGGGCGAGTACGTCGACATGTTCAAGGCCGGCATCATCGACCCGGCCAAGGTCACCCGCTCGGCGCTGCAGAACGCGGCGTCCATCGCGGCGCTGTTCCTCACCACCGAGGCGGTCATCGCGGAGAAGCCGGAGAAGGCTGCTCCGCCGGCTGCCCCGGGTGGCGGCGGGGACATGGACTTCTAAGTCCAGCCTGCTCGCGTAGCGAACGGGAAACGGCCCGGGTCAGCAGTGACCCGGGCCGTTTCGCGTGGGGTCACGTGAAATACTTGCGTCCGGCTATGCCGGCGCTCGCAGAGCCATCAAGCACAGGGGGCAGGAGAAACGATCATCCCGTGTTGCAGCCCCCTCTGATCCAGGTCAGCGATCAGCTGGAGCGCCGAATCCGGAAGCCGGCCGACGCGCTGCGCTGCGTCGTTGCCTGCATTGTCATCATCGCGGCGGTCGTGACCGCGATCGCCGCGAGCGCGACCACGGCGGGGGCGGAGATCGACATCGTCGGCGCGAGCAGGCGACTGCCCGATGCCCTGGCGAACGATATCCCGCAGATCGCGCGCTTCGGCTTGCTGATACTGCCGCTTGCCCTCGCCGCCACCCAGCTCGTCAGGCGCCAGGTCCGCCGTCTGGTCGAGGCATTCGCGACCGGGGTACTGGCCGGCGCCGCGGCCGAGGTCGCCAACATCCTGCTCGAGCGCCCCGCCGCCGCCCGGCTCTACGACGCGATCATCATGGCGCACGCTGGCACCAGTCACGTCGATGCCCTTGACCCCTATCTGGTCGGCCTGGTCGCCTTCGTCACGATGATCGGGCTGACGGGACGCCCTGGCTGGCGCAACGCGCTGATCGTGGCGATCGGCGTGTACGTTGTCGTCCAGCTCGCGGCGTCGACCACGACGCACGTAAGCGTGCTCACGATCCTGATTACGCTGCTGGCGGGCTATGCCATCGGCACGGCCGTCAGGTACGGTGCCGGGTCGGCGTCGCAGCGTCCATCGGCCAGGGAGATCGGCGCGGCGCTGTCCACCAGGCGCATCGGGCGGGCCAGGCACGACAGGGACCTGACGGTGACCGCGATCCGGCGGGTTCGCCAGCCGCGCGCCGATGCGCCGGGATCGCGGCACTACGCGGTGACCACGCGCGAAGGCAGCAAGCTCGACGCGGTCGTGTTCGACAGGGACCGGCAGGCTGCGGGGACCTTCTACCAGCTGTACCGCTTGATCCGGGTGCAGGGGCAGGTGTCGCGGACCGCGCCGCTTTCGCTCGACCGTGCGGTGGAGCGCCGCGCCTTGCTTACCTACGCGACCGAGGACGCGGGCGTGCCCACGCCCCGGCTGCATACCCTGGTGCGAGTCGGACCTGACGCCGCCGTGCTCGCCTACGATCACTGCGAGGGAACCACGCTCGCCCAGCGAAACTCCGGGTGCACCGATAAGGAGCTTGGCCGCGTCTGGGACATGGTGACCCGGCTGCACGCGCACCACGTCGCGCACCGCGGGCTCACCGCCGACCGCATCGTCTTCACGGCCGGTGGCCGGGTCATGCTGCTCGACCCGGGCGACGGTGACGTGGCGGCGAGCGACCTGCAGATGCGCCTGGACCTGGCACAGCTCATCGCCGAGCTGGCGCTGGTCGTGGGACCGGAGAAATCCGCTCAGCTCGCGGTGGAGCGGATCGAAGGAAACGAACTCGTGACCGTCCTCGCGCTGCTCCAGCCGGTCGCGCTCGTCCGCTCCACCAGGCACGCGCTGCGCCGACGGCGCGACGTCCTGCCCGCCGTCCGCAAGGTGCTGCTCGCGGCCGTGCCCGACGCCGAGGTTGTGCCGGTGCAGCTAGAGCGCATCAGGCCGCGCACCCTGGTCACCCTGGTCGCCAGCGTCGTCGCCGTCTACCTGCTCGCGGGCGAACTCGCCAAGGCCAGCCTCGGCAGCGCGCTGCGCGCCGCTGACTGGCGCTGGGCGCTCGCGGCGCTCGGCCTGTCGGCACTGACCTACGCGGGGGCGTCGCTGTCAGTGTCCGGATTCGTCACCGAGAA
>NZ_JBAQKH010000030.1:0-295338 GCF_049300855.1 Pseudomonas sp. | reverse complement strand
AGCAACCCACCGCCGAAACCTACATAACTCATTGAATCTCAAGGAGTTTTCCGTTTCGACTGCGCCGGAAGTGGGGCGAATTATAGACACCTGAGATCTGCCGTCAACCGTTAATTTCGCTTTTCTTTCAATCACTTGTAGATTGGTTAAAAAACGACCAAAGGTCTCTCTATATAGGAAGGAAACACAGTCCCCTCTATATAGAGGGATAGTCAGAGCACCCCAGCCGCCTTCAACTCAGCCACCGCACCCGCGCCCAAGCCCAGCACACTCTGCAGAACCTCCAGCGTATGCTCACCCAATAAAGGTGGCGCGCGACGATACTCAACCGGGGTCTGTGACAAACGGATAGGGCTGGCCACCTGCGGCACCATCCCCGCCAACGCATGCGGCAGCTCTATCGCCAGGCCGCGAGCTTTCACCTGCGGATCTTCAAACACCTGCGACAGATCATTGATCGGTCCGCATGGCACACCCGCTTGCTCCAGTTGAGCAACCCACTCAGCGGTCGTCTTGAAGACCGTCGCCTGGCGAATCAGCGGAATCAACACTCCCCGGTTCGCCACGCGCAGCTTATTAGTAGTAAAGCGCGGATCGTCGGCCCACTGCGGCTGCCCCGCCACTTCGGCAAACTTGCGGAACTGCCCGTCGTTACCCACGGTAAGAATGAAGTCGCCGTCGGCCGTAGGAAAGTCCTGATAAGGCACGATGTTCGGATGCGCATTGCCCAGACGCTTAGGCGCATTGCCCGTGGTCAGATAATTCATCGCTTGATTGGCCAGGCATGCAACCTGCACATCCAGCAACGCCATATCGATGTGCTGTCCGCCACCGTCGTGATCGCGATGAGCCAATGCCGCCAGAATCGCAACGGTCGAATAAAGCCCCGTCAGAATATCCGTCAATGCCACACCCACCTTCACCGGCCCGCCCCCCTCATCACCCTCAGGCCGACCAGTCAGGCTCATCAGCCCGCCCAGTCCCTGGATCATGAAGTCATAACCGGCGCGCTTGGCGTAAGGTCCCGTCTGGCCGAACCCGGTAATCGAGCAATAGATCAAATTCGGATTGATCGCCTTCAGCGATTCATAGTCCAAGCCATAAGCCGCCAGACCACCGACCTTGAAGTTCTCGATGAGAATGTCCGACTTCGCCGCGAGCTCGCGCACCAGCTTCTGCCCCTCGGGGCGAGTGAAGTCGATGGTCACCGATTGCTTGTTGCGGTTGGCCGACAGGTAATAGGCCGCTTCTGACGTGTTCTCGCCATAAGCGTCTTTAAGGAAGGGCGGCCCCCAGGCGCGAGTGTCATCGCCATTACCAGGGCGCTCGACCTTGATCACCTCGGCGCCAAGGTCGGCGAGGATCTGCCCGGCCCACGGCCCGGCCAACACTCGCGATAAATCCAGTACCCGCAGATGCGACAGCGCGCCCATGGTCGCTCTCCTATTAATAGAACGCCTGCAGACCGGTTTGCGCACGCCCAAGGATCAGCGCGTGAACGTCATGAGTACCTTCATAGGTATTCACCACTTCCAGGTTGACCAGGTGACGCGCCACGCCGAACTCGTCGGAGATACCGTTACCACCCAACATATCGCGCGCCATACGGGCGATGTCCAGCGACTTGCCGCAGGAGTTGCGCTTCATGATCGAAGTGATTTCGACCGCCGCCGTGCCTTCATCCTTCATACGCCCAAGGCGCAGGCAACCTTGCAGGGCCAGCGTGATCTCGGTCTGCATGTCAGCCAGTTTCTTTTGGATCAACTGAGTAGCGGCCAATGGACGACCAAACTGCTGACGATCCAGTGTGTACTGGCGAGCGGTGTGCCAGCAGAACTCGGCGGCGCCCAGAGCCCCCCAGGAGATGCCGTAGCGCGCGGAGTTGAGGCAGGTGAACGGGCCTTTCAAGCCACGCACGTCCGGGAAGATGTTCTCTTCCGGCACGAACACGTTGTCCATGACGATCTCACCGGTGATCGATGCCCGCAGACCAACCTTGCCGTGAATCGCCGGAGCACTCAGGCCTTTCCAGCCCTTCTCCAGTACGAAACCACGGATGTCGCCGGCGTCGTCTTTGGCCCAGACCACGAAGACGTCGGCGATCGGGCTGTTGGTGATCCACATCTTGGCGCCGGTCAGGCTGTAGCCGCCGTCGACTTTGCGGGCTCGGGTAATCATCGCGCCAGGATCGGAACCGTGGTTTGGCTCGGTCAGACCGAAGCAGCCGATCCATTCGCCAGAAGCCAGCTTCGGCAGGTATTTCTGTTTCTGTGCTTCGGTGCCGAATTCGTTGATCGGCACCATTACCAGCGAGGACTGCACGCTCATCATCGAGCGATAGCCAGAGTCGACACGCTCCACTTCGCGAGCAATCAGGCCGTAGCTGACATAGTTGAGGCCACTGCCGCCGTACTGCTCAGGAATGGTCGCGCCCAACAGGCCGACTTCACCCATTTCGCGGAAGATCGCCGGATCAGTTTTCTCGTGACGAAAGGCTTCGAGGACACGCGGTGCGAGGCTCTGTTGGGCGAATTGCTCGGCAGTGTCGCGGATCATGCGCTCTTCTTCGGTGAGCTGTTGATCCAGCAGCAGGGGATCGATCCAGTTGAAGCTAGCTTTAGCGCCCATGAGTGTGTCCTCGCAAATCGGCTGAATTAACGTGGCATTGATCCTAGGCGCGGTTCGCCGTCGCGGCAAACGAGGATTTCGCATTCTGTTGTGCTAATTTCTCACTCCGAAACGTCGCGAAATACCTTTTCTGCGGCGCATTAGTGAGGTTGACGTACATGCGCAGGAAAATCCCCAGCACCACCGCCCTGATCAGCTTCGAAGCCGCCGCGCGCCACGAGAGCTTCACCCGCGCAGCCGAAGAACTTTCCCTCACCCAAGGCGCGATTTGCCGACAGATCGCCAGCCTTGAAGAGTTCCTCAGCGTAGAACTGTTCCGACGCTCACGACGCGGAGTGAAACTGACCGAAGCGGGGCTTTCCTACAGTCGTCGGGTCGCGACGCAACTTGATGCGGTTGAGCGCGACACCCTCTCGGTGATGGGCCAACAAGGCACCAATGTGATCGAACTCGCGGTGGTGCCTACTTTCGGCACGCAATGGCTGCTGCCGCGTCTCAAGGATTTCCAGCTCAAGCACCCGGAAGTCACGGTCAACCTGACCAACCGCACGCGGCCCTTTCTGTTTGCCGATACCGAATTCGACGCGGCGGTCTATTTCGGTGATGCCGACTGGTCGGGTACCGAATCCCACAGACTGATGGGTGAGAATCCGATGCCGGTGTGCAGCCCTGCCCTACTCGGTAACAAGGCGCATCTGACAGCCGAAGAGATTGCCGAGCTACCGTTGTTGCAGCAGACCACTCGGCCCTACGCCTGGCGTCAGTGGTTCAACTCGCAACACCTGAATATCCCCCGCGACATGACAGGTCCGCGCTACGAGCTATTCTCCATGCTCGCCCAGGCCGCCATGCACGACATGGGCATTGCGCTGATTCCACCGTTCCTGATCCAGCGTGAACTGGCCGAGAAGCGCCTGGTGATTGCCAACCCGCAGGCACTCTCAAGCATCAAGGCCTATTACTTGATGATTCCCGAGCGAAAGGTCGAATCAGCGTCACTCAGGGCATTCCGCGACTGGCTGGTGAACCAGGCAAACAGCTACAGCCTAGAAGGATAAAGGCTTACAGCGATAACTAACCCCGTAGTCAGGAAAATAAAAGCCCTACAGATATAACTATTTGTCGCAATTCAACCGACTGTATCCGAAAGTCGTACAGACGTCCCACAAGCGCCTGACCACGTGGCTTTGAGCCTTCATCAACGACGCATTGCTGCCTATTCACGCCACCGATGAGAAATTTTTCCATATTCGGCCAGAATCCTTACAAGGCACGGCCTGCAAGGGATTCAGGCGGTCATCTGCGACATTCGGTCACGGCATGACTTGTAGTTAATTTTCCGTCACCCGTCATAATCCCTTGAAGGGCATAAAGTTCGCCTGCAAAATGCCGCGCCCCGCCCTGATTTGGCGGGATCGTGCTGATCGGCCGCCCCAGTCGCACCATCCGTAGTGCATGGGTTTACTCAATAAGATCACGCAGGAGATTTGACGTGCACATTGGTGTTCCTCTCGAAACCCAGACCGGTGAAACACGGGTTGCTGCAACCCCGGAAACCATTAAAAAGCTGATCAGCCAAGGTCATAAGGTCACTGTGCAAACCGGCGCCGGCGTTAAAGCCAGTGTGGTCGACAGTGCCTATGAAGCGGCAGGCGCAACCATTGGCAGTGCCAATGACGCGTTTGACGCCGAGCTGATTCTCAAAGTGGTCGCCCCAAGCGATGCCGAACTGACGCTGATCAAGCGCGGTACGGTGCTGGTGGGCATGCTCAACCCGTTCAACAACGACACCATCGCGAAGATGGCCGAGTGCGGCATTACCGCGTTCGCCCTCGAAGCGGCGCCGCGCACCTCGCGCGCGCAGAGTCTCGATGTGTTGTCGTCGCAGGCGAACATTGCCGGCTATAAGGCTGTGTTGCTGGCCGCTCACCACTATCCGCGCTTCATGCCGATGCTGATGACTGCTGCGGGCACCGTGAAAGCGGCGCGCGTGCTGATTCTCGGCGCCGGTGTGGCCGGGTTGCAGGCGATTGCCACGGCGAAACGTCTGGGTGCGGTGATCGAAGCGTCTGACGTGCGTCCGGCGGTGAAAGAGCAGATCGAATCCCTCGGCGCCAAGTTCGTCGACGTGCCGTACGAGACCGATGAAGAGCGCGAATGCGCCGTCGGTGTC
The DNA here is from genome assembly GCF_049300855.1 of Pseudomonas sp. GTDB lineage: Bacteria > Pseudomonadota > Gammaproteobacteria > Pseudomonadales > Pseudomonadaceae > Aquipseudomonas. The sequence goes on along the minus strand of NZ_JBAQKH010000030.1, from coordinate 290,537 downwards.
GGTGGTTACGCGCGGCCAATGCCGGCGAGCTGGATGCAGCGTCAGGCGCAGGCCGTGCACGAGCGCGCCAAGCAGGCTGACATCGTCATCACCACCGCGCTGATTCCGGGCCGCAAGGCACCGACGCTGTTGAGCGCGGACACCGTGGCGCAGATGAAGCCGGGCTCGGTGGTCATCGACCTCGCGGCGGCTCAGGGCGGCAACTGCCCGCTGACCGTGGCTGATCAGGTCGTGGTCGAGAATGGCGTGACCATTTGCGGCCCGACCAATCTGGCCGGTGAAGTCGCTGCAGACGCTTCGGCACTGTATGCGCGCAACCTGCTGGACTTCCTCAAGCTGGTCTTCACCAAAGAAGGCCAGTTCGACGTCAACCTCGAAGACGACATCGTCGCCGCGTGCCTGATGTGCCGCGACGGCCAAGTCATCCGCAAAAACGCCTAAGCAGGGATTCAGACGATGGAAGAGCTTATCTCCCCCGGTATCTACAACCTGATCATCTTCGTGCTGGCGATTTACGTCGGTTACCACGTGGTCTGGAACGTTACGCCTGCGCTGCACACACCTTTGATGGCGGTAACCAACGCCATCTCGGCGATCGTGATCGTCGGCGCCATGCTTGCCGCTGCGCTGACCGTCACGCCACTGGGCAAAACCATGGGCACCCTTGCTGTGGCGCTGGCTGCGGTCAACGTGTTCGGTGGCTTCCTGGTGACCCGCCGCATGCTTGAGATGTTCAAGAAGAAAGCCCCGAAAGTAAAAGAAGAGGCGCCGAAGTAATGAGCATGAATCTCGTCACGACGCTCTACCTGATCGCGTCGATCTGCTTTATCCAGGCCCTCAAAGGTCTGTCGCACCCGACTACCTCGCGACGCGGCAACCTGTTTGGCATGCTCGGCATGGCGTTGGCGATCCTGACCACCGTGGGTCTCATCTATAAGTTGGGCGCTGAGCTCGCGACTGCCGGTATCGGTTACGTGATCGTCGGCCTGTTGGTTGGCGGTACGGCCGGTTCGATCATGGCCAAACGCGTTGAAATGACCAAGATGCCGGAACTGGTCGCCTTCATGCACAGCATGATCGGTCTGGCAGCGGTGTTCATTGCCATCGCCGCCGTGGTTGAGCCGCAATCGCTGGGTATCGTTAAACAGCTGGGTGATTCGATTCCAACGGGCAACCGTCTGGAGCTGTTCCTCGGTGCCGCGATCGGTGCGATCACCTTCTCCGGTTCGGTGATCGCGTTCGGCAAGCTGTCGGGCAAGTACAAGTTCCGCCTGTTCCAGGGCGCACCGGTACAGTTTGCCGGTCAGCACAAGCTGAATGCTGTGCTGGGCTTGGCGACACTGGCTCTCGGCCTGACCTTCATGTTCACCGGCAACCTCACGGCGTTCGCGCTGATGCTGGCGCTGGCGTTCGTGATGGGCGTGCTGATCATCATCCCGATCGGCGGCGCCGACATGCCAGTCGTGGTGTCGATGCTCAACAGCTATTCGGGCTGGGCGGCAGCGGGTATCGGCTTCTCGCTGAACAACTCGATGCTGATCATTGCCGGTTCCCTGGTGGGTTCGAGCGGCGCGATCCTCTCGTACATCATGTGCAAGGCGATGAACCGTTCCTTCTTTAATGTACTGCTCGGCGGTTTCGGCAACACGGCAGATGCTGGTCCTGCCGGTGCGAAAGAAGCCCGTCCGGTGAAGTCCGGTTCGGCTGACGACGCAACCTTCCTGCTGACCAACGCCGATACCGTGATCATCGTGCCGGGTTACGGCTTGGCGGTAGCCCGTGCACAGCACGCGCTGAAGGAACTGACCGAGAAGCTGACCCACCGTGGCGTGACCGTGAAGTACGCGATTCACCCGGTTGCCGGTCGTATGCCAGGCCACATGAACGTTCTGCTCGCCGAGGCCGAAGTGCCTTACGATCAGGTGTTCGAGATGGAAGACATCAACTCCGAGTTCGGCCAGGCCGACGTGGTGCTGGTGCTCGGCGCGAACGATGTGGTCAACCCGGCGGCGAAGAACGACCCGAAATCGCCGATTGCCGGCATGCCGATTCTCGAAGCGTTCAAGGCCAAGACCATCATCGTCAACAAGCGCTCGATGGCCAGCGGCTATGCCGGTCTGGACAACGAACTGTTCTACCTGGACAAGACCATGATGGTCTTCGGCGACGCGAAGAAAGTCATCGAAGACATGGTCAAAGCGGTCGAGTAACACCTCCGCTGCAACACGGAACGCCCCGACCTGTCGGGGCGTTTTTGTTTGCGCAAACAGTCGGACAATTTGCCGCGTTGTTGCAGATCCAGTAACGGTGTTTTACTTGAAACCCGCTGAATAGACGCCTCGTTTGCGACCTTGGTAGCGGGACAGGCGCCCGTCAAATTCACTAGACTGCGCATCCTGCTACTCGCTTCCCGAGATAATAATCCATGTACCGTGACCGTATTCGCCTGCCTTCGTTGTTGGACAAAGTGATGAGCGCCGCCGACGCAGCCGCTCTGATTGAGGACGGCATGACCGTCGGCATGAGCGGTTTCACCCGCGCCGGCGAAGCCAAAGCCGTCCCTCACGCACTGGCCGAGCGCGCCAAGGTCACGCCGCTGAAGATCAGCCTGATGACTGGCGCCAGCCTGGGCAACGACCTCGACAAGCAACTGACCGAAGCCGGCGTACTGTCGCGACGCATGCCGTTCCAGGTCGACAGCACCTTGCGCAAGGCAATCAATGCCGGCCAGGTGATGTTCATCGACCAGCATCTGTCGGAAACCGTCGAGCAACTGCGCAACCAGCAATTGAAGCTGCCGGACATCGCGGTCATCGAAGCCGTGGCCATCACCGAACAGGGCCACATCGTTCCGACCACTTCGGTGGGCAACTCGGCGAGCTTCGCGATTTTCGCCAAACAGGTGATTGTCGAGATCAATCTGGCGCACAACGCCAACCTCGAAGGCCTGCACGACATCTATATCCCGACGTACCGCCCGACGCGCACGCCGATCCCGCTGGTAAAAGTCGACGACCGCATCGGCAGCACAGCAATTCCGATCCCGCCGGAGAAAATTGTCGCCATCGTCATCACCCAACAGTCGGATTCGCCGTCCACCGTGTCAACGCCGGACGTCGATACCAACGCCATCGCCGAGCACCTGATCACCTTCTTCAAGCAGGAGGTCGACGCCGGGCGCATGACCAACAAGCTCGGCCCGTTGCAGGCCGGGATCGGCAACATTGCCAACGCGGTGATGTGCGGCCTGATCGATTCGCCGTTCGAAGACCTGACCATGTACTCCGAAGTGCTGCAGGATTCGACCTTCGACCTGATCGATGCGGGCAAGCTGAGCTTCGCTTCGGGCAGCTCGATCACCCTGTCGGAGCGGCGCAACAGCGATGTGTTCGGCAATCTGGAGAAGTACAAGGACAAGTTGGTGCTGCGTCCGCAAGAGATCTCCAACCACCCGGAAGTGGTCCGTCGCTTGGGCATCATCGGCATTAACACGGCGCTGGAGTTCGACATCTACGGCAACGTCAACTCCACTCACGTCTGCGGCACGCGGATGATGAACGGCATCGGCGGTTCCGGTGACTTCGCACGCAACGCGCATCTGGCGGTGTTCGTGACCAAGTCGATCGCCAAGGGCGGCGCGATTTCCAGCGTAGTGCCGATGGTCAGCCACGTTGACCACACCGAGCATGACGTCGACATTCTGGTGACCGAAGTCGGGCTGGCCGACTTGCGCGGCCTGGCGCCTCGGGAGCGTGCGCGAGTCATCATTGATAACTGCGTGCACCCAGACTTCCGCCAGGCACTGAACGATTACTTCACGGCAGCCTGTGCAATCGGTGGTCACACACCGCACATCCTGCGCGAAGCCTTGAGCTGGCACATGAATCTGGAAGAAACCGGGCGCATGCTCGCCGTGTAATTCACACAGATATTCCGCTGATGCAAACACAGTTTGCCTCAGCGGACTTTCGCAAGCCTCCCACCTTACAAAAACTGTACTGCTGTACTGGTCATTTCCTACAGCATTTGCCTACCCTTTCAACGCAAATGAGCGAAAACGCACCACTTAAGTGCGGACAGGTACAGTTTGCTCAATTTTGACCCGTACACCCCCTATAAACAGTTAACTGGTCACTCACAATACAGTTGAACTGTATCTAGAGAGACTTGGCAAACGAGAGGATCATGGGCACCAGTCAAACCACTACCTGATCCCGCCACAAGCGGAAGGATGTCAACCATGGAACGTACACTCAGTTCCGAACTGTTCTTCGAAGACAAAGCTGTAAACACCCAGGCTTCCCTGCCTCTGCGCGTTATCGCCAACCTGATGTTGTGGCAGCGCCGCATCTCCAGCCGCCATCAACTGGCTCGTCTGGATTCGCGTCTGCTGGCTGACGCCGGTATCAGCGAAGCACAACGCTACGAAGAGCTGAGCAAGCCGTTCTGGCGCTAAGTAGCGTCGCTGGCTCTGGTCGTTAGACCCACCGCCAGCAACCCGAATTGAACAAACAAAACCCGTCGTGGGAAACCACGACGGGTTTTGTCGTTTTAGCTCTTGAAAAGCAATACCAGTACAGTTCAAATAATTCTAAATCATACCATTACAATTGTTGGAGGTGCCAAAGGCTGCGATCGTTTGATCTTGAAAATCCAAAGCAAAAGATCGCAGCCTTCGGCAGCTCCTACCGTTTTTCGTCTGGATGCTGGTTTGGCGAGCGTATCTGCGCCTAATATCCACGCAGAACGTGGCGAATGCTGTGTCACTGGCGTCTGACTCCTCAGATACCGAGCCACCTCTCAATACGGTTTATCCACAGGAGTTACCCCATGTCCCGTCTTCGTCTTCGTCTGCTCAGCGCTGCCGCCCTGCTGGCCGTGGCTGCCAACGCCAGCGCCACCAGCTTCATTGTCACCACCGACGCCGTTGTCGGTGCACTGAAGTCTTCGTCCGACGCAACTTCCGACGTCTCCTCGTCCTTCCGTGACGACAAAATCGTTCTGGCTGCCCGGGACGACGCCGCCAGCTTCGTCGCCAGCGAAGGCGAAATCCGTGGGGTGAAACTGGAAAGCGCACTGGATCACATCCGTCACCAGGCGCCACAACTGCAAGCCACTGACGCACAGCTGGCTCAAGCTATTCTGACGATCTAAGCGACAGACACGGTTCGGGACACGCCGGGCGTGTCCCGATGTTTCGGCGCTGGCTCTGGCCCGGGCATTGCGCTAGCCTTTGGGCTCACCAGAAATTACCGAGTCCGATGCGCTTTCTTTCAAATCTACTGATCCCCTCTGTATTGTTCAGCACCTGCTGGGCGACGCCGGTCAATGCCTTTGATGCCTTCAATGCGTCGACCCAAGGCACCGTCGTCAGTGGTTACGCCACCAGCATGGTGTCTTCCGCACCTTTCGACCGTAAACTACTGCTCGCCGCCCGCGATGACGCGGCCGCGTTTGTTGCCAGTGACGGTGAATGGCGAGGTGCTCGTCTGGAATCCGCGCTGCATTATTTGCGTAAAACCCGGCCGAAACTTCATGTCAGTGACCTTGAACTGGCAGAGGCAATTCTCGTCCAATAGTTATCCTGTTCCCCGTTATCCTTGCCCCTCCGGAGTCGTTCCATGCGTAGCCCGCTGATTGCTGCCGCCCTTGGCCTGTTTTTGTTGGCCGACGTGGCCCAGGCGCACACCCTGGTAGCCACCAGTAACATCATCGTTCGTGCGTCCCAGCGCACCATCGATTTCACTTCCGACACCACCACGTCGATTCGCGATTCGAAAATCATCCGCGAAGCGCACGATGACGCTGCCAGTTTCGTCGCCACTGACGGTGATATCCGTGGCGCGCATCTGGAAGCTGCGCTGAACACCCTGCGCACCCGTGTGCCGGAAGCGCGCGACGCCAGTGATCAGGTACTCGCCGAAGCCATCCTCGCACTGTGAAGTCACTCGGCGCCTGGCTGCTGGCCGGGGCGTTGTTGCTGCTTGGCAACAGTGCCCACGCCGGCCTGCAATTGCGGCTCAAGACCGACGGTCTGAGCCCTGCCCAACAACAGGCCAGCCAGGCGCTGATCGATGAGGCGATGCAAAAGCTGCCGCCGAGTTTTATCGAGCGGCTGGATCGGCGTATCGATGTTGGCTGGACCGACGACATGCCCGGCAATGCCTACGGCCAGGCCACGCTGGTTTCCGAACTCGATCTGAATCGCAAACTGCTCGCCGGCCTGACCGATGGCAGCGCGGCCAAAGAAAAAACCAATCGCCCCCACGGCACTGTGCGCCAGGAACTGCTCGCCACGGTGCTGCATGAAATCACCCATATTTATGATCGTGCGCGCCTGTGGCCAGATGCTGAACGCACACTGATCCAGCGCTGCACGCGTCGTTTCAACAGCGCCGGGCTGATCGGCATTCCCGACGAGTGTCGCGGCCAGAACGGCCGTCGCTTCACCCTCAGCGATGATCCGCGTCTGCTCGACCTCGCCGGTTGGCAGCAATACGTAGGTCGTCGTGGTGAACGCGAACAACACAACCGGCAGATCGCCCGCAGCCCGGATCTGTACGAAATCTCCAGCCCGAAAGAGTTCGTCGCAGTCAACATGGAGTATTTCCTCCTCGACCCGAGCTATGCCTGCCGTCGTCCGGCGCTGTATCGCTATTACCAGCAACACTTCGGCTGGGCGCCGCCAGCCAAGGACACCTGCAGCAAGACCTTCGCGTTTTTGAACGCGGGCAACGATTTCGCCAAGCAACCTTTAGGGCAAGTCGATCCGGAACGGGTTTACGCCGTCGACTACCTGCTGGCCGAGGCCAATCAGAACTGGGTCAGCCGCTGGGGCCACAGTATGTTGCGTCTGGTGATCTGCGCACCGGGCCGCCCGCGCGGGCCGGATTGCCGGCTCGATCTGGATCAACATCTCGTGTTGTCGTATCGCGCGTTCGTCGGCGATGTGCAACTGTCGAGCTGGGACGGACTGGTCGGCAAATACCCATCACGGCTGTTCGTCCTGCCATTGGCGCAGGTCATCGACGAATACACCAAGACCGAACTGCGCAGCCTCGCCTCGGTGCCACTGAACCTGTCCCGCGACGAGATCGAAGGCGTGGTCGAACACGCCGCCGAAATGCACTGGAGCTACGATGGCAACTACTTCTTCCTGTCCAACAACTGCGCGGTAGAAGGCCTGAAGCTATTGCGCAGCGGCAGCAACAACACGCAGTTCGTGGGCCTCGACAGCATCATGCCCAACGGCTTGCTGGAAGTGATGAAGGGCCGTGGTCTGGCGGACACCAGTGTGCTGGATGATCCGAAAGAAGCGTTGCGTCTGGGTTATCGCTTCGACTCGTTCCGCGATCGCTACCAGGCGATGTTCGATGTGCTGAAAAAGCAATTACCGATCAAGCAGAACACCGTCGAGGAATGGCTTTCGCTGACAGCCGAAGAACGCCGTGAGTGGTTCGAACGTGCAGATTTGCGCACCAGCGCCGCGCTGCTGTTGCTGGAGCAAGCCAGCTATCGCCGCCAATTGCTGCTGGCGCAGGACGAGGTCAAGCAGCGTTACCTCGGCGCTCGCGAACTGGAAAACGGCGGCATGGACAAGGCCAATGCGACCTTGCAGGAAATCCTCGCCAATAGCGGGTTCCTCAGCCGACCGGCAGAATTGCTCGACGCCAAGGGTTACGGACTGCCGCAGCCGACCGAGTTCACGCGACTGGAAGCGGAGAGCAGTCAGCGGCAGAAGAAGTTGCTCGCTCTGTCAGGCGATCTCGACGCCGAAGTGCGTAAGTTGCTGGAGCCCAAGCGCGCTGCCGAGATTGCCGCCAGCGAGGAGAATGTGAAGCAGATTGGCGCGCATCTGCGCAAATTGCACAAAGCCTCGGGCGGACTGGAACTCCCCTGAAAAAAAGACCGCAGCCATTGGCTGCGGTCTTTTTTATTGCCTGCGAATCAATACAAAACGCCATCGAGAATTTCGTAGACGATCCCGCTGCCCACCGCGATCAGCACAATATCGCCTCCCGCCCGGCGCCATTCGTAGCCCGGATACACCGGCAAACGACCTAACGCGCGGTTATCCAGACGCTCGCCGTAATAGCCGTGCGGCAACGGCCGGCCACGCTCCAGATGAATCCCCGGCGGCGGCGGTGCGCCGCGTACGAAGTAGCCATGATTGTCACGAATGGTCTGGCGCACCGGGCCAAAATCGCGTGGAGGCGGGCCGCCACGGTGATCGTTGGGCGGGACACGATGATCGTCGCGATGATCATTACCATGGTTGTCGTACTGGCCCTGCTGCGGGCCGCCGTGGTCGTGATCATCGCGCTGATCGGCGCTGGCCAGCAGCGGTGTCGCACTGATCAACAGCACGCCCAGTCCGGCCATCAGACGTTTCGGCATTTTCATCGGGTCTTTCCTCACGGCACAAACAGCAAAAAGGGCTGCAGAACGATGTTCTGAAGCCCTCGGTCTTGCTTGTTTAGTCTGTGCCGCGAGGTGCTAATTCCTCTGTATCAGGAACTTTACCTTTAGCTGACGCGGGCCTTACGCACGCCTTCGGACAGCGCCGAGCACAGGCTCAACACGCCGTCGACAGCCTGCGCTGGCGTAGTTGCATTGGCGATGTGATCGATCAACGCCGACCCCACCACCACACCGTCAGCCAGACGCGCGATGGCCGCTGCCTGCTCCGGCGTGCGGATGCCGAAACCGATGCTGATCGGCAGATCGGTATGCCGACGCAGACGGGTTACCGCCTCTTCGACGTGCTCCAGCGTTGCAGCACCAGCACCAGTCACACCGGCCACCGACACGTAGTAAACGAAACCGGAGCTGCCATTGAGCACCTTCGGCAGACGCGCGTCGTCAGTGGTTGGCGTGGTCAAACGGATGAAGTCCAGACCGGCAGCCTGCGCCGGGTCGCACAGCTCGGCGTTGTGCTCAGGCGGCATGTCGACCACGATCAGGCCATCGACGCCGGCCTCTTTCGCCTCAGCAATGAAGCGGGGCACACCGTACATGTGGATCGGATTGAAGTAGCCCATCAACACCAGCGGCGTGTCGCTGTTGCCTTCACGGAACTCGCGAACCATTTGCAGGGTTTTCACCAGGTTCTGCTTGGCGCCCAAGGCACGGATGTTCGCCAGTTGAATCGCCGGGCCGTCGGCCATCGGATCGGTGAACGGCATGCCCAGTTCGATCACGTCGGCACCCGCGCCCGGCAAGCCTTTGAGGATAGCCAGCGAAGTGTCGTAGTCCGGATCACCGGCGGTGACGAAGGTCACCAGCGCGGCGCGGTTCTGTTCCTTGAGGTCGGCAAAACGCGTTTGCAGGCGGCTCATCAGTGTTTCTCCTGCTGGGACTGTTCCATGTGATGCATGACGGTCTGCATGTCTTTGTCGCCACGGCCGGAGAGGTTGACCACCATCAGATGGTCCTTCGGCAGCTTCGGTGCACGTTTGAAAACCTCAGCCAGAGCGTGGGCGCTTTCCAGGGCAGGAATGATCCCTTCCAGGCGGCAGCATTTGTGGAACGCGTCGAGGGCTTCGTCGTCAGTCACCGAGGTGTACTGAACACGGCCGATGTCATGCAACCACGCGTGTTCCGGGCCGATGCCTGGATAGTCGAGGCCGGCGGAAATCGAATGGGCGTCGATGATCTGGCCATCGTCGTCCTGCAGCAGGAAAGTACGGTTGCCGTGCAGTACACCCGGAACGCCGCCGTTCAGGCTCGCCGCGTGCTTGCCGGTTTCGATGCCGTAACCGGCGGCTTCAACGCCGATGATTTCCACGCTCTTGTCGTCGAGGAACGGGTGGAACAGGCCCATCGCATTGGAACCGCCACCGATGCACGCCACCAGGCTGTCCGGCAAACGACCTTCCTGAGCCTGCAACTGATCACGGGTTTCCTTGCCGATCACAGCCTGGAAGTCGCGAACCATCGCCGGGTACGGGTGCGGGCCGGCCACGGTGCCGATCAGGTAGAAGGTGCTGTCGACATTGGTCACCCAGTCACGCAGCGCTTCGTTCATCGCATCTTTCAGGGTGCCGGTGCCGGCAACCACCGGAATCACTTCAGCGCCCAGCAGCTTCATGCGGAAGACGTTGGCCTGCTGACGTTCGATGTCAGTGGTGCCCATGTAGATCACGCAGTCCAGACCGAAGCGTGCGGCGACGGTGGCAGTGGCCACACCGTGCATGCCGGCGCCGGTCTCGGCGATGATGCGTTTCTTGCCCATGCGCCGCGCCAGCAGGATCTGGCCGATGCAGTTGTTGATCTTGTGCGCGCCCGTGTGGTTCAGCTCTTCGCGCTTGAGATAAATCTTCGCGCCGCCGCAGAACTCGGTCAGGCGTTCGGCGAAATATAGCGGGCTCGGACGTCCGACGTAGTCGCGCTGGAAGTAGGCCAATTCTTCTTTGAACGCCGGATCTTCCTTGGCCGTTTCGTATTCGCGGGCCAGATCGAGGATCAACGGCATCAGGGTTTCCGCCACGTAGCGGCCACCGAACGAGCCGAACAGGCCGTTATCGTCCGGGCCGTTACGCAGATCAGAGGTGTTCGAAGTCTGGGTCATGAGTCGCTCCAGGTGAATTCGGGTCAAAAGACAATGACGACCACTCTACCCCTGACCTTCCAGGCTGAAAACCGATAAGATCGCCACAACCTGTCAGGAAAACTCACAGATATCATGAGCCATGACCTTCCCCCGCTGAACGCTTTACGCGCCTTCGAAGCCACAGCCCGACTGAACAGCGTCAGTCAGGCTGCCGAGCAGTTGCACGTCACCCATGGCGCGGTCAGTCGTCAGCTCAAGGTGCTGGAAGAGCACCTCGGCGTCAGCTTGTTCGTCAAGGACGGACGCGGCTTGAAACTCACAGATGCCGGTGTGCGGTTGCGCGATGCCAGCGGCGAGGCGTTTGATCGCTTGCGCAGTGTTTGTGCCGAGCTCACCCAAAGTACAGCCGATGCCCCGTTTGTACTCGGCTGCTCCGGAAGCTTGTTGGCGCGCTGGTTCATTCCGCGTCTGGGCCGGTTGAATGCAGATCTGCCGGATCTGCGCTTGCACCTGTCGGCGGGCGAAGGCGATCTCGATCCACGACGTCCGGGGCTGGATGCTTTGCTGGTGTTCGCCGAGCCGCCATGGCCGGCGGACATGCAGGTCTATGAATTGGCCGCAGAACGTATCGGCCCGGTGATGAGTCCGCTGTTCAGCGGTTATCGACGTTTGCAGGCCGCTCCTGCCTCGGCGCTGCTCAATGAGCCGTTGCTGCACACCACCTCGCGCCCTCAGGCCTGGCCGAGTTGGGCACAGCAAAACCACCTCGACGCAAAAGCGCTGAAGTTAGGGCAAGGTTTCGAGCATTTGTATTACTTGCTGGAAGCAGCAGTGGCAGGCCTTGGCGTGGCCATCGCGCCGGAGCCGCTGGTGACGGAAGATTTGAAGGCCGGTCGCCTGGTTGCGCCGTGGGGTTTTTGTGAAACCCCGGCGCAACTGGCGTTGTGGCTACCCAAGCGCGCCGCTGATGGACGCGCCCGGCAACTGGCGCAATGGCTCAAAAATGAGCTGCGCCAGAGCGATCACTCGCCGCGCTTGAACAGCAAGTAAGCGGCGAGCAGACCGATTGCACCGACCGCGACACCGGCGGTCGTCCACGGATGTTCTTGCGCGTAATCACGGGTGGCGATCCCGGTTTCGCGGGTTTTCACTTTGACTTCTTCATAGGCATCGCTGAGCAGGTGGCGCGAATGTTTCAGCGCGCTTTCGGCATTGCTTTTCAGCGCCTTGAGGGTTTTGCGCGACTCGTCCGAAGCGTCGTCCTTCAGGCTTTCCAACGACTTGAGCAGACTCTCGATCTCGGCTTCCATGCTTTGCAACGAGGCTTTACGTAAAGAGGTGTTGGCCATGGTGGCTCTCCTGCATTGGTGATGAGTGGCGTGTGTTGGTTGGGACTTCAGCGGTTTGAGAAAGTGCAGAAAATCTGAACTTCGCCTGCTTTGAGTCGCCGAAATCAACAGTGCAGATTCACTGCTAGTCTCAAATCCACACGCCAAGGAGATCGCCATGAGTGACCATCACACGTACAAAAAAGTCGAGCTGGTCGGTTCGTCCGCCAGCAGCATCGAAGACGCCATCAACAACGCGCTGGCCGAAGCCAACAAGAGCATCAAGCATCTTGAGTGGTTTGAAGTGGTCGACACCCGTGGCCACATCAAGGACGGCAAGGCTGCGCATTTTCAAGTAACGCTAAAAGTCGGCTTCCGCATTGCCAGTAGCTGAGTTTGGTCTAGTCTTCTGAACTTGCGCGCTGGCCGAGTGCCATAGGAATGGCAAAGCGCTACAGGGTGGCTGCATCAGGTGGATGACCTGATGCCCGCCTCTTTTAATCCGACCAGGGAGTGCGACCGATGAAGAAGTTCATGTTGGCAGTAGGTTTGTTGAGCCTTGCGGGTGGTGCGTTTGCTGCCGGTAAGCCTTGTGAAGAGCTGAAAAGCGAGATTGCGGCGAAGCTGGATGCCAAGGGCGTTTCCGGGTATTCGCTGGAGATTGTCGACAAGGCCGCTAATGGCGGCAAAGTCGTTGGCACCTGCGAAGGTGGCTCCAAGGAAATCGTCTACAAGCGCGGTTGATTGCGCCTGAAATACAAAAGCCGACGTGAAGGCGTCGGCTTTTTTGTGTCCGGGATCTGGGATTTTTGGTGGGTTTGAAATCGAACCCCCTCACCCCAGCCCTCTCCCCCAAGGGGGCGAGGGGGAAAGGGAGCAGATCGGGGTTGTTCAGAATCTGAGTACGACTCGATTTTACAGGTCGATGTCGAGCGCAAGAACACCTCAATCAGTCCCCTCTCCCTCCGGGCGGTCCGACGTTTCGGGAGGGCTAGGGTGAGGGTGCCTTTCGGCTTTTCAGCCCTTCATGACCTGCGCGAGCAGTTCGTACGAATGCACCCGATCAGCATGCTCATACAAATCACTGGTAAAAATCAGCTCATCCGCCTGAGTCTGCTCAACCAGCACTTCCAGCTTGGCGCGAATCTTCTGAGGGCTACCCACCATCGCCAGCCCAAGAAAATCCCCCACCGCCTCGCGCTCATGCGGTAGCCACAAACCGTCCATGGTTTTCACCGGCGGACGCTGCACCAGGCTCTGCCCACGCATCAGCGCCAGAATGCGCTGGTACACCGACGTCGCCAGGTAGTCGGCCTGTTCATCGGTATCCGCCGCCACCAGCGGCACACCGAGCATCACGTACGGTTTGTCGAGCACCGCCGACGGCTTGAAGTGATTGCGATAAACGCGAATCGCCTCGTGCATGAAGCGCGGGGCGAAGTGCGAGGCGAACGCGTACGGCAAACCGCGCTCACCGGCCAGTTGCGCACTGAACAGACTGGAACCGAGCAACCAGATCGGCACATTGGTGCCGGTGCCCGGCATCGCGATCACCCGCTGATCCGGCGTGCGCGGGCCAAGGTAGCGAACTAGTTCGGCAACGTCTTCGGGGAAATCGTCAGCGCTGCCGGAGCGTTCACGGCGCAAGGCACGGGCGGTCATCTGGTCGGACCCCGGCGCGCGCCCCAGGCCGAGGTCGATCCGGCCCGGATACAGACTTTCCAGCGTGCCGAACTGCTCGGCGATCACCAGCGGCGCGTGATTGGGCAGCATCACGCCGCCGGAGCCGACACGAATGGTCGACGTGCCGCCCGCCAGATAACCGAGCAGCACTGACGTCGCCGAGCTGGCGATGCCGTCCATGTTGTGGTGTTCCGCCACCCAAAACCGCGTGTAGCCGAACTTCTCGACATACTGCGCCAAATCCAGCGAGTTGCGCAGCGATTGCGCCGGGCTGCCGTTCTCGCGCACGGGCACCAGATCGAGGGTGGAAAATTTTACGTCGGACAGTTGCTTCATAAACCTGCGTCTCCGAGTGAGGAGGCAGGTTTTTCTTGCAAACGAAAACCTGCCAAATCCATAAGCGTGTTTTGTGCAATGAGGGCATATACCCGAGTTTCAATAGCAGCGATGAAATTTCCTACTAAAAAAGTCAACGATTCACCCGGGCTGAACTTTGTTCCGACGTCTATCCTCAGAAGCCTTGCAAGCAAAACCACGACGGCGCGGCGTTTCCGCGTCAGATCTTGAGGAGGCAGACATGGCTATCGTGAAGAAAGCATCCGCACATTGGGCAGGCGATCTGAAAACCGGCATCGGCTCGATTTCCACCGAAACCGGTGTCCTCAGAGAAGCACCCTACGGCTTCAAGGCCCGCTTCGAGGGCGGTAAAGGCACCAACCCGGAGGAACTGATCGGCGCTGCACATGCCGGTTGTTTCTCCATGGCGTTCTCGATGATTCTCGGCGATGCGGGCCTGACGGCTGAAAGCATCGACACTCAAGCTGAAGTGACCCTTGATCAGGTAGAGGGTGGTTTCGCGATCACCGCGGTGAAGCTGATCCTCAAGGCAAAAATCCCGGGGGCGACGCAGGCGCAGTTCGATGAACTGAGCAAAAAGGCCAAGGAAGGGTGCCCGGTGTCGAAAGTGCTGAATGCGCAGATCAGCCTGGAAGCAACGCTGGTCAGCTGATCGCGCGCGATCCAGTCACAGCAACATAATCCCTGTGGGAGCTGGCTTGCCAGCGATAGCGGTGTATCTGGCGACCTCAATGGTCGCTGTGCCGACGCCATCGCTGGTAAGCCAGCTCCCACAGGTTTTTGGGGGCACCTCATTATTTCGTCAACTCCTCCACACATCTTGTGAGCGAAGTCAGAACTCGTTTTGTGGAAATATGGTCGAATACACGACAGCAGCTTCAGCGCACGCCCGTGCGCGCTGCCTCAGGGAGCTTCACTCATGAAACGTATTGGCTTGGCGATCCTTTGCAGTGCACTGGCCACCTCGGTAGTCGCAGCACCGAAAGACTGCGAAGAACTGAGAAAAGAAATCGAAATCAAGATCCAGGCCAAAGCCGTGCCCTCGTACACGCTGGAAATCGTCAGCAAGGAAGAGGCGGCCAAACACGACATCGCCATGGTGGTGGGTTCGTGTGAGAACGGCACCAAAGCAATCATCTATCAGAAGAACGACTCCTGATAACGCCTACGGCACGCAGTTGATCTGCCGTTCTTCGGCAACGATCTGCCCCTGACGATTGATCAGCCGGGCGCTTGGCGTGAAGGCCAGCGACCGGGCTTCAAGGCGGTAGCGTTGCCCGGCTTCGAAATGATCGTAACGCACGGTCATGTAACACAGCCGTTCCTGCGGGTCGGTATCCATGCCCTGGCCGCCGCCGAAGATCTCGAAATCAAAGCGAACCGTCAGCTCATGACTGCCCGGCGCGACCTGAAAAAAGCGCCCGTCCTGCAGGCGCACATTGTCCAGCCGTTCCGCCATCAGCACTTTGCCACCGGGTGTCGGCATCGCAAAGTCGACCCAGGCTTTGCCGGGATCCGCCGCTGGCAGCGGGCTCTGGCAGCCGGCAAGCAGACTTGCAGCGAGCAATAACGTCAACCTGCGCATGATCAAATGTCCTGTGATTTGGACATCCAGCATAACGCCGATCAGGTCTTCTGACAGCCCGCCGGCGTGCCCTGCCCCACCACGTTGCGCTGCTCATCATAAAGCCTGGCCCATGGCCGGAAACCGATGCTGCCCGCCTGCAATTGGTAACGCTGACCGGCATTGAAATCCTTGAATTTCACGTTCATCCGGCAATCACGCCACAGCGGTTCGGCGTCGGGGCCGATGTTGGTGGCGTCGACCGGAAACTGATAGCGCACCGTCAACTCATGGCTGCCGGGCTGCACCTCGAAGTAACGTTTATCGACGGCCTCGCGGCTATCGACCTTCAGCGCTTGCAACGCCGTGTCCTGCTGTCGGGCGTCAAGATCAATCCAGGCTTGCGAAGGGTCCGGATCGGGCATTGCGAAATGGGCACAACCGGCCAGCGTCAGCAGGCCTCCCGTCAGCATCAACATGCGCATAGCGGTGCTCCTTAAGGCGGGATAGTCTTGCGAGCAGACTCTCCGGGGGATTTCTTATTTTGATCAGGCCGTTTCCAAGCCATGGGTTACTTGATCGCGTTTTTCGGGTTTTGTTTCCGGGTGTGATGTTTTTGTTGCTCAACGGTTGCGCCAGCGTCAGCTATTACGGCCAGTTGGCCAGCGGTCAGTTGCAATTGCTGCGGGCGCGCGAGCCAGTGGAAAAGGTCATTGCCGACCCCAACCGCGACGCGACGTTACGTGCGCACCTGAGCCAATCGCAAAAGGCCCGTGCATTCGCCAGCGAGCATCTGCACTTGCCGGATAACCAGAGCTATCGCCTGTACGCCGACATCCATCGACCGTATGTGGTGTGGAATGTGTTCGCCACCCAGGAATTCTCCCTGACGCCGCAAAACCACTGCTTCCCGATTGCCGGGTGCGTGGCTTATCGCGGCTACTACAGCCAGAGCGCGGCGCGCGGTGAGGCCGCGATTCAGCGTTTGCAGGGCATGGACGTGTCGATTGGCGGTGTCGAGGCCTACTCGACACTCGGCTGGTTCAATGACCCGATCCTCAATTCGATGATGGGCTGGGGCGACGAGCGTCTGGCCACGTTGATCTTTCACGAACTGGCGCATCAGCGCGTTTATGTGAAGGACGACACCGAATTCAACGAATCCTTTGCCACGTTCGTCGAGCAGGAAGGCACGCGACAGTGGCGGGCGTTTCGTGGGTTGCCGGCGGACACCGATTCGCGGCTCAAACAACGCGATCAGTTTATTGAGTTGGTGCTCGAAACCCGTTCCCGGTTGGAGAAGCTGTATGCACAGCCATTACCGGCGGAGCAGATGCGCGAACGCAAAGCGGCAGAGTTCGAACGGTTTCGCCGGGATTATCGGCTGATGAAAGACAGCCAGTGGGCCGGGGACAAGCGTTATGACGCCTGGGTGAATGCGCCGCTGAACAATGCACGGTTGCTGCCGTTTGGGCTGTATGACCAGTGGGTACCGGCGTTTGCGGCGTTGTTTAAACAGGTCGGGGGGGATTGGCTGAGATTTTATGCGGAGGTTGAACGGTTGGGTGGGTTGCCGGTGACTGAGCGTAAAGCGGCACTGAAAGCATTGGCAGATGATGAGATATCAGTGGCTGATCTGGCCTCATCGCTGGCAAGCCAGCTCCCACAGGGACAGCGGTGAGCCTGAGCACATCGCTCACCTGTGGGAGCTGGCTTGCTGATCAGCGCCGCAGAAACGCCTGATGCAACTCATCCAGCGTTTCAAAGTGATAAGCCGGCGCCTCGGCACTCAGCTCTTCAAAACTGCCAAACCCATAGCCCACCGCCGCCGCATCCAGGCCATTGCTGCGCGCCCCGATCAGATCGTGCTTACGGTCGCCGATCATCAGCGTATTCGCAGGATCCAGCCCTTCTTCCTTGATCAGATGCGCAATCAGCTCAACCTTGTTGGTCCGCGTGCCATCCAGTTCGCTGCCGTAAATCACCTTGAAGTGCCGGGCAAAATCAAAATGCCGGGCGATCTCGCGGGCGAATATCCACGGTTTGGACGTCGCGATATACAGCTGCCGACCTTGGCCACCGAGGGTTTCCAGCAACGGTGTGACGCCATCAAACACGTGGTTCTCGTACAGGCCAGTGACCTTGAAACGCTCGCGATAGAAATTCACCGCTTCCCACGCCTTGGCCTCATCAAAGTCATAGAACTGCATGAACGCCTGCAACAGCGGCGGGCCGATGAAGTGTTCGAGCTTGGTCAGATCCGGTTCATCGATGCCGAGCTTGGCCAAGGCAAACTGAATGGAACGGGTGATGCCCTCACGCGGGTCGGTGAGGGTGCCATCGAGGTCGAACAGTACGGTTTGGTAATGCATGGGAATTCCTGGGCAGTCGCCAATTTCGATTCAGAGTGTGTCGTAGCCTTCGGCCAGATGCAGATCCTTGAGCTTTACGTAATTGGCGGCGCTGTAGGTGAAGAAGGCGCGTTCCTTGTCGCTCAGCGGGCGAACCTGTTTCACCGGGCTACCGACATACAGGAAGCCGCTTTCAAGGCGCTTGCCCGGCGGCACCAGGCTGCCGGCGCCGATGATCACGTCGTCTTCAACCACCGCGCCGTCCATGACGATGCTGCCCATGCCGATCAGCACGCGGCTGCCGACGCTGCAGCCATGCAGCATGACTTTGTGGGCGATGGTCACGTCGTCGCCAATCAGCAGCGGGAAGCCGTCGGGGTTGAACGGGCCGGCGTGGGTGATGTGCAACACGCAGCCGTCCTGCACGCTGGTGCGCGCACCGATGCGGATGCGGTGCATGTCGCCGCGGATCACGGTCAGCGGCCAGACGGAGCTGTCTTCGCCGATTTCGACGTCGCCGATCACCACCGCCGAGCCGTCGACAAACGCGCCTTTGCAAAGGCTGGGGGTGTGATTCTGGTACTTGCGAACGGACACGATAATTTCTCTCTCTGTCGCCGATAGCTGCGGATGATGCCGATTGTAATTAAGATGGGGCAATGTTTCCCCAGCCAAGGTGCCAACCGTGAGCGTGAACAACCCTCTGCTGCAGTCCTATGACCTGCCACCGTTCTCCACGATCCGTGCCGAACACGTCCTGCCCGCCATTGAAACCATCCTGGCCGACAACCGCGCCGCGATCGCCGAAATCCTCAAGACTCAGGTTCAGAACCCGACCTGGGCCGGCCTGGTCCTGGCGATGGACGAGCTCAATGATCGCCTCGGCGCTGCCTGGAGCCCGGTCAGCCACCTCAACGCCGTGTGCAACAGCGCCGAACTGCGCGAGGCCTACGAGTCGTGCCTGCCAGCCTTGAGCGCCTACTCCACCGAGATGGGCCAGAACCGCGAGCTGTTCCAGGCGTTTGAAGCGCTGGCCAACAGCCCGGAAGCCGCCAGTTTCGACGTGGCGCAGAAGACGATTCTGGAACACGCCCTGCGTGACTTCCGTCTGTCGGGTATCGACCTGCCGGAAGCCGAGCAGAAACGCTATGCGGAAGTGCAGAGCAAACTCTCCGAGCTCGGCAGCCGCTTCTCCAACCAACTGCTCGACGCCACTCAGGCGTGGACCAAGCACGTCACCGACGAAGCCGCCCTCGCCGGCCTGACCGATTCGGCCAAGGCGCAAATGGCCGCCGCTGCTCAGGCCAAAGGCCTCGATGGCTGGCTGATCACCCTGGAATTCCCGAGCTACTACGCGGTAATGACCTACGCGCAAGACCGCGCACTGCGTGAAGAAGTCTACGCCGCCTACTGCACTCGCGCCTCGGATCAAGGCCCGAACGCCGGCCAGAACGACAACGGCCCGGTGATGGAAGAAATCCTCGACCTGCGTCAGGAACTCGCCAAATTGTTGGGCTTCGCCAGTTTCTCCGAGCTGAGCCTGGCGACGAAAATGGCCGAGTCCAGCGATCAGGTGCTGAGCTTCCTGCGCGATCTGGCCAAGCGCAGCAAGCCGTTCGCCGCACAGGATCTGCAACAGCTGCGCGCTTACGCCGCCGAACAGGGCTGCGCCGATCTGCAAAGCTGGGACAGCGGTTTCTACGGCGAAAAGCTGCGTGAACAACGTTACAGCGTCGCCCAGGAAACCCTGCGCGCCTACTTCCCGATCGACAAAGTGCTGGGCGGTCTGTTCGCCATCGTGCAACGTCTGTACGGCATCGAAATCGCTGAACAGAAAGGTTTCGACTCCTGGCACCCGGACGTGCGCCTGTTCGAAATCAAGGAAAACGGCCAGCACGTCGGCCGCTTCTTCTTCGACCTCTATGCCCGCGCCAACAAGCGTGGCGGGGCGTGGATGGACGGCGCCCGCGACCGTCGTCGTACCGTCGACGGCGTGCTGCAAAGCCCGGTGGCCAATCTGGTGTGCAACTTCACCCCGGCCGACAGCGGCAAGCCTGCGCTGCTGACCCACGATGAGGTGACCACGCTGTTCCACGAGTTCGGTCATGGCCTGCATCACCTGCTGACCCGCGTTGATCACGCCGGTGTTTCCGGGATCAACGGCGTGGCGTGGGATGCGGTCGAGCTGCCAAGCCAGTTCATGGAAAACTGGTGCTGGGAACCGGAAGGTCTCGCGCTGATTTCCGGTCATTACGAAAGCGGTGAGCCGCTGCCGCAGGACCTGCTGGAAAAAATGCTCGCAGCGAAAAACTTCCAGTCCGGCCTGATGATGGTCCGTCAGCTGGAGTTCTCGCTGTTCGACTTCGAACTGCACGCCACCCACGGCGACGGCCGCAGCGTGGCGCAAGTGCTCGAAGGTGTGCGTGACGAAGTGTCGGTGATGCGTCCGCCGGCCTACAACCGCTTCCCGAACAGCTTCGCGCACATCTTCGCCGGCGGTTACGCGGCGGGTTACTACAGCTACAAGTGGGCTGAAGTGTTGTCGGCGGATGCCTTCTCGAAGTTTGAGGAAGACGGCGTGCTCAACGCAGAAACCGGTCGCGCCTTCCGCGAAGCGATTCTGGCGCGCGGCGGTTCGCAGGCACCGATGGTGCTGTTCGTCGACTTCCGTGGCCGTGAGCCGTCGATTGACGCACTGTTGCGCCACAGCGGCCTGAGTGAGGACGCGGCAGCATGAGTGACGGCCCTGTGATTACCAAGAAGCGCTTTATCGCCGGGGCGGTCTGCCCGGCGTGCAGCGAGCCGGACAAGTTGATGATGTGGAACGAAGACAGCGTGCCGCACCGTGAATGTGTGGCTTGCGGCTACTCCGACACGCTCAACGAACAAGGGCTGTCGGTGCCAAAAGAGCTGGGCACGCGGGTCAATACCAGCGTGCTGAACAAACCTGCACCGGACAAGTCCGTGCAGGCGGTGCAGTTCTTTCCGAATCCGAAGCTGAAGAAAAAGCCCGACGAGCAACATTAAATCGTAACCGCCTTGCACTGAATCCCTGGTGCAAGGCGTTAGCTATTTACCGCTTCCCCCTCGTCCTTCCCCCGTAGGCTGAGCTTTTCAGCCTACGGTCAAGGAAGACGCCATGCCCCCTACCAATCCCCTGCTGCAACATTGGATCCTGCCAGTCTGGTGCGCAGTGCGCGCCGAGCACCTGGCGCCCGCGATCGATGCCATCGTGACCGATAACCAGCGAATCATCGCCGAAGTGATCGCCAGTCAGACCGACCACCCCAACTGGGATGATCTGGTGCTGGCCATGGACGCCGCCGATGCGCGGCTGACCGAAACCATGGCCATCATTGACCTGCTCTCGACGGTCAAGCCTGACGATGTCGACTGGATAGAACAAAGTGCCCTGTGCAGCATTAAAGCTGCGCGCTATCGGGCGCAGAAATCTGCCAATCAAGACCTCTATCGCGCTTACCAGCGTTTACAGAACAGTTCGATTGCAGCCAGTTTCGATAACGATCGCCAAGCCTCTCTGGCCAAGACCCTGCGCGCATTGCGCCTGTCGGGCATCGATTTGCCTGCCGAGCAGCAACAGCAACTGGCCAAGGTGAACCGCGACATCAATCACCAGGAGCAAATGTTTCTGACTAACCTGGAGCGCGCCAGCGCCGCCTGGAGCAAACAGATTGCCGAGGAGGCGCTACTCGACGGCCTGTCCGCTGCCTTCAAGGAACATCTGGCACTCAATGCGCGCCGTGCCGGGCAGAGCGGCTGGTTGCTGACGCTGAATCGAAACACCTTCGAAAACCTCATGAAACATGCGCGCAACCGCAATTTGCGTGAAGAGTATTTCGCCGCGTACTGCACACGGGCATCCGATCAGGGCTCGCATGCCCAGCAGTTCAACAATGATCCCGTCCTGAAGAAGTTGCTTGCACTACGTCATGAAAAAGCCCGGTTGCTGGGCTTTGGCAATTTTGCACAACTGCGGCTTTCCACGCATATGGCCGCCTCGCCTGACCAGGTCGAGTATTTTCTGCACCAGCAGATCGCGCAAAACAGTGTCGCGCTGGGCCAGGACACGCAGGCCCTGCAGGCGTTTGCCGCGACTCAAGGGATCAACGAACTGCACGCCTGGGATCACGCGTTTTTTGCCGAGCAATTACGCCAGCAACGTTCGCAACACACACTCAAAGGCCTGCGCCAGTATTTTCCGCTGGAACAGACGTTGCGCCGATTCTGTCGGTACAACGAACACCTGTTCGGCATCAGGTTTACGGAGCAGAACGATCTCAAGCATTGGCATGATCAGGTGCAATTGCTGCAAGTCAGCGAATTCGGACAAGTCATCGGATACATCTACATTGACCCGTTCCACCGCGAGGACGCGGCGGACTTTGCCTGGACCAACACCCTGCGCAATCGCCGCATCAATGCCGAAGGTCGCCCGACCCTGCCGATTGCCGTACTTCACTGCAATTTTCCGCGCGCCACGGCTGAGCATCCTTGCCTGCTATCGCACCGAGATCTGCGGGTGTTATTCCATGAATTCGGCCACTGCCTGCAACAAGTGCTGACCCGCTCCCCCCACCATAACCTGTCCGGAATTTCTCAACTGGGGCGTGATACAGGGGAGTTCGCCGGGCAACTCTACGAACAATTCGCCATGTCCGCCGAGCTGCTGCTGTGGTTGTCCGGCCATTATCAAAGCGGTGAGCCTTTGAGCAGTGGGCGCCTGGCATCGGCGCTGGTAGCCATCGCCGCTCACACCAGTCGCGATACCGCGATGTTGCTGCAGGGCGCATTACTCGATCTTGAATTGCACCGCAGCGCGCAGGCTGACCGTAGCATTCAAGCGTGCTTTGAAGCAGTGCAGCAGAAAATACCCGCGCTGCAACTGCCCGCCTATTGCCGCTTGGCAAACAGTTTTGATTACCTGGTGACCGGTTACGAAGCCTCGGTCTACGCCTACAAATGGTCCGGCGTCCTGGCG
The DNA here is from genome assembly GCF_049300855.1 of Pseudomonas sp. GTDB lineage: Bacteria > Pseudomonadota > Gammaproteobacteria > Pseudomonadales > Pseudomonadaceae > Aquipseudomonas. The sequence continues at coordinate 267,703 of NZ_JBAQKH010000030.1, read as the reverse complement.
ACTGAAGCGTTCAAACGCATTGCACGCGACGGCGTGTTCAATTCGCAGACGGGCCGCGATTTGCGTGAAGCGTTCTTCTCCGGTGATGCCGCGTTGTTGCCGAGTGCGCTGCAAACCTTTCTCGGCCAACCGCTGCGCGCTGATCTTTTCGCGCCGGTGCCGAAGTGAAGCGCCGAGTTATTCGACGTTGGCCGATTTAAACCAGCTCTTCATCGAGCAAGTGGCGAACGCGCTGGTACTGCAATCACCATTGGCCAGCGCCGTGCGCAGCTTGTCGACATCGGCCTGCATCACGTAGCGCACGCTGTCGCGAAAGTGCCCGCTCTCGCCAAAACCGCCTTGGGTCATCTCGCTCAAGGCGTCTTCTTTGCTCCAGCCCTGCACGACCACACGATACATCGCGGCCATCAGGCCAGTGCGGTCGGACCCGTGCTTGCAATGCATGAGCACCGGCCCATTGGCTTCGGCAGCCTGGATCGCCCGCAGGGTTTTCAGCACATCGGCGTCGTCGACATGGTTAGTGCGATAGGGCAATTGCACTTGATTGATGCCCGGCTCCGACAGCCAGTCGCTGTCCGCTTCCGGGAGGAAGTTGATCACCGTGGCGACTTTGAGATTTTTCAGCAATGGCACCGCGCCGCCATCGGGCAAGGCGCTGCGATAAAGCGTCGGTGACATCTGGAACAGGTTGTATTGCACTTCGACCGGTTGCGCCCATTCCGTCGGACGAACAGTCGTTGCCGTCGCGGCCTGGGCGGGCATCCAGGGCAACAGCGCCATAAGCGACAAACACAAAGCAGGAAACAAACGCACTCGGGACATGCTGAGGTGACCGTGTCGGGATTCATCGATGAGAGGAGCCGCAGCTTCGATGTTTAGCGGTCAAAGCCCCGTGAGGCATTTGTCAAAGAATCGTGAATCCGCGCTGTTTCATCGATTTCATCGGTAAAAACCGGGCTTTTTTCCGCTGAATCGGTTCATCCGGAAGCTTAGCCTGCTACCATTTGTCACACGATGTTGCAGACGCGTCCCCTTTTCCCGGGTCATCCGGCCACGTCGCGACGAAAAATCCTCAAGCCGTTCGCAGAAACGGTTACTCCTGATGCCTGATGAGGTGCACCCCATGTCTGATGAAAGTCGAGACAACCCGCGGCGTGATTTTTTGCGCAAATCCCTGACCCTGATCCCGGTGGTCACCCTGGCCGGCACCAGTCTGGGCAGCAGCGTCCTGCAAGCCGCGCCTGAAGCAGCACCGGCAGCGCCCGCGCCGCAGCCGGTTCGCGCGAATGCCGGCGCTTATCAGCCGAGCTACTTCACCGCCGAAGAATGGGCGTTCATCAATGCCGCCGTCGCGCAATTGATCCCCAACGATGCCCAAGGCCCGGGCGCGCTCGAAGCCGGTGTGCCGGAATACATCGACCGTCAGATGAACACGCCTTATGCCGCCGGAGCCCTCTGGTATATGCAAGGCCCGTTCAACGCCGACGCCGCGCCCGAGATGGGCTGGCAGAGCAAACTGGTACCCAAAGAGATCTATCGCCTCGGCATCGCCGCCACGGATCAGTGGGCAAAAGCCCTCAACGGTAAAGTATTTGCTGAGCAAGACAGCGCTACCCGAGACGATTTGCTCAAGCAACTCGAAGCCGGAAAACCGCAATTCGACTCGGTTCCAGCGAAGATTTTCTTCAACCTGCTACTGCAAAACACCAAGGAAGGGTTCTTCTGCGACCCGATCCACGGTGGCAACAAAGGCATGGTCGGCTGGACCATGATCGGCTTCCCCGGCGCCCGCGCCGATTTCATGGATTGGGTGGAACGCAACGAGCAATACCCCTTCCCGGCAGTGTCGATTCGCGGCGAGAGGGCGTAAGCATGGCAACGGTAATGAAGAAGGTTGACGCAGTCATCGTCGGTTTCGGCTGGACGGGCGCGATCATGGCCAAGGAGCTGACCGAAGCGGGCCTCAACGTGCTGGCGCTGGAGCGCGGGCCGATGCAGGACACCTACCCCGACGGCAACTATCCACAGGTGATCGACGAACTCACCTACAGCGTGCGGAAAAAACTCTTTCAGGACATCTCCAAAGAGACCGTCACCATCCGTCATAGCGTCAACGACATTGCTCTGCCGAACCGCCAGTTGGGCGCGTTCCTGCCGGGCAACGGCGTCGGCGGCGCCGGTTTGCACTGGTCGGGCGTGCACTTCCGCGTCGATCCGATCGAGTTGCGCATGCGCAGCCATTACGAAGAACGCTACGGCAAAAGCTTTATCCCCAAGGACATGACCATCCAGGACTTCGGCGTCAGCTATGAAGAGCTGGAACCGTTCTTCGATTTCGCCGAGAAAGTCTTCGGTACCTCCGGCCAGGCCTGGACCGTGAAAGGCCAACTGGTCGGTCAGGGCAAGGGTGGCAACCCCTACGCGCCGGATCGTTCCAACCCGTTCCCGCTGGAAGCGCAGAAGAACACGGTGTCCGCACAGCTGTTCGGCAAAGCGGCTACAGAGGTCGGTTACAAACCCTACAACCTGCCGTCCGCAAATACCTCCGGGCCTTACACCAACCCTTACGGCGCACAAATGGGGCCGTGCAACTTCTGCGGTTTCTGCAGCGGTTATGTTTGCTACATGTACTCCAAGGCTTCGCCGAACGTGAACATTCTGCCGGCGCTGAAACCGCTGCCGAATTTCGAACTGCGCGCCAACGCCCACGTGCTGCGCATCAACCTCGACAGCACCAAAAGCAAAGCCACCGGCGTGACCTACATCGACGCGCAGGGTCGCGAGATCGAGCAACCGGCGGATCTGGTGATCCTCGGCGCTTTCCAGTTGCACAACGTGCGCCTGATGCTGCTCTCCGGGATCGGCAAACCGTACGACCCGATCACTGGCGAAGGCGTGGTCGGGCGTAACTTCGCCTACCAGAACATGGCGACCATCAAGGCGTTCTTCGACAAGGACACCCACACCAACAACTTCATCGGCGCCGGCGGCAACGGCGTGGCGCTGGACGATTTCAACGCCGACAACTTCGACCACGGCCCGCACGGCTTCGTCGGCGGCTCGCCGATGTGGGTCAACCAGGCTGGCAGTCGGCCGATTGCCGGCACTTCGAACCCGCCGGGCACCCCGGCCTGGGGCAGTGACTGGAAACGCGCGACCGCCGATTACTACACCCACCAGGTGTCGATGGACGCCCACGGCGCGCATCAGTCCTACCGTGGCAACTACCTCGATCTCGATCCGGTGTACCGCGATGCCTACGGCTTGCCGCTGCTGCGGATGACCTTCGACTGGCAGGAAAACGACATCAAGATGAACCGCTTCATGGTCGAGAAAATGGGCAAGGTCGCCGAAGCGATGGGCCCGAAAGCCATTGCGGTGATCGGCAAGAAAGTCGGCGACCACTTCAATACAGCGTCGTACCAGACCACCCACCTCAATGGTGGCGCGATCATGGGCACCGATCCGAAGAAGAGCGCGCTGAACCGCTACTTGCAGAGCTGGGACGTGCACAACGTCTTCGTCCCGGGCGCCTCGGCCTTCCCGCAGGGCCTGGGCTACAACCCGACCGGGCTGGTTGCTGCGCTGACCTATTGGTCGGCGAAGGCGATCCGCGAGCAATACCTGAAAAACCCCGGCCCGCTGGTTCAGGCTTAAGGAGCGATGACCATGAAAAATCTCGTTATCGCGACTTTGGCACTGCTCGGCAGTGCCTCGATCCATGCGGCTGAAGTTGATCAAGCGTTGATCAAACAAGGCGAATACCTTGCCCGCGCCGGTGACTGTGTGGCCTGCCACACTGCCAAGGGCGGCAAACCGTTCGCCGGTGGCCTGCCGATGGAAACCCCGATCGGCACGATTTACTCAACCAACATCACCCCGGACAAGACCGGCGTCGGTGATTACAGCTTCGCCGACTTCGATCAGGCCGTGCGTCATGGCGTCGCCAAAAACGGCAGTACGTTGTACCCGGCGATGCCGTATCCGTCCTACGCGCGTGTCAGCGAAACCGACATGCAAGCGTTGTACGCGTACTTCATGCACGGCGTAGAACCGGTGGCGCAAGAGAACAAGGCCAGTGACATTCCGTGGCCGTTGAGTATGCGCTGGCCGCTGATGGGCTGGCGCTGGATGTTTGCGCCGAAGGTCGAGGACTACAAAGCGACAAGTACCGACCCGGTGATCGATCGTGGCGCGTATCTGGTCGAAGGCCTCGGCCATTGCGGTGCCTGCCATACGCCTCGCGCCCTGACCATGCAGGAAAAATCCCTCAGTGCAGCCGACGGCAGTCACTTCCTCGCCGGCAGCGCGCCGCTGGAAGGCTGGATCGCCAAGAGCCTGCGCGGCGATCACAAGGATGGCCTCGGCGGCTGGAGCGAGGAGCAACTGGTGCAATTCCTCAAGACCGGGCGCAGCGATCGCAGCGCGGTGTTCGGCGGCATGAGCGATGTGGTTACCCACAGCATGCAGTACATGACCGATGCCGACCTCACGGCGATTGCCCGCTACCTGAAATCGCTGCCGGCCACTGATCCAAACGATCAACCGCACCAGTACGACGAGAAAGCCGCCAAAGCCTTATGGAACGGGGACGACAGTCAACGCGGCGCTGCGGTGTACATCGACAACTGCGCGGCGTGCCACCGCACCGATGGCCACGGTTACACCCGCGTATTCCCGGCGCTGGCGGGCAATCCGGTGCTGCAATCGGAAGACCCGACTTCGCTGATCCACATCGTGCTCAAGGGCGGCACGTTGCCGGCGACGCACACCGCGCCTTCCACCTTCACCATGCCGGGTTTTGCCTGGCGTTTGTCGGATCAGGAAGTGGCGGATGTGGTGAGTTTTATTCGTGGCAGTTGGGGCAACAAGGGTGCGCCGGTGAAGGCTGCCGATGTCGCCAGCTTGCGCAAGAATGATATGCAGACCACGTCCGGCGATGACCTGGGACAGGTCACCACGCATAACTGACTGTTGGAGTGCCTGGCACGTTGATGCAGCATGAGTTTTTTGTGCTGTATCAGCGGTACCTGGGAAAACCTCTACTACTGTCGGAGCTGAACGGGTGTATATCCGAACAGCCGATAAAGATTCCACCACGTTCCGACCTCGACACTGTGAATGCATACACCTGTCAACTCTGACAGTAGCCGTAATTTGTGGTCTGAATTACCGTCCAAAGTGACGCAATTCAAATCTTGAGATTGCGCAGGCATGGAGCAAATTACATGAGTTATTCAGTCGTGGTTGAGTTTAAGGACACTAATACAGACGGCAAGCAAGAGGCTGTAATTTCCCGTTATAACAATGGCTATACGAATAATCTCAAGCCTGATGTAACAGTCACGGCTTATACCAACGACCAGGGGGAGTACGACCGCGCCGCAGGGGTGGATGATGTGGAGGGAGATGACGGGGTCGACGAATATGATACGGACACCTACACCGTCGCGGCGGGGCTTGCCTCGAAGTTGGCGGGTTTGAGTACTGTGGGCGAAGGTCGCTTGTACAGTTGCATCCTTATATCGTCCGACAGTGAAGCGAAAACGGTTAAACCGACATACGTGAATATTGATCTGTTTAAAGTTTCAAATATTGATCTGTCCCATCCCGACGCCAACGTGAAGTTAAAGATCAACGCCACAGGCTTTTATAAAGTGGAAGATACATTGGAGGGTTACGGAGAATTCAACATCGATGCGGATGGTGATGACGACTCTGATGCCAATGACAAACTGATTTTCGTCAATATCGCGAATTCGTTTGTTTCAATGAGAAACTTCGCTGAATGAACACGTTGCGAACTTGAGTTAACTGCTTCGTCAAAATGCATTGGCTGGCACCATATGACCCTGCATAAATCATTTATGCAGGGTTTTTTTGTACCGGATACAGCGCAGTAAATTTTCCGTTATGGATTAACAATACTTACATAAGCCTTGGCCAGCGCAATCAACTTCGCCTTGTCATCGTTATCAATATCGCCATCACCGTCTACATCTTTCTTGTTGGTGCGAACAGTGAATGTCTTGCCACGGTCGCTGGACACTGCCACCACGTAGAGCGAGTCGACCAGCGCCTCGGTGGGCAGCTCTTGCTCGGCGTTCCAGCCCAGCTCCTTGCGCGCAAGTTGCATCGAAACAATGGTATTGGGCTCCGATGCATTGGGCAGCATCATTTGCATAAAGACGCCACGCTGATTGAGATAAGACATGAATTAACTCCTTTTAATTAGTTATCAGGCAAGTGCCGATGGAACTCGCCAAGACTATATTCGATAACTTGTCGCGACAACGGGATATATGTATCTCGGGTTGTACTTAGACTTTGCACCTAAATATAAACTTTACCCTTCAGAAAATATCCCATCGCTGAACGGTACTGGATCACGCCCGCCATGCTCATGTACTGTATGTATATACAGATCAGGAGCCTGCCCAATGATCAATCCTCTCCCTCCACGCGGTCGCGGCACCGCGACCAATCCGCACAATCGGTTCGCGCCGAGCCGCTCGGTGGCGGAGGATGACGGCTGGTATCAAGAAGTGCCTGAGACCCAAGGCACCGAGGTGACGATCGAAACGGCTAAAACCATCATCACCCGCAACACCTCACCGGATCTGCCCTTCGATCGTTCGATCAACCCCTATCGCGGCTGCGAACACGGCTGCATCTATTGCTATGCGCGGCCCAGCCACGCCTATTGGGACATGTCGCCCGGGCTGGATTTCGAAACGAAGCTGATCGCCAAGACCAACGCCGCTCAGGTGCTGGAAGAACAGTTGAGCAAACGCGGCTATCAATGCGCGCCGATCAATCTGGGCTCCAACACCGATCCGTACCAGCCAATCGAGCGCGAACACAAAATCACCCGGCAGACCCTCGAAGTGCTGCTGCGCTATAAGCACCCGGTGACCATCGTCACCAAGGGCTCGCTGATTCTGCGCGATCTCGATCTGCTCACCGAATTGGCGCAACAACGGCTGGTGGCGGTGATGATCAGCCTGACCACCCTGGACGACGAACTCAAACGCATCCTCGAGCCGCGCGCCGCTGCGCCCAAAGCGCGGTTACGCGCGATCCGGGTGATGCGCGAAGCCGGCATTCCGGTCGGCGTGCTGTGTTCGCCGATGATTCCGATGATCAACGACAGCGAGATCGAAAATCTGCTTAACGAAGCCCACGCGGCCGGAGCACAAAGCGCTGCCTATATGATGCTGCGTCTGCCGCTGGAAGTGGCGCCGCTCTTTGAAGAGTGGCTTCAGGCGCACTATCCGCAACGCGCCGCCCATGTGCTCAGCCTGATCCGCCAGAGCCGGGGCGGTGAGCTCTACGACAGCCGTTTTGGTGCACGCATGCGCGGCGAAGGGGTGTTTGCCGACCTGCTCGCACAACGTTTCGCCAAGGCCATCAAGCGTCTGGGCATGAATCACCGCGAAGGCTACAACCTCGATTGCACTGCCTTCTGTCCGCCGGGTCGCCAGATGTCGTTGATTTAGCGACAATTAGCCTATGGTTGAGGGGTTGGAATCCTTCCGCCGATAGCCCTCAGTCACGTTTTTTGTGACCTGGAACACACGTGCTAGAGCGTTTGATTCAGTTTGAGTTAAGTTTCGGCGGCTACCTTGTTCATCGAGTGACTGACGGGTCGGGATGGCCCGGATGTTTAAACAGCCACTGGCTTCATACCGGAATACATGGGAACGACTCCCCTAATCCGCCAAAGAGGATGAATCATGAGTGACAAGGATAAACAGCCGTTGGCTGCGTCGGCGCAAACCCCTGAAGCGGAATCCGCCGATGCAGCGCTGCGACAGATCGTAGACGGCTTTTTGCATTTTCATCATGAGGTCTTCCCACAGCAGGAAGAGCTCTTCAAGAAACTTGCCACGGCCCAGGCGCCCAAGGCGATGTTCATCACCTGCGCCGACTCGCGCATCGTCCCCGAGCTGATTACTCACAGCTCGCCCGGCGATCTGTTCGTGACCCGTAACGTCGGCAACGTCGTGCCGCCTTACGGGCAGATGAACGGCGGCGTTTCCACCGCGATCGAATACGCGGTACTGGCGCTCGGCGTGCAGCACATCATCATCTGCGGCCACTCCGATTGCGGCGCCATGCGTGCGGTGCTCAATCCCGACAGCCTGGAAAAAATGCCGACCGTCAAAGCCTGGCTGCGCCACGCTGAAGTCGCGAAAACCATGGTGCATGAAAACTGTAACTGCGCCGACGAAAAAGAAAGCATGCCGATCCTCACCGAGGAAAACGTCATCGCCCAACTGCAGCACTTGCGTACCCATCCTTCGGTAGCCTCGCGCATGGCGAACGGTCATCTGTTCATCCATGGCTGGGTCTACGACATCGAAACCAGCGAAATCAAAGCTTACGACGCGGATCAGGGACGTTTCCTGCCGCTCGACGGCAGCCATCCGATTCCGGTGGCGACGCCTAAAGCGCGCTTCTAAATCCTCCTAAACATCTGTGTGGTTTGACGCCGGTCGCTGATTCAGCGACCCGGCCTCGCCATGCCTGAAGAAAACTTCGGGAGAATCGCCATGCGTGCGGCTCAATTGAAAGCGGTGTTGCCACGGGAGCTGCTCGCTTCAGTGGTTGTGTTTCTGGTCGCCCTGCCGCTGTGCATGGGTATTGCGATCGCCTCAGGGTTGCCGCCGGCCAAAGGGCTGATCACCGGGATCATCGGTGGTCTGGTGGTCGGCTGGCTGGCGGGGTCGCCGTTGCAGGTCAGCGGGCCGGCGGCGGGTCTGGCGGTGTTGGTGTTCGAACTGGTGCGCCAGCACGGCATCGAGATGCTCGGGCCGATTCTGCTGCTTGCCGGGTTTCTGCAACTGGTGGCCGGGCGCTTGAAGCTTGGTTGCTGGTTTCGGGTCACGGCGCCAGCGGTGGTGTACGGAATGCTGGCGGGGATTGGCGTATTGATCGTGCTGTCGCAGGTGCATGTGATGCTCGATGCGTCACCGAAGCCCTCTGGCCTGGATAACCTCACGGCGTTCCCGGCAGCAGTGGCGCAGGCCTTGCCGTCGTTCGGCTGGCAGGCCGGGCTGTTGGGGCTGTCGACGATTGCGGTGATGTGGTTGTGGGAAAAATTTCGCCCACATTCGTTGCGCTTCGTTCCGGGTGCGTTGCTCGGTGTGGGTCTGGCGACCGGAGCAAGTCTGTTGCTCGCTTTGCAGGTGAAGCGCGTTGAAGTGCCGGCGAATCTGGCGGAAGCCATCGATTGGCTGAAGCCTGCAGACCTGCTCAGTCTGGCCGACCCGACGCTGCTGATCGCCGCCTTCGCCGTGGCGTTTATCGCCAGCGCGGAAACCCTGCTGTCCGCCGCAGCGGTGGATCGCATGCACAGTGGCGTGCGTTCGGACTTCGACCGTGAACTGTCGGCGCAAGGGGTCGGCAACATGCTCTGCGGTCTGCTCGGCGCGCTGCCGATGACCGGGGTGATCGTGCGCAGTTCGGCCAATGTCCAGGCCGGCGCGACCACGCGTTACTCGACGATCTTCCATGGCCTGTGGCTGCTGGCGTTCGTGCTGTTGCTGTCGAGTGTGCTGCAAAGCATTCCGGTGGCGAGTCTGGCCGGCGTGTTGGTTTATACGGGTTTCAAACTGGTCGACCTGAAAGCCTTTCGCGGCTTGAGTCGTTATGGGCGGATGCCGATGTTCACCTACGCGGCGACGGCGCTGGCGATCATCTTCACTGACCTGCTGACTGGCGTGCTGATCGGCTTCGGTCTGACGATGTTGAAACTGGCGTTCAAGGCTTCGCGTTTGAAGATCAGCCTGATCGATTTGCCGCAGGACGGCGAGATGGAGTTGCGGCTGGTCGGTGCGGCGACATTCCTCAAGGTGCCGGCGCTGACGCAAGTGCTGGGCAGTATTCCGCAAGGGACGACGGTGCATGTGCCGCTGAACAATCTGAGCTACATCGACCATTCGTGTCTGGAGTTGCTGGAGGAATGGGGCCGGGCGAATGCGGCCAAGGGCTCGAAACTGTTGATCGAGTCGCGCGGGTTGAAGCGCAGGCTTGAAGGCAGGGTGCGGACCAATACCGGAATCGGCGCGGCCGGCTAAATCTCCCCGCCTGGACACAAACCCTGTGGGAGCTGGCTTGCCAGCGATGACGGAGTATCAGTCACTGACCATGCTGACTGATCCACCGCTATCGCTGGCAAGCCAGCTCCCACAGGTGTTGAAGTGTTTCCGGGTTACGCAGCGGGCTGGTCGAGCTCCAGGCCCACACCCAATCGACGGCCCATGCACGGCCAGCGTTTCCACGCGGCGCCGGTATCCGGGCTGCTGAGTTTTTCCCGATAAACCTCTACCGATTCCAGTGCAAAACTCTCGTCGTTGAGCATCTCGTCGATCGCGTGATGCACCGCTTCGTCCAGTTGGTTGGCAAATTCCTCACCGATCAATTGGTGAGCAATCAAGTTGGCGACCGTCATGTCCAGGGGGATCAGTGGCTGGCCGAAATGCTTGATGTACAGGTCGTTGACCTCTTCGACAAAACGGTGCGCCAGATAGGCTTCGTCGAGCAGGCTGTCCAGGCCAACGTGCCCGGCCATGATCGCCGGCGGCTGGAGGAAATACTGCTCGGCGATTTTCAGCACCGGTTTGATCTGCGATTCGATTCCCGCTTCCCTGGCAACTTCATTGGCTGCATCCAGCAGGTCTGGCACTTCATCGATATAGGCGGCGACAAAACGCGTCAGCACACCATTGGCGTCGGCTTCCGGCAATTGGATCGCCGGGTGTAAATGAGGCAGCTTGCTTTCCAGCTGACGGGTCAGCAGGCCGGTTTCTTTCTCGTGTTGTTGGGCTTTTTGGATCTGCTCGCGCAATGCGGCGGTGTTCATGAAAACTCCAGGAAACAAGGCAATGAAATAGGGAAGACATAACTTAGCTGGCTTACGAAAAATGCTAAGACGCATTTGTCATAATTATTTCATCCTTGATGCACCTGCGTTATATCGATTTGCCACCACTCGTCTGCATCCTTCTCCATTCCTGCCCTTGAATGCAAGTACCCGCTGTTTCAGATCATTTACGTGCGCACATTGCAATTTCCCGTCGCTGTCTATACTCGCCATTGAATGGAGTTAGCTGATGACGCCCGACTGCACCCGCAGCAAGGCCCGGCGATTCAAGTTCGTAGTCTGATGCAGCCGCTCCCTTGCCGCAGGCGAAAGCCGGCGGGATAACAAGAACGATAAGGGGAACCCGCAATGATGCGACATCCACACGTCTGGATGGGCCTCCTGTTGTGGTCGATTTTCAGTCCGGCGCACGCCGCCTGGACTGTGAATATGGCGCCTGGAGCGACTGAAATCAGTCACGCAGTATTCGACCTGCACATGACCATTTTCTGGATCTGTGTGGTGATCGGGATCATCGTCTTCGGCGCCATGTTCTGGTCGATGATGGTGCACCGCCGTTCTACCGGACAGGTCGCCGCAAAATTCCACGAAAGCACCACCGTCGAAATTCTCTGGACCGTCGTACCGTTCCTGATTCTGGTGGCGATGGCCGTGCCGGCGACAGCCACCCTGATCAAGATGTACGACACCAGTGAGCCGGATATCGATATCCAGATCACCGGTTATCAGTGGAAGTGGCACTACAAATACCTGGGCCAGGACGTCGAGTTCTTCAGCAACCTGGCCACCCCCGCCGAGCAGATCCACAACAAGGAAACCAAGGGCGAGCATTACTTGCTCGAGGTCGACAAGCCGTTGGTGCTGCCGACCGGAGCCAAGGTGCGCTTCCTCGTCACGTCCGCCGACGTTATTCACTCCTGGTGGGTGCCGGCCTTCGCGGTGAAACGCGATGCGATCCCGGGATTCGTCAACGAAGCCTGGACGCGCATCGACAAGCCCGGCATTTACCGTGGCCAATGCGCCGAACTGTGCGGCAAGGATCACGGCTTCATGCCGATCGTGGTCGAGGTCAAGGACAAGGCCGACTACGACAAGTGGCTCGCCGAGCGTAAAGCCGAAGCCGCGCAGCTCAAGGAGCTGACCAGCAAGGACTGGACCCTCGACGAGCTGAAAGAACGCGGCGACAAGATCTATCACACCACCTGCGTGTCCTGTCACCAGGCCGAAGGTCAGGGCCTGCCGCCGATGTTCCCGGCGCTCAAGGGCTCGGAACTGATCATGAAAGGCAGCAAGGCCGATCACCTGCACCGCGTGGTCTACGGCAAACCGGGCACGGCCATGGCGGCGTTCGGCAAGCAGCTGTCGGAAGTCGATATCGCAGCGGTCGTGACCTACGAACGTAACGCCTGGGGCAACAACAAGGGCGACATGGTCACGCCAAAAGAAGTGCTGGAGATGAAACAGGCGGGGGACAAATGAGCCGGCCTATCGCATCTGCCCGCCACGGTTCGCGGCTCAGTGCCGCGAACCACCTTGCCTGTTCACGTAAAGGAGACCGGCCATGAGCGCTGTAATCGATGACCATGGTCATGCCGACCACGCCCACGGCCCCGCCAAAGGCCTGATGCGCTGGGTGCTGACCACCAACCACAAGGACATCGGCACGCTGTACCTGTGGTTTGCGTTTTCCATGTTCCTGCTCGGCGGTACGTTCGCGATGGTGATTCGCGCCGAACTGTTCCAGCCAGGGCTGCAAATCGTCGAGCCGGCGTTCTTCAACCAGATGACCACCATGCACGGTCTGGTGATGGTCTTCGGGGCGGTGATGCCGGCCTTCGTCGGCCTCGCCAACTGGATGATCCCGTTGATGATCGGCGCGCCGGACATGGCCCTGCCGCGGATGAACAACTTCAGTTTCTGGCTGTTGCCGGCGGCGTTCCTGATCCTCGTCTCGACCCTGTTCACCCCCGGTGGCGGGCCGAACTTCGGCTGGACGTTCTATGCGCCGCTGTCGACGACGTATGCGCCGGAAAGCGTCACCTACTTCATTTTCGCCATCCACTTGATGGGGATCAGTTCGATCATGGGCGCGATCAACGTTATCGCGACCATCCTCAATCTGCGCGCCCCCGGCATGACGCTGATGAAAATGCCGCTGTTCGTCTGGACCTGGCTGATCACCGCGTTCCTGCTGATCGCGGTGATGCCGGTGCTGGCCGGGTGCGTGACGATGATGCTGATGGACATTCACTTCGGCACCAGTTTCTTCAGTGCTGCTGGCGGCGGTGACCCGGTGTTGTTCCAGCATGTGTTCTGGTTCTTCGGGCACCCGGAGGTGTACATCATGATCCTGCCGGCCTTCGGCGCCGTCAGCTCGATCATCCCGACGTTCTCGCGCAAGCCGCTGTTCGGCTACACCTCTATGGTCTATGCGACGGCGAGCATCGCGTTCCTGTCGTTCATTGTCTGGGCGCACCACATGTTCGTGGTCGGCATCCCGTTGGTGGGCGAACTGTTCTTCATGTACGCCACGCTGCTGATCGCGGTGCCGACCGGGGTGAAGGTGTTCAACTGGGCCAGCACCATGTGGCAAGGCTCGCTGACCTTCGAGACGCCGATGCTGTTTGCCGTGGCGTTCGTGATCCTGTTTTCCATCGGCGGTTTCTCCGGATTGATGCTGGCCATCGCCCCGGCGGACTTCCAGTATCAGGACACCTACTTTGTGGTCGCGCACTTCCACTACGTGCTGGTGCCGGGGGCGATCTTCGGGATCTTCGCCTCGACCTACTACTGGCTGCCGAAATGGACCGGCCACATGTACGACGAAACCCTCGGCAAGCTGCATTTCTGGCTGTCGTTCGTCGGCATGAACCTGACCTTCTTCCCGATGCACTTCGTCGGTCTTGCGGGAATGCCGCGGCGGATTCCGGACTACAACCTGCAGTTCGCCGATTTCAACATGGTCTCCTCCATCGGCGCGTTCATGTTCGGCACTACGCAGATCTTCTTCCTGTTCATTGTGATCAAGACCATTCGCGGCGGCCCGCCAGCACCGGCCAAACCTTGGGACGGTGCGGAAGGTCTGGAGTGGAGCGTGCCGTCACCGGCGCCGTATCACACCTTCACCACACCGCCGGAAGTGAAATGAACACCCTCAGCCCTATAACAAACCCTGTGGGAGCTGCGGTGCGACGATTCGACTTGCCAGCGATGGGGCCAGCGCAGTGTGTCAGGCAGGCAGCCATCGCTGGCAAGCCAGCTCCCACAGGGTTCTCGGCAAAGGGCAAAAATCATGGCTGACTCGATCTCGATGAAAAAACTCGTCACCCGCCTCCTCGGTGTCGTGCTGGCGATGTTCGTTTTCGGTTTTGCCTTGGTGCCGATTTACGACGTGATGTGCAAAGCCTTCGGCATCAACGGCAAGACCGCCGGGCAATACGAGGGTGAGCAAGTGGTCGACACTTCGCGCCAGGTGCGTGTGCAGTTTTTGTCGACCAACAACGTCGACATGCCGTGGGATTTCTACCCCAAGCATGACGAACTCACTGCCAACCCCGGCGCGGTCAACGAGATGATCTTCATCGCGCGCAATCCCACCGACAAACCCATGAGCGCGCAGGCCGTGCCGAGTATCGCGCCGAGCAGCGCAGCGGCGTATTTCCACAAGACCGAATGCTTTTGCTTTACCCAGCAGGTGCTGCAGCCCGGTCAGCAGATCGAGATGCCGGTGCGCTTCATTGTTGACCGCGACATGCCCAAGGATGTGAAGCACCTGACGCTGTCCTACACGCTGTTCGATATCACCGCCCGACATCCGCCAGTGGCTGTAAACACTGGCGGTTGAGCGTGCCCGATAAGGAGAACAATAAATGGCAACTCATGAGCATTATTACGTTCCGCCGCAAAGCAAATGGCCGATCATTGCGACCTTCGGCATGGCCATCACCGTGTACGGCCTCGCCACCTGGTTCAACGATCTGAAGGCGGCGCGCCCGGAATCCCACGGCCCGTACATCTTTTTCGTCGGTGGCCTGTTGCTGGCGTACATGCTGTTCGGCTGGTTCGGGGCTGTGATCAAGGAAAGCCGCGCGGGACTTTACAGCCCGCAGCTGGATCGCTCGTTCCGCTGGGGCATGAGTTGGTTCATTTTCTCCGAGGTGATGTTCTTCGTCGCCTTCTTCGGTGCGCTGTTCTACGTGCGCCATGTCTCCGGGCCGGCGCTCGGCGGCGAAGGGCCGAAAGGCATCGCGCACATGCTCTGGCCGAACTTCCAGTTCACCTGGCCGCTGCTGCACACACCGGACCCGAAACTGTTCCCGCCACCGAAGGAAGTCATCAGCCCATGGGGCCTGCCGCTGATCAACACGATCCTGCTGGTCAGCTCCAGCGTGACCATCACCATCGCCCACCATGCCTTGAAAAAGGGCCATCGCGGCGCGCTGAAAATCTGGCTGGCGATCACCGTGCTGCTCGGCTGCGGCTTCCTTGCCTTGCAGGCTGAAGAGTACATGCACGCCTATCACGAACTGGGCCTGACCCTCGGTTCGGGTATTTATGGCGCGACGTTCTTCATGCTCACCGGCTTCCACGGCGCCCACGTGACCATCGGCACGATCATTCTGTTCGTGATGCTGATGCGCATCATGAAGGGCCACTTCGACAACGAGCACCAGTTCGGTTTCGAAGCGGCGAGCTGGTATTGGCACTTCGTCGACGTGGTGTGGATCGGCCTGTTTATCTTCGTTTACGTACTCTGAGGATCAACGCTACCAAGGCGCATGCGAGACCAATTGGCCGCTGTAAAAGCCCCAGGCGATCAAGCCGACGGTGGCAGCGGCCAATGCCACCCGAACACTCAAGGCGATGACCAGGCGATTGGAACTGCTGTCGTCCTTGACCAGGAAAAACAGGCCGCTGAACAGGCTGATCACCGTGGCAATCAGCATCAGGACGATCGCTGTTTTGAGCATGGGAAGAACTCCGGGGGACAGGCGATGCAATTGAGTATAGCGATCGCAACGACTGACTTTGTGGCACAGCCATGAAGCGTTTTCGTCCGGGCGTGATTCCGACCGTGGTGGTGGCGTTGTTGCTGCCGCTGCTGGTGTCGCTGGGCTTCTGGCAACTGAGCCGGGGCGCCGAGAAAACTGCCCTGCTCGCCAGTTACGCCGAACGCCGTGCGGCCGAACCGATGGCCAGCACCGAACTCCTTAATAGCGCCGATCCGGCTTACCGCCGTGTGCACCTGCACGGCCAATTCGATGCCGCGCACAGTCTGCTGCTGGATAACCGCCAACGTAACGGCAAGGTCGGCGTCGAGCTACTGCAACCGTTTCAGGATCAGCGCACCGGCCTGTGGCTGCTGGTCAATCGCGGCTGGCTGCCGTGGCCGGATCGCCGTGTGCCGCCGCAATTCACTACGCCCACTGATGCATTGAATGTCGATGCCTGGGTCTACGTCGCCCCCGGCGCGACTTTCCAGTTGCACGCCGATCCGGTCAGCAGCACTTGGCCGCAAACCATCACCGCCGTCGAGCCGGCCAAGCTGTGGAAAACCCTCGACCGCGACGGCTTCGCCTATGAATTACGCGCCGAACCCGGCCCGGCCAGCTACGAGGCCGATTGGCCGGTGGTCGCCATGGGCCCGGAAAAACACCTCGGTTACGCCGTGCAGTGGTTCGCCATGGCCATCGCCCTGCTCGGCCTCTACGTCTATTTGGGCTTGCACAACGCAAAGGAGAAACACCATGGGAACGGCCATGAATCCACCCAGCATGTCTGAGGCGAAACCTGCCGCTACCCGTCGTCGCGGGCGCATTCAATTGCTGCTGATCTTGCTCGGCGTGATCGGGCCGATGGTGCTCGCCACCGGCATGTACAAATTGCAGTTCTGGGTCCCGGAAGGTCGCAGCTATCACGGCGAACTGATCGGCAACGGCCAGACCCGCGCCGACCTCGGCGTGCAGGCCGACGAGGATCGCTGGCAGATGCTGGTCACCGCGCCGAAAGATTGCGCTGTGGATTGCCAGCAACTGGTGTATCTGGCGCGGCAGATTCAGATCGGCCTGGGTCGCGATGCCGGCCGCGCCAGCCATGCCCTCGCCGTGGCGCAACCGATAAGCGCCGATTACCAGGCCAAGCTGACCCGCGAATATCCACAGCTGCACCGCTATCCGCTGGACGCTGGCGTGTTCAGCAAAACCACGGGCGACAAGGCCACGCCGCAGCTGTGGATCATCGACCCGCACGGCAACCTCGTGCTGCGTTACGAGCCGAATGTGAAAGGCAAGGATCTGCTCAACGACCTGCGTCACCTGCTGAAACTGTCGAACATCGGATAAGGGCATCGTCATGGCCAAACCTGGATTTCGCCTCGCGCTGTTTGCCACCCTGCTGGCACTGATTGTGGTGCTGCTCGGCGCCTACACCCGCCTGACCCACGCAGGTCTCGGCTGCCCGGACTGGCCGGGCTGCTACGGCTTTATCAGCGTGCCGAAAAGCGAAGCGCAACTGGCCCATGCCGAACTGCATTACCCCGACTCGCCAGTGGTGGCGCACAAGGGCTGGAACGAGATGATCCACCGCTACTTTGCCGGCACCCTCGGTATGCTGATTTCGATTCTCGCCGGGCGGGCGTGGGTTAACCGGCGTCATCCGGGGCAGCCGTTGAAGCTGCCACTGTTTCTGCTGGCGGTGGTGTTTGCGCAAGCGGCATTCGGCATGTGGACGGTGACGCTCAAGCTCTGGCCGCAAGTGGTCACCGGGCATTTGCTCGGCGGTTTCGCGACGCTGAGTCTGTTGTTTTTACTGACCTTGCGACTGTCCGGGGTGTTGCCGGCGCTGACCGTGCCCAAGCGGTTGCAGTATTGGGCGACGGCGGGACTGTTGTTGGTGATTGGCCAGATTGCATTGGGTGGCTGGGTTAGTTCCAATTACGCAGCGGTGGCGTGCATCGACTTCCCGACCTGCCATGGGCAATGGCTGCCGCCGGCGGATTTCGCCAACGGCTTTCACCTGACGCAACACATCGGCCCGAATTACCTGGGCGGGCAACTCGACAGTGATGCACGCACGGCGATTCACCTGACTCACCGTATCGGCGCGCTGTTGGTGACCCTGGTGTTGCTCGGTCTGGCGTGGCAACTGAAAGTGGTCGGCATGACGCGGCTGGCCGGTCTGGTGCTAGTCGCCCTCGCGGCACAGATCACCCTTGGCATCAGCAATGTGCTGTTCCATTTGCCGCTGCCGGTAGCGGTCGCGCATAACGCCGGCGGTGCGGCGCTGTTGCTGACGATGGTGCTGGTCAACTATCACGTGCGCACCAGTCTGGTTCGGGTCAAACAACCGGTGCTCGCGCGCTGGCGCCTGAGTCCTCGCAAACACTCTGCCGCGCCCATCACAATAAAAGGAGAAACGCCGTGGCGATTCTGATTGGCGAACGCCCGCATCAGGCGATCTGGCGTGACTATCTGGAACTGACCAAGCCGAAAGTCGTGGTGCTGATGCTGATCACCTCGCTGGTCGGCATGTTCCTCGCGACTCGCGCCGGGGTGCCGTGGACGGTGCTGGTGTTCGGCAATCTGGGTATCGTGTTGTGTGCCGGTGGCGCGGCGGCGGTCAATCATGTGGTCGATCGACGCATCGATGCGGTGATGGCGCGCACGCATAAACGGCCGTTGGCCGAGGGCCGGGTTTCACCGGCGGCGGCACTGACTTTTGCATTGGTACTGGCGCTGCTCGGTCAGGCCTTGTTGCTGACTTTCACCAATGCGCTGACCGCTTGGCTGACCTTGGCCTCGCTGCTCGGTTATGCGGTGATCTACACCGGTTTCCTCAAACGCGCGACGCCGCAGAACATCGTCATCGGTGGCCTCGCCGGCGCCGCCCCACCGCTGCTGGGCTGGACGGCTGCAACCGGCCACGTCAGCGCCGAACCGTTGTTGCTGGTGCTGATCATCTTCGCCTGGACGCCGCCGCACTTCTGGGCGCTGGCGATTCATCGCAAGGAGGAATACGCCAAGGCCGACATCCCGATGCTGCCGGTCACCCACGGCGAGCACTACACCAAAGTGCATATTCTGCTGTACACCTTCGCGCTGCTGGCGGTGAGTCTGTTGCCGTACGTGATCCACATG
Organism: Pseudomonas sp.; assembly: GCF_049300855.1. Lineage (GTDB taxonomy): Bacteria > Pseudomonadota > Gammaproteobacteria > Pseudomonadales > Pseudomonadaceae > Aquipseudomonas. The sequence continues at coordinate 248,680 of NZ_JBAQKH010000030.1, read as the reverse complement.
AGCGGTGTGCTCTACCTGATTTGCGCGCTCGGCCTCGGCGCAAGGTTTCTGCAATGGGCCGTGGTGCTGTACCGTGGCACTCGGCCGCACGCGGCGATCAACACCTTCAAGTACTCTATCTGGTACTTGTTTCTGCTGTTCATCGCCCTGCTCGTAGACCACTACTTACTGTTGAACCTATGACTCGAACCCAGAAAACCGTCTTCATCCTCGTCGCCGTGATCGCGCTGATCCTGGGACTTACCGTCAACAAAGTGCTGAGCGGCAAGGGCCAGGGCGACCCGACCGCGCTGATCGACGCTGGCATTATCCTGCTGCCGCAGAGCCGCAATCTGCCGGACGTGACGATGACTGATCAGGACGGCAAACCGGTGGCGATCAATGAGCTCAAAGGTAAGTGGAGCTTGTTGTTCTTCGGCTACACCTTCTGCCCTGATATCTGCCCGACCACGTTGGCGCAACTGCGGCAGATCAAGAGTGAACTGCCGAAAGACGCTGTGGATAAATTGCAGATCGTGCTGGTCAGCGTTGACCCTAACCGCGATAACCCGAAGCAGTTGAAGCAGTATCTGGGCTACTTTGATCCGCAGTTTGTCGGCCTGACACCGACTTCGATTGAAGAGCTGCAGAAGGTCGCGAATGCGGTGAGTATTCCGTTTATTCCGGCGGATACGAGCAAGCCGAATTACACGGTGGATCACAGCGGTAACCTTGCGGTGATCGGGCCGGATGGCACGCAGCGTGGGTTTATTCGGGCGCCGTTGAACAATGCCAAACTGATTGCGCAGTTGCCGGTGATGCTTAACCGCAAATAAAAGCTGAAGAGCGAAAAGCCCCTCACCCTAACCCTCTCCCGGAGGGAGAGGGGACTGACCGAGGTGTTTGTTCGAGTTGCGCCGACCTGCAATTGTGAGTCGAACTCAGGCTCGAAAAGCTTGAAGATCGGCCCCCTCTCCCTCGGGAGAGGGCTGGGGTGAGGGGCCGCTTCACAGCAGGTTTAAAGCCAAACACCAGACACAAAAAAGGGGACGCTCATGGCGTCCCCTTTTCATTGCAGCAACTCAAATCAGAACGCCGGCAACACCGCGCCTTTGTACTTCTCGGTAATGAATTGCTTCACTTCCGGGCTGTGCAGGGCTGCAGCGAGTTTCTGCATCGCGTCGCTGTCCTTGTTGTCCGGGCGGGACACGAGGATGTTCACGTAAGGCGAATCGTTGCCTTCGATCACCAGCGCATCCTTGGACGGATCGAGCTTGGCTTCCAGCGCGTAGTTGGTGTTGATCAGCGCCAGATCGACCTGGGTCAGCACGCGCGGGATGGTCGCGGCTTCCAGTTCACGGATCTTCAGGTCTTTCGGGTTGGTCGCGATGTCTTTGACGGTCGACAGGATATTGGTCGGATCCTTCAGCGTGATCACGCCCGCCTTGGCCAGCAGCAACAGCGCACGGCCGCCGTTGGTGGCGTCGTTCGGGATCACCACGTTGGCGCCGCTTGGCAGATCCTTCAGATCCTTGAGCTTGCTCGAATAAGCGCCCAGCGGCTCCAGGTGTACACCGGTCACAGCGACCAGATTAGTACCCTTGGCCTTGTTGAACTCATCCAGATACGGCTGGTGCTGGAAGAAGTTGGCGTCCAGGCGTTTTTCCGCGACCTGTACGTTCGGCTGAATGTAGTCGGTGAACACCTTGACCTTCAGCTCCACGCCTTCTTTGGCCAGCGCCGGCTTCACGAACTCGAGGATTTCTGCGTGCGGCACCGGGGTGGCAGCAACGGTCAGGGTTTCGGCGTGGGCCGAGAATGCCGCAACGGCAGCGAAAGCAGCGATCAGTTTTTTCATTCAGCTAACTCCTTTTCAAAGCGCCCGTCTGGCGCCTGCCAGCGAATGGCCGGCTCATCTCTTGATTACAAAAACCGGTTATTTGCGCGAGAAATGCACGACCAGTCGATCACCGACCATCTGCAGCACTTGCACCAGAATCAGCAGCAACACCACGGTGACGATCATCACGTCAGTCTGGAAACGCTGGTAGCCGAAACGGATCGCCAGGTCACCCAGACCACCGGCGCCGACCACACCGGCCATTGCCGTGTAGGAAACCAGTGTAATCGCCGTCACCGTAATCGCTGCATAGATGCCCGGACGGGCTTCTGGCAGCAATGCGTTGAGAATGATCTGCCGCGTGGTCGCGCCCATGGCTTGGGTCGCTTCGATGATGCCGCGATCGACTTCACGCAGCGCGGTTTCCACCAGACGCGCGAAGAACGGCGTGGCACCGACGACCAACGGCGGAATCGCACCGGCCACGCCCAGCGACGTGCCCGTGATCAGCACGGTGAGCGGGATCATCACGATCAACAAAATAATGAACGGCAGCGAACGCAGGATGTTCACCGCCAACGACATGATCGCGTAGAGAACGCGGTTTTCCAGCAACTGGCGCGGGCTGCAGAGAAACAGCAGCACGCCCAGCGGCAGGCCAAGCAACACGGTGAACAGCAGCGAGCCGCCGAGCATCATCATGGTGTCGTTGGTGGCCAGACCGATTTCCAGCCAGTCGATGTTCTGGAAGAACAGCTTTATGGCTTCTATCGCGGCGTCGTAATTCTTGATTGCAGCGTCGAACATTTCCATTAACGCAGCACCTCCATGTGGACATCAGCGGCAGTGAAGCGGGCAAATGCCGCTTCCATGTCGCCACCGGTGACGGCCAGGGTCAATTGCCCGTAGGGGATGTCTTTGATGCGGTCGATGCGACCGGCGAGGATGCTGTAGTCGACCCCGGTTTCCCGGGCGACAGTACCGAGCAACGGCGCGTAGGTCGCTTCGCCCTGGAACGTCAGACGGACGATACGGCCCGGCACGTGAGCGAAATCATCACGCTGCTCGCCTTCATCGACCTGCTCGTCTTCCTGGACAAAACGCTTGGTGGTCGGGTGCTGCGGATGCAGGAACACATCGGCCACCGAACCTTGCTCGACGATCACGCCAGCGTCCATCACCGCCACTTGATCGCAGACGCGACGTATCACGTCCATCTCGTGGGTGATCAGGACGATGGTCAGTTTCAGTTCACGGTTGATCTCGGCCAGCAGTTGCAGCACCGAGGCGGTGGTCTGCGGGTCGAGGGCACTGGTGGCCTCGTCGCACAGCAGAATCTTTGGCTTGGTCGCCAGGGCACGGGCGATGCCGACGCGCTGCTTTTGGCCGCCAGACAATTGCGCCGGGTACTTCTTGGCGTGGTCGGACAAACCGACGCGCGCCAGCAGTTCAGCCACACGCTGATTGATCTCGCTGGTCGACAACTCACCGGCCAGGGTCAGCGGCAACGCAACGTTGTCGGCGACAGTCTTGGAGGCCAACAAGTTGAAGTGCTGGAAGATCATCCCGACTTGCTGGCGGAATCGGCGCAGGCCTTTGGCGTCGAGCGCGGTGACTTCTTCACCGTCGACGAAGATCTTGCCGCCACTGGAATCTTCCAGGCGATTGATCAGACGCAGCAGGGTACTTTTTCCCGCACCGGAATGGCCGATCAGGCCGTAGACCTGACCGTTCTCAATCGAGAGACTGGTCGGGTGCAGCGCGGGAATGTCCTTACCGGCGACGCGGTAAGTCTTGTGGACGTTTTGAAACTCGATCACGTAGCGAACCTTGTGGGGCGCGTTAGAAAAGGATCAGCGGTTAGCCGGGCGCGCATTTTAGCCTGTCCGTATAGAGGTTCTTAGCATTTATTTCTTAATTAACCTTCGATTTGGCAATAACAAGATCAAAGGTCATAAAAAAGGAACGTCCAAAGCAGCCCATCAGTCACTAAGTAAGCGACTTGAAAACCCTGGGTGCCGTGCCCGGGAACCACTCAAGAGTCCCCGGCAAGCATCGGGGTCAACCGAGGAGTTTACGACTGATGAGCAAGAAGCCTACGTCCGACAAAAGCCAGATGGCCGGAACCGACACGCCGGATCGCGCCAACACCAACGCCAAACTCGATAGCCTCGAAAAATTCCGCTCCGACGCCACTGGCCAGGCCCTGCGTACCAATCAGGGGGTCAAGGTTGCCGACAACCAGAACACCCTCAAGGCCGGCCCCCGTGGGCCGTCGCTGCTTGAAGATTTCATCATGCGGGAAAAGATCACGCATTTTGACCATGAGCGAATCCCGGAACGCATCGTTCACGCGCGCGGCACCGGCGCGCATGGTTTCTTTCAGGCCTACGAGAACCATTCGACGCTGACCAAAGCGGGTTTCCTGCAGGATCCGGGGAAAAAGACACCGGTGTTCGTGCGCTTTTCCACGGTTCAGGGACCGCGAGGTTCCGGTGATACCGTGCGTGACGTACGCGGCTTCGCGGTGAAGTTCTTTACCGAGGAAGGCAACTTCGACCTGGTCGGCAATAACATGCCGGTCTTCTTCATTCAGGACGCGATCAAGTTTCCCGACTTCGTCCACGCAGTGAAACCCGAGCCGCACAATGAAATCCCTACCGGTGGCTCGGCGCACGATACCTTCTGGGACTTTGTTTCGCTGGTGCCGGAGTCGGCGCACATGGTCATCTGGGCGATGTCCGACCGGGCGATCCCGAAAAGCCTGCGCAGCATGCAGGGCTTCGGCGTGCACACTTTCCGGCTGATCAACGCCGAGGGCAAATCGCGCTTCGTCAAATTCCACTGGCGCCCTACTGCCGGTACTTGCTCGCTGGTGTGGGACGAGGCGCAGAAGCTCGCCGGTAAAGACACTGACTACCACCGTCGCGACCTCTGGGAAGCGATCGAGATGGGCGACTACCCGGAATGGGAACTCGGCGTACAGATCATCGAGGAGGAAAACGAGCACGACTTCGATTTCGACATCCTCGACCCGACCAAGCTGATCCCCGAAGAAATCGTGCCGATCACGCCGCTGGGCAAAATGACCCTGAACCGTAATCCGGACAATTTCTTTGCCGAGACCGAGCAGGTCGCGTTCTGCCCCGGCCACATTGTGCCGGGCATCGACTTCTCCAATGACCCGCTGCTGCAAGGCCGGCTGTTTTCCTACACTGACACGCAAATCAGCCGACTCGGCGGGCCGAACTTTCATGAGCTGCCAATCAACCGCCCGGTGGCGCCGTTCCACAACGGCCAGCGCGATGCGCAACATCGCACGGTGATCGACAAGGGTCGTGCCTCCTACGAACCGAACTCGATTGATGGCGGCTGGCCGAAAGAAACGCCGCCGGCCGCGCAGGACGGTGGTTTCGAGAGCTATCCAGAGCGCATCGATGCCAACAAGATCCGTCAGCGCAGCGAGTCGTTCAGCGATCACTTCTCTCAGGCGACGTTGTTCTTCAACAGCATGAGCGATCACGAGAAGGAGCACATCATTGCCGCTTACAGCTTCGAGTTGGGCAAGGTTGAGCGTGAGTTCATCCGCGCTCGGGAGGTGAACGAGATTCTGGCCAACATTGATCTGGAACTGGCCAAACGTGTCGCGGCCAACCTGGGTCTGCCTGCGCCTACCAAAGGCACGGTGGATGCGCGCAAGGTGTCGTTCGATCATTCGCCAGCGCTGAGTCAGGCGAATCTGTTGCCCGAAAACATCAAGACGCGAAAAGTGGCGATCCTTGCCGCCAACGGCGTCGATGGTGCGGCGATTGATGCAATGAAAAAGGCTTTGGCGGCAGAAGGTGCGCATGCGAAGTTGCTCGGCCCGACTTCAGCGCCGGTGAAGACCGCGGACGGCAAAATGTTGCCTGTGGATGCTTCGATGGAAGGCATGCCGTCGGTGATTTTCGATGCGGTGTTTGTGCCGGGTGGCGCGGCGTCAGTGAAGGCGTTGAGCGGTGACGGCGTGGCGTTGCATTACCTGCTGGAGGCGTACAAGCATTTGAAGGCGATTGCGCTGCACGGCGATGCCAAGCAGTTGCAGGATTTGCTGAAGCTGGAGGCGGATGCTGGATTGCTGCAGGGCAAGGATGTGCCGGCGTTGACCAAACCGTTCTTTGCGGCGATCGGGCAGCATCGGGTTTGGGAGCGGGAGCCTAGGGCGAAAGCCATTCCGGCTTAAAAGCTTCGGAAATAGAAAGACCGCTTTCGCGAGCAGGCTCGCTCCCACATTGGCTCTGTGTAGTTCACAAATCCAGTGTGGGAGCGAGCTTGCTCGCGAAGCTTTTTACGGTTTACGCGGGCTCAAAACCATCTGCGCCGGCACGGTACGCACGATCTGCTTTTCAATCTTCAGATCAAAATCCGGGTTGAGTTTCTTCACCCGCTTGGTCAGCAATGTCGCCAACCATGGATAGTCATTGGTCCGCGGCGCCTGAATCGTCACCCCACACTCGTAATTCACCACATCGGCGGCGATCGCGTCCAGTTGACGACGAAGTTTGCGGCTATCGGTGATGTTCAACGCGACCGTGGTGCTCTCGGCAGTCGGATCGATCACCTTGGCTTTCGGCTTGGCTTCGGCGGCCAGCAATGCGGCTTCAGCCTTTTCCAGCTCCGCCTTGCGCGCTTCAGTGATGGCGCCATTGACGCCACCGGTCAGTGCCGGCGCTTTCGGCATCAGCGCGCGCGCTCGGCTCAACGCTGTGGCGGCGGCATTCACATCACCTTTCTGCAGCACGATCTGGCTGCGACGCAGATACGCTTCGGCAAGCTGCCGCTGGTATTGCTCAAGGGACTGATCGTTGGGGGTGTCTTTCTGCAAAGCAGCCAACTGGTCTTCGGCAGTGGCCAGTTCGCTGCTGGCCAGGCTTTGCTCCAGCTGTGCGATGGCCGTAGCCCGCGCATCGGGGGCTTGAGCCACCGGCGGCGTGCTTTGGCAGGCGCCCAGCAGCACTGAAAATGCGACAAGGAGCAGATAACGGGAGGCGAACGGCTTCATTCCTGCGACTCTCTATTTGCGCAAAAAGCGGCCAAGTCTACACCCCACGACGGGGCAGAACAAAACTCAACAGAAACAGTGCGGCCGCCGTCACAACGATTGACGGCCCCGCCGGGGTGTCCTTGAACCACGACAACGCCAGCCCGCCACATACGGCGAGCATGCCCAGCAGGCTCGCGCCCACGGCCATCTGCTCCGGCGAGCGGGCGTGACGTTGTGCCGCAGCGGCCGGGATGATCAACAGCGACGTAATCAGCAATACACCGACGATTTTCATCGCCACGGCAATCACCACCGCAATCAACAACATCAGCGCCATGCGCAAGCCGGCGACCGGCAGGCCTTCAACTTTGGCCAGCTCTTCGTGCACGGTGATCGCCAGCAATGGCCGCCACAACGTCACCAGCAACACCAGCACCGCCGCGCTGCCGCCGAGAATCCACGCCAGATCGGTCGGGCTGATCGCCAGCAGGTCGCCGAACAGATAGGCCATCAGGTCGATCCGCACTTCATGCATGAAGCTTAGTACCACCAGGCCGAGAGAGAGCGTGCTCGGCGCGAGAATTCCCAAAAGCGTGTCAGACGCCAGCGGTTGGCGCTGTTGCAGGGTTACCAGCAGCACCGCCAGCAGCAGGCAGCCAACAGTCACCGCAACGGTCGGGCTGACATCCAGCAGGAAGCCCAGCGCCACACCGAGCAGCGCGGCGTGGGACAGGGTGTCGCCGAAATAGGCCATGCGCCGCCAGACCACAAACGAACCGAGCGGCCCGGCCACCAAGGCCAGCGCCAGACCTGCAAGCAGGGCATACAACAGAAAATCAGCCATGCTTGCAGTTGTCTCCGTGAACGTGAGGTTGGCCAATGACCGGCCCTTTGACCACCGAACCGTGCAGGTCGTGAGCGTGGTCGTGATGGTGGTGATAGACCGCCAGGCTCTGCGCGTTCTTGCCGAACAGCTCGACGAACGCCGGATCGCCGCTGACCTGCTCGGGATGCCCGGAGCAGCAGACGTGACGGTTGAGGCAGACCACCTGGTCGGTGGTGCTCATCACCAGATGCAAATCGTGGGACACCATCAACACGCCGCAGCCATGGCGGTCGCGCAGACGGGTGATCAGGCTGTACAGCTCGGCCTGGCCGGCAACATCAACGCCCTGCACGGGCTCGTCGAGCACCAGCAACTCCGGTTCGCGCAGCAACGCCCGCGCCAGCAGCACACGCTGCATTTCACCGCCGGAAACGCTTTGCACCGGGCTGTCGATGACGTGTTCGGCACCAACTTCTTTCAATGCGGCCAAGGCACGCGGACGATCGACGCCCGGCACCAGGCGCAGAAAGCGCAGCACCGACAGCGGCAAGGTCGGATCGACGTGAAGTTTTTGCGGCATGTAGCCAACGCGCAGCTTCGGCTTGCGCCAGACGCTGCCGCTGTTCGGTTTCAACAGCCCGAGCACGGCGCGCACCAGCGTGGTCTTGCCGGCGCCGTTAGGGCCGATCAGGGTAACAATCTGCCCCGGCTCGACGCTCAGCTCGATGTTGTCCAGCACGGTCTGCCCGGCAAACGTGACGGCGACCTGGTCCAGACGGATCAGCGCATTGCTCATCAAGCCCCCTGGCAACCGGAGCACAGGCCGACGACTTCGACGGTCTGCGCCTCGACGATGAAGCCAACGTCCTTGGCGCTGTTGATGATCGCGTCGCTGATCACTTTTTGCTCAAGTTCGATGGCGGCGTGGCAATCGCGGCAGATCAGGAACTGGCCCTGGTGCGCGTGTTCCGGGTGGACGCAGCCAACGAAGGCGTTGAGCGAGGAGATGCGGTGCACCAGGCCGTTTTCCAGCAGGAAATCCAGCGCGCGGTACACGGTCGGCGGCGCTGCGCGGCGGCCGTCCTGCTCGCTCAGCACGGCGAGAATGTCGTAGGCGCCCAGCGGTTTGTGGCTCTGCCATACCAATTCCAGCACCCGGCGGCGCAACGCGGTCAGGCGCAAGCCTTTCTGCGCGCACAAGGTATCGGCCTCGGACAAAGCGCTGTGCACGCAATGAGAGTGGTCGTGGGGACGGCTGGCAATCGGTGTAATAGGCATGGGCGGCGACGAGTTTTGATAGAGACGTTATTATGTTACCCGTTCTCGCCTCCTTGAGTGGTCATCGTGTCCCGACTTTTTTCTGTTTTTGTGGCTTTTGTCGCCAGTTTCCTGCTGATCGGTTCGGCTCAGGCCGAGGTCAAAGTCCTCACCAGCATTAAGCCGTTGCAGCTGATTGCAGCAGCCGTGCAGGACGGCGTGGCAATTCCGGAAGTGCTACTGCCGCCGGGTGCCTCGCCGCACAATTACGCCCTGCGACCATCCGACGTACGGAAGGTGCAGTCAGTGGATCTGCTCTACTGGATCGGTCCGGACATGGAAGGTTTCCTGCCGCGTGTGCTGAACGGTCGTACGCTGCCGAGCGTCGCCGTGCAGGATCTGCCGGGGATGAAACTGCGGCGTTTCGCTGAAGACAGCCACTCCCATGCCGAAGACGCCGACGAGCATGATCACGATCACCGCCCGGGCACGCTGGATGCGCATTTGTGGTTGTCGCCGGTCAATGCGCGGGTGATTGCCGACAGGATGGCCGCTGACCTCAGCGCCGCAGATCCGGCCAACGCCGAGCGTTATCAGAGCAATGCCAAGGCGTTTGATGAGCGTCTGGATGCACTGGATCAGCGATTGAAGAAGCGCCTGGCCAGCGTTGAAGGCAAGCCGTACTTCGTCTTTCACGAGGCGTTTGATTACTTTGAAGAGGCTTACGGCCTGAAGCATGCCGGGGTGTTCAGCGTGGCCGCCGAAGTGCAGCCGGGTGCTCAGCATGTGGCGGCGATGCGCAAGCGCTTGCAGGAAGTGGGCAAGACTTGTGTGTTCAGCGAGCCGCCATTGCGTCCGCGCTTGGCCGAAACCTTGGTCGCTGGCCTGCCGGTGAAACTGGCTGAACTGGATGCGTTGGGCGGGTACACCCCGGCGACGGCTCAGGGCTATGAGCAGGTGTTGGAGAAGTTGGGTAACGATCTGGCCGGGTGCCTGGAATCGTTGTAACAACTCAAACCCTGTGGGAGCGAGCTTGCTCGCGAAAGCGGTGGGTCAGCTAAACAAATGCTGAATGTACCGCCACCTTCGTCGGAACGCCGCCCGGAGCAAGCTCGCTCCCACAGGTTCGTGTTGGCTTCCAGAATTAACTCAGAGGGCGAAAGGTAACGGTGTGTGCACCTGCTGCCGCTGCGCCAAGCGCTGCTCGAACTCCTGCGGATCGTGAATCAACACGTCCTGCCCGGCAAACTGCTCCGCCGCGATCAACCGCGACAGCCAGAACCGCACACAGGCCACGCGCAGCATGGTCGGCCACAACTCGGCCTCCGCCGCCGTGAACGGGCGCAGCGCCGCATAAGCGCCAAGGAATGCGCGGGCACGCGGGCCATCGATCAAACCGTCCTCGTCCGAACACCAGTCGTTCAAGGCAATCGCCACGTCATACAGCATCGGCCCCGAACAGGCGTTGTAGAAGTCGATCAGCCCGGTCAGGTGCGTGCCTTCGAACATCGCGTTGTCGCGGAACAGATCGGCATGAATGTTCGCTCGAGGCAGCGCGAGGATCTTCTCTTTGCGCTCGTTGATTTCATCCAGGGCCTTTTGCAGCAACGCGCGCGGCTCATCGCTCAGGTGCGAGAGCAACTCGTTGCCCTCCTCCAGCATCCAGTCCAGACCACGATCGGTCTTGCGCTTGATCATGCGCTCGCCCTGGGTCGCCAGATGCAGATGCGCCTGCAACTCGCCGACCTGCGCGCAATGCTGCGCGTTGGCGACCTTGATGTGCTTGCCGGACAAGCGCGGTTGCAGTAGCGCCGGCTTGCCTTTCAGCTCACGCAATGCCACGCCGTCAGTGGTGCGCAGTGCGTACGGCACCGGCAGATCGGCTTCGTGCAGCACGTCGAGCAGGTCGATGAAAAACGGCATCTCCTGCACCGGGCCGCGCTCGACCAGAGTCAGGACGAACTCGCCCTGCTCCAGACTGATAAAGAAGTTGGTGTTTTCGCTGCCGGCGGCGATCCCCTGGAAATCAAGCAGACGGCCAAGCCCGTAAGGGGCGAGAAAAGTTTCCAGCTCGGGCCGAGCCAGGGGAGTGAACACAGACATGGTTAAAAACTGCTCAGTTCAGGCGTCGCGCTCAGGCGACGCCGATTAAAAGTCGGGAATCTTACTTCCAGGTAAAGATTTCCCACGACGGAATCAGCATATCCGGCTGGTCGGAGCGAATGTAGTTCGCGTCCGTACCATCGGCGCGCACCAGGAAATACGGTTTGCCACCCTTTGGCGTGACCTTGATCGCATAGACGAAGCCACTGCGACTGTATTCCTGGATGACCTTGTCGCCTTCCGTGTGCGTGTTGATGGTAACTTCCGGCTCCGAGGCGGGCGCATCATCCGCCGCCATCGCGGCCAACGGTGAGGCAGCAAACAGACCGACCAGCAGCAAGCGATTTAACGTACGCATGATAACCTTGTCCCTTTGTCGTCAACGGTCCCGCTATTCTAGCGCCGGACCCGCCGAAAAGGTTGATCCTGCTCATGAGCCAAGCCCCCCTCGTCCTGGTGGACGGTTCGTCTTACCTGTACCGCGCGTTTCACGCGCTGCCACCACTGACCACCTCCAAAGGCCTGCCGACCGGTGCGGTCAAAGGCGTGCTGAACATGCTCAAGAGTCTGCGCAAGCAGTACCCGGACAGCCCGTTCGCCGTGGTATTCGACGCCAAGGGCGGGACATTTCGCGATGAGATGTACGCCGAATACAAAGCCAATCGCCCAAGCATGCCCGACGACATGCGCGTGCAGATCGAGCCGCTGCACCAGAGCGTGATCGCCCTCGGCTTCCCGCTGCTGTGCGTCGAAGGCGTCGAGGCTGACGACGTCATCGGCACCCTCGCCCGCAGCAGCGCGGCGGCGGATCGCCCGGTGGTCATCTCCACCGGCGACAAAGACATGGCGCAACTGGTCGACGGCCACATTACCTTGGTCAACACCATGTCCGGTAGCTCGATGGACGTGGAAGGCGTGAAGGAGAAATTCGGCGTCGCACCGGAGCAGATCATCGATTATCTGGCGCTGATGGGCGATTCGTCCGACAACATTCCGGGCGTTCCGGGCATCGGCCCGAAGACCGCTTCCGGCTTGCTGGTCGGCGTGAATGGCGGCCTCACCGAGCTGTACGCCAATCTCGACATCGTCCCGACCCTGCCGATTCGCGGCGCGAAAACCCTGCCGGCCAAGCTTGAAGAGCACAAGGAGATGGCGTTCCTCTCCTATCAACTGGCGACCATCAAGGTCGACGTGCCGCTGGACGTCGAACTCGATGATTTGCAGATGGGCGCGGAAGACCCGGCCAAGCTCTACGAGCTGTATTCCCTGCTGGAATTCAAAAGCTGGATCAATGATCTGGATCGCGACGCCAAGCGCCTGGAACTGAGCGCTGCTGCCGAACCTGCACCGGCCGGCGATCTGTTCAGTGCGCCAGATATCGAAACTCCGGCTGCTCCGACCGAAGCGGCGTACGAGACGATTCTCGATCAGGCACGTTTCGACGTCTGGCTGGCAAAACTCAACAACGCCAAGCTGTTCGCCTTCGACACCGAAACCACCGGCATCGACGCGCAGCAGGCGCAACTGGTCGGTCTGTCGTTCGCCGTGCAGGCCAACGAAGCCGCGTACATCCCGCTGACCCACTCCTACATCGGCGTGCCGGAGCAGCTGGATCGCGACACCGTGCTGCGCGCGCTCAAGCCGATTCTCGAAGACCCGAGCAAGCTCAAGGTCGGCCAGCACGCCAAGTTCGACATGAATATCCTGGCCAACTGCGCCATCGGTGGTGACCAGAACAACGGCATCACGGTGCGCGGCATCGCCTTCGACACGATGCTTGAGTCTTACGTGCTCAACTCAACCGCCACCCGCCACGACATGGACAGCCTCGCGCAGAAGTACCTGGACCACACCACCGTGAGCTTCCAAGACATCGCCGGCAAAGGCGCCAAGCAGCTGACCTTCGACCAGATCGCCCTGGAACAGGCCGGGCCGTATGCCGCCGAAGACGCCGACATCACCTTGCGTCTGCACCAGACGTTGTTCGAAAAACTCAGCGCGATCCCGAGTCTGGCCAGTGTGCTGACCGACATCGAAATCCCGCTGGTGCCGGTACTGGCGCGCATCGAACGCCAAGGTGCATTCGTCGACGCCGAGCTGCTCGGCATCCAAAGCATCGAGCTGGGCAACAAAATGGTCGCGCTGGAGCGCGAAGCGTTCGAAATCGCCGGGGAAGAATTCAACCTCGGCTCGCCGAAGCAACTGGGCGTGATTCTCTATGAGAAACTCGGCCTGCCGGTGCTGAAGAAGACCGCCAAGGGCCAGCCGTCCACCGCGGAAGAAGTGTTGGCGAAACTCGCCGAAGACGATCACCGCTTGCCGAAAGTGCTGATGGAGCACCGGTCGATGAGCAAGCTGAAAAGCACTTACACCGATCGCCTGCCGGAGCAGATCAACCCGCGTACCGGGCGTATCCACACTTCGTATCACCAGGCTGTGGCGTCGACCGGTCGCTTGTCCTCCAGTGATCCGAACCTGCAGAACATCCCGGTGCGTACCGCTGAAGGTCGCCGTATCCGTCAGGCGTTCGTTGCGCCGAAGGGTTACAAGCTGCTGGCGGCAGACTATTCGCAAATCGAACTGCGGATCATGGCGCACCTGTCCAAGGACGAAGGCCTGATGAACGCCTTCCGCAACAATCTGGACGTGCACACTGCCACCGCTGCCGAAGTGTTCAAGGTCGAACTCAACCAGGTGACCTCCGATCAGCGCCGTGGCGCCAAGGCGATCAACTTCGGTCTGATCTACGGCATGGGCGCGCAGAAGCTCGGCAAGGACATTGGCGTCGACACCAAGACTGCCAAGGCTTACATCGACACCTACTTCGCCCGGTATCCGGGAGTTCGCGAGTACATGGATCGCACCCGCGCGCAGGCGGCGGATCAGGGCTATGTCGAAACGTTCTTCGGTCGTCGTCTGTATTTGCCGGAGATCAACTCGAACAAGCCGCAGGAACGCGCTGCCGCCGAGCGCACGGCGATCAACGCGCCGATGCAAGGCACGGCTGCGGACATCATCAAGAAAGCCATGGTGGCGGTGGATAACTGGCTGGCGACGTCCGGGCTGGACGCTCGCGTCATCTTGCAGGTACACGATGAATTGGTGCTGGAGGTTCGCGAGGATCTGGTCGAGCAGGTCAGCGCCGAAATCCGCGTGCACATGAGCGAAGCGGCGAAACTGGATGTGCCGCTGCTGGTCGAAGTCGGTGTGGGCAATAATTGGGATGAGGCTCACTGAGCCTTTTGAACACGGTTTGCCGCGACCCGTTGTCGCGGCAACGCCGATGAAACCTGCTTATTTCGAAAAGCGCTTGGGGTTATTCCAAAGCTTTTTGAAAAAAATCTGAACTAATCTGGAAGGACACTACTCAGAGTTACTGAATGGCTGGTGAAGCCCTTCGATGCTCCTATGTTGTGTTAAGTGTTGGCAGATATCTGAACCCCGCCCTAGCGGTTCGGAACTTAAACCCCGGAACTTCTCCCTCCCCAATGAAGTCCGGGGCTTTTTTTGCCCCAAAACTGGCTGTGATGCCGTCATGCTGCGTTAAAAGCACCGCTAAAAATGCTCATTTAGGTACCCTAAACTCCGCTTTTTAGCGGTGCTTTCGCCTTGCCTGACAGCACCACAGACAGTTTTGAAATTGTCTTACTCGGCTGCCGCCTCGGCGCCTTTGTCTGCGAGTTCCATCCAGCCGGCCAGTACAGTGTAGGCCTCTTCCAGGCCCATGCGTTTCGGTGCGGAGAAGAGCTGGATGGTGACCAGGTCGCCCCAGCCTTTGCGAATTTCCGACTGCACTTTGAGCAAGGTGTTCTTGGCGGCGCCGTAGGTCAGCTTGTCGGCCTTGGTCAGCAGGATGTGCATCGGCATGCCGGCCGCAACAGCCCAGTCGAGCATCAGCAGGTCGAAATCGGTCATTGGATGACGGATGTCCATCATCAGAATCAAACCCTTCAAACTCTCGCGGCCACCGAGGTAAGCCTCAAGGTGACGCTGCCAGTGCATCTTCAACGGGATCGGTACTTTTGCGTAACCGTAGCCCGGCAGGTCGACCAGACGCCGATCTTCGTCTAGCTTGAAGAAGTTCAACAGCTGTGTGCGACCCGGGGTTTTCGAGGTGCGCGCCAGGCTGGCGTGAGTCAATGTGTTCAGCGCGCTGGATTTGCCGGCGTTGGAACGACCGGCAAACGCTACTTCGAAGCCTTCGTCGTCAGGGCATTGATCGACTTTGGCGGCACTGAGCATGAACGTGGACTGTTGGCACAGGCCGAGGATGGGATTCTTGAGTTGCATGGGATTTCCGATGTGGGCGGCGCCGGGATTGGGCGCGGAACGCGGTGTCGCTTCCGTTTCAGTGACGCCAGTATATAATGCCGCAGATTTTGTGTGTGCTTTGTCCCAGCGAAGGATGAAGTTCACGAGAGCGACAGACCTTTATTGCGCATTAGAACGCAGAACGCTCTCAACCCTGAAAAGGTCGTTTTATGACGAAATGGCTGCTGGCTGCCGGAGTCTTGATGCCGCTTTACAGCGCACAGGCTACACAGGATCCGGAAGCTGTGTACAACCGTGTTTGTGGTGCCTGTCATTCCGGCCAACTACCCATGGCGCCCAAAAGAGGCGATCAGGAAGCTTGGACGCCGAGGTTGGCGAAAGGTATGGGGACGCTGGTGCAACACGTGACCCAGGGTTTCAAGGCGATGCCGCCGCGTGGTTTGTGCATGGACTGCAGTGCCGAGGATTACCAAGCCATCATCCTTTGGATGAGCGCGAGTAAGCCCGGTCCATAACTTAACCCTTAGCCGTAGTTGGATTAGCTGATGAACAAATTGATCGTGAGTCTGCTGTTGACCGTGGGAATTTCAGGCTTCGCCCATGCTGCCGGTGATGCCGCAGCGGGCCAGGCAAAAGCCGCCGTATGCGGAGCCTGCCATGGCCCGGACGGCAACAGCATGGCGCCAAACTTTCCGAAACTCGCCGGTCAAGGTGAACGCTACCTGACCAAGCAGTTGCACGACATCAAGTCGGGCAAGCGCACCGTGTTGGAAATGACCGGTCTGCTGACCAACCTGAGCGATCAGGACCTTTCCGACATCGCGGCGTACTTCGCCAGCCAGAAAGGCAGCGTCGGCGCCGCCGATCCGAAGATCGTCGCTCGCGGTGAAGCGCTGTTCCGTGGCGGCAATCTGGCCAAGGGCCTGCCCGCCTGCACCGGTTGCCACTCGCCGAACGGCGCCGGCAACGCCGCTGCCGGCTTCCCGCACCTGGGCGGCCAACACGCTCAATATATCGCCAAGCAGCTGACCGATTTCCGCAAGGAAGAAGGTGGCCGCACCAACGACGGCGACACCATGACCATGCAGACCATCGCCAAGCGCCTGAGCGACGAAGACATCGCTGCGGTCTCCAGCTACATTCAGGGTCTGCACTAAGCGCATTTGGCAGCGATAGATCTCGCGCAACGTTAACGCTCGATTAATCCGTCGCAGCAAGTATAAAAAGGGTGGCTTTGGCCGCCCTTTTTTGTGGCCGCTGCCGTTACACTACAGAACTCATGCCCGCCAGGATCTGTCTGAAAACAGGTCGCGCGAGGCGACCAAAATTGTCCAGGAGTAAAGCATGCGTAATCTGATCATCAGCGCCGCTCTCGTCGCTGCCAGCCTGTTCGGCGTGACTGCCCAAGCCGCTGAAGCCCCAGCCGCCCCTTACGTGGAACTGGCCAACCCGGTGCCGGTTGCAGAGCCTGGCAAGATCGAAGTGGTCGAGCTCTTCTGGTACGGCTGCCCGCATTGCTACGCGTTTGAGCCGGTGATCAACCCATGGGTCGAGAAACTGCCCTCCGACGTCAATTTCGTGCGTATCCCGGCCATGTTCGGCGGCCCATGGGACGCTCACGGCCAGATGTTCCTGACCCTGGAAGCCATGGGCGTCGAGCACAAGGTCCACGCAGCGGTCTTCAACGCGATCCAGAAAGAACACAAGAAGCTGACTGACAAGAACGACATGGCTGACTTCCTCGCCACCCAGGGCGTGGACAAGGGCAAGTTCCTCGCCACCTTCGACTCGTTCGCCATCAAGGGTCAGATCGTCAAGGCACGTGAACTGGCCAAGAAGTATGAAATCACCGGCGTTCCAACCATGATCGTCAACGGCAAGTACCGCTTCGACATCGGCTCTGCCGGTGGTGCCGAACAAGCGCTGCAACTGGCTGATCAACTGGTCGCCAAAGAGCGAGCGGCAACCAAGGCTGCTGCCAACTAAGCGCGGCAACTGCCATGCGCCGCTGGAAGAACGAACGCACCGTTGGCCTGCATGACCCGCAGGTCAACGAGCATCACCTGGCATCCACGGGCCTGCCCGCGGACCAGCGTCTGCGCTTGCTCAGTTTCAATATCCAGGTCGGCATCAGCACCGAGCGTTATCGACATTACCTGACCCGCAGCTGGCAGCACTTGCTGCCGCACACCGGGCGCTCGGGCAATCTGCAAAAGATCGGCGACCTGCTCGGCGACTTCGATCTGGTCGCCTTGCAGGAAGCCGATGGCGGCAGCCTGCGCTCAGGCTACGTCAATCAAGTCGAACACCTGGCGCACCTCGGCGCCTTTCCCTACTGGTATCAACAACTCAATCGCAACCTCGGTCGGCTGGCCCAGCACAGCAATGGCGTGCTCAGTCGCCTGAAACCGTGGGCGATCGAAGACCACCCGCTGCCTGGCCCGAAAGGTCGCGGTGCGATCCTCCTGCGTTTCGGTGAAGGCCCGGAAGCGTTGGTGGTAGTGATGATGCATCTGGCCCTCGGCGCCCGTGTGCGCACCCTGCAACTGGGCTATATTCGCGAGCTGATCGGTGGCTACAAACACCAGGTGTTGATGGGCGACATGAACACCCATGCCAGCGATCTGCTACACCAGTCACCGTTACGCGATCTCGGCTTGCTCGCCCCGCAGGTGGAAGCGACTTTCCCCAGTTGGCGCCCGCAGCGTTGCCTTGATCATATTTTGCTCAGCCCGACCCTGACCCTGGAAAAGGTCGAAGTGCTGGCCCAACCGATTTCCGATCACCTGCCGGTCGCGGTAGAGATTCGTCTGCCGGGTTCGCTCACGGCCGATGCATTGCCCGCGTTGAGTCCTGCCCCTCGCGGAACCCCTGAATGAGCGACGACGCCCAGCGCTGGAAAGAGAAGTACCTCAAGAGCATCGAACAGCAGGACAAACTCGAACGCCGCTGGGCCGCCAGGCTCGACTTGCTGCGACGTGGCCTGGTGCGCAGCACGCTGGCCGCCGAGGGCACTGACAAGGTCGTTGATCAGTGCATGAAAGAGATGCGCGACGTGGTGCGCACCGACGACATGGACGCCGGCCTCGCGGCCCTGCTGCCGCGCCTGGAAAAAGCCGTGCTCGACTCCGAGCAGCGCCGCGAAACCCGTATCGATCAAGTCAGCAGCGCACTGACCTCGCTGGTCACCCAGTTGCAGGCGTTGCCACTGCCGCGTGAAGTCGCCCAGCCACTGAAAAAATTCGCCAAGCAACTGGATGGCCGCGTCGGTTCGGCGCGGGAGATGCCATTGCTGCTGAGTGAACTCAGCGGTTTGCAGGGCAAGGCGTTAAGTCAGTTGGAGACGCCGCCAGAGCCTGGACGTCCGGGCTTGTTACAGCGTCTGTTCGGAACACGTGACAGCGAAGAAGCGCCAGTACCGACCGCAGAAGCATCTGCGCCGGCTCAGGTAACGCGTGAAGTGCAAACGCCTGTCGCGGCAGAAACCGGGCCCGAAGCAAAGTCAGAGCCCGTGCACGCTGTCGCTGTTTCGGAGCTGATCAGCACCGCGCCCACGGTCCAGCATCCTGCCCCCACGATTGCGGCGTCCTCGCCCGTCCCGGAGCCAGCGCCAGAACCTGACGTAGTGGCCTTTGTACCGCCAACCGTCACCCACGAAGTGGGGCCTGTTGCGGTGGAAGCCCCCGCAGCCGAGCCAAAACCCGCCGGGGATATTGCCCCAGGTGCCGCCCCGAGCCCGGCCATGGCGGCCGCTTTCAACCCCGATGAATTGATCCACCCCGGCGATCCGACACCGCTGATTCTCGACAGCCTGCCGCTGCCCGAACCGATTGCGCAGGCGCTCGCGGCCATCGACCCGGAGCAGCCCGAGCACGACATCCTGTTCGCCCTGCCGGACACCCCGGAGCCGTCCTACAGCTCGGTGGCCAAGCACATCGAAGACACCCTGATCGGCCTGCTCGACGACCTGACCCTGCCGGAACGCCACCGGCCGCAAGCCGAGGCCATGCGCGAGCGGCTCAAACACGGGTTGAACTGGTACGAACTGATCCCGATTCTCGACGACCTTGCGACGTTGATGCTGGCGATCACTGACAGCGGCCAGCACGAATTCGAAGCCTATCTGCAGCAACTCAACGAACGCCTCGAAGCGTTTCAGAGCAATCTGCAAGCCGCCAGTGCAGGGCATGCCGACAACAGCTCGGCGGCGCGGGCCATGGACACGCAGATCCGCGAGCAAGTCGACGGTTTGCAGACCAGCGTGCAGGAAGCGGCGGATCTGGATGACCTCAAGCAAGTGCTGGAGAATCATCTCGAAGGCCTGATCGGCACCATGGATCAGCATCAGAAGCAGCGCGACGCCCGCGAACAGGAAGTCGCCACGCGGCTCAAAAGCCTCTCCGAGCGCGTGGCGCATATGGAGCAGGAAGCCCAGGGCTTCCGCGAACACCTTGAAGTACAGCGGCAGAAAGCCCTGATCGATCCGCTCACCGGTCTGCCTAATCGCGCGGCATGGAGCGAACGCCTTGAGCATGAGATCAAGCAGTGGCAGCAGCACGGCAACACTTTGAGCCTGGCGATGCTCGACCTTGATCACTTCAAACGGATCAACGACAACTACGGTCACCTCGCTGGCGACAAGGTTTTGAAAATCATCGCCACGGTGCTGCGCAAACGCCTGCGAGGTTCCGATTTCATCGCCCGTTTCGGCGGCGAAGAATTCGTGCTGCTGTTACCCGCCACTCCGCCCGCGGTCGGCGCAAAACTGCTGGAAACCCTGCGCGCAGCGATCGAGGCTTGCCCGTTCCACTTCAAGGGTGAGCGCGTGACCATCACCCTTTCCATGGGGCTGGCGACATTCCGAGCCGGAGAACACAGCGATCTGGTGCTGAAAAGAGCCGATCAGGCGCTGTACCGAGCAAAAAATGCCGGACGCAACCGGGTCGAGCTGGGCTGAGCAAATTGTTCCATTTTGTTTAAATCCGCCCGCTGACCGTCGAGACGCAAGGCAGTACGTTACACTGTTGCATTACTGTCTTGCGTGTACTGCCTTCTGCCATGAAATTTTTTGCCCTCCTTGCGTCGCTGCTCGTCCTGGCCGGTTGTGCCAGCGCCCCGCGTTACGACACCAGCCATCCTTCGGTCAATCACGACAGCCGTATCCAGTTCGTGATCGTGCATTACACCTCGGCGTCGCTTGAGCGTTCGCTGCAACTGCTGACCCACGGCGAAGTCAGCAGCCACTACCTGATCGGCGACGACAAGAGCGCGACCGTCTACAAGCTGATGGACGAAAACCAGCGCGCCTGGCACGCCGGCGAAAGCCAATGGCAGGGCCGAACCTGGCTCAACTCCAGCTCCATCGGCATTGAAATCGTCAATCCGGGCTTTAAAGACACGCCGACCGGGCGCCTGTGGTATCCGTACAGCGAAGCGCAGATTCAAGCGCTGATCGTCCTGCTCAAGGACATCAGCCAACGCAACGGCATCAGCCCCCGCCACATCATCGGTCATAGCGACATCGCGCCGCTGCGCAAACTCGATCCGGGCCCCTTGTTCCCATGGAAGCGACTCGCTGCCGAAGGCTTGGGCGTGTGGCCAGACGAACAGGCGGTGGCGCGTCAGCAAATGCTGTTCAACAGCAATGAACTGCCAAGCATTAGCTGGTTTCAGGAGCAATTGGCACACCTGGGCTACGACACGCCGCAGACCGGCGAACTGGACGTCGCCACGCGCCACGTCCTCGCCGCCTTCCAGATGCACTTCCGCCCTTCGCGCTTCGACGGCACGCCGGATGCGCAAACGGCAGCGCTGTTGCTGGTCCTCAATCAGACAAAATAATGACGCCCGCCCGACGGTCAGGGCGAAATTGCAATCAGCAGCTATAACTCATTGGTAATTCTTCGGATATTCCATGATGGTTGCTACCCGAGAGACGCTGCGTAGCTGGTTTTATCGCCCGTGGTTTTTGGCGATGATCGCGGCTGTCCTCAGTGCCAGCCTGTTGATCGCCGGCGGTATGTTCGTGGCGATGCGCCAGGTCGAGCAAAACGAAAGCCAGGAAATGAACGCGCAAGGCGAACGTTTCCTCGCCCGCCTCGAGCAGCTGTTCGGCCAACTGCGTGAAAGTCTCGACGACCTCGAAGCCCAACCGCTGCGCAGTTGCGATGACGAAATGATTGCGACATTGCAGCAAGTCACCTTCAACTATCGCTTCGTCTACGAAGCGGCTTACATGGACGCGACGCGGATCTGCTCCAACCGTCCGCGCCAGGAAGGCCTGTCGATGGTTCGCGCGCCAGACATCAAAGGCCCGACCTACAGCTATTGGCTGAATACCACCACCGAACCCGATGAAAACCGCGCCGCATTGATGCTGGGTCGGGGCAATTTCCGCGTGGCCACCTCGCGCGGGCATCTGACCGACATGGTCGACCTGTCGCCCGGCAGCAGCCTGTTGGTGGTGCTCGATCACGGCACCCGCGCCATCCCGGTGCTGGGCACAGAACAGGCGTGGCCACCCTCGGAACATTGGCCGCCAAAAAGCCGCGATGCCTTGCAGGTCACGCAAACGCGACTGATCTACCGCATGCCCACCGCTAATCCTGAATACCAGTTGGTGCTGATCACCCCGCGCAGCGGCATACACATTCCCGGCGTCTGGTGGTGGATGATCCCCGCCTGCCTGGTCGCCGGTGCCATTGTCGGCTTCCTGGTATTTCTGCTGGTGCGCCAGCGTCAGTCACTGGATGCCGAACTGCATGGCGCGATTCGCCGCGGTGAGTTGCAGGTGCTGTATCAACCGATCTTCGACCTCGACAGCCGCAATTGCGTCGGCGCCGAGGCCTTGCTGCGCTGGCGCCGCCCGGACGGCACACTGACCAGCCCCGATCTGTTCATCCCGATGGCGGAAAACACCGGGCAGATCCGTCAGATGACCGACTTCGTCCTGCAACGCTTGCTGGAGCAACTCGGCCAGTTGCTGCGCGCCAATCCAGCGCTGTACATCTCGGTCAACCTTGCCGCGTGCGACGTGATGGTGCCGCGCATCGGTCTGGTCATGGCGCGCTTGCTCACATTGCACCGAGTCGCCGCGCGGCAGATTGCCTTCGAGGTCACCGAACGCGGGTTGATTGATGTGG
Source organism: Pseudomonas sp. (assembly GCF_049300855.1). Classification (GTDB taxonomy): domain Bacteria; phylum Pseudomonadota; class Gammaproteobacteria; order Pseudomonadales; family Pseudomonadaceae; genus Aquipseudomonas. The sequence continues at coordinate 226,238 of NZ_JBAQKH010000030.1, read as the reverse complement.
TGGTGGCGCGGGAAAACCTGCAAGCCTTGCGCGATGTCGGCCATCAAGTGCTGATTGATGACTTCGGCACCGGCTATTGCAGCCTCGCCTACCTGCAGACCTTGCCGGTCGATTGCCTGAAAATCGACAAGGCGTTCATTGATGCACTGGGCCATGACGCGGCGAGCAGCGGCGTCGCCCCGCACATCATTCACATGGCCCAGGCGCTGGATCTGAAAGTGATTGCCGAAGGCATCGAGCTGGAATCACAGGCGCAATTACTCAGCAGCGAAGGAGTGAAGTTCGGTCAGGGCTGGTTGTTCGCCCATGCGCTGAGCGCGGTGCAATTCATTGAGTTGATCACCCGTGGCCGACGCCTCGCGGGAAGGCGCATGGACGACGAAGCCTAAACGGCGAGCGCCATATAGAACTGCGTGCCCTGCCCCGGCCGCGAATAAACCCCCATACGTCCGCCATGCAGCTGAACGATTTCCTTGCACAGCGCCAGACCAAGCCCGGCACCGCCCTTTTTGCGGCCGACCTGCACAAACGGTTCGAAAATCCGCCCTTGCTGGCCGTAGGCAATGCCTTCGCCATTGTCTTCGACGCTGATGATCACGCGCTCCCCATGACGGCGCGCCTGCAAGCGGATCTGGCCGTCACGGGCGGTATGACGCAAGGCGTTGTCGATGAGGTTGTCGAGCACGCGGTCGAGCTGCGCCTGATCGGCCTGCAAACGCGGCAGCGGGCTCTGCACTTCAACGTTCAAGGCGATGCCTTTGTCCGCGGCCGACTCGGCAAAGCGCAGCTGCGCCTGTTCCAGCAAGTCTTCGATGGAGCACGGCGCCAGGGTGAGTTTCTGCAAACCGTTCTGGTAGCGCGAGAAGTTGAGCAGGTCGTTGATCAACTGCATCAAGCGCTGCATCTCTTCGTTGACCGTGTCGAGCAGATCGGCTTCGCGTGATTCCGGGGCAAACTTCGCCCGCTCGCGGAACAGCCCGAAGGCCATGTGCATGCCGGTGACCGGCGTGCGCAACTCATGAGACGCGCGCAGGACGAATTCGCTGCGCACGCGTTCGAAGGCGCGCTGCTCGGTGACGTCATGCAAGACCATCACCGCGCCGAGGATATGCCCTTGCGTGTGGCTGACCGGCGTCAGACTGTAAGTGAGCAAGCGTGATTCGCCGTCGACCTCGATGCTCAGGTCTTCCGGCGCGCGCTCAAGCGAGCCACCGCGCAACACCAGTTGCAGCTGTGCATCCAGCTCCGGCCGCTGCAGCGCCGTGCCCAAGCCTTGGCCGAGGCGATCATCGTCCCAACCCAACTGGCGCTGAGCGACCGGGTTGAGGTGCTCCAGATGTCCCTGACGGTCGATCATCAGCAAGCCATCGTCGATGCTGTCGAGCACCGCCTGCAAGCGTTGCTGACCGGCCAACAGTTCATCGACGTTGGTCGCCTGATGCTCGCGCAGCGCTTCGGCCATCAGCCCGAAACGCTTGGTCAACTGATTCATTTCCATCGCCGAGGAAATCGGCAGGGTCACTTCAAAATTGCCTTGGCCGATATTGTCCGCCGCCTGCGCCAGAGCCTCGATCGGCGCGCCAAAACGCCGGGCAATGCCGTGGGCCGTGATGAAACCGATGATCAGCACCGCCAGCCCGACAACCCCCAGTAGGCCGGCAATCAACAAGGCGCGGTCGCGCGCTTGATGCTGGACCGCATTGATGTTGTCCAGCGCATGCTTGTGTTCGCTGATCAAACCGTTGCGCAACGTATTGAAGCGTTCTCTGAGATTGGCGTTGCTGCTCAACGCAGCCGCCGGATCATGGGACACATCGAAGGCCTGAAGAAAACTCAGGTAATCCGCCTTGGCCTGACTGAAACCGTAATGGCGGCCATCACCCACCTGCTCCTGGGCGATGCCTTCATCAAGCAACTTGAGGTATTGCTGCTTGGACGCCTCGAACGCGACCGGATCGGGTTCTTCGGCGAGCATGAGGACCAGTTGATCGCCCAGGGTTTGCCGCAGCTTGAGACCCAGATCGAGAGTGACGAAGTTGTTACGCAGCGACGTTTCCTGCGAACCGGCCATCTGCATCACGCTGACCAGCCCGAGCAACAGCCCGAGCAAGGCCACGGTGATCAGTGCCGAAATGCTCAGGAACAAGCGTGTGCGCAACTTCATCGCCAGTTTCATCGCCGGGCACTCACAGGTTGTACTGCTTGCGCTTGCGATACAGGGTCGAGGCGTCGATGCCGAGGGTTTTCGCCGCTTGATCCAAGGTGCCGGCGGTGGCAAGCACCGCGCCGATGTGCGCCTTCTCCAATTCGTCGAGACTCAACGCCGCGCCGACGCGAGGAGCATTGTTGGCCGGTTGCTCGGCCATGCCGAGGTGGCTGATTTCCACGCGCTCCTGCGGGCAGATAATGCTCGCGCGCTCGACGACGTTGCGCAGTTCGCGAATGTTGCCCGGCCAGCGGTAGCCGAGCAGCGCTTCGCGCGCTTCATCACTGAAGCCTCGCGCCGGACGCGCGTACTCTTTGACGAAACGGGCAAGGAAGCGATCGGCCAGGGTCAGAATGTCCTCGGCGCGCTCGCGCAGTGGCGGCAAATGCAAGGTGATGACGTTCAGGCGATAGAGCAGGTCTTCACGGAAACGACCGTCACGAACCATGTCCTCAAGATTGAGGTTAGTCGCCGCCAGAATACGCACGTCAGCGCGGCGGGTGACCGGATCCCCTACCCGCTCGTATTCCTTGTCCTGAATGAAACGCAACAACTTGGGTTGCAATGTCAGGGGAAAATCGCCGATCTCGTCGAGAAACAGCGTGCCGCCGTCAGCTTGATTGACTCGGCCCAAAGTACTTTCGCTGGCCCCGGTAAACGCCCCGCGGCTGTGGCCGAACAGCTCGCTTTCCATCAGTTCGGCGGTCAATGACGGGCAGTTGATGGTTACGCAGGATTTCTTCTCGCGTTTGCTCCAGCCATGAATCGCTCTAGCTAGCTCACCTTTACCGGTACCGGACTCGCCGAGGATGAGAATGTTGGCGTCGGTGCCCGCGACCTGACGCGCGGTTTCCAGGACAACTTTCATTGCCGGGCTGTGGGAATCGAGACCGTCTTTGGGTTTGCGGATCTCGCCTTCGAGGGCTTCGAGACGCGCCGACAGTTGGCGCACTTCCAGTTGCTTCGCGGTGGCCAGACGCAATTGATCCGGGCTGCACGGTTTGACCAGATAGTCGGCAGCGCCCGCCTGGATCGCATCGACGGCGGTGTCCACGGCCGAATGCGCAGTGACGATGACCACGCGCATCCACGGCGCCTGAATGCGCATCTGCGCCAGCACATCGAGACCGTTGTCTTCGCCCAGGCGTAAATCAAGGAAGCACAGGTCGAAGACCTGGCGTTGCAGCAAGGCGTCGGCCTGGGCCGCGCTGTTGGCTGTGGCAACCGTATAGCCTTCATCTTCGAGGCAATAACGGAAGGTACGCAGGATGGCGGATTCGTCGTCCACCAGCAGAATGCGGCCTTGATGCTCAGTGGCAGATTCCATTTTTCCTACGCTCCATAGTGATTGGTCTTGGGTTAGTCCCGGAAAAATCGGGCAAGTTGCATGGTTGATTCTGAACGATGCCAGCCATAGGAGGGTAGCTCTCTCCTGCCTTTACAGCCAAGTTGTTGGTTTTGTTGATTTTTTAAACAATTGCCGATTTGCAGGGCATTCCCTGCGTACTTTTCTGACATCTGCGCCCTGCTCTCAATTCCATAAGAATGAAATCTCCTACGAAAAAATCGTGCATTGCGCACGACCCCAGATGCCCCATCGTGCAGGATGCGTCGCCAGCGTTTTTTTATTACCGCGTAACATATTGATTTTATTGGATATTTTTCATTTAAAAAACTGGCATGCAGGCTGCAATAGCTTACTCAGCCCGGGCAGAAATGAACTGCCCCAACCGAATAAGAGAGTGAGGAACCCAGGATGACTCGCCAACATGCCGCCCAAGTGCGTATCTCGCCACTGCATATCCAGCAAGGTCTGTTTGGCGTATTGGCGCTGTTGATCACCCTGATCGCTTGCCAGCAATACCTGCGCTGGGAAAACAGCCAGCAGGCTGAGCCGCTGATCTCGATCCAGCACAAGACGCAAACGCACTTCAGCGCCGTCAGCAGCAGCCAGGTCGAGAGCGCCTCGATGCGCATGATGGACGTCGACCAGGCGCAGCCACTGGATCAACTGCCACGTGAAGAGCGCTGGGTTTTCTAAAGAGCAAAACGAATTCGGGCGCGCAGCGCCGGGACATGCAACACCCCTAAATAGAGAAGTAAGGAGAATCACCATGTTGAGCTGGGCAATTACATTCTTGATCATTGCCATCATCGCTGCAGTACTGGGCTTCGGTGGTATCGCGGGCACCGCCACGGGTATCGCCAAGATTCTCTTTGTCGTGTTCCTGGTGATGTTCATCGCTTCCTTCTTCTTTGGCCGTCGCGGCCGAGGTTAACGATGAGTGCGTTAAAGACACTGGCAGCCGCCCTGCTTCTGGGCGGTAGTGCCATGGCGATGGCGGCCAATGACGGCCAGACGCGGGTCAACGAACTGTTGAGTTCCGACCCGCAATATCGGCAAACCTGGGAAGGCGTGGTGAAGAAGGAAGAACGCCTGCCGGAGTGGGTGATGAACCTGTCCGGCACGCCTGACCAGCAGATGAATGCCGTGACTGAAGACGGTGACAAGTACCTGGTCGGGCCACTCTGCGAATCTGCAGACAAATGCCTCAACCACCGCTTGATCGTCGCGTTCAGTTTCGACAAGAAAGATGCATACGCCATGCTCGTCGATGTGCCTGAAGGACTGCCGGCCGACAAGTCGCCAACGCGACATGCCACCTACCGCTTCCTCGGCAAACCCGATCAGGGCATGCAGGATCTGCTGATGGAAACCCTGAAGAAAGATCCGAAGTGGTACTGATTTGAACATGAAGGCAGCAGCCCTGCTGCCCTCCATTGCGCCCGCCTGAGGAAGGCAGGCGCATGACCAAGGGGCCGGGATGTTCTGACTGTTACAGGGTCGGAGTGACCTACGGGTACAGGGAGTGCCTGCGCGAGGGCCGGGTCAGGGTAAAAGCTGCGCCGCAGGTTCGCCGACCCACCGAGGTTCGACGGACTTGCGCTGAGCTTTCAATTCAACAAAACGTTGATCCAGAGCGTCCAGCTCATCCTTTTTTTCGCTGACACTGCGCGCAAAAACATTACGCGGTGTTTCACGGCGACCGTATATCGACAAAGAGACCGTTTAAACAGTAAGACTTCTAGTCTTCCTGTGTAGGCTTTTTCCTGAAATTTTCGTCGAATTTTCTCGTTCAAAAAATAACCAACCTTCGCTGTGATGGCCGGTTCACGGCACTTATGCCGGCCGAAATGTCACAATCGAACCGGTTGGGACGCCAGTTTCATTTAAAAAAGCTCATGCCGATTCGGCATAGGGTAGGCGTTTACGGCATTAGACGGCGCAACCTTGCATCGGAATAGTTGCGCCTTTTTTCGCCTGCCGAAGAGCCGTAAACACGCGCTTCGGGGCACCTTATACGGAGGCAGATGCACAAACTTTTCCGCTAAAGAGCGTTCCAGTTCCTGCATGTGCCTGAGTCAAACGCAAGTAAGGGTAAAGATAATGAAGAAGGCAAAAATTAGCCTCGCCTGGCAGATCCTCATCGGTCTGGTTTTGGGTATTGCAATTGGTGCGTTGCTCAACCACTTCAGTGCCGAGAAGGCCTGGTGGATCAGCAACGTCCTGCAACCAGCAGGCGATATCTTTATCCGTCTGATCAAGATGATCGTGATCCCGATCGTCATCTCTTCCCTGATTGTCGGCATCGCTGGCGTCGGTGACGCCAAGAAGCTCGGGCGCATCGGCCTGAAGACGATCATCTATTTCGAAATCGTCACCACCATCGCCATCGTCGTCGGCCTGTTGCTCGCCAACCTGTTCCATCCGGGTGCCGGCATCGACATGAGCACCCTCGGCACGGTGGACATCTCCAAGTACCAGGCGACCGCCGCCGAAGTACAGCATGAACACGCGTTCATCGAGACCATCCTCAACCTGATCCCGTCGAACATCTTCGCGGCCATGGCCCGCGGCGAAATGCTGCCGATCATCTTCTTCTCCGTATTGTTCGGTCTCGGTCTGTCGAGCCTGCAGTCGGACCTGCGCGAGCCGCTGGTGAAGATGTTCCAGGGCGTTTCGGAAAGCATGTTCAAAGTCACCCACATGATCATGAACTATGCGCCGATCGGCGTGTTCGCCCTGATCGCGGTGACCGTCGCCAACTTCGGCTTCGCTTCCCTGCTGCCGCTGGCCAAACTGGTGATCCTGGTTTACGTCGCCATCCTCTTCTTCGCCTTCGTGGTGCTGGGCCTGATCGCCAAGCTGTTTGGCTTCTCGGTGATCAAGCTGATGCGCATCTTCAAGGATGAGCTGGTGCTGGCCTACTCCACCGCTTCTTCGGAAACCGTGCTGCCGCGCGTGATCGAGAAGATGGAAGCCTACGGCGCACCGAAAGCCATCTGCAGCTTCGTGGTGCCGACCGGCTATTCGTTCAACCTCGACGGTTCGACCCTGTATCAATCGATCGCGGCAATCTTCATCGCGCAGCTGTACGGCATCGACCTGTCGATCAGCCAGCAACTGCTGCTGGTGCTGACGCTGATGGTCACCTCCAAAGGCATCGCCGGTGTACCGGGCGTGTCCTTCGTGGTGCTGCTGGCCACTCTGGGCAGTGTCGGTATTCCGTTGGAAGGTCTGGCGTTCATCGCCGGTGTCGACCGTGTCATGGACATGGCCCGTACCGCTCTGAACGTGATCGGCAACGCGCTGGCCGTGCTGGTGATCTCGCGCTGGGAAGGCATGTACGACGACGCCAAGGGCGAGCGCTACTGGAACTCCCTGCCGCACTGGCGCAGCAAGGAAAAGCTGCCAGCCGGCGAAATCTCCAAGCCGTAATGCAAAACTCTGTGGGAGCGAGCTTGCTCGCGAAGAGACCGGTACATTGAACAACTATGTTGATTGACACGCCGCCTTCGCGAGCAAGCTCGCTCCCACAGTGATTGATGCAAGGCTTACCAACGAACCCCGGAGAAATCCGGGGTTTGTCGTTTCTGGCGACCCCGCTATCATTCGCCGCATTCTTCGGGGGATTTGACTGATGCTTAATGGCCTGTGGCTTGGCTTCTTTATCGTCGCAGCCGTATCGGCGCTGGCGCAGTGGCTGATCGGCGGCAACGCCGGGATCTTCGCGGCGATGGTGGAAAGCATTTTCGCCATGGCCAAGCTCTCGGTCGAAGTCATGGTGCTGCTGTTCGGCACCCTCACCCTGTGGCTGGGCTTCTTGCGCATCGCCGAGAAGGCCGGGATCGTCGAGTGGCTGGCCAAGGTGCTTGGCCCGCTGTTCCTGCGGCTGATGCCGGAAGTCCCGGCCGGTCACCCTGCCCTCGGCCTGATCACCCTGAACTTCGCTGCCAACGGTCTGGGCCTCGACAACGCGGCCACGCCGATCGGCCTGAAAGCCATGAAGGCGCTGCAGGAGCTCAACCCCAGCGCCACCATCGCCAGTAACGCGCAAATCCTCTTCCTGGTGCTCAACGCCTCCTCCCTGACCCTGCTGCCGGTGACGATCTTCATGTACCGCGCCCAGCAAGGCGCGCCGGATCCGACGCTGGTGTTTCTGCCTATTCTGCTGGCCACCAGTTGCTCGACGATTGTCGGCTTCCTCTCGGTGGCGTTCATGCAACGCCTGCGAATCTGGGATCCGGTGGTGTTGGCGTATCTGATTCCAGGTGCCCTCGCCCTTGGCGGCTTCATGGCGCTGCTCGGCACCCTTTCGGCGACGGCTTTGGCTGGATTGTCGTCGATCCTCGGCAATCTCACGCTGTTCGGGTTGATCATGCTGTTTCTGCTGATCGGCGCGTTAAAGAAGGTGAAGGTCTACGAGGCATTCGTCGAAGGCGCCAAAGAGGGCTTCGATGTCGCGAAGAATCTGCTGCCGTATCTGGTGGCGATGCTCTGTGCGGTGGGCGTGCTGCGCGCGTCCGGCGCACTGGACTTTGGCCTGGACGGCATCCGTCATCTGGTCGAGTGGGCCGGTTGGGACACGCGCTTTGTCGATGCGTTGCCGACGGCGATGGTCAAGCCGTTCTCTGGCAGCGCGGCGCGGGCGCTGTTGATCGAGACGATGCAGACCTCGGGCGTCGACAGCTTCCCGGCGCTGGTCGCGGCGACGGTGCAGGGCAGTACTGAAACGACGTTCTATGTGCTGGCGGTGTACTTCGGCGCGGTGGGGATTCAGCGCGCGCGGCATGCGGTGGGGTGTGCGTTGCTGGCGGAGTTTGCTGGTGTGGTTGGCGCTATCGCGGTCTGCTACTGGTTCTTTGGCTGATAGAGAACCCTGTGGGAGCTGGCTTGCCAGCGATGGCGGCGGTACTGCCAGCATTGACGTTGCCTGACACGCCGCTATCGCTGGCAAGCCAGCTCCCACAGGAGTTGTGTTTGGCTCAAGGTTTTCGGGAGGTGAGTTTTTGGCCTTGGTCGACAGCCCACGCGACGATTTTCGCGGTCAGGCGGTCACTGGCCTGGCCAAAGCCTGCGACCACTGCCGGCACCTGCACATCGTTCAACGGCTGGCGCTCTTCAAAACGGCGACTGGCGAGAATCCGCTGGTCATAACCGCGCACCAACAACGCATCGACCCGCACCACAACGCTAGCCTGCGTGCCCTGATATTCAGTCTGAAACGCCTGCAAACTCCCGCCCAATTCCAGATCCGCCGCAAAGTTGCTGTCATCGGTACTCAGCAGCGTCACCCGACCATCACGTGCGAACCCGTCCAACAGCCGATTACGCACCAGCACCGGCGCCGGATCGCTCCAGCGCGAGCCTTTGTAGCTGCTGATCACATCGCCCTGTGGAATCACCGCAATCGTCGGCCGATTCAACGCTTCACTGGCCTGCAACTTGTTCAACCGCAACGACCACTGCTGCGTCGCCGCTGAACTGGCCGAGACGGGCGCCTGTGCGGTCGGCAAGCGATAGACATCCGACGGCTCGGACTTGGGCAGAATCGAACAGGCGCTGATCAGCGTGAAGCCGGCGAGGAGGGCAAGTCGAGTCAGCTTCATGGCGTGAATTCCTTGTTCTTGTCACGGCCCAGCAGGTAGCCGCTGGGGTTGGCCTCAAGGCGTTGCGAGATGGCGCGCAGCGAGGTCAGCGTCTCGCGCAGTTCGCGAATCGCCGGGGCCAGGCCATTGAGGCCCTGCATGCCGTTGTCGAGGGAGTTTTCGTTTTTGCTCAGCAACGTGCTGATGGTCGTGGTGCTTTGCTCCAGCGACTTCATGGCTTGCTCGGCACTGCCCAGCGCCTGTTTGCCCTGATCGTTGATCAAACCATTGGCGTTGCGCATCAGCAACGACGTCTGTTCGAGCATGCTGCCAGCCTGTTTGCCAACGGTCGCCAGTTGCTGCATGGCTTGCTTGATGTCACCGCGCTGGTCGTTGATGGTGCCGGTGGTCTGCTCCAGATGGGCGAGGGTTTTGCTGACACGCTCGACGTTCTCGGCGGAGAACATCTGGTTGGCGTTCTGCAGCAGCGCGGTAATACCGGTCATCAAATCATTGCTGTCATTGAGCAGCCGCGAGATAGGCGAGGGCGAAGCGACGATGGTCGGCAGGTTGCCGTCATGCCCACGCAGTTTCGGGCTCTCGGGCGTCCCACCGCTGAGCTGGATGATCGACGTCCCGGTGATCCCGGCCAGCGCCAGTTTCGCTTGGGTGTCCTCTTTGACCGGCGTGTCCCCGGCCAGACGAATCCGCGCCAGCACGCGCCGCGGATCCTTTGGATCAAGGCGCAGGTTGATCACATCGCCGACCTTGATCCCGCTGTACTGCACCGGGCTGCCTTTGGACAAGCCACTGACCGCTTCGCTGAAGACAATCTCGTAGTCCTTGAACTCGGTATCGACGCTGGACTTGGCCAGGAAGAGACCGAAGAGCAGGGCACCTGCCACCACGATCACCGTGAACAGGCCGATCAACACATGATGCGCTCGGGTTTCCATGTCAGACCTCGTTGAGCAATTTGGCGGCGTCCAGCGCCGAGCGGCCGCGCGGGCCGTGGAAGTATTCGTGAATCCACGCGTCGTCGGTTTCCGAAACGACATCGATGGGTCCTGCGACCAGCACTTTCTTCTGCGCCAGCACCGCCACGCGGTCGGTGATGGTGTAGAGCGTGTCGAGGTCGTGGGTCACCAGAAACACACTGAGGCCGAGCGCATCGCGCAGGGTCAGGATCAATTGATCGAACTGCGCCGCACCAATCGGATCGAGGCCGGCGGTGGGTTCGTCGAGAAACAGAATGTCCGGATCCAGCGCCAGCGCCCGGGCCAACGCCGCACGCTTGATCATGCCGCCGGACAGCGACGCCGGGTATTTGTCCGCCGCTGAAAGCGGCAGCCCGGCCAGCGCCAGCTTCACCGCCGCCAGGTGCTCGGCATCGTTGCGGCTGAGGCCGGCGTGTTCGATGAGGGGCAGGGCGACGTTCTCGGTCACCGTCAGCGAGGAAAACAGCGCGCCTTTCTGAAACAGCACGCCGAAACGCCGTTCGACCAGCGAGCGCTCGTGCTCAGACAGGCTCGGCAGGTTCTTGCCGAACACTTTGACCATGCCTTCGCTGGGCCGGCGCAGGCCGACGATACTGCGCAGCAACACCGATTTGCCGCTGCCGGAACCGCCGACCACGGCGAGGATTTCGCCTTTGTACAAATCCAGATCGAGGTTCTCGTGCACGCTCTGGCTGCCGAAGCGATTGCACAGGCCACGGACTTCGATCACCGCCTCCGAGGGCGCGCGGGGTAGACGACTCACCAACCCATCTCCATGAAGAACAGCGCAGCCACCGCGTCGAGCACGATCACCACGAAAATCGATTGGACCACGGCGGACGTGGTATGCGCGCCGACCGACTCGGCGCTGCCGCTGACCTTGAAGCCTTCCAGGCAACCAATCGCGGCGATGATGAAGGCGAAGATCGGCGCCTTCACCAAGCCGACCAGAAAGTGCTGCACGCCGATGTCCGACTGCAACAACGTCAGGAACATCGCCGGCGAGATATCCAGCGACACCGCGCAGACCACGCCGCCACCGATGATCCCGCAGAGCATGGCGAGAAAGGTCAGCATCGGCAGCGCCACCAGCATCGCCAGCACGCGCGGCACCACCAGCAACTCCATCGGGTCGAGGCCGAGGGTGCGGATCGCGTCGATTTCTTCGTTGGCCTTCATCGAGCCGATCTGCGCGGTGAACGCACTGGCGGTGCGCCCGGCCATGAGGATTGCCGTCAGCAGCACGCCGAATTCGCGCAGGAATGAGAAACCCACCAGGTCCACGGTAAATATCGTCGCACCGAAACTGGCCAGCACCGTGGCGCCGAGAAACGCCACCACCGCACCGACCAGAAAGGTCAGCAACGCCACGATTGGCGCGGCGTCGAGGCCGGTCTGTTCGATGTGCGCGATCATCGGCGTGATGCGCCAGCGCTTGGGCCGGAACAAATTGCGCGCGATGGTTTCCAGAATCAGGCCGACGAAGCCGAGCAATTGCAGGGTGTCTTGCCACACGGTGTCGACCGCGCGGCCAATGCGCGTCAGCAGTTGCACGCTGACGCTGATTTCCGGTTCCTTGATCGGCACACAGAAGTCAGTCATCGAGCAGTACACGGTTTGCAGCAGCGCGCGGTCGGCGGACGTCAGGGTGCAATCGGGATGTTCGGCGGATTTGCCGAGGCGCTCGGAGCCGAGCAGCTCGACCAGCAACGAGGCGCCAGCGGTGTCGAGGGCGCCGAGGCTGTTCAGATCAATCGGGGTGTTGGCGTCGTATTGGCCGTGGAGCTTTTCGCTGAGCGTCTTCAGCTCGGCGTAATGGGCAAGCGTCCAGTCCCCGGTAACCCGCAGGCGGGCAGGGCTGATCGACGTGTCCAGTTGGGCATTGCCGCTGATCGAGCTGCTGGTCATAAGCTCCGTGCTTGTTCGTCTGCTAAGCGAACTAACGTAATAGCACGAACCGGACTACTTTTCTTTGATCGCTGTGCTGTCGGTGATTTCGAAGCGCAGCACGCCGATCACCTGGCCATCTTCGGTCAACACGCGCACCTGCCATTTGCCCGCCGGGTTGCCGGGGAAATTCTGCTTGTGCGTCCACGCCCGGTAGCCTTCCTTGCGCCCGCCATGGATGTCGAGCGGGATGCGATCGACCTCTTTGCCGTTGAACTGCCAGACGTGATAAATCCGCTCATCGAGGCCGCGTGGCGCGTTGATCGCGGTGTAGGCATAGAGGCCATCACCACGAATCTGCTCGGCGCTGACCGTGTCGAGGCTGGCGCCGGGGGTGCGATCCTGCATTTGCGTGCTGATCGCCACATCCGTCATCCACAGCGTCGCCGGCGGCACCCACGAACGCAGCACCCAACCGACGCCGCCGATGCCGACGGTGATGCACAGAATCGCCAGCGCGTTGCGCACCGTGCGAATCGGGAAGATCGACGCCAGGCTCGGGAACGACAACAGCACGGCAATGCCCAGCGCCCATTTGAAGCTCTGCGCCGTGGTCAGGTGCATGATCACCGGCAACGCGGTGAGCAGAGCGGCGAACAGGGTCAGGGTGTGCAACGCGAGGAACGCCCAGCGCCGTGGCGCCAGCCATTTGTAATAAAGCGGATCGACGATGGAGATCAGCGCGGCGACGCTGAGCAGGCCGGTGAAAACCAGCTGACCGCTGTTCCACGTCGTGGTGATGAAGAAGAACGGCAGGACGAAAAACAGACTTTCCTGATGGATCATCTGCGTCGCGTAACGCAGCAGCGGCTGGGGAATCTCGCGTTTGAACACGCGGGTGAAGAGGCCGGTGAGGGTGTTTTCCAGCATCAGCCAGATCCAGCTGAGCAGCATGATCACGGTGATCCAGCTCGCCAGCCCTTGCTGACGATCGACCATGATGAAACTGCCGACGCCGGAGATGAACCCGCCAAGCGCAATGACCCCGGGATAGCGCTTCATCAGTTCGAGAATGCGCTGGATCAGGAGCTGTATTTTCGGCATTTGGGCGGTTCACGACTGGATAGGAAAAAACCTCGACAGAGTAGCGCCCGCCGGGCGCTGTGGCGAGGCTGCCGGTCAGTAAATTCAACACCTCACCCTGTGAGAGTGAGCTTGCTCGCGAAGGCGGCGGGTCAGTCACCACATTTGTTGAATGACACACCGCTTTCGCGAGCAAGCTCGCTCCCACAGGGTTAGTGTTCGGCGGGTTTGCGGCGGTGGTGCAGGCGCCAGCCGATCAGGATCAGTAGCAACACACCTAACCCACCCGCGCTCAACCACAACACCTGATCATCACTGATCAACGGCTTCTCGATGCGCAGATAGCCCGGTTGCAACAGCAACTCGCGCATGGCCTTGTTCGCCGCTTCCAGCGTCACGCCCTGCAGCTCGCGAGCCGGGTTGGCGAAGCGGCCGTCCTGGTAATCGCCGAGCGCACTCCAGTAGTAATCCGCCATCGCGCTGTTGCCTTGCACCGCCCACGCCTGATGGGCGATCGAAGCCTGTTTGATCCTCGCGAACGTGTCCGGGTCGAGGCCGTTTTTCAGCAGATCGGCCTTGAGGTCTTCCAGCACCTGGATGGCTTCGTCGACGTCATCGCGATCCAGATCGGCATTCAGGCTCATGAAGCCGACACCGCCAAACACCTCGCGCTCGGCCCACGGTCCGTAGGACAAACCATGATTGAGGCGGATCTGTCGGTACAGCGCCCAGTCGAGGTAATCCTTGAGAATGTCGAAGGTTTCGTCGTACTGATCGTCGAGTACCGGTTCCGGCACCAGCCAGTGCAACTTGGCGCTGTCGCCGATGAAACCGCGGGTGAGGGTGCGTTCATGGGCGGCGCTGGTGCGGATGTCCGGCAGTGGCCGATGCTCGCTCGGCTCAACCGCTTCGAGCGCGCCCCAAGTGCGTTCCAGATAGGCCGGCAGCAGTTTGTCGAGTTCGCCGACGACGATCAGGGTCATGTTGTTCGGCGCGTACCAGGCCTTGCGCACCTTCTCCAGTTGTTCCTGAGTCAGATGACCTACCTCGGCGCGTTGCGGGCATTTCAGGCCCAGTTCGACGGCGAGCTGATTGCTCGCGGTGTGACCAAGATCCTGCCGATCAAGGAAGCGCTGCAAACGGGTGTAATGGCCGCCATCCTCGCGTTCGACCACGCGTTTGGCGGCGTTGATTGCGTTGTCGTCGATGCGCGTCTGGGTCAGCAGGTCGAGCAGCAGGTCGAGGACCTTGCGCTGATTCTTCGCCGGGGCTTCGATGACGAACGTGGTGTCGGCGTTGCTGGTAAAGGCATTCCAGTCACCGCCCAGTGCTTGCATACGCTCCTCTAGACCGCCTTCGCCGGTGGCATCGATGCCGCTGAACAGCAAGTGTTCGAGCAGGTGCGGCAGCTCTTTGTCATCGCAATCGAAATCGTCGAGACCGACGCCGACCACCAGCCGGATCGCCACATGCCCGCGCTCGGTGCCGGGTTTGAGCAACAACTGCAAACCGTTGGGCAGCGCATAGCCTTCGACCTGAAAACGATCCAGGGCAAAGGCTGGCAGGGAACCGAGCAACAGACAAGCGAACAACAGGCAACGCATAACAGGCTTCCATACGGCTGATTTGGAGATCCGTGTCGTCAGTCAGGTCCCCATCGCTGGCAAGCCAGCTCCCACAAGGATTTTTGGTGCTCACAAAACCCTGTGGGCGCTGGCTTGCCAGCGATGGGGCCGTTGAGACTGAACTCTGTGTTACTGACTGACCCTGGCCCCAGTCGTTCAAGGCGAATGCGTGATATCGGCCATATCATCCGACTCCAGCGCCCCGGTGTCCGCCGTTTCCAGCACCACATAGGCACTGCCGCAAAACAGCGAATTGAGCCGTTTCATGTCGGCAATCAACTCCAGGTGCAGCGAACTGGTCTCGATACTCTGCACGATCTTGCGTTGCAAACGGCTGACATGCGCATGCGCCAACCGGCGTTCCTGGGCGCGGAAGCGACGTTTTTCGCGCAACAACTGCCGGGCACTTTCGCGGTCGCCGCTGAGGAACACCGAAAGGCCCAGGCGCAGGTTAGAGATCAATTGCTGCTGCAATCCGGCTAGGTCCTCCAGACCTTCTTCGGAAAAGGAGCGGCGTTGCGAGGTTTTCTGCTGCTGGATCTTGCGCAGCATGCGTTCGATCAGATCGCTGGCCAGTTTCAGGTTGATCGCCAGTTCGATGATTTCGGCCCAGCGCCGGCTGTCCTGCTCGCCGAGGTCTTCGCGGGGCATCTGCGCCAAGTAGAGTTTGATCGCGCTGTACAGCGCTTCGATGTCGTCAGTCAGTCGGCGTATTTCCTGAGTGACGGCGGTTTGCTTGCCGCGCAGCACATCGAGGGTGGCGTCGAGCATGTTCTCCAGCAGATCGCCCATGCGCAGGGTTTCCCGCGCGGCGTTGGCCAGTGCCAGGCTCGGCGTGACCAGTGCGGTGGCATCGAGGTGACGCGGTTTGGCCGTGCCGTTGACCTCCGGACGTTCCGGCAGCAGCCACGCGCAGAGTCGCGCCATCGGGCCAACGCTAGGCAGCAGAATCAGGCAACGCGCGGTGTTGTAGAGCAAGTGGAAGCCGATGACCATTTCCTGCGGGCTGAAATCAAGGCTGTCGATCCAGTGCACCAGCGGGTCGAGCACCGGGATGATCAGCAGCAGGCCGATCAATTTGTACAACAGGCTGCCCAACGCCACTTGCCGACCGGCGGCGTTCTGCATGCTGGTGCTCATGAACGCCAGCACGCCGCTGCCGATGTTGGCGCCGATCACCAGGCCGATCGCCACTGGCAGGCTGATCACACTGGCGCCGGCGAGGGTCGCGGTGAGCAGCACGGCGGCAAGGCTGGAGTAGGAAATCATCGCGAACAGCGCGCCGACCAGGGCGTCGAGGAGGATATCGCCGGTCAGCGAAGCGAAAATCACCTTCACCCCTTGGGCGTGGGTGATCGGCGCGGCAGCTTCGACGATCAGTTGCAGCGCCAGAATGATCAGCCCCAGCCCGATGGACACCCGGCCCATCTGCCCGAGCCGCGTCTGTTTGCGCGACAGAAAGAAAATCACCCCGAGGAAAATCAGCAGCGGCGACAGCCACGACAGGTCGAAGGTCAGCACCCGCGCCATCAGCGCGGTACCGACGTCGGCGCCAAGCATGGTCGCCAGCGCCGGGGTCAGCGCCATCAGCCCCTGGCCGACGAATGAAGTGACAAGCATCGCGGTGGCGTTGCTGCTCTGCACCATCGCGGTGACGACGATGCCGGCGACAAAGGCCAGCCAGCGCTTGGACATGTTCTGGCCAATCACATGGCGCAGGTTGGTGCCGTACACCCGCAGGATGCCGGTTCGGACGATGTGCGTGCCCCAGATCAGCAGGGCGACGGCGGAAAGCAGATTGAGCAGGGTGAGCATGCAGACCCCCTGTAATAGCAGTGCCCCAGAGGAGCAAGTTGACGGTACCGCGCGGTTTCTACGTTTTTGATACTTAAGCTGTAGTTGGCTAACGGTCTGGGCGCCAGCATTGCACAGCTAAAGTGTGGATTGAAACAAAAGTGTCATGAAAATGGGTTCATCCACCCACCCGAATCCGACACAAAACACTGTGGGAGCTGGCTTGCCAGCGATGGCGTCCGTTCAGCAAACATTGAAGTAGCTGACACTCCGCTATCGCTGGCAAGCCAGCTCCCACAGGTTTTGTACTCTCTGCTGAAATCCCGATTATTGGCCCGGGATGTCCTTGCGCAGTTTCACCGGATCCTGCTGTTTCTTCTTCCGGGCAATCGCGCCGCGCAGCTTGATGTTGATCGCCTCAACCGCCAGCGAGAAGCCCATCGCGAAGTAGACGTAGCCTTTCGGCACATGCACGTCGAACGACTCGGCAATCAGCACGGTACCGACCACCAGCAGGAACGACAGCGCCAGCATCTTCAGCGACGGGTGCTTGTCGATGAACTCGCTGATCTTGCCCGACGCCAGCATCATCACCAGCACCGCCACGACAATCGCCGCGACCATCACCGGCACGTGGGAAACCATGCCCACGGCGGTGATCACCGAGTCCAGCGAGAAGACGATGTCGATGATCGCGATCTGGATGATGGTGTAGAGGAAGTTGCCGCCCTTGCCGCCAGGGGTGTCGTCGCTTTCGTCTTCACCTTCCAGCGCGTGGTACATCTCTTGCGAGCTCTTCCACAGCAGGAACAGACCACCGAAGAACAGGATCAGGTCGCGACCGGAAATGCCCTGGCCGAACACTTCGAACAGGTCGGCGGTGAGGCGCATGACCCAGGTGATCGACAGCAGCAACAGGATGCGGGTGATCATGGCCAGGCCAAGACCGAAGATCCGGGTGCGCTGCTGCATGTGTTTGGGCATGCGGCTGACCAGGATCGAAATCATGATGATGTTATCGATGCCCAGAACGATTTCCAGAGCGGTCAGGGTGAAGAAGGCAACCCAGATTTCGGGGTTGGTCAGCCAATCCATGTGTATTCCTTTGAGCGAGTGTTAAACCGAAAAAGGTCCGGGCTTCAAACCGCGAAGCCAGGACCCGAAACGGTGAGTCTTGGGCTTATAGAGTGCTGAACACCGGGAAAGTCCCCAACAGCAGTGCAGCAATCAGGATGCAGATACATACCAGGATCGCCCATTTCAGGGTGAAACGCTGGTGGTCACCGAAATCGATGCCGGCCAGGGCCACCAACAGATAGGTCGATGGCACCAACGGGCTCAGCAAGTGGACGGGCTGACCGACGATCGAGGCACGGGCCATTTCCACTGCGGTGATCCCGTAGTGGCTGGCGGCTTCGGCCAACACCGGCAACACGCCATAGTAAAACGCATCGTTGGACATGAAGAAGGTGAACGGCATGCTCACCAGCGCCGTGATCACGGCCAGGTACGGGCCGAGGAAATCCGGAATCACTGCCAACAGGCTCTTCGACATCGCATCGACCATGCCGGTGCCGCTCAGGATACCGGTGAAGATACCCGCCGCAAAGATCAGCCCGACCACTGCCAGCACGCTACCGGCGTGAGCCGCGACGCGATCCTTCTGCATCTGCAGGCAAGGGTAGTTGACGATCATGGCAATACTGAACGCGACCATGAACAGCACCGGCAGCGGCAACAGGCCGGCGATCAGGGTGCACATCAGGCCGAAGGTCAGCGCGCCGTTGAACCAGATCAGTTTTGGGCGGCGAGCATCGGGGAATTGCGACACGCTGATTTCGCTGTGATCGATTTCGTCGCCGGCCAGGTGCAGCTCACCGAGACGCGCACGCTCACGTTTACCGTAGAAGTAGGCGATGAGCAGAATCGCTACTACACCGGCGGCCATCGCCGGGATCATCGGCACGAAAATGTCCGACGGATCGACGTGCAGCGCACTCGCCGCACGGGCAGTCGGGCCACCCCACGGGGTCATGTTCATCACACCACCAGCCAGAATGATCAGGCCGGCCATGATCCGCGGGCTCATGCCGATGCGGCTGTACAGCGGCAGCATCGCGGCCACGCAGATCATATAAGTGGTCGCGCCGTCACCATCGAGGGAAACGACGAGCGCCAGTACGGCGGTGCCGACCGAAACCTTCAGCGGGTCGCCCTTGACCAGTTTGAGGATCTTGCGCACGGCCGGGTCGAACAGGCCGGAATCGATCATCAGGGCGAAATAGAGAATGGCGAACATCAGCATCACGCCGGTCGGCGCGAGCTTGGTGATGCCCTCGAGCATCATTGGGCCGATCTTCGGTGCAAAACCGCCGAACAGGGCGAAGACGATCGGGATGATGATCAGAGCGATCAGCGCGGACAGGCGCTTGGTCATGATCAAAAACATGAACGTGATGACCATGGCGAAGCCAAGGAAAGTCAGCATGGGAATACTCCAGGCGTAGCGCGGCTAGTTGAGTGAGCGGATCGGGTCGGATCAGCGCAGAGCGGCAAGCACGAGGCGTACGGGCGGAGTGACAGCGAGAAGGCGGGCTACAGAGGACATCAGAATCACCATTGTTGTTGTTAATTGGGCCGTTCGTGCGAGGTATCACACGCGTTGGCCAACCGGTCTGTTGCCGGAAGTGGAGGCGATCCTAATCGGGGAAGCTTTCAGCTACCTTTCGCTGGTGAAAGCTTTGAATGAACGGTCAACCGGCCGTCGGATGCGAACTACAGTCAACAAACACGGGAAGGAGGGCGTTCGCCATGAGCGAATTGCACAGCGGCGGCTGCCACTGCGGACACATTCGTTATCAGTTCAGCGGAGCGTTGCACGACATCGCCCACTGTCATTGCTCGATTTGCCGCAAAGTCAGCGGCGGGATTGTCACGACGTGGATCACCGTGACGGCGGTGAGTTTTCAATGGCTGGCCGGTAAGCCGGCGCGTTATGACTCATCCGCCAGTTGCGCGCGGTACTTCTGTGCGCAGTGCGGCGCGCAACTGGCGTTGGTGACGCAGCTCAGCCCCGAGAGCATCGACGTGACCATCGCCACGCTGGATTACCCGGAACTGGCGCCCGCCGAACGGCATATCTGGACCGACAGCCAATTGCCCTGGCTGCATCTGGACGAGCATCTGCCGGGCGAAGCCGAAGAAACGCTGTAGGTTTACAAGAGCCTGATCAAAAAACAGACAAATTCAGCGTCCTGATTGCACCCATCCAGATCGCATGCTCAGTGTGATCCAGCAAATCATCACCGGTGTCCGGGTGCAGAAACACCACCAGACCTTTGCGGTTCAGCGCCAGCCACGGCAGTACATCGCCGATCAACTCAGGGCCGAAGGCCAACTGGCAGCTCCACTCCGGGTGCGGGCCGACCGGGCGTTCGTGGACGCGGCCCATTTTCAAGGGAAACAACTGCGCCGCCCGTTCGCACAAGGCCCGCGCCCGGTCGATGCAGCCCGCATCGAAATAAACGTGGGCGTGGTAGCCCTTGATCGCTTGCATCTGAAACCCTCGCAAATCGGTTCGAACCCTCGGCGTTGCCCGTATGTCACACGCCATACAAGGGATAACAAAAGGGATCAGCCATGAAAAATGCCGAAACCCCGGTGGTAAAAGTGGTGCTCTATGGTGCCATGGCCAGCCTGGGCGGTGCGTTGATGGCTGAGTTGCTGCGCCGCCAGCACGAAGTCATCGCCATTCTCGACGATTTGACCGCACTCGCACCGCGTCCGGGACTGCGCACCAAAAGCGGCGATCTGTTCGATTCCGAGCGGGTCAATCAAAGTGTGGCCGGCAGTTCGGCGGTCATCTGCCTATTGGATGCGCCGGGTTTACCGTTCAGTAGCGATCACGTTGAACGCTCGGTGGTGCTCGGGCCGGTCGAGCAGGTGCTGGCCGTCGACGCGCTGGTCGATGGATTGCAAGCGGCCAACGTTTCGCGGCTGTTTCTGGTGGGGAATTTTGCCGTACTCGATGAGCCGGATGTCGACGATCGCCTGCAACGCCACGCCGCCGAAGAAATTCGTGAAGCCCTGCAAAGCAGTCCGCTGCACTGGACCCTGGTCAATGCTCCACACGGCGTGGCCGGGCTGACCATCGAGCATTTCAGTCAGGTCGGCGGCAACCTCGAACCAGGCCTGGCCGAGCCGCTGGAGCGCTTGAATCGGGTGGCGGTGGGGATTGCCGATGAGCTGCGACTGAATTTGCACGTAGGCCAGCATGTAAATTTCGTCGCGGCCAGCGAGTAAGCCTCTAGACAGCGATGGAGGGCAGTGCGAGTCCATTGAGGGATTCAGCGCTGCTCGCCTGTTCGGTCATCAACCAATCGACAAACAGTTGAATCAGCGCACCCCGACGTTTGCGTTGCGGCAGCACGACGTAATAACCGAGGCGCGACAGCGTGGTTTCGGCGATCGGTCGGCACAGCAATCCTTGGCTCAGCAAGTTATCCACAAGGTGCCGCCAACCGATCGCCACACCTTGGCCGCCAATCGCCGCTTGAATCAACAGCGTGTAATTGTCGAAACGCAATTGCCCCGGCGCCGGCGGCGTGGTGATGGCCAACTCGCGAAACACCCCGCTCCAGTCAAACCAGTTGCTGCTGTTTTCGCCACGCAGGTGCAGCAGCGGAAACTCCAGTAACGCCTGAGCAGGCAAGGGCAGGGCGCGCTCCTTGAGCAATTGCGGGCTGCACACCGGGAACACTTCTTCGCTGAACAGCCAATGGCTTTCGCCCTGTTTGAAACGCCCATCGCCGAACAGAATCGCCACGTCGATATCGGTGCGCAGCATGTTGTGGTTACGTTCGCTGGTCACCAGGCTGACGTCGACTTGCGGGTTCGCCTCATGAAAGCGGTGCAAGCGTGGCATCAACCAATACGCGGCGAAGGCAAAATCGGTGGCGACCTGCAGCACCTCATGTTGCTGTTGTGCGCTGATCGCGCTCAATCCGGCGTCGATATTCTGCAAACCAAGGGAAACTTGCTCGAACAGGATCGCGCCGACTTCGGTCAGCTCGATGCCGCGGTAGATCCGATCGAACAACCGCGTGCCGAGTTGCTCCTCCAGCCGTTTGATCTGCTGACTGATCGCCGGCTGCGTGGTGCCCAGCTCTACCGCCGCAGCGGTGAAACTGCGCTGTCGGGCAGCGGCCTCAAACGCACGCAACAGGTCGAGAGACAAATCGCCAAGGGCTTCATACATAAGCTGTGCTTATCCTAGTCATTGTCCGGCGCGGGCTTTACCGGATATAGCATGGGCTCCATGCTCGATCGCAGCAATGTCGCATAAATATTCACTATGGAATGCCGCGATCACATGAAGCGCAAGAATATTCTTTTCATCATGGCCGATCAGATGGCCGCGCCAATGTTGCCGTTCTACGGTCCTTCGCCGATCAAACTACCGAATCTCTCCCGCCTCGCCGAACAAGGCGTGGTGTTCGATGCCGCTTACTGCAACAGCCCGTTGTGCGCGCCATCGCGCTTCACCCTGGTCAGTGGCCAGTTGCCGAGCAAGATCGGCGCGTATGACAACGCCGCCGATTTCCCTGCCGATGTGCCGACTTACGCCCATTACCTGCGCCGTCTCGGCTACCGCACCGCGCTGTCAGGGAAAATGCACTTCTGTGGCCCGGACCAATTGCACGGTTATGAAGAACGCCTGACCAGCGATATCTACCCGGCCGATTACGGTTGGGCAGTGAATTGGGATGAGCCGGATGTGCGGCCGAGTTGGTATCACAACATGTCTTCGGTGCTGCAGGCCGGGCCCTGCGTGCGCACCAACCAACTGGATTTCGACGAAGAGGTGGTGTTCAAGGCGCAGCAGTACCTGTTCGATCACATTCGCGAGGAGGGCGATCAACCGTTCTGCCTGACCGTATCGATGACTCACCCACACGATCCGTACACCATTCCCAAGGCGTTCTGGGATTTGTACGACGCTGCCGATATCCCGCTTCCGACAACGCCGGATCAGCACGAACTCGACCCGCACTCGCAGCGTCTGCTCAAGGTTTATGACCTGTGGGATAAACCATTGCCTGTGGATAAGATTCGCGACGCGCGCCGGGCGTACTTCGGGGCGTGCAGCTATATCGACGCCAACGTCGGCAAACTCCTGCAAACCCTTGAAGAAACCGGGCTGATCGAAGACACCATCATCGTCTTCTCGGGTGATCACGGCGACATGCTTGGCGAAAAGGGCCTTTGGTACAAAATGCACTGGTATGAGATGGCGGCCCGCGTGCCGCTGGTGATCAGTGCGCCTGGACTGTTCGCTTCAGGCCGGGTCAGCGCTGCCGTGTCTACCGCCGACCTGCTGCCGACATTCGTCGAACTGGCCGGCGGCACGCTGGAACCGGGCCTGCCACTGGATGGCCGCTCACTGTTAGCGCATCTGCAAGGGCAGGGCGGTCATGACGAAGTGTTCGGTGAATACATGGCCGAAGGCACCGTCAGCCCGCTGATGATGATCCGTCGCGGCGCCTACAAATTTATCTACAGTGAAAGCGACCCTTGCCTACTCTTCGATGTCAGCAACGATCCGCGCGAATTGGAAGAACTCAGTCAATCGCCGCAACATCGCCAGCTGTTCGACGATTTTCTCGCTGAAGCGCGGGCCAAATGGGATATTCCGGCGATCCATCGGCAAGTCTTGGCCAGTCAGCGCCGCCGCCGTTTTGTTGCCGACGCACTGACCATCGGCAAGCTGAAGAGCTGGGATCACCAGCCACTGGTCGACGCCAGTCAGCAGTACATGCGCAACCACATCGACCTCGATGATCTGGAGCGCAAAGCACGTTATCCACAACCCTGCCAAAACCAATAATGTGAAGGGGAAGTCCATGCGTAAGTTATCCACAGTAGTGACGGTCGGCCTGCTCGCGCTGAGCAGTGCTTCGGCGTTCGCCGAGCAAAGCTGCGACACGGTGAAAATGGCCGACCCGGGCTGGAGCGACATCGCCGCGACCAACGCCATCACCGGGTTTCTGCTGGACGGCATGGGCTACAAGGCCAAGGTCGACACCCTCGCGGTGCCGATCACCTTTGGCGGTTTGAAGGACGGCCAGGTGGACGTGTTCCTCGGCAACTGGATGCCGGCGCAGCAGGGTTTCTACGACAAATTCGTCGCCACCGGTGACGTCACCCAACTGGCGAAGAACCTGGACGGCACTGAGTTCACCCTCGCCGTGCCGGATTACGTGTGGGACGCGGGTGTGCATAACTTTGCCGACCTGAACAAATACGCCGACAAGTTCGAGCGCAAGATCTACGGCATCGGCTCCGGCGCGCCGGCGAATATCTCGCTGCAGGAAATCATCAAGAAAAACGACTTCGACATGGGCCAGTGGAAGCTGATCGAGTCCAGCGAACAGGCGATGCTCGCCGAAGTATCGCGGGCGGTGAAGAAGCAGAAATTCGTCACCTTCCTCGGCTGGACCCCGCACCCGATGAACGTGCAGTTGAAAATGCATTACCTGAAGGGCGGCGAAAAATACTTTGGCGACACCGGCAGCGTGTTCACGTTGACGCGCAAGGGCTACGCCGAGGCGTGTCCGAATGTGGGTAAATTGCTGACCAATCTGTCGTTCACGCAGGAGATGGAGAACAGCATCATGGCTGAGGTGGTTAACAAGAAGGTCACTAATACCGAGGCGGCGAAGGCCTGGATCAAGGCGAATCCGGCGGTGCTGGATAAGTGGCTGGAGGGGGTGAAGACGGTTGACGGGAAGGATGCGTTGGCGGCGGTGAAAGCGAAGCTTTGATTGTGGGGTGGTTGGAATTGGGTTTGGCTTGAGATTTTTGCCCCCTCACCCCAGCCCTCTCCCCCAGGGGGGCGAGGGGGAAAGGGAGCCGATATTTGTTGCATTCAAAATTTGCGTTCAACTTTGAAATCGCAGGTTGATGAATCTCTGACAAACACCACGGTCAGTCCCCTCTCCCTCCGGGCGGTCCGACGTTTCGGGAGGGCTAGGGTGAGGGCCCTTTCCCTGCCACCCTGATAACCTTGAAGAAAACCCCAACCGCGAGGACCCATGGCCTTCCCCAGCCGCCACTCTCTCTTGCCCTTCCTCACCTGGCTCCCGCGGCAAACCCGCGCCAGCGTCGGACGGGATCTGATCGTCGGCCTCAGCGGCGCAATTCTCGCCTTACCCCAGTCGATTGCCTACGCGCTGATCGCCGGGCTCCCACCTGAATACGGCCTCTATGCGGCGATCATCCCGGTGCTGATCGCCTGCCTGTGGGGCTCATCGTGGCATTTGATCTGCGGCCCGACGGCGGCGATTTCGATCGTGCTGTACGCCAGCGTCAGTCCCTTGGCCGTGCCAGCCTCGCAGGACTACATCACGCTGATTCTGTTGCTGACGTTTCTGGCGGGGATTTTCCAGTGGCTGCTCGGTTTGCTGCGCTTCGGTGCGCTGGTGAATTTCGTCTCGCATTCGGTTGTGCTGGGATTCACCCTCGGCGCGGCGGTGGTGATTGCCATCGGGCAGTTGCCGAATCTGTTGGGACTGGAATTACCAGCGAAAGCCACGGCGCTGGCGAGTCTGATGGATCTGCTGCAACACCTCAGGGCTGTGGATAAACCTTCGCTAGTGCTCGGCGCAGCCACGGTCGTGGTCGGCATCGTCCTGAAACAACTGCTGCCGCGCTGGCCGACGCTGTTGATAACCCTCGCATTGGCCAGCCTGCTGGTGTGGCTGTGGCCGGCAATGTTCGGCCATGTGCATCTGGTCAGCGCGTTTGTCGGGCGGTTGCCGCCGTTCAGTGCGTTGCCGCTGGATCTGGATTTGATCTTGCGCCTGCTGCCGAGTGCGGTGGCGGTGGGCATGCTCGGACTGGTCACCAGCCTGTCGATTGCGCGCTCGATTTCGGCACGCTCGCAGCAATTGCTCGATGCCAATCAGGAAGTCCGCGCGCAGGGCTTGTCGAATATCGTCGGCGCGTTCTTTTCCGGATCGTTGTCAGCCGGATCGTTTACCCGCTCGGGCCTCAGTTACGAGGCGGGCGCGTGCTCACCGCTGGCCGGGGTATTTTCGGCGGTCTGGGTGGCGTTGTTTGCGATTTTCGGCGCCGGGCTGATCGCGCACATTCCGATCCCGGCCATGGCCGGGAGCATTCTGCTGATCGCCTGGGGGCTGGTGGATCATCGCGGTATTCGCGCGCTGCTGCGGGTCAGTCGCGCCGAGTTCGTGGTCATGGCCCTGACGTGTCTGGCGACATTGCTGCTGGAGTTGCAGACCGCAATCTACGCGGGCGTACTGGCCTCGCTGTTTTTCTACCTCAAACGCACCTCGCAACCGCGCGTGCAGCATTGGCGCGATGGTGAGGATGATGTGCTGCGCGTCGGCGGTTCGATCTTCTTCGGCGCCAGCCATTACCTGCAAGTGCGCCTGCAACGCATGCACGGCGCGCGGGTGGTGATCGAGGCGCAGCAGATCAACTTCATCGACTATTCAGGGGTGGAGATGCTGCATCAGGAGGCGCGGCGTTTGCTGAGCCAGAATCGCAGCCTGACGTTGCGCCGGGCGCGGCCACAGGTGGTGGAGGAGTTGAGGAAGCTGGAAGGGCCGGAGAAGTGTCCGATCCGGTTTGAAGACTGACCTAATATCGGTGTCGACTTCAATCGCTGGCAAGCCAGCTCCCACAGGGATTTAGGTGATCCTTGTGGGAGCTGGCTTGCCAGCGATGCTTTTAAAGGGCCAATTGGCGGCGCAGTTCGGCCAGTACTGGCGCCGTGTCGGGACGCACACCGCGCCACAAAAAGAACGCCTCAGCCGCCTGCTCGGCGAGCATCCCCAAACCATCCATCGACACCGCCGCGCCATGCTCACTGGCCCAGCGGCAGAACGCCGTCGGTTCCTTGCCATACATCATGTCGTAGCACAGGGTCTGGCCCGGCTCGATCAGGCTCGGCGCAATCGGCGGCACATCGCCGGAGAGGCTGGCCGAGGTAGCGTTGATGATCACGTCCACCGGC
This sequence comes from Pseudomonas sp., assembly GCF_049300855.1. GTDB lineage: Bacteria > Pseudomonadota > Gammaproteobacteria > Pseudomonadales > Pseudomonadaceae > Aquipseudomonas. The sequence goes on along the minus strand of NZ_JBAQKH010000030.1, from coordinate 199,676 downwards.
TCACGCAACCAATCGAAACCACTGGCCGACACCGGCCCCAGATCACAGAACAACTCAGCCAGCAACTCAGCCTTGTCCACCGTGCGATTGGCGATGATCACCGATGCCGGTTGCTCCGCCAGCAACGGCTCCAGCGCACCGCGCACCGCGCCACCAGCGCCGAGCAGCAGGATACGTTTGCCGGTCAGGCTGAATCCGGCGTTCACCGTCAGATCACGCACCAGTCCGGCGCCGTCAGTGTTATCACCGAGCAGCGAGCCGTCGGCCAGTTTGCTCAAGGTGTTCACCGCTCCGGCCCGTTGGGCGCGAGCGGTCAGGCTATTGGCCAGACGATAGGCGTCTTCCTTGAACGGCACGGTGACGTTGGCGCCGCGACCTTCCTGGAAAAACGCCGTGGCGCAGCCAGTGAAATCATCGAGCGGCGCCAGCAACGTGTTGTAGTCGAGGCTCTGGCCGGTCTGTTCAGCAAACAGCTTGTGAATCATCGGCGATTTGCTGTGGCCGATCGGGTTGCCGAAAACGACGTAACGATCCATCAGATGTCCTCAGGCCTCGGCCAGCCAGTCGCGGTCTTGCAGGAAGTACTCGGTCAGGCGTGCTTCTTCGCTGCCAGGCTCGGCTTTCCAGTCATAGCCCCAGCGCACTTGCGGCGGCAACGACATCAGAATCGATTCGGTACGCCCGCCTGATTGCAGGCCGAACAGCGTGCCACGGTCGTACACCAGGTTGAACTCGACGTAGCGGCCACGGCGGAATTCCTGGAACTCGCGCTGCTGAGCAGTAAATTCAGTATTTTTACGGCGCTGCACGATCGGCAGATACGCATCGATGTAGGCGTCGCCGATAGCGCGCATGAAGGCGAAACTGGTGTCGAAATCCCACTCGTTCAGGTCATCGAAAAACAGGCCGCCAATGCCGCGCGGCTCGTGGCGATGCTTGATGTGGAAGTAGGTGTCGCACCAGGCCTTGTAGCGCGGATAAACATCCGCCCCGAAAGGCGCGCAGGCCTGTTCGGCGACGCGGTGCCAGTGAATGCAATCGTCTTCGTTGCCGTAATACGGGGTCAGGTCGAAGCCGCCACCGAACCACCAGACCGGCTCCTCACCTTCTTTCTCGGCGATGAAGAAACGCACATTGGCGTGGGACGTTGGCACGTGCGGGTTATGCGGGTGAATCACCAGCGATACGCCGAGGGCCTCGAAGCCGCGACCGGCCAGTTCCGGGCGATGGGCGCTGGCCGAGGGCGGCAAACCGCTGCCAAAGACGTGGGAAAAGTTGACGCCGCCCTTTTCGATCAGCGTACCGTTCTCGATCACCCGGGTACGACCGCCACCGCCGGCCGGCCGGGTCCAGGCGTCTTCGACGAAGCGCGTGCCGCCGTCTTCGTTTTCGAGAGCCGCGCAGATGCGGTCTTGCAGATCGAGCAGATAGGCCTTTACGGCGTCGGTGCGGGTCGTCATGGCTTCACCTTGGATCGGGGCGGCGCCCCGCAGGCGGGCGACGCAAATGGGCGCGTAGCATAACACCGCAGACTGGCGCGCCGCAGTTGACGAAGATCAAGCATGGGAGTTGGATAGGGGGCTCAGAAAAGACCCAAGGAGAGCAGGCAGATGGCAAAGCGTATCCAGTTCCGCGCCCACGGCGGCCCCGAAGTGCTCGAATATGTTGACTACCCACCCGCCGCGCCCGCCCCGACGCAGGTGCGCGTGGCCAACAAGGCGATCGGCCTGAACTTCATCGACACTTATTTCCGCAGCGGCCTGTATGCGCCGCCAGTCTTGCCGTCGGGCCTGGGGGCTGAAGGTGCAGGCATCGTCGATGCCGTGGGCAGCGACGTCACCCGGTTCAAGGTCGGTGATCGCGTGGCATACGGCAGTGGCCCGTTGGGGGCGTACAGCGAGTTGCACGTTTTGCCTCAGGACAATCTGGTGCACCTGCCCGACGAAATCAGTTTCGAAACGGCTGCCGGGGTCATGCTCAAGGGCCTGACCGTACAGTATCTGCTGCGTCAGACTTACGAGCTGAAGGGTGGCGAAACCATTCTGTTCCACGCGGCGGCCGGGGGTGTCGGTTCGCTGGCCTGCCAATGGGCCAGGGCATTGGGCGTGAAGTTGATCGGCACCGTCAGTTCCAAAGAGAAAGCTGAACTGGCCAAGGCCAATGGGGCGTGGGCGACGATCGATTACAGCCACGAAAACGTTGCCCAGCGCGTGCTGGAATTGACCGATGGCAAGAAAGTCCCGGTGGTCTATGACGGCGTCGGCAAGGACACCTGGCTGACTTCGCTCGACAGCGTGTCGCCGCGCGGGCTGGTGGTGAGCTTCGGTAATGCCTCCGGTGCGGTGGACGGCGTGAATCTGGGGATTCTCTCCGCCAAGGGTTCGCTGTATGTGACCCGGCCGACGCTGGCGACCTACGCCAACAACGCCGAGAACCTGCAGCGGATGGCCAATGAATTGTTCGAGATGATCATCAGCGGCAAGTTGAAGGTGGACATCAGCCAGCGTTATCCGCTGGCTGATGCGGCGAAGGCGCAGACCGAGCTGTCGGCGCGGCGCACCACGGGTTCCACCATTCTGCTGCCCTGACACGCGGCCATCAAACGGAGCACCCGGACCAATCCTCATGACGCGTCCGGGTCGCTTCGCCACTCGACAAAGAACGCTGTTTTGCCTGCCACGGTGGTTGCAAATTCACTTCGGGGCAGACGCTGGACCTGCATGCCCAGCACACCGGGCAACTCGAGCAATGCGCTGGCCTGCGCTTGATGGCGCAAGGCACTTTCGATAACGCATTGCGCAGTGGCCGGCAATCGCTCCTCAGCGATGAGCAGGTGCAGATGCGCCCCGTCGGTCTGGCGATCAAGCCGCACCTGTACATCCGAGGCATGCAAGTCAGGCAGCACCTCGGCGAGCACGCTCAGAACCTGTCGTTGAGTGACGATCGCACCGCCCAGCTTGATCGAGGTTTCGACTCGCCCACTCAGCTCCAGTATTGGCAGAGCGCTGCCACAGGCGCACTTTGATTGCCTGCCAAGGATTCGCCCACGATCGCCAATGCGATAGCGCAGTAAAGGCACGTGATCGGGCAGCAAAGGGGTCAGTAGAAACTCACCGGTTTCGCCGTCGGCCAGCGCTCGCAGACTCAGCGGATCGACTACTTCAAGCAGCATGGCGTCTGCATGCAGATGGTAGAAACCCTGTTCGAGGTGCGCACACTGGAATCCGATCGGACCGGTTTCCGTCGAGCTATAACCCAGTGATCGTATGTTCAGCGCCGGCCAGTCCCGGGCCAGTTGCTCGCGTAGCGGCTGATGACAGGCTTCGCCGATGTAATAGAGCCACCGCAAACTGCTCAACTGCCCTTCACCGACATCGGCATGATTGAACAGCGCCGCGGCAAAAGAGGGGGTGCAGATCAGTGCATCGGTCGCTTGTGCATGAATCAAACCGGCAATGCGCGCGATACCCATCACCGCGCCAGCGGGCAGCAGACGCGCGCCTATGTGCTGCACGATGGCCGCCGCGTATTGAAAGGCACCCTGCATTTCGCCGGGCGTCAGGCAGTTGACCACCACACGAGGGTGTTCATCGGTCGCACCGAACATCCGCGCACCCAAGGGCACGATGCTGTCATTGAATGCCCAGGAATGGGTGATGTGCTTGCGGTGCCCCGTGCTGCCACCCGAGGTCAGCGTCAGCCCCCCACCTGGCGCACGGTGTGACGCTTCGCCGAGATGGCTGAACAGCAATCCGCCCTGGTCATCCTCCACAGCCACGACCGGCATCCGATGCAGATCCTCCAGGCCCTGGACCTGCCGAATTTGCGGAGACAACGTGCAGAACCATGGCAATGACCGCGCATGGGTCAACTTTCGCGCGAAGGCGTCTGTTGCGGCCGCGTCAATGGCTGTCGAACTGGCATACCTCATCGAGTCACTGCGCATGACGCGGCTCTCCCTGACGAATGTTCAATTCAGCAAACCCTTCGTTGACGGCGCTGGCCAGATGCTCCAACTGCGCCTGGCTGTGATTGGCGCTGATGGCCAGGCGCAGGATCGCCTCGCCTTTGGCCACCACCGGAAACAAGGCCGTGGTGACCGCGATGCCGTGCCGACGCAGGTGCAACGCCAGGCGGATGGCGTCACGTTCGGCGCCGACCCGGATGAAACGTATGGGTGAAGCGATCTGGTGGTTGCCCAGCACCGGCCCGAGCAGCTCGTCAATGACCGCCACATTTCGCCACAGCGAGGCCTGCAAACTGCCCAACTGGGCAGAAAGATGGATCCTGGCCGAAGCGACTGCCGCACCGACACCGCCCATGGACAATGGACCACCGAAGGTATAGGTCGACGCATGACGTCGAATCAGCTCGGCATCGGCTGCTGTCAGCACGGTGATCGCACCACCGGTTGCACCGAAGGCCTTGGACAATGACGACAACAGGATCAGGCGATTGCGTAACCGACCGGCCGCGGCAACAAGGGCATAACCGCCCCCGGTCTCGCCATGGATCGACGTGCCGTGCGCATCATCCGCATACAGATACCCCTCAAAGCGCTCTGCCAGTTGCAGCAGTCGGTGGACGGGATAAAGCCCGCGCATCGAGCCAATGCTGTCAGTCAGGATAATCGGCGTATTGCCGGCAGCGACAGCGTTGGAACAGGCATCTTCGACTTGCTGAAGATCACTGCAATCGCAGCGCTGCACCGGGCCGAACTGCCACAGAATGCCTTGCAGCACTTGCATCGAGGCATGGGCGGCCCGATCAACGATCCAGCCTGGACCGCGACGCAAGGGATACGAGGGCAACTCGCCGGAACCCAGCAATGGCAGACACCCCAGATGGGCACTGCCCACCGAGTTGAACGTCACCGTGTGCCCGTGGAATATGCGATTCAACTGTTCATCGAGCTCACGCATCGGCGGTAGCAGCGCGCGGGTGCGGGCGGCGGCGAACTGCACACCGAAGGCTTCAACCGCTTGCACGGCGCCTTGAATCAGCCGGGGATCGCTTTCAAGCCCCAGATAGGAGCATGAGAGAAACTCGGTCAACTGCTCGCCACAGCCCAACTCTATGACCTTGCCCTCGCGTTTCACCAACTTCAGGCCATTGAGCCCGGCATCGAACAATTGCTGCTGATCGTCACGGGCCTGACGGACGCGGTTCTTGACCCAATTGATGGTCGGATGAGGCGTATTCATCGAGATACCTGCACAGGTGATGTCTGGCGGTAGACCTGTAACCGCCAGAGTTGAGTTTTTTCGCGCGCGATTGCGTTCTGAAACTGCGCGGTGACGTCGCAGAAGCCTTGGCAATCGGGCTTGACCACATGCAAATGGCCGCGAATGACCGTCAATGCTTGCTCGCCCAGGGCAGGCTGAATGCGCTGCAGGACGCGGGTGCCGACCGCCGGGGGCAAGAATGACGGCACATCGGAAAGCGAAACAAAATCGACATCCCGGCAGTGCGCGACGCAGTCGAAAATATCGCCCTGCACCACCCTCAACTCGCACTCCCGGAGCGCCGTGCGAGCCTGCTGGAAAATTAGCGGATCACACTCGAGCGGAAAGCCTTGCGGATATCGCAGCTCACCGAAAAATAGCATTTGCATGAAAAAGCTTTCGCGCACGACCTGCGTGGTGAACAGGGTATGGAAAATACCCAGATAGGCCTCGCGGGAGCTGATCCCCAGGTTGTTGCGGGGAAATGCGCCGCGGTACAGCAGCGAATTGAGTACCGCTGCATTTCCCAACAATGCGACCACGGCTTTCCAGCGCCTGCGAGGGAAGTGGCTTTGGTAATAAGCCGATTGTTCCGCCCGTTCGCTGCATTGAAAGATCGCTCGGCCCGACTTGCCGGTGAACAGTCCGTTGATCTTTGCCAATCGTTGCAGGGTCTGCTCGAAGGCACCCAGATAGATCGGTGCTTGCCAGTGCCGGGAATGAAACAGCTCGTTCAGCCAGCGGCGATCCAGCGGCGGCAGGTCCAGATGGCGAAAAATGGACTGGCGCTGTTGCGCCGTCGTGCTTGAGCGGTAGCCCATGAAGTCCATGAATGACGGGTGATCGGTCTGCTCCAGCAGGGCAAAACGCAGGCGGGTAAAGGCCAGTTGCGGCGCGCTGATATCAGCGCAAGTCAGGCGGGCCGGTCTGCGCGCCAGCAACGGCAGGACCCGCCCGCCACACCCGGCAACAGCCACCACATGCCTGGCCTGCTCGGGCAAGATCGCATACTCGAGCGCCGTGTCTTCATCCCCCAACGCGTAGTTCAATCGCTTGAAGTAATCAGCCATGTCGACCTCCGCCTGCCCGGCATGAAGACAAATGCGAGGGCATCATGTTTTATCCAGGGCATGGAGGAATTCGTAGCGGGGCGCATCGCCGTTTTGCCAGGCTTCGTATTGCCTGTAAACCGCGTCGAGCATGTTGCCGGTCAGGCGCAGACTGGTTTCCATCACGGTGGTAATGGCATCCCAGTCAGCCTGGTGCTTGCAGGTACGCTGCAGGATGAGTTTGATCTCGTTGAAGTGCTCGACATCGATATCCGAATGGGCAATGAAAAACGTCAGTTGCGCTGGCTTCAGCGCCAGTGTTTCGCTCAGTTTGTCGATCAGCGGAGTAATGAAGTGATAGGCGTTTTCCGCCCAGTAACTGTATCCCAGCCGTTGTAACGGATTACCGGTAAAAGAAATCCAGTATAAATAAGCAATCAGCACTTCAGTTTCAGCAAGTGCCGGTGGAATATCGAACGGTGCGTTTTTCAATCCCAGACTCATGACATCATGCAGAGCCATTTTTTCATGACCGACTTCTTGCGCCGCGTGCTCAAAGCAGAACTTTGCATAAACAGGATTATCGGCATGTCGCACACCGACCAAACCCTGGTTTCGCGCATTATGCGCAGTGTAATGAAAGGTTTCGATCATATAGATCGCATATAACGCTCTGGAAACACTGCCCTCACGGATGGCTTTGACCAGCCGGGAGTTATCCAGAATATCGCTCCATGCTTTTTCAATTCGTTGATCGAGCACACTCAATTGCTGTTCAAAACTGACGGATGCATTCATCGCGACTCTCCGGGGAGTTGGCGTTCATGGGAAAAGGCTGTTGCAGCGCTGTGAGGATTTGCCGCCATTGCGCAGACAGCAGCCAGTAATCGCCGCGAGCGCGATGTTCGATATGAAGTGAATTGGAGGTGATCGGGGTCAGACCGAAACGCTGGAACAGTCGCCGCTGAGGCGATCTGCACATGGCGGTAATGCCTTGATAACCGCGATCGATGGCCCATTCGGTGGCGGTCGCCAGCAGGCCGTTGATTGCTACCGGCCGGTGTTGTTGAGAGTGCGTGATCAGGCGACTGAACTCGACATGACGTGCCAGTGCCACGGTCGGCGAAACATGCTGGTGCGCCAGCGAGGCCCATTCGAAAGGTGACGGAGTCGCCCTCAATACCGCCACGATCTGATCGCGCTGATACAGCAGGAAATGAGTACTGCGCGAGGCAATCGCCAAACTGGTCTCAAGCGCTCGGGCTCTTGAGGTCAGCATGTAGTGCTGTAATCGAAGACGAAATTGCCGACCGATGAATCGCTGGAACTCGAGCGGGTCGCAACCCGCCTCGAGTATCACGACGCGATAATCACCTTGCTGACTGGTTAATGTCTGTTGTAGCCCCTGGAGATAATCCCTGAGTTGCAAATCCGTAGTATCCATTCCATCTCCGCAAACGTGAACTTATCGAAGTTTTCTGCGCGCATTGAAAGGATGGATGCTTTTAGAAATATCGCCACTGCGTGACTTCTGATAATGCCGTGGGAAAAATCACTGATATTTCAAACTTAATGATTTATCTGACGCACAGCGCAACATGAACAACAAACTGTTTAAGTTATACGGTCTGTTTAAGAAGAAATTGTCGGCATGCGCAAAACTCCTCGGTGAATACCACCGAGGAGTACGGCATCAATCAGAATGCAATAAACGCGTCAGTCCGGACGAATGACGTTACCGGACGCCAGGTCGCGGATGACGCTAGGGTTTTTCCGCCCGCCGAGGCTGCCGCCCAGCACCAGGTCAATCTGACCCCGGAAGTATTGCTCGACCCGCAAGCGCGTACGCGCCGCCGGCCGCCCCTGCGGATTGGCCGATGTTGAGATCAACGGCCCGACCATCGAACACAGATCGCGCACCTGAGGATGGTCGCTGACGCGCAGCGCCACGGTGTCGTGGATGCCGGTCACCCACACGGGCAACAGGTTCTGATGCGGCACCAGCCAGGTATTGGGCCCCGGCCAGGTGCTGGCCATGCGGTCGATCCATAGTTGCGGGAAGTCTTCGAACAGGAAATCGAACTGGCGAATGTTGTCGGCGACCAGTATCAGGCCCTTGTCCGCCGAGCGATTCTTGATCGCCAGCAGTCGATCCACCGCCTCTTCGTTCCACGGGTCGCAACCCAGCCCCCAGACGGCTTCGGTTGGATAGGCAATGACCGCCCCGGCGCGAATCTCTCGTGCGGCTTGTTGCACACGCCAACTGTTAACCATGAAAAAACTCTCCACAAACAGGTTTCGCGCAGTTTACCGATCTTCCTTGTAAAACCCAGCCTGTAGAAACGTTAGTTCACTCGCGCAAACCAGCGGCCGTTTTCATTCACCGCGCGGCCATCCATTTCAAGCTCGGTGAGGGCCGCCAACACTTTCGGTAACGTCCAGCCGCTGCTGTCGGCCAGGCCTTCACTGGTGTGCGGCGCGGCGTGGAGCAGGGCGAGCAACGGATGATCCGCTTTCGCTGTGTCTGTGGATAACGGCAAGCGCTGCCAGCCTCGCAAGGCTTCGAGAATGTGTTCGATGGTTTCTACCAGCACCGCGCCATCGCGGATCAATTGGTGACAGCCGCGCGCGCCGGGGTGATGGATCGAACCGGGAATCGCATACACCTCGCGCCCCTGTTCCGCCGCCAGCCGCGCGGTAATCAGTGAACCACTGGCCACGCTGGCCTCAACCACCAACACGCCAAGGGACAAACCGCTGATGATTCGGTTGCGACGCGGGAAGTTGCTCGCCGTCGGCCCGGCATCCAGCGGAAACTCCGAAACCACCGCGCTGCCCGAAGTGATCATGGCGTCTGCCAGTCGTCGATTGCGCTGTGGATAAAAATTTTCCAGGCCGGTGCCGAGGACACCGACCGTCAACCCGCCAACATCCAGCGCGGCCTGATGCGCAGCCGCATCGATACCCAGTGCCAAACCGCTGGTGATGACAAAACCGGCCCCGGCAAGGCAGCGGGAAAACGCCGCAGCGGTATCCATTCCCGGACGCGAGGCGCGACGGCTACCCACCATCGCCAGTTGCGGTTTCTCCAGAATCAGTGGATCGCCCGCGACAAACAACAGAGGCGGTGGATCCGCAATTTGTCCGAGCAACGCCGGATAATCGGCCTGATCCCACATCAGCAAATGATGCTCCGGCCGCTCTAGCCAGCGCATTGCATGGCTGGCGCCGTCGCGAACTTCGGGACAACGTCGCGCTTCGGCGCAGGCCGCCGGCAAACCCAGCGAACGCCAGGCGCTGGCCGGCGCGCTGATGGCTTTGGAGGCCGAGCCGAAGGCTTCGAGCAGTTTTGTAAAACGCTTGGGACCGATTTCCGGCAAACGGTGCAGGCGCAGACGCGCTTCCAGTTCCGCTGGGGAAACCGGTGTACAGGCTGTACGAAATCATGGATCATCCTTGATCGTTATAAGTCCCGAACCATTCGGAACAAGCTGTGGATAACTCTGTTGGTAACTTGTGAAGCTTGCTTACGGATTTCGCACTTTGTCGAGCACTGCCAGCGAGCGCGATGCGTTGAGAACGAGGCCGTAGCTGAGTTTGTCGTAGGTGCGGAACACCATCAGCAAACCGGCGCGTTCGTCGGGAATTTTCAGCGGCTGACCGGTGATGCGATCACGCACGGTTTCACCGGTTTTCATCACCACCAGCACATTGCCTTCGGCCAGACCGTCGCGCTTGCCCTTGTTCAACGTGACCACGTCCATCACGCCGATCTGGGTGACGCCGCGTGGTACATCGATGATCACACCGTTGATACTGGTGCCCGGTGCGCTGGGCATGAAGGTCGAGTTGATCGAGCGCTCTTCGCCGCTGAACAAACGGTCGCCGAGACGTACTTCCTGAGTCGTGCGTTGCAAGGCGAGGGTGGCGACGTCGCCTTCGGTCGCCACAATCTCACCGCCGCCGATATCGTCGGCGTTGATCCCGAGGAACTCCTTGGTCTGCGGGTCGGTGTAGACCTTGCCCTGACGGAAGATGCCGTAAACCGGTTGATCCGGATCGAAATGGCCGCGCGCGAAGATCCGGTCACCGGTACCGCTGAGCACGCGTTCGGCATCGCCGGCGACGATGTACGGTGCCTTGTCGAAGTCCTCGACCTTGTCGACGATGCGGTTGCTCAGCAGAAAGCTGTTGATCGATTTCAGCGGAATGCTCGGAATCGCCTCGGCCACCGGGCTGGTGCGAATGCGTGGCGAGAGTTTGATGGTACCGCGTGACTCACCGCGATTGAGGGTCAGCCGCGGTTGGCCGTCGACATAGCTGAGCGTCAGCGTGTCGCCGGGATAGATCAGGTTGGGGTTTTCGATTTGCGGGTTGGCCCGCCACAGTTGTGGCCACTGCCAGGGCTCGCGCAGGTATTTGCCGGAAATGTCCCAGAGCGTATCCCCCGAAACCACCGTGTATTGCTGTGGAAAACCATCCCTGAGTTGCACTTGCCCTTGCGCCACGCCGGCCGAGGCCAACAGCAGCAGGGCGAGTAGTGTTTTCCTCATGCAGTGAATCCCTTTATCATGTGCATTCGCGTGAACCGTCAGAGCCCCCGTGGCTCGCTTGTGCAAAATGCACAAGCTACGCTTCACAACGGTAGCCTGCATCTTCGGACCTGCCAGGCCATCGCCCGACTTTACTCAACGTGTGCAGCAATCAAAGCCTATGGCCATTTTAAACATCCTCGAATTCCCGGACCCGCGTCTGCGCACTATCGCCAAGCCTGTGGCTGTAGTGGACGACGAAGTGCGTCAGTTGGTCGATGACATGTTTGAAACAATGTATGAAGCGCCGGGCATCGGCCTTGCCGCGACCCAGGTCAACGTGCACAAACGTATCGTCGTGATGGACCTTTCCGAAGACCGCACCGAGCCGCGGGTGTTCATCAACCCCGAGTTCGAGTCGCTGACCGAAGAAATGGACCAATACCAGGAAGGCTGCCTGTCGGTGCCGGGTTTCTACGAAAACGTCGATCGCCCGCAAAAGGTCAAAATCAAGGCGCTGGACCGCGACGGCAAGCCCTATGAGCTGATCGCCGAAGGCCTGCTCGCGGTGTGCATCCAGCACGAATGCGACCACCTCAACGGCAAATTGTTCGTCGATTACCTGTCCACGCTCAAACGCGACCGGATCAAGAAGAAACTGGAAAAGCAGCACCGCCAGAACGCTTGATGCCCCTCCTTCAAAGGCTTGCTGCGGCAAGCCTTTTTCTTTTCAAGAGACGCCCTTCATGACTGAGCCACTGCGCATCGTTTTTGCCGGCACCCCGGAATTCGCCGCCGAACACCTCAAGGCCCTGCTGAACAGCCCTTACGAGATCGTTGCGGTCTACACCCAACCGGATCGTCCGGCCGGTCGCGGGCAAAAACTGATGCCGAGCCCGGTTAAACAGTTGGCGCTGGAAAATAATATCCAGGTGTTGCAGCCGCCGACGTTGCGCAACGCTGACGCCCAGGCTGAACTGGCCGCGCTGAAGCCGGATTTGCTGGTGGTGGTCGCCTACGGCCTGATCCTGCCGCAAGTGGTGCTGGATATTCCGCGTCTGGGCTGCATCAACAGTCACGCCTCCTTGCTGCCACGCTGGCGCGGTGCGGCGCCGATTCAACGCGCCGTGGAACACGGTGATGCCGAGAGCGGCGTGACCGTGATGCGCATGGAAGCCGGCCTCGACACCGGGCCGATGCTGCTCAAGGTCGTCACGCCGATCAGCGCTGAAGATACTGGCGGCAGCCTGCACGACCGCCTCGCAGAAATGGGCCCACCGGCCGTGGTGCAAGCGATTGCCGGTCTGGCCGCAGGCACGCTGGAAGGCGAAGTGCAGAACGACGAACTCGCCACTTATGCGCACAAACTCAACAAAGATGAAGCACGCATCGACTGGAGCCGGCCGGCGGTTGAGCTGGAGCGCCTGGTGCGCGCCTTCAATCCATGGCCGATCACCCACAGCACCCTCAATGGTGAAGCACTGAAAGTGCTCGCGGCGAATCTCGTCGAAGGCAACGGTGCACCGGGCACGATCCTCAGCGCCAGCAAGGACGGCCTGATCGTCGCCTGCGGCGAACAAGCCCTGTGCCTGACCCGCCTGCAATTGCCCGGCGGCAAGGCGCTGAACTTCAGCGACCTGTTCAACAGCCGCCGTGAGAAATTCGCCGTCGGCACCGTGCTCGGCGCAGCGGTGGACGCGCAATGAATCCGCGTCTGGCCGCCGCCAAGGCACTCGCCGCCGTGCTCAGCGGCAAAGCCTCGCTGAACAGCTCCCTGCCGACGCAACTGGACAAGGTCGAGGATCGCGATCGCGGTTTTACTCAGGATCTGGCCTTCGGCACCGCACGTTGGCAGCCACGCCTGTCGGCACTGGCGGAAAAACTTCTGCAGAAACCGTTCAAGGCTGCCGACGCCGATGTCGAGGCGCTGCTGCTGGTCGGTCTCTACCAATTGCTCTATACCCGCGTGCCGGCCCACGCCGCCATCGGCGAAACCGTCGGTTGCGCCGACAAGCTGAAAAAACCGTGGGCCAAGGGCCTGCTCAACGCCGTGCTGCGCAATGCCCAACGCGAAAGCGAAACGATTTTCGCCGAGCTGGAGCGTGATCCGGTGGTGCGCACCGCCCACCCACGCTGGCTGCAAAAATCCCTCAAGGCCTTCTGGCCTGAGCAGTGGGAAGCGATTTGCGAGGCGAACAACGCGCATCCGCCGATGATCCTGCGGGTCAACCGCCGCCATCACAGCCGTGACGCTTACCTCGGCTTGCTGACTGAAGCCGGAATTGCCGCGACGCCGTGTGTTTACAGTCGCGACGGCATCATTCTCGAAGCCGCTGCCGACGTGCGCAGCCTGCCGGGTTTCGCCGAGGGCTGGATCAGCGTGCAGGACGAGGCCGCGCAACTGGCCGCCGACCTGCTCGATCTGGCGCCGGGCCAACGCGTGCTCGACGCCTGCTGCGCGCCGGGCGGCAAGACCTGCCACATCCTCGAAGCCGAACCGGCGCTGGCCGGCGTGGTGGCGGTGGATCTGGAAGCCAAGCGTCTGGTGCGGGTCAAGGAGAACCTTGAACGCCTCGGTCTCAACGCCGAACTGATCGCCGCCGACGGCCGCGATACCGCGAAATGGTGGGACGGCAAACCGTTCCAGCGCATTCTGCTCGACGCACCATGCTCGGCCACCGGTGTGATCCGCCGCCATCCGGACATCAAGCTGACCCGTCAACCGGACGACATCGTCGCCCTCGCGCAACTGCAAGGCGAGTTGCTCGATGCCCTGTGGAAAACCCTCGAAGTCGGCGGCATCCTGCTGTACGCCACCTGCTCGACGCTGCCGACCGAAAACACCGAAGTCATCGCCGCGTTCCTTGAGCGCACACCCGGCGCCCGCGAACTGGATCTGGCCACGACGGCGGGGATCAAGCAGCCCCATGGTCGCCAATTGCTGGCCCGGCAGGGCGGGCATGACGGGTTCTACTACGCCAAGCTGATCAAGATCGCTGCCGCGCGCGGCTAAACGGATTCAATGGAGTGACTGGATGAAAATCATCATCCTCGGTGCGGGACAGGTCGGCGGTTCGCTGGCCGAACATTTGGCCAGCGAGGCCAATGACATCACGGTGGTCGACACCGACGGCGAACGCCTGCGCGACCTCGGCGACCGCCTCGATATTCGCACCGTGCAGGGCCGTGGCTCGCTGCCGTCGGTGCTGCGTCAGGCCGGTGCCGACGACGCCGACATGCTGGTGGCGGTAACCAACAGCGACGAGACCAACATGGTCGCCTGTCAGGTCGCCCACACGCTGTTCCACACCCCGACCAAAATCGCCCGGGTGCGCGAAGTTTCCTACCTCAATCGCGAGGAACAACTGTTCCAGAACGAAGCGATTCCGGTCGACGTGCTGATCAGCCCCGAGCAAGTGGTGACCAACTACATCAAGCGCCTGATCCAGCATCCGGGTGCCTTGCAGGTGATCGACTTCGCCGAAGGCGCCGCGCAACTGGTGGCGGTGCGCGCCTATTACGGCGGGCCGCTGGTCGGTCAGCAACTGCGGCAGTTGCGCGAGCACATGCCGAATGTCGAAACCCGCGTGGCAGCAATTTTCCGCCGTGACCGGCCGATCCTGCCGCAGGGCGACACGGTGATCGAGGCCGATGACGAAGTCTTTTTCATCGCCGCCCGTGAGAACATTCGCGCGGTGATGAGCGAAATGCGTCGCCTCGACGAAACCTACAAACGCATCGTCATTGCGGGCGGCGGGCAGATCGGCGAGCGTCTGGCCGAGGCCATCGAAAGCCGTTATCAGGTGAAGATCATCGAGATGAATCCGGCGCGTTGCCGTTATCTATCCGATACCCTCGACAGCACTGTGGTGTTGCAGGGCAGCGCTTCTGACCGCGACCTGTTGTTGGAAGAGAACATCGCCGATGCCGATATTTTCCTCGCGCTGACCAACGACGACGAAGCCAACATCATGTCGTCGCTGCTGGCGAAACGGCTGGGGGCGAAGAAGGTCATGACGATCATCAACAACCCGGCCTACGTCGACCTGATTCAGGGCGGTGACATCGACATCGCCATCAGCCCGCAACTGGCGACCATCGGCACCTTGCTGGCGCACGTGCGTCGTGGCGATATCGTCAGCGTGCACTCATTGCGTCGCGGTGCGGCGGAGGCGATCGAGGCGATTGCCCACGGTGATGCGAAGTCGAGCAAGGTGATCGGCAAGCCCATCGAGAAGATCGGCCTGCCACCGGGCACCACGATTGGCGCGGTGATCCGCAATGAACAGGTGATCATCGCCCACGATGACACGGTGATCGAAGCGGGCGACCACGTGATTCTGTTCCTTGTGGATAAAAAACATATTCGCGATGTGGAGAAGCTGTTTCATGTGGGGTTGAGCTTCTTCTGAGGTTGATCGTTCCCACGCTCCGCGTGGGAATGCAGCCCGGGACGCTCCGCGTCCCAAGAGCGGACGCAGAGCGTCCATTGAGGCATTCCCACGCAGAGCGTGGGAACGACCAGACACCCGAGAAAGGAATCCACCAATGCTCGAATCCCTGGAAAAAATGCTCGCCAAGGGTGTGGATAACTCATTGCTGCGCTTCGGCCTGGGCAAGGGCTATCTGGATCGTGGCGAAAACGCCATAGCCGCCGAACACTTCCAGCGCTGTGTCGGTTTCGATCCAAAGTATTCAGCAGCGTGGAAACTCTTGGGCAAGGCGCATCTGGCGCTGGGCGATCATGCTGCCGCGCGTCAAGCCTGGGAACAGGGTCTGGAAGCCGCCCGCGCCCACGGCGACAAGCAGGCCGAGAAAGAAATGACGGTGTTCTTGAAGAAGCTCGATCGTCAGGCGCCGTAACGTTTCACAAATACCTCAGGCCAATGCCCTCGGCATCCACCGTTACCACTTCCATCCGCACCCGGGGCGCGCCTGTGGGTAAATCCTGCACTTGGCCGTAAACCACTGCGCCTTTGGGCAACGATGCCAAAGTCGGATGTTGCACAAATACCCCGGTGGGCGACAGGTTACGCGTCTGCCCGAGGCACTCGCCGAAGCTGTCGTGGGTGATCTTGATGCGAAACGATTTGCGGTGTTCGGACATCTGCTGCGCCCTTGAATGAACGGTTGTGGATAACCTCGCCAATGAGGTTATCCACAGATCATGCCAATCACATCTAAAAAGCTCAGTACCAGCGCTCTTCGCCCGGCGGACGCTTCTTGAAGCGCTTCATGCTCCACATGTACTGGCTCGGATACGCCGCCACGTAGCGCTCGACGACTTTACTCATCGCAGCGCAGGACTCGGCGGTATCGGTGCTGTACATGGCTTGCGGCGCTGCTTCGAGGATCACTTTGTAGCCGGAACCGTCGGGCAGGCGCAGCGCATGCAGGAACACGCCGACCGCTTTGCCACCGGCGAGCATGTTCGGTACGAATTTGCTGGTCAATGCTTGAGTCGCGAAGAACGGCACGAAGATCCCGGCGGATTCGGCCGGTTCCGGGTCAGCGGGAATGCCCACTGCACCACCTTTGCGCACTTCCTTGATAACGCTGAGGATGCCTTCCTTGGTCGACGCGGCGACTTTGTTGCCCAGTTGCACGCGCTGTTTGCGCAGCAATTCATCCACCGCCTTGAGCTTGGGCGGGCGATAGAAAATGATCGGTTTGCACTGGCTGCAATAGAAGTGGTTGAGCACTTCCCAGTTACCGAGGTGGCTGGTAATACCGACCACGCCTTTGCCCGAGGCCAGCGCATCCTTGAGAACGTCGAGGCCTTCGACTTCGCGCACCAGATCGATCGAACGCTGCGCCGGCCAGATCCACGCGCAGGCGCTTTCGGTCAGCGATTTGCCGATGTCTTTCAGGCTCTGCCCGACCAGACGCTCACGTTCGGCCGGGTCCATCTGTGGAAAACATTTGGCGAGGTTGATCCGCACCACGTCGCGGGAGCGGTTGGGGGTTTTCCACATGATCCAGCCGATCGCCGAACCCACGGCCTGCACGGCCCGCCATGGCAGCAGGGCAAACAGCCGCAGAGCGCCTACCAGCAAGGCGCCTTTAAACTTTTCCACAGGTCACTCCTGATCTTGTGCGGTGCGCTAGGCGGCCATTCTAACCGCCGTTGGCGAGCTGCGCGTAGCGGTCGCAATCCTGGGTGTGGTCCATGACCATGCCCGAGGCCTGCATCAGCGCGTAGCAAATGGTCGGGCCGACGAACGTGAACCCGGCCTTTTTCAGGCCTTTGCTCATCGCCAGCGCTTCGGCGGTGATCGCCGGGACTTCGCTGCGATCCTTGAAATGATTGATGATCGGTCGGTCGTTGACGAACGACCAGAGGAACGCCACCGGGTCCTCCAGCGCCAGCCAGGCCTGGGCATTACGGCGGGCGGCATTGAGTTTGAGGCGGTTGCGGATGATCCCCGGATCGAGCATCAATTCGTCGATTTCCGCGTCGCTCATCTGCGCCACGCGCTGCACGTCGAAGCCGAACAGCACCTCGCGATAACGCTCGCGCTTGCGCAACACGGTGATCCACGACAGCCCGGCCTGGAACCCTTCGAGCAAAAGCAACTCGAACAAACCCTGCGCATCGCGTAGCGGCGTGCCCCACTCCTGGTCGTGATAAGCCATGTACAGCGGATCTTCGGTACACCAAAAGCAGCGTGGCATAAGGCTCCAGGGGGCGTGCGCAGCAATGAATCGGGTATACTCCCGCTCTTTAAATCGCAGCCCAAGAAACAGGTGAATTTCGTGAGCCAGCCTACGCCAGCCGTGCGTACCTTCCAAGACTTGATCCTCGCGCTCCAGCAATACTGGGCCGAGCAAGGTTGTGTGGTACTTCAGCCCTACGATATGGAAGTAGGCGCCGGCACTTTCCACACCGCGACCTTCCTGCGCGCCATCGGCCCGGAAACCTGGAACGCCGCCTACGTGCAGCCAAGCCGCCGTCCGACTGACGGCCGTTACGGTGAAAACCCGAACCGTCTGCAGCACTACTACCAGTTCCAGGTCGTGCTGAAGCCGAACCCGGACAACTTTCAGGAGCTGTACCTGGGCTCGCTCAAGCATGTCGGCCTGGACCCGCTGGTCCACGACATTCGCTTCGTCGAAGACAACTGGGAATCGCCGACCCTCGGCGCCTGGGGTCTGGGCTGGGAAGTCTGGCTGAACGGCATGGAAGTGACTCAGTTCACCTACTTCCAACAAGCTGGCGGCATCGAGTGCTACCCGGTGACCGGCGAGATCACTTACGGTCTCGAGCGTCTGGCCATGTACCTGCAAGGCGTGGATTCGGTCTACGACCTGGTCTGGGCTGACGGCCCGATGGGCAAAGTCACCTACGGCGACGTGTTCCATCAGAACGAAGTGGAGCAGTCCACCTACAACTTCGAGCACGCCAACGTCGACAAGCTGTTCGAACTGTTCGATTTCTATGAAGGCGAAGCCAAGCGCCTGATCGAACTCGACCAGCCGCTGCCGTTGCCGAGCTACGAAATGGTGCTGAAGGCCTCGCACACCTTCAACCTGCTGGATGCGCGCCGGGCGATCTCGGTGACCGCGCGTCAGCAATACATTCTGCGCGTACGCACCCTGGCGCGTTCCGTTGCGCAAGCCTACCTGCTGGCACGCGCCAAGCTGGGCTTCCCGATGGCGACCCCGGACCTGCGTGACGAAGTACTGGCCAAGCTGGAGGCAGCACAATGAGTGCGCAAGATTTTCTGGTTGAACTGGGCACCGAAGAACTGCCACCCAAAGCCCTCAACACTTTGGCTGAGGCGTTCCTCGCCGGTATCGACAAGGGCCTGCAAGCCGCTGGCCTGAGCTACGAAACCAAAACCGTCTACGCCGCGCCGCGTCGTCTGGCTGTGCTGATCACAGCGCTGGCTACCCAGCAACCGGATCGCAGCATCAACCTCGATGGCCCGCCACGTCAGGCCGCTTTCGACGCTGACGGCAATCCGACTCAAGCAGCACTGGGCTTCGCCAAGAAGTGCGGCGTCGATCTGAGCGAAATCGATCAGAGCGGCCCGAAACTGCGTTACAGCCAGAGCATCGCCGGCAAGCCGACCGCGAGCCTGCTGCCAACCATCGTCGAAGATTCGCTGAACGACCTGCCGATCCCGAAACGCATGCGTTGGGGTGCGCGCAAGGAAGAGTTCGTGCGTCCGACGCAATGGCTGGTGATGCTGCTCGGTGACCAGGTCATCGACTGCACCATCCTCGCGCAGAAGGCTGGCCGTGATTCCCGTGGTCACCGTTTCCATCACCCGCAAAACGTGCGCATCAGTTCGCCGTCGAGCTACCTCGCCGACCTGCGTGGCGCTTACGTGCTGGCCGACGCCAACGAACGTCGCGAGATCATCAGCAAGCGCACCGAAGAGCTGGCCACCCGTCAGGAAGGCACGGCAATCGTTCCGCCGGCACTGCTCGACGAAGTAACCGCACTGGTTGAATGGCCGGTGCCGCTGGTGTGCTCGTTCGAGGAGCGTTTCCTCGACGTGCCGCAAGAAGCGCTGATCACCACCATGCAGGACAACCAGAAGTACTTCTGCCTGCTGGATGCCGACGGCAAGTTGCTGCCACGTTTCATCACTGTGGCCAACATCGAAAGCAAAGACCCGCAGCAGATCATCGCCGGTAACGAGAAAGTGGTTCGCCCACGCCTGACCGACGCCGAGTTCTTCTTCAAGCAAGACAAGAAGCAGAAGCTCGAAGCCTTTAACGATCGCCTGAAAAACGTGGTGTTCCAGGAAAAACTCGGCAGCGTCTACGACAAGGCCGAGCGCGTTTCCAAGCTGGCCGCGTACATCGCCGCACGCATCGGTGGCAACGCTTCTTGGGCTGCCCGCGCAGGCCTGCTGTCGAAGTGCGACCTGGCCACCGAAATGGTCGGCGAGTTCCCGGAGATGCAAGGTGTCGCCGGTTACTACTACGCCCTCAATGACGGCGAGCCGGAAGACGTCGCGCTGGCGCTGAACGAGCAGTACATGCCACGCGGTGCCGGTGCTGAACTGCCAGCCACCCTGACCGGTGCTGCCGTTGCCATCGCTGACAAACTCGACACCCTGGTCGGCATTTTCGGTATCGGCATGCTGCCAACCGGCAGCAAAGACCCGTATGCCCTGCGCCGTGCGGCACTCGGCGTGCTGCGTATCCTCATCGAGAAGAAACTTGATCTCGACCTGAACGACGCCGTGGCTTTCGCCGTGGCCGCGTTCGGTGCCAAGGTCAAGGCTGCCGGCCTCAACGAGTCCGTGCTGGAGTTCATCTTCGACCGTCTGCGTGCGCGTTACGAAGATGAAGGCGTTGAAGTCGCCACTTACCTGTCGGTCCGTGCCCTGAAGCCGGGTTCGGCGCTGGACTTCGACCAGCGTGTGCAAGCGGTACAAGCCTTCCGCAAACTGCCGGAAGCGGCAGCGCTGGCGGCGGTGAACAAGCGTGTATCGAACCTGTTGAGCAAACTCGAAGGCGCGGTGCCGACCGAGGTGCAAGCCAAGTATTTCGACAACGCCAACGAGTTCTCGCTGTACTCGGCGATCCAGCAAGCGGATCAAGCGGTGCAGCCAATGGCTGCGGCGCGTCAGTACAACGAATCGCTGGCACGCCTGGCGGCATTGCGTGAGCCGGTCGATGCGTTCTTCGACGCGGTGATGGTCAATGCCGACGACGCCAATGTGCGGGCCAACCGTTACGCGCTGCTGGCGCGTCTGCGTGGCCTGTTCCTCGGCGTTGCCGACATTTCGTTGCTGGGTTGAGGGATTGCTGTTGAAACTGCTGATTCTCGATCGGGACGGAGTGATCAATCACGACTCCGACGCTTACATCAAGTCCGTGGCGGAGTGGATTCCGTTGCCCGGCTCGATCGAAGCGATTGCGCAGTTGAGCAAGGCCGGCTGGACGGTGGCGGTGGCCACCAACCAGTCGGGCATTGCTCGCGGTTACTACGACCTCGCTACCCTCGATGCCATGCACGCGCGCTTGCGCGAACTGGTGGCGGAGCAGGGCGGTGAAGTCGGGCTGATCGTGTATTGCCCGCATGGGCCGGATGAAGGTTGCGATTGCCGCAAGCCGAAACCGGGGATGTTGAAAACCATCGCCGCGCATTACAACGTCACGCTTGCCAATGTCTGGTTCGTCGGCGACAGCCTTGGTGACCTGGAGGCCGCCAAAGCCGTCGATTCACAGCCAGTTTTGGTAAAGACCGGAAAAGGCGCAAAGACTCAGGGCAAAACCCTGCCGGTTGGCACTCTGATTTTTGACGATCTGGCGGCGATTGCCGCAGAACTTATCCACAACTAGAGTACTTCTGAAGTTCCTGACCAGGGATTGATCGGGAGTGCGCTTGAACATTCGGGCATTGCCCCGTCACGGTAAACGTCACTATGTCGATACTGCGGGCCATCAGGATTTTTCTCTTTTACCTGCTGCTGGGCACCACCTCCCTGCTGTGGTGCAGCTTGAGTTTTTTTATCGCGCCGTTTTTGCCGTTCAAGGCGCGTTATCGTTTTATCAACGTGTACTGGTGTCGTTGCGCCTTGTGGTTGACCAAGGTGTTCCTCGGTATTCGTTACGAAATCAAAGGCGCGGAAAACGTGCCTGACCGGCCCTGCGTGATTCAATCGAACCACCAGAGCACCTGGGAGACATTCTTTCTCTCCGCTTATTTCTCGCCGCTGAGCCAGGTGCTCAAACGCGAACTGCTGTACGTACCGTTTTTCGGCTGGGCGATGGCTATGCTGCGGCCGATCGCGATTGATCGTGACAACCCGAAAGCGGCGCTGAAACAGGTCGCGGCGAAGGGTGATGAGCTGCTCAAGGACAACGTTTGGGTGCTGATCTTCCCGGAAGGTACGCGTGTGCCGTTTGGCACCGTCGGCAAGTTCTCCCGCAGTGGCAGCGCTTTGGCGGTGAATGCGGCGCTTCCGGTGCTGCCGATTGCACACAATGCCGGCAAGTTCTGGCCGAAAGTCGGTTGGGGCAAAAAGTCCGGCGTGATCACTGTGGTCATCGGTGAACCGATGTACGCCGAAGGCACAGGCCCGCGCGCCATCGCTCAGTTGAACGACCGGGTACAAGCCTGGAACGAGAAGACCCAACGCGAAATGGGCTCGCTGCCACCGGCCCCGCAGGCACCGGCGGCAAATGATCAGATCGCTGTCTGAGATTTTGTGGATAACCTGTGTACGGTTTGTTTGAAAAGGCTTGAATATTGAGATTAAGTAATTGATTTACTTATATATTTCTCAAGCTCATAAAAGACCGTAAAAGGTGCATAAGTTTTTTTCCGATGTAAAAAAACCGGCTGATATAGCCGGTTTTTTTGTGCCTGATTATTCGTGAATCAGCGGTAACTCCAGCAGGAACGTGGTGCCTTGATCCACCACGCTGCGGCATTCGATTTTACCCCCATGGTGATCAACCACCGCTTTGACCATCGACAGGCCCAGCCCCACGCCATCGATGCCTTGGGCGGAGGAAAAACGCCGGTACTGACTGAACAGATCCGGCAATTCATCGGCGGCGATGCCTTTGCCTTGATCCGACAGTTCGCAACGCAACCATTCCTCCTGACAGCTCACATGCAACCGGACAGTGGTGTCTGGCGGACTGTACTTGATGGCGTTTTCCAGCAAGTTGAACAGTGCACGGGTCAGCAAGCCTTGGTCAGCCGAGATCAGCCGCTCCTGGGATTCCTCATCCATGTTGTGGAGCAGCTCAATGCGTTTCTGCTGGGCGATGGGCAGTGCCTGGTCCAGCACGTCCAGCACCAACATCGCGAACAGACTTGGCTGGAACTGATACGCCTCGGATTCGGCCCTCGCCAGTAAAACAAAACCGTCAGTCAGATCCAGCGCGCGACGCACCTGACGTTCGATCTGTTCGAACAGCGGTGTATCGGCGCCAGCCTGGTGCCGGTGGACATCGAGCAAGGCAAGGATCGCCGAGTGCGGAGCACGCAGATCGTGCGAGAGGAACCGCAGCAGAACTCCGCGTTGCTCCTCGGCGGCCCGTTCGGCGCTGAGGTCGGTCAGGCTGAGCAGCCAGCCTATCGGGGTGTCGCCGTCAACCGGCAGCAACGCGGCACGCTCCAAGCGCAGGCTGCGCTCCTTGTTGTCGCGGAATTCCAGCAGCGGCAGGGCGGACAGCGTCGGTCGCGCCGCTGTGGATAATTCCGGATAACCCAGGCGCGCCAGCTGATCAAGCACGTCATCCCCCACCAGCGCATGATCAAACAGCGCGCGGGACTTGCGGTTACCCAACAGGATCTGCCCCTTGGGATCAGTGATCAGCGTGGCGACCGGCAAGTACTCCAGGCCATCGGCAATAAACCGCCGCGTATCGCGGGTACGGCTCATGGCCTGCTCAAGCGCCATGATCTGACCCTGCAGGCGATCAGCGCCGGTGAATTGCGAGCGACGGCGTTCAGGAAACACTTTCGGTTCGCGATCCAGCCGTGCCAGTTCCCAACCGAAGTAGGTCAGCACCACGCTTAAGCGCCGCCAGTTCCAGATCAGATAACCGAACAACATCCCCAGCACCGCCGGTGTCGGCGACCACCAACGGCGCATTTCCGCTAACCCCGCACTGGCCAGCAGCGCGCACGCCATGCCGATCAACGTGATCCAGAGCGCCCAACGCGGACGCCATAACAGCAGGCCAAGACTGCCGGCCACCAAAGCAACCGACAATAGCGCGCCGATGGCGGGAGTCGCATCGTGCAAGTTGATCTGCGCGCGATAAGACAGCAGCGCAGTCAGCGGCAACAGCACTAGACTTATCCACAACCATTCGCGCACCAGTTGGCGAAACAGGCGCTGCACCTGACTCGGCTCTCGGCTTTCACGCCGGCGATCGTGGTTCATGTGGAAAAAGGGCAGGGCAATTTGAATGGTTTCATAGGCCACAGGTCTGAGACGTAGACCCGAAGAATCATAGCGGACGTCGACCAACGGCGGGCCGCTTACTTTCACTGCGAGGGCCGAGCGACTATGGTTGTCCGCCAACTGCCCAAGCAACAAGGAATAACCGCGAATGCGCGTTGCGATTCTGGACGACGAACCCGCCGAACTGCGCCGGGTCGAGCAAACCCTGCAGCAAATGGCCGATGCCGGCGAACAGCCGTGGTCACTGCACAGCTTCGAGCGTGGCGAAGACCTGCTGCGCCAACTGCGCCGGGAAACCTTCGACCTGCTGATCCTCGACTGGCAACTGCCCGACCTCACCGGCCTGGCCCTGCTACGCTGGACCCGTGAACACATGGAAGCGCCACCGGCGGCAATCATGCTCACCAGCCGTGATGGCGAGAGCGATATCGTTCAGGCGTTGAATGCGGGGGCGGATGATTATGTGAGCAAGCCGTTTCGGCCGAATGAGTTGAAAGCGCGGGTGGCTGCAGTGCTCCGACGGCATAGCCAGCAACGGGCGGCGGCGACGGAAGTGCTGAGCTTCAATGATTTGACGTTTGATGACGCTGAACTCACCGTCACTCGAGAGGGAAAGCCGATTGTCATGACCGAGCGCGAGTATCGGCTGGCGCGGTGTCTGTTCAGCAATCTGGGGCGGCCGCTGTCGCGGGATTATCTGTATGAGCGGTTTTGGCCGCATGAGGAGATGGCTTCGTCGCGGCCGCTGGATACGCATATCTATCGGCTCCGGAACAAGCTCGGGCTGACGGCGGATCGGGGTTGGCAGCTGTTGACGATTTATGGGTATGGGTATCGGTTGGAGAGTGTGTCTGCGGCCTCCGAGTAAAAGATCAAAAGATCGCAGCCTTCGGCAGCTCCTACAGAGATCGATGTAGGAGCTGCCGCAGGCTGCGATCTTTTGATCCGCCAATAAAAAGGCCAACGCAATGCGTTGGCCTTTTTATTTGACGCAAACGAGGATCAGAAATCCAGGTTCGAAACCGCCAACGCATTGCTCTCGATGAAGTCACGGCGAGGTTCGACCGCATCACCCATCAGGGTGTTGAAGATCTGGTCTGCGCCAATGGCGTCTTCGATGGTGACTTTCAGCATGCGACGCACGCTTGGGTCCATGGTGGTTTCCCACAGCTGATCCGGGTTCATTTCGCCCAGACCTTTGTATCGCTGAATGGTGTGGCGCTTGGTGCTTTCGGTCATCAGCCAGTCCAAGGCTTCCTTGAACTCGGTGACCGCTTTCTTGCGCTCGCCACGCTGGATGTACGCGCCTTCGTCGAGCAGGGTGCTCAGTTGAGCGCCGAGGGTGACGACGGTTTTGTAGTCGTTGCTGCCGAAGAAGTCGCGGTTGAAGGTGACGTAGTTCGACAGGCCATGGGAGATCAGTTCGACCTCTGGCAGCCACACGCCACGTTCACGGTCTTCACGCAGGCTGGCCTTGTAGACCAGACCGGATTTCTCGACGGTGCGCAGACGTGCTTCGTACTGGGCCAGCCACTCTTGCATCGCGGCGTGGTCGCCGAGCTTTTCCAGGCTCACGGCCGGCAGGTAGATGAAGTGCTCGGTCAGTTCCTGTGGGTACAGGCGCGACAGACGCTTGAGGGTCTTCATCACCATGCGGAAGTCGTTCACCAGACGCTCAAGCGCTTCACCGGAAATGCCCGGGGCTTCTTCGTTCAGGTGCAGGCTCGCGTCTTCAAGGGCCGACTGCGTCATGTACTCTTCCATGGCGTCGTCGTCTTTGATGTATTGCTCTTGCTTGCCTTTCTTGACCTTGTACAGCGGCGGCTGGGCGATGTAGATGTAGCCACGCTCGATCAGCTCCGGCAACTGACGGAAGAAGAAGGTCAGCAGCAGCGTACGGATGTGCGAACCGTCGACGTCAGCATCGGTCATGATGATGATGTTGTGATAACGCAGCTTGTCGATGTTGTACTCGTCGCGACCGATACCGCAGCCCAGCGCGGTGATCAAAGTGCCCACTTCCTGGGAAGAGATCATCTTGTCGAAACGCGCTTTCTCGACGTTGAGGATCTTGCCCTTCAACGGCAGGATCGCCTGGGTCTTGCGGTTACGTCCCTGCTTGGCAGAGCCGCCCGCGGAGTCACCTTCCACGAGGTACAGTTCAGAGAGTGCCGGGTCTTTTTCCTGGCAGTCAGCGAGCTTGCCTGGCAGGCCAGCGATGTCCAGCGCGCCTTTGCGGCGGGTCATCTCACGGGCCTTGCGCGCCGCTTCACGGGCACGGGCAGCGTCGATCATCTTGCCGACGACCAGCTTGGCTTCGTTCGGGTTTTCCAGGAGGAAATCGGAGAAGTACTTGCCCATCTCCTGCTCGACCGCGGTCTTCACTTCGGAAGACACCAGCTTGTCTTTGGTCTGCGAGCTGAACTTTGGATCCGGCACTTTCACCGAGATGATCGCGGTCAGGCCTTCACGGGCATCGTCACCGGTGGTGGCGACTTTGTGCTTCTTCGCCAGACCTTCCTGCTCGATATAGTTGTTCAGGTTCCGCGTCAGTGCCGAACGGAAGCCCACCAGGTGGGTACCGCCGTCGCGCTGTGGAATGTTGTTGGTGAAGCACAACAGGTTCTCGTTGAAGCTGTCGTTCCACTGCAGGGCGATTTCCACGCCGATGCCGTCTTCACGCTGGATGTTGAAGTGGAACACCTGGTTGACCGCAGTCTTGTTGGTGTTCAGGTACTCAACGAACGCACGCAGGCCGCCTTCGTACTTGAACAGCTCTTCCTTGCCGCTGCGCTCGTCCTTGAGGACGATGCCGACACCGGAGTTGAGGAAGGACAGTTCACGAATACGCTTGGCGAGGATGTCCCAGCTAAAGTGGATATTCTTGAAGGTGTCAGCCGATGGCTTGAAGTGAATCTGGGTGCCGGTGGTTTCGCTATCGCCAACGATGGCCATCGGTGCCTGAGGCACGCCGTGGACGTAGGTCTGTTCCCAGATCTTGCCGCTGCGGCGTACGGTGAGCACCAGCTCTTCGGACAGTGCGTTCACTACCGACACGCCTACACCGTGCAGACCGCCGGATACTTTGTAGGAGTTGTCGTCGAACTTACCGCCAGCGTGGAGGACGGTCATGATGACCTCGGCGGCAGAAACGCCTTCCTCTTTGTGCACGTCTACCGGGATGCCACGGCCGTTGTCTTTAACGGTAATGGACTCATCCGGGTGGATGATGATGCTGATGTCGTCGCAGTGGCCAGCGAGGGCTTCGTCGATCGAATTGTCGACCACCTCGAACACCATGTGGTGCAGACCGCTGCCATCGTCGGTGTCACCAATGTACATACCGGGACGTTTGCGTACGGCATCCAGGCCTTTCAGCACTTTAATGCTCGTTGAGTCGTACGTATTTTCTTCGCTCAATGCCTTCACTCCCGATGGTCGTGGGTCTGGGTGATACGGCCCTGTTCCACGTGGAACAGAGCGACTGGCGTTTCCGTCTGCCAGCCTTCCCTCAATAATTCGTGATCTACACAGGTGATGAACACCTGGCAGCGTAAGTCTTCCAGCAAGCGGCACAACGCGCGTCGGTGGTTCTCGTCCAGTTCGGACGGCAGGTCATCCACCAGATAAATACACTGACCGCGACGGGCCTGGCTAACCAGGTGCCCTTGGGCAATCCGCAGTGCACAGACCACCAGCTTCTGCTGACCCCGGGACAAGATGTCCGCGGCGTTGTGTGCGCCCAATCTAAGACGCAAATCAGCTCGTTGCGGTCCGGCCTGGGTATGACCCATTTGCTGATCCCGTTGCACGGAACCGGCCAGTACGGCGCTCAATTCCCGGTCTTTGTCCCAGCCTCGGTAATAGCTGAGCGTCAAACCTTCGAGCTCAACCAGTTCGCTCAAGGTTTGTTCAAAGACTGGTTTCAAGGCTTTGATGTAGGCGCGGCGGTATTCATCGATTTCAGCGCTGGCCTGGCACAGTTCCCTGTCCCAAACCGCTTGCGAAACGGCGTCAAGTGTACCATGCCGCAGCCAGGAGTTTCTCTGGCGCAGGGCCTTCTGCAAACGCTGCCAGGTGGCCATGAACCGTGGCTCGACATGGAACACACCCCAATCGAGAAACTGCCGGCGAATCTTCGGTGCGCCTTCGAGCAGACGGAAGCTGTCGGGGTTGATCAACTGCAGCGGCAGGATCTCCGCCAACTGCGCGGCACTGCGCGCGTTCTGGCCGTCGATGCGGATCTGGAACTCGCCCTGACGGTCTCGGGAAATGCCCAAAGCGCTATGGCCACCCTCGGCCAATTCGACCTGACCGAACACGGTACAGGCGAGTTGTTCGTACTGGATGACCGGCAACAGACGCGTGCTGCGAAACGAACGGGCAAGCCCCAGCAGATGAATGGCTTCCAGAACACTGGTTTTGCCGCTGCCGTTGGCGCCGTAAAGAATGTTGATGCGGGGGGAGGGGGAGAAGGTCACCGGGTGCAGATTGCGCACCGCGGTGACCGAAACACGACTTAAGGACATCCAGGATCAGCTGATTACAGACGCATCGGCATGACAACGTAAGCCGAATCGTCGTTGTCGGACTCTTGCACCAGCGCACTGCTGTTGGAGTCGGACAGGATCAGACGAACCTGCTCGGTGGTCATCACGCCCAGCACGTCGAGCAAATAGCTCACGTTGAAGCCGATTTCCAGCGACCCGCCGTTGTATTCAACGCCCACTTCTTCTTCCGCTTCTTCCTGCTCCGGGTTGTTGGCCTGGATTTTCAACTGACCGCTGGCCAGTTGCAGACGGATACCGCGGTACTTCTCGTTGGACAGAATCGCGGTACGGCTGAACGCTTCACGCAGTGCCTGGCGATCGCCGAGTACCAGCTTGTCACCGCCCTTCGGCAGCACACGTTCGTAATCCGGGAATTTGCCGTCGACCAGTTTCGAGGTGAAGGTGAATTCGCCGGTGGTGGCGCGGATGTGGTGTTGACCCAGAACGATGCTGACATTGCCGTCCGGCTCAGTGAGCAGACGTGCCAGTTCAAGGATACCTTTGCGCGGCACGATCACCTGGTGGCGATCCGGCTGGCCGATATCGGCTTTCATCGAGCACATGGCCAGACGGTGACCGTCTGTAGCCACCGCGCGGATGATGCCTTCGGACACTTCCAGCAGCATGCCGTTGAGGTAATAACGCACGTCCTGCTGAGCCATGGCGAAACTGGTGCGTTCGATCAGACGACGCAGTTTGCTTTGCTCAAGGCTGCAGGTCAGCGAACCCGGACCTTCTTCAACAGTCGGGAAATCGTTGGCCGGCAGCGTCGACAGAGTGAAACGGCTGCGACCCGCCTTGACGACCAGCTTCTGCTCGTCGACCTTGATGTCGATCAGCGCATCGTTGGGCAAGCTTTTGCAGATGTCCATCAGCTTGCGCGCAGGCACGGTGATAGAACCTGTTTCAGCCGGCTCTTCAAGTTGCACACGACCGACCAGCTCGACCTCAAGGTCGGTACCGGTCAGCGACAGTTGCTGGCCTTCGACTACCAACAGCACGTTGGACAGTACCGGCAAGGTCTGTCGACGCTCGACGACGCCTGCGACCAGTTGCAGGGGTTTCAACAGGGCTTCGCGTTGAATGGTGAAATGCATGGTCTAGTCCCTTGCCTTAATAAGCTGCGCTGGTGTTCATCAAGTGGTCAGTGTACGCAGCAGGTTCTTGTAGTCCTCGCGGATGTCCGCGTCGGATTCCTTAAGTTCGTTGATCTTGCGGCAGGCGTGCAACACGGTGGTGTGATCGCGGCCGCCAAACACATCGCCGATTTCCGGCAGGCTGTGGTTGGTCAGTTCCTTGGACAACGCCATGGCTACCTGACGTGGACGTGCGACCGAGCGCGAACGGCGCTTGGACAGCAGATCCGAGATCTTGATCTTGTAGTACTCGGCGACGGTGCGCTGAATGTTATCCACAGAGACCAGTTTGTCCTGCAACGCCAACAGGTCTTTCAGGGATTCGCGAATCAACTCGATGGTGATGTCGCGGCCCATGAAGTGCGAGTGGGCGATCACGCGTTTCAGCGCGCCTTCCAGCTCACGGACGTTGGAACGAATGCGTTGGGCAATGAAGAACGCGGCGTCGTGCGGCAAGTCAACTTTGGCCTGATCGGCCTTCTTCATCAAGATCGCCACACGGGTTTCCAGCTCCGGCGGCTCGACGGCAACCGTCAGGCCCCAGCCAAAGCGGGATTTGAGGCGCTCTTCAAGGCCTTCGATTTCTTTCGGGTAGCGGTCACTCGTGAGAATGACCTGCTGGCCACCTTCAAGCAGGGCGTTGAAGGTGTGGAAAAACTCTTCCTGCGAACGCTCTTTACGGGCGAAGAACTGAATGTCGTCGATCAGCAGTGCATCCACCGAGCGGTAGAAACGCTTGAACTCGTTGATCGCGTTCAGTTGCAGCGCCTTGACCATGTCGGCCACGAAACGCTCGGAATGCAGGTACACGACCTTGGCATTCGGGTTCTTCTTTAACAGGTGGTTACCCACCGCGTGCATCAAGTGAGTTTTACCCAGACCGACGCCACCATAAAGGAACAGTGGGTTGTAGCCATGCTTGGGGTTATCCGCCACTTGCCAGGCCGCCGCGCGGGCGAGCTGGTTGGATTTACCTTCGACGAAGTTTTCGAAGGTAAAGGTGCGGTTCAAGTAACTGGTGTGCTTGAGCGCGCCTTCGACCTGCACGGAACGCTGTTCTGCACGAACCGGGGCTTGTTGCGACGCCGCGCCGGACATCGGATCGAAGCTGTCGCGCGATGGCTCATCGCTGACTTCGGGGCTCTTTTGCGTCGAACGCTTGGCCACCGGGGCTGGCGCCTGAGTCGGTGCCAAGGTACCCGCAGACGCAGCGTTTGCCTGGGCGTGGGAAACCTGTGCGGCGGCCAGCGGAGCATTCGGTGCGGCACGCGGAGCCGAACTGCGTTTGCTGCCTATTAATAAGGAGAGCGCCGGCGCCATGCCGTTGCCATGCTCATCCAGCAGTTCAAGGACGCGGCCCAGGTACTTTTCGTTGACCCAGTCCAGCACAAAACGGTTCGGTGCGTAGACGCGCAACTCGTCGCCTTCGGCTTCGACCTGTAGTGGACGGATCCAGGTGTTGAATTGTTGGGCAGGCAGCTCCTCGCGCAAAAGCTCCACGCACT
The DNA here is from genome assembly GCF_049300855.1 of Pseudomonas sp. Taxonomy (GTDB): domain Bacteria; phylum Pseudomonadota; class Gammaproteobacteria; order Pseudomonadales; family Pseudomonadaceae; genus Aquipseudomonas. Next base: position 168,789 of record NZ_JBAQKH010000030.1, on the reverse strand, counting down.
GCTGCCAAAGTTCCACTGACACGGATATCCCCTAAGTTGAAAGCCGGTGAGGCAAAAACAAGCGGCCATTGTAGCGGCGAGCCGTCCACTTATCCACATGCGGGTTACTCACTGAACATGATTTATCAATGCGTTAAACCGCAAAAAGGCGACCAACGGCATGTGAATAAGCTCTGTGGATAACCGCCTCTGAGGGCACTGGACAAGTGGGGGCGAAACTCGGTGGATAACCTGCCTGTGGATAACAGGCCTTTCCACACACAGGTTATCCGATAGCGCAGCACAGGCTGACCACGGTTTTCCACTGTAGTTGTCATTCTCTGTACATCAGGTCGAACAAGGGCTGATGGCACTTATCCACAGAGGAAGGCGTGCCTAGCTTTTATAAGCTTTACAGAAAAGCTTTAAATAATTCCCTTCTTTATTTTTATGTATGGCGAACAGGTGATCGGGAGAAATGCTCTCGAGATCTATTTATAAGTAAACGTTGGTTGGAAATTGACCTGAAGGCTTGCTTTCTCTAGAATCCCCGGTCTCTTAAAACGGGGGCCATTCCGGCCCGTTGTGGACGAACCAGGTAACACGACATGAAACGTACTTTCCAACCAAGCACTATCAAACGCGCTCGTACCCACGGTTTCCGTGCTCGCATGGCTACCAAGAACGGCCGCGCAGTCCTGTCGCGTCGTCGCGCCAAAGGTCGTGCGCGTCTGGCAGTTTGATAATCCGGTACTGGAGGTGAGTCAGGACTTCAGTCGGGAAAAGCGTCTGCTTACTCCCCGGCATTTCAAGGCAGTCTTTGACTCCCCTACCGGCAAGGTTCCGGGGAAAAATCTCCTGCTCCTTGCACGCAACAACGATCTTGATCACCCCCGTCTCGGGCTGGTTATCGGGAAAAAGAGCGTAAAGCTCTCCGTTGAGCGCAATCGCCTCAAACGTCTGATGCGCGAATCGTTCCGTCTGCACCAGGATTCACTGGTCGGCTGGGACATCGTTATCGTCGCGCGCAAAGGTTTGGGTGATGTAGAAAACCCCGAATTGATTCAGCATTTCGGCAAGCTCTGGAAGCGTCTGGCTCGTAACAAGCCGGTTCCAGCAGTCAAAACCGAAACTGTAGGGGTAGACAGTCCAGATGCGTAAACTGGCACTCGTTCCGATCCAGTTTTACCGCTATGCCATTAGTCCCCTGATGGCCAATCACTGTCGTTTCTACCCCAGCTGTTCTTGCTACGCGTTAGAAGCCATCGAAAATCATGGCCTTCTGCGCGGTGGCTGGCTGACCTTTCGTCGTTTAGGTCGCTGTCATCCGTGGAATCCCGGTGGTTATGACCCGGTTCCACCTATCCCTACCTCCCGTTCTTCTTCGATGGCCGAGTAATCATGGATATCAAACGCACGATCCTGATCGTCGCCCTGGCAATCGTGGCCTACGTTATGGTCCTTAAATGGAACCAGGACTACGGTCAGGCTGCCCTGCCGACTCAGAATGTTGCTTCCAGTACGACTACATCCGGTTTGCCGGACACCGCCACTGGCAATACTGCTGCCGCCAGTGACGATATTCCGCGCGCCGCTAGCGATACCAGCGCACCTGCCGAAACTCCGGTAGCCGCCAGCAAGGATCTGATCCAGATCAAAACCGACGTGCTCGATCTCGCGATCGATCCACAGGGTGGTGACGTTGCTCAACTGACCTTGCCTCTGTATCCGCGTCGTCAGGATCGTCCTGATGTGCCGTTCCAGCTGTTCGATAACGGCGGCGAACGTGTTTATCTGGCACAAAGCGGTCTGATCGGCACCAATGGCCCGGATGCAAATCCGGCCGGTCGTCCGGTTTACTCCTCGGAGAAGAAGACTTATCAACTGGCTGATGGTCAGGACCAACTGGTCGTAGACCTGAAGTTCAGCAAGGACGGCGTCAATTACGTCAAGCGTTTCACCCTGAAACGCGGCCTGTATGACGTAGCCGTTTCCTACATTGTGGATAACCAGAGCGCTCAGCCCTGGAATGGCGCGATGTTCGCTCAGTTGAAGCGCGATAACAGCGCTGATCCTTCGTCCACAACGGCTACTGGCACCGCGACTTACCTGGGCGCCGCCCTGTGGACAAGTTCGGAGCCGTACAAGAAAGTGTCCATGAAGGACATGGACAAGGCACAGCTGAAAGAAACCGTCACCGGTGGTTGGGTAGCCTGGCTGCAACACTACTTCGTGACTGCGTGGATTCCGGCGAAGGGCGAAAACAACGTCGTCCAGACCCGTAAAGACAGCAAAGGCAACTACATCATCGGTTACACCGGTCCTACACTGACCGCTGCTCCGGGTGCCAAAGTCGAAACCAGCGCTGTGCTGTACGCCGGTCCGAAAAGCCAGGCTGTGCTGAAAGAGTTGTCCCCAGGTCTGGAACTGACCGTCGACTACGGCATTCTGTGGTTCATTGCCCAGCCAATCTTCTGGTTGCTGCAACACATTCACGCCATTGTCGGTAACTGGGGCTGGTCGATCATCTTCCTGACCATGCTGATCAAGGGTTTGTTCTTCCCTCTGTCGGCTGCCAGCTACAAATCGATGGCGCGCATGCGTGCCGTTGCACCGAAACTGGCTGCGCTGAAAGAGCAACATGGCGATGACCGGCAGAAAATGTCGCAAGCCATGATGGAGCTGTACAAGAAAGAGAAGATCAATCCGCTGGGCGGCTGCTTGCCGATCCTCGTGCAGATGCCGGTTTTCCTTTCGCTGTACTGGGTTCTGCTGGAAAGCGTGGAAATGCGCCAGGCGCCGTTCATGCTGTGGATCACTGACCTGTCGATCAAGGATCCGTTCTTCATTCTGCCGATCATCATGGGCGCAACCATGTTCATCCAGCAGCAGCTGAACCCGACACCTCCGGATCCGATGCAGGCGAAGGTCATGAAAATGATGCCAATCATCTTCACCTTCTTCTTCTTGTGGTTCCCGGCAGGTCTGGTGCTGTACTGGGTTGTGAACAACTGCCTGTCCATCACCCAACAGTGGTACATCACACGTAAGATCGAACGGGCTACCAAAGCAGCCGCTTGATTTACACTGTGGATAACCACTCAAAACGCCCCCTAGTGGGGCGTTTTGCTATCTGTCATTTTTGTCTGGATTCCGGTTAATGAGCGTACCTCGTGAAACCATCGCCGCCGTCGCCACTGCTCAAGGCCGTGGTGGTGTGGGCATCGTCCGTATTTCCGGGCCCTTGGCCAGTGTTGCGGCGAAAGCCATCAGCGGCCGTGAACTGAAGCCGCGTTACGCCCATTACGGGCCGTTTTTCAGCGACGACCAGCAAGTGCTTGATGAAGGTCTGGCGCTGTATTTCCCGGGGCCGAACTCGTTCACCGGTGAAGACGTGCTGGAATTGCAGGGTCACGGCGGCCCGATCGTTCTGGACATGTTGCTCAAGCGTTGCGTGGAATTGGGTTGCCGTTTGGCGCGTCCCGGTGAATTCAGCGAACGCGCCTTCCTCAATGACAAACTCGACCTGGCCCAGGCCGAGGCGATTGCCGATTTGATCGAAGCCAGTTCTGCACAGGCTGCGCGTAATGCCCTGCGTTCATTGCAAGGCGCGTTTTCCCAGCGTGTGCATAACTTGACTGAACAACTGATCGGTCTGCGCATCTACGTCGAAGCCGCCATCGACTTCCCGGAAGAAGAAATCGACTTCCTCGCCGATGGCCACGTGTTGAGCATGCTCGACAAAGTCCGTGATGAGTTATCCACAGTACTGCGTGAGGCTGGGCAGGGTGCCTTGCTCCGCGATGGTATGACCGTGGTGATTGCCGGTCGTCCGAATGCTGGCAAGTCCAGCCTGTTGAATGCGTTAGCGGGTCGCGAAGCGGCGATCGTCACCGAGATTGCCGGAACCACCCGCGACATTCTGCGTGAACATATCCACATCGACGGCATGCCGCTGCACGTTGTCGATACTGCAGGGCTGCGCGATACCGATGATCATGTGGAAAAGATCGGGGTCGAACGGGCATTGAAGGCCATCGGTGAAGCCGATCGAGTGTTGTTGGTGGTCGATGCGACTGCACCGGAAGCGCTCGATCCGTTTGCGTTGTGGCCGGAGTTCCTCGAAACCCGTCCGGATCCGGCGAAAGTCACCCTGATCCGCAACAAAGCCGATCTGACCGGCGAAGCCATTGCCCTGGAAACCAGTGAAGATGGCCACGTGACGATCAGCCTCAGCGCCAAGTCGGCCGGTGAAGGGCTGGACTTGCTCCGTGACCATCTCAAGGCTTGCATGGGTTACGAGCAAACGTCGGAAAGCAGCTTCAGTGCCCGCCGCCGCCATCTCGAAGCACTGCGCCATGCCAGTGCCGCATTGGAACACGGCCGTGCCCAGCTGACGTTGGCGGGCGCCGGTGAATTGCTGGCTGAAGATTTACGCCAGGCACAGCATTCCCTGGGCGAAATCACCGGGGCTTTCAGCTCTGATGATCTGCTGGGAAGAATCTTTTCCAGCTTCTGTATCGGTAAATGAAACCAGGGGCTGTGGAAAATTTATCCACAGCCCCTTTTCGTTTTACCAGTTGTAGGACACCGTACCGAGCAAGGTGCGGTCTTCGCCCCAATAGCAACGACCGGCATCGTTGCATCCCGACACATATTCCTTGTCGAACAGGTTCTTCGCATTCAGGTCGACGCTCCAGTGCGTATCGATCTGATAACCGATCGCCGCATCGACCAAGGTGACGTCGCCGGCATCCAGCTTCCCGTATAGAGAAGGCGAGGTGTAGGCGAAGGCACTGTCGAAGTAACGCACACCGCCACCCACATACAAACCTTTCAGATCGCCATCGAGGAATCGGTATTTTGCCCAGACCGAGGCCTGATTACGCGGCACACCGGTCATCTGATGGCCTTTGACCAATGAGGTCGCGGCGTCCTTGGTGATTCGCGCGTCGGTGTAGGTGTAAGCCGCGGTTACGTTGAGGTTCTGCGTCAGGTTGCTGTTGAGCTCCAATTCCACACCTTTGGAACGGCTTTCGCCCACTTGGCGGTAGCTGGACGTGGTGGCATCGAAATAGGTGTCGTCCTTTTTGCGCAAGTCATACACCGACGCAGTGAACGCGGTGTCCCAGCCGATCGGTTCGTACTTCAGGCCCACTTCATATTGGCTGCTGGTGATCGGCTCGAGCGGTGCGCCGGCATTGGAAATCTGCTGCACCGGCACGAACGAGGTGGAATAGCTGACATACGGCGTCATGCCGTTGTCGAACTGGTACATCACGCCGCCCTGATAAGTGAATTTCTTGTCCTCGGAGCTGATGTCGCTCGACTGGGCGACCTTGTCGCGGAAATCGCTGTCGACCCAATCCTGACGGCCACCGAGCAGGAACAGCCAGTGGTCATACTTGCTCTGGATCTGTGCATAAACCCCTTTCATCTGTTGTTCGAGCAGGGTGTTTTGCACTGCAATCGGTGTGGTCGGGTCGCGCAGGTATACCGGGTTATACACATCGATCGGCCCGACGATGCCGGCGTTCCAGTCTTGATTGAACGAGGTACGGTCGTAACTGGCGCCGAACAACACGGTGTTCTCCAGACCGCCGACCTGGAATTTGCCTTCCAGTTGGTTATCCAGCGAATAGACCATCGATTTGTTGAAGCGATCGTAGGCGGTCATGTTCAGGCGCGTGCCAAAACCGGCGTTGTTGAGGTTGCCCGGCCAGGTTTCGTGGCGGGTAATGCGTGACTGCATGTAGCGCGAGTTCTGCCGGAACTGCCAATCATCATTGAATGAGTGGCTGAACTCGTAACCGGTGCTCCAGGTTTCCCTTTCAAAGGTGTTCCAGTCCGGGTCGCCGAGCATGGTGCCTTTGGATAACTTGCCGTTGGGGTTGGTCAGCAATGTCCCGGCGGCCGGCAGGCCAAGTTCCATGTTGGTGTGATCCTTCTGGTAGTTGGCCAGCAGGGTCAGCGTGTTGTAATCGTCGAAATTCAGGGTCAGCGATGGCGCGATGTAGATTCGGTCATCCGGTACGTGATCGGTCTGGGTGTCGGACTTGCGCCCGAGCATCACCACACGCCCGAGAACGTTGCCGCTGTCATTGAGCGGGCCGGAGACATCAACGCCGATCTGCCGACGATTGTTCGAGCCATAACCCAATTGCACTTCGCCTTGCGGTGCGGCGGTCGGGCGTTTGCTCACCAGATTGACCAGTCCGCCCGGTGCGTTTTCCCCATAGAGCAGAGAAGACGGGCCACGGAAAATCTCGACGCGCTCAAGTCCGTAAGGCTCGGTGCTGGTGTCATAACGATTGCCCTGGACGCGCAGCCCATCGCGCAACAGACCGTAGCCATAATCGGTGGCGTTGAAACCGCGAATGTAAAACAGATCCCCGGCCAGGCTGTCGCCGGCGGCGAACGGTGGGGCAAAGATCCCCGGTACGTAGCCGAGCACCTCAGTGAGTGTCTGAGATTTCTGATCTTTCATGCGCTGGCCGGTGACGACTGACACCGAGCGCGGCGTTTCAGACAACGGCGTACTGGTTTTCGTACCGATCCGGCTGTTCTGCGCCTTGTAACCGACGTCCGCCGCGTAATCCAGATTCATCGGGTTGGCCAACTGACCATTGATGTTGGTCGGGGCCAGCTCCAGCGAATCACCGTTCGGAAGCGCCTGCAGAATGTAACTGCCCGGCGCCTGCGGCACGGCTTGCAAACCCGAGCCTTGCAGCAGTTGGGCGAAACCCTGGTCGACGGTGAAGTTGCCGTTCAGCCCGACGCTGCGCAAGCGGCTGGTCTGTTGCGGCGAGAACGACAGAATCACGTTGGCGGCCGAGGCGAACTGGCTCAGTGCATTGTCCAGCGGGCCCGCTGCAATCGCATAACGCTGGGTGGTCGATGCAGCGACGGCGTTATGGCTAATCACCAGACAGGATGCGGCGCTGGTCATCAGTAAGCTGTAGGCAATGCAATGGTAGGAAAAACGCTGACGAAACGTGGGAAGACGCATGTGTGGATAAGCCCTGAAGGTGGCAAAGAGCCGCGTTTATCGCGATTACCTGTAGGGCCGGGTCAGGGCAAAAAAAGATAACCCTGTTGTCGATTTATTTTCCCCAGGTGAAATTTCAATCAAGTGTTGTGGCTGATCGAGACCCAGTAACGAGTGAAATAGCGCACGTTGATCGGTAGTGACGCCTGAAGGTTGGCCAGGACTGCATCGGTGGAGTTGAGGCGAAATGTCCCGGAGACACGCAGCTCCCGGGCTCGCGCATCGCAATGTAAAACACCGCTGCGATAGCGGCCCAATTCTTCAATTACATTGCCCAAGCGTGCGTTGAGCACGATCAATTGGCCGTTGGTCCATGCCACTTCCGTGGATTTGAAGGGGTGAATGAGCCCTACGTGTCGACGATCAAAATCGGCGCCTTCGCCTGCGTTCAGAACAATTGCGGCTGTTGATAGATCGGCGGGCTGTACGCTGACTCGGTCTTCCAGCACACCCACACGGGTAGACCCTGATAGCTGATGTACGGAAAACCGGGTGCCCAGCGCTTGAATCCGGCCATCACGGGTTTCGACAAAAAACGGTCGTTGATCGCCAAGCTTGCCGGTTTGAATGAGGATCTCGCCGGAGTGCAGGCGAATCAGTCGCTGCGCTGGGTCGAAAGACACATCAATGGCCGTGTCGGTATTGAGCTGAATCTGACTGCCATCGGCCAATGTCAGGTTGCGACGCTGGCCAATGCCAGTTTTATAGTCGGCCCAGACATTCCCCAAGGATGTATGTTGCTGAACATTCCAGCCAACGAACCCCGTCCCCACAGCAAGCAGCAACAGCTTCAGCACCTGACGCCGTTGCTGCCCGGTATTCAGCGCGCGACGTTTCAGCTCCTGCGGCAGTGTGCCGAGATGGCGCTGCAGTTGTTCCATCTGGGTCCACGCCGCCAGATGCGCTGGGTCGCTATCTATCCACAGCTGCCAGGCTTTCTGCTCCGCGAGCGTCGGCGGATCTGCCTGAAACTGCACGTACCAACTGGCGGCGGCTTCGAAAACCTTGCGGTTCGGTGCGATGGCCATCACCGCTGCGCCATGATCAGGGCACATTCCGTCAGGGCGCGGACCATGTGCTTCTTCACCGTGGTCAAAGACACCTTCAACTGCACGGCGATCTGTTGATAAGTCAGGCCGTCGATCTGCGAAAGCATGAAGATCTGCTGGGTTCGCGTGCCGAGCCCGGCCAAGGCTTTATCGACAGCGACCAGGGTTTCGATGATCAGCGCCTTGTCTTCTTCGCTGATGGCGGTGGCTTCTGGTCGAGCCGCCAAGGTCTGCAAGTAGGCGACTTCGATGGCCTGTCTTCGATAACGATCAATGACCAGGCCGCGTGCAATGGTCGCTAAATAGTCCCGTGGTTCGCGAATCTGCGTGGCATTACGGGCCGCCAAAATCCGCACGAAGGTGTCATGCGCGATATCGGCGGCATCGCAGGCGTCATGCAGTTTGCCCCTGAGCCACCCGTATAGCCACGAATGGTGTTGCTCGTAGATTTGCTCGATCGCAGCAGTGTGGGCGGGTAGGGACATGGGCAAAGTGGGCGAGTTAATGATAATGCCTATTATTAGCCTCTGTTACGTTCTCTCACAATAGCTCTCGCACTTCCCTCCATCAGCTTCTTTGTCGCCAGCGAACCCTCGTTGGCGATTTTTTTTGCGTCCCGAAAACGCCGTTTTGTCGATTTTCTGTGGATTAAGCCCTGTGAATAACTGCCACTGAGGTCAGTTGATAACAGGGCTTCAAAACTGGATATAACCCCCTCTGTGGATAAACACCCCTTTCATCCACAGGCTTAGACCGGTTATCCAACGGCCTCATTGGCACATGAGCACAGGGTTTTGAAACTCTGTACATATTGAATATAAAGGCTTGTAGCAATCTATCCACAGAAAGGTCGCTCAGTAAGAATAAACATAAAAACAAAGGTTTTATAAATTTCTCTCTTTTTTATTCTTTTAACCTTGAGTTCTCCACAGCTGGTTAAATTTTGTGCAGAGGGTTCTTTAGGAACGGCGAAGTCCCTATACTTGTCGACCAGGTCCAGAAACCTGATCTCAAACTATTCCTGAATTACCTACTTAAGCAGGCACGAGGTGCGTGGTGGATTTCCCTTCCCGTTTTGAAGTGATCGTCATCGGCGGCGGTCATGCCGGTACCGAGGCAGCACTGGCCTCAGCACGTATGGGGGCAAAAACCCTGTTGCTGACGCATAACGTGGAAACCCTCGGTGCCATGAGTTGCAACCCGGCCATCGGTGGCATTGGCAAAAGCCATCTGGTCAAGGAAATCGATGCCCTCGGCGGCGCGATGGCCACAGCTACCGATTTGGGCGGCATCCAGTTTCGCGTGTTGAACAGCCGCAAAGGCCCAGCCGTACGGGCGACCCGCGCACAGGCCGACCGGATTCTGTACAAAGCCGCTGTCCGCGAAATCCTCGAAAACCAGCCGAACCTGTGGATATTTCAACAAGCCGCTGACGACCTGATCGTCGAGCAGGAACAAGTCCGTGGTGTTGTCACGCAAATGGGTCTGCGCTTCTTCGCCGATTCCGTGGTGTTGACCACCGGTACGTTCCTCGGCGGACTTATCCACATTGGTTTGCAGAATTTTTCCGGCGGTCGTGCCGGTGATCCGCCGTCAATCGCCCTGGCTCACCGTCTGCGTGAACTGCCACTGCGTGTCGGCCGCCTGAAAACCGGCACACCGCCGCGTATCGATGGCAAGTCTGTGGATTTCTCGGTGATGACCGAGCAACCGGGCGATACGCCGATCCCGGTGATGTCGTTCATGGGCAACAAAGCACAGCATCCACGCCAGGTCAGCTGCTGGATTACTCACACCAACGCGCGCACCCACGAAATCATCGCGGCGAACCTCGATCGTTCGCCGATGTATTCCGCTGCCGGTGAAATCGAAGGCATCGGCCCGCGCTATTGCCCGTCGATCGAAGACAAGATCCACCGCTTTGCCGACAAGGAAAGCCATCAGGTGTTTATCGAACCGGAAGGTTTGACCACCCATGAGCTGTACCCGAACGGGATATCCACAAGCTTGCCGTTCGACGTGCAATTGCAGATAGTGCAATCGATCCGCGGCATGGAAAACGCGCACATCGTGCGTCCGGGTTATGCGATCGAGTACGACTACTTCGATCCGCGCGACCTGAAGTACAGCCTCGAAACCAAAGTCATCGGCGGTCTGTTCTTCGCCGGGCAAATCAACGGCACCACCGGTTACGAAGAAGCCGGCGCCCAGGGTTTGCTCGCTGGCGCCAACGCTGCACTGCGCGCCAAGGGCAAAGAAGCCTGGTGTCCGCGTCGCGATGAAGCGTACATCGGTGTGTTGGTCGACGACCTGATCACCCTCGGCACCCAAGAGCCGTACCGCATGTTCACTTCCCGTGCCGAGTACCGCCTGATTCTGCGCGAGGACAACGCCGACCTGCGTCTGACCGAAAAAGGTCGCGAACTCGGTCTGGTCGATGACGCGCGTTGGGCGGCCTTCTGCAAGAAACGCGAAAGTATCGAGCTCGAAGAGCAGCGCCTGAAAAGCACTTGGGTTCGCCCGAATACGCAGCAGGGCGATGCGATTGCCGAGAAATTCGGCACGCCGCTGACCCACGAATACAACTTGCTCAATCTCTTGAGTCGTCCGGAAATCGACTACGCTGGTCTGGTCGAAGTGACCGGCAACGGTGCCGAAGATCCACAGGTCGCCGAGCAGGTTGAAATCAAGACCAAATACGCCGGTTACATCGATCGTCAACAGGACGAAATTGCCCGTCTGCGCGCCAGTGAAGACACGAAATTGCCTGTGGATATCGATTACACCAACATTTCCGGTCTCTCCAAGGAGATCCAGAGCAAGCTCGGCGCGACTCGACCAGAGACGCTGGGCCAGGCTTCGCGGATCCCGGGCGTGACCCCGGCAGCGATTTCGCTGTTGATGATTCATTTGAAAAAACGCGGCGCGGGCCGTCAGTTGGAGCAAAGCGCTTGAGTTCTAAGGTCACTTCGCAACACGCCGAAGAGTTATCCACAGGAGCCCGCGCGCTCGGTGTCCATCTCACTGAAACCCAGCACGAATTGCTGCTGGGTTATCTGGCCCTGTTGATCAAATGGAACCAGGCCTACAACCTGACCGCGGTGCGCGATCCGGACGAAATGGTTTCGCGGCACTTGCTCGATAGTCTCAGCGTGATGTCGTTCATCGAAAACGGTCGCTGGCTCGACGTCGGTAGCGGCGGGGGCATGCCGGGCATCCCGTTGGCGATCCTGTATCCGGACTCGCAAGTGACCTGTCTGGACAGCAACGGCAAGAAAACCCGCTTCCTGACCCAGGTCAAACTCGAACTCAAACTGGATAACCTGCAAGTTATCCACAGTCGTGTCGAAGCCTTCCAGCCTGCTCAACCGTTCAACGGGATCATTTCCCGGGCGTTCAGCAGCATGGAGAACTTCACCCACTGGACTCGCCACCTTGGCGATGCCGATACACGCTGGCTGGCAATGAAGGGCGTTCATCCGGCCGATGAGCTGGTAGCATTGCCGGCAGACTTCAAACTCGATAGCGAACACGCCCTGGCCGTACCCGGTTGCCAAGGCCAACGCCATCTGCTGATACTGCGCCGCACGGCATGATTGGGAACACAAGCAAGAATGGCTAAGGTATTCGCGATAGCGAACCAAAAGGGTGGTGTGGGCAAGACCACCACCTGCATCAACCTCGCAGCATCCCTGGTCGCGACCAAGCGCCGGGTGCTGTTGATCGATCTCGATCCACAGGGCAACGCCACCATGGGTAGCGGTGTGGATAAACACGGCCTGGAAAACTCGGTCTATGACCTGCTGATCGGCGAATGCGATCTGGCCCAGGCCATGCACTATTCCGAACACGGCGGTTATCAACTGCTGCCGGCCAACCGCGATTTGACGGCGGCCGAAGTGGTGCTGCTGGAAATGCAGATGAAGGAAAGCCGTCTGCGCAGCGCGCTGGCGCCGATCCGTGAAAACTACGATTACATTTTGATCGACTGCCCGCCGTCGCTGTCGATGCTCACGCTGAATGCATTGGTCGCCGCTGACGGGGTGATTATCCCCATGCAGTGCGAGTACTTTGCGCTCGAAGGTCTCAGCGACCTTGTGGATAACATCAAGCGCATCGCCGAGTTGTTGAACCCGAACCTGAAAGTCGAAGGTTTGCTGCGCACGATGTACGACCCGCGCCTGAGCCTGATGAACGACGTTTCGGCGCAGCTCAAGGAACACTTCGGCGAGCAGCTGTACGACACGGTGATCCCGCGCAACATCCGCCTGGCCGAAGCGCCGAGTTACGGTATGCCGGCACTGGCCTACGACAAGCAATCGCGTGGCGCGCTGGCCTATCTGGCTTTGGCGGGCGAGATGGTTCGCCGTCAACGCAAAAATTCACGCATTGCTGCCGCTCAGCCAACTTAAGGAATCCCCATGGCCGTCAAGAAACGAGGTCTCGGACGTGGACTGGATGCACTGCTGAGTGGTCCGACCGTCAGCGCGCTGGAAGAACAAGCGGCGCAGGCTGACACCCGTGAGTTGCAACACCTGCCGCTGGATCTGCTCCAGCGTGGCAAATACCAGCCGCGCCGGGATATGGATCCGCAGGCGCTCGAGGAGCTGGCGCTGTCGATCAAGGCGCAAGGCGTGATGCAGCCGATCGTGGTGCGCCCGATTGGCGGTGGTCGCTTCGAAATCATCGCCGGTGAACGCCGTTGGCGCGCGAGCCAGCAAGCCGGGCAGGAAACCATTCCGGCCATGGTCCGCGATGTACCGGATGAAACCGCGATCGCCATTGCGCTGATCGAGAACATCCAGCGCGAAGACCTCAACCCGATCGAAGAAGCGGTGGCCCTGCAGCGTTTGCAGCAGGAATTCCAGCTGACTCAGCAACAGGTCGCCGAGGCTGTGGGCAAGTCCCGGGTCACTGTGGCCAACCTGTTGCGTCTGATTGCACTGCCTGAAGTCATCAAGACCATGCTGTCGCACGGCGATCTGGAAATGGGTCATGCCCGTGCCTTGCTCGGTCTGCCGGACAATCAGCAGGTTGAGGGGGCGCGACATGTTGTCGCACGCGGCCTGACCGTGCGCCAAACTGAGGCACTGGTTCGTCAGTGGTTGAGTGGCAAACCGGAGCCTGTGGAAGCGAGCAAACCCGACCCGGATATCGCCCGCCTCGAGCAGCGTCTGGCCGAGCGCCTAGGCTCTGCGGTGCAGATTCGCCACGGCAAGAAGGGAAAGGGTCAGTTGGTGATCGGTTACAACTCCCTCGATGAGCTTCAAGGTGTGCTCGCACACATCCGCTGAAACATTTCCTCATGTAGCGCGCAGTCGGAAATCACTACCTGACAGTTGAATAGGGGCAGAACCGCCCCTATACTCTGCGCGCATTTTGTCGGCACAAATTATGCCAAGTTATTGAATTCTGGCAGCCGACCATTGGAGAGCAATAGTGATGGAAACCCGCAAGCCAAACCGCCTGCCGTTCCATCGCCTGGCGGTTTTTCCGGTGTTGATGGCTCAATTTGTCATTTTGCTCATTGCCGCTTTGGCGCTCTGGCAATGGCACGGAGTCGTTGCCGGATACTCGGGACTTTGCGGAGGCCTGATAGCCTTGCTGCCCAATGTTTATTTCGCTCACAAGGCATTTCGGTTTTCCGGCGCCCGAGCAGCCCAGTCCATCGTCCGGTCTTTTTATGCCGGCGAGGCAGGCAAACTGATTTTGACAGCAGTGCTTTTTGCGCTGGTGTTTGCAGGTGTGAAGCCACTGGCGCCGATAGCTGTATTCGGCGCGTTCGTGCTGACTCAGTCGGTCAGCTGGTTCGCTCCCCTGCTGATGAGAACAAGACTTTCGAGACCTTAGGGCGTTTGAGGCAACCATGGCAGAAACAACCGCTTCGGGCTATATCCAGCACCACTTGCAGAACCTGACCTTCGGTCAGCTACCTAACGGCGGCTGGGGCTTTGCCCACACCGCAGCAGAAGCCAAGGAAATGGGCTTCTGGGCTTTCCACGTCGATACTCTCGGCTGGTCGGTCGCGTTGGGTCTGATCTTCGTTTTTCTTTTCCGCATGGCGGCAAAGAAAGCGACTTCGGGTCAGCCGGGTGCTTTGCAGAACTTCGTTGAAGTATTGGTCGAATTCGTCGATGGCAGCGTGAAAGACAGCTTCCATGGCCGTAGCCCGGTGATTGCACCGCTGGCACTGACCATCTTCGTCTGGGTGTTCCTGATGAACGCCGTCGACCTGATCCCGGTCGACTGGATTCCTCAGCTGGCCATCCTGATCACCGGTGATCACCACATCCCGTTCCGCGCCGTGTCGACTACCGACCCGAACGCGACCCTGGGCATGGCTTTGTCGGTTTTCGCACTGATCATTTTCTACAGCATCAAGGTCAAGGGCATCGGCGGCTTCATCGGCGAACTGACCCTGCACCCGTTCGGCAGCAAGAACATCTTTGTTCAGGCCCTGCTGATCCCGGTGAACTTCCTGCTCGAATTCGTGACCCTGATCGCCAAGCCGATCTCTCTGGCTCTGCGTCTGTTCGGCAACATGTATGCCGGCGAGCTGGTGTTCATTCTGATCGCTGTGATGTTCGGCAGTGGCCTGCTCTGGCTGAGCGGCCTGGGCGTTGTTCTGCAGTGGGCGTGGGCTGTGTTCCACATCCTGATCATCACCCTGCAGGCGTTCATCTTCATGATGCTGACCATCGTCTACCTGTCGATGGCGCACGAAGAAAACCATTAAGGCCAGTCTCGACTAGTCTGATGTCCTTCCCGGTCAAACGGGAAGGGGCTCTTCACAGGGCACCTGAAACGATTTGTTTTACCGCTTTAATCTAAAAAACCTAAACCATACGACGTAAAAGTCGGGAGGAAAGATGGAAACTGTAGTTGGTCTAACCGCTATCGCTGTTGCACTGTTGATCGGCCTGGGCGCACTGGGTACCGCAATTGGTTTCGGCCTGCTGGGCGGCAAGTTCCTGGAAGGCGCAGCGCGTCAGCCAGAAATGGTTCCAATGCTGCAAGTTAAAATGTTCATCGTTGCCGGTCTGCTCGACGCCGTAACCATGATCGGTGTTGGTATCGCTCTGTTCTTCACCTTTGCGAACCCGTTCGTTGGTCAGATCGCTGGCTAATTACCCGGATTCTTCCGAGTAATTTGATGTGATGGACAACGTAACTGCGAGGTGTTGGCGTGAACATTAATGCGACCCTGATTGGCCAGTCCGTTGCGTTCCTGATTTTTGTACTGTTCTGCATGAAGTATGTATGGCCTCCGGTCATCGCTGCTCTGCACGAACGTCAAAAGAAGATCGCTGATGGTCTGGACGCTGCCAGCCGTGCAGCTCGCGACCTGGAGTTGGCCCAAGAAAAAGCGGGTCAGCAACTGCGCGAAGCGAAAGCTCAGGCAGCTGAAATCATCGAGCAAGCCAAGAAACGCGGTAACCAGATTGTCGAAGAGGCCGTTGAAAAGGCCCGTGTCGATGCTGACCGTGTGAAGGTTCAGGCTCAAGCCGAGATCGAACAGGAACTGAACAGTGTCAAAGACAAGCTGCGCGCCCAAGTGGGCATGCTGGCTGTCGGCGGCGCCGAGAAGATCCTGGGTGCCACAATCGATCAAAACGCGCACGCAGAGCTGGTTAACCAACTGGCTGCTGAAATCTAAGCGAGGGCGATCATGGCAGAACTGACCACGTTGGCCCGACCTTACGCTAAGGCGGCCTTCGAGCACGCTCAGGCCCACCAGCAACTGGCCAATTGGTCAGCCATGCTCGGCCTGGCTGCAGCGGTGTCGCAAGACGACACCATGCAGCGCGTGCTCAAGGCCCCGCGACTGACGAGCGCAGAAAAGGCCGCCACGTTTATTGACGTGTGCGGCGACAAGTTTGATGCAAAGGCACAGAACTTCATCAACGTCGTTGCCGAAAACGACCGTCTCCCGCTTCTGCCGGAGATTGCCGCTCTTTTCGACCTGTACAAGGCCGAGCAAGAGAAGTCGGTAGACGTTGAAGTGACCAGTGCTTTCGCATTGAACCAAGAACAGCAAGACAAACTCGCCAAGGTTCTCAGTGCACGACTCAACCGGGAAGTGCGCCTGCAAGTTGCGGAGGATGCTGCCCTTATAGGTGGTGTCGTCATCCGCGCCGGCGACCTGGTTATCGATGGCTCGATTCGCGGCAAAATCGCGAAACTTGCCGAAGCATTGAAATCTTGAGTTTGAAGGGGCAGCAGAGCAATGCAGCAACTCAATCCTTCCGAAATAAGTGAAATTATCAAGGGCCGCATCGACAAGCTCGATGTGACCTCCCAAGCCCGTAACGAAGGCACTGTCGTCAGCGTATCTGACGGCATCGTGCGGATTCACGGTCTGGCCGACGTTATGTACGGCGAGATGATCGAGTTTCCGGGCGGCGTCTACGGTATGGCCCTCAACCTGGAGCAGGACTCCGTAGGTGCCGTTGTACTGGGCGCTTACCAGTCTCTGGCCGAAGGCATGAGCGCCAAGTGCACCGGCCGCATCCTCGAAGTTCCTGTTGGTAAGGAACTGCTGGGTCGCGTAGTCGACGCACTGGGTAACCCTGTTGACGGCAAAGGTCCACTGGGCAACACCTTGACCGACGCGGTCGAGAAAGTTGCACCGGGCGTGATCTGGCGTAAGTCGGTAGACCAGCCTGTACAGACTGGCTACAAGGCTGTCGATGCCATGATTCCTGTCGGCCGTGGCCAGCGTGAGCTGATCATCGGTGACCGTCAGATCGGTAAAACCGCTCTGGCGATCGACGCGATCATCAACCAGAAAGACAGCGGCATTTTCTGCGTCTACGTAGCTATTGGTCAGAAGCAATCGACCATCGCCAACGTGGTTCGCAAGCTGGAAGAAAACGGCGCCCTGGCCAACACGATCATCGTGGCTGCCAGTGCTTCGGAATCTCCTGCGCTGCAATTCCTGGCACCGTACTCCGGTTGCACCATGGGTGAATTCTTCCGCGACCGCGGTGAAGACGCGCTGATCGTTTATGACGATCTGTCCAAGCAAGCAGTGGCTTACCGCCAGATTTCCCTGCTGCTGCGCCGTCCACCAGGCCGTGAAGCTTACCCAGGCGACGTGTTCTATCTCCACTCCCGTCTGCTGGAGCGCGCATCCCGCGTTTCGGAAGAATACGTAGAGAAGTTCACCAACGGCGCAGTGACCGGCAAAACCGGTTCCCTGACCGCACTGCCGATCATCGAAACCCAGGCTGGCGACGTTTCCGCGTTCGTTCCGACCAACGTGATTTCCATCACCGACGGTCAGATCTTCCTGGAATCGGCCATGTTCAACTCGGGCATCCGCCCTGCAGTGAACGCCGGTGTTTCGGTATCCCGTGTGGGTGGTGCCGCTCAGACCAAGATCATCAAGAAGCTCTCCGGTGGTATCCGTACCGCTCTGGCTCAGTACCGTGAACTGGCGGCATTCGCCCAGTTCGCTTCTGACCTGGACGAAGCGACCCGTAAGCAACTTGAGCATGGTCAGCGCGTTACCGAGCTGATGAAGCAGAAGCAATACGCACCAATGTCGATCGCTGACATGGCGCTGTCGCTGTATGCCGCTGAGCGTGGGTTCCTGACTGACATTGAAATCGCCAAGATCGGCAGCTTCGAACAAGCGCTGATCGCTTTCTTCAACCGCGATCACGCCGATTTGATGGCCAAGATCAACGTTAAAGGTGACTTCAATGACGAAATCGACGCTGGCATGAAAGCCGGTATCGAGAAGTTCAAGGCCACCCAAACCTGGTAAGCCGCAGCGGGAGCCGCGAGGCTCCCGCTTGCTAACCTGATAGGTGTTACATGGCAGGCGCAAAAGAGATTCGCAGTAAGATTGCGAGCATCAAAAGCACGCAAAAGATTACCAGCGCCATGGAAAAAGTGGCGGTCAGCAAAATGCGCAAGGCACAAATGCGCATGGCTGCTAGCCGTCCTTATGCGGAGCGTATCCGCCAGGTTATTGGGCATCTGGCCAACGCCAACCCGGAATACCGCCACCCGTTCATGATCGACCGCGCTATCAAGCGTGTCGGTTATGTTGTGGTGAGCAGTGACCGTGGTTTGTGCGGCGGCTTGAACACCAACCTGTTCAAGGCCCTGGTCAAGGACATGGCGGTAAACCGCGAAAACGGCGTCGAGATTGATCTGTGTGTCGTTGGTAGCAAGGGTGCGGCCTTTTTCCGTAACTTCGGCGGTAACGTCGTTGCAGCTATCAGCCACCTGGGTGAAGAGCCGTCGATCAATGATCTGATCGGCAGCGTCAAGGTGATGCTGGATGCCTACCTGGACGGCCGTATTGACCGCCTGTCCGTGGTGTCCAACAAGTTCATCAACACCATGACGCAACAGCCTACCGTGGAGCAGTTGATTCCACTGGTGGCGACCCCGGATCAGGATCTCAAGCACCACTGGGACTATCTCTACGAACCGGATGCCAAAGAGCTGCTTGACGGCTTGATGGTCCGCTACGTTGAGTCGCAGGTCTACCAGGCGGTGGTCGAGAACAACGCGGCTGAACAAGCTGCGCGGATGATCGCGATGAAGAACGCTACCGACAACGCCGGTGATTTGATCAGCGATTTGCAGCTGATCTACAACAAGGCGCGTCAGGCTGCGATCACCCAAGAGATCTCGGAAATCGTCGGCGGCGCTGCCGCGGTTTAACGGTTCAAATATTCAGAGGATCCAGCTATGAGTAGCGGACGTATCGTTCAAATCATCGGCGCCGTTATCGACGTGGAATTTCCACGCGACAGCGTACCGAGCATCTACAACGCTTTGAAAGTCAAAAGCGATGCCGGCACCACTCTGGAAGTTCAGCAACAGCTGGGCGACGGCGTGGTTCGTACCATTGCGATGGGTTCCACCGAGGGCTTGAAGCGCGGTCTGGAAGTTACCGATTCTGGCGCAGCCATCTCCGTACCGGTCGGTAAAGCGACCCTGGGCCGGATCATGGACGTGCTCGGTAACCCGATCGACGAAGCTGGCCCGATCGACACCGAAGAGCGTTGGGGCATTCACCGTCCAGCGCCTTCGTTCGCTGAACAGGCAGGCGGCAACGACCTGCTGGAAACCGGCATCAAGGTTATCGACCTGGTTTGCCCGTTTGCCAAAGGCGGTAAAGTCGGTCTGTTCGGTGGTGCCGGTGTAGGCAAAACCGTAAACATGATGGAACTGATCCGTAACATCGCCATCGAGCACAGCGGTTATTCCGTGTTCGCCGGTGTGGGTGAGCGTACTCGTGAGGGTAACGACTTCTACCACGAGATGAAGGACTCCAACGTTCTGGACAAAGTGGCACTGGTTTACGGTCAGATGAACGAGCCGCCGGGTAACCGTCTGCGCGTAGCACTGACCGGCCTGACCATGGCCGAGAAGTTCCGTGACGAAGGTAACGACGTTCTGCTGTTCGTCGACAACATCTATCGTTACACCCTGGCCGGTACTGAAGTATCCGCACTGCTGGGCCGTATGCCTTCGGCAGTAGGTTACCAGCCGACCCTGGCTGAAGAGATGGGCGTTCTGCAAGAACGTATCACTTCGACCAAGGAAGGTTCGATCACTTCGATCCAAGCGGTATACGTACCTGCGGATGACTTGACCGACCCGTCGCCAGCGACCACCTTCGCCCACTTGGACGCCACCGTCGTTCTGTCCCGTGACATCGCTTCCCTGGGTATCTACCCAGCGGTAGATCCACTGGATTCGACCTCGCGCCAGCTGGACCCGAACGTAATCGGCCAGGACCACTACGACACCGCTCGCGGCGTTCAGTACGTTCTGCAACGTTACAAAGAGCTGAAGGACATCATCGCGATCCTGGGTATGGACGAGCTGTCGGAAGCCGACAAGCAGTTGGTAAACCGTGCTCGTAAGATCCAGCGCTTCTTGTCGCAGCCGTTCTTCGTGGCTGAAGTCTTCACCGGTGCTTCGGGTAAATACGTTTCCCTGAAAGACACCATTGCTGGCTTCAAAGGCATCCTCAACGGTGACTACGACCACCTGCCAGAACAAGCGTTCTACATGGTTGGCGGCATCGAAGAAGCGATCGAGAAAGCCAAGAAACTGTAATCCCGGCGCCCGGCAACGGGCGCTCATTAAGGTTGAGGCAATCAGATGGCTATGACAGTCCATTGCGATATCGTCAGCGCGGAAGGGGAAATCTTTTCCGGCCTGGTCGAGATGGTGATTGCGCACGGTGCACTGGGTGATCTTGGTATCGCTCTGGGTCACGCGCCGCTGATCACTAATCTGAAGCCAGGTCCGATCCGCCTGATCAAGCAAGGCGGGGAAGCCGAGGTGTTTTACATCTCCGGTGGTTTCCTCGAGGTTCAGCCGAACATGGTCAAGGTGCTTGCCGATACCGTGCAACGCGCCGCCGACCTGGATGAAGCTCAAGCTCAAGCAGCTCTCAAGGCTGCCGAGCATGCTCTGCATGAAAAAGGCGCTGATTTCGACTATAGCGCTGCGTCAGCACGTCTGGCCGAGGCTGCAGCTCAGCTGCGCACCGTCCAGCAGATCCGCAAGAAGTTTGGCGGTTAATCCGTCAGCCGCTTGTTGTGCGATTGATAAAAAAGGGTAGCCTCGGCTACCCTTTTTTCTTTTCCGAATTCCCGAAACCCGGTCGCAGTTGCTGACCACCCAGGATTGGTAGCCAGTCATGTCTCTTGAAATCGTTATCCTCGCGGCCGGTCAAGGCACTCGTATGCGTTCGGCGCTGCCGAAAGTGCTGCACCCGATTGCCGGCAACTCCATGCTGGGCCATGTTATCCACAGCGCCCGCCAACTCGATCCACAACGCATTCATGTGGTGATCGGTCATGGCGCCGACGTAGTGCGTGAACGTCTGGCCGCTGACGATTTGAATTTCGTCCTGCAGGACAAGCAACTGGGCACCGGTCACGCCACGGCTCAAGCGGTGCCGTTCATTACTGCCGATACCGTGTTGATCCTCTACGGTGACGTGCCGCTGATCGAAGTCGAAACCCTGCAACGCCTGCTCAAGCACGTCGTGCCGGGGCAAATGGGTTTGCTCACCGTCGAGCTGGACGATCCGACCGGTTATGGCCGCATCGTGCGCGACGCAGACGGTAAGGTCGCGGCCATCGTTGAACACAAAGACGCCAGCGAAGCGCAGCGCGCGATCACTGAAGGCAACACCGGCATTCTCGCTGTTCCGGCCGATCGTCTGGCCGACTGGATGAGCCGCCTGTCGAACAATAACGCTCAGGGCGAGTATTACCTTACTGACGTGATTGAAATGGCGGTCAGCGACGGTCTGGTAGTGGCCACCGAACAACCGCACGACCCGATGGAAGTGCAGGGCGCCAACGATCGCAAACAACTGGCCGAGCTGGAGCGTCATTACCAGTTGCGCGCTGGCCGTCGTTTGATGGCGCAAGGTGTAACCCTGCGTGACCCGGCGCGTTTTGATGTGCGTGGCGAAGTGACCGTTGGTCGCGATGTGCTGATCGACATCAACGTGATCCTCGAAGGCAACGTGGTCATCGAAGATGATGTGGAGATCGGCCCCAACTGTGTGATCAAGGACAGCACCCTGCGCAAAGGCGTGGTGATCAAGGCCAACAGTCATATCGAAGGCGCCGTTCTGGGCGAGGGCAGTGATGCCGGCCCGTTCGCGCGTCTGCGTCCAGGCACCGTGCTCGAAGCGCGCGCGCATGTGGGTAACTTTGTCGAACTGAAAAATGCCCACATGGGCGAAGGCGCCAAGGCCGGTCACCTGACTTATCTGGGTGATGCCGAAATCGGTGCGCGCACCAACGTTGGCGCTGGCACCATCACCTGCAACTACGACGGCGCCAACAAGTGGAAAACCGTGTTGGGTGCGGACGTGTTCATCGGCTCCAATAATTCGTTGGTTGCGCCTGTGGATATCTCTGACGGTGCAACCACGGCGGCTGGGTCGACGATCACGCAGAATGTGGATAACGCGCAGTTGGCGGTCGGTCGTGCGCGGCAGAAGAACATCGACGGCTGGAAGCGGCCGGAGAAGATCAAGAAGAGCTGAGTTATCCACAGTTTCTTTTTAGCGAGGAAGATCCAATGTGGGAGCGAGCTTGCTCGCGAATGCCGTAGATCATTCAATATTGATGTTGACTGACACGATGCTTTCGCGAGCAAGCTCGCTCCCACATTTTTGTTTGTGTCGTTGTCAAAAAAGTCTGACTGCCGCTTGACGATTTAGAGCCGATAGGTTTTGATTGCTTCCGTTATCTTTCGAATCGAAACTTAGGTCGCCATGTCGAAACGCAACACGCCACAACGCCGCCATAACATTCTCGCCTTACTCAACGAGCAGGGCGAAGTCAGTGTGGATGAACTGGCCAAGCGCTTCGAAACCTCCGAAGTTACGATTCGCAAGGATCTCGCCGCGCTGGAAAGTCATGGTCTGTTGCTGCGCCGCTACGGCGGGGCGATCACCATGCCGCAGGAACTGGTCGCGGAAACGGCGCAGAGCGTTTCCAAGTACAAACAGGCCATCGCCCGTGCAGCGGTGAAACGCATCCGCGAACACGCGCGGATCATCATCGACAGCGGCAGCACCACCGCCGCGATGATCCCGGAACTTGGCCAACAGCCAGGCCTGGTGGTGATGACCAATTCCCTGCACGTCGCCAACGCCCTGAGCGAACTCGAACACGAACCGGTGTTGTTGATGACCGGTGGCACCTGGGATCCGCATTCGGAATCCTTTCAGGGTCAGGTCGCCGAGCAGGTACTACGCTCTTACGACTTCGACCAGTTGTTCATCGGCGCCGATGGCATTGATCTGGTGCGCGGCACGACAACCTTCAATGAATTGCTCGGTTTGAGCCGGGTCATGGCTGAAGTGGCGCGGGAAGTCATCGTCATGGTCGAGGCCGACAAGATCGGCCGCAAGATTCCCAACCTGGAGCTGCCGTGGAGCAGCGTCCATACCCTAATTACCGATGATCGCCTGCCTAGCGAGGCACGCGATCAGATACAGGCCCGCGGTATCACCGTGATTTGCGCGGCTGTCAGTCAGGAGAAATAAGCATGTGTGGAATTGTCGGCGCAGTCGCTGAACGCAACATCACCGCCATCCTGCTCGAAGGCCTCAAGCGCCTCGAATACCGCGGCTATGACAGCGCCGGTGTCGCGGTTTTCACCAACGACGAAACCCTTGAGCGCATGCGTCGCCCGGGCAAGGTCAGCGAACTCGAAGCAGCGCTGGCCGAACATCCGCTGGTTGGTCGTCTGGGTATCGCCCACACCCGCTGGGCCACCCACGGCGCACCGTGCGAACGCAATGCGCACCCGCATTTCTCCGGCGACATCGCGGTGGTGCACAACGGCATCATCGAAAACCACGAAGCCCTGCGTGAACAGCTGAAAGCGCTGGGTTATGTGTTTACTTCGGATACCGATACCGAAGTCATCGCTCACCTGCTCAGCCATAAACTCAAGGATCAGCCTGATCTGAGTGTTGCGCTTAAAGCAACGGTCAAGGAACTGCACGGTGCTTACGGTCTGGCCGTGATCAATGCCAAGCAGCCGGATCGTCTGGTCGCCGCGCGCAGTGGCAGCCCGTTGGTGATCGGTCTGGGTCTGGGCGAGAACTTCCTTGCCTCTGACCAGTTGGCCCTGCGTCAGGTCACCGACCGCTTCATGTACCTGGAAGAAGGCGATATCGCCGAAATTCGCCGCGACAACGTGCAGATCTGGGACGTTAACGGCAACGCCGTCGAGCGCCAGACCGTGCAGTACACCGACGGTGCCGAAGCCGCCGACAAAGGTGAATATCGCCACTACATGCTCAAGGAAATCCACGAGCAACCGGCGGTTGTGCAGCGCACCCTCGAAGGTCGCCTGAGCAACGATCAAGTGCTGGTGCAAGCGTTCGGCCCACAAGCGGCCGAGCTGTTCGCCAAAGTCCGTAACGTACAGATCGTCGCCTGTGGCACCAGTTATCACGCCGGCATGGTCGCCCGTTACTGGCTGGAAGAACTGGCCGGGATCCCGTGCCAGGTCGAAGTCGCCAGCGAATTCCGCTACCGCAAAGTGGTGGTGCAGCCGGACACCTTGTTCGTGACCATCTCGCAGTCTGGCGAAACCGCCGACACCCTCGCGGCCCTGCGCAACGCCAAAGAGCTGGGCTTCCTCGCCAGCCTGGCGATCTGCAACGTCGGCATCAGCTCACTGGTGCGCGAGTCCGATCTGACCCTGCTGACCCAGGCCGGTCGGGAAATCGGCGTTGCTTCAACCAAAGCCTTCACCACGCAACTGGTCGGTCTGTTGTTGCTGACCCTGTCGCTGGGTCAAGTGCGCGGCACCTTGGCCGAGGGCGTTGAAGCCCGTCTGGTCGAAGAACTGCGTCGCCTGCCAACCCGTCTGGGCGAAGCGCTGGCGATGGACAGCACCGTGGAAAAAATCGCCGAACTGTTCGCCGAGAAGAACCACACCCTGTTCCTCGGCCGGGGTGCGCAATTCCCGGTGGCGATGGAAGGCGCCCTGAAGCTCAAGGAAATCTCCTACATCCACGCCGAAGCCTACCCGGCCGGCGAACTGAAACACGGCCCGCTGGCACTTGTGGATAACGACATGCCAGTGGTCACCGTGGCGCCGAACAACGAACTGCTGGAAAAGCTCAAATCCAACCTGCAGGAAGTCCGCGCCCGTGGCGGCGAACTGATCGTGTTCGCCGACGAAAAAGCCGGGATGACCAACGGCGAAGGCACCCACGTGGTGCAGATGCCGCACATCCACGACATCCTCTCGCCGATCCTCTACACGGTTCCGCTGCAGTTGCTGTCGTACTACGTTGCGGTGCTCAAGGGCACGGACGTGGATCAGCCGCGTAACCTGGCGAAGTCGGTGACGGTGGAGTAATTGGTCCTACGCAGGGGCGAGAATTCTCTTGCTCCTGCGTTGCTTTTTAGGCTCCACACTCTCGCTATTTATCTTCAAAAAATCCGCAAATAAATCCGCGTACTACTCGAACTTCTGACTATTCCTACATCACCTATAGCTAGGTAAAACGGGGGTTGTGGCGTACTCTGAAATCCGCGAAAAAATCCGCGAATCTAGGAGGTCGAATGAGCGCTGAAGCTATCTTGGGAAATCATTGGCTGGAGCCGTTGGTTCCGACATTTCCCAGTGAAATTCTGCAATTGGCAGAGCAAGTGCCATTTCAGGCAGGCAAACTCAGCGCAATAGTTGCTCCGCAAATGGTTCGGAGAGTGGGTGGATTGCTGCGGGTCACCAGCAGCTTTTACAGCAATCTGATTGAGGGCCAGTTTACTGAGCCGGTAACGCTTGCGCCGACTGCCCCGAGACGTAATCCCAAAGAGCTGACTGAGTTGGCGGTGACGCATATTGGTACACAGCAAGCTTTTGAACGAGCGCTGTCACTGCACAACAAACTGCCTTGGGAGGCAATGTTCAGCAGCGTTTTTGTTTCCCGGGTACATAAGCGCCTGTTTCAGGGGGCCAGCAGTGACCAATTGCATTTGAGCGACGCAAGTCGATTGGTGCCTGGCCAGCTTCGAGATGTAGCGGCCCAGGAAGTTCTCGTCGGCAATCATGCCGCGCCCTCCAGTCAATCCGTAACACCGATGCTCAATCGTATGCAGCAGGTCTACGGCCGTTTGCCCGATGCACGGAGCCGCTTGCTCGCGGTCATGGCTTATCATCATCGATTGGCTTGGGTGCATCCTTTCGTTGATGGAAACGGTCGCACCGGCAGGCTGATCACCCACCTGCAACTGCAGAAACTGGGACTTGTATCGCCCTTGTGGTCGTTATCTCGAGGACTTGCTCGCCAGCAGGATACTTATTACGCGCGTTTGGCCAATGCGGACAAATCGCGTCGCGGTGATCTGGATGGGCGTGGCCAACTCACCCAAGCCGGGTTGTTCGAATTTGTCGGTTTCATGCTGGAGACCTGTCTGGATCAGATGCGCTATACCGAACACGCGCTTAACGTCTCCAACATGCGTGAAAGACTTCATACAATTTTTGCTTGGGATGAGCGCGTTAAAAGGGCAGGACTCAAGCCTGAGTCCGCCCGGGCGTTGCATATTCTGCTGACCCAAGGCGTGTTAAGTCGGGCGGACTTCAAGATATTCACCGGACTGTCTGACCGAGTCGCGACTGATCAACTTAGAAGCCTGGTTCAGTTAGGGCTTGTGGAAAGTGCCACGCCTAAAGCCCGAGATCTTTATCCAGGTTTGCCCGTGTGGTTTGCGCAACTTCTATTTCCGGACTTGCATCAACGAATGATGGCTGCAAGCTAAGGAGTTGATGGATGGACCGCTTCCAGGAAATGCACATCTTCACCACCGTCGCCCAGGAGCAAGGCTTCTCTGCTGCCGCGCGGCGTCTGGGGTTGTCGGCCGCCAGCGTCACGCGCGCGGTGGCGGCGCTGGAGTTGCGCATTGGCACGCAGTTGCTGATTCGTACTACGCGCAGCGTGCATTTGAGCGAAGCGGGGCAGCGGTATCTGGAAGATTGTCGGCGGATTCTCGCCGAGGTGCAGGAAGCCGAGGATTCGGCTGCGGGCAGTCATGCCGAGCCGCGTGGGCAACTGACGGTGACGGCGCCGGTGTTGTTCGGCGAGTTGTTTGTCACGCCGGTGATGGCGGGTTATCTCGCGCAGTACCCGGACGTGTGCATCAATGCATTGTTGGTCGACCGCGTAGTGAGTGTTGTCGAGGAAGGCATTGATGTCGCGGTGCGTATCGGTGATCTGCCGGACAGCAATCAGCATGCGATTCGCGTGGGTGAGGTGCGGCGGGTGATTTGCGCTTCGCCCGCTTACCTGAACAAGCACGGTCGGCCCGACCATCCACGGGCGTTGGCCGGGGCGCCGGTGGTGGCGACTTCATCGATCGGGCAGCAGCGCAGTTGGCCGTTTCTCGAACACGGCGAGCCGTTGAGCGTGCGCCCGGAACCGCGTCTGGTGGTGACGGCGAATCAGGCGGCCATCGCTGCTGCCTGTCTGGGATTGGGGTTCACTCGGGTGTTGTCCTATCAGGTCGCCAGCAAGGTCGCCACCGGCGAGCTGGAAATCGTCCTCGCCGAATTCGAGCTGCCGCCATTACCGATCCACGTGGTGTATCAGGGGGGGCGCAAGGCCCCGGCGCGGATCCGCAGCTTTGTTGATTTCACGGTAAAGGCGTTACGTGAGCACCCGGCGCTTAAAAATGCTGCGTTATTGCATGAGCTGAAATAATCGATTGCAGTTGCTGGTGATTCTGTTCTTTTCACGGCAGGGGGAAGATGGCCTCCATCGGCCCGCTCATCCCCGCAGCGGCGCCCCTGTTCAGCGGAGTCGACCATGCAAGCGATCAAACTCTACAACTTCCCACGTTCCGGCCACGCCCACCGTGTCGAGCTGATGCTGTCCCTGCTGCAACTGCCGACCGAGCTGATCTTCGTCGATCTGGCCAAGGGCGAGCACAAGCAACCGGCGTACCTGGCGATCAACAGTTTTGGCCAGGTGCCAGCCATCGATGACAATGGCGTGGTGCTTGCCGACTCCAACGCGATTCTGGTTTATCTGGCGCAGAAATACGGCCACGGTCGCTGGTTGCCAACCGATCCAGTGGGTGCGGCACGGGTGCAGCGCTGGTTGTCGGCCGCCGCTGGACCGATTGCTTTCGGCCCCGCTGCCGCCCGTTTGGTCACCGTATTCGGCGCGCAACTGAATGCTGAAGAAGCGATTACCCGTGCGCACAACCTGCTCAAGGTGATGGACGCCGAGTTGGGTAAAACGCCGTTTCTGGCCGGCGCCGAACCGAGCATTGCCGACGTTTCTGCCTACAGCTATATCGCCCACGCTCCGGAGGGCAACGTGTCGCTCGACGATTACGGCAACGTTCGCGCCTGGCTGGCACGGGTTGAAGCCCTGCCCGGTTTCGTCGGCATGCCGCGCACGGTCGCCGGTCTGCAAACCACTGCCTGATTTTCGCAATCCACACTGTGCCGACGGTGCAGGGGAGAGGTCGTGATGGAACGTTCACCGTGGCACGCAGGCGAGCAACAGTTGCAAGCGAAAGTCGGGGTTGCCGAACGCATGGAGGCGTTCGGGCGTAAGGTGATTCGCACGTGGATGCCGGATCAGCACCGTGAGTTCTATCAGCAACTGCCCTTCATGCTGTACGGCGCAGTCGATGCGCAGGGGCGGCCGTGGGCCAGTGTGCTCGAGGGCGCCCCGGGGTTTGCCCACTCGCCCGATCCCGAACATTTGCATTTCGCCAGCCAACCCGCCACGGATGACCCGGCGCAACTGCGCAGCGGTGAGCCGATCGGTTTGCTCGGCATCGAGTTGCACACCCGGCGGCGCAATCGCCTCAACGGCCATGTCGGTAATCTGTCGGCTGAGGGGTTCGACGTCAGTGTCGACCAGGCTTTCGGTAACTGCCCGCAGTACATTCAACTGCGCCAGTTTCAGCGTGTGCCACTGACGGATCCGCAGACTCGCCCGGCTGAGCATCTTGGTGGTCTCGACGATGCGGCCATCGCGTTGATCGAGGGCGCCGACACATTCTTCGTCGCCAGTTACGTCGATGTCGATGGCCAGCGTGCTGTGGATGTTTCTCATCGCGGTGGTCAACCCGGTTTCGTACGCGTTGAAGGGAATCGTCTGACCATCCCGGATTTTGCCGGCAACCTGCACTTCAACACGCTCGGCAATCTGCTGCTCAACCCCAAGGCGGGCTTGCTGTTCATCGACTTTTCCACAGGTGATTTGCTGCAACTCAGCGGGCGCACCGAGATTCTTCTCGATGATCCGCAGATCGAGGCCTTTCAAGGTGCCGAGCGGCTGTGGACATTTGAGGTGGAGAAACTGGTGCGACGCCCGGCCGCTTTGGCGCTGCGCTGGCGCTTCGACGGCATGTCGCCGACCAGCCTGTTGACCGGCAACTGGGCCGAAGCGGATGCGCGTTTGCAGGCGCAGGCGCTGGGCAATCAATGGCGGCCGCTGCGGGTGGCGAAGATCGAAGCCGAGAGTCAGCACATTCGCTCGATCTATCTGGAGCCCGCCGATGGTGCCGGTTTGCCGGTGTTTCTTGCCGGTCAGCATCTGCCGCTGCGGTTCACTCTCGACGGTGAGGTGCACATTCGCACCTACAGCCTTTCGAGTGCGCCGTCGGATGGTTTTTACCGCATCAGCGTCAAGCGCGAAGGCCTGATTTCATCGCATCTGCATGAACAGATCCGCGTCGGCGATGTGCTGGAGGCGCGGGCACCGCAGGGACATTTCACCGTAGCGCCGCTGGAACGCCGGCCTTTGGTGTTGTTGGCGGCGGGCGTCGGTATCACGCCGTTGCTGTCGATGCTGCGCGAAGTGGTCTACCAAGGCCTGCGGACGCGGGGTATTCGGCCGACGTTGTTATTGCAGAGTTCGCGCAGCCTGGCGGATCAGCCGTTTCGCAAGGAACTGGATCGCTTGCTTGAGAGTGCTGGCGATTCAGTGCGCGTGTTGCGTTTACTCAGCCAGCCGGAAGCCGGACTGCACGAAGGTGAGGATTTCGATCTGTCGGGGCGTATCGACGCGCAAGTGCTGAGAAACCTGCTGGATGCCGAGGATTTCGAGCAGCTCGACTTTGTGCTCTGCGGCCCCGGAGGGTTTACCCAGGGGTTGTACGACACTTTGCGTGAACTGGATGTGCGCGACGCGCAGATTCACGCGGAAACCTTTGGTCCGTCGACGCTGAAGCGTCAGTCCGATCCGGACGCGATCGTCATCGAACAACCGCCCGCAGCAACCATGTCGGTGCCGGTAGTGTTCGAGCGGTCGGCGAAAGAGGCGCGCTGGCAGCCCGATGGCGGCAGTTTGCTGGAACTGGCGGAAAGCCGCGGATTACGTCCGGAATTCAGTTGCCGGGGTGGATCGTGCGGCACCTGCAAGACTCGGCTGGTCAGTGGTGCGGTGAATTATCCACAGGTGCCGGCGGATATTCCGGAAGCGGGGCATGTGCTGATTTGCTGCGCGGTTCCGGCGCAAAGCACGCAGCCTTTAGTGCTGGATCTGTAATTTCGAAACCACCACAAAGGCCCTGTGCTAGATGTGTTTGTGCCGGAGTTCAGGCGTAGGACAGCGATTTCTCTTCCAGCAATTCCTGATACAGCTCTGTCCACTTGCGCCCCATTTCATCGGCTGTGAATAGCTGTCGGTAACGCGCTTCGGCCTTCACACCCATGGCGGCGGCGCGCACTGGGTCTTCCCAGAGTGTGCGCATCGCCTCGCGAAACGCCTGCGGATGACTGGGCGGTACCACCAACCCGGTTTCGTTGTGGATATTGATGTAGCTGGTACCGGTGCCGATCTCGCTGGAAATCATCGGCTTGCCGTACATCGCACCTTCCAGCAAAGAAATGCCGAAAGCTTCCGAGCGCAGGTGCGAAGGGAAGACAATGGCGTAGCTCAGTTGCAGCAGTGCGACCTTGTCCTCGTCACCCAGGCGCCCGAGGAAATGAATGTTGCGCAGACCCAGCGCCTGCGCCTGAGCGTGCAGTTCCAGCTCCAGTGGCCCGGCACCGACGATGACCACGGGATAGTCCACGTCTTTCAGGGCCTCCAGCAAAATGTGCAGACCTTTGTAGTAACGCATCACGCCGACAAACAGGAAAAACTTATCCCCAAGCTGCTGGCGCCAGCGATTCATCCGCTCGGCATCGAGCTGTGGATAACCGGCCTTGTTCAAACCGTAGGGAATCACCCGGGTCTTGTCCTGGAATTGCTGCAACACATCGCTGGTGTGCAGGTAGTTCGGCGAAGCGGCAACAATGCGGTCGGCATTGGCGAGGAAGCGGTTCATCAGGGGACGGTAGAGTTTGAGCAGGTGCTTCTGGCGGATGATGTCCGAGTGGTAAGTCACCACGCTCGGTTTATTCATCGCACTGGCGAAATGCACCAGGTCCATGAACGGCCAGGGGAAGTGATAGTTGACCACATCGGCTTCGGCCGCCATCTCGCGAAACTGTTTGAACACGCTCCAGGAAAAACCGGTGGAGGCGAATTGAATATCGAGTTTGGCCCGGTGCACTTCGTGCTGACCCAACTTCACCACGGGCGGTGTCGGGTCAGCACTGAGCGTCAGCACCTGGCCATCGATACCGTGTTGAGCGCCGCTCTCGCACAGTTGGAAGATCACTTGCTCAATGCCGCCGACCGAGTCAGGCAGGTACGTCTTGAAAAAATGAAGAACTCGCATTCAACCTCCCATGGCCTGGCGGTAGGCACTGGCCGTGGCCTGTGCACAACGCTCCCAGGAAAAAAGCCGTGACTGCTGTAACCCGGCTTCTTGGCATGCCTGCCAATGCGCTTGATCGTCGATGAGTCGGCTCAGCGCATCACGCAGGCCTTGCGCATCGTCAGCTTGAATATAGTTGCCCGCAGCGCCTGCGACTTCCGGCATTGCCGAAGAACGCGTGAGCACCACCGGTGTGCCGCTGGCCATGGCCTCCAGTACCGGCAGGCCAAAACCTTCATACAGCGAGGGGAAAATCAGCGCCCGGGCGCCGGCCAGCAATTGCGCCACCTGTTCATCGGGCAAATAGCCGAGCAGGCACACATGGCCGCTGGCCAGCGCCTGACGCAGCGGTTCGCTGAACTGCTCGCGTTCCCACCCGGCCATGCCGACAATCAGCAGCGGAAAGCGTTGACGTACTGGGTCCGGCAACAGGGCATGGGCGCGTAGGGCGAGGCCAAGGTTCTTGCGCGGCTCCAGCGTGCCCACGCATAGAAAATACTCCCGCGCCTGCACCGCATGCGTCTTTAGCACTGGATCAATGGCGCATGCGTCGCGCGGATGAAAGCGCTCGGCGACCCCCAGTGGTGCCACCACAAAACGCTCGGCAGGCAGGCCGAAATACGCTTGGGCTTCATCGGCAATCGCTTGCGAGTCGGTAAGAATCACGCGCGCCTGTTGAACGCCTGCGGCCAATCGGCGCTCGATTTCCTTGAGCCGCGCGGCGGGCTGCGTGTCGGGAAAATGCAGGTGAGTCAGGTCGTGCAGAGTGATCACCGTCGGGCCATCGAAGGCCAACGGCCACAGGCTCGGCTCGTGATAGAGGTCGATGCCTTGCGCGCGGCCCTGATCGAAGCGTTTCTGCTCCAGCCAGCGGCGCGCCTGATAGGCTCCGGGTATCTGCCGCAGTAGTGGCGTAAGACGCGAATAGCCGGGCATGGCCGCTTGCGGCAGTGCCGAACTCCAGCCCCAGCCGTGGAACAACGTCACGTCCACGTCGGGTTCACTGCGCAGGGCGTTGACCAGTTCGGCGACATATTGGCCGATGCCGGTGCGCGGTGCCTGGAGAATGCGTGCGTTAAGCGCTATGCGCATGCTGCCTCGCTGGCGCCGCCGGCGCTTGCAGGACGTTACGCACGCTGCGCTCGGCCAATTGCTGACTGGCTTCGCGCCAGCCGATCCACTGCCAATCGGCGACATCGCGAGCGGCGGGGAATTGGCCGCTACGCTGGAAGACGTTGATCAAGTCGGCAAGGCTTTGCGGATCCTGCAGATCAAAGTACGCCATGAACTCGCCACCGATTTCGCGGAACACCGCAATATCACTGCCCATCGCCGGCAAGCCTCGCTGCATGGCTTCCACCAAGGGCAAACCAAACCCTTCGACGAACGAGGGAAACACCAGCGCACTGGCGTGGGCGTAGGCGTGTTCAAGGCTGGTGTCACTGAGGTCGTTGAACATGGACAGACGCTGGTTCAGCTCGGGATGATTGCGCACCCGGGCGAGGAGGGCGTCGCATTTCCAGCCGACCCGCCCGGCGATGCACAGCCGCGCGGTTGAGCCAGCGGCCCAGGCGCGTTCGAAGGCATCGAGCAAATACGCGTGGTTCTTGCGTGGCTCGATGGTGCTGACCATCAGGTACACCGGGTCTGTTGTCGTGAACAATTGCTTCAGGCGCGGCTCGACCGTGGCCTGGTTGTTGTGCAGATCCAGTTCGGAACCCAGATGGAAGAAATCGAACCAGCTCTGGTCGGTGTGTTCTGCACCGATTCTGCGCTGCAATTCTTCGCGCAGCTGATCGCGCACCGTGGCAGAAATGGCCATGTAGCCATCAGCCGTGCGAGTGATCCAGTCAAACCACTCGCTGAACACCTCGACCAGACGCGTGTCGTAAAACTGCGGATGAGTCAGTGGGATGAGGTCGTAGATCACCGCGATCATGCCGACACCGTCGCGTTTGAGCCGTTCGACGTGGGCGAAAAAATCCGAGTGCCAGGAAGAGTCCAGCAGCACCAGTTGATCACCCGGCTGATGTTGCAGGGGTGAACACCGTTTGAGCAATTGCTTGCGGTTGATCCGTCGGATCAGGCGGATCGGCAGGCCGAACGCGCCGAAGATCGTCAGCCGGTAGCCGACATACAAAATCCGTCGCGCCAGTTTCGAGGTGAGTTGCGCATCACGCCGCTGATGCCACTGCCAGAAGCGATGAGCGAGGCGCTCCAGGCGTCCGCCGAAGGTTTCCAGTTTGTTGAAAAAAGGCGTATCGAACGATGCCAGTTGCAGCACGCGATAGAGTTCGCCATTGAGCAGCACCACAGGCATGCATTCGATGCCTGCGGCGCTGGCAGGCAGTTGCTTGATGACGTTGCGCACCACGCGCTGAATTCCCGAGTTGACCGTCGGGTGTTTGAACACATGGGTGCATTCCACCAGCAAGCGGGTCATGGCGCACGTTCCACGTGCCGGGCTTCGGTGTCGCGAGTGATGGTGGTTTTAGCGCCGAGCCATGAGCAGCCGACGAAATCTTCCTGACGGTTGTTGATCACGTGGAACACCAGCCCGTAGTCGCGCCATTCGAAATTGCGATCGAGGTGCGAGTCCAGACGCGACAGGCTCAGCGACACCGAATAGTTGCCTTTGCCCAAACCCATGATGAACGAGAAACGGTAGGTGAAGCGTTCGCCGGCGTGCAGGTCGGTCAACGCCTTGTCGAGGCGATGGGTATTGATGCCGTACATCATCTGGCCCAGACGATCCTTGAGGATAAAACCCAGCACCAGCCGTTCGATGTCCTTGCGCACTTCGACCCGTACTTCGAGCACCACTGGCTGGCCGACTTCGGTGGCATCGATGCTGCGATCGTTTTCATCGAGCAGTCGCACACCGAGAATCGCCGCTTCGCCGGTGCCGGACACGGTTTGCACTTCGCCACCGGCGAGCATTTCCTGACGGACGATCTGGCCTTCGCGTTCGGCCATCAGCGCGTTGTAGTAGTCGAGTACCGGTTCCGGTTTGCCGTACATGGCCATGCGGCCGTCCTGGAGCAGGATTGCCGAATCGCAGATCGATTGAATGGCCGAACGGTCGTGGGACACGATCAGCAGCGTGGTGCCGGACTTGCGGAAGCTGCGGATGCGTTCGAAGCTTTTGTGCTGGAAGTAGGCATCACCCACCGAGAGCGCTTCATCGACAATGAGAATGTCCGGGCGCCGGGCTGTGGCGACGCTGAATGCCAAGCGCATCTGCATACCGCTGGAATAGGTGCGCACCGGGTGGTCGATGGCATCGCCGATCTCGGCGAAATGCTCGATGTCGGGCATCAGTGCTTCGATTTCTTCGAGCTGCATGCCCAGCAACTGACCGGCCATGATTGCGTTCTGGCGACCGGTGAAGTCCGGGTGGAAACCCATGCCCAGTTCCAGCAATGCAGCCACGCGACCTTGCAGTTCGATCTTGCCGCTGGTGGGTTGGGTGGTGCCGGTGATCATCTTCAGCAAGGTGCTTTTGCCGGCACCGTTGGCGCCGACGATGCCCACGGCTTCACCGGGGGCGATTTCGAACTCGACGTCTTGCAGCACCCAGTGCTGGCGATGGCGGATCGGCGAAAACGGGATCAGCCACTCAGCCAGTCGGCTCCAGCGGTTGGGGTATTGCTTGTAGGCCTTGCTCAGGCCGGTGACGCGAATATGCCCCATCAGAGTTCATCCACCATTTCGCCGACGCGCTGGCGAAACAGCCGCAGGCCGATCAGACAAAACAGCACGCCCGTGACGAAGATCGGCAGCAGCGAGCTCCAGACCGGCCACTGACCGTAGAGGAACAGGTTCTGATAACTGCTGAACAGGTTGGTCAGCGGGTTGAGTTGCAGCAGGCG
Source organism: Pseudomonas sp. (assembly GCF_049300855.1). Taxonomy (GTDB): domain Bacteria; phylum Pseudomonadota; class Gammaproteobacteria; order Pseudomonadales; family Pseudomonadaceae; genus Aquipseudomonas. The sequence continues at coordinate 133,580 of NZ_JBAQKH010000030.1, read as the reverse complement.
CTGCACCCATTCCGGCAGGATCGTGATCGGGTAAACGATCGGCGTCAGCCAGAACCAGAATTGCAGGCAGATACCGAAGAGCTGGCCGACATCGCGGAAGAACACGTTCAATACGCCGAGCACCATGCCCAGTCCGGCGCAGAACATCATTTGCAGGGCGATCAATGGAATCAGCGCCAGCAACGCCATACCCGGCCAGCGTCCGGTGATCAGTAGAAAGCCGAGAAACAGGCTGATGATGATCGCGAAGTTGATCCCGGCGTTGCACAGCACTATCACCGGCAGACAGATGCGCGGGAAGCTGATTTTCTTTAGCAGGTTGGCGTTTTCCAGAAACATGTTCTGGCTGCGCAGGGTAATTTCGGAAAACAGTCCCCACGCCAGCAGCCCGGCGCAGAGGTAGACGCTGTAGGCCATGCTGTCATCCACCCCGGGTAAACGGGCGCGCATGATGTGGGAAAAGATCACGGTGTAAACGACGATCATCGACAGCGGATTGAAGATCGGCCATAGGGCGCCGAACAACGAATTGCGATACCGCGCTTGAAACTCTCGCTGCACGCTGCCGAGGATGAAACCCCGGTAGCCATGCAACGAGCGGTACAGGGAAAGCAGCATTTAAACCGTCCTGCCGTATTGGTCTTCGAAGCGCACAATGTCGTCCTCGCCCAGGTATTCACCGCTTTGCACTTCGATGATCACCAGATCGATCACGCCGGGGTTTTCCAGGCGATGCTTGTGGCCGGCGGCGATGAAAGTCGATTCGTTCTTGGCCACCAGCGTCGTACCACTGCCATTGTTGGTGACCTTGGCCATGCCTTCGACCACCACCCAGTGTTCGTTGCGGTGATGGTGCATTTGCAGCGATAACTTGCCGCCAGGCTTGACCACGATGCGCTTGATCTTGAAGCGCGGGCCTTCTTCAAGAACCGTGTAAGTACCCCACGGGCGGCTGACGGTGCGATGCAGCCGATAGGCTTCGTGGGATTTGTCCTTGAGCTGCTTGGCCACCCGGCGTACGTCCTGCGCACGGTCGGCATGGGCCACCAGCACGGCATCGGCAGTGTCGACCACGATCAGGTTATCCACACCCACCGTCGCCACCAGGCGGCCTTCGCTCTGCACGAAGTTGTTGTGGCTGTCGATGAAGATCGCTTCACCGCTGGCGCGGTTGTTGTCGGCGTCGGCCGGGACCAGCGCCGCAACGGCACCCCACGAACCAATGTCGCTCCAGTCGAATCCGGCCGGCACTACGACGACTTTTTCCGAGCGTTCCATCAGTGCGTAGTCGATGGAAATGTCGGTGATTTCAGCGAACAGCGCCGGCGACAGTTCTTGCTGCAGGCAACCGACGGTTTCGATCGGCGCGCTGGCGGCCATGCAGGCGCGGGTCTGTTCCAGCAGTTCAGGCGCATGCAATTGCAGCTCGGCAATCACGGTGGCGGTGGTGAAACAGAACATCCCCGAATTCCACAGGAAGTTGCCGCTTTCCAGATAATGCGTGGCGGTTTGCAGGTCGGGTTTCTCGACGAAACGCTGCACTTTCGCCGCGCCTTTGGCGTCCAGCGGCGCGCCGGTTTCGATGTAGCCGAAACCGGTTTCCGCTGCGGTCGGGATCACGCCGAAGGTCACCAGGTAACCGTCTTTGGCGAGATTGACCGCGTGCTCGACCGCCGTTTTCAGCGCGTCCTGATTGACGATCAAGTGGTCGGCGGGCATCACCACCATGATCGCGTCGTCCCCGTGCAACGCTTGCAGCGACAACGCGGCTGCGGCGATGGCGGGCGCGGTGTTGCGCCCCGTCGGCTCGAGCAGAAAGTGCCCGCGATGGCGCGAGACGTGGGCGGCGCAATAGTGATCCTTGCTCTGGAAGTAGTACTCGCGGTTGGTCACCGTGACAATGTCGCCCCAGCCGTCGAGCAGTGCTGCCGCACGCTGGTAGGTCTTGCCGAGCAGCGACTGGCCGTCGGGCAGAACCATGAACGGCTTGGGATGGCCCTCGCGGGACACCGGCCACAAACGGGTGCCGGCACCGCCGGACAGAATCACGGGAATCAGCATGGCCTACTCCTTGGCGACGCGTTTCATGTCCGCATCCATCATCATGCGGATCAAGGTATCCAGGCCGGTTTTCGGCTTCCAGCCCAGCACGCGCTGAGCCTTGGCCGGATTGCCGAGCAGCACTTCAACTTCGGCCGGGCGGAAAAACGCCGGGTCGATCTTCACGTAATCGCGGTAGTTGAGGCCGACGTGATCGAAGGCGATGCGGCACATTTCGCGCACCGTGGTGGTGACGCCGGTGGCGACCACAAAATCGTCAGGCTTGTCCTGTTGCAGCATCAGCCACATGGCTTCGACGTAGTCGCCGGCAAACCCCCAATCGCGTTTGGCGTCGATGTTGCCCAGCGCCAGCTCCTGCTGTTTGCCTTGCTTGATACGGGCGGCGGCGTCGGTGACCTTGCGGGTCACGAACTCGATGCCGCGCAGCGGTGATTCATGGTTGAAGAGGATGCCGCTGCTGGCGTGCAGGTTGAAACTTTCGCGGTAGTTGACGGTTATCCAGTGACCGTACAGTTTGGCCACGCCATAAGGGCTGCGCGGATAGAACGGTGTGTTTTCGTCCTGTTGCTCAGCCTGGATCAGGCCGAACATTTCGCTGGTCGAGGCCTGATAGAACCGGGTGTGCGGGCTGAACTGACGGATCGCTTCAAGCAAGTGCGTCACGCCCAGACCATCGACGATGCCGGTGGTCACCGGTTGATCCCACGAGGCGGCGACAAAACTTTGCGCGGCGAGGTTATAGACTTCGTCCGGCGCTGACTTGATGACCGCGCGCTGTACCGAGCAGGCATCGGCCATGTCGCCGTCGAGATAAACGATGTCGGCTTCGACACCCATCTCGCGCAGACGCCAGCGCGAATCGCTGCTGCGCCGTGCAACCAGGCCATGAACCTTGTAGCCCTTGTCGAGCAACAGTTTCGCCAGATAAGCGCCGTCCTGGCCGGTGATCCCTGTGATCAGTGCACTTTTAGTCATTCTTGTTTTACTCGCTTCTCCCAGTCGGACAGGATCGCCCGCAGGGATTGTTGTGTAGTGATTTCAGGCATCCATCCTGTGGTTTTGGTCAGCCTGGCATGGCTGCCGCAAACGCGACGCTGATCGGCGCGTCGCATACGCGCCGGATCCTGAACCAGTTGCATGTTTACTTCGGCCAGATCGGCCAGTTGTTCAATCAGACTGCGGATGCTCTGCTCCCGCCCCGAGCAGATGTTGTAAACCTGTCCTGCCTGGCCTTTTTCCAGCAACGCGAAATACGCCGAAACCACGTCGCCAACATCGAGAAAATCGCGGCTGACGTCAATATCCCCAACCTCAAGTTGTGGCGCTTGCAGGCTCTGCTTGATGCGAATGATCTGCCGCGCCGCGCTGGCGATGACAAAACTGTCTTTCTGTCCGTTGCCGATGTGGTTAAACGGCCGCGCGACCAGCACCGGCCAGCCCTCGCTCAAACCCCATTGCAGGCTGAGAAACTCGGCCGATAGTTTGCTCACCGCGTACGGGTTGCGCGGGCAGGGGGCTTGTTGTTCGGTGATCGGCAGATCGTTCTCGCTGACCTGACCGTAAACGTCGCCAGAGCTGACGTATAGAAAGGTGCCCTGAAAGCCGCGAGCCTTGAGGGCCTGCAACAGATTGAGGGTGCCGAGCAGATTGATGTCGAAGGTGCGGGCCGGGTCGCGGAAGGCTTCGGGGACGAATGTCTGGCCAGCCAGATGAATGACCGCATCAGGCATTTGCGGCCACTGGTCGACAAGGCTGTCGGGATCCGTCAGGTCAAAACGTGAAGCTGCAGGCAGCAGTTCCCACGCAGCGTCAGGCGAGGCCAAACGTGACTGAATATGTTGTCCTACGAATCCGCTGAGACCCGTGACGAACAGACGCTTTTTCAAACAGCGACCCCTTGGTCTTGGTTTTCGCAGCACTTCCTACAGGCTTAGAGAAGGGTCTGTCAGATCGGTGGAAAAAACCGCTAAGACGACAGGCGAAAACGTTGTTGTAGTTATTTGCTGTCAATCTGTGCCAATTGCCGAGCAATTTCAACTGGCCATACCGTGACTGGTCAGTTCTCGTCAGCGTAGCGGATTTATTCTCGCCGGGCGGTTCACGAATCCTCAACGGATGTGTTTAGAATGCCCCTCGTCGCCAAATCCCGGGGTTTGATTCGGGAACCGCGACGCAGGGTGAAACCGACCACTAAAACAAGAACGAAGACGTGTTTGATGACGAAGGACGAGTGCCGGCCCTGCCGACCCGATCCGACGCTCGGCCGTCATAGCATGAAGGTGCCGGGATGGCAGCTTCATCGTGGGATGCCATGAATTTCATTCTTTACTCGGACGTCAACGACAGCTCCATCAGCCAGAGCCTCGGACGTCCCGAATACAGTTATTACTTCGTGCTCAAGGCCTATCGTCCGGTGCTGGAAAGCCTTGGGCGCGTGCACGTGGTCGCGTCTCCCGCCGATGTCGACACGCTCTATCGACAGCTGCTTGCCGCCGGTGAAGACAGCCTGTTTCTGTCGTTCACCCCGCCGCAGAAAACCCCGGTCGACCTCGAATGCCCGACGATTTGCGTGGTGGCTTGGGAGTTCGACTCGATACCCGATGAGCAGTGGGACAACGACCCGCGTCAGGACTGGACGCAGATGCTTGCCCGCCAGGGCCGCGTTATTACGCTGTCGAGCCATACCGCCCGGGCGATTCGTCGCGCCATGGGTGAAGACTTTCCGGTGCTGGTGTTGCCGACGCCGCTGTGGGAAAACTTCGCCACGATTCGTCAGCAGATGCTGAATACACCGGTTAATCCGGGCAGTTCGCTGGCGATCAAGGGCTGCATTTTCGACACGCGCACGCTCGGCCTCTGCGCCGATGCGCTGATTCCGGTGCCGATCACTCCTGAAGAAGAGGCCGCGCTGGCCGCCGCCATCGAAGCCGCGCGCCCGCCACCGCTGACCCTCAAACGCCGCTTTGTCATCGCCCGACATTACCTGCGGCTGTGGGCACTGAATCTCGGTCACGAGCAGGCCGAACCGGTGCCGCGAGTGAAGTTTCTCTACAACTGGTACTGGGAAGGCATTCGCGATCTGGTGCCGGACACGCTGCACGGCTGGCTCGAACAGCGACTGCCGGCGGTGTGCGGCGCATTGCCGATACCTGTTATTGAACCGCTGCCGCTGGATTTGCCGGACACCACTTCTGTGGTCGAGACCACAGTCGACGGCGTGGTGTACGTCAGCGTGTTCAACCCCAAGGATGGCCGCAAGAACTGGCATCAACTGATCACCGCATTCTGCTGGGCGTTTCGCGAAACGTCCGACGCCACGCTGGTGCTGAAGATTACCCAGAACGATCTGGCGTCCTATTACAGCGAGTTGATGACCTTGCTCGCGCAGCTCACGCCGTTCGCCTGTCGGGTGGTGGTGATGCACGGTTACCTCGACGATGCGCAGTACGCCAGGCTCTATCAGGCCGCGAGTTTCTATGTGAACGCCTCGCGCTGCGAAGGCCTGTGCCTGCCGTTGATGGAGTTCATGTCCAGCGGCAAACCGGTGATCGCCCCCGATCACACGGCGATGGAAGATTACATCGATGAGTCGGTGGCGTTCGTGGTCAAGTCCAGCGAAGAGCTGACGATCTGGCCGCAGGACACGCGCATCATCTACCGCACGTTGCGTTATCGCCCGGATTGGGGCTCGCTGAAAACCGCTTACGAAACCAGCTATCGGATGGCCAAGACCCAGCCGCAGGATTATCAGCGGATGTCGGCGGTCGCCGTCGCGCGCATGCACGACTACTGCGCGTTCGCGCCGGTGCAAAAACGCATGGCGGACTTTTTCACGCTGGCACCCAAGGCTGCCGATGCCACGCCCGTGACGGATAACGCCTCATGCTGATCATCATTCATTCGGAAACCAACCAGCACACCATTGCGCAGAACCTTGGGCGTTCGGAGTACAGCTACTACTTTGTGCTCAAGGAATATCGGCCGGTGCTCGAACGAATCGGGCGAGTGGTGGAAGTGCTCGATCCCCAAGCCGAAGTCGATGCGCTGTACCGGGAATGCCTGAGCCGGGGCGAGCCGTGCGTGTTTCTGTCGTTCTCGCCGCCGCATCGCACCCCGGTGCAGTTGGCGTGTCCGACGTTGCCGGTGTTTGCGTGGGAGTTCAGCACCATCCCCAACGAGCCGTTTGCCGGTGAACCGCGCAACGACTGGCGCTCCGTGCTGGCGGCTTGTGGCGCAGCGATCACCCATTCCAGTTACACGGTCAACGCCGTGCGCGAGGCGATGACCGAGGATTACCCGATCGTCGCGGTACCGGCGCCGGTGTGGGATCGCTTTGCCGCACGCGGCGCGCAGTTGCAGGGTCAAACTTCGACTGAACCGCTGCACCTGACCATCAAAGGCCTGGTGGCGGACAGTCGAACCCTCGATCTGAATGCATTTGGCCCGGCGCATTTGCGCAGTGGCGAAGGCATCGATTTTACTGCGCCGGTCACCGAACATGAGCTGCTGCTCGATGGCGTGGTGTACACCTCGGTGTTCAATCCCGGTGACGGGCGCAAGAACTGGGAAGACATGCTCAGCGCTTTTTGCGTGACTTTTCGCGACGTCGAAGATGCCACGCTGGTGCTCAAACTGACTCATCACGACGCTGAAGAAGCGCTCGGCGATATCCTGCACCACTTGTACAAAAACCAGTCCTATCGCTGCCGCATCGTATTGATTTACGGCTACCTCGCCGACCCGGATTACGAGCGGCTGGTGCAGGCCACCCGTTACGTGGTCAACACCTCGTATGGTGAAGGCCAGTGCTTGCCGCTGATGGAGTTCATGTCCTGCGGCAAACCGGCGGTGGCGCCGCGCACCACGGCGATGATCGATTACCTGAACGCCGATAATGCGTTCCTGATCAAGTCCACCGACGAGCTCACCGCCTGGCCGCACGATCCTCGTCGAGCCTTCCGCACGTTGCGCTACGTGACCAACTGGGCGTCGTTGTGCGAGGCCTATAAAGCCAGTTACGACGTGGCGAAAAACCAGCCGGCGCGTTATGCACAGATGTCGGCGCAAGCGGTCAGCAGCCTGCAAGGCTTCTGCAGTCAGGCCGTGGCCGAGCAACGGTTGCAAGTGTTCCTTGCGCAGTTGTTCGAGCAGCGCGCTGTAGCCATGGAAGCCCCTGAAGCATGACCAGTAAACGGATCATGGACATTGAAGTCCTGCGCGCGATTGCCGTGCTGGGCGTGTTGTTCCATCACTTGCAGGGCAGCCTGTTCACCGATCCGGTGCCGTTGCTGGAGAAGATTCATGGCTGGGCGCAGCCGTGGTGGGGCGTAGATCTGTTTTTCGCGATCTCCGGGTTTGTCATCGCCCGCAGCCTGATCCCGATGCTGCAAGACTGTACGACGCGCCAGGAATATTGGCAGGAGACGCGCAATTTCTGGCTGCGCCGGGCGTTTCGCTTATTGCCTTCGGCGTGGTTATGGCTGGCGCTGATGTTGCTGGCCTGCGTGTTTCTCAATCGCTCCGGGGCGTTCGGCACGCTAGCCGCCAACCTGCAAGCGACGCTGGCCGGGGTGTTGCAGTATGCCAATTTCCGCTTTGCCGACAGTTTCTTTCATTACGAATACGGCAGCAGTTTTGTTTACTGGAGCCTGGCGCTGGAGGAGCAGTTTTATCTGCTGTTCCCGCTGCTGATTCTGCTGTTTCGCCGACATCTGGTCTGGGCCTTGCTGGCGCTGGTCGCGGTGCAGATTCTGACGGTGCGCACGCCGTTGCTGATGGTGGTGCGCACCGATGCGCTGGCCCTCGGTGTGCTGTTGGCGATGTGGAGCGTGCAGCCGAGTTATCAACGCTGGCAGCCGACGTTCTTGCGTCGACCGTGGGGCGGTATTTCAGCGTTGATCGCTATCGGTTTGCTGTTGAACTTTATGGCCACCGACCGTTTCACCTTTGCCAGTTACCGCATCGGTTCGATTGCCGTGCTCAGCGCCGTGCTGGTGTGGATCGCCTCATACAACCGCGATTACTTGATGCCGGCCGGGGCTGTGCAGCGCTTGCTGGCGTGGATCGGCGGTCGGTCCTACGGGATTTATCTGATCCACATTCCGGCTTATCAACTGGTGCGTGAACTGATTTTCCGTCTTCAGAATGCCGGTTTGCCTAGCCCCGCCGCGCACCCGATCGTCACGCTGTTGCTGGCGTTCGGCCTGATCGTGCTGCTCAGCGAACTGAATTACCGCTTTATCGAAATGCCGATGCGCAACCGTGGCGCTGCGCTGGTCAAACGCCTCGGCTCGTCCCGAACCGCCGTCCCATCCTCTGGAGCCACCTCATGCTGAGCCTTTTGAAGAAACTCACGGCGGGCACGCCTGCACCGGCCCCCGCGCAGCCTGTCGCGGTGACCGTGGAAAAGACCGATCCGTACATGCTCGGCCTGCACGATGCGATGCTCAGTGGCTGGTTCAATCAGGAAACCGGCGAGTTGTTCAAAGGCTTCCCGGTGACTGCCGATGACACCCTGCTCGACGTCGGCTGCGGCGATGGCGGCAACGTGCATTTTTGCGGCATGCGCGGAGCGAAGATCATCATTGCCGACATTGATGGCGCCAAGGTTGAGGCCACCCGTCAACGTCTGGGTGATACCCCGGCGCGCGAAATCGAATGCCACGTCACTGACTGCAACCCACTGCCGATCGCCGACGCCACCGCAACACGGGTGGTTTCCACCGAAGTCATCGAGCATGTCGACGACCCGGCGCAGTTTCTCGCTGAACTGGTACGGGTCGGCAAGCCGGGCGCCCTGTACCTGCTGAGCGTGCCGCACCCGAGTTCCGAAGACCTGCAAAAAGACATCGCCGCGCCCGAGTACTTCCAGAAGCCCAACCACATTCGCATCATCAGCGAAGAGCAGTTCAAGGCGATGGTCAGTGAGGCCGGGCTGGAGATCATCAGCCATAGTCAGTACGGGTTTTATTGGTCGATGTGGATGCTGTTGTTCTGGGAAGCCAAGGTCGAGTTCAGCGACCCTGACCATCCGCTGCTTAATCGCTGGGCCGATACCTGGCAGGCAGTGCTCGATTCGCCGCGCGGCGCGCAGATCAAAAAAGCCCTGGATGCGGTAGTCGCGAAAAGTCAGGTGATCATCGCCCGCAAACCCTGATCGCCTGCCACAAGGTTTTGTGTAACCTTGCAGCTTTGTGGTTTCAGGGGCTTGTAAGGTATGCGGTTGCTCGTCGGTCTGTTTGCGTTGATGGTGCTTTCTGCTTGCAGGCAGCAGGACGCGCCACCGCTGGATCAACAACTCTATATCTGGCAACGCCAATGGACGCCGGCCCATGCGGCGGCGTTGCGTGACAGTCGTCCTGACTTCTCGACACTGCGCGTGCTGGCGTTGCAGGCCTTTCCTGATGCCGGATGGAGCAGGGCGCGGATCGATGCGCAACTGCTGAAAGCCGATGGCCGTCCGTTGATTGCAGTAATTCGTCTCGACGGGCAACTCAAGTCGCTGGATCAGCAGCAAGTGACTGCACAGATTCTGCAGGTGTTGGCCGATTGGCAGGCGCAAGGTCTGACGCTGAGCGGCGTCGAGATCGATCACGACGCGGGTAATGCGCGCTTGCCGGACTACGCGCAATTCCTCAACCACTTGCGCTCGGCATTGCCGAGCGCGCTACCGCTGAGCATCACGGCGCTGCCAGCCTGGCTCAATAGCGCGCAATTGCCTGAGCTCCTGCAAAGCGTCGACAGCAGCGTGCTGCAAGTGCACGCCGTCAGCGATCCACGTCGAGGACTGTTTGATTCTGAGCAGGCGTTGATGTGGGCCAAGGCCTGGGCACGGATCACCGACAAGCCGTTCTATCTGGCGCTGCCGGCTTATGGCGTGGCGCTGTTGCCGGATGACGGCGGGGCACCGGTGGTGGAAAGCGAAGTGCAACTTGAGCGCGCTGGCAAGCGTCAGGAACTGCTCGCCGATCCACTGCAATTAAGCCAACTCGGCAAGACCTTGCGCGAAGACCCGCCGGCGCATCTGGCCGGGCTGATCTGGTTTCGCTTGCCGCTGGCCAATGATCGCCGCGCCTGGAGCCTGACCACACTGCGTGCCGTCGCCCGTGGCGATCAACTCGACAGTCGGCTCGGCGTGACGTTGAGCGAACACGACGGTCTCTACGACATCAAACTCGACAACCCCGGCAATCTCGACAACGCCTGGCCTGCGCGGATCACCCTCAAGGCGCACAGCTGTGAAGGCGCCGATGCGCTCGCCGGTTACTCGTTGCAACAAAGCCCGGATCTGCTTACCTTCACCCGCCTGCGCGACGGCCGCTTGCCGGCGGGTGGACAACGCGCCATCGGTTGGGCACGTTGCGCACATATTGATCAAGGAGGTTCGCATGTTGACCCGTAACTGGCCTCGCCATCTGCTCTGCCTGAGCCTCTGCTTGCCGCTGGGTTCGGCGCTGGCCTGTGGGCCGGATTTCCCGATGCGCCTGCTCGACAATCGCGGGCAGACGCTGGCGGATCTGCCTGAAGGCAACTTCCACTTCGAACTCAGTCGCCTCGGCAAAACCATCGCCGGGCTGAAGAACGTCACCGCAGCGACCCACAATCCGAACGACGTGTACGGTGAGGACAACGCCGCCGCCGCGTCTCGGGAAATCGCCGAACAGGCCGGCCTGAGCGCCGAACAGCAAGCACTGGTCAAACAACTGCGCGGCCTGACCGATGCACGCCAGGCCGAGGCGCAGGGCGCCAGCCTGCCGGCAGAAATCCGTTTGTACGTGGCCGGCGCGGTGGCGTTTGCCACGGGCGATCATCAACTGGCCGTCGAATATTTCAACAAACTGCTGGCGTTGCCGGCGGATCAGCGTCCGTTGCGCAGTACGTGGGCCGCCTACTCGCTGGGCCGCACCTGGTTCGCCATGAGCAGTGAAAGCGGCGATGCAGTCGATGCGCTGGAGCAATCGCTGGCGGCGTTCCGCCAGGTCCGACAGATGAGCATCGACGGCCTCAGCGATCCGCTGGAGTTGGGCGTTGCCAGCCTCGGTGAAGAGGCGCGGGTGCTGCGCACGGCTGGCAACTGGAGCGGCGCCATCGAGTTGTATGAAGCGCAAAACCTGCACGGCTCGGGCGTGGGTTACACCTCGCTCAAACAATTGATGAATGAACTGGCCGAATTGCCCGAGGCCGAACTGGCTGAGTTGTTCCAGCATAAAGCGGTGCAGCAACTGGTCACGGCATCGCTGGTCAGCCGCGAAGGCTGGTCGTATGGCGATGAACCGCCGAACGAGAAAAAACTCGTCAAGTTGCTGCAAAACAGCACGCGCGGCAGCCTCGAAAACGCTGATCGTCTGGCCGCGATGAGTTATCAACAGGGCGACTATGCCGGCGCCAAGGCCTTCCTCGAAAACGCCGGGGACGGCGGTCTGGCGTGGTGGCTGCGGGCGAAACTGGCGGTACGCGACGGCGACAGGACTGCCGCCGCGCAAGCCTATTCCAAAGCCGCGCAGGCCTTTCCGCAGAATGAGGATTGGGGCTATCGACGCACGCCGGACTGGGCGTTTGAAAGCGTTCAGCCCAAGTGCCGGGTCGAAGGTGAAAGTGCCATTCTGGCGTTGCAGCGTGGTGAATATCTGCAAGCCTTCGTGCAGTTGTATCGCAGCAACAGCACTTATTGGTTTGACGCCGCGACCGTGGCCGAACGGGTGCTGACGGTTGATGAACTGAAACGCTACGTCGATGAAAACGTACCGGCGCCGCCAGCGTTGACCCAGCAGCAGCGCGACAACTACGTGCCGCTGCCCGTCGCCGCCAGCCTGCGCAATCTGCTCGGGCGCCGCTTGTTGCGTGAAGGCCATTACGCCGATGCGGTGGTTTACTTCGACAATCCCGACCTGCAAAACAAGGCTCGCCTCTACGGCGAGCAACGCTTGAAAGCCGATGCCGCTTGGTGGCCGACCAAGCGTGCCAGTGCGCTGTACAACGCGGCGTGGACGGCGCGCGAATGGGGCATGGATATTCTCGGTTACGAGATGGCTCCGGACTACGCCACGTTCGGAGGCAATTACAGCCTGGAAACCACGGAGCTGAAAGTCGGCCCGCTGGTCAGCGACGCCGAAGTGCAACGTCAGGTCGCCAGCGAGGCGAAACCGGATCAGCGCTATCACTACCGTTTCGTTGCCACCGAACTGGCCGGGCGCGCGGCTGACAATCTGCCACACACCAGTCAGGCGTTTGCCGCTGTACTGTGCAACGCCGCCGGCTGGAACAGCAGCCTGGACGATCAGAGCGCGCTGTATCAGCGTTACATCAAAGAAGGCCCGTTCGTACCGTGGGCGGTGGATTTCGGCAATCAGTGCCCGTACCCGGACTTCGGAAACGCCGACAAACGCTACGTGACCCAAGTAACGGATGCCGTGCGCTCATCGCTGCGACCGTACAAGTGGCCGGTGCAGATCGGCGCCATTGTGTTGGTCACGGCGGCCGCGTTGCTGTTGATCTCGCGACGTCAGCGCAAGGTGCGCAAAGGCTAAGCCTGCTGGACGAAGGTCAGGCGCACCGCGAAGCCGATCAACAGGCTGCCGAACAGCCATTGTTGAACCCGTTGCGCCGTTGGGCTGTGTTGCAGCCAGCGGCCCAATGCGGCGCCGGTCAGCGCATAAGCGCTGTCGAACAGCAGGCCGACGCCGACCAATAGCGCACCGAGCACGGCGAATTGGCTCAGTACCGGTGCGCCGTCGGCGACGATGAATTGCGGCAACAGCACCGAGCAGAACAGCAGCGCTTTGGGGTTGAGCAGATTGGTCAGCAAACCGCGCCGGATCGCCTCGCGCCATTGCCCCTGCGTATTGGCAATATAGCCAGCAGTCAGGTTCGGCAGCAGCGTACTGCGCAAGCATTGAACGCCGATCCACAGCAGATACGCCGCGCCCGCCATGCGCACCACCTCAAACGTCCAGGGCGCGGCCTTGAACAGCGCCGCCAAACCCAACGCCGCCAGCGCCACATGACAGCCGCGGGCAATTCCCAGGCCGACCGCCGTGGCCAACGCCGCGCCGCGACCCTGACGGGCGCCGGTTTGCAGGAGCAGGATCATGTCCGGGCCGGGCAGCAGATAAACCACCGCCAATGCCAGGAAAAACAGCCAGAGACTCGCCATGCCACAGCCCTTTCGTTGTCGATTCGGTGAGCCAAGTCTAGAGCCGAAGGGTGGGGCAGGTGCTTGCGTAGTCCGCTTCAAAAGTACGCAGCTTTGGCATAACCTGCTGGTTTTCAGCACCATGACGATCAGGATCTGCCAACGATGAAACTGGATGCTTTCGACCGCAAGATTCTCGCCGCCCTGCAACGCAACGGTCGCTTGAGTAACGTTGAGCTGGCAGACGAAATCGGGCTGTCGGCGTCGCCATGTTTACGCCGAGTGCGCATGCTTGAGGAGGCCGGGGTGATTCGCGGCTACCAGGCCAATCTGGATCGCGACGAAGTCGGGTTGGGGCTGACGGTGTTTGTCGGGGTCAAGGTCGAGCGGCATAACGACGAGCAGGCCGAAGCGTTTTACAAAGCCGTGACCGCGTTGCCGGAAGTGATTTCAGCGTTTCTGGTGTCGGGCGAATCGGATTTTCTGCTGCAAGTGGTGGTGCCGGATCTGCGCGCGTATGACCGCTTTCTCAGCGGCTGCCTGTTGAAGTTGCCGGGCGTGAGCGATATTCGCAGCAACTTTGCGATCCACACGGTGAAGACGCCGGGTGCTTTGCCGTTGGGGCATCTTCCGCTGTAGACCGAGTCGCACCCTTCGCGAGCAAGCTCGCTCCCACATTCGAGCGCAGTTCTCCAGCAGGAACACGGTCAACTGTGGGAGCTGGGTGGCCACCTACATCTGCGTCGCCATCCCCTCGACATTCATCGCCGCCTGACGCAACGCCTCGGAGCGCGTCGGGTGTGGATGGCACGTCAGCGCAATGTCCTCGGCCGACGCGCTGAATTCCATCGCCACACAAAACTCGCCAATCATTTCACTGACGCTCGGGCCGACAAGATGCACACCGAGCACTTCATCGGTGCGTTCGTCAGCGATGACTTTGGCGAAACCCTCGGTTTCATGATTGATCTTCGCCCGGCTGTTGGCGGTGAACGGAAACTTGCCAACCTTGTAGGCGCGCCCTTCGGCCTTGAGCTGCTCTTCGGTCTTGCCGACGCTGGCCAGCTCCGGTTTGGTGTAGATGACATTGGGGATCAGGTCGTAATTGACCTCGCCAGCCTTGCCATGGATCTGCTCGACACAGGCCATGGCTTCGTCCTCGGCCTTGTGCGCGAGCATCGCGCCGGATGTCACGTCGCCGATGACCCAGACGCCAGCGGCCTCAGTGCGATGCTGCTTGTTGGCGAGCATGCCGCGCTTGTCGGTGCTCAGGCCAACGTTCTCCAGACCCAGGCCTTGGGTGTACGGACGGCGACCGATGGCCACCAGCACGTAATCGGCTTCCAGTAACTCGGCGGTACCACCGGCGGCGGGCTCGACGCTGAGCTGCACGCCGCTGGCTGAGGAGGTGGCGCTGGTGACTTTCGAACTCAGTCTGAAGGTGATGCCCTGTTTGCTCAGCGAGCGCTGCAAGGTTTTACCCGCTTCGCCATCGACGCCGGGGCAAATGCGGTCGAGGTATTCGACCACGGTGACCTGCGCGCCCAGACGCCGCCACACCGAGCCGAGTTCGAGGCCGATGACACCGGCACCAATCACCACCAGGTGTTTGGGCACTTCGCTCAGCGACAGCGCGCCGGTGGAATCCAGAATGCATTTATTGTCGATCTCGACACCGGGCAGGGGAGTGGGCTCGGAGCCGGTGGCGATGATGATGTCCTTGGCGGTCAGCTCGACCTTACTGCCCTGATCGGCGGTTACCGTGACCTTGCCCGGGCCGTCGATGTGGCCCCAGCCCTTGATCCAGTCGACCTTGTTTTTGCGAAAGAGGAATTCGATACCCTTCGTCAGGCCTGCCACGCTTTCATCTTTCTGCTTCATCATTTGCGCGAGATTCAACGTCGGTTTGACTTCGATACCGAGGTTGGCGAACTCCGCACCCATCGCTGCATCGTACAGCTCCGAGGCATGCAGCAAGGCTTTGGAGGGCATGCAACCGACATTCAGGCAGGTGCCACCGAGGGTTGCGCGACCTTCGACACACGCGGCCTTGAGGCCCAACTGGCCGGCGCGGATCGCCGCGTTATAACCACCGGGGCCGCCACCCAGAATCACCACGTCATAGTTGTTCATGCGCTTACTCCAGTTCGATGGATGCGATCGCTAAAAGTAGTTCTCGGATAAAATTACGCACGTAATATGTGCGTTTCTGGGCATTTCGGTCAAGGCTTCAGGCAAGCGACAGGTTGGGCGTCTTTAGATAAGCGCAATTGTGTACGAATATTTCACGCTTTTCGTTATATCGTAACGATATGAACAGCGAGCCGAAGATTTTGGGGTGATATGCAAGTCGATCTGGAGGTTGATGGCACGCAAGTGAGCGGATTGCCGCGCTTTCAACAAGCGGCAGCGCAAGGACGGCGATTACGACGCTGGGCCATTGGCTTTGGCAGTCTTGCCGGTGCGGGTTGGGTGCTGGCTTTTTTTGTCGGGCTGTTTGCACCGCAATCGCTGTGGCTGCCGCTGTTGATCAATCAGAGTGCGGCATTGCTGGTGTTGGTCGGCGGGTTGCAAGCGGCCTGGTGGGTGGCTGCGTGGCGGGCAAGGGTGATCAATCCGCTGGCGGCAGTTCCTCAATCGGTGGACGAGCAGGCCGCGCCAGATGGCTGGTACGAGCGGCTGCTGGAACGCTTGAGTCAGCGCAGCCTGTATCTGCTCGGCCAGATGGGTGCCGCGACACTGTGGCTGGGCGCTTGGGCGCTATTGGCAGTGTCAAGTATCGAGCAGGTATGGAACCTCGCATTACCGCCGGCCGCCGTGGGTTTGTCGGCCACCGTCGGTGCGGTGTTGGCGTTACTGCTGGCGTTTGCGTTGCTGGTACTGGAGCGTCACCTGGCGCAGGAAAGTCCCGCGCAATGGCCCGAAGCCGGAACACTGGCGCAGCTGACGCGGGTGGCAATCATCAGTTTGCTGCTCAGTGCGTTGTGTTTATTGTTCGCCAGCGAGAGCGTTGTGTGGCCTATACGGCTGGCGGTGTTGATCGGTATTTTGCCGGGATTGGTCGCGATCGAGCTGCTATTGCGAGCCGTGCTCTCGGTGTTCAGTCCACGCCGTGAACTGCTTGAGCCGACCCTGCTGGCGCGCAGTTTTGTCGCCGACCTGCTGCGCTGGCCACCGCAACCGTTGCTTGCGTTGCAGGATGAATTGCACAACCGGTTTGGTATTGATTTGCGCCAGATCTGGGCGTTCAGCTACATGCGCCGCGCGTTTTTGCCAGTGTTGTTGCTGATCGCCGCGCTCGGTTGGTTACTCACCGGCATTCATGAAATACCCCTGCAAGGTCGTGGCATCTACGAGCGTTTCGGCAAACCGGTTGAAGTGTTCGGCCCCGGTTTGCATACGGGATTGCCTTGGCCATTGGGGCGAGTAATCAATATTGAAAACGGCGTGGTGCACGAGTTGGCGACCAGCGTCGAAAACCCGCTGGCGGTGCAACCGGGGCCTGCCGAAGGTCCTGCGCCCTTCACGGCCAATCGCCTGTGGGATGCCAGCCACGTCAATGATAAGTCCCAAGTTATCGCCAGCAGCCGTGGCGCGCAGCAGAGCTTTCAGATCGTCAACATGGACGTGCGCTTCGTTTATCGCATTGGCCTGACCGATCAGGCGGCACTGGCCGCCAGCTACAACAGCGCCGACGTACCCACGCTGATTCGCAGCACGGCCAGCCGGATTCTGGTGCATGACTTTGCCTCGCGCACCCTCGACGGATTGCTCGGTGCTGATCGGGTAGGGTTGGGCGAGGAAATCGGTCGCGCAGTGCAAGCAGACCTGCAGACACTCGACAGTGGCGTGGAAATCCTGGCGACCGTGGTCGAGGCGATTCATCCGCCGGCCGGCGCAGCCAATGCCTATCACAGTGTGCAAGCGGCGCAGATTGGTGCGCAGGCGTTGATCTCGCGTGAGCGTGGCGCTGCGGCGCAAGCGAGTAATCAGGCGCAGTTGCAGGCCAGCCTCGCGCGCGATCAGGCCAGCGCCAACGCGCGTGAAACCCAGGCGGCGGCGCAGGCTGCGGACCTGAAATTCACCGCCGAACAGAAAGCCTACGCCAGTGCCGGCCAGGCATTCGTGCTGGAGCAATACTTTAGTCAGCTCAGCCAAGGCCTGAGCAAAGCCAGGTTGCTTGTGCTTGATCATCGACTTGGCGGCAGCAGCAACGCACCGACCATCGACCTGCGTACGTTCACGCTGCCGGCAGACCCAACGCCAGCGCGCACCACCGCTCAACCAGGAGTTGCCCATTGAGCCAGTCGCACACTCACGATCATCATGACCACGGCGGCCACGATCACGGCCACGGCGGGCATCACCATCATCACGGGCATCACCACCACGGCGCGCCGGCAGAGGCGGGTCCTTTCCCGTGGCGGCGCATGGGCTGGGCGGCGTTGCTGGTGGCGTTTGCCATTGCGGCGGCGAGTCTGGTGCAAGTGCGCTCGGGTGAAGCCACGGTCATTACCCGTTTTGGTAATCCGTCGCGGGTGTTGCTCGATCCGGGCTTGAGCTGGCGCTGGCCGGCGCCATTCGAAGCGGCGATTCCGGTAGATCTGCGCCTGCGTACCACCTCTAGCGGTTTACAGGATGTCGGTACTCGCGACGGTTTGCGCATCATTGTCCAGGCTTACGTGGCGTGGCAGGTGCAGGGCGACCCGGACAATGTGCAGCGCTTCATGCGCGCCGTGCAGAACCAACCGGACGAAGCGGCGCGGCAGATTCGTACGTTTGTCGGCTCGGCGCTGGAAACCACGGCCAGCAGTTTTGATCTGGCGAGTCTGGTCAACACCGACGCCAGTCAGGTGCGCATCGCCGATTTTGAAGCTCAATTGCGTCAGCAGATCGATCAGCAATTGCTTGCCACCTACGGGGTGCGCGTGGTCCAGGTGGGCATCGAACGATTGACCTTGCCGTCGGTGACACTCACCGCCACGGTCGACCGCATGCGCGCCGAGCGTGAAACCATTGCCACCGAACGCACGGCGATTGGCAAACGCGAAGCGGCGCAAATCCGCTCCGCCGCCGAGCGCGATGCGCGGATTGTGCAAGCCGACGCAACGGTGAAGGCCGCCGACATTGAAGCGCAATCGCGCGTCGAAGCCGCGCAAATCTACGGGCGTGCGTACGCCAGTTCGCCGCAGCTCTACAACTTGCTGCGTTCACTGGACACCCTCGGCACCATCGTCAGCCCTGACACGAAACTGATTCTGCGTACCGATGCTGCGCCTTTCCGCGTGTTGGTTGATGGCCCGCCGACAATCGACAGCACACCCGGATCGCAGCCATGAGTGAAGAAGTTCCACGTGGAACACATTCGCTGAACAGCCCGTGGATTCAGGCCGGTCGTTTGGCGTTTATTGCGCTGTATGCGGTGACATTGTTGGCCGCGTTGGCGTGGGCGGTTTCCAATGTGCGGCAGATTGATCCGCAAAATCGTGCCGTGGTTTTGCACTTGGGAGCGCTGGACCGCATTCAAAATGCGGGGCTGTTATTGGCGTGGCCACAGCCATTCGAGCAAGTCATTTTGCTGCCGGCAGCCGACCGGGTCATCGAGCGTCGAGTGGAAAACCTGTTGCGCAGCGATGAGGCGATCAAAGCCGATCGGGTCGCTTCATTCGCTGTGCCGATCAGTGATGCGCTGGCGGGCTCTGGTTATTTATTGACCGGTGACGCCGGCGTTGTGCAACTGGATGTGCGGGTGTTTTACAAAGTCACCGCCCCGTATGATTTCGTGTTGCAGGGCGATCATGTGTTGCCGGCACTGGATCGTCTGGTCACCCGCAGTGCCGTCGCACTCACCGCTGCGCGCGATCTGGACACCATTCTGGTTGCCCGTCCGGAATTGATCGGTGCCGACAATCAGGCCGCTGAACGTCGCGAGCGACTGCGCGGTGATCTGGTGCAAGGCATCAATCAGCGCCTCGCTGAATTGAAGGCGAGCGGGCAGGGCATCGGTGTCGAAGTGGCCCGGGTCGATGTGCAATCGAGCCTGCCGGATCCTGCGGTCAGCGCTTTCAATGCGGTGTTGACTGCCAGTCAGCAAGCCGACAAAGCCGTAGCCAACGCGCGGACCGATGCAGAAAAGCTCACCCAGACCGCCAACGAACAGGCTGACCGCACATTGCAGGTTGCGCACGCACAAGCGGGTGAGCGTTTGGCCAAAGCTTCGGCGGACACGGCAACGGTGTTGAGTCTGGCCAAGGCACAACAGCAGGGCACCGACCCGCAAATGCTCCTGCGTTTGTATCGCGAGCGCATGCCGAAGATTCTCGGCCAGGCCGGCTCGGTGACCACGGTCGATCCGAAAGACGATTCCCGCCTGATCATTCAGGGAGCGACAAAATGAGTGCAACCACCGCTGCGCCGAGCCTGCTGTCGTCGGCCGAACAACGCCGCGCCGCGCGCCAACTGACCTTGGCCATGCTCGCGTTGGGCCTGCTCGGGCTCGGCCTGATCTGGCGTTGGCTGCTGCCGGAGCAGAGCGGCGTGAGTCAGTTGCTGCTTGGTTTCGCTTCCTTATTAGTGGCCGTGCCGGTAATGCGTTCGGCGTGGTACAGCCTGCGTTATCCGAGCCTGCACGGCATTACCGATCAACTGATTGCTCTGGCGATGCTCGGGGCCTGGGCGACCGGGGATTTACTCACGGCGGCGCTGCTGCCGATCATCATGATCTTCGGCCATGTGCTGGAAGAGCGCAGTGTCATCGGTTCGCAGGAAGCGATTCACGCCCTCGGCCAATTGACCCGCAGCCATGCCCGCAAGATTCAGGCGGACGGGACGATCATCGAAGTCGACAATGGCACGCTGAAACCCGGTGACAGCGTTGAAGTTCGTGCAGGTGATCGGATCCCGGCGGACGGTCGTGTGTTGTCCGGCCAGGCCAGCCTCGACACAGCTTCGATTACCGGTGAATCGGTACCGGTGGAGGCGGGTGTCGGCATGACCGTGTTCGGCGGCGCGATCAATCTGGATGGCCTGCTGCGCATCGAAGTCACCCGCACCGGCGAAGAGTCGACCCTCGGTAAAGTCATCGCGCTGATGCAAAACGCCGAACGTTCGAAACCACCGATCACCCGATTGCTGGAGCGCTATGCCGGCAGCTATATGGTGCTGGTGTTGTTGCTGGCGGCGGTGACCTGGTTCATCACCAACAACGCGCAAGCGATGCTCGCGGTATTGGTTGCCGCGTGTCCGTGCGCCTTGGTGTTGTCGGCGCCGGCCACGGCGATTGCCGGGGTAGCGGTGGCCGCGCGCCACGGCATTCTGATCCGCAGCTCGGCGTTCCTCGAAGAGCTCGCTGATCTGACTTCGCTGGTGGTCGACAAGACCGGCACGCTGACGTATGGCAGCCTGCACTTACAGTCGATCAGCAGCCCGCGCGCGGACTCTTCCAGTGTGCGGGCGCTGGCCGCCAGCCTCGGCGCGGCCAGCAGTCATCCGGTCAGTCGCGCACTCGCCGGGTTGGTCAGTCCGCAGGATTGTGTGGCGCTGACTGATATTCACGAGCGCCAAGGCCTCGGGGTCGTCGCCATGACCGCGCAGGGCGAAGCAGCGCTCGGCCGTCCGGAGTTGTTCGCACAGTTGGGCATCGCCACCACGGCAGTTCCCGAACACGATGGCCCGATTGCCGGACTGGCGCTGAACGGTGAATTCCTCGCCTGGCTATTGCTGGCCGACAGCATCAAACCGGAAGCGCGTTTCGCCCTCGGCGAATTGCGCGAGTTGGGTTTGGGGCGGCAATTGTTGCTGACGGGTGACCGCCACAGCGTTGCTCAGGCCTTGGCCAAAGATGTCGGTTTGCACGAGGTGCAGGCGCAAGCGTTGCCCGAGGACAAACTCAATCGTGTGCTCAAGGAAATCGATGACGGTTTCCGCCCGATGGTGGTGGGCGACGGCATCAACGATTCGCTGGCACTGAAGGCTGGCGTGGTGGGCGTCGCGATGGGGGCGGGCGGTGCCGACATTGCGTTGGCCTCGGCCGACATCGTGCTGATCGGAAGCGACCTGCGCCGGCTCGGCACCTGCGTGCGACTGAGCCGGCAGTGCCGGCGGACGTTGCAAGTCAACGTGATCATTGGCCTGGGCTGGACGCTGGCGATCGTGGTGTTTGCCGCATTCGGCTGGCTCGGCGCTGCGGGGGCGATGATTGCGGCGCTGCTGCATAACCTCAGCACGCTGCTGGTGCTGGGCAATGCCGGGCGCTTGCTGCGCTTTCAGGAGCCTTTGCTCAAGCTCGAGAAAGACCATTGAAATTATTTTCGCAGCCTCTGTAACGCCACAAGGGCAGCCTTCTCTAGTGCTATGTCGGGACTGAACAACCTTCCAGCCGACACCCCTGACGATTACCGAGGATAAGAAAAATGACCATCAAGACCGCTGCTGCTGGTGCTGCTCTCGCTTTCGCCGCCGCCACGATGTTTGCCGGTATTGCCACCAACGCGATGGCTGCCGATGCCAACGTTCACTGCTACGGCGTCAACGCCTGCAAAGGCCAGAACGACTGCAAAACCAAAGACCACGCCTGCAAAGGCATGGGCGCCTGCAAAGGCCAGGGCTTCAAAGCGATGACTCAATCGGCTTGCGAAAAAGCCGGTGGCAAGGTCGGCGAATAACTGACCGCCAAGTGCCGCCGCAGTGGTTCAGGCCACTGCGGCCACTTTTTTTGCAGGAGTCGGCTCATGTCCGCTTCACATCCCTTCCTCGGCTATGGCCTGGGATTGCGCAGTACTTACTACCAGCAGATCCTCGAACAGTCGCCTGATGTCGACTGGTTTGAAGTGGTCTCGGAAAATTTCATGGTGCCGGGCGGCAAAGCCCTGTACTACCTGGACGCCATCGCCGAACGCTACCCACTGGTGATGCACGGCGTCTCCCTGTCCATCGGCGGGCCGCATGCCCTCGATCCGGACTACCTCAAGCAGCTCAAACAATTGGCCGAGCGGATCAAACCCGCGTGGATCTCCGATCACTTGTGCTGGAGCCGCGGCAACGCCCATCAGTTGCATGACTTGTTGCCGCTGCCATACACCGAAGAAAGTCTCGAATACATTGCTGGCCGCGTGGCTCAGGTGCAGGACGTGCTGCAGCGGCCGCTGGTGTTGGAAAACGTCTCCAGTTACGTACGCGCTGCCGCGGATGATTTCACCGAGTGGGAGTTTCTTGGCGCGCTAAGCCAAGCGACTGGCTGTGAGTTACTGCTGGATGTGAACAACGTCTATGTCAGTTCACGCAATCATGGTTTCGATCCCTGGACCTTCATTCAAAGTCTGCCGACTGACAAAGTCCGCCAGTTGCACCTTGCCGGCCACAGTGATTACGGCGACTACGTCATCGATACCCACGACCACCCGGTAAGCGATCCGGTCTGGGCGTTGTATCAGCGCACGCTGGAACACTTCGGCCCGGTGGCGACATTGCTGGAGCGCGACGATCATTTCCCGCCTTTCGAAGAGCTGCTCGATGAGTTGCGCACCGCGCGTGAACTGGGCGACCAAGTCCTGACCGGGAGACAGCCATGCGCCTGAATGAATGGCAGTTGGCATTCGAGGCGTTTCTGCTGGATGAAACGGCGGCGGATGCTGGCTTGGGCAACAGCCTGATTGGCGGGCCGACACTGAATGTCGGTACTGGTCTGGCGATTTATCACAACGCCTACAAGGCGCGTCTGCTGGACGTACTGCGCAATGACTTTCCAACGATCTGGCACTGGCTGGGTGACGCAGAGTTTGATCAGCTCGCCACGGCGTACATTCGCCAACAGCCGTCAGCTCATTACAGCCTGCGCTGGCTGGGCAAAGGCTTTGAAGATTTCATCCGCGAGCATCTGGTGCGCGAGCAAAGTGCTCCGCTGGCTGAATTGGCCGCGCTGGAATGGGCGTTCACTCTGGCATTCGATTCCCCGGCAGGCACGCCACTGACGATCGATGCAATGGCGACGCTCGCCGCCGAAGAATGGCCGACCCTGCAAGTCAAACCGGCGCCTTCCCTGCAATGGCTGCGGTGCGCATACAACAGTGTTGCGATATGGCGCTCGGTAAAGGCTGAAGCGGATTTTCCCGAGAGCCAGGCGCTGGCATCGCCACAAGTCTGTGTTATCTGGCGCAGTGAGTTGGTGTGCAGTTATCGCAGCCTCGCAAGCGCTGAGGCCGATGCCCTTGATGGGCTGTTGAACCAGGCCTGGAATTTCTCCGAACTGTGCGCAGAGTTAGCAGTCACTTATGGTGAGGGCGCTGCGCTGCAAGCCGTTACCTGGCTGAAACAGTGGGTCCAGGACGGTTTGCTGGAGCGCCTGCAACGATAGATTTGGCTAATCAAATCGATAGCCTGCTATTTTTCAAGGATGGTCTACCCTCAGATCTGACGGTCTGAAACAAGGGGGATTTTCCATGCTCGCGCAACTTCCACCGGCCTTACAGAATCTGCAGCTACCGCTTCGACTGCGACTCTGGGACGGCCATGAGTTCAACCTGGGGCCGGCGCCCAGCGTCACCATCGTGGTCAAGGACCCGCAGATGGTCACCCAGTTCACCCATCCAAGCCTTGATGCACTCGGAGCGGCATTCGTTGAAGGCAAACTTGAGCTGGAGGGCTCGATCAGCGAGGTCATCCGGGTCTGCGACGAATTGAGCAACGCGTTGCTCGGTGACGATGACGACAATCAGCCGGTGCGGGTCTTGCACGACAAGGAAGCCGACGCCAAAGCCATTTCCTACCACTACGATTTGTCCAACGCGTTTTACCAGCTCTGGCTGGACAGCGACATGGCGTATTCCTGCGCGTATTTCGAAACGGGCAGCGAAACCCTGGAGCAGGCGCAGCAAGCCAAATTCCGCCATCTGTGTCGCAAGCTGCGTTTGCAGCCGGGCGACTATTTGCTGGATGTCGGCTGCGGTTGGGGCGGGTTGGCGCGGTATGCCGCGCGTGAATTCGGCGCCAAGGTCTTTGGCATCACCCTGAGCAAGGAACAACTGGAACTGGCGCGCGAGCGAGTTAAAGCCGAAGGCCTGGAAGACCAGATCGAACTGCAGTTGCTCGATTACCGCGATTTGCCGCAAGACGGGCGTTTCGACAAAGTCGTCAGCGTGGGGATGTTCGAGCACGTCGGCCACGCCAATCTCGCCGAGTACGGTAAAACCCTGTTCGGTGCGGTGAAGGAGGGCGGGCTGGTGATGAACCACGGCATTACCGCCAAACACACCGACGGCCGTCCGGTGGGGCGCGGTGCCGGGGATTTCATCGAGAAGTACGTATTCCCCAACGGCGAGCTACCGCACTTGTCGATGATCTCCGCCGAGATCAGCGAAGCCGGGCTGGAAATTGTCGACGTCGAAAGCCTGCGCCTGCATTACGCGCGTACGCTCGATCACTGGAGTGAGCGGCTGGAAGACAACCTCGAAGCGGCTGGCAAACTGGTGCCCGATCAAGCACTGCGCATCTGGCGTTTGTACCTGGCCGGTTGTGCGTACGCGTTTGCACGCGGCTGGATCAACCTGCACCAGATACTCGCGGTGAAAGCGCATCCGGATGGCAGCCATGAACTGCCATGGACCCGCGACGATATCTACAATCCTTGATGCCGCGCGAAACTCTCTCCTCGCGGGGAGAGGGTTTCAAAGAATCGGCGAAATCAGCCGGGCGATCCGCATGCCGACTTGTTGCAGGCGGTGGACCTCCCGGCTTTCTTCTTTGGCAACCTCGTAGGCCTGCGCGAAATCCTCGTTAAGCATCTCTTCCACGCTGGCAGCGAAAACACTGTCGACGGTCAGCAACATCACTTCGAAATTCAGCCGGAACGAGCGGTTGTCGAGGTTGGCGCTGCCGATCGCACTGATCTCGCTGTCGATCAATACCACTTTCTGATGCAGAAACCCGGGTTCGTAACGGAACACCCGGACGCCGGCGCGCACGGCTTCAAAGGCGTACAAGCTGGAGGCCGCGTAGACGATGCGATGGTCGGGACGTGAAGGCAGCAGCAAACGCACATCGACACCGCGCAGTACCGCCAGCCGTAACGCGGCGAATACCGCTTCGTCGGGGATGAAATACGGGCTGGTGATCCACACCCGTTCCGTTGCCGCGTGGATCGCTTCGACAAAGAACAGCGAACAGGTTTCGTAGGCATCGGCGGGGCCGCTGGCGAGCAGTTGGCAGAGCACGCCGTCATCCGGGTATTGATCCGGCAGGATCAGCGGCGGCAACGTTCGCGCCGCCCAGAACCAGTCTTCGGCGAAGGATTCCTGCATGCACGCCACCACCGGGCCACGGACTTTAACGTGGGTATCGCGCCACGGCGCCAGCGGCGGTTTTTCACCCAGATACTCGTCGCCGACATTGTGTCCGCCGACGAAGCCGACGACACCATCGACCACAACGATTTTGCGGTGGTTACGGAAGTTGACCTGAAAGCGATTAAGCCAACCGCTGCGCGTGGCGAACGCTTTGACCTCGACGCCGCCATCGCGCAGCGCTTGCACGTAACTATGCGGCAGGGCGTGGCTGCCGATGCGGTCGTAGAGTAGATGAATCGTCACGCCTTCGGCGGCTTTCTTCAGCAGCATGTCGCGCAGACGTTGGCCCAAGCGGTCATCGTGGATGATGAAAAACTGGATCAGCACGGCTTCTTTCGCCTGATCGATGGCCTGGAAGATCGCATCAAAAGTTGCCGTACCGTTTATCAACAACTGCACTTCGTTGTTTGCCAGACACGGCATGCGTCCGAGTTTGGGCATCGCCCGCAACGACGCGTAGGCATTCGAGGCACGAGCGGTCAGAGCTTCCTCCACCCACGGGCGCCAGTTCAGTTCGGAAATGGCCTGGCGCATTTGTTCGTTGGCCTGGCGTCGCGCCTTGATGTAGCCGTCGAAGGTACTGCGGCCGAACACCAGATACGGAATAAGCGTGAGATAAGGAATGAAGATCAGCGACAATGCCCAGGCAATCGAGCCTTGAGCCGTGCGCACGGTGAGCACCGCGTGGACGGCGGCGATCAGGCCGAGGGTATGCAACAGGGCAATCAGATAACCGAAAATGTGCGGTCCAAAATAATCCATGGGGCAGCCTTGCTCCGGAAGATTCAATGCTTAACAGACCATGTTCTGTGGCGAATGTCGCTATTTAATTGGCGCATGAACCGAAGCAATCGGCCGGCGTCTAACGGCCACTACTGATCAGGAGTTTCTCGATGAACGTTCGTCTGCTGGGTTTGGCGCTGGGTCTGGGTTTGGCATTGCCGGTGGTTGCGCAAGCGCAGATGCTGCAGCCAGGGCTGTGGGAAATGACCTCGAGCAACGTCAAGGTCGATGACCAGCCAATGGATGTGCAATCGATCCTCGGCCAACTGCAAGGCCAGATGACCCCGCAACAGCGCGCGGCGCTGGAGAAGAACGGCATCAATATCGGCGGCAAGGGCATCCGCGCGTGTCTGACGCCGGAGCAGGTGGCAACCAACGACATTCCATTGGCCGATCCACAATCGGGCTGCAAACAGCAGATCACCGATCGCACCGGTAACCAGTGGAAATTCCGTTTCAGTTGCCCGAAAGCGCAGGGCACTGGCGTGGCGACGTTCCTCAGTGATCGTGAGTTCACCACGGTGGCCAATGGCACGTTCAATGCGATCGGGATCAACCAGAAGGGCAGTCTGGAGACGCGCGCGGTTTGGCTCGGCCAGGATTGCGGCGCTGTGAAGCCTAGAGCCTAAAAGCTTCGCGAGCAGGTCGAATCGTCGCACCTGCTCGCGAAAGCGTCATAACATTCAGCGCATAAACCTCAGCGCCAACCCCCGACACCCGTCATTCACCCGACCCTCCCGCCAGGCAATCTGCCCCGACACAATCGTCGTATTTACCCGATACCGAAAGCTGCGTCCGGCAAACGGCGTCCAGCCGCACTGCGACAGAATCGGTTGCCGATCGACCTCCAGCGTCTGCGCCTCAACCAGCACCAGATCCGCCCAATACCCCTCACGCAAATAACCACGATCCGGAATCGCAAACAGATCCGCGACACGATGGCTGATCTTCGCTACCAAGGTCGTGATTGGCAGAACCCTATCCGCAACCAACTCCATCAGCGCCGGCAATGCATGCTGCACCAGTGGCAATCCTGAAGGCGCTTGCGCGTAGGGCCGCTGCTTTTCTTCCCAGGTATGCGGCGCATGATCGCTGCCGATAACGTCCAGCCGATTGCTGTTCAAAGCTTCACGCAAAGCATCACGATCGCTTTGACTCTTGATCGCCGGGTTGCACTTGATCAGGTTGCCGAGGTTTGGATAGTCACGATCATCGAACAACAAATGATGCAGACACACTTCAGCGGTGATGCGTTTCTGCGCCAACGGTTTGTCCTCGAACAACGCCAGTTCACGTGCTGTGGTCAGGTGCAAAACATGCAGACGTGTGCCGTGACGTTTGGCCAATTCCACCGCCAGTGATGAGGATCGATAACACGCCTCGGCATTGCGAATAAGCGGGTGAGCGGCGGGCGGAATACGATCGCCGAACAACTCTCGCAGATTGGCCGCGTTGGCGTCGATGCTCGGCGTGTGTTCGCAGTGCGCCAAGAGAATCGTCGGCACCTCGGCAAACAGCCGCTCGAGAATCTGCGGATCGTCCACCAGCATGTTGCCGGTCGAGGCGCCCATGAACACTTTCACCCCGGCCACTTCACACGGATTGAGCGCGGCGACCGTGTCGAGGTTGTCGCGGCTCACCCCAAAGTGAAAGCCGTAATTGGCCACCGAATTGATCGCCGCTCGACGCTTTTTATCCGCCAGCGCTTCGAGGTTGAGGGTCGCCGGGTCGGTGTTGGGCATGTCCATGAAACTGGTGATGCCCCCGGCAACCGCCGCACGCGATTCTCTGTGAATGCTGCCCTTGGCCGGGGCACCCGGCTCACGAAAATGTACCTGGTCATCAATCATCCCCGGCAGCAGCCATTGGCCGTTGGCATCGATTTCCACCGTGGCGTTTTCACCTTCGATGCTGCGCGCGATCTTGACGATGCGTCCATTGCTGACCAACAGATCCGCGTCGAACTCACGCCCTTCGTTGACCAGCCTGGCGTTGCGAATCAGCACGCTGCTCATGGTTCAGAACTCGTTCTGCAAGGCTTTGTAGCCGCGCACCAGATCGACGTTGGTGCGCGCCACGTCTTCGGAAAACTCCGAAGCGCTGACGCTCACCGGTGGAAACAACGAGAGGTCGGTGTTCGGACCAATGCGGGTGGTGGAGGGCACGTAAAAGGCATCCGGCAAATCGCGACCATCGACCACCGAGTTGTGCCGTACCACGCAGCCGTTACCCACCACGCAATTGAACAGGACGCTGTTGAAGCCGATGAACACCCGGTCGCCAACCACGCAGGGTCCATGCACGATCGAGCGGTGGGCGATGGAGCTGAACTCGCCGATGGTCACCGCTGCACCGGATTTGGAATGGATCACCACACCGTCCTGAATGTTCGAATTGGCACCGATGGTGATCGGCTCCATCTCGCCCGACGCATCCACTTCGTCGGCGCGGATCACCGCATAGGGGCCGACGAAGACGTTCTCGCCGATCACCACCTTGCCGCAGATGATCGCGGTTTTATCGACGTAGGCCGACTCGGCGATCTGCGGTAAATCACCTGAAGGATTCTTGCGGATCATGGTCGGCTCAGCGCGTCGTAAAGGGTGTTGAGGTTGTATTCGAACATGCCGGTGAAAGTGCTGGCTGGGCCGCTGGCGGCGAGGGCATCCGAATAGAGTGTGCCGCCGATGTGCGCGCCGCTTTCGTCGGCGATCTGTTTAAGCAGGCGCGCATCCTTGATGTTTTCCATGAACACCGCTTTGACCTTGGCCTGACGAATCTGGGTGATCAGTGCTGCGACTTCGGCAGCCGAGGGTTCACGCTCAGTGGACAAACCCTGCGGTGCCATGAAGTCGATTCCGTATGCCTGACCGAGATAACCGAACGCATCGTGGCTGGTGACGATCTTGCGGTTGCCCGGGGGCAGCGAGCCGAGTTTGGTTTTAGCTTCAGCGAGCAGGGCGTAGATCTGCTTCAGATAGGTTTTGCTGTTGCGTTCGTAGTCGGCCTTGTTCGCCGGGTCGGCAGCAATCAGCGCCTTGGTGATGTTGGCGATGTACAGCTCGGTGTTCGCCAGATTGTGCCAGGCATGCGGGTCGGGAACGGTTTCACCGTCTTCATCCAGTGAACGTGGAATCACACCATGGCTGGCACTGATGACCGTGGCTTTGGTCTCGGTGCTGGTGACCAGTCGATCCAGCCACGGCTCGAAACCGAGGCCGTTCTTGATGATCAGTTTGGCGCTGAGCAGCGCTTTGGCATCGTCCGGCGTCGGTTCGTAGGTGTGCGCGTCGGCGTCCGGGCCGACCATGTTGGTGATCTGGATATGTTCGCCGCCGACCTGATGCACCATGTCGGCGAGAATGCTGAAGCTGGTCACCACCGGTAATTTTTCCGCCGCCGACAAGGACATCGACAGCATCAGGCTGAACAACACGAGTAGAGCGCGCATCGGGAAACACCTCATTGGGATGTGAGCAAAGGCGGGCGGCGCAGCAAGCCGTGCACCGGCCCGAACACCACGGACAGCAGATAACCGAGGCCCGCGACCAGCACGATGGCCGGACCACTGGGCAGCGAGTAGTAGAACGACAGCAACAGACCGAACCAGACCGAGAGGCAACCGAGCAGGGCGGCGATGGCAATCAGGACCGGCAGGCGACGACTCCAGAATCGCGAGGCCGCGGCGGGAAGCATCATCAACCCGACCACCATCAGTGCGCCGATAGCCTGGAAACCGATCACCAGATTCAGCACCACGAGGGTCAGGAACACGCCGTGGGCGAGCGGGCCGAGCCGGCTCACGGTTCTCAGAAACAGCGGGTCGAGGGTGTCGAGCAGCAGTGGTCTGTAGATCAATGCCATGGCAATCAGGCTGAATGCCGAAACCCACAACATGCCATTGAGTGTCGGTCCATCGACGGCCAGAGCCGAGCCGAACAACAGGTGCAGGAGGTCGAGGCGTTTGCCGGCGATGCCGAGGATCAGTACGCCGCTGGCGAGGGAGATTGGATAAATTGCGGCAAGACTGGCGTCTTCGCGCAGACCGGTTCTGCGGGTGATCCAGGCGGCAAGTCCGGCCATGCTCAGGCCGGCGCCGAGGCCTCCGAGTGTGAGGGCGGGCAGACTCAAACCGGCAAACCAGAATCCTAATGCCGCGCCGGGAAGGATGCCGTGAGCCACCGCGTCACCGATCAGGCTCATCCGTCGCAGGATCAAAAACACACCGAGTGGTGCCGTGCTACATGCCAATACCAATCCGCCAAGGAGCGCGCGGCGCATGAACACGAACTCGTTGAACGGTTGCCAGAAGTGGGCGACGGTGAGCATCAGGCCACCTGTGTGTGAGGAGTTTGCCGGATCAATTCGACGCTGGCGCCGTACACGCATTCGCGGTTTTTAATCAGCAGGGTTTGCGGGATGTGCTGGCGTACGGCGGCGAGGTCATGACAGACCACGACGAGCGTTCGACCTTCGCCGTGCCAGGCGCGCAGGTGTTGCCAGAGTAACTGTTGGCCAAGTTCATCGAGTGCGGCGTGAGGTTCGTCGAGCAGCAGGACGGGAGCGTCGGTCAGACTCAAACGAGCGAGTAGGGCGCGTTGCAACTCGCCGCCTGAGAGCGCCATGAGCGGACGTTGTTCCAGTCCACTCAGGTGCCAGTTTTCCAATGCGTCTTTCAGACGTTGCGCGCGCAGTTGTGTTGAAAGTCGGCGCCCCCAGAAACCGGCAGCAATCAGCTCTTCGAGGCTGATCGGGAATTGGCGATCGAGATGCTGTTGCTGTGGCAGGAAAGACAATCCACTTTGCCGTGGAACACTCAGGGCGACTTTGCCGGCCAAGGGTTTCTGCAATCCGGCGATGACTTTTAAAAGACTGCTTTTACCACAGCCATTGGCGCCGATGATTGCGGTCAAGCTACCGCTGTCCAGTTCCAGATTCAGGGGGGCGGTTAGCGGTTGGCCTGGAGTCCCCCAACTCAAGGATTGGCAGCGGATCATGCTTGCTCACGCTGCCAGTGGCTTTCGGCGACGGCGTCATGGGCGTGCAAGCTTTCGGCGTGAATCACTCGCAGATGGAACTGATTAACGCCGGGTGTGCGGCGAAGCGCGAGGTTCAATCGACGTGCGGCGTCTTCGCAGAACATCAGATTTTGCCCATTGGCGAGGGCGAAGGCTTGTTCGTCTGCGCGCTTGACTGCGGTTTGCACGGCGGTGCCGAGGGCGGCTTCGGCGTCATCGATGATGGCGATGAGGGGGAATTCATCAACGAATTCGTCGAGGTAAATATGCAGTTGCGCAATGCTGCGTTGACTGTGAGGTGTAGCGACAATGCCTTGAGTCGAACCGAGCCAGGCCAAAACGTCGGCGTGCTGCAAGGTTTTATTTGCGAAGTCGTCGATGAATTGTTGCTGGATCAACTGCCGTGCCAAGGCCGCGGAGCAGGGGCAAGTTGAGGAGTAGGGCACTTCGATTTTGAGTTCCACGTGGAACATCTGATTTTTCAGGCTGGCCGAAATGATCGCTGGATAGGACTTCCAGCCGGCTAATGGGCTGATCAGCGCGGGCCTTTTCAACAGCAAATCCGTGTGAATGTTCAAGTAGGCGCGGCTGGATAAACCGTCGTGACTGTTCAGGAAACGTTTTAGTACCTGATGCAGCAAAGACGGGGAAAGGCTTTCCTGCTCAAGCGCTGCCAACGCCAAATACAGCCGCGACATGTGGATGCCTCGCGCTTCGCCATCATCAAGACTCACTCCGGCATCTGCCTTGGCACTTAGGCGTTGGCCTTCCAATGAGACAGGTAAAGCGATGCCGCGCATGCCCACCCATTCAAGTGGCAGGGCTTGGCGAGTGGATTGCGCGGCGATATCCGGAAGTGTCATCGAATTCATGTTCAGGACCATCGTGTTAATTGAATTCAATGTTACATTATAACAATGCGATTCACGATGCCTTTTTCATGAACAGGCTTTCATATGCACAGACGTCATCTACTTAATCTGATTTTGGCCAGTGCGGCCTTTACCCTCCCTTTCAGTGTTTCAGCCACCCAGATTCGTAACGCGCGGCTATGGCGTTCTGATGAAAAGCTGCGATTGGTTTTTGATCTGAGCGGGCCGGTGCGCTACAAAACCTTCACGCTCAGCGCTCCGGAGCGGCTGGTGATTGATGTGTCCGGTGCCAAGTTGAGCGGAGATTTCAGCCAGTTGGCATTGGATGGCACGGTCATTCGTTCGATTCGCTCCGGCCCATTGGGCGGCAGTGATACGCGGATTGTTCTCGATCTAAGCAAACCGGTACTGCTGAACAGCTTCCTTTTGGCGCCCCAGGATGGCCAAAGTCATCGCTTGGTTCTGGATTTGGTCAGCGCAAAAGAGGCGCCACCGGCACCAATGGTTCCACGTGAAACACTCAAGGTGGGGGCTCACCCTAAGCGCGACATCATCGTAGTTGTCGATCCAGGGCACGGCGGAAAGGATCCCGGCGCGGTCGGTGCCAAGGGGGAAAGGGAAAAAGATGTGGTGCTTTCCATCGCGCAACTGCTCGCCAAGCGCTTGAAGAAAGAGAAGGGTTTCGACGTAAAGCTGGTGCGCAATGACGACTTTTTTGTGCCTTTGCGCAAACGCGTGGAGATCGCCCGTCAGCACAAGGCCGACATGTTCATGTCGGTTCATGCCGATGCCGCGCCACGACTCACAGCGTCGGGTGCGTCGGTGTATTGCTTGTCCGAGGGCGGTGCCACATCGGCGACAGCGCGCTTTATGGCGCAGCGTGAGAACGGCGCGGATCTGCTCGGTGCTACCAGCCTGCTCAATCTGAAAGACAAGGATCCGATGCTGGCCGGGGTCATTCTCGACATGTCGATGAACGCTACGATCGCTGCCAGTCTGCAACTCGGCAGCACGGTTCTTGGCAGTCTCGCCGGCATCACCACACTGCATCAGAAGCGCGTGGAACAGGCAGGATTTGCCGTGCTGAAGTCTCCGGATGTTCCGTCGATCCTGGTCGAAACCGGTTTCATCTCCAATGCGCGTGACAGCCAGCGGCTGGTCACGGCACGCCACCAGCAGGCGGTGGCCGACGGTTTATTTGAGGGCTTGCAGCGTTATTTTGAAAAAAATCCGCCGGTCGACAGCTACCTTGCCTGGCGGCGGGAGGAACAGAAAGCGCAGGTCTAACATCCGGTAATGCGGCTGCAGGTGAATTTTGCGCTGCTGCCGCCAGAGCTGGAGAAGCGATTGATCGTCGTCCAGCCGACACGTCGGGTATAGCCAACCCAGGCTTCGCCATCGGAGGCGATTCCGGTGAAGAACGTCAGTTGACCAAACCGACTGTTGGTCTGCGCCCAATAGCGTTGACCATGCTTCTCAAAGCCGCGCAGGTAAAGGGTGGTGCCGGCCGTATTGACGCTGTAAGCGTTCCCTTCGGCATCCACGCATGCCAACAGGTTGGCGCTGCGTGTGCAGGCAGCGAGCGCCGGTAACTGCGCCCACGCATTGCCAGCCAGCAGCAATCCAAGGCTCAACAGTGAGCATTTCAGCGCAGTTTTCATCAGGGATTCCGAATCTGGGATTAGCTCAGCTTCCTGCTGTTCATCGCGCACGACAAGAGCAGGGCTGGTTTATTCATGTTGTTATACTATAACATAAATAATAACTGAGCCTGAGCGGGCCGATTTCAAGCGTTTACCTTCAGCGAAACCCTCGCATGAAGCGCAAAAACGCCAAGCGCTGGCAAAAGCGCCAATCGCCTGCCTTCCTATGAGGATTATCCAATGTCAGCCGAATTGCCCGTCACCGTACTTTCAGGATTTCTCGGCGCCGGAAAAAGTACACTTTTGAATTACGTACTACGTAACCGCAAGGGATTGCGCGTAGCGGTCATCGTCAATGATATGAGTGAGATCAACATCGATGGCAGCGAAGTTCAGCGTGATGTCAGCCTGAACCGCGCAGAAGAAAAAATCGTCGAGATGAGTAACGGCTGCATCTGCTGTACGTTACGCGAAGATTTACTCGAAGAAGTCAGCAAGCTCGCCCGAGAAGGTCGCTTCGACTATTTGTTGATTGAGTCCACCGGCATCTCCGAGCCGCTGCCGGTCGCAGAAACCTTCACCTTCCGCGATGAACATGGCCAAAGCCTCTCCGACATCGCCCGACTCGACACCATGGTGACTGTAGTCGACGGTATGAATTTCCTGCCGGACTATCAGGCGGCGGAAAGCCTTGCCTCCCGTGGCGAGATGCTCGGCGAGGAAGACGAGCGCGCCATCACCGATCTGTTGATCGAACAGATCGAGTTTGCCGACGTATTGCTGATCAGCAAGATCGACCTGATCAGCCAGAGCGAGCGCGAAGAGCTGATCGCGATCCTCAAGCGCCTCAATGCCCAGGCTGAAATCATCCCGATGGTGATGGGCGAGGTGCCGTTGGAGAAGATCCTCAACACCGGCCGCTTCGACTTCGAGAAAGCAGCGCAAGCGCCGGGCTGGCTGCAGGAGTTACGCGGTGAGCATGTGCCGGAAACCGACGAATACGGCATCGCCTCCACTGCCTTCCGCGCGCGTCGCCCGTTTCACCCGCAACGTTTCTTCAGCTTTATTGATCGGCCGTGGCTGAACGGCAAACTGCTGCGCTCCAAAGGCTTTTTCTGGCTCGCCAGCAAACCCACAGACGCTGGTAGCTGGTCGCAGGCCGGCGGGTTGATGCGGCATGGTTTCGCCGGACGCTGGTGGCGTTTCGTGCCGAAGACCCAATGGCCACAGGATCAGGAAAGCACTGCAGCGATCATGGAAAACTGGACGCCGAGCGTAGGAGATTGTCGCCAGGAGCTGGTTTTCATTGGCCAGAACATCGATTTCCTACAGCTTTCTGAAGAACTGGACGACTGCCTGCTCACCGATGAAGAAATGGCCCTCGGCGTAGAGGGCTGGCGATTACTGCCGGATCCGTTCGGGCCTTGGCACGAAGAGGCTGCCTGATGCTCGCACTCAAACTGCAGCAAAACCGTACCCGTCATCAGCACCAGGGCCCGACTCCAAAGACGCTGACGCGAATTCTGGACGACGACAGCAACCTCGCCGTCTGGCAGCGACAACTGCCGTTGCACATCGGCGAGTTCGCCCGGTTGCTGCTGTCGCTTAATGAACCCTTGGCAGAATCATTGTGTCTGGAGTTGCCGGATGAGGACGCCGAGCCTGACTTAACCGGGTTGGCCGCAGGCTTCCGTGATCTGGAGGGTTACGAAGGCTTTATCGCCGACCTGAAATGGCTGGTCAGTGCCTTCGCCTGCTTGCTGGGCGCCAAGCGGATCGGCCTGCGCCTGCGGGTGCTCGATAAAGCCATGTGCCCGCGTTTCCACGTTGATCACGTGCCGGTGCGGCTGATCACCACGTACGCCGGGGTCGGCAGCCAATGGCTCAAGGAAGGCGCGATGGATCGGCAGCAACTGGGGCAGGCCAACGCCGAACCCCAAGCGCACATTCAGCAACTCGGCAGTGGCGACGTTGCGCTATTGAAAGGCGAGAAATGGCACGGCAATGAAGGCTTCGGTCTCATCCATCGCTCGCCGCAACCGCCCGCAGGCGAGCGTCGATTGATCCTCACCCTCGACTGGCTCGGCTAACGGCTCAAGACGCTTCAAGGTTTTAGCCACGATCCTTGGCTCTGATCTTCGCAATATGGCTTCAAATACGCCGCATCAGTGGCGACGCCGTAATAGTGGATGTCTTGGCGATAAGGCATATTGGCGACTTGCGCGTTACTGCACACGCCAAACGCACCGCTCGGGCATTGATCGACGTATTGCACCTCGACTTTCTGCCCGGCCAGCGTTGGCTGGCAAAAACCGTCGTTGAACAGCTTCTGCGGGATATTGCGGTTCTGCTGGCAGACTTTGACGTCGAGCCGCTCGCCCTGACTGTGCACCACGCAGGCCTGAGCCCACGCTTCGCTCGACAGCAGCGCCAACAGCAACGACCATCCCATCCAACGCATCTTTGCATCTCCCAAGAAAGCTTCCCGCCATGTTGCAGAACATTCCTACCCATGTCATTGCTGGCCCTTTGGGCGCCGGCAAGACCAGCCTGATTCGCCAGCTCATGGCCCAGCGGCCAGAAGGTGAGCGCTGGGCGGTGCTGATCAACGAGTTCGGCCAGATCGGCCTCGATGCGGCGCTGCTGACCCGCGACGCCGAGGGTATCGCATTGGGCGAAGTCGCCGGCGGTTGCTTGTGTTGCGTCAATGGCGCGCCGTTTCAGATCGGCCTTGGGCGGTTGTTGCGCAAGGCGAGGCCGGATCGACTGTTCATCGAGCCGTCCGGGCTGGGGCATCCAGCGCAGTTGCTCAAGCAGTTGAATGAAGCGCCATGGTCAGGCGTTCTGGCGGTTCAGCCCTGTGTGCTGGTGCTGGATGCTCAGGCGCTGCATGTCGGGAAAGCATTACCAGCCGCGCAACAGGACGCGTTGGCGAGCGCCGGATTGCTGCTGCTGAACAAAGCCGAAAACCTTGATGACACGGCACGGGCAAATATCGCCAACCGATTGCCGTCAGTCCCGCTGATCTGGACGCAACAGGCGCAACTACCGTTGAACGAACTGCCGGGCCTGGCTGCAAAAGCAGTCAACGGTGTGGACAACCTGGCCGTGCCCAAAGGGTTGGGACAAATGCCGGCCGTCTGGAGCGATCCGACGTTGCCGATTTGCCTGAGTCAGGCGCAGGAGGGTGGCTGGAGCATTGGTTGGCGTTGGCATCCGGGCCAGACGTTCGACAAGCAACGCATTGCCGACTGGTTAACAGGCCTTGATTGGAAGCGAGCAAAACTGGTGATCCGCAGCTCGGATGGCTGGTTGTCTGCGAATGCTTTGGATAATGCCAAGCTGATCTGGCAGGCCAGCGAATGGCGCAAAGATTCGCGAATCGAACTGATCTTCGTCGATCCGCAAAATATTGATCAATTGCAGGCGGGGCTGGCGCGATGCCGAACCCGGTGATTCAGCTCAAGGCTTCCACTTGGTGTGTTCCTGCCGCCACTGACTTAGCTCGATTACTTCCGCGCGCGGTTTGTGCACTTCAACCACCGGCGGAGTATCGTCGAACGGCGCCGGGTAGGGCGCCAGTTCGATCTGCGCACTGTGCGCTCCAAACTGGGTAATCGTGCCGTTATGCCGGGTTTCACCGGTCACGGTGAATTCGAAGTTGTAGACCCGCGCCAGTCGTCGGCGACCGTTGGCGTCCTTGATGAAGCCGATCTTCTTCAGTGCAACGTTGCCGTCGAGCAACTCCACGCGCACGTTGAGACAATGCTGCTTGACCCGCTCCAGCGCCCGCTCGCGCAAGCCGTGGTTGTGCCATAGCCACGCGCCCGCGGCGGCGAACAGCATCAGCACGAAGATGTTTTCCAGGGTCAGCATCAACATCGAACTCCAAAAGATAGCGTCAGCTTAACTGCGTCGCCGGTCTGTCGTACAGGCTGCGTTTCGTCGCATACTGCGCGGCTTGAATTTCAATCGTTTTACGGAATGACCCGAATGAAACGTACGCCTCATCTGCTCGCCATTCAGTCCCACGTCGTGTTCGGCCACGCCGGCAACAGCGCTGCGGTTTTTCCGATGCAGCGGGTCGGGGTGAACGTCTGGCCGCTCAACACTGTGCAGTTTTCCAACCACACCCAGTACGGCCAGTGGGC
Source organism: Pseudomonas sp. (assembly GCF_049300855.1). GTDB lineage: Bacteria > Pseudomonadota > Gammaproteobacteria > Pseudomonadales > Pseudomonadaceae > Aquipseudomonas. The sequence goes on along the minus strand of NZ_JBAQKH010000030.1, from coordinate 95,583 downwards.
CGGCGAAGTGTTGGCGCCGCAGCAGATTCCCGAGCTGGTCGAAGGCATTGCGGCCATTGGCGAGCTGGGCAACTGCGATGCGGTGCTGTCCGGTTATCTCGGCAGCGCGGCGCAGGGGCGGGCGATTCTCAGCGGTGTCGAGCGCATCAAGTCGGTCAACCCGAAGGCCTTGTATCTGTGTGATCCGGTGATGGGCCACCCGGAGAAGGGTTGCAGTGTGCCGACCGAGGTCAGCGATTTCCTGTTGGATGAGGCAGCGGCCGTGGCGGACATCATGTGTCCGAACCAGTTGGAGCTCGATAGTTTTTCCGGGCGCAAGCCGCAGTCGCTGTTCGATTGCCTGGCGATGGCGCGGGCGCTGCTGGCACGCGGGCCGAAAGCGGTGCTGGTCAAGCATCTGGACTATCCGGGCAAACCGGCTGATGGTTTTGAAATGTTGCTGGTAACGGCCGAGGGCAGCTGGCATTTGCGCCGTCCGTTGCTGGCGTTTCCGCGTCAGCCGGTGGGTGTGGGCGATCTGACATCCGGCCTGTTTCTGGCGCGGGTGCTGTTGGGCGACAGCCTGGTGGCGGCGTTTGAATTCACGGCGGCGGCGGTGCATGAGGTGCTGCTGGAAACGCAGGCGTGCGCCAGTTATGAGCTGCAACTGGTGCGGGCGCAGGACCGGATTGCGCATCCGCGGGTGAAGTTCGAGGCTACTGCGATCAGTTTGTAAGACCGCGTTGCCCCCATTCGCGAGCAAGCTCGCTCCCACATTTGGTTTTGTGTACGCCACAGATCCAGTGTGGGAGCGAGCTTGCTCGCGAAGGCTATAGCTCAGACAGCATCAATCCAAAGACTGATCAGGCGTCGCCCTTGATCTCCTGATAGCGCTTCTCCAGCTCCTGGCGAATCTGCCGGCGCTGCTGCGCCTGCATATAACGACGCTTGTCTTCACTGTTCTGCGGCTGCAGCGGCGGCACGGCGGCTGGTTTGCGCTGGTCGTCTACCGCGACCATGGTGAAGAAGCAGCTATTGGTATGACGCACCGAGCGTTCGCGGATGTTTTCGGTGACGACTTTAATGCCGACTTCCATCGAGGTGTTGCCGGTGTAGTTGACCGAGGCGAGGAAGGTCACCAGTTCGCCGACATGGATCGGCTCGCGGAAAATCACCTGATCCACCGACAGCGTCACCACGTAGCGGCCGGCATAACGGCTCGCGCAGGCGTAAGCCACTTCGTCGAGGTATTTGAGCAGGGTGCCGCCGTGGACATTGCCTGAGAAGTTGGCCATGTCGGGGGTCATCAGTACCGTCATCGACAGCTGGGCGTTTCCGGGTTCCATAACGTTCTCACGGATCAAGGCTGGTTTCTGGAAGCACCTCTGCGGGTGCCTGGTCACTTTTCAAAAGCACCGTTATCGGGACGCCGGGCAACTGGCCGCCGTCACGCCGGAATCGATCTGTTTCCTTATATTGCACCGCCTTCCCGTGGGAAGTCGCGGTGTTAACCTGCAAAAGGCCCTGCTCAAGGGCAATTCCCACATGAAAAGCGGATTTTTACCCAACTCGCCCAGACCTTTCTGACGTCTGCCCGCGAGTCTCGTCATTCAAGGAGGCCACGCCATGCATGCCATCAGTTTTATTCAGGACTTGGCAGTGATCATGTTGGTTGCAGGTGTGGTGACCGTGCTGTTCCACCGTTTCAAGCAGCCGGTGGTGCTCGGCTACATCGTCGCCGGTTTCATCATCGGCCCGCACACACCGCCGTTCGGCCTGATTCACGATGAAGAAACCATCAAGACTCTTGCCGAACTCGGGGTGATCTTCCTGATGTTCTGTCTCGGCCTGGAGTTCAGCCTGCGCAAGTTGTTCAAGGTTGGCGCAACGGCGTTTATCGCGGCGTTCCTCGAAATTGTCCTGATGATCTGGATCGGCTATGAAATCGGCCGCTGGTTCGACTGGAACACCATGGACTCGCTGTTCCTCGGCGCGATTCTGGCAATCTCGTCGACCACCATCATCGTCAAGGCACTCAATGATCTGAAGATGAAGAACGAGCGCTTTGCGCAGTTGATCTTCGGCGTGCTGATCGTCGAAGACATCCTCGGCATCGGCATCATCGCGCTGCTATCAAGCATTGCCGTCAGCGGCACTGTCAGCTCCGGCGAAGTGTTTTCCACAGTCGGCAAGTTGTCGCTGTTCATGATCGTCGCGCTGGTCATCGGTATCCTGCTGGTCCCACGATTGTTGGCCTACGTGGCCAAATTCGAAAGCAACGAGATGCTGCTGATCACCGTGCTCGGCCTGTGTTTCGGCTTCTGCCTGCTGGTGGTCAAACTTGAGTACAGCATGGTGCTCGGCGCCTTCCTGATCGGCGCGATCATGGCCGAGTCGCGGCAGTTGCTGAAAATCGAACGGCTGATCGAGCCGGTTCGCGATCTGTTCAGCGCGATCTTCTTTGTGGCCATCGGCCTGATGCTCGACCCGATGATTCTTCTCGAATACGCGTGGCCGATCGCGGTGATTACCGTCGCCGTGGTACTGGGCAAGATGTTGTCCTGCGGCCTCGGTGCATTTATCGCCGGTAATGACGGACGTACCTCACTGCGCGTGGGCATGGGACTGTCACAGATTGGCGAATTTTCCTTCATCATCGCCGCGCTGGGCATGACCTTGCAGGTCACCAGCAATTTCCTTTATCCGGTCGCCGTGGCCGTGTCGGTGATTACCACGCTGCTGACGCCGTATCTGATTCGTGCGGCTGATCCGCTGTCGATCAAGTTGTCGGCGGCGGTGCCCAAGCCTCTCGGCCGCGTGCTGGGCATGTACGGGGAATGGTTGCGCAGCATTCAGCCGCAAGGCGAGGGTGCGATGCTGGCTTCAATCATTCGCAAGATCTTGCTGCAGGTCGGCGTCAACCTGGCGCTGGTGATTGCGATCTTCTTCGCCGGCGCGTATTTCGCCGAACGCATCTCGCTGTGGTTGCAGGACTGGATCAGCGATCCGAGCTGGCAGAAGGCGTTGATCTGGGGCGGAGCGCTGTTGGTATCGCTGCCGTTCCTGATCGCGGCGTATCGCAAGCTCAAGGCGCTGTCGATGCTGCTGGCAGAGATGGGCGTGAAGCCGGAGATGGCCGGGCGTCACACACAGCGAGTGCGCCGGGTGATCGCCGAAGTGATCCCGATCCTCTCGCTGCTGGTGATTTTCCTGCTGTTGGCAGCCTTGTCGGCCAGTATCTTGCCGACCAACAAGTTGCTGGTGCTGATCGCCGTGGTCGCGGCCGCCGTGGCGGCGCTGCTCTGGCGCTGGTTCATCCGCGTGCACACGCGGATGCAGGTAGCGCTGCTGGAAACCCTCGACAACCACAAGGAGTCGTCGGGGCATTGACCCACCGGGCCGGGGCGGCTGGCCGATCAGCTTTCCAGCCAGACGTCCCGCGCCCAGTGCCACACCGATTCCCAGGACTCTTCGGTGATCAGCTCTTCTTCGCCGGACCACAGCACCACGGTGCCGTCCTCTTCGACGCAGTAGTAGTTCTCACCGTCCTGGCAGATCGGGATCAGGTCACGCGGTACGCCGATGTCCCACGCATTGGCCGCGACGTCCGGCAAATAGGTGTGCGATTGCGGGTCGGTGACAGTCACCGGCTCCAGGCTGCCGTAAACCACATCGCTAACGGTCAGCAAAAATTCTTTGAAGACGAACGGGATGTTGATGAAGAGTTCTTCTTCGACTTCCACCAGTTGGTCTTCGTCAGGCAACTCCAAAGGAACCGGTACGGGTTCGTTGGCTTCGCGCAGTTGTTCGATGATTTCTTCCACGTCCGGGATCCTCTTGCTTGAATGGCGCGGTTTATATGGGCCGGTTTATACAGTAGCTCGCTATAGATGCAACCGCGAAATAGAAAACCCCAGCCGAGGCTGGGGTTTTTATTACCGCAAGTGAAGCGCGCGGGGGGATCAGCCGTTCTGGCGGATACCTGCAACCAGCCAAGGCTGGTTCTCGCCCTGCGGACGTTCCATGTTCCAGCTTTCGCTGAACACTTCGCCCTGATCGAAGCGCGAGGACTTCGACACACCGTTGAAAGTCAGGGTGGCGATGGTCTTGTCGGCACGGTCATCGACGCCGTCCAGTTGCACCTGGAGGTTGTCGATGTAGGTCGACTGGAACGCGTCGCCCAGATCCGCACGCTCACGCTTGAGGAACTCAAGCATTTGCGGGGTCACGAACTCGGCGATCTTGTCCATTTCGTTGGCGTCCCAGTGCTGCTGCAGCGACTGGAAGTGGCTACGTGCAGCTTCAAGGAAGTTCTGCTCGTTGAACCACGCGGGTGCGTTGATCACCGGACGAGCGGCAGCAGGTGCAGCCGAACCACCGAAGATCGAACCCATGGCAGCAGGCTTTTGCTCGAACACTTCACGCTGCATCGGCGCGCCGGCCGGAGCGAATTGCTCCTGCTGCTTGCGTCGACGTGCGGCGATGAAGCGGAAGATCACGAACGCGATCACGGCCATGATCAGGATGTCGAAGATCTGCATGCCCTGGAAGCCGCCGCCCATGAACATGGATGCGAGCAGGCCACCAGCCGCGATGCCGGCCAGCGGGCCGAGCCATTTCGAAGCACCGCCGGCCTTGGCCGCAGCGCCCGCGGCACCGGCAGCACCAGCGGTCGCAGCAGCGCCGCCCATGCCTGGAGAAGAAGGAGCCATCTGGCTGGTCTGGTGCGTCGGCGCAGCGCCGGCGCTTTTGCCACCACCAAAGCGCTTGGCGTTGGCGTCGAGGCTCATCGTCAGGCCGATGCACAACGCCATGGCGATGCTAAGAAAACGTTTCATAAAGGGAATTCCCGTTTGTGGAGACACGCGCGCCATGTTGCACAGCTGAAGTGTTACTGGCTAGCGAGAGAGTGTTTCGGGCTTTTGCCTGACAGGTTACGTTCAGCTCGGTCGGGGCAATAAGGCCATGTACTTTTGGCTGTAGGAAATCGGGACAGGTTCAGTGAGAAAGTACGCTTAGCGACGAAACGCCAGCATCACTACACCGGCAGTGATCAGGCCGATGCCGCCCCATTGGCGCAGGTCGAGTTTCTCACCCAGCAGAATCACGCCGAGCACCGCCACCAGCACCACGCTGAGTTTGTCCACCGGAGCGACCAGTGAGGCCGGGCCGACTTTCAGCGCGCGGAAATAGCACAGCCACGACGCACCGGTTCCCAGGCCGGACAGCAACAGGAACAGATAACTCTTCGCAGAGATCGATCCCAATGACTGATATTGGCCCGTCGCGTACAAAATCAAGGCCAGGCTGACCAGTACCACGATGGTCCGCAGCAGGGTGGCGAAGTCGGAATTGACGTTTTCGATGCCGACTTTGGCGAAGATCGCCGTCAATGCGGCGAAAGTGGCCGAGAGCAAGGCCCAGAATGTCCAGGAAGAAAAGAAGCCTGAGCCCATGGAAATGTCCTTTGATCAACCTGCTGACCCAGATCCTGTGGGAGCGAGCTTGCTCGCGAATGCGCTATTGCAGAGACATCTATGTTGACTGACAGGACGCCTTCGCGAGCAGCTCGCTCCCACATTGGTCTTGCGTTGGTATCAGATCGCTTCCAGCTTGGCGTAACCGAGCATCAGCCACTTGCTGCCTTCGCTGAAGTTCACCTGCACCCGCGCCTGTGCACCCGCGCCCTCGAAGTTGAGGATCACGCCGTCGCCAAAGATCGAATGGCGTACTGCCTGACCGAGGCTGAAACCCGTTTCCGGAATCTCGCTGCCGCTGAACAGGTTGCTGCCGCTCATCGACTGATTACCGCCGAATGGACGGCTGACGCTGTTCGACAAGCGCACTTCCTGTATCAGGCCTTTCGGCACCTCGCGTACGAAACGCGAGACCTTGTTGTAGGTTTCGCTGCCGTACAGGCGTCGGGTTTCAGCATAGGTCATGACCAGATTCTGCATCGCCCGGGTGATGCCGACGTAGGCCAGACGCCGCTCTTCTTCAAGACGACCGGGTTCTTCCAGGCTCATTTTGTGCGGGAACAGGCCTTCTTCCATGCCCACGAGGAACACGTAAGGGAATTCCAGGCCTTTGGCGCTGTGCAGCGTCATCAACTGAATGCTGTCTTCGTGTTCGTCGGCCTGAGTGTCGCCGGCCTCCAGCGAAGCGTGGCCGAGAAACGCTGCCAGTGGCGTCAGCTCTTCGTCTTCTTCGGTGTTCTCGAAGTTGCGCGCGGCGCTGACCAGTTCCTCAAGGTTTTCTACCCGAGCCTGGCCTTTCTCGCCTTTTTCCGCTTCGTGGTAGGCAATGAGGCCGGATTGCTCGATGACGGTTTGCGTCATCAGGTGCAACGGCATTTCCATGCACTTGGCGGCGAGGTTCTCGATCAGTTCGATAAACGCACCCAAGGCACCGGCCGCGCGGCCGGTCAGGCCTTTGTTGGCGACTAGTTGACGCATCGCTTCCCACATCGATACATCGCTGTGGCGCGCGTGATCACGGATGGCTTCGACGGTTTTTTCGCCGATGCCACGGGCGGGCACATTGATCACCCGTTCCAGCGCCGCATCGTTGCCGCGACCTTCGAGCAAGCGCAGGTAAGCCATGGCGTTTTTGATTTCCGCACGCTCGAAGAAGCGCTGGCCACCGTAGATACGGTACGGAATACGTTCACGCAGCAAAGCTTCTTCGAGAACGCGCGATTGGGCGTTGGAGCGGTACAGAATCGCGATATCGCTACGGGCCAAGCCGGTTTTCAGCGCGCTTTCGATGGTTTCGACAACGTAGCGTGCTTCGTCGTGTTCGTTGAACGCGGCGTACAGATTGATCGCTTCGCCGTCGCCGCCGTCGGTCCACAGCTCTTTGCCGAGGCGCCCGGTATTGTTGGCGATCAGGGCGTTGGCAGCCTTGAGAATGCCGGCGGTGGAGCGATAGTTCTGCTCGAGGCGAATGGTTACCGAATCCGCGAAGTCGGAGGAGTACTGATGAATGTTTTCGATCTTCGCGCCGCGCCAGCCGTAAATCGACTGGTCGTCGTCGCCGACCACCATCAGGCTGTCGCCGCCCTTGCCGAGCAGGCGCAACCAGGCGTACTGCACGGCGTTGGTGTCCTGGAATTCGTCCACCAGAATATGACGGAAGCGCTTCTGATAATGCGCCAGCAGGCCCGGATGATCGCGCCACAGGTCGAGGGCACGCAGGAGCAATTCGGAGAAATCGATAACCCCGGCACGCTGGCACGCTGCCTCGTAGGCTTCGTAAATGCCGCGCATGGTCGCCAGGTACAAATCACCGCTGGCCTGAATGTGCTGCGGACGCAGGCCTTCGTCTTTTTGACCGTTGATGAACCACTGCGCCTGACGCGCCGGCCAGCGTTGCTCGTCGAGACCGAGCTCGCGGATCACCCGCTTGACCAGCCGTTGCTGGTCGTCGCTGTCGAGAATCTGAAAGGTCTGGCTCAGGCCCGCTTCCTGCCAGTGCGCCCGCAGCAAGCGGTGCGCGAGGCCGTGGAAGGTGCCGACCCACATGCCCGCCGGGTTGATACCCAGCAACTGCTCGATGCGGTGACGCATCTCGGCAGCGGCCTTGTTGGTGAAGGTCACCGACAGAATGGAGTGGGGCGAGGCGTTTTCGACCTGGATCAACCAGGCGATACGGTGCACCAGCACTCGGGTTTTACCGGAGCCAGCACCGGCCAGGACCAACTGACGGCCAACGGGGGCCGCTACGGCCTGGCGTTGGGCATCGTTGAGGGAATTCAGCAGAAGGGAGAGATCATCGCGCATCGGGGCATTCTAGGGTGCGCCGCAGGCCCGGGCAAACCGAGCTTTGCATTAGCCGATGAAACTCCTGCCGATGACGACCGGTCGGTCACTGGCTACAGGCATCGGCCCGCCGCGCTCCGAGGGTTTCGCGGGTGGCAAAGGGCGGAATAGTTTCGCTGAAATTATGATCTGGAGCAGTTTGGCAACGGGATCGGCTTGTGTATGCTCCGTCCACGTTTCGGGCGCACGCCCTCCTTATAAGAACAAGAACGTTGCCCATGACCCTCAGCGCCGAACTGTCGGGCCCCTCCGTGGAACCCCGGGTTATCCGCAAGCACTATGCCGTCGAAATGGCGGTGGAACGCACGCGTCTGCTGTATCAGGGCTCGTTGTTGCCCACGCTGTTCATGTTGATCAATGGTCTGGTCTGCGCCGGTTTGCTCTGGAGCCCGCAGCGCTACTTCGTGGTCAGCGTCTGGCTGGTCTGGTTGCTGTCGCTGGTCGCGTTGCGGGTTATTCAGGTGGCGGCGTTCGATTCGGCGATCCCCAATCGCCAGGCCCAGCCCATCTGGTTCCGCATGTTCCTGCTTGGCTCGACCATGACCGGGCTGACCCTGGCCGGTGCCGGCATCGCGCTGGTGCCCGCCGATAATTTCATGCAACAAGCCTGGGTGTTCGGCCTGATCGGCGCGGCGACGCTGTCGGCCAGTGTGGCCTACGCGGTGAGCCTGCCGGCGTTTCTGTCGTTTACCTTGCCCTGTCTGTTGCCGGCGATCGGCTTTCTGTTCTGGGGCGGTGACGAGCAGGCACGCGGCTGGGGCTGGCTCGGGTTGATCCTGCTCGGTTCGCTGAGCGTGGTGGCGTGGCAGGTCAATCGGCTGATCGATCGTGGTTTGCTGCGGCGCTTCCAGAATCAGCACCTGATCGAACACTTGCAACAGACGCAGTCGCGCAGCGAGCAGCTCAATCAGGAGCTGGCCAGAGAAATCGAACAACGGCGCTGCGCCGAGGGCAAGTTGCGCGAAGCACAGGTCGAACTCGAAGACCGCGTCGCCCAGCGCAGCCGCGAACTGGACGCGGCCAATCAGGCCCTGAGCAAGAGCGAGGCACGGCTGGCACTGGCGTTGAAGGCCAGTGAGCTGGGACTGTGGGACTGGAACCTGCAAACCGACGAAGTCCACCACACGCAGATTCAGGAGCTGTTCGGCCTCGCTCCGGAATACGTCACGGCGATCCTTCGTGACCTCAAACCCCGTCTGCATCCGGAAGACGTGCCGGCGCTTAAACATGCGTTGATCGAACATCTGAAAGGCCGTACCGAGGATTATCAGATCGAGTACCGCGTGCGCCATGGCGATGGCCACTGGGTGTGGATCGAAGACCGTGGCCGCGCCGTCGAGCGCAGCGACAGCGGGCAGGTGATCCGCATGGTCGGCACGCGTCGCGACATCAGCGCGAGCAAACGCCTCGAAGAACAGCAGCGCCTGGCGGCGACGGTGTTCGAGGCGGCCAGCGAAGGCATCGTCATTCTCGACCCGAACTATGCGCTGATCGCGATCAATCAGGCGTTCAGTCGCGTCACCGGTTATGACATCGAGGACATGCTCGGGCGCAACGTCGTCGAATTGCCGTGCAGTCGCGATGCCCGCCGCCATTACGTCGCGATTCGCCATGCACTGGAGCAGCATGGCAGTTGGCAGGGCGAACTGGTCGAAACCCGCAAGAATGGTGAGCTGTATCCGCAGTGGCTGCAGTTGAATGCAGTGCGCGATAGTCGTGGGAATGTCAGTCATATTGTCGGCTTCTTCGCCGATCTTTCAGCGCGGCGCGAATCCGAAGAGCGCATGCGTTACCTGACACACTACGACGAGCTCACCGGGCTGGCCAACCGCTCGCTGTTCCGCGAGCGCCTGCACGAAGCACATCAGCGTTCGCGTCAGGGCCGGCGCAGTCTGGCGTTGCTGCACATCAACCTTGATCGCTTCAAATTGCTCAACGACAGTCTGGGCCATGAGATTGCCGATCAGTTGCTGCAGAAAATGGCGCGCCGCTTGGTCAACGCGTTGCCGGAAGCCGACACCATTGCCCGTTTGTCCGGTGATGAGTTCGCGGTGCTGTTCGACGCCTACGGCAACCTGTCGAGTCTGGCGCGGGTCGCCACGCGACTGTCGAGCAAACTGCGTTTGCCGCTGACGGTGGAAGGGCATGAACTGGTGGTCAGCGCCTCGATGGGCATCAGCATGCTGCCGGACAATGCCCGGGAGATTTCCGCGCTGGTCAGCCAGTCGAACATGGCCATGCAACATGCCAAACACTTGGGCGGTAACAATTTTCAGTTCTACACCGACAGCTTGCAGGCCAGCACCCTCGAGCGCTTGCAACTGGAAAACCAGCTGCGCAAAGCCATCGAAGACAAGCAGCTGAAAGTGTTTTATCAACCGAAGCTGTGCCTGCAAACCGGGCGCCTGAATGCGGCGGAAGCGCTGGTGCGCTGGGATCATCCGACCATGGGCCGAGTACCGCCGGGGGATTTCATCGGATTGGCGGAGGAAACCGGGCTGATCGGCCCGATCGGCGAATTCGTCCTGCGTCAGGCGTGCTGGCAGGCCTGCGAATGGCAGCGTCAGGGCCTGGAACCGATCCGCGTTTCGGTGAACCTGTCGGTGCATCAATTGCGTCAGGGAAAACTGGTCAGCCTGGTGCGGCAAGTGCTCGAGGAAACCGGGCTGGCGCCGCACTACCTCGAACTGGAACTGACCGAGAGCCAACTGCTCGACAGTGTCGAACACATCATCGCGACCTTCCAGCAACTGCGCGATCTGGGGGTGAAACTGGCCATTGATGACTTCGGCACCGGCTATTCATCGCTGAGTTATCTCAAGCGCATTCCGGTGGATTACGTGAAGATCGATCAGGCGTTCATTCGCGGGCTGGGCGAGGGCAGCGAAGATGCAGCGATCACTCGCGCGATCATAGCCATGGCCCACGGCTTGTCACTGAAGGTGGTGGCTGAGGGCGTCGAGCGGCAGGATCAACTGGAATTTTTACGCGCCGAGCGCTGCGATGAAGTGCAGGGCTATCTGATCAGCCGGCCCGTGGAAGCTGACAGTCTGGCCGGGCTGTTGCGCGAACAGGAAAAACCGTTTTAAGGGCTACATGCACCTCATCGCGCCTGATATGGGGACATCGAGTTACGCATTGAGCAGGCAAAAAGCCAATTCATGTAGTATAACTACAAGCGTGCTACATCCTTGCCCATAAGAAGAGTCCAGCCCCTTGAATCTGCTGCAACACATCGCCCAGTCACGTCACCTGTTACGCAAGTCGGAGCTCAAGGTCGCCGACCACGTGCTGCTTGACCCGGCGGCGGTGATGCACAGTTCCATGGCCGATCTGGCCCACAGCGTCGGCATCAGTGAGCCGACCATCGTGCGCTTCTGTCGCGCCATCGGTTGCTCCGGTTTTCAGGATCTCAAACTGAAGTTAGCGCAAAGCCTCGCGGCCGGTGCCAGCTTCGGCCAGTTCGCGATCCACGAAGACGACTCGGTCGCCGATTACAGCCTGAAGATTTTCGACACCACGTTGCACACTTTGATGGAGGTTCGCGAGAAGCTCGATCCGGTTGAGTTGCAGCGCGCGGTGACGCTGATGTCGCAGGCGCAGCGTGTCGAGTTCTACGGCTTCGGTGCCTCCGGCGCAGTGGCGGCGGATGCCCAGCACAAATTCTTCCGTTTGCTGCTGACGGCAGCGGCGTACTCCGACCCGCACATGCAGGCGATGTCGGCGGTGACGTTGAAACCGACCGATGTGGCGATCTGTATTTCGCAGTCGGGGCGTTCCAAGGATCTGCTGATCACCGCCAATCTGGTGCGCGAGAGCGGCGCGTCGCTGATCACCTTGTGCCCGAGCCAGACGCCGTTGGCCGAGCTGTCGACGGTCAATCTGGCGATCGATGTGCACGAAGACACCGAAATCTATACGCCGCTGACTTCACGCATTGCGCATCTGGTGGTGATTGATGTGCTGGCGATGGGCGTGGCCATGGCGCGCGGTCCGAGCCTGGTCAATCACCTGAAGAGCGTGAAGCGCAGTCTGCGTAGTTTGCGTTTGTCGCCAAAGGCCGCCAAAGCCCTGGATGACTGACAGCTGTTGTGGCGAGGGAGCAAGCTCCCTCGCCACAAGTTAATCACCCCTCTGCGCAAGTTTCATCGCACTGTCATCCCCGCGCAGCCAAACCGTCATCCCTCCCGCCTATCGTGAAACTCCCGTCATCGCCTTGGGAGACTCGAAATGGCTCAGCCCTACGAAGAACGCAACAGCGCCGCGAAAACCCGTCGTCAGCAGGAAGACCAGCGCCGCATGGAATTTCGCCGCGCTATCGAAGATCGCTTCGAACTCCGTCAGCTTCAGGCCGAAATCGGCGACTTTCCCGAGATCACTCACTGGCAGGCAGCACCCGCAGCTTCCCGTCGAAGCGCTCAACCAGCGCGCTGATCTGCACGCGCTCGCTACGGATAAACGCCAGGAAGGCGTGCGCCACCGGTGACAGGCGTTTGGCCTTGGCTTGCACCAGGCACCAGCTACGCAGCAGCGGCAGTTCCTCGACCGGCAACTCGACGAGTCCACCGGTCGCCAGCTCCAGGTTCAGGGCGTGGCGCGTCAATAGCGCCAGGCCCAAACCCGCCTGCACACATTCACGCTGGGCTTCAGCCGAGGCCACTTCCTGGGTCTGGGTGAAATGCACGCGTTTCTCTTTGAAATACTCTTCGCAGGCCAGTCGCGTACCCGACCCCGGTTCGCGGATCAGCAGCGTGTAGGGTTCCAGATCCTGCAAACGTAGCGGGCCCATGTGTGCCAACGGATGATCCGGGCGCGCCACGGCAACAATCGGATTGTTGAGGAACGGCAGGAATTCCAGGCCCATGTCCTGCGGCACCATCGACATGATCACCAGATCGTCGCGGTTGTCGGACAGCCTGCGAATCACCTGGCCACGGTTGACCACGGTCAGTTGCAGATTCACTTCCGGGTGCTGGCGTTTGAACGCGGCGAACAGATGCGGGACGAAGTATTTGGCGCTGGATTCCACCGCCAGTTTCAGCTGACCTTGCAACGATCCCTGCATGTCCGAGAGCTGCATATCGAGGTTTTCCAGGCGTCCGAAAATGTCCCGGCTGGCGCGCTGGAGTGCTTCGGCGGCTTCGGTCATGTAGAGTTTTTTGCCGACATAATCGAATAATGGCTGCCCGATCAGCTCTTCAAGCTGACGAATCTGTAGGCTGACGGCCGGTTGCGTGAGCGACATTTCCTCGGCTGCGCGGCTATAAGAGCGTAAATCACACACTTCGTTGAAGATCTGCAACTGACGCAATGTCATACGCATCAATGACTTACGCATTTATTATTGGCTCTTTCGGCGGGCTGATCGTTTAACTATAAGTCTTTACTTATGGCTAACCCAATTTTTATTCATTTTTGTTAATCCCTCATGAGCGCTAGTGTGGACCTGCGACTAAATTGAAACATTTGGTCACGCGTCGACCTGGGTCTAGCAGGTCGTGGTGCCACCGGCTCAAGGGAACCTCCAAGTGATAACAAAGATCCTGATCGCCAACCGTGGTGAGATTGCCGTACGAATCGTGCGAGCCTGCGCCGAAATGGGCATTCGCTCGGTTGCGATTTTTTCCGACGCCGACCGTCATGCACTGCATGTGAAGCGAGCGGACGAGGCCCACAGCATCGGTGCCGAGCCACTGGCCGGTTACCTGAACCCGCGCAAGCTGGTGAACCTGGCGGTTGAAACCGGCTGCGATGCATTGCACCCCGGTTACGGTTTCCTTTCGGAAAATGCCGAACTGGCAGACATCTGCGCCGAGCGCGGGATCAAATTCATCGGCCCGTCGGCGGAAGTCATTCGCCGCATGGGCGACAAGACCGAAGCACGCCGCAGCATGATCAAGGCCGGCGTTCCGGTCACGCCGGGCACCGAAGGCAACGTTGCCGACATCGAAGAGGCCTTGGCCGAAGGTGACCGCATCGGTTACCCGGTGATGCTCAAGGCCACCTCCGGTGGTGGTGGTCGCGGCATTCGTCGCTGCAACAGCCGTGAAGAGCTCGAACAGAATTTCCCTCGGGTGATTTCCGAAGCGACCAAGGCCTTCGGTTCTGCCGAAGTGTTCCTGGAAAAATGCATCGTCAATCCCAAGCACATCGAAGCGCAGATCCTCGGCGACAGCTTCGGCAACGTCGTGCATCTGTTCGAGCGTGACTGCTCGATCCAGCGTCGCAACCAGAAGCTCATCGAAATCGCCCCGAGCCCGCAACTGACCCCGGAGCAACGCGCCTACATCGGCGACTTGTCGGTACGTGCGGCCAAGGCGGTGGGTTACGAGAACGCCGGCACCGTGGAGTTCCTGCTCGCCGAAGGCGAGGTGTACTTCATGGAGATGAACACCCGGGTGCAGGTGGAACACACCATCACCGAAGAAATTACCGGGATCGACATCGTCCGCGAACAGATCCGCATCGCCTCCGGCCTGCCGCTGTCGGTGAAGCAGGAAGACATTCAGCACCGTGGTTTCGCCTTGCAGTTTCGTATCAACGCCGAAGACCCGAAGAACAACTTCCTGCCGAGCTTCGGCAAGATCACCCGTTACTACGCCCCCGGTGGTCCGGGCGTGCGCACCGACACCGCGATCTACACCGGCTACACCATTCCGCCGTTCTACGACTCGATGTGCCTGAAACTGGTGGTCTGGGCACTGACCTGGGAAGAGGCAATGGACCGTGGCCTGCGTGCGCTGGATGACATGCGTCTGCAGGGTGTGAAGACCACCGCCGCGTACTACCAGGAAATCCTGCGCAACCCGGAATTCCGTAGCGGCCAGTTCAATACCAGCTTCGTTGAAAGCCATCCTGAACTGACCAACTACTCGATCAAGCGCAAACCCGAAGAGCTGGCCCTGGCCATCGCCGCCGCCATCGCCGCCCACGCAGGCCTGTGAGGAATACAACAATGTCCAAGAAGATCTTCGTTACCGATACCATCCTGCGCGACGCTCACCAATCGCTGCTCGCCACCCGCATGCGCACCGAAGACATGCTGCCGATCTGCGACAAGCTCGACAAAGTCGGCTATTGGTCGCTGGAATGCTGGGGCGGCGCGACCTTCGACGCCTGCGTACGCTTTCTGAAAGAAGACCCGTGGGAGCGTCTGCGCCAACTGCGCGCGGCGCTGCCTAACACCCGTCTGCAAATGCTTTTGCGCGGGCAGAACCTGCTGGGCTACCGCCACTACAGCGACGACGTGGTCAAAGCCTTCGTCGCCAAGGCGGCGGTGAATGGCATCGACGTGTTCCGTATCTTCGACGCGATGAACGACGTGCGTAACCTGCGCGTGGCCATCGAAGCGGTGAAGGCTGCCGGCAAACATGCCCAAGGCACCATCGCTTACACCACCAGTCCGGTGCACACCATCGATGCGTTCGTGGCGCAAGCCAAGCAGATGGAAGCCATGGGTTGCGACTCGGTGGCGATCAAGGACATGGCCGGTCTGCTGACCCCGTACGCCACCGGTGAACTGGTTCGCGCACTGAAAGCCGAGCAGTCGCTGCCGGTGTTCATCCACTCGCACGACACTGCCGGTCTGGCGACCATGTGCCAGCTCAAGGCGATCGAAAACGGCGCCGACCACATCGACACCGCGATCTCCAGCTTCGCGTCGGGCACCAGCCACCCGGGCACCGAGTCGATGGTCGCTGCACTCAAGGGCACCGAGTACGACACCGGCCTGAACCTCGAGCTGCTGCAAGAGATTGGCCTGTACTTCTATGCCGTGCGCAAGAAGTACCACCAGTTCGAAAGCGAATTCACCGCCGTCGACACCCGTGTGCAAGTCAACCAGGTGCCGGGCGGGATGATTTCCAACCTCGCCAACCAGTTGAAAGAGCAGGGCGCCCTCAACCGCATGGCCGAAGTGTTGGCAGAAATCCCGCGGGTGCGTGAAGACCTCGGCTTCCCGCCGCTGGTGACGCCGACTTCGCAGATCGTCGGCACCCAGGCGTTCTTCAACGTGCTGGCCGGCGAGCGCTACAAGACCATCACCAACGAAGTGAAGCTCTACCTGCAAGGTGGCTACGGCAAAGCGCCGGGCGTGGTCAACGAGAAGCTGCGGCGTCAGGCCATCGGCAGCGAAGAAGTTATCGATGTGCGTCCGGCCGATCTGCTCAAGCCGGAAATGACCAAGCTGCGCGCTGACATCGGCGCACTGGCCAAGTCGGAAGAGGACGTGCTGACCTTCGCCATGTTCCCGGACATCGGCCGCAAATTCCTCGAAGAGCGTGCCGCCGGCACCCTGACGCCGGAAGTGCTGCTGCCGATTCCGGAAGCGGGCGGTGTGACCAAGGCGGGCGGCGAAGGTGTGCCGACCGAGTTCGTCATCGACGTCCACGGTGAAACCTACCGCGTCGACATCACCGGTGTCGGCGTCAAGGCGGAAGGCAAGCGTCACTTCTACCTGTCCATCGACGGCATGCCGGAAGAAGTGGTGTTCGAACCGCTCAACGAATTCGTCAGCGGTGGCAGCAGCAAGCGCAAACAGGCGTCGGCACCTGGCCACGTCAGCACCACCATGCCCGGCAACATCGTCGATGTGCTGGTCAAGGAAGGCGACACCGTGAAGGCCGGCCAGGCTGTGTTGATCACCGAAGCGATGAAGATGGAAACCGAAGTCCAGGCCGCCATCGCCGGCAAGGTCACCGCGATTCATGTGGCCAAGGGCGATCGGGTCAATCCGGGTGAAATTCTGATCGAGATCGAAGGCTGAGATAACGGCCGCGATCCAACGCTTTAAACCTCGGGGGAGCATGTGCTCCCCTTTTTTTTGACCGGAATTTGTCTGCTGACACAAGTCCCCTATAGGCGCAGGCCTACTCCTATAGGGGCAATGTTTAGCCGATCAGAACGCCATGCGCCACTGGCCCATCACGCCGTGAGTGCGGCTGTCAGTGGCCATTTCACCGGTGAGACCCACACCGACCGTGTGATTGGCAGACAGCCCAAGGTCGAGGCCGGCATCCACCGACAGGCTGTTGCGATCCAGCGCTGCACCGGCAACCTCAAACCTCTTGCCACCCTTGACCAGTTGCTGGCGGGTGTCGTTTTCAATCTCGCCAAAGGTGTGTTTCCAGCCGGCACTGAAGCGAGGCGTCAGACTCATGCCGTTATCCAGCCGAGTGATTTTCGCCGTACGCAAACCAAAGGTGCTGCTGATGTTGTCGCGGGTTTGGCCAAAGACTTTCAGCGCTGCATCGCCACCCTTTTCGTTGTAGCTGTCGCGTTGGTAACGCTGATAACCGAGGCTGGCGAACGGCTCTATGGTCGCGTTGTTTCGGCCAAGGTTGAAACCCAGTTCGGCAAAGGCTTGCTGGGTGTTGGCGTTGTAGTTGCCCTTGAGATGATCACTGAAGCCGTTGAAAGCCACGCGACGTTTGCTGTCGCCGTCATGACTGGCGTAGGTCGCGCCGAGGCGCAGGGCCAGCGGTCCGTCCTGACGCACGGCGTAAGCACCGAGGTGCCAGCTGTCGAGGTCGCCATCGTACTGCCGGGCGTCGAGTCTGGTCTGCGATTTGCCACCCACCACGCCGACATGCCATTGCTCATTCAACAGCCAGTCGGCGCCCATGACCAGACCCTGGGTCGCGTGTTTGAGGGTGCTGTCGAAGTCGCGGTCGACCTTGCCGCCATGGCCGAGCGCCTGAATCCACACCCGCCCGGAATCGGCCGCGCCGGTCGCCTGACGCGGCGAGTTGCCGGATCTGTAAGCGGAGCCGTAACGGCTATTCAGTTGTTGCATGGCCGAGAGCATGCTCGCGCTCACGGGGGTGATACTGCTCAGCGTGGCTTTGGCGAGGTTGGCGTTGCTGCCGGCAGCGAGTTGTTCGAGGGCGACAGGTGCGGTGGCTTTGTCGCTGGTGAGCAATGATGCAACGGCGGTGTTTGAAGGCTTTGTTGCTTGATTTGCTGTTCGCGCCGTCGGCTCGACAATACTGTCTGCAATCGATCGTCCATTACGGGTTTTTGCAAGGTCTGCGAGCGCTACCCCACTGCGGGTGTAATTCAGGTTCACCTTTTGTTTTTCATAAGACAGCGTAGGGGTCATATAGGCGAGGTTAGTGGTGACCTCACCAAATTCACCTTCAATGGTGTCAGCGGTCAGAATCAAGTGTTCCGTGTTGATCGCGTAGACTCCGGGCTTCCCGTAAACCTGAACCTGAGCGCCCCCCAGAGTCGCGGTGCCTTTGACGACCACAGGGTCTGATCCACCGTCAGCAGAGACGCCATAGGAAAGTATCGCGCCCTTATCAAACACCAGATCGCCTTGTATTTTGGGCGCTCCATGCAACTGGGACGCCAACAGCGATCCGCCGACATACAAGTTGGCAACATGGCCGGAACCACCGAATACCGCACCTTTGTCTACAGTGACCCCGCCAATCGAGCCTGAGTTGACGAGGGCTGCCCCCGATTGGACGTCAGCGTCACCGCTAAACTCATGGCTGAGCGTCCATAGGCCTCGGGCGACACGCAGACTTGAAAAGTTACGCGTCTCGCCGATCTCGCCGCCCTCGGTTCCATTGAGTAGCAGGCCGTTGATGCCAGCGCCACCATCCAGTCGCCCATTCCAGCGGGCGCCGTTGTTGATCACCAGTAAGTCATCTCCTTCGCCCAGTTGCAGGGACACGCCATTGACACTCTCAGCCGGACCGGAAAGAAACGAAACGGCCGTCGTGTAGACATTCATGTCCCGATCAAAAGGAGCGACCAAGTCAACCCCGGCATCACTGTGTTCTTCCATTACGATCTCGGGAAATTCCAGGCCCGCGTAAAAGGAATCGTCAAATTCGACAGTAGTGACGGGCCTTCTCAGATTCCTGAGGAATGGTGAAGTGTGTTCGAGTGGTCCGATAAATTCTTCGATCGCGAAGAGGTCCTCGATCGGTTCCATTACATCGCCAGGAACCACAGGTGCCAATGCTTTAGCTGCGCGCGTTTTTTTTCGCGGCTTGCTGTCATCTGTTTCTGCGGCGATAGCAGGTTCGGGTTGTTGTGCTATCGAGGTCTCTACGCATCCGATTGCCAGTGCAATCGCCAGAGCCAGATGTTTCGGTTTGCAGGTGTGTTGAACGGGCATTGAGTACGGCCTCTTTTGACAGGAGACCTAACTTTATTGATGCACTGAAAAATCCGATGTCGGCTGCTTCCCGCAGTGTTGCAGGCGACATCGGATCATTTTGTAGAAAATTACCGTGAGATCCGGAACCAGTATTTTTACTTGGCACCAGCGGCGCCTTTTCCTACACTCAATCAAGACCCCGCCGGCTGTTCAACCCTCAAAAACTCATCTGCCACTGCCCGATCAGCCCGTGGTTGCGACTGTTGCTGCCGATCTCGCCGCTGTAACCCAGACCCAATGTATGCCGCGCCGAGATCCCCACATCCAGCCCGGCCTCAAGCACCAGACTGTCACGATCCAGCGAGCTGCCATCGACATTGAACGCCGTGCCGCCGGTGACGAACGCCTGCCGCGTCGAACTGCTGACATCGCCGTAAGTGTGTTTCCAGCCGGCCGCCATGCGTGGGGTCAGGCTCATGCCGTTGTCCAGACTGCTCAGGTGCGCCAGGCGCAGGCCGAAGGTGCTGCTGAAGTTGTCCTGGGTCTGGCTGTCGACTTGCAGCGCGGCGGCGCCACCTTTTTCCTGGTAACGGTCGCGGTGGTAGCGCTGATAGCCGAGGCTGGCGAATGGCTCGGCGCTGAGACGGCCGCTGCCCATGGCGTAGCCGAGTTCGACGAAGGCTTGCTGACTGTCGGCGTCGTAGTCGCCTTTCGGGCGATCGCTGAAACCATTGAAGGCAATGGTGCGTTTGCTGTCGCCCTGATGGCCGCTGTACGCCGCGCCCAAACGTAGCGAAATCGGGCCGTTCTGATGCAGCGCGTAAACGCCGGCGTGCCAGCTTTCGACATTGCCGTCGACGCCGCTGGCGTCCAGATCGGTTTTCGAATAACCGCCCAGCACGCCCACACGCCAGGCCGGACTCAGCGACCAGTCGGCGCCGAGCACGCTGCCCTTGGTGCGTTGTTCCAGACCACTGCTGCCGTGTTCGCCGTCGAGCTTGCCGTAGCCGCCAATGCCTTGCAGCCAGAGACGGCCGCGAGCGTTCGGGTCATTCAGATTGCGTGCTTCGGACGGCACGCCGTTGGCCGCCAGCACGGGGGTGTCGCGCTGATCGAGACCGACCATCAGGCCCGGGCTGCCGCCCATTTGCTGCATCGCCGAGAGCATGCTGCTGCCGACCTGACTGCTGGCGCCCAAGGTCGCGCTGGTCAGATTGGCGTTGCTGGCGCCGGCCAGTTGTTCGATCGCCGCACCGGCGCTGCTTTGTGTGGTGTTGAGCAGGGCGTTGTAGAGCGTGTTGTTTTTACCGATCGAGGCCAGGCTGTTGGCGGCGTTGCTGCCGTTGCCGGTCGCGGCGAACTGGCTGAAGGCCACGTCGTTACGGGTGTAGGTCAGGTCGACCTGAGTCGGCGTGTAGGCAAGGGTCGGCGTAAGAAACGCGTAGTCACTGGTGACTGTGCCGAACGTACCGTTGACCTGCGCCGCCTGCAGCACCGTGTAATGGCTCTGCCACGGGTACGTGCCGCTGCCGGGATTCACGGCGAGGGTCGCGCCATTCAGATTGGCGATGCCGCCGACCTGCACGGGTGCGCTGCTGCCATCGGCATTAACGCCGTAGGCGAGGGTGGCAGCGCTGCCCATGTTCAAATCGCGAACGATGGTTGCGCGACCGATGCTGGTGTCGGTGCGCAATGAGCCGTTGACGTTGAGCGTGCCGACGGAACCGCCGCCGGCATACACACCGCCCGTGTCCACGGTCAGGCTGCCGGCGATGCCACCCTGGTTGATCAGCGTTGCACCGTTGCGCACTGCGCCGCCGTCACTGAAATCGCCGCTGCCGGACAGCGTCCAGGTACCTTGCTTGACCTCCAGCCATTCGAAGTTGCGACTGCTGCCGAAGCTGCCGCCGGCCGCGTCGTCCATCACCACGCGGTCGTAACCGCTGCCGCCGTCGACCACGCCGACAAAACGGCTGCCGTTGCGCAGCGTCAGGTTGTCGTTGCCAGCGCCCAGATCCAGCGCCAGGCCATTGCTGCCGCTGATCGTGCCGCCGTTGATGACGTTGTCGGCAAACTCGCCGACGAATTTCACACCGAAGCCGTTTAAGCCTTGAATGGTGCCGAAGTTCTCCAGAGTGGTCGCCGCCAGTCCCGAGCCGCCACTGCCATCGTCGACCAGAATGGCGCTGTCGGCGCCGCTGATCAAAGCGCTGTTGGCGTTGAGAATGTAGCCGCCACCCAAGGCAATGCCTTCGCTGCCATTGGCGAACCCGCCCTTGTCTACGCCGCCGGCACCGACGCCCTGAATGGTCCCGTAGTTTTCGATGTGGGCGATCTTGTCGATGTCCACGCCGTCACCATCACCGTTGGCTTGCAGGCCCGAATAGGCGCCGGTAATGGTGCCGTGGTTGATCACCGTACCGTAGCCATCGGAGCCGAAACCCGAACCGTTGCGCCCGGTGATCTGCCCGTAGTTGATCAGCGTCGCACCAAGGTCGGTAGTGATGCCGTGCCGGCCGCCGGAAATCACTTCATAGTTAGTCACGCTGACACCGCTCGCGGAATCGATATCGATGCCGTCGAACTTCTCGTCGGCATTGTGCGAATCGCCGGTGGAGATCTCACCGTAGTTAGTGATCGTCGCGTTGGCGCCGGTCTTCATGCCGTCGCTGGCGTCGCCGCGAATCAGCCCGCCGGCGCGGTTGATAATGGTGGTCTTCACGCCGTCAGTGCGCAGCGCATCCAGATCCAGACCCTGGCCGGTGGTGGAGCGAATCACGCCGCTGTTGTCGATCAACAGGCTGCCGTTGACAAAGTTGCTGTCGATGCGTAATGCGTCGTTGGCGCCGAGAATCTGCCCGCCGCTGCGGTTGTAGATCGTGTAGTTGCGCGCCTGGCTCAGGTCGCCACTGCTGTCGATCGCGCGGCCACCGCTGGAAACGATTTTGCCAGCGTTATCGATCACCACACCGGCACCGCTGGTCTTGTCTTTCAGGCTCACGGCCTTGCCGCTGTTGGTGATACTGCCCGGCGCCGAAATCGTCAGCGTGTCGCTGCCACCCAGCGTTTGCGCTGCGGTGGTGGCGGTGTCGATCTGCACGGTTTTGCCGTGGGCTGTCGTGGCGGTGATCAACAGGGCAATGGCGAGGGACAGACGCTGGGGCGGGAACGGCATGAGTGGACGGCCTTCTTGTTATAAGCGGGCCGTCCTGTATAGCGAAGGGTTTTTACAGAATGATGTCTTTGAGGTGATGAGTCACTGATCGCGACGCACGTAAGCCTTGCCGTAATGCCGCTCCATCCGTGCCTGAATCAACTCCAGACCAATCGACATCAGCCAGTAGATGATCGCCGCCGTCGTCAGCATTTCGATGTAGCGGTAGCTTGAGCGCCCGTATGACTGTGCGAGAAACATCACTTCCCAGACGCCCATCACCGAAATCAGTGACGAGTCCTTAAGCATTGAGATGAACTGGTTGGTGGTGGGCGGGATGATCGTGCGCATGGCTTGCGGCAGGGTGATGCGCCAGAAAATCACTGTCTCGCGCATTCCCAATGCCAGCGAAGCTTCGCGCTGGCCGTGGTCGACTCCGAGGATGCCAGCGCGGAAGATCTCGCTGAGATAGGCGCCGTAGTTCAGCGACAGGGCAATGATTCCGGCGACGATGGCGCCAGGCACGATGCCCAATTGCGGCAAGCCCAGGTAGATCAGCAAAATCTGGATGAGCAGTGGCGTGCCGCGAAAGAACGAGGTGTAAAAACTGGCGATGCCGAACGCCACGGCGCTTGTCGACAGGCGTGCCAATGCCGTGATGAAGCCCAGCAGGGACGAGGCGACAATCGAGCAGGCACAGAGGAAAAGCGTCAGCGCTGCGCCTTGCAAAAAGCCGTTGGGTGCCAGGTGCAGGCCGACCAGATTGGGCAGTTTGTCGAGGATGATCGAGAACTTCAGGTCGAAGCTCAGGAAGAACCCGGCGAACAGGCAGAACAGCGTTGCCCAGGTCAGGTACAGCCGCGTACGAAAACCGAACATCCGTTGCAGGCGAGTTTCAGCCACCGGTTGCGGCGGCTGTGGCGGTGTCGGGAAAGAAGTCATTGGCTGATATCAGCGCCGATCCATTTTTGCGACAGCTTGCTCAGGGTGCCGTCCTGCTTCAGTTGCGCGAAGACTTCACGCACCTTGGCGTCCCATTGCGCGTCACCCTTTTCGATGGCCACCGAGTTCGGCTCCGAGTACAGCGCCGGACCCGCCAGTTTGAAGCGTTTGTCTTGGTTCAGGCGTGGCTGCGCGGTGACGAGGTTAGTGAGGATGGCATCCAGGCGCACGCCGGCGCCCAGGCCCAAATCCTGGAAGGCGACGTTGTCGGTGTCGTACGGGGCGATCTGCACGTCTTCGAATGGGTACTGCAACTGCGTGTCTTCGGCGCCTTCGATGACCAGGTTCTTGTTCAGATAGCTTTCGTAACTGGATGCGCTGGTGAGGCCGACTTTTTTGCCACTCAGATCCTTGGCAGCGTGGATCCGCTCATCCTTGGCGTTGACCACGATCACCGCTGGCGAAGCGTAGTACTCGACCGGGAAATCGAACACTTCGGCGCGGGCCTTGCTCGGCGTCATCGAGCAGATGCAGATGTCGTAGCGCCCGCTCCAGCGTCCGGCGGCAATGACGTCCCACGATGGCGTTTCGAGGCGCAACGTGACGCCCAATTTATCGGCTACGGCTTTGGCGACATCCACGTCGAAGCCGTCGAGTTGGTTCTGGTCATTGAGAAACGAGAACGGTGGATAGCTTTCCATCAGCACGCCGACCAGTTCTTTTTTTTGCTCGATACGGTCCAGCGTTGTGCCACCGAAGGCTTGCGTGGAGGCGGCCAGAATCGTCAGGCCCAGGGCCAGTAGCGGTTGAAATTTCACAGTCGATCCCTGAGCGAAAAAGAGGTTGTTATTAACCGAATGGTGCGTATTAAATAGTTATAAGAACGACTCTGATAGTGAGTTATTTTCATAAGCATATGAGTGAAAAGCATATGGGCGCAGCAAGCACGATTATTCTCGACGGCGGCATGGGCCGTGAACTGCAGCGCGCCGGTGCGCCGTTTCGTCAGCCGGAGTGGTCGGCGCTGGCGTTGAGCGAAGCGCCGCAAGCGGTCGAGGCGGTACACGCGGCTTATATCGCCAGTGGCGCCAATGTGATTACCACCAACAGTTATGCCGTGGTGCCGTTCCATATTGGCGAAGAGCGTTTCGCCGCTGAAGGGCAGGCGCTGGCGGCGTTGGCCGGCGAACTGGCGCGGCGTGCGGTGCAAGCGTCGGGGAAATCCGTGCGTGTGGCCGGCTCATTGCCGCCGCTGTTCGGCTCCTATCGTCCGGATCTGTTCAACGCCGACCGAGTGACTGAGTTGCTGACGCCCTTGGTCAATGGCCTGGCTCCGCATGTTGATCTGTGGTTGGCGGAAACCCAGAGTTCGATCATCGAGGCGCGAGCTATTCACGCCGGGTTGCCGAAGGATGGCAAACCGTTCTGGCTGTCGTTCACCTTGAAGGACGAAGACACTGATGAAGTGCCGCGCCTGCGCTCTGGCGAGCCGGTCGCCGAAGCGGCGGCGGTGGCGGCTGAGTTGGGCGTCGAGACGTTGCTGTTCAACTGCAGTCAGCCGGAAGTGATCGGTGGCGCGATTGATGCCGCGCGTGAAACCTTCGAGCGTCTGGGGGTGAAGATAAACATTGGTGCTTACGCCAATGCGTTTCCACCGCAGCCAAAAGAAGCCACGGCCAATGATGGACTCGATCCGTTGCGCGATGACCTCGATCCGCCGGGTTACTTGCACTGGGCGATTGACTGGCAGCAGCGCGGCGCCAGCCATTTGGGGGGTTGCTGCGGGATCGGGCCGGAACACATTGCGGTGCTTGCGCAAAAGCTCGGCTGACAGCAGAGCAAAAGATCGCCGCCTGTGGCAGCTCCTGCATGGGATTAATTCACCCTTTAGGCGCTGCCGCAGGCGGCGATCTGCTTTCAAGCAATCAGGAACGACATTCAACCAAGCCTTTCACCTGCCCGTCGGGCGTCTGATTATCATCCGACAGCCACTGCTCGAAACCTGCCGCAATCGCCGGCCACTCGCCATCCAGAATCGAGTACCACGCGGTGTCGCGGTTCTGGCCCTTGACCACCATGTGCTGGCGGAACACGCCCTCGAAGCTGAAGCCCAGTCGTTCGGCGGCGTATTTGGAGCGGGCGTTGCCGTTGTTGCACTTCCATTCGAGGCGACGGTAACCGAGGTCGAAGGCGTGCTTGGCCAGGAGATACACCGCCTCGGTGCTTTTCGGCGAGCGCTGCATCGGTGCGCCGAAGGTGACGTGGCCGATCTCGATGCGGCCTTGGGCCGGGACGATCGACATCAGGCTGAGGATGCCTTGCACCTGGTTGTTCGCGCGGTCGATGACAGCGAAAAAATACGGCTCGCTGCTGGCGGCATGGTTCTTCAGCCAGGCGTCAAAAACGGTGCGTTCCGGAAACGGACCGTAGGGCAAATAATCCCAGAGTTTCGGGTCCGCGCCAGGGCCTTCCAGTGCGGCGAACAGTTGCTCGCCATGGCGCGCCGGGTCAAGCCTTTCCAAGCGGATAAAGCGCCCTTCGAGCAGTGTGGCGGTGGGGGCGGGGACGCCTTTCCAGTCAGTGAGTGAAGCGGTCATGCGTGCGTCTCCTTAAATGGCTTTGCGAAACTGGATGAAGCCCGGGCGTTCGGCGATGCGCTCGTAGAGCTGGATCGCGGTGGCGTTGGTTTCGTGGGTCAGCCAGTGCACTTTGCCGCAGCCGTCAGCCTTGGCGGTGGCGTAAACATGTTCGATCAACAGGCGGCCGACACCGCTGCCGCGGGTTTCCGGTACCACCAGCAAATCCTGCAGGTAGCACGAGTTTTCGATGCTCCAGTTCGAGCGATGGTAGATGTAATGCACCATGCCCACGGCTTTGCCATCGGTCCAGGCCAATGCCGCGTGGGTCGGTTCGTTGGGGTCGAGAAAGCGTTGCCAGGTGCTGCCGGTGACCGCGTCGGGTAGTTCGGTGTTGTAGAACCGCAGGTAGGCCTGCCACAGCGGCAGCCACGCGGCGTGGTCGGCGGCGCTGACCTGGCGAATGTCGATCTGACTCATGCTGATTTCCTTAGCGCATCAATTGGGCGAGGGTTTGATCATTGATTTCCGGGCTGGCGGCCAAACCGTCGCGTACGCCGGCGATGTCTTCGGCGCTGCGGTTCTGGCTGAGTTTGCGTTTGCCTTCGAGGCGCTCGATGGGAATGGCGAAACCGACAATCGCCCGGAGCATGCCGTCGATGTAATCGGCGGGCGCATCGGCAACTGACCACGGTTGTGCGCGGCCGGCTTCGTGACGGTCGGTGAGGGTGCTGACGATGTCGAGCAGGCGTCCGCCATCGCTGAAGGTTTCGGCATGCCCATAGGCGTGGACGGCGACATAGTTCCAGGTCGGTACGACTTTGCCGTGCTCGGCCTTGCTCGGGTAAAAACCCGGGCTGACGTAGGCGTCGGCGCCGGAAAAAATCACCAGCGCCTCGGCGCCGTCACGCAGGTCTTTCCACTGTGGATTGGCTTTGGCCAAGTGCCCGTAAAGCGTGCCGTTTTCACCCTGCTCGCAATGCAGCAGTACCGGTATATGGCTGGCCTGCAGGCCGTTTTCGCCATGGGTTACCAGCACGGCGAGGCGGGTATTGAGGATCAGCTCGTGCAGTTGGGACAACTCGTCGATGGCAAAAGCGCGCGGCGTATACATGGAGAAATTTTCCTTGGCGAATGCTTGCATCGTAGGCAGGCTATTGGTCTGTTGTAAGAGCCATTACCGACCAATTTCATAGGTCCATTGCCATGTCCGATTCGCCGACGTTGTCCATGCCGTTCAATCCGGCCGGTATCGAGCTCGATCGCCGTCAGGGTTTGAGCCGTCAGCTCTATCAGGCATTACGCTTGCGCGTGCTCGATGGCCGCTTGGCCAGTGGTACGCGCTTGCCCGCCAGCCGTGATCTTGCGGCGGCTCTGGAAATTTCTCGCAACAGCGTGGTACGGGCCTACGACCAACTGTATGCCGAAGGTTTTATCGAGGGGCGGGTCGGGGACGGCACTTATGTCGCGCAATTGGCGCAGCCACTGACCCCGGCAAAAAAACTATCCACAAAAGTATCCACAGGCTTATCGACAGGCTTACCCACAGCCTTATCCACAGATTGGCTGGATTTGCCTGTAATTTCATCCAGTAAAGTTATCCACAGCGGGACTTTTTCGCGTCTGGAAAACAACCATTTACCCCGTCCACCGAGCGGTCCGCCGCGGGCTTTCCGGGTGGGCGTACCGGCATTCGATCTGTTCCCTTTCGAGGTCTGGGCCAAGCTGAACGCGGCTTTTTGGCGAAAACCGGATTTGCAGCAACTGTGTTACGGCGATCCTGCGGGTGATGCCCGCTTGCGCGGGATGATCGCGGCGTATTTGCGCAGCTCGCGTGGCATGCAGTGCTCGGCTGAACAAATTGTGATCACCAGCGGCGCGCAGCAAGGCATCAGCCTTTGTGCACAGCTGCTGGTGGAGCCTGGCGACGCTGTCGCGATCGAGAATCCGGGCTATCGCGCCGCCGGTCACGCGTTCGCCGTGGCCGGGGCACGATTGCACGGGGTGGCGGTGGACAGCGAGGGCATTGATTGCGCCGCCATGGCCGGGCTCAGCGATTGCCGGGTGGCTTACGTGACTCCGTCTCATCAATATCCGACTGGCGTGGTGATGAGTCTGGCGCGGCGTCTGGAATTGCTCGCCTGGGCCGAACGCACAAACGGCTGGATCATCGAAGACGACTACGACGGCGAGTACCGTTACACCGGCGCACCCTTGGCACCGTTGGCGGCGCTCGACCAGAACGCACGCGTGCTGTACGTCGGCACGTTCGGCAAAGTCGCCTTCCCGGCGTTGCGGCTCGGCTATCTGGTGTTGCCTGCGGCGTTGGTGGAAGCGTTTTCGCGACGCCGCGCGGTGGACGTCCGGCATTCCGAGGTGAGTACGCAAGCGGTGATGGCCGAGTTCATGGCCGCCGGACATTTTCAGCGGCATATCCGGCGTATGCGCCGGGCGGCGCTCAGCCGCCGCAATACGTTGCTCGAGGGCTGGCCGCTGGGCCTGGCCGGGGTCGGCAATCTGCCGGTGGTCTCCGCCGGGCTGCATTTGTCGGTCGCCGTCAGCAGCATCGAGCGCGAGCAGCAACTGATTGAACAAGCCGCTCGCGTGGACGTGGAAATCGGCGGCTTGAGCAATTACTGGCTGCCGGATTCGACAACGCCTGCGGCTCTGCGCGCCGGTCTGGTACTGGGCTTCGCCGCCGTACCGGAGCCTGCGATCAAAGCGGCGTTGAGCCGGTTGCGGCAGGCTTGGCAAGGTTAAAGAACAAGGCCTCGGCCGACTGCCTGGAGATTTCGCTGCGGTGGATGTCGATGAGCACCTGATTATTCGGGTTGACTGGCTCGTAAGCACCGCCCAGGCGTTGTTGCGCGACGGTTTTCATATGCCCTTTGCGAAAGGGCACGGCAGGCGCGGTGGCGCTGTCGTAATGAAAATGCGCGTAGCACAACACCCGTTTGGTGTGGGCGTCGCGGACCTCGTATTCGTCGAGAAAGTCATTGGCGTGGGTACGCAGCGGCTGGCGCGTGACGGTTTGCGCAATCGTCACTTCGCCTTTGCTTTTCAGCCACTCGACGCCCGCCGCAGTCGGTGAGCGTTGCTTGATCATGGTGATCCGGGTGCTGGTACCTTTTGCTTCGAGGGTTTTCGCCATCCTGTCGAGCGAGTGCCCCAGCGCCACTGTCGGCGCCTTGAGGTCTTCGGTGAGGTTGCTGCCAGTCAACGCCTCATCAATGGCGGCATTGGCTTCGCGCAACAGGGCGGCATGCGTGAAGTAATCTTCTTCGGCTTCAACAGGCAGCCGAGATCCGCGTTTGATCCGCGCATCCATCAGCCGATGGAAGGCCGCGACACCGTCGATCAAGGCTTGGCCGTCACGGGTGGCTTTTTTCAGCCCCGGCCTGGCTTTGGCGGGCGGGCGGGGCGGGCTCGCTGTGCCTTGCTCGACCCAGACACCGGGTGATTCTTCCTGGAACGTGGCAATGACGCCGGTCAGGTCTGAGCGTACTTCAACCTGGTCGGTGTCCTGGCCATCGCTGGTCTTTTTCCGCGCGCCGACGAGCGTGCCCTTGTGTTTGGTCTTGATGATTTTATGTGTGGAGGCCGTGGCCGGCCGCGACGGGCCTGGCTGTGGTTCCAGTAGATGGCGGTTGCGCAGCAAGTCGGCGAGGCGCTTTTCCACCGCAGCGCTGAACGCTCTGACCCGATTGCGCAGATGCTCCAGCCGTTCGCGGTTGAGCTGCGTGGAATATTCGCTGAGCACGTTGGCGAAGCGTTGTTCGACGGCAGCGAACTGCTCTGAAGCCTTGTTCAAGGCGTCGAGCCGTTCACGCAGGTTGCCCAGACCTTCATCGCCCGTGAGGTTTCGCGAACTCTGGATGTTCAGCGCCGCGTCTTCCAGAAGCACTTTCACCGCCTGATACGCCTCGCCATGAATCGCTGAGGTGCCGGCCTTGGTACAGAGTTCCTGGCCCAGGCAGATCTGCAGAAGTTTGAGGTCATCCAGATTGAAATTCGGCAGTGCCTCCTCATAGGTGGCAAGCGCTTCGACGGCTTCTTTTCCGAGCAGTTTCAGTTCTTTGAAACGGCTTTCGGCGGACTCCATTTTGTCGATGATGCCTTGGACCAGATCGGTCATGTTTTCGAAGGCCACAACAAACGCTTGTGGTTTGACAGTGGCTTCATTGTCGAGCATCACTGTCATCTTGCGCAGGCTGTTGCGGTATTCAGGGATGTGCCCGTTCAGCCATTCCTGCCCCAGAAACAGCTGCAGTTCCAGCCGTTGGATCATGGTCGTGCGGTAGTTGGGAATGGTTTCCAGCAGGTTCAGTTCCTTGATCTTTTCGACGACATCGCCGTATGCCTTGTGCTGCGCAACGAGGGTGGCCATATAGGTCTTGTGCGCCGCCTTGCGCGCCTCCGGCCGGGCATTGAGTACGGCGTTGCAGTCCGTATTGAGCCGGGTCTGTTTGGCGTCCATGGTCGTGTCGAAAGCGCTGATCTCTGCGGTCAGTTTTTTCACCCGTGCGGGTTTCTTGTCTTTGACTTTCTGCAAACGGTCTTCGAGTCCGCCGCCACGCAAACGCAGGCGCAGATCGATCACCCATTGTCCGCTTGCGAGGTGCCTGAGCAGTGGTCCGGCGCGCGGCGTCAGCGGGCGTGAGTCGGTGATTTGCACGGCCGCGTGCTCATTGATCAGGACTTCGAACCAGCGCTCGCCGACAGGGGCGTACCAGCGGTTGTCGTGCGCGTAGAGGTACTGATGTGTGCCGGCAGTGGCGGCGCTGCCGAGCCCTTTGGGTTTGTCGATTTTGAACGTGTCGAGCAGCGTCGACAGGGCCCCGGGAGAGCGCTGCAGTGCGGTGACAGCGTTGAGTACGGTGGCATGCGTGGCAGGCAGTTGCGTGTCACTGACGTCCGGCAGTTGCAATGGCTTGGCGCTGGAGGGCTGTGGTCCGTCGACCACCAGCGCGTGTTCGCTCGCAGTGGCCGATTCAGGCGGCGGCTTGTTGCCGAACGCCGCACGGTGGGCGAGCACCATGCCCAACGCGAGGAAGATATCGGCGATGGCGGCCCAGGCGGTCTGGCCGGTTTGCTGATTGGCCACATCGCTGACTTCCTGCAGGTCGTCCATGATCTGCCAGATCCACGCCGCCGTACCGACACTGCGGCCGAGAAACGGCAAGGCTGCGTTGAATGCCATCCAGCCGCCGTGTTTCAGCGTCGCCCAGCGCGCTTCGGCGTTGGACACCGATTTGCGATCGGCTTGCGCGATGAGGGCCTCGA
This sequence comes from Pseudomonas sp., assembly GCF_049300855.1. Taxonomy (GTDB): domain Bacteria; phylum Pseudomonadota; class Gammaproteobacteria; order Pseudomonadales; family Pseudomonadaceae; genus Aquipseudomonas. Next base: position 64,716 of record NZ_JBAQKH010000030.1, on the reverse strand, counting down.
CATTGCTGTGATGCAAGGTTGCCAGCACATCGCTGGTGATGCTTGCGTTGCCCAGCGTGAAAGGCCCGGACATGTCGAGGGCAGTGCTCGGGTTGACCAGCAACAGCGGGATCGTCCACACCGATGGCAGTCGGGCGGGAAACACGAACTGGCTGTAGTTGAAGCGCACGTCATCCGGCAGCCAGGCCAATACCGACTCACGCAGTTGCCGCGAATGCTGGATGGCGTACAGCAAATTGGCGTGTGCGGGATATTCCATCAGCGCCATTTCGAACAACGGACGATAGAGCACGCAGGGTCCCTTGTCCGCCTGGCGCGGGCCGATGATGAACATGTTGGTGACGGTATCGGCTTGTGCACCACGGCGGTGGGCAACGAACGCCAGCGGACGGATGATGATTTCCTCGCGATCGACGTGGCGCTCCGCGTCCGTGTTGGCCAATGCAGCACAGATGTAGCGGTAACCCAGTTCGCTGATGCCGGCCTTGCCCTGAATTTTGTGTTGCAACGCCAGCAGCGGCAGCTCGATGGTCAACTGGCTGGTGTAAAGCGCCTGTAGCGCGGTTGCCTGTTCATCGTCATCGACCAGCCGTTTTTTCAGGTGCTCCGGGTACGTCGTGCCGATGTCGACGGCGCTCACCAGTTTTTCCAGGTAAGGCACGGTCATCCAGTCTGGCACGGCGCTGTCGTCTTTGTAGCGCACGGTCTTATTGCCCAGCGGCTGTCCTGCCAGGTTTTGCAGGGCCAGTTCGATCAGCGACAGGGTCTGGGTCTGGGTATTGCCGGGCAACATGAACGTGCCCCAGACCACCAGACTGGTGATGCTGATTTCGAGCTGATCGATCTTCACGTCGCTGGCCGTCGGGTGGTCTTTGAGCAGTTGCCGGCTCAGCGCGTTACGAGTGAAATCATGCAGGCTGGCCACTTCGTTCTGAAAGGACTTGCCCTTGTTGGCATGCTGCACCGTGGTCAGGTTCAGCAGGTGCCGGCTGTAACGGCTTTGATCGGCGGCCGCGGCGTTGTCCAGCCACTGCGGCAGCTTCGGACGCAAGCGCTCGAAATTCGGTTCGAGACGCGGTGTCGGTTGCCGCGGATTGCCGGCCGTGCCGACATGCGGGTAGAGCCGGTCAGCGGTCGAGCCGGAAAAGAAATTGATCTCCCCGAGGGCCTCTGCTTCCAGGGCGATCAAGGTGCAGGCCTGATGATCGAAGAAGTTGCCCTGCGGCTCGACCAGTCGCCATTTGATCGGGCTGCCCGGGGTGTCGCGCCAGAATCGGCGCGGCAACGCCTCGCCAAGGGCATCCAGCGAATCGAAGCTCTGGAAGCCCTCGACCACCGAGAACGTCAGGATCAATTCGCGACTGTCGACGCTGCCGATCAGCACCGCGATGTCGAGCAGGATCAAGTGCGAGTTGCCGGGTTGATCGCGGTCGATGTCGATCAGGCAGGCACGGCTCCGGTATTTATCGTCGGACGGTCGCAGGCTTTGGTCCGGCTGTTTGAACACAGTGTGGGCCATGGCCACTTGGTCAGCATCCCAGCCAAGGCTGGTGTCGACGTTCCAGAGGTTCTGCAAGGCCGCCGACAATTGCTGCCAGCGCGGTTGGCCCGGGTAGGTGAATTCATCCCAGTAACTGACCTGTTGTTCCTTGTAGGCTACGAACAGCAGCGGCGCGAGGTCGTTGAGCAGACCGCCGACGGCGTCAATCTTTACGGGCAAATGGAGCGTCGCTTCAACGTCAGGCTGCAAGGTCAGAAAATGTTCGCCGTCCAGGTAAGTCACTGTCGTACCGGACAGGCCCAGGCGGACCAAGGCATCGCTCAGCGACTCGAGGTGACTGGGGCCGGCGATGACTTGATCGTCGATGTTCAGCCAGGTCGGCGTCACGACCACGGCCCGTTGCGGATCGATATCCAGATCCGGGTACAACGTCTTGAGGGCCGGGCGCAGTGCCTGGGTGGCGACTTCCTGCAGCGATGGGCCGGTGACCAGTTGCGTCACCACATCGACGGCGCTGGTGGAGGTGATTTCGGGCATGGGCAAGTTCCTGCTCTGATCGGGGCGCGCCACAAGGGCAGCGGATCGCAGCAAGGTAGGGCGCGCACCGGGCTGGCGTGCGGTAGATAAATCTTGCCGGCAAAAAAAGACCCGCATGGGCGGGTCTTCGGGGGGGCGGGGTTTTCAGGTGCCGGACTTGATCTTGGTCCACGCCCGGGTGCGTGCGCGCTCGGCATCGCGCGGCAGCGGTTGCAGGGTGTACAGCGTGTTCATGGCCGCGTCGGTCGGGTACAGGTTGGGATTGTTGCGGATCGCCGGATCGACCAATTCGGTGGCGTCCTTGTTCGGGTTCGGATAGCCGACAAAGTCGCTGACCGGAGCAATCACCGCCGGTTGCAGCAGGTAGTTGATGAAGGTGTAGGCGTCGTCGGTGTTCTTCGCGCCCTTGGGAATCGCGAGCATGTCGAACCAGATCGGCGCACCTTCCTTCGGCAAGCGCATATCGACCACCACACCGTTTTTGGCCTCCTTCGCCCGATTGGCGGCTTGCGAGAAGCTGCCGGAATAGCCGACCGCCACGCAGATGTCGCCGTTGGCGATGTCGGCCATGTACTTGGACGAATGGAAGTAGGTCACGTACGGGCGGATCTTCATCAACAGCGCTTCAGCCTTGGCGTAATCCGCCGGGTTCTTGCTGTTCGGATCCAGCCCCAGGTGTTGCAGGGCCAGCGGCAGAATCTCCGACGGCGAGTCGAGCAGGGCGACGCCGCACTGCTTGAGCTTGCTGATGTTTTCTTCCTTGAAGATCAGGTCCCAGCTGTCCACCGGCGCATTGTCGCCCAGCGCGGCTTTGACCTTGGCCGGGTTGAAACCGATGAGGATGGTGCCGTACATGTACGGCACGGCAAATTTATTCCCCGGATCATTGGCTTCGATCAGCTTCATCAGTTTCGGATCGAGGTGATTCCAGTTCGGCAACTTGCTGCGGTCCAGCGGCTGGAACACCCCGGCTTCGATCTGCTTGGCGAGGAACACGTTGGACGGCACCACTACGTCGTAACCGGAATTACCGGTGAGCAACTTGGCCTCCAGCGCTTCGTTGGTGTCGAAGATGTCGTAGACCAGTTTGGTCTGGGTGTTCTGTGCTTTGAAGTCTTCCAGCGCCTTGGGCGTGATGTAGTCGAACCAGTTATAGACGCGCAGCGTGCGTTCTTCAGCGTGTACGGCACCGCTCAGCAGCGCGACGCACACGGCTGGCGCGATGACCTGCTTGAGGGTTTTCATTGTTCGAAACCTTCCAGCACGTTCACCGCGTTGATGCCGATTTCTTCGACGGCGTAGCCGCCTTCCATGACGAACAGCGTCGGCTTGCCGAGGGCGGCAATACGCTTGCCCATCGCCAGATAGTCCGGGCTGTCGAGCTTGAACTGCGAGATCGGGTCGTCCTTGAAGGTGTCGACGCCCAGCGAGACGACAATGATGTCGGCGCCGTAGGCGTCGATCTCGTTGCAGGCCTGATCCAGTGCCGCACTCCATACGTCCCAGCCGGAGCCGGCCGGCAGCGGATAATTGAAGTTGAAGCCTTCACCGGCGCCTTCGCCGCGCTCATCTTCATAGCCGAGGAAGAACGGAAACTCTGCTTCCGGATGGCCGTGAATCGAGGTGAACAACACGTCGCTGCGGTCATAGAAAATCGACTGCGTGCCATTGCCGTGGTGATAGTCGACGTCGAGGATCGCGACTTTCTTGTGGCCCTGGTCGAGGAACGCTTGCGCGGCGATGGCGGCGTTGTTGAGGTAGCAATAACCGCCCATCAAATCGCTGGCGGCGTGGTGTCCCGGTGGCCGGCACAGGGCGAAGGCACTGCGTGCGCCGCGCTGGATTTGCGCTTGTGCGGTCAGGGCAACTTGCGCTGCGCTGTACGCCGCTTGCCAGGTGCCGGCGGTGATCGGTGCGCCGCCGTCGAAGCTGTAATAGCCGAGCTGGCCATGCAGGCTGGTTGGTTTGATTGCACGTAACGTGCGCGCGGGCCAGGTGTAGGGCAGCAAGTCGCCGTCGGTGTTGAATTGCGTCCAGCGTGCCCACGCGCCTTTGAAGAAGTCGAGGTATTCGCGGCTGTGGATGCGCGCGATCGGCTCCAGGCCGAAATCCTTCGGCGCCTCGACCGGGCCGAGGTTCTGATTCTGTACCCGTTGCAGCACGTGGTCGGCACGCGACGGCATCTCGAAGCACGGCTTGAGCTGGCCATCGATGAGTTCGCAGCGGCCATGGTGCAGGTGGTGATCGTCTGAGTAGATCGTCAGCATTTGTTGTTCTCCGCAGGGCTGATTCGGTTGCGTCCAGTGTTGCGGCAAGGCATCAATCGGAGAACGGCAGGAAAGGCCAAAAGGGGATCGATATGGCCAAAAACTCTGACCGCAATTGGCCCCTCAATGACTCGGATCTGGCCATGAAATACCAACCCAGTGGGATCTTCAGTGTGGCCGGAACTGGCTCGGGGCCACGCCGCTCCAGCGCACAAAGGCATGGCGGAAACTCGCGGTCTCGCTGAAGCCGAGCGTCTCGGCAATGCGATAGATCGGCAACTGATCCTCACACAACATCTGCTTGGCGCGCTCGAAACGCAGTTCATCGAGCAGTTCCTGATAGCTGCTGCCCATGTCTTTGAGATGCCGGCGCAGGGTGCGCGGCGAACACTTCATCTGTAGCGCCAGACCTTCCAGCCCCGGCGCAGCATTCAACTGCGCGCTGAGCAACTGACGAATCCGCCCCAGCCACGCCTGACGTCCAGTGAACTCCAGATTCTGCTTGCGGCAGCGTTCGGCCATGGCCTGATGGGTGATCGCATCCGCCAGCGGCAGCGGCTGCTCGAGCCAGCGCCGGTCGAAGGCAAAGGCGTTGTCCCTGGCGCCGAAGTGCAGCGCACTGTCGAAGTGCTCGGCATAACTGTCGCGATAGTCCGGCGCGGCGTGTTCGAACCGCGTCGCCAGCAACGGCAGCGGATGCCCGAGCAAGTCATCGCAAATGACTTTCAGCGACACCAGACAGAACTCGGCATTGAACACCGCCATCGCCGGGCTCTCGCGATAATCGGCGGCAACGAACCAGACGCGCTCGCCATCGTCTTCCAGACTCAGTTCGAAAAGTGTTCCCAACAGCGCCGGATAGCGGATCGCCAGGCGCAAAGCGTCACCGAAGGTGGCACAGGTCAGCAAGGCGTAACCGAGGATGCCGTAGCAGGAAACGTGCATGCGCCGGCCCAGTTCCAGACCAATATCATGCTTGAGTGCTACCGCGTTGGCGCAGACCTGCATCTCCTGATTGGTGGTGATGCGCGTGTCGGCCCGGCTGAGATCCGCCGCACTGATGCCGCTGCCGGTCAGCAGCGCCTCGCTCGACAAGCCTTCGGCCTTGAAGGTGTTGAGCACCAGCGAAACGGCGTTGAGGGTGGTGAGGTGGGAGTGGAGCATAAGATCTTCCAGCCTGAGGGTGGCTGGAGCGCAGCAAGTTGCATGCCGCAGCAGCCCCTCACCTCAGCCCTCTCCCAAAGGGAGAGGGGGCCGATTGGGGGATGTTGGCCAGATACGCCGACCTGAAAAAACGCTGGCGAATCCATAATCGACTGTTTTTTTCAGGTCGGCGTATAGCGCGAGACACTCAGGTCAGTCCCCTCTCCCTCCGGGAGAGGGCCAGGGTGAGGGCCATTCCAGAGCCTTGCTCAGAGCAACTCACCACACAAATCCAGTTCGATCAGCCGGCGCACTTCTTGAGTTTCAAGGCCAGCACCCAGCAACCCGTGCAACTTGCCGAACGCCGCTTCACGGGTCATGCCGCCACCTGACAATACGCCGACACTGCGTAAGCGACTGCCTGCCTCGTAAACATCCAGCTCGACGCCACCCTCATGGCATTGCGTCACGGCAACCACCACCACGCCGTTATCCCGCGCCCGGACGAGGCTGGCGAGAAACTCAGGGTTATCGCTCGGCCCGGTGCCGCTGCCGTAGCACTCCAGCACCAGGCCCTGAATGCCGCTGTCGAGCAGACCATCGAGGACTTCAGCGCTGATGCCGGGGAACAGGGGCAACACGGCAACCTTGGCCAGTTGTTTCGGCTGGTTGTAGTTCAACGACGCTGGAATCGAAGAGGCTTTCACGCCGCCGCCCTGGCGCTCCAGACGCTTGAACGGATGCCGGCCGAAGCTGCGCACTTTTGCGCAACGGGTCGGCGCGAGCAGTTCGCCGTGGAAGTACAAGTGCACGCCCGGCGCCAGGCCCTGGCCGAGGGCGACCAGTGCGCCGCCGAGGTTTTCCCAGGCATCGCTGTCGGCGACGCCCGCCGGCAACATCGAGCCGGTGAAGCACACTCGTGCGTGCAGGCCGAGCAACTGGAAGCACATCGCTGCGGCGCTGTAGGCCAGCGTGTCGGTGCCGTGCAGGATCAGCACGCTGTCGCAACCTTGCACGTCGACGGCATCGACTACGGCTTCACGCAGTTGCTGCCAATAGGCCGGGGTCATGTTGGCGCTGTCGATCAGCGGCGCCATCTCGCTAAAGCGCCACTGCGGTACAACGAGTTCTGGCTGGCTGTGCAGGTAGTCGCGCATCCGCGCTTCGAAACCGGATGCCGGGGCCAGACCGTTGGCGCTGGCCTGCATGCCGATGGTGCCACCGGTGTAGAGCACCATGACGTGTTGGGCGGCGGGATAAGTCGAAGGGTTCATAGGATTCTCCGAAACGATGAATACCTTGTGGGAGCGAGCTTGCTCGCGAAGGCGTCGTGTCAGTCGACATCTACTCAATTGACACACCGCCTTCGCGAGCAAGCTCGCTCCCACAGGTCATGCGTTGCACTTTAACTGACGGGCGCAGGGGATGCGCCCGTCATTCACCTGTCAGCGTTGCGCTGCAGGCACGCCTTGCGGCTCGGCTTCGGTCTTGCCCGCTGCTGCTGGCGGGTTGGCTGGCCAGGCTTTCAGGTCGAGGTCCAGATCAGCAAATTTGCTGGAATCGAACACCGGTTGTTTGACGCCGGCGCGGCGCTGCCCGTCGTAGTCGCGCATCACGCGCATGCCGACCTTGAACAACATGGCCAAAGCCACCAGGTTGACGAACGCCAGGCAGGTCATGGTGATGTCGGCGAAGGCGAACACGGTCGACAGATCCTGCATCGAACCCCATACCACCAGCGCCAGCACCAGACCACGGAAAATCATCAGCGCGGCGCGGTTGCGGGTGAGGAACTGCAGGCTGTTTTCGCCCAGGTAGTAGTTGTAGAGAATGCAGGTGAAGACGAACAGCGACAGCGCGACGCTGACGAACATGCGACCCCAGTCACCGACCACGGCGGCCAGCGAGTTCTGGGTCAGGACGATGCCGTCACCTTCGAAGCCCGGGGTGTAGAAGCCCGACAGCAGGATCAGCAGCGCGGTGCAGGTGCAGATCACGAAGGTGTCGAGGAACACGCTGAAAGCCTGAACCACGCCCTGAGCGCCCGGGTGTTTCACGGCAGCCACGGCGGCGACGTTCGGCGCACTGCCCAGACCCGCTTCGTTGGCGAACACGCCACGCTTCACGCCCATGACGATGGCGCTGCCGAGCAGGCCGCCAAAGGCCGGATCGAGGCCGAAGGCGCTCTTGAAGATAGTTTCCAGCATGGCTGGCACGTGTTCGATCTGAGTACCGATCACGTACAGGGTCACGCCGATATAGGCGAGGGTCTTGATCGGTACGAGCAAGTCGGACACCGAGGCGATGCGCTTGATGCCGCCGATGAAGGTGATGGCCAGCAGCACTGCCAAGACGATACCGGTGTGTTGTGGGTTGAATTCAAAGGCGTTCTGCAGCGAGTGGGTCACGGTGTAGGACTGCAGGCCAATGAAGGCGAAGCCGTAGGTGACCAGTAGCAGAACGGAAAACACCACCGCCATGCCTTTGAGCTTCAGGCCGTGCTGGATGTAGTAGGCCGGGCCACCACGGTACAGGCCGTCGCCTTCGGCGCGTTTGTAGACCTGGGCCAGGGTGCATTCGAAGAAGCTGCTGGACATGCCGACCAGTGCGGTCACCCACATCCAGAACACCGCACCCGGACCACCGAGGGTTACGGCGATGCCGACACCGGCGATGTTGCCTGCGCCGACACGGCCGGCAAGGCTGAGCATCAAGGCCTGGAACGAGCTGAGTTGCCCGGCGCTGCCTTTGAGGCTGTCGCGGAACACCGCGAACATGTGGAAGAAGTGGCGCAGTTGAACGAAACGCGAGCGAATCGTGAAGTAGCTACCGAGCCCGACAATGAGCACGATCAGTACTTTCCCTGAGAGGAAGTCGTTAATGACTTCGAGCATGGATTTTTCCTCGCTGTTTTTTGTGTGAGCAAATGCTGGATGGAAGAAACATCGTGTTACACCGGTGTGCGCGCGGCACGACAGGTGAGGCGAAGGTTTCGTCCCGTTTCCATATCGCGGGTTTGTTATTAGTTCGGGTTTCACATGGGTTATGGCCTCGTTACCGACGACCGCTCATGCGAAGAGGGGCGGCACTATACCGATCAGTGACGCGCCCGTCTGCACAGTCGTGGTGCAAGCGACGAAACGAGGCTTTGAAACACCCGGCGTTACCGGCGCCGGGCTTGTGCAGGGACTGCTCTTCTGTAAGAGCGAGCAGTCCCCAGACATACGGGTCTCAGGGGCAGAAAGTTAAAAAAAAGGGCCTGGAGAATCATCCCCAAGCCCTCAAAAGGTGAGAGGTGTCTAGTCCCTCGACCTGGTGAGCGGTGCCACAAGTTACGTGTCGGTTCAGGCTTTCAGCGGAACCAGACGCGGAGCAATCATGTTTTCCGGGCGCAGGATGTCGGCGAGCATGGCTTCGTCGAGCAGACCTTCTTCGCGCACCAGTTCCAGCACGCCGCGGCCGCTTTCAAGGGCGAGGCCGGCGATACGGGTGGCGTTTTTGTAGCCGATGTACGGGTTCAGTGCGGTGACCAGACCGATCGAGTGTTCGACCAGTTCACGGCAGCGCGCTTCGTTGGCGGTGATGCCGACGATGCAGTGCTCGCGCAGCATGTCCATGGCGCGTTGCAGCAGGCGGATCGAGTCGAAGATCTTGAAGGCGATCAGCGGCTCCATCACGTTCAACTGCAGTTGGCCGCCTTCGGCTGCCATGGTCAGCGCCAGGTCGTTACCGATGACCTGGAAGGCCACCTGGTTAACGGCTTCCGGGATTACCGGATTGACCTTGCCAGGCATGATCGAGCTGCCTGGCTGACGCGCCGGCAGGTTGATTTCGTTGATGCCGGTGCGCGGGCCGCTGGACAGCAGGCGCAGGTCGTTGCAGATCTTCGACAGCTTGACCGCAGTGCGCTTGAGCATGCCGGAGAACAGCACGAAGGCGCCCATGTCGGAAGTCGCTTCGATCAGGTCGGCCGCCGGTACCAGCGGTTGACCGCTGATCAGGGCCAGACGCTGAACGGCCAGTGCTTGATAGCGCGGGTCGGCGTTGATGCCAGTGCCGATCGCGGTGCCGCCCAGGTTCACTTCAGTCAGCAGTTCCGGGGCCAGCGTCTTCAGACGGGCCAGGTCTTCGCCCATGGTGGTGGCGAAGGCACGGAATTCCTGGCCGAGGGTCATCGGCACGGCGTCTTGCAGCTGGGTACGGCCCATTTTCAGGACGTGATCGAATTCTTTGCCCTTGGCCGCGAACGCCTGAATCAGGCTGTCGAGGCTGGCCAGCAGGGTGTCGTGGCCGAGCAGCAGACCCAGGCGGATCGCCGTCGGGTAGGCGTCGTTGGTCGACTGCGCCATGTTGACGTCGTCGTTCGGGTGCAGGTACTGGTATTCGCCTTTCTCGTGACCCATTGCTTCGAGCGCAATGTTGGCGATCACTTCATTGGCGTTCATGTTGGTGGACGTACCGGCGCCACCTTGAATCATGTCGACCACGAACTCTTCGTGGTAATCACCGCGGATCAATCGGGCACAGGCTTCGCTGATGGCAGCGTGCTTGGCTTCGCTCAGGTGACCCAACTCGCGGTTGGCGTCAGCAGCGGCCTGTTTGACCATTGCCAGACCGACAACCAGTTTCGGGTAATGCGAAATCGGAACGCCGGAGAGACGGAAGTTGTTCACCGCTCGCAGGGTCTGGATGCCGTAATACGCTTGAGCCGGTACTTCGAGGGCGCCAAGCAGGTCGTTTTCTGTGCGGAAAGATGCAGCGGAGGACATGATAGAAATCATCTCGATATGGACCCGGTCTGTGCCGGAACGCTGCGAATGCTAGGCTTGTGCGAATTTTTGGGCCAATGCTGTTCAGCACTGCCCTATGCACATTCGGCATAATGCCCGTGTGACGCCGCGTGCGCGGCAGACGTGTGACCTGTTTTGGTGCGTGTCCGGGAGGACGTGATGAATCTGGAAAGCAAATGGCTCGAGGACTTCAGTGCCCTGGCCGCCACCCGCAGTTTCTCGCAGGCCGCTGAACGGCGCTTCGTGACTCAGCCGGCATTCAGTCGGCGGATCCGCAGTCTGGAGGCGGCGCTGGGGCTGACTCTGGTCAATCGCTCGCGCACGCCGATCGAATTGACGGCGGCGGGGCAACTGTTTCTGGTGACCGCGCGCACGGTGGTCGAACAGCTCGGTGAAGTGCTGCGCCACCTGCATCATCTGGAAGGCGGGCAGGGTGAAGTGATGCAAGTCGCTGCCGCTCACTCGCTGGCCTTGGGTTTCTTCCCGCGCTGGATCGCGCAGTTGCGCAATGAAGGACTGAACATCGCTACCCGCTTGGTCGCGACCAACGTCGGCGATGCAGTGCATGCGTTGCGTGAAGGTGGCTGCGATCTGATGCTGGCGTTCTATGACCCGGATGCGGCAATGCAGATGGATCCGGAGATTTTCCCGTCGCTGCATTTGGGCCAGACCGAGATGCTGCCGGTGTGCGCGGCGGATGCCGAGGGCAAGCCGTTGTTCGATCTCGAAGGGGAGGCGAGTGTGCCGTTGCTGGCGTATAGCGCCGGGGCGTTTCTCGGGCGTTCGGTGAATGGCTTGTTGCGTCAGCGTCAGTTGCGCTTCACCACTATTTACGAAACCGCGATGGCAGACAGCCTGAAGAGCATGGCGCTTGAAGGCCTCGGGATTGCCTGGGTGCCGCAGCTGAGCGTGCGTGCTGAGCTGGCACGTGGCGAGCTGGTGGTCTGCGGCGGCCCGCAATGGCATGTGCCGCTGGAGATCCGTCTGTATCGCTGCGCACTGGTGCGTAAAGCCAACGTGCGGCTGTTGTGGCGCAAGCTCGAAGGTGGCGCCGCACAAGCTTCCTGAGCACGCCCTATAACCCTGTGGGAGCTGGCTTGCCAGCGATAGCGGTGGGTCAGACACCGACTCTGTTTGCTGATGCGACGCCATCGCTGGCAAGCCAGCTCCCACAGGGATCGTGTGACGTCTATGCGCTGACCTTCAAGTCAATAAAACCGGGCATTTGCGGCAGATGACAGATGGTCGCGCAGGGGGCTGTTTATTGCTTTCTTTGCGGTATACTGCGCGGCCTTCGGCCGGCACGTCCGGCCATTTTTCGTACAATCAAGCCACGCAACCTGCGTGGCTTGTTGTTTTATGACGCGCCTGCGGGCGCTCCAGAGAGAAGAGGCGCGACGATGAGTGCACTGGTTGGCGTGATCATGGGCTCCAAGTCCGATTGGTCCACCCTTAGCCACACCGCCGATATGCTGGAAAAGCTCGGCATCCCGTACGAGGTCAAAGTGGTCTCTGCCCACCGCACCCCGGATCTGCTGTTCCAGTACGCCGAAGAGGCTGAAGGCCGTGGCATCGAGGTGATTATCGCCGGTGCCGGTGGCGCAGCCCACTTGCCAGGCATGTGTGCGGCCAAGACCCACCTGCCGGTGCTGGGCGTGCCGGTGCAGTCGGCCATGCTCTCGGGCGTCGATTCGCTGCTGTCGATCGTGCAGATGCCAGCGGGCATTCCGGTTGCCACCCTCGCTATCGGTAAAGCCGGCGCGATCAACGCCGCCCTGCTCTCGGCGAGCATCCTCGGCGCCAAGCATCCACAGTTCCACGCGGTACTGAAAACCTTCCGTGCCGAGCAGACAGACAGCGTCCTGGACAATCCAGACCCACGTATTGCCTGAGGTTGTTGAGATGAAGATCGGTGTAATCGGTGGCGGCCAGTTGGGTCGCATGTTGGCCCTGGCGGGCACTCCGCTGGGCATGAACTTCGCTTTCCTCGACCCTGCGCCGGACGCTTGCGCCGCCGCGCTGGGCGAACACCTGCGGGCCGATTACGGCGATCAGGATCATCTGCGCCAATTGGCTGATGAAGTCGATCTGGTGACCTTCGAGTTCGAAAGCGTCCCGGCCGAAACCGTGGCATTCCTGTCGCAATTCGTCCCGGTCTACCCGAGTGCCGAAGCCCTGCGCATCGCTCGCGACCGCTGGTTCGAAAAGAGCATGTTCAAGGATCTGGGTATCCCGACTCCGGCCTTCGCCGACATTCAGTCGCAAGCCGATCTGGATGCCGCCGTGGCTTCGATCGGTCTGCCGGCCGTACTGAAAACCCGCACCCTGGGTTATGACGGCAAGGGCCAGAAAGTCCTGCGCAAGCCAGAAGACGTGGTCGGCACTTTCGCTGAGCTGGGTAGCGTTGCCTGCCTGCTGGAAGGCTTCGTGCCGTTCACTGGCGAAGTCTCGCTGATCGCCGTGCGTGCTCGCGATGGCGAAACCAGGTTCTATCCGCTGGTGCACAACACTCACGACAGCGGCATCCTCAAGCTGTCGGTGGCCAGTACCGATCACCCGTTGCAGGCGTTGGCCGAAGACTACTCGAGCCGTGTGCTCAAGCAACTCGACTATGTGGGCGTGATGGCGTTCGAGTTCTTTGAAGTCGACGGTGGCCTGAAGGCCAACGAAATCGCCCCGCGCGTGCACAACTCCGGGCACTGGACCACCGAAGGCGCCGAGTGCAGCCAGTTCGAAAACCACCTGCGCGCCGTTGCCGGCCTGCCGCTGGGTTCGACCGCCAAAGTCGGCGAGAGCGCGATGCTCAACTTTATCGGTGTGGTTCCGCCGGTTGAAAAAGTCATCGCCATCGAAGATTGCCATCTGCATCACTACGGCAAGGCCTTCAAGGCCGGGCGCAAGGTCGGTCACGCCAATCTGCGTTGCGCTGACATGGCCACGCTGCAGGCGCAGATCGTCAAGGTCGAAGCGCTGATCGCCGAGTAACGACAGTTTCATGTGGCAGCGGCGGAACCATTCAGGGGCCGCCGTTCTCTCATGGCAGGATGCCAAAGTCTGACTAGGCTTCGCATATCTACTACTGAGAGGGAATTGCCATGGGAATTATCGGAACCATCTTTATCGGCTTGATCGTCGGCCTGCTGGCACGGTTCCTGAAACCGGGCGATGACAGCATGGGCTGGATCATGACCATCCTGCTCGGTATCGGCGGTTCGCTGGCGGCCACTTACGGCGGCCAGGCCCTGGGCATCTATCAGGCAGGTCAGGGCGCAGGCTTCATCGGTGCACTGGTCGGCGCGATCGTGTTGCTGGTGATCTACGGCCTGATCAAAAAGAACTGATCCAAAGCGACAAAGCCCTCTCTGCCAAAGTGGCCGGGAGGGCTAGAATGCTCGGCGATTCAACGATCCTTCCTTTCTATACCGAGCACCTTCATGCGCCGTCTTCTGTTGACTCTCCTTTTCCTGGGCAGCGGTTTGGCCCACGCCGGCGAACTGCCGGAAACCGACTGGCTCGAACTGATGCCCAAGTCGGATCAAAAGGCCCTCGAGGCCATGCCTGAAATCGATCACAACTCCCCGGAAGCCACCGGCACCTTCACCGAGAAGGGCGGGATGAAGCAGGCCAAAGGTCTGCCGGCGGTGATGTATTCGACCAAAACCGTGGCGTCGATGAACGACAAACACATCCGCATCGGTGGTTACCCGGTGCCGCTGGAGTCCGATGCCAAGGGCCGCAGCACGTTGTTCTTCCTCGTGCCGTACCCGGGCGCGTGTATCCACGTGCCGCCACCGCCGCCGAATCAACTGGTGCTGGTGCGTTATCCGAAAGGTTTGAAACTGGACGATATTTACACGCCGCTGTGGGTGACCGGCACGCTGAAGGTCGAGAAGGTCAGCAATGATCTGGCCGATGCGGCGTATGCGCTGGACGCGGACAAAGTGCGGGTGGTGCAGGAATCAGATCTGTAGCACCTATACAAAACAATTGTGGGAGCGAGCTTGCTCGCGAATGCTGTCTCTCAGTCACATTGATGTTGACTGATACGACGCTTTCGCGAGCAAGCTCGCTCCCACAGTTTTATCGGGTGTGGCTTAAAGCGATTTGCTGCCGACGCTGACGCCCATTGTGTGGCTAGCACCCGGTGCCAGCGTAACCACATCGTCCATCACGTTCGCCGTCTCGATGCACAGCATGCGCTGCCAGCCATCGTTGTCCATATCGGCCAGCGCTGCCGCGCGGTCGATCCACGGGTTCCAGATCACCGCCGTGCGCGAACCGGTAGCCGTCAGCACAATGCGTCGTTCCCAGGTCGGGTCGACGATGCTCAGCTGCGGCGGAGCGTCGAGGTAAATGCGGTCGGTTTCGCCGGCAAAATGCAGGTCACCTTGCTGGCTGTGGATCTTCCACTCATCCAGCGTCTCGATGTAATTCAAACCCTCTACACCGTCGACGTGCACATTGCGCACATCACTGACCGCGAAATAAGTGTGCAGCGCCTGACTCAGGCTGACGGTGTCAGTGCCACGGTTGTGGCTGGTCAGGCTGAAGCTCAGTTGCTCGGACAAATGCAGGGTCAGGGTCAGATCGACCTGATGCGGCCAGCCCGGGAACCCGCCTTCAGGGTAAGGCAACTTGAATTCAACCTTGACGCCATGGTCTTCGGCTTCGATACCGCCCAGCTCCCAATCCATCGCCCGGACAAAACCGTGAGCCTGCGCCGGTTCGTCACTGACGCGCATCGCTTTGACGCTCTGCGGGTTGCGCTCGAAGATGCCGAACCACGGCCAGCACACCGGCACGCCGGCGCGGATGCTCTTGCCGGTCTTGAACACTGCCTTGTCGTTGAGCCAGATGATCGGCGGCTGGCCATCGATCTGATAACTGAGGATGTGCGCGCCTTGCTGGGCCACCAGCACTTCGGCCTGACCGTGGCGGATGCGCCAGCAGTTCAGTTCATCCAGTTTCACCGCTTCAACGTTGGGCGTGTTCATGGGACAGCTCTCGATCAGTAACAAGGGCAACTATCGACCGTCAAACGGCCACGATGTTTAACGCGCGCGTGGTGGAACCGAGCGCGTGCGGCCGCTGCCGTCGATGGCAACGAAGACGAACACCGCTTCGGTGACTTTACGCCACTCGCTGGACAACGGGTCGTCGCTCCACACTTCGACCATCATCTGGATCGAGCTGCGGCCGATTTCCAGAGTCTGGGTGTAAAAGGACAATTGCGCGCCGACAGCCACAGGCACCAGAAACGCCATGCGGTCGATGGCAACGGTGGCGACACGGCCACCCGCAACGCGGCTGGCCATTGCGGTGCCGGCCAAATCCATCTGCGCCACCAGCCAGCCGCCGAAAATATCGCCAAAGCCGTTGGTTTCGCGTGGAAGTGCGGTGATTTGCAGGGCCAGGTCGCCTTGCGGGATTGGATCTTCTTGTTCGAGCTCTATCATGCCGGGGGTGCCTCTGACCCGTGACTCTTCGTTGGTATTGCTGGTGGTAGCCGTCTTCGGGAAAAACGATTCAGCACCGAACCTACTACGTTCGTCACGTTTTCCATCAGGCGCCTAAGGAGAAACTCTGCGAAACCGGCTAATCCCGAGCAAAGGCCGGGCCAACGACGTTTTCGCACAGCAACCCCCTACAAACCGGAGCAGGTTGCGAGTATATCGGTCGGTAGACTCCGCGACGACCATCCGGTTCTCATTTCGACCGTCAAATACGCGCCTCTATGTGCTTTTTCGAACAATTTGCTATGGTGCCGAACCTGCCAAAGCTCCAGCCAGCGTTGTTGGAGTCGCAGATCTGACTATAAGAGAAGCCCTTGCCATGACCACAGCGCCTTCGAGCCTCGCGCAGCCCGAGCAACCCGCACGACCGTTGACCCGCAATGACTACAAGACTCTGTCGCTGTCCGCCCTCGGCGGTGCGCTGGAATTCTACGACTTCATCATCTTTGTTTTCTTCGCCACCGTGGTCGGCAAGCTGTTCTTCCCGGCCGACATGCCCGAGTGGCTGCGCCTGATGCAGACCTTCGGCATCTTCGCCGCCGGCTACCTCGCGCGGCCACTGGGCGGCATCGTCATGGCGCACTTCGGTGACCTGCTGGGCCGCAAGAAGATGTTCACTTTGAGCATTTTCATGATGGCCGTGCCGACCCTGATCATGGGTCTGCTGCCAACCTATGCGCAGATCGGCATGTGGGCGCCGATCCTGCTGCTGGTGATGCGGGTGATTCAGGGCGCGGCGATTGGCGGTGAGGTGCCGGGGGCGTGGGTCTTCGTTTCCGAACACGTGCCGCAAAAGCACATGGGCTACGCCTGCGGCACCCTCACCAGCGGGCTGACCGCCGGCATTCTGCTCGGCTCGCTGGTCGCCACCGCGATCAACAGCATCTATACGCCGGCGGAGGTTTCCGATTACGCCTGGCGAATCCCGTTCCTGCTCGGCGGCGTGTTTGGCCTGTTTTCGGTGTATCTGCGCCGCTGGCTGCACGAAACCCCAGTGTTCGCCGAACTGCAACAGCGCAAGGCGCTGGCCGAAGAAGTGCCGCTGCGTGCGGTGCTGCGTGATCATCGCGGGGCGATTGCGATCTCGATGCTGCTGACCTGGCTGCTCTCCGCGGGCATCGTCGTGGTCATTCTGATGACCCCGACCGTGCTGCAAACCGTCTATCACTTCACGCCGACGCAATCGCTGCAATCGAACAGTCTGGCGATCGTATTTCTGAGCATCGGCTGCATCATTTCCGGCGCACTGGCGGACCGCTTCGGTGCCGGTCGCGTGTTCGTGTTTGGTTGCCTGGGCTTGCTGATCAGCTCGTGGACCTTCTATCACAGCCTCGCCGATCACCCGGACTGGCTGTTCCCGCTGTATGCATTGACCGGTTTTCTGGTCGGCACCATTGGTGCGGTGCCGTACGTGATGGTGAAAGCGTTCCCGCCGGTGGTGCGCTTCAGTGGGTTGTCGTTCTCGTACAACGTTGCTTACGCGATCTTTGGTGGTCTGACGCCGATGGTGGTGAGCTTACTGCTGAAAGAAAGCGCGATGGGGCCGGCCTACTATGTGGCGGTGCTGTGCGCGATGGGGATTCTGGTCGGGGCGTGGCTCTGGAAGAAGGGGCGCTGATTTCCCCTGCCGCCTGATCGTTCCCACGCTCCGCGTGGGAATGCATCCTGTGACGCTCCGCGTCACCTCTCAAATGCGGACGCAGAGCGTCCATGGCGGCGTTCCCACGCAGAGCGTTGGAACGATCTGTCGCGACATGCTGGCCTTTCATCCAATTGTCATATTTCAGCCATAGAGTGTTCATACGGCCTGCTGATACTTGGCCCCGACTTAACACACCCTATCTGCTAGGAGTAAGGCATGAAACTGAAGCGTTTGATGGCGGCAATGACTTTTGTCGCTGCTGGCGTTGCGACTGCCAACGCGTTCGCCGCTGTTGACCCGTCGATCCCGAGCTACACCAAGACCACTGGTGTGTCGGGCAACCTGTCCAGCGTCGGCTCCGATACCCTGGCCAACCTCATGACCCTCTGGGCTGAGAACTACAAAAAAGAATACCCGAACGTAAACATCCAGATTCAGGCCGCTGGCTCTGCCACCGCGCCACCTGCGCTGACTGAAGGCACCTCCAACCTGGGCCCGATGAGCCGCAAGATGAAGGACACCGAACTGGCGGCCTTCGAGCAGAAATACGGCTACAAGCCAACCGCTATCCCGGTTGCCGTGGACGCCCTGGCTGTGTTCGTACACAAAGACAACCCGATCCAGCACCTGACCATGGAACAGGTTGATGCGATCTTCTCGTCGACCCGTCTGTGCGGCGCCAAGGCCGACGTGAAAACCTGGGGCGACCTGGGCGTGACCGGCGACCTGGCCAACAAGCCAGTGCAGCTGTTCGGTCGTAACTCGGTATCCGGCACCTACGGCTACTTCAAAGAAGAAGCCCTGTGCAAAGGCGACTACAAGCCGAACGTCAACGAACAACCAGGTTCGGCGTCGGTGGTGCAGTCGATCAGCTCCTCGTTGAACGGTATCGGTTACTCGGGCATCGGTTACAAGACCGCTAGCGTGAAGACTGTTGCACTGTCGAAGAAGGGCAGCACTGAATTCATCGAAGACAGCGAAGAAAACGCCCTGAACGGCAAATACCCGCTGTCGCGTTTCCTCTACGTTTACGTCAACAAAGCCCCGAACAAGCCTCTGGCTCCGCTGGAAGCTGAGTTCGTGAAACTGGTGCTGTCGAAGCAGGGCCAGGAAGTGGTAGTGAAAGACGGCTACATCCCGTTGCCAGCCAAAGTTGCTGCAAAAGCACTGGCTGACCTGGGTCTGCAGGAAGGCGGCGCTGAAGTCGCAAAGAAGTAACAAATTGAGTCCGGGGTGAACCCCGCCGGACTCAGGTAAAAGGCCGGAACTGCTTGCAGACCGGCCTTTTCCACACCTCAAATTTTTGATCCCCTGCCAGTCCCGCTGGCGGTGGATTTGCTGCGTCACTGCACTGTCATCTTTCTGTCATACAGGATCGCTAGGGTGAGCGCATGAATGATCTGGCCAATTCCCACATGACTACTAATCCTCCCAAGCGCATTGATTTCAATACGCCTGAGCTGCAACGCAAGCGCCGCATTCGCGCGCTCAAGGATCGCTTCACCCGCTGGTACGTCCTCGTTGGCGGGCTTGCGGTGCTGGCAGCCATCACCCTGATTTTCTTCTTTCTCGCCTACGTGGTTGCGCCGCTGTTTCAGGGCGCCGACCTGACCGCGAAAGACTCGATCACCCCGGCCTGGATGCAGGACGCCGGCAAGCCGCTGATGATTTCGCTCGAAGAGCAGAATCAGGTGGCCATGCGCGTTTCCGACAAGGGCCAGGCATTGTTCTTTGACATCGACAGTGGCGCTGAACTGAAGCGCGTCGATCTGCCGGTTCCGGCTGGCGCCACCGTGACCTCCATTGGTGAAGACCAGCCAGGCCACCCGCTGGTGGCCGTGGGCCTGTCCAACGGTCAGGCGCTGGTGTTCCGTCATACCTATAAAGTCAGCTACCCCGATGGCAAGAAAACCATCACCCCGGCGATTGAATATCCGTACGGCGAGACGCCGATCGCGCTGAACGAAGCCGGCGGTGCGCTGGAGCATGTCAGCCTGAATGCCACCGACACGACGCTGATGCTGGTCGGTTCGACCGGTTCGCAACTCAATGTGTTGTCGCTGACCAGCGAAGAAAACATGATGACCGGCGAAGTCACCAGCGAGCAGAAGCGTATCGATCTGCCGCAGATGACTGAGCCGGTGAAAAACATCTTCGTCGACCCGCGCCAGCAGTGGCTGTACGTGGTCAACGGTCGCGCTCAGGCCGACGTCTTCAGCCTGCGCGACAAGAGCCTCAACGGTCGCTACAAACTGCTGGAAAACGCTGACGCTGAAGTCACTGCAACCACGCAACTGGTCGGCGGTATCTCGCTGATCGTCGGTGACTCCAAGGGTGGTCTGGCCCAGTGGTTCATGGCCCGCGACACCGACGGCGAACTGCGCCTGAAGCAGATTCGTACCTTCCAGATGGGCACCACGCCGATCGTTGAAATCACCGCCGAAGAGCGGCGCAAAGGTTTCCTCGCCCTCGACGCCAGCGGCAAGCTCGGCGTGTTCCACAGCACCGCGCACCGCACGCTGCTGGTTGATCAGGTGGTCGATGGCCAAGGCGTATTCGGCCTGTCGCCACGCGCCAACCGGGTGATCGTCGAAGCCGGCGGCAAGCTGCAACCGCTGCTGCTCGACAACCCGCACCCGGAAGTTTCCTGGAGCGCGCTGTGGAGCAAGGTCTGGTACGAGAACTACGACGAGCCTAAATACGTCTGGCAATCGACCGCAGCCAACACCGATTTCGAACCGAAACTGAGCCTCTCGCCACTGACCTTCGGCACCCTGAAAGCGGCGTTCTACGCGATGCTGCTGGCGGCGCCACTGGCCGTTGCCGCGGCGATCTACACCGCCTACTTCATGGCCCCGGGCATGCGCCGCAAGGTCAAACCGGTGATCGAGCTGATGGAGGCGATGCCGACGGTGATCCTCGGTTTCTTCGCCGGCCTGTTCCTCGCACCTTATGTAGAAGGGCATCTGCCGGGCATCTTCAGCCTGCTGATGCTGCTGCCGATCGGCATCCTGGTCGCCGGTTTCACCTTCAGCCGCTTGCCTGAATCGATCCGCCTGAAAGTCCCTGATGGCTGGGAAAGTGCGCTGCTGATTCCGGTGATTCTGTTCGTGGGCTGGTTGTCGCTGTACATGAGCCCGTTCATGGAGAACTGGTTCTTCGGCGGTGACATGCGCATGTGGATCTCCCACGACCTGGGCATCACCTACGACCAGCGCAACGCCTTGGTGGTGGGTCTGGCCATGGGTTTTGCGGTGATCCCGAACATCTACTCGATCGCTGAAGACGCCGTGTTCAGTGTGCCGCGCGGCCTGACCCTCGGCTCGCTGGCCCTCGGCGCCACACCATGGCAGACCATGACTCGCGTGGTGATCCTGACCGCCAGCCCGGGGATCTTCTCGGCGCTGATGATCGGCATGGGCCGTGCGGTCGGCGAAACCATGATCGTGTTGATGGCCACCGGTAACACCCCGGTCATGGAAATGAACCTGTTCGAAGGCCTGCGCACCCTGGCCGCCAACGTCGCGGTGGAGATGCCCGAGTCGGAAGTCGGCGGCAGCCACTACCGCGTGCTGTTCCTCTCGGCGCTGGTGCTGCTGTTGTTCACCTTCGTCATGAACACCCTGGCAGAACTGATTCGTCAGCGTCTGCGCAAGAAATACTCGTCGCTTTAAGCAAAGGTAGAAGTCTGTGAAACAGAACTCCCTGAAAGGATGGTTCAAGAGCGGCGCCCCGGGCGTCTGGATCAGCGGTGGCGCGGTGTCCATCGCGGTCATCATGACCATTGGCCTGCTGGCAGTGATTGCCGTGCGCGGTCTGGGTCACTTCTGGCCGGCGGATCTCGTGCATGCCAGCTACGACGTGCCGGGCCAGGCCCAGCATCTTGTGGTCGGCGAAGTGGTACAGAAAGAAGAAGTGCCGCGTGCCCGTCTGAAGAGCGCCGGTTTGCCGGTGCCTGACGTCGGCCCGGAATTCATGACCCGCGAGCTGATCAAGGTCGGCAACCGTGACCTGAACGGCAACGACTTCACCTGGATCGTCGGCGAGTGGCTGACCAACCAGACCACGCCGCCGGAGTTGATGGCGATCGAGCGTCGCGAGTGGGGCAATTTCTACGGCTACCTGGTCAACGTCAAACAGGACGGCAAGGTCATCGCCGAGGGCGAGGCTGCATGGCCTGAGCTGCAAGCGCGGATCAACCGTGTGAACGGTCTGGCGGCACAACTGAAGTCACTGGAAAAAACCGACATCGGTGCGATCAACGCAGGCCTGGAACGCATCCGTCTGCACGGTCGCAAACTGGAACTGGAAGGCAAGCTCGACGCCACCGCGCAAGCGGACATGGAGTCCGAGCGGGCCGAACTGAATGCGCGTTATCAGGACATCGAAGCGCGTCTGTCTGACTTGCATGCACAGTTCAACCGCGACGCCTTGACCGCTCGCGATGCCAACGGCAAAGAGATTGAAATCGGTCTGGGCAAAGTCGTTCACGCCTACCAGCCGAACGCGATGAGTACCTTTACCAAGGTCGGTTTCTACTTCAGCAAGATCTGGGAATTCCTCTCGGATGACCCGCGTGAAGCGAACACTGAAGGCGGGATCTTCCCGGCGATCTTCGGCACCGTGATGATGACGTTGATCATGGCGATGATCGTCACCCCGTTCGGCGTGCTGGCAGCGGTGTACCTGCGTGAATACGCCAAGCAGAACGCCCTGACGCGGATCATCCGTATCGCGGTGAACAACCTCGCTGGCGTACCGGCGATCGTTTACGGCGTGTTCGGTCTGGGCTTCTTCGTTTACGTACTCGGTGGTTCGGTTGACCGATTGTTCTTCCCGGAAGCGCTGCCGGCACCGACTTTCGGTACACCGGGTCTGCTCTGGGCGTCGCTGACTTTGGCGCTACTGGCGGTGCCGGTGGTGATTGTGGCGACCGAGGAAGGTCTGGCGCGTATTCCGCGTACCGTGCGTGAAGGCTCGTTGGCCCTCGGCGCGACCAAGGCTGAAACCTTGTGGAAGATTGTGATCCCGATGGCCAGCCCGGCAATGATGACCGGCATGATCCTCGCCGTGGCCCGTGCCGCCGGTGAAGTGGCGCCGCTGATGCTGGTGGGTGTGGTGAAACTGGCGCCGTCGCTGCCGGTGGACGGCAACTACCCGTACCTGCACCTGGACCAGAAGATCATGCACCTGGGCTTCCACATCTATGACGTCGGCTTCCAGAGCCCGAACGTCGAAGCAGCCCGCCCGCTGGTGTACGCCACGGCGCTGTTGCTGGTGCTGGTGATCGCCACGTTGAACCTGTCGGCGGTGTATATCCGCAACCACCTGCGCGAAAAATACAAAGCTTTGGATAGTTAACACAAACCCTGTGGGAGCTGGCTTGCCAGCGATGCAGGCGACTCGGTCAGCCAGTAACACCGCGGTGATGCCATCGCTGGCAAGCCAGCTCCCACAAGGATCGGCGCAAGCCACAGATTTTCAGTAACCCATTGGCAAGGCCAGTGGTTCAACGAACCGAATTTTGTTAGCACAGGGAGCCTCCCATGCAGCACGAAACACATACCCACGGCATCAACATGTCGGCCCTGGGTCGCGACAAGCAAAGCCTCAGCCTCGAGCAGGAAACCGTGGCCATTGAAGTACCCGGCCTGAGCCTGTACTACGGCGAGAAACAAGCACTGTTCGACGTCAGCATGAACATCCCGAAACAGCGCGTGACCGCCTTCATCGGCCCGTCCGGCTGCGGCAAATCGACCTTGCTGCGCACCTTCAACCGCATGAACGACCTGGTTGACGGCTGCCGCGTAGAAGGCGCGATCAACCTGTACGGCAACAACATCTATCGCAAGGGCGAAGACGTTGCCGAACTGCGTCGCCGCGTCGGCATGGTGTTCCAGAAGCCCAACCCGTTCCCGAAGACCATTTACGAAAACGTGGTTTACGGCCTGCGCATCCAGGGCATCAACAAGAAGCGCATCCTCGACGAAGCCGTTGAGTGGGCATTGAAAGGTGCGGCACTGTGGGACGAAGTCAAAGACCGTCTGCACGACTCGGCACTCGGCCTGTCCGGTGGTCAGCAACAGCGTCTGGTAATCGCCCGTACCATCGCGGTTGAGCCGGAAGTGCTGCTGCTCGACGAACCGTGCTCGGCCCTCGACCCGATCTCGACACTGAAAGTCGAAGAGCTGATCTACGAGCTGAAGTCCAAGTTCACCATCGTCATCGTCACGCACAACATGCAACAGGCCGCGCGGGTGTCCGACTACACGGCGTTCATGTACATGGGCAAACTGGTGGAATTCGGCGACACCGATACCCTGTTCACCAATCCGGCGAAGAAGCAGACCGAAGACTACATCACCGGTCGTTATGGCTGACAGTTGCGGGTTATTCACAGAATTGACGCTGCGGCCCACCGCACCTTACCGGACGCTCCAAGGACGCCAACATGATTAGTAAAGAAGGCCTTACCCACCACATCTCCGCGCAGTTCAACGCCGAGCTCGAGGAAGTGCGCAGCCACCTCCTGGCCATGGGTGGATTGGTCGAGAAGCAGGTCAATGACGCGGTGACCGCGCTGATCGAGGCCGACTCCGGCCTCGCTCAGCAGGTGCGCGAGATCGACGACCAGATCAACCAGATGGAACGCAACATCGACGAAGAATGCCTGCGCATTCTCGCCCGCCGTCAACCGGCAGCGTCCGACCTGCGTTTGATCATCAGCATCTCCAAGTCGGTGATCGACCTGGAACGCATCGGTGACGAAGCGACCAAGATCGCCCGCCGTGCGATTCAACTGTGCGAAGAAGGCGAAGCGCCGCGCGGTTACGTCGAGGTTCGCCACATTGGCGACCAGGTGCGCAACATGGTCCGTGATGCGCTGGACGCGTTTGCCCGTTTCGACGCCGATCTGGCGTTGTCGGTGGCGCAATACGACAAGATCATCGACCGCGAATACAAGACCGCGCTGCGTGAGCTGGCGACCTACATGATGGAAGACCCGCGCTCTATCTCGCGGGTCTTGAGCATCATCTGGGTCCTGCGTTCGCTGGAGCGTATCGGCGACCACGCGCGCAACATCTCCGAATTGGTCATCTACCTGGTGCGCGGCACCGACGTGCGCCACATGGGCCTCAAGCGCATGAAGGAAGAAGTTGAAGGGACAAGCGGCGAAACCGCTAATGTTCCGGGCAATGCTGACGATAAGTAAGATTGCCTGAGAAAAGCGCCCGGCCCTTTGGCCGGGCGTTTTTGTTTCTGCTTTTCACAAGGCAGATCGAATTAAAAAGCAGCACCCGCGAACGAAAAGTCCCGGCGTGACTGAAGAGTTTTGGCAATGTGCCATCAGCCAGCGTTATGCTTGCCGGGATTTTAATAGGGGTGTTGGATGAGCAAGATCAGTGTGTTGGTCGTGGACGATGCTTCGTTCATTCGTGACCTGGTGAAAAAGTGCCTGCGTAATTACTTCCCGGGGATCCGCACCGAGGACGCCGTCAACGGTAAAAAGGCTCAGGCCATGCTGGCCAGAGAAGCGTTCGACCTGGTTCTGTGCGACTGGGAAATGCCGGAAATGTCCGGTCTTGAGCTGCTGACCTGGTGCCGTGAGCAAGACAACCTCAAGACCATGCCGTTCGTCATGGTCACCAGCCGTGGCGACAAGGAAAACGTCGTGCAGGCGATTCAGGCCGGCGTTTCCGGCTACGTCAGCAAGCCGTTCACCAACGAGCAACTGCTGACCAAGGTCAAACAGGCGCTGAACAAGGTCGGCAAGCTCGACACCCTGATGAACAGCGCGCCGACCAAAATGAACTCAGCGTTCGGCAACGACTCCCTGAGCGCCTTGACTGGCGGCAAGCCTGCCGTGGTCGGCGGTGCACCGGCAGCCGCTGCGGTCAACCCGTTCGCCAAACCGGCTGCTGCCGCGCCAGCGCCCGCCGCTGCGCCATCGCGTGGTTTGCTCAACAGCCCACCGGTGCAGGCCCCGGCAGCGTCGAAAGCGCCGGTCGGTGGTCGCGGTCAAGGCCAATTGCGCCTGCCAAGCGGCACCCAGCAATGCGTGATCAAGGCGCTGAGCATCAAGGAAGCGCTGCTGGTGATCAAACGCACTGACACCCTGCCGCAGATCCTCGACAGCGCCGTGCTCGATCTGGAACAGGGCGACAACGCCGAAATCGCCCGACTCAACGGTTACCTGCACGCCATCGTCGCGCATGAGCAGAAAGCCGACAGCGACTGGCTGCAACTGACCTTCCGCTTTGTCGATCAGGACGCACAGAAGCTCGACTACATCTCCCGCCTGATCGCTCGCGGCACGGCGCAGAAGCACTTCGTTCCGGGCGCTTGATCTTCGTCGCCTAATAGTCCGCTTTCGCGAGCAAGCTCGCTCCCACATTTGACATGCATTCCAATGTGGGAGCGAGCTTGCTCGCGAAGGGGCCATCAAAAGCACCATCCATCTCCCGCTCCTGCCAATTTGAAACATCTGTCGACTAGCCTGGTCTGCTTCACCTGCTAGGCTCACTTTCAGGCCTCACTTCGACAGACTTTTGCCCATGCTCGCGCGCCTGCTGTTTTTCTGTGGTCTCTTCATGGCCGCCACCTCGGCTGTGGCCATGACCATTTACAAATCCACCGATGCCAACGGCGTGGTCTCGTACAGCGACCGGCCGAGCAAAGGCTCGCAGGTGTTTGTCTTTCAGGATCGCATGGTCGAACGTCTGGAACGGCAGGTGTACCTCGATATCAAGAAGCAGAAGGGCGTCGACGTCGTTTTCGTGCGCAACGATCTTTACGCGCCGGTCGAGGTTGCCCTGGCGTTTACCGGAATGAGCAACGTCCGCGGCGCACCGGCGCAAACCATCCGCCGGGTGCTACCGGCGCGCAGCAACACGCGTCTGGCGCTGCTGACGGCGATTAGCAGCGGCAAGCCGCTGGTCTATTCGCCGCAGTTCCAATACGCCCTGGGCGACCCTGCGGGTACGGCGCAGAGCTATCGTTATCCGCTGCCATGGCGTGGCGGACCGTTTCGTCTGAGCCAGGGCGCCAACGGCCAGTACAGCCACTACGGGCCGAAGAATCGCTATGCGATGGACATCGCCATGCCGGTGGGCACGCCGATCATTGCCGCGCGGGCCGGGGTGGTGGTGAAAACCGAGAATTCCCAGAGCGGACGCGGCAATGATGCGTCCGGCAACTTTGTGCGGGTGCTGCACGACGACGGCACGATGGGTGTGTACCTGCACCTCAAGCAAGGCTCGGTGAGCGTGCGCGAGGGGCAAAGGGTGGCGGTGGGCAGTCCGCTGGCGCTGTCAGGCAACACCGGCAACAGCAGCGGCCCGCACCTGCACTTTGTGGTGCAGCGCAATACCGGCGAGGGGCTGGTGTCGATTCCGTATCAGTTCAACCAGCCGCTGGGGGCGTTGCCCAACTTTGCGTTGGGCAAGCAATGATGTGCTGCACCTGCTCGCGAAAGGAGCGGCGCGGTGCCGGATCAGCCCATCAATCCAGCATCAACACCTTGGCCAGCACAATCTTCGGCCCTTTCATCTTCTTGATGATGATCCGCAGGCCTTCGACTTCCAGCACTTCTTCCTCTTCCGGCACCCGTTTCAGGGTTTCGTAGACCAGCCCGGCGAGGGTTTCCGCTTCGATGTGGTCGAGGTCGATGCCCAGCAGGCGTTCCACCTTGAACAGCGGCGTGTCACCACGCACCAAGAGCTTGCCCGGCTGATAGGCAAGGATGCCGCGCTCAGCCTTGCGGTGTTCGTCCTGAATGTCGCCGACCAGCACTTCCAGCACGTCTTCCATGGTCAGGTAGCCGATGATGTTGCCGTCAGCCTCCTCGACCACGGCGAAGTGCGAGCCGCCCTTGCGGAACTGCTCCAGCAACTGCGACAGCGGCATGTGGCGCGACACGCGTTCCAGCGGACGGGTCAGCTCAGCCAGGTTGAACGACTCGGGTATGTGGTCCAGCGCCGCCAGTTCCAGCAGCAGATCCTTGATGTGCAGCAGGCCGACGAACTCCTGGCGCTCGCTGTCGTACACCGGATAACGGCTGAACTTGTGGCGACGGAACATCGCCAGGATTTCTTTCAGCGGCGCGTTGAATTCCAGCGTGATCAGGTCTTCGCGGGAGTTGGCCCAGTCGACCACTTCCAGCTCGCCCATTTCCACCGCCGAGGCCAGCACGCGCATGCCTTGATCGCTCGGATCCTGGCCACGGCTGGAGTGCAGGATCAGTTTCAGTTCTTCGCGGCTGTAATGGTGTTCGTGGTGCGGGCCGGGTTCGCCTTGGCCGGCGATCCGCAGAATCGCGTTGGCGCTGGCGTTGAGCAGATAGATCGCCGGGTACATCGCCCAATAGAACAGGTACAGCGGCACCGCCGTCCACAGCGACAACAGCTCGGGTTTGCGGATCGCCCACGATTTCGGGGCCAGTTCGCCGACCACGATGTGCAGGTACGAAATGATGAAGAACGCGGTGAAGAACGACACGCCTTTGACGATTTCCGGCGACTGCACGCCGACCGCGCTCAGCAGCGGCTCGAGAATATGCGCGAACGCCGGCTCACCGACCCAGCCCAGGCCAAGCGAGGCGAGGGTGATACCGAGCTGGCACGCCGAGAGGTACGCATCGAGCTGGCTGTGTACGGTGCGCAGGATGTGTCCGCGCCAGCCGTTCTGATCAGCGATGGCCTCGACCCGGGTCGAGCGCAGTTTGACCATGGCGAATTCCGCCGCAACGAAAAAGCCGTTGAGCAAAACCAGGATCAGAGCAAAAAGGATCATGCCGAAATCGGCGAATATTGTTGCGAGGGACAAGCCAGGGGAAGGGTCCATGATGGAGTTTTGCGGGTTCCGTGTGATTCAAGAGAGAGAAAAATCGCGCCTGAAAGGCAGGCACAAGTCAGCCAATGTAGCGGCTGACATGGCGATTGCCTAGTGGCGCGTGCTGGCCGGTATTACTCGGCGGCGCTGATTGCCCGCGCCTGAGCCACCTGAGCCGGGGCGAAATGGCAGGTGAACGTGCTGCCGTGACCGGGCACGCTGCTGATTTCCATGCGTGCGCGATGGCGCAGCAACACATGCTTGACGATGGCCAGACCCAGTCCGGTACCGCCGGTGTTGGAGTTGCGGCTGGAGTCGACGCGGTAGAAGCGTTCGGTCAGGCGCGGCAGGTGTTTACTGTCGATGCCGATCCCGGAATCCTGCACGCTCAGGTGCGCGCCCTGATCGTCGCCCCACCAGCGGATGCGGATGTTGCCCTCGGCCGGGGTGTACTTCACGGCGTTGAACACCAGATTGGAAAACGCGCTGCGCAATTCCGCCTCGCTGCCCTTGAGCAACAGGCTGGCGTCGGCTTCGAGGCTGATGCGCTGGTTTTTCGCGCCGGACAATTGCTGTGCGTCGCTCTTGATCGATTGCAGCAGCGTATCGACCTGCACCGGCTGGTTGTCCGACGGGTAGTCGGTGGCTTCCAGTTTCGCCAGCAGCAACAAATCGTTGAGCAGCGTCTGCATGCGTCCGCCCTGTTGTTGCATTTGCTGCAGGGCACGGCTCCAGCGCGGGTTCACTTCTTCGACGTTGTCGAGCAGGGTTTCCAGATAACCGCAGATCACCGTCAGCGGCGTGCGCAGTTCGTGGGAGACGTTGGCGATGAAGTCTTTGCGCATCTGTTCCAGTTGATGAATACGGGTGACGTCGCGCACCAGCATCAAGTGTTCGTTGTTGCCGTAGCGGGTCAGGTACAGCTGAATGCGCACGCGATCGTTGGTCGGCGAAGGGATTTCCAGCGGCTCGGCATAGCTTTCCTGCTCGAAGTACTCCTTGAAGCGCGGATGGCGCACCAGGTTGGTCACCGGTTGGCCACTGTCTTGCGGAGTCTTGAGGCCGAGCAGGGTTTCGGCGGCACGGTTCCACCATTCCAGGTTGCCGTCGCTGTCGAGCATGATCACCGCGTCTTTCAGCGCGGCGGTGGACTCCTGAACCCGGTCGATCACCGCTTGCAGGCGTCCGCGCACACGTTGGTCGCGGCGTTGCAGGTGGTAGATGCTATCGAACACTTCACCCCACAGGCCATAGCCGTCGGGCGGTGCTTCGTCGGGTTGGTGCTGGCGCAGCCACTCGTGCAGCCGCAGCAGTTGCTTGAGCGTCCAGCCCAGATAAATGCCCAGACCCGCCGCGAGGCTCCAGCCGTAATAGCCGGTGATCAGGCCGATCACCAGGCAGGCGGTGACCAGCAACAGCATGTGGCGAATCAGGGTGCCATGCCAGTTTTGATTCACGGGAAATACGGTCCTTGTCTGCGAGTCTGGCGGTCGGATCAGGCCTTGGTGGAAAACCGGTAGCCGGTGCCGCGCACGGTTTGTACCAGATTTTCGTAGGCGTCGCCGAGGGCCTTGCGCAGGCGGCGGATGTGCACGTCGACGGTACGCTCTTCCACATAGACGTTGCCGCCCCAGACCTGATCGAGCAACTGGCCACGGGTGTAGGCGCGTTCCTGATGGGTCATGAAGAATTGCAGCAGACGGTATTCGGTCGGGCCCATTTCGGCGGGTTTGCCGTCGATGGTCACGCGGTGGCTGATCGGGTCGAGCAGCAGGCCGCCGACTTCAATCGGCGCTTCGCCGTCGGTCGGGCCGGCGCGACGCAGCACGGCTTTCAGGCGGGCGACCAGTTCGCGCGGGGAAAACGGTTTGGTGATGTAGTCGTCGGCGCCGACTTCCAGACCCTGGATCTTGTTGTCCTCTTCGCCCTTGGCGGTGAGCATGATGATCGGGATGTCCCCGGTCAGCTCATCGCGTTTCAGACGACGGGCCAACTCGATGCCCGAGGTGCCGGGCAGCATCCAGTCGAGCAGGATCAGGTCCGGCTTGCGGTCGACGATGATGGCGTGTGCCTGCTGCGAGTTCTCTGCCTCGAGGCAGTCATAGCCGGCCATTTCCAACGCAACGGCGATCATTTCGCGAATGGGCGCTTCGTCGTCGACGATCAGAATGCTCCTGCCAACCATGCCTTAATCCTCTTGTCATTTAACTGTCTTGCGCCGCATTAGATAACGGAATTATTGCAGTCGTGTGACAGTATTTTAGTCCGGCAGCGATTGTGCAAATCCTCAACTAAGCTCTAAGTCCGAATCCTGACAACCACAAAAGAAGGTTTCCATGACTCAAATGACTGTTTCTTTCAAAGCACTGCTGATGGCTGCCGCCCTGACTCTGCCCGGATTTGCCATGGCTGCCGAGCCGGCCATGATGAAGGACGGCATGATGGTCGACCACAAAGGCATGACCGTTTATACGTTCGACAAGGACGCTGGCGGCAAGTCGATGTGCAACGGCGATTGCGCGAAAAACTGGCCGCCGATGATGGCGCCGGCAGGGGCCAAGGCTGAAGGCAAATGGACGGTCATCAAGCGCGATGACGGCATGATGCAGTACGCCTATGACGGCAAGCCGCTGTACACCTTCATGAAGGACGAAAAACCTGGAGAAATGAAAGGTGATGGCATGAAAGACGTCTGGCACGTCGTCCACATGTCACAAAAATAACCGCGTCACCCTGTAGGAGCCGAGCTTGCTCGCGAAGGCGTCGTCTCAGTCAGCCTATGTGGCAACTGACCCAAAGCGTTCGCGAGCAAGCTCGCTGCCACAGGTTTGAATCTTCAGCGCAATGCGTAATCCAGCACGATTCCGACGAATATCGCCAACCCGGCCCAGTGGTTGTGCAAGAACGCCTTGAAGCAGCGCATCCGGTCGCGATCCCGCGTGTACCAGAACTCCCACGCATAGCAGCCGGCAGCCACCAGCAAGCCGAGATGGAAGCAGACGCCCAGCTCAAACTTCGACCCCGCCAGCAACAGACAGCCCAGCGACATTGCCTGCAAGCTCAGGATGATCAGCCGATCCGCTTCGCCAAACAGAATCGCCGTCGACTTCACGCCAATCTTCAAGTCGTCATCGCGGTCGGTCATCGCGTAATAGGTGTCGTAACCCACCGTCCACAGCAGGTTGGCAATCCACAGCAGCCACGCCGCCGCCGGCAGTTCGCCGGTCTCGGCCGTGAACGCCATCGGCATGCCCCACGAGAACGCCGCGCCCAGCACCACTTGCGGGTAATAGGTGTAGCGCTTCATGAACGGATAGGTGAAGGCCAGTGCCAGACCGCCCAACGACAACCAGATCGTCGGTGCATTGGTGCACAGCACCAGCAGGAAACTCACGCCCATCAACAGGGCGAAGAACACCAGCGCCTCTTTCGAACTGATCTTGCCGCTGGCCAGCGGTCGCTGCGCGGTGCGTTTGACGTGGCCGTCGACCTTGCGATCGGCCCAGTCGTTGATCACGCAACCACCGGCGCGGGTCAGCACCACGCCGAGGACGAAAATCACCACGTTGGCCAGCGACGGCGAGCCTTTGCCGGCAATCCACAGTGCCCACAAGGTCGGCCACAGCAGCAGATAAATGCCGATCGGCTTGTCCATCCGGGTCAACTGAATGAAATCCCAGGCGCGCGGGTTCAAGCGATTCAGCGACTTGAGCAGGCTCTGATACATCAGCAGTTCTCCGGATGGGCGCGGGCGGCGCTCCACAGGCTCGGCAGGAAGATTTCCGCGACCAGTACGCTCAGCGCGCCACGGTCGAAGCGCGAGCGGCGGCCCCACAGTTGCTGCGCTTTCGCGGCTTGTGGCAGCCATTGTTCAGGGTAGTGGCAAACTTCGAGGGCGCGACGCTGGAACGCCTGATCGCAAAACAGCAATTCGCCCAGCGAGCGGCTGCCCAGTTCGTCCATGTGCAAACCGTCGCCCTGCAAGGCAGCGCGCGAGGCCACGCTGCGAGCAAACACCCAGGCCTCGCCGTGACCGCGCAAATACACCTCGCGCACCCAGCCTTCGCTGCCCTCGGCCAGATCCAGCGCTGCGCACTCGTCAGCGCGCAGGGTGTCCCAGCCTTCGAACAACGGCGTGACGCTGAAGCCATCGTCGGACAGCCGGGTCAGTCGGCGGGTCAGCGAGCCTTCGTCGAACAACCAGTCGAGGGTCAACGAATCGGAGAGGGGCGTCAGTCGGCTTTGGGTCAGCCAGAGCGGGGTCGGGCAGGCATTTGAATGTTGCACAATGAGTCATTATTGGCCGCAAATGAGGCGGCGAGCTTACCATGGCGAGCTGCGAGATTGATTGATCCGGGTCGCCATTGCGCCGAACAGGCTTGCATCTGACCGGCTCCATCAGTACAAAACGCGCTGAGCCGGATGGCAGCGCAATAACCATCGACCGTCCGCGCCGGCAATGAGCCTGAACCCTGAGGAAGTACCTGTATGAAAAAGTGGCAATGCATCGTCTGTGGCCTCATCTACAACGAAGCCGACGGCTGGCCGGATGACGGCATTGCGCCGGGCACCCTGTGGCAGGACGTGCCGGAAGACTGGCTGTGCCCGGACTGCGGCGTCGGCAAGATGGACTTCGAAATGATCGAAATCAACTAAGCACATCGAAAGGAGTAAGGCATGAGCGCACCTGTCGTCATCATTGGCACTGGCCTTGCGGGCTACAACCTGGCCCGCGAGTTTCGCAAGCTCGACAGCGAAACCCCGCTGCTGCTGATCACTGCCGATGACGGCCGCTCTTACTCCAAACCGATGCTCTCCACCGGTTTCGGCAAGAACAAGGACGCCGATGACCTGAGCATGGCTGAACCGGGGGCGATGGCCGAGCAGTTGAAAGCCGAGGTGCGCACCCACACGCGCATCAGCGGCATCGATGCCGGCCACAAGCGTCTGTGGATCGGTGAAGAGGC
This sequence comes from Pseudomonas sp., assembly GCF_049300855.1. Taxonomy (GTDB): domain Bacteria; phylum Pseudomonadota; class Gammaproteobacteria; order Pseudomonadales; family Pseudomonadaceae; genus Aquipseudomonas. The sequence goes on along the minus strand of NZ_JBAQKH010000030.1, from coordinate 31,526 downwards.
GGTGTATTACCGCGACCTGATCCTCGCCTGGGGCGCAGAAACCGTGCGTGTACCCATTGAAGGCGACGGCGCGGAACGGGTATTCCCGATCAACGATCTCGAAGATTACGCGCGTTTCCGTGCCGCTGCGGCGGGCAAACGCCGGGTACTGTTACTCGGTGCCGGCCTGATTGGCTGCGAATTCGCCAATGACTTGATCCTCGGCGGCTACGAAGTGCAATTGGTTGCGCCGTGCGAACAAGTCATGCCGATGTTGCTGCACCCCGCCGCTGCGGCAGCGGTGCAGGCCGGGCTGGAGAGCCTCGGTGCGAAATTCCACCTCGGCCCGGTGCTGACCCGCTTGCAGAAAGTCGCCGACGGACTGGAAGCGCATTTGTCCGACGGCCAGGTTATCCCTTGCGACGTTGTGGTCTCGGCCATCGGCCTGCGACCGCGTATCGATCTGGCGGCCGCCGCTGGCGTGCAGGTCAATCGCGGCGTCGTGGTTGATCGGCATCTGAAGACTTCCCACGCCAATATCTATGCGCTGGGTGACTGCGCCGAGGTCGACGGGCTGAATCTGCTGTACGTGATGCCCCTCATGAGTTGTGCGCGTGCGCTGGCACAAACCCTGGCAGGCAACCCGACTGCAGTGAGCTACGGCCCGATGCCGATCACGGTGAAAACTCCGGTCTGCCCACTGGTCGTCTCGCCACCGCCACGGGGCAGCGAAGGCGTCTGGACGGTTGAGGGGCAGGGCGCCGACATCAAGGCCCTGTGTCACAGCGCCGACGGCCAATTGCTCGGCTACGCGCTGACCGGCGCAGCGGTGCTGGAAAAACTTGCCCTGAACAAACAGCTTCCGGCCCTGCTGGCGTAAATACCGGTCGTTCTGTCGGAATCACCCCGCTTTTGCCCCTACAAAGGTCACGGGGAGACTGGCGCCGCCGGTATCCGCGTGCCATTCTCACTCCCGTCTGCCGCAGAGTAGAGCCTGCGGCGCCTTGGGCGCTGTTCCAACGAGAACAGCACGGACATAACAACAAAAAACCGTCAAAGGGGCTTCACTAATGCGTAAACCAGAACTCGCCGCTGCAATCGCTGAAAAAGCAGATCTGACCAAAGAGCAGGCCAACCGCGTACTCAACGCCGTTCTCGAAGAAATCACCGGCGCTCTGCACCGCAAGGACAGCGTGACGCTGGTCGGCTTCGGCACCTTCCTGCAACGCCACCGCGGCGCCCGCACCGGCAAAAACCCGCAAACCGGCGAGCCGGTGAAAATCAAGGCCAGCAACACCGTTGCGTTCAAGCCAGGCAAATCGTTGAAAGACAGCGTTAATCCATAATTGCGGCGGATCCCCTGAATAGCGAGGGAGCACCGTAATCAAAAATGGGCACACCGATTGCGGTCGGGTGCCCATTTTTTGTGGCTGTAAATCGGCTTATTGACGCCGGAAGCAGGCCTTGCCGTTGCCAAAATTGACGGCCAAGCAGTTGGGTTCGATGGCTAATTGCAGATCGTTGAACAACACAGAAAGATCGCCGTTGGCAGGGTCAGGATAGGCTTGCCAGTCCAGCGTCGCCCATCGAGTTTCCGGCATGACGGTGAACCACTCGATTTCATCAGGAGAATTTTTTGTATGCAAACCGATTTTCGCCAATGCTTTTTTTGGGGAGAACGGCAGTGTCAGCGTGTTTCGCTGCGAGTCTGTCCAAACCTCCTTCAATGTCGAACCGTCTTCGAATTGCCAATGAACGTCCACTGGATGGATCGCGGGTGGTGAGACCGGATCGAAGTGATAAAACGTCAACCAATAGTTATGGTCAACTCGTTCTCGCTCATCTGGAGCCAGATATTGGCGGGTGGTCGCCAGATCAAATCCGATTGGTTGTTCGAACGTTAAGGGCTGGTTTTTTCGTTTCTTCCAGCCAATATTGAACGCTCGGCTATCCCCCGCGACATCGAACCATTGATAAGTTTCAGGATTATGATCTGTGCCAAAGCCAATTTTTTTCAGAGCTCTCTGGTGATCGTAAGGAAACCAGAGGTCTGTTTGTTGATTCGAGTTCAAGAGCAATTGACCCGGTGGACCTGAATCGAACTCGAGACTGACCATCACGGGCTTCAGGGGCGGCGGTGGAGGTTGGTGATCGTACCGTAGTTCTAAAACGTAGCTCTCTTTAGCCAACTCATTTTTTTCTTTGTCGGCATATTCCTTTAATTCGATCAGCGTTCTCTCGCGTGAAAGATTGTAGGAAAGCTTCTTTGCTGGTTGGGCAGCAGGCTCTTGCTCCAGCATGAGAGTGTTTTCCTCGACATACCAGTTTCCCTTGGCGACACCGCCAGCCGATCCGTAGGCGATACCAGCAGAAAAGGTGCCGTCCTTACGCAACAGCAACTCGGCGCCCATTTCCATTGCGCCAGACAGGTAGTAATGACCGTCCAGCGGGGTGTATGCGGATGCGTGGGTAACGGGAAGCCACATCAGCGCTGCGAACAACAGCGGTTTCAATTCCATGAGGTAATGCTCCTTACCAGCTCCCGAAGGGAATGCCGAATTTTTCGATGTAGGCTTTGGATACGTCGGTTAGAGGCCGATGTTTACCGCCGGATTTACCCTCGTAAGGGCCTTTGGGATTGATTGTTCCTTGAACGCGGGCAATTTCGACCGCCTTAAAGCAGGGGCCGCCCAGCCAGACCTTTGCTATGCCGCCGGGTGCCAGACCGATACCGATATCATTGCGGTAATCGGTGATCCATTTTCCATCAGCCCTGCAGAAAGCTTTTTCCGGCTTGCGCATGATTTCCCGGGCCGATTCGGAAATGGTGATGTAAGCCTCATAGGTTTGAGGTTCGGCCTGGGATTGCCATCGTACATAGATCAAACGGGGCAGGTCGGCGCCGGTGACATCCCGCCCTGCGCCACTTCCGGGGTTTTCTGGCCACCCTGCGGGCGTGCCTTTGTTATCAGCGGGAGCTCTTACCGAAGCAATTCCGGCTCCGGCACGTCGGAATACTCGCTCTCGAATATCCACCACATCGGCGGTTTCAATCCAGACCTCCATGTAGTCCGGTGCTCCAAAGCCAAGGAACCAGGGCAGCTTGTCCGCAGCTTGGGAGACGTCTAGTCCGCAGCCGGCCATCAATATGCCTAGAAGGAAGTGCATTGTTTTCCTGATAGGTCGAGTGAAGTCATTCATGGGGATGCACCACTCGTTGGTTGTTCTTGGTTGGTCGGTTGATGAAAACAATGCTCATGTCGCTGCTGTTCAGGCCCTTGGCTGCATTCCAGTGAGCGGAAAGATGTATATAGCGGCTACGTAACAAAGCCCTTTCTTTGATAGTCAGCGCTTCGACGGATGATTTTCCAAGCGCATAAGCTTCAAGCTTGGCGTGGATCGGGATCAATTCCGCAGGCAGGGCCAGTCTTGGCTCATTCTCGTCAATCTCGTCGAATGGCACTCCATGCCTAACCGCAAGCTCACGCATGATGCGTAGATACACCAGTGACAGCTCGCCATGTACCGGTCGCTCAATGCTGGCCGCTGCGTAAACCCGCTTCTGGGGATCCTGTGTGGATCTGCCCCTTTCTGTCGGTTGAGTAACGGCTCTTTCCCAAAATGCCACGCGCAAATGGCTGCCCGGGACGTCCTCATCGATGACGCCTTTTGCATACCAGGCAAATGCTTCTTTCTCGGCCGCAACATAGGCCACACTGCGGGTCGCGTCCTTGTCTCGGCTGATAGTGCTGGTGATCGGGTTGCTCAGCAGAAGTTTTTCCTTGGCCCTGGGCAAGTAGCCGCCGCCCAGATCCGAGTGAACACCGGGCAAAGCCAGATCGATGTCGCCCAGGCTGTTAAGTGCGAAGTTCTCGCGATATTCATCACGCGCAACCAGGTGGACTACTTTGTTGGCGCAACCATCAGGCAGCTTTAAATCGAGACCGTGGTTTCTGCTGTTAGCGCCGGTAAAATCGAGCAGCCATGGGTTGGCGATTGCTGCAACGGTGTCAAACAAACCTATGAAATTAATGCTGATACTTGATTGCGGCTGCCAGTCAAAGCTGCTGGAGAGAGCCGGAGAACCTGCTGGAAGCGCATCCGCAAGAATACTGCGATTGCCTTTGAGAACTTCATTTGCAAAGTGTCGAGCCGCAGCGGCACCTCGACTGAAGCCGAAAATATCGAATTCGATCTTTTCTATAAGTAGATTGGGGTTCTTATCGATCAGTGAGCGAAATTGGCGAATGATTTTTTCAGGGCTCTGCTCCACACGAGCTGATACGCCAGTCTCACCTCGGCCTGTTGCTTGTGCGTAAAGTGAGTCACCTGCCTCAGCTGTTGTGCCAATACCTTCGATATACACGCGCAAAGAGGCGTTTCTCGTTTTCTCCGACAGTGTTTCGAAGGAATGATCCGTATACAGCTCATACAGCCGCACAATGTTGCTCACATCATTTCCGTAACTATTGTCCGGCGAACTCCCGTTTCCGTCGTAACCATAGGTGGCGCAGTGCTGCTGGATTTCTTCAGCCGCTTCCGCGAGATTGGCATCCGGGGCATAGCACGCGGCGACCGTCTCGCTGTTGGCCTTATTGTTCCCTGTCCCATCGAAAAACACTCCGATGCGCAAGGTGATGCCGCCCGGCGCTTCATCCTCCAGCTCGACTTCTTCCTCCTCTTCTTCGAGTTCGTCGTCTGCGCGTGCGTGCACCGATGGCGCAACGGGTAATGCGCCATCCAGTCCAGGCAGCAGCAGATGGGGGGCTTCACTGGCGTTTGGCTTGCGGCCCGTCTCGATTTCCGTGCTGCTGAAAATACCGCCTGCGTCGATCACGAGGTGATGGCCGCCGGCTTTCAGCGTGATGCTGGCGCCGGCATCCAGCACCACACTGGCGCCGGCCTTCAGATGCACTTGCTGGCCGGCCTCGATGTCGAGAGACTTTCCAGCCTTGGTGTAACTGCTGCCATTGATGGTTTCGCGGCGTTCGTTGCCCACTTCCAGTTGAAGGCTGTTGCCGACTTTCTGCGCCATGTCGCGTTGCGCGCGCAAGTAGATCAGTTCCTGTCCCGCGCGATCTTCAATCGACAGTTCGTTGTAGCCGCCATTGCGCGGCGAGCTTTCGCTGCGCAAGACGGTTTTGGTCTTGTGGTCGGGTAAAGAGTAGGGCGGCGTGGTAACTCTGTTGGCCACACACCCGGTGATCAGTGGTTTGTCCGGGTCACCCTCCAAAAAGGACACCACGACTTCCATGCCGACCCGCGGAATGGTCACAGCTCCAAAATGATCTCCGGCCCAACTGCTCGCCACGCGTACCCAGCAACTGCTGCGCTCACTGTTGAGTTCTTTGCGATCCCAAGGAAGTTCGATCTTCACGCGACCTAACTCATCGCAGTAAATCTCTTCGTCTTCGGGGCCGGTAACCCGTGCGGTCTGGATCACCAGCGGGCGGCGTGGTGCAGGCAGCGGAGGCCGGAAAACCACCTCAGCGGGAATCACGCTAAAGCGATTTCGGTAGCCTTGGGTAAAACCATCGGCGGTTTTGACGTCGCTGGGGCCGAACTCCTCAAGCACTTGTGGCTGTCGGCCTTCATGGGCAACGCTGAGCAGAAGCCACAGGTCGTTGCACTTTTTACGCGGGTGTCCGGTCAGCTCAAACAGGTGGCCACAACGCAGATTCGTCTGATCGCTTTCGCCGTCGCCCAGTTCGTAATCGCTACGGTGGCGCTCCAGTGCCTGACGGGCAATTTGTTTGCCGCGCCTTTCGTTCTCGATCAGCAGCGGATAGCGGTAGTCCTCAAGCGTTGGAGTGAACCCGGCGGTGAAGCGGCTTTCAAGCAACAGGCTCGGGCGCTTCAGGTCGTAGTCACGGCGGGTGACGGAGCAGGTGCGCGTGCTGTTACGCACACCAAATCGGCTGATCACCTGATGCTCGGCCACCATGCCGGATTCCTGCTTATACGGTGTCGCAGCCAACCTGGGGAGAAACACCTGGTCATCGGTGAACACCAGCAAATGGCCGTCTGTCGAATGCTGGTGATGCCAGGCGATACCGTCCTCGGCGCACAGCCGCTGGATAAATTCAAAATCGCTTTCCGCGTATTGAGTGCAATAGTCGCGAGGCGGATTCGGGGTGACATGAAAGCTGAAGGCATCACCTTGAATACCGTGACCCTTGAGCACCTGCGCGATGATCTGCGGCACCGTGCGCTGCTGAAAAATCCGTTGGTCATGGCTGAACTGCAAGTAGTACAACGCCGGCACCAGCGTCAGTTGGTAATCGGTGAGGCGTTTTCCGGCTTCACCCATCCGCACATCTTCAATGCGTCCGTGAAGGCCTTCTTGGTTAAACCCGAATTGCAGAAACGCCGGCTGACTGAGCAGTCCTTCCAGATCGATATCCGCTCGTTCACTGACCAGTTCGACCCGGATGGCGTACAGGCAGCTGATGGCTTCATCACCAGCAAATGCGAGCACCTTGAAGTCGTGGCGAACTCCGGGAATCTGCAGGGTAAAAGGCGCGCAATTGCCCGTGCTGAACATACGCTTGTCCTTAAGCAAAATGAGTCGATGCGCGGTGTTCGATCGTCCCTGATCGCCACGCGTAAAAAAATTCGCCAAGGCACGCTAGCTGCGCGGGAAATAAATTGATGTAAGAAGTATCTCTGTCATTTGTCAGAGACTTCCGGGTTGTAAGGTGTTGTATGAATTGAAGGAAAGGGCCGTAGGAAGCCACTTCGGAAGTTATTGAGTTAGCACGAATGTGCAGTGTTTCCGGCCTGCTAAAAGTTTCACAAAGTAATTTGCCATCAAATTGATGGCACTTTTTTTGTTGGTCATTGTCCTCGCTGAATTATTCAAAGAGACCAATGCATTTTAGGAAGAGTCCTACTTCTATTTTTTTCAAGAGTTGTCATGCTTGCCGCCCTGTAATGGGATGAGCGTCCGGCAGGATGTCGCCTCACCGCGCAGAAGCGCTCTGGCTCGGGGCTTTGACGGAGGCGAGAGAAATGCGGCGAATATAAATGACTATCAGGGATTCCCTTGCAACATATAGGGCGATCTCCTACAGGCCTCAATGAACACTTCGTCTTGTTGTTTAATCAGATGCTTGCTAGTGGCCATCATAGTGATTACGATGCGCCCACTTGAAAGAGCACATCTCAATTGGATGAGTCGCTTCACCGCTCTTCGATACTGTCCCGCGCCGCCGCAACTCCAATAGGCGCATGACTGTAATCCTTAATAAAGGCCATGGATGTCCTACTCAAGCAAACTTTCCGCCCATTACCTCGAACTCGCAAAAGTCTCTGTTTCCAAAGAGAATTTCGCGGGCGAAGACGTTCGTTTTTCGAGCGAATTCGAGGCACTGGAAAGCGAGCTGGCCAAAGCCTCGTCGATGCACGAAAGCGGGCAGATCGACTGGCTGAAAATTCGCGAAAACAGCGAAAATCTTCTACGTACCCAATCCAAGGATTTGCGTGTCGGCGCCTGGCTGACCTGGTCGCTGTACCAGCGCGAATCCTTCCCCGGCCTCCTTGCCGGTCTCGGCTTGCTGCACCATTTGTCGGAAAACAACTGGGCCGACGTTCACCCGCTCAAACCCCGCACTCGTGCCGCCGCGATCGGCTGGCTGGTGCCGCGTCTCGAGCAGGTCATCACCGAAAACATTGCGATCAAAGAGCAGTTGCCGATGTTCCGGCAGCTCTCCGAGCACCTGTCGGGTCTTGAAGCCGCTTGCGCCGAGCACCTGGGCGATGACTCGCCGTTGCTGCTGCCGATCTCCCGCCGCTTGAAAACCATGATCCAGCGCGCGGCCGACAATCAGCCGGCCCCCGGCGTGGTGGGCGCGGCGGTGGCGCAGGTCAAGCAAGCCGCGAGCCAGTTGCTCACCCCCGGCGCGCCGATCGACAACGAACGAGATGCGCACAAAGCCCTGCGTGCCCAGCAGGAAAGTGCTCGCCCGCTGTGCGCCTGGTGGCTGAAGCAGAAGGCCACCGACCTGCGCGCCCTGCGCCTCAATCGCACGCTGCTGTGGATGACCATCGACGCGGTGCCCGAGCGCAACGCCGAGCAGATCACCGTGCTGCGCGGTCTGCCGCTGGAAAAACTCAAGCTCTATCAGGACCGTTTCGATCAGGGCAAATACGCTGACCTGCTGGTGGAACTGGAGGCGAGCCTGGCGAAGGCGCCGTTCTGGTTCGATGGCCAGAGGATGGTCTGGGAATGTCTCCAGAACCTCAACGCCGAGCTGGCAATGCGCGAAGTGGAAATCCACTTCGCGCTTTTGGTTCAACGGCTGCCCGGCATTGTCGAGTTGCGCTTCCATGACGGCGCGCCGTTTGCCGATCCGTCCACCCGCGCGTGGATCGCCGCCAACGTCATGCCGCACCTGCAAAGCGCCAGTGCACCGCGCAAGGTCGAAAGCGAAAACGTCGAAACCCAGCCGGCCTGGGAAAAGGCCCTCGAAGAAGTCCTGCCGCTGCTGCGCAAGGAAGGCTTGAAGCCTGCCGTGCAGACGCTCAAGCAGGGTTTGCAATCGGCTCACGGTGGCCGCGAACGCTTCTTCTGGCAGTTCGCCCTCGCGCGCCTGTGCTTCATGGCCAAGAAATACGAACTGGCCAAGAACCAGCTGGAAACCCTCGATCAGACATTACAGGACTCAGGCCTGCACGCCTGGGAGCCCGATCTTGCATTGGAAGTGCTGCATCTACTGCATAGCTGCTGCGAGTTGTTGCCGCAGAACCATGCCGTACGTGAACGCAAGGAAGAGATTTATCGCAGGCTGTGCCACCTCGACCTCGAAGTGGTACTCGAATAGGCCCCAGGGCCACAACCGCAAGGAGAAAAGCCATGGCCAAAGAAGGCTCGGTAGCCCCCAAGGAACGCATCAACGTCACCTTCAAACCCGCCACCGGCGGTGCTCAGGAAGAGATTGAACTGCCGCTGAAGCTGCTGGCAATCGGTGACTACACCCACCGCAAGGACGATCGCAAAATCGAAGATCGCAAGCCGATCAGCATCGACAAGATGACCTTCGACGAAGTGTTGGCCAAGCAAGAACTGGGTCTGACGCTGAGCGTGCCGAACCGTCTGCAGGAAGATGGCGAGGCCGACGAGCTGGCTGTGCAACTGCGCGTCAATTCGATGAAGGACTTCAACCCGGCCAGCCTGGTCGAGCAAGTGCCTGAGCTGAAAAAACTGATGGAACTGCGCGATGCGCTGGTGGCCCTCAAAGGCCCGCTGGGTAACGCACCTGCGTTCCGTAAAGCGATCGAAGGCGTGCTCGCCGACGACGAATCCCGCGGTCGCGTACTCGGTGAGCTGGGCCTGAACGCCGCAGCCCCGGACGCCTGAGACTCCAGCCAAGGAAGCCAACACAATGAGCACTAGCGCAGCACAAGAGAAGAGCGCCGCCAGCGGCGAATACAGCATTCTCGACAGCATCATCGCTGAAACCCGTCTGACTCCGGACGACGAAGCCTACGACATCGCCAAGCGCGGTGTGTCGGCGTTCATCGAAGAACTGCTCAAGCCGCAGAACAACGGTGAGCCGGTCAAGAAGGCCATGGTTGACCGCATGATCGCCGAGATCGATGCCAAGCTCAGCCGTCAGATGGACGAAATCCTGCACCACCCGGACTTCCAGGCCCTGGAATCGTCGTGGCGTGGTCTGCAGTTGCTGGTCGATCGCACCAACTTCCGCGAAAACATCAAGATCGAAATCCTCAACGTCTCCAAAGAAGACCTGCTGGACGATTTCGAAGATTCGCCGGAAGTCATGCAGTCGGGCCTGTACAAGCACATCTACACCGCTGAATACGGCCAGTTCGGTGGTCAGCCTGTGGGCGCGATCATCGCTAACTACTACATGTCGCCAAGCTCGCCAGACGTCAAGCTGATGCAGTACGTGGCCAGCGTTTCGTGCATGTCGCACGCGCCGTTCATCGCTGCTGCCGGCCCGAAATTCTTCGGTCTGGAAAGCTTCACCGGCCTGCCGGATCTGAAAGATCTGAAAGACCACTTCGAAGGCCCGCAATTCGCCAAGTGGCAGAGCTTCCGTACTTCGGAAGACTCCCGCTATGTTGGCCTGACCGTGCCGCGTTTCCTGCTGCGTAACCCGTACGATCCGGAAGAAAACCCGGTCAAATCGTTCGTGTACAAGGAAACCGTTGCCAACAGCCACGAGCACTACCTGTGGGGCAACACTGCCTACGCATTCGGCACCAAGCTGACTGACAGCTTCGCCAAATTCCGCTGGTGCCCGAACATCATCGGTCCGCAGAGCGGTGGCGCGGTAGAAGACCTGCCTCTGCACCATTTCGAAAGCATGGGCGAAATCGAAACCAAGATCCCTACCGAGGTTCTGGTTTCCGACCGTCGTGAATACGAACTGGCCGAGGAAGGCTTCATCTCCCTGACCATGCGTAAAGGCTCCGACAACGCGGCGTTCTTCTCCGCAAGCTCGGTGCAGAAGCCGAAGTTCTTCGGCATCAGCGCAGAAGGCAAGGCGGCAGAGCTGAACTACAAGCTCGGCACCCAACTGCCGTACATGATGATCGTCAACCGCCTGGCTCACTACTTGAAAGTGCTGCAGCGCGAGCAACTCGGTTCGTGGAAAGAACGTACCGACCTCGAGCTGGAACTGAACAAGTGGATCCGTCAGTACGTTGCCGACCAGGAAAACCCGAGCGCCGAAGTGCGTGGCCGTCGTCCACTGCGCGCTGCGCAAATCATTGTCAGCGACGTTGAAGGCGAGCCAGGCTGGTACCGCGTGAGCTTGAACGTGCGTCCGCACTTCAAGTACATGGGTGCCGATTTCACCCTGTCGCTGGTTGGCAAGCTGGACAAAGAGTAAGAGCGACTCATGGACGGATACGGCAGCCTGTTCGAACGCCTCAACGGCGACGCACAACTACGCAAGGGCAACAGCCTTGAGGCTTGTGCCATGGCGTCAGTGGCTGCTCATCTGGCCAAAATGCTCAGCACCCGGGCCGGCAGCGTGCAAACGCTGGCCGACTACGGGTTGCCCGATCTCAATGACATGCGCCTGAGCCTGCACGACTCCCTGAGTCAGGCCCGTCTGGCCATCGAAAACTTCATCGAAGCCTACGAGCCGCGCCTGAGCAATGTGCGTGTCATTTCCCTGCCGCGTGACCACGATCAACTGCGCCTGGCCTTCAGTATCGAAGGCCTGCTGGAAGTTGAAGGGTTCAAGCGTCAGGTCAGTTTTTCCGCGCGCCTGGATGGCAGCGGACAAGTGAAGGTCACCTAAGGAGATCCCCGATGTCTGGCAAACCAGCAGCACGCGTATCCGACCCCACCGCTTGCCCACTTCCAGGCCACGGTACCAACCCGATCGCCGCCGGTTCCGGCGACGTGTTCTTCGACGGCCTCGCGGCCGCCCGCCAAGGCGATGCCTCGGCGTGTGGTGGTGCGATGGTCGGTGATCTGGCGAACACGGTTTTGATCAATGGCAAACCGGCCGCCACGGTCGGCTCTGTTGGCTCTCACGGCAACAAGGTTACGGCAGGTTCCGGGACGGTGATCATCGGGAATTCGCATTCGCCAGCGCCCTTTTCGGGGCTTGCCGCTATAGCGCTTGTCGCGGCGCTGGATTACCGACTGGGTTTGAAGTCCGGTGGCAACTCGGTACTGACGCCGCTGGAAATTCCAGACTTCGACGAGCTGAAATCAGGAACATCGAAAAACCGTGAGTTGGTCGATTTCGTTGTCGAGAACCGCATGGACGCAGCTGACAGTGTGAAGCTGGAAGTGCTGGACGGCGAGAAGCCGGTCTACGCCGAAGCCAACACTGCGCCGTTCCTGCCGCCAGGCAAGCACCCATGGCAATGGGACGGCTACGACACGGTCGGCATCCTCGACACCAAAATCCTCAAAAGCCCAAACCTCAAGGTACGTCTGACCGCGACCGGAGCAGGCAAGCAGCAAGTCACCGAAGTGAAGCTCGCTTGTTCGGCCGAAGAGGTGAAGTGGGTCGATGTGCGTATCGACCGTAATGCCAAGACCGTGGAAGTGACCCTGCGCCCGAGCTTCTCGGATGGTGGCAGCAGTGGTTCCACGCCTGGCCTGGTGCCTACGCCATTCAGCACTCTGCTGGGTTGGGCCAAGGAAGGCATCGAACTGTATTGGTCTCGCAATGGTTCGCGCGGCGGTGGTATTGCAGAAGGCATCACGACCAGCAAAGGGGTCTACAAAGTCACGGTCAAGGCCGACGTCAATGTCGAGCCCAAGGCCGGGAACTTCCCGTTGATTGATTCGTTGTCAGCGGACTTCGGTCGTTCGACCAGCCTGGCGATTGCCCGCAAGGTTTACCACAACGCTGGCTATGCCTTTGACCAGCTCGTCAAGCGTCAGGGCCTCACGGCTGCGGATGCTGCCAACTACGCCCAGGGAGAGTTCAAAGAGACTTCGGCGCATGAATTCGGGCATCTGATTCTCAACGAATACGGTGGCGGGCTGATCCCGAATTACTCGTGGACGCACAAGGAAACGTCAACGTTGATGCAGAACCCAAAGGCCAACCACCCGACACCGAGCACGGGTGAGGTGGATGTCATGCATTACTTCAGCAGCTACACCCAGTCGGCCGCCAACCTGCAGAAGCGCATGGCCGCTTCCGAACAAGACGTGAAGAGCTTGCTTTGGCTGGCCAGGGTTGAATTCGATGACTAGGTTCGCCGGTTTCATCCTGCTGTTTGTCTCCCTGTACGGCTGCGCCGCGCAGCAGGTCTACAACAACCATGTGTACATGGAAAACCGTTGTGGCCAGCCACTGGAGATCAAGGTCTCCAACAGCTCGAACATGCATTCACTGGAGCGCAACCTTACCGTTGCAGCAGGCGCACGTGCGCTCGTGGCGAGTTTTGCTTCTTACGGTGAAGACGTGATCGAACAGATCCCGAGCAATTATCAGCTGACCCTCCAGGATGCCGCGGGTAGCAAGACCCTGGACGCCGCTCAGTTGAAACAACACCTGGCTGCCGTCGAGAAAGTCACTGAAGGCACGCAGCGCGAGTGGACAATCAGCGAGGCATCGGTTTGTCCATGAAACTGCCAAGGACGATTTTGATGATGAGATGGGCAAGCTTCTTCGCGTGCTTCGTTTCGCTGACCGCATGCGCTGCGCAGCAGGTCTATCGCAATGATGTTTACCTGTTGAACACTTGTGGAGTACCACTGGAACTGGCGCTGGCGAATGACTCCAACTATGACGATCAGCCACGCAGTTTCACGTTAAACCCGAACCAGCGCAGTTCCATCGGCAACTACCAGTCATTCGGTGAAGACGTATCGGGTCAGATCAGCGACCAGTACAGCCTGTCGATCAAAAGCCAGAACGCGACTAAGTCCATCGACGCGCAGACCTTGCGAAATACAGTAGCGAGCATCAAAAAAACTGAAGACAAAGCTGTCCGCTCCTGGACGGTCGATACCGGGGCTTTCTGCCCATGAAGCATTTGTTCGGGTTGGCTTGATGAAACTCAGAGCCTGGCAATGTCTCATCGCTTTTCTCAGCTCGGTCGGTTTGCTGGCGATTCTGGTCGGCTTGACGCTGCTGCTGCGAATGGAAAGCTCGACCGCACCAAAGCTGTTCGCGCATCCCAATGCGTTGTGGGTTGGCGCCGAGGATGGCGGGGTATTCGTCGAGATTACCAAGCACGAAGCGCCGGACTATTACGTGGAAATTCGTCACGAAAATGGTGGGATGTGGACTGAAGGCTGGGTTCGATATGGCACCAGGGAAAGCCATCCACTCAGCGCTGCGGCAATTGGTGGCTACGGCGGTGAAGAGCTCTATGTCTATACGGGTGTCGCGATCACGGCGCAAAAACAGGGAGTTGCGCAGCGATGAATAAATACGTGCCAGCGACCCCGGGGCAGGAGACGGACGCATGACCGACTCAGGTCGCTTCGCAATGATTTGGCTGCAGCGCTTGCTACTCGTGGTGGGAGCGTTCGCCTGCATGCTCTATTTTGCTGCGCACGCGCTTTCCAACGCTTTTATGTTGCTGATGGACCGCGAAAATTTTATCCCTGCACAGTCGTCCATCTGGACATTTGAACCTTACGAAATCAATCAAGGTTCTTCGTCTTACTGGCTCTACGGTGAGGACAGGAACAACTATTACTTTTTTGCGTACGTCCCTGAACATTCATATCGCGTGATCGCAAAAGACAATCGGTGCGCAGGCTTCGACAAGCGCGATGTCCGCACATGGTGCATGGATCACGCTGTGGAGGTTCGCCGATGACCGACTCATCAAGCGAGATGCTCATGCTCAGTCGCGCGCAACTCAGCTTCTTCATGGCTGCATTGTGGTGTCCATTGCTGGCGGTGTTGGCGATTACTTCCTATGACCTGTGGAATGGCGAGTACTCGTCGTTCGATTCGTCCGAGACCCGCTGGCAGTACCTGTTGTGGTGGGGCATTCCCGGGTTTCTGGGTTTCTCGCTGTGGATGTCCCGATCGGCGCAGAGCCGCAACGAGCAACAGGCACTACGGATGGTTTGGTGGGCGCCGGTGAAGTTCATCCCGTTCTACGCCGTGCCATGGATGCTGTATGGCCTGCTCAGTCTGGTTGTCGGGCAACTCGGTGATGCCTACATGGCGTACGGCTGGATCACGATTGTGCCGTTCCTGCTGATTGGCGGTTATGTCTGTGCCGGCGTGACAGTCGCGCTCTACAGGATATTTTTTTGATGCGTTCCACTACCAGGCAGGTAACCCGTGTCCTTTAACCACTACTACCAAAGCGAACTCACCGCACTGCGCCAACTCGGTCGCCGTTTCGCCGAGCGTAGTCCGGCGTTGGCGCCGTATCTTGGCCAGGCCGGGCGGGATCCGGACGTGGAGCGGTTGCTCGAAGGCTTTGCGTTCCTCACCGGGCGGCTGCGCCAGAAGCTTGATGACGAGCTGCCGGAACTCAGTCATTCGCTGATGCAGTTGCTCTGGCCGAACTACATGCGCCCGCTGCCGGCGTTCAGCATTTTGCAGTTCGATCCGCTCAAGCGCTCCGGGCCGGCGTTGCGCGTCGAGCGCGATACGCCGATTGAAAGCAAACCGATCGAAGACGTGCGTTGTCGCTTCCGTACTTGCTACCCGACCGAAGTGTTGCCGCTGGATCTGGCTGCGCTGAACTACTCGGTGAAGGGTGACGGCTCGCTGCTCAGCCTGCGCCTGGAAATGAGCGCCGACGGCCACCTCGGTGAACTGGAACTGAGCAAACTGCGTCTGCACTTTGCCGGTGAGCGCTACATCAGCCAGATGCTCTACCTGAGCCTGTTGCGCAACCTCGAAGGCATCGAACTGATCCCGCTCGACGGCGCCGGTAAACCGATCGATGGCGTCAGCGGCAAGCCGATGGCGTTCAAGATTCCCGGTGATCGGGTCAAACCGGTGGGCTTTGCCGAAGAAGAGGCGTTGATCCCGTATCCGCTGAACACCTTCCGCGGCTATCGCTACCTGCAGGAATACTTCGCCTTCCAGGACAAGTTCCTGTTCGTCGATGTGAATGGTCTGGACATCCTCAACGCGCTGCCGGAAGACACGCTCAAGCAGATGCGCGGCCTGGAATTGCGCTTCGATATTCGCAAGAGCGGCATCATGCGCATGCGGCCGACCCTGGATAACGTCAAGCTGTTCTGCACGCCGATTGCCAACCTGTTCGCCCACGACGCGCTGCCGATTCGCCTCGATGGCAAGCAGGACGAATACCTGCTGCTGCCAGCGGAATACGATCTGGAAAACTGCGGTGTGTTCTCGGTGGAAACCGTGACCGGCTGGAAGCCCGGCGGCCTCGGTTATCAGGAATACGTGCCGTTCGAATCCTTCGAGCACGACCCGAGTTTCGACGTGCCCAACAGCCGTCCGCATTACAGCATCCGCCAGCGTTCGTCCTTGCTGCACGACGGCCTCGACACTTACCTGAGCTTCGGCATTCGCCACACCGAAGCCCACGAAACCCTGTCGATCGAGCTGATGTGCACCAACCAGAACCTGCCGCGCAAGCTCAAGCTCGGCGACATCTGCATGGCCAGTGAAGAGACGCCGGAGTTCTTGAGCTTCCGCAACATTACCCCGGCCACTTCCAGCTTCGCGCCACCGCTGAACCGTGACTTCCTGTGGAAGCTGATCAGCAACATGTCGCTTAACTATCTGTCGCTGGCCGACGTCAATGCGTTGAAGGTGATTCTCGAAACCTACGACCTGCCGCGTTACTACGACCAGCACGCGGAGAAGGTCAGCAAACGCCTGCTCGGCGGCCTCAAGCACATCAAGCATCACCACGTCGACCGCTTGCACCGTGGGTTGCCGGTGCGCGGTTTGCGCACCGAACTGACCATCGACCCGGAAGGGTACATCGGCGAGGGCGACCTGTTCGTTTTCGCTTCGGTTCTTAACGAGTTTTTCGCGCTTTACGCCAGTCTCAATTCATTCCATGAACTGCGCGTAAAAAGCACACAGGGAGAGGTGTACCAATGGACACCACGTATGGGCCTGCAGCCCCTGCTTTAAGCGGGCTGACCAAGGTAATACGCGAGTACTCGCTGTTTCAGGCCGTGCTGCTGGTGATCGACCGGCTGCGCGAGGCACACCCGCACCTGAGCGAAGACGATCTGTACGACCACGTCGAATTCCAGGCCAACCCGAGCCTCGGTTTTCCGCGTAGCGACGTCGATCGCGTGGAGTTTTTCGAAGAGCACGGGCAGATGCGCGCGCGCATGCGTTTCAACCTGATCGGCCTGGTCGGCTCGGGCTCGCCGTTGCCGGCGTTCTACGGCGAACAAGCCCTGGGCGACAGTGAAGACGGCAACCCGACACGCAACTTCCTCGACCTGTTCCATCATCGCCTGCAACGGCTGATGCTGCCGATCTGGCGCAAATATCGTTACCGCGCGAGTTTCCAGAGCGGCGCGCTCGACCCGTTTTCGGCGCAGCTGTTCGCCCTGATCGGTCTGGGCGGCGACGAGATTCGCAAGGCCAAGGAGCTCAACTGGAAGCGCCTGCTGCCTTACCTCGGCCTGCTCAGCTTGCGCGCGCACTCGGCGGCGTTGATCGAAGCGGTGCTGCGTTACTACTTCAAGCACGAAGACCTGGTCATCGAGCAGTGCATCGAGCGCCGCGTCGAGATTCTCGAAGAGCAGCGCAATCGTCTGGGCCGCGCCAACAGCCTGCTCGGTGAAGACCTGGTGCTCGGCGAGCACGTGCGCGACCGCAGCGGCAAATTCCGCATTCACATCACCGAACTCGACTGGCAGCGATTCCATGAATTCCTGCCGATCGGTTTCGGTTACCAGCCGCTCTGCGCGCTGGTGCGGTTCACCTTGCGTGACCCGCTCGATTACGACATCCGCCTGGTTTTGCGCCAGGAAGAAATCCGCGAACTGCGCATCGGTGAGCAGAACGCCTGTCGCCTCGGTTGGACCAGTTGGCTGGGCCGCGAAAAAGCGGACGGCGTGGTGACCCTGGGCAGCAAAATTCATTAAGGACGTGAGCCATGATCAACGTAGACCTGCAACAACTCATCCAGGCGCTGGACGCCGAAACCCGTCGTGATCTGGAGCGTTCCGCCGAGCGTTGCGTGGCCCGTGGCGGCAGCAAGATCCTCGTCGAAGATTTGATGCTCGGCCTGCTTGAGCGTCCGAACGGTTTGCTCGCACGCGCGTTGCAAGATGCCGATGTCGACGCCGGTGAACTCAGCGCCGCGCTGCAATCGCGCGTCGAACACAGCGCTTCGCGCAACCCGGTGTTCGCCCCGGAGCTGGTGCAGTGGCTGCAAGACGCTTTGCTGGTGGCCAACCTCGAACTGGGCCAGACCCAGGTCGAAGACGCCGCGCTGATCCTCGCGCTGCTGCGCAATCCGATGCGCTACGCCGGCAGCCGTTATCAGCCGCTGCTCGCCAAGCTGAACATCGATCGCCTGAAGGAATTTGCCCTGTCGCAAAAAGAGCAACCGGCGGCCAATGGCAAACCGGCCGCTCAGGGCGAATCGCTGTTACAGCGCTTCACCCACAACCTGACCCAGCAGGCCCGCGACGGCAAACTCGACCCGGTGCTGTGCCGTGACGGTGCGATCCGCCAGATGGTCGACATCCTCGCCCGTCGCCGCAAGAACAACCCGATCGTCGTCGGTGAGGCCGGTGTCGGCAAGACCGCGATCGTCGAAGGTCTGGCCTCGCGCATCGCCGCCGGTGAAGTGCCGCAAGTGCTCAAAGGCGTCGAGCTGCTGTCGCTGGACATGGGCTTGCTGCAGGCCGGCGCCAGCGTCAAAGGTGAATTCGAACGTCGTCTCAAAGGCGTGATCGACGAAGTCAAAGCCTCGCCGAAACCGATCATTCTGTTTATCGACGAAGCCCACACCCTGATCGGCGCAGGCGGCAACGCTGGCGGTTCCGATGCAGCCAACCTGCTGAAGCCAGCGCTGGCCCGTGGCGAGCTGCGCACCATCGCCGCCACCACCTGGGCTGAGTACAAGAAATACTTCGAGAAAGACCCGGCGCTGGCCCGTCGTTTCCAGCCAGTGCAACTGCACGAACCGACCGTCAGCGAAGCGGTGACCATCCTCCGTGGTCTGGCCCAGGTTTACGAGAAGAGCCACGGCATCTATCTGCGTGATGACGCGGTGGTCTCGGCGGCGGA
Source organism: Pseudomonas sp. (assembly GCF_049300855.1). Lineage (GTDB taxonomy): Bacteria > Pseudomonadota > Gammaproteobacteria > Pseudomonadales > Pseudomonadaceae > Aquipseudomonas. Next base: position 12,882 of record NZ_JBAQKH010000030.1, on the reverse strand, counting down.
ATTGTCCGCACGTTATCTGGCCGGTCGCCAACTGCCGGACAAAGCCGTCGACGTCCTCGACACCGCGTGCGCCCGCGTGCGCATCAGTCTCGCCGCTGCCCCGGAAAGTCTGGAGCGCCTGCGTGGCGAACTGGCTGAAGGTGGCCGTCAGCGTCAGGCCCTGCGCCGTGATGCCGAGGCCGGTCTGCTGATCGACCACGAAGCGCTGGATGCACTGGAAGCGCGTCTCGACGAAGCCGAAGACGAAATGGTCGCGCTGGAAACCCTGTGGACTGAACAGAAGCAACTGGCCGAGCGCCTGCTGGAACTGCGTCAGCAACTGGCCAAGGCCCGCGAAGCCGCCGCCGTCGAGCCGACCGTCAACGTTGAAGAAGACGCTGAAGGCACCGTGATCGAAACCGTTGCCGCTGAGGTTGAAGAGGGCCAAAGCGTCGAGGCGCTGGAAGCCCAACTCAACGAAACCCACAGCGCCCTGACCGCCGCCCAGGTCAAGGAGCGTCTGGTCAGCTTCGAAGTGTGCCCGCGTCTGGTCGCCGAAGTGATCAGCGCCTGGACCGGCGTGCCATTGGCGCAACTGGCCCGCGAACACAACGCCAAAGTCGCCAGCTTCGCCACTGACCTGCGCACCCGCATCCGTGGTCAGGAACAAGCCGTGCACGCACTGGATCGCTCCATGCGCGCCACCGCTGCCGGTCTGAACAAACCTGACGCACCAGTGGGCGTGTTCCTGCTGGTCGGCCCGAGCGGCGTCGGTAAAACCGAAACCGCCCTGGCCCTCGCTGATTTGCTGTACGGCGGTGACCGTTTCATCACCACCATCAACATGTCCGAATTCCAGGAGAAGCACACCGTCTCCCGTCTGATCGGCGCGCCGCCGGGCTACGTCGGTTACGGCGAGGGCGGCATGCTCACCGAAGCGGTGCGGCAGAAACCGTACTCGGTGGTGCTGCTCGATGAAGTCGAGAAGGCTGATCCGGACGTGCTCAACCTGTTCTACCAAATCTTCGACAAGGGTGTGGCCAACGACGGCGAAGGGCGCGAGATCGACTTCCGCAATACGTTGATCCTGATGACCTCGAACCTCGGTAGCGACAAGATCAGCGACCTCTGCGAAAACGGCGCGCGCCCAACTGCCGAAGTCCTCGAAGAAACCATTCGCCCGGTGCTCAGCAAACACTTCAAACCGGCGCTGCTGGCGCGGATGAAAGTGGTGCCGTACTACCCGGTCGGCGGCCCGGTATTGCGCGAGCTGATCGAGATCAAACTCGGTCGCCTCGGCGAGCGCCTGAATCGTCGTCAGCTGGATTTCAGCTGGTGCCAGAACCTCGTCGATCACCTGTCCGAGCGTTGCACGCAAAGCGACAGCGGCGCGCGTCTGATCGACCATCTGCTTGATCAGCATGTGCTGCCGTTGGTGGCGGATCGTTTGCTCGATGCCATGGCCACCGGTGAAAGCCTCAAGCGCGTGCACGCCACGATCGACGGCGATGCCAGCGTGACCTGCGAGTTCGCCTGAGGTGGGTGTGATGTTCACTCAGGTGCCGCAGCCACTGGTCTATGCCGAAGCGTTGCTGGCGCAGTTCGCCAGTCTGTCGCGGGCGGCGGACGGTGCTGCGTTGCTGGGTGACTTCGTGCGTGGTCTGGCCGAGCTGAGCGGTTGCGAACTGACGCAGCTGTATCTGCTCGACGCCACCCACACGTGCCTGGGGATGAACGCCGAATGCCTCGACGGCGCCCTGCAACCGCGTGAAGCGGCGAGCCTGCCGGCGGATTACAACGGTGAGCAACTGCTGCAATTCGCCCTGTGCCAGAACCGCGTGGTGTGCCTCGACGACTTGAGCGGCAGCCTGCACGAAACCAGTTTTCTGCCGGCGGCAACCTCGCCGTGGCAGTCGCTGTTGTGTGTGCCGCTGGTTAATCAGCACAAGGCCGTTGAAGGCTTGCTGCTGTGCGCCAGCCGTCGCCGCACCCACCTGCAAGGCTTCGCTGATTCCCTCGGCCAGCTCGGCTCGTTCGTGCTGGGCCAATTGCATTTGCTGCAACGCCTGCGCCAGCCGCTGGCGGCATCGACAACGGTCGCGCGCAGTATGCCGAGCATCAGTGGCTACGGCTTGATCGGTAAAAGCGCGGCGATGCGCCAGACCCATTCGCTGATCAGCAAAGTCCTGCACAGTCCGTACACCGTGTTGTTGCGCGGTGAAACCGGCACCGGCAAGGAAGTCGTTGCGCGGGCGATTCACGATTGCGGCCCGCGCCGCTCCCAGGCATTCATCGTGCAGAACTGCGCGGCGGTCCCGGAAAATCTGCTGGAAAGCGAACTGTTCGGCTATCGCAAAGGCGCCTTCACCGGCGCCGACCGTGATCGCGCCGGGCTGTTCGATGCGGCCAATGGCGGCACGCTGCTGCTCGACGAAATCGGCGATATGCCGCTGTCATTGCAGGCGAAGATTCTGCGCGTGTTGCAGGAAGGCGAGATTCGTCCGCTGGGTTCCAACGACACCCACAAGATCGATGTACGCATCATCGCTGCGACGCACCGTGATCTGTCGACGCTGGTCAGCGAAGGCAAATTCCGCGAGGACTTGTATTACCGCCTCGCGCAATTCCCGATCGAGTTACCGGCGCTGCGTCAGCGCGACGGCGACATCCTTGAACTGGCCCAGCACTTTGCCGAGAAAACCTGCACGTATTTGCAGCGCGATCCAGTGCGTTGGTCGAGTGCCGCGCTGGAGCATTTGTCTGGCTACAACTTCCCCGGCAACGTGCGGGAACTCAAGGCACTCGTTGAGCGCGCGGTGCTGTTGTGCGAAGGCGGCGAGTTGCTCGCCGAGCATTTCTCCCTGCGCATGGAGGCAATGCCGGAAGACAACAGCCACCTCAATCTGCGCGAACGTCTGGAGCAGGTCGAGCGCACTTTATTGCTCGATTGCCTGCGCAAGAACGACGGCAACCAGACCCTCGCCGCCCGCGAGCTGGGCCTGCCGCGACGCACGCTGCTGTATCGGCTCGGCCGTCTGAACATCAATCTGGGAGATTTCGATGGGTAGGCAAAACGTCATCGAAATCCCCACAAAAACCAATTTCAGCGCCGCCCGCAAGGGTCGGCGCTTTGTGCTTTGTCTACACCTGGAGACCCTCTGATGTCTGTTCGTCACTGGCAAGCTGTCCTGCTGACCCTCGTCGTTCTATGCGGCCTTGGCGGCTGTAGCGGCAATTACAAATTCAACGACAACGACTATCGCCCGTTGGGTGATCCGCAAGCGGTCAATCGCGGCAAGTGACCGCAAGGAGCATCAAACATGGAATTGGTTTTCGAAATGCTGAACACCAAGCAGTTCGTGCCCACCGAGTTGTGCCAGAAGACCTTTAAACAGGCCGGCGGCGTGATCGGGCGGGGCGAGGACTGCGACTGGATCATCCCTGACCGCAAGCGTCACCTGTCCAATCACCACGCGATTGTCAGCTACCGCGAAGGCACGTTCTTCCTCACCGACACCAGCAGCAACGGTGTCCAGGACGGCGAGAGCGGCGCGCGTCTGCACAAAGGCGAACCGGTGCGCATCGAACACGGCAGCACCTACGTGCTGGGTGACTTCGAGATTCGCGCGCGGTTGGTACGCGACCCGGCGACCTTCGACGGTGAAGTCGGCCGTCCACGTGCCGCTGGCAGCATCATTCCCGATGACGCCTTCCTCGATCTCGACCCGCTCAATGCTCTCGAACAGCAAGAGCGCGTGTATTCGGAAATCGACGAACTGCTGGCGCCGAACACCAAGCCTGAGGATTCCCGTCAGCGCGCCGACTACGCGCGTATCGACATGGAAAGCCTGATGGTGCCGGAGCTGATTGCCGCGCCTGCCGAACCTGAGCCTGCTCCAGCACCGAAAGCCGTTGAGCGTCAAAGCGAAGGTTTCTGGGAGCACTTCGGTGCAGCGCTGGGTGTCGACGTCAAAGGCCTCAGCCACGACGAACGCGAAGCCCTGGCGCTGAACGCCGCGCGTCTGCTGCGCCAAAGCATCGGCGGTTTGCAGCAGAGCCTGCGCACCCGTTCCGAGCTGAAAAACGAGCTGCGTCTGGCCCAGACCACCGTGCAAGGCACCAACAAGAATCCGCTGAAATTCGCCGTCGATCCGAGCGAAGCCCTGCAGATTCTGTTGCAGCCAAGCAAGCCCGGCCATCTGCCGGCCGAGCAAGCGATCTCCCGCGCGTTCCGCGATCTGCAGGCGCATCAAGTCGCCCTGCTGACCGCTAGCCGCGCCGCTGTGCGTGGCACCCTGGAGCACTTCTCGCCGGAGCAACTGACCCTGCGTTTCGAGCGCGACAACAAGCCGTTGATCGCGACCTCGGGCGGGCGCTGGAGAGCGTTCGGCCGTTATCACCAGGCCCTGCGTCAGGACGATGACTGGAGCGAGCGCCTGCTGGCCCGCGACTTCGCCCAGGCCTACGAAGAACAGATCCGCCTGATCTCCACCCTCCACACCGACCACCAAGGATGATGCGCATGTCTCGCCGCTCGACCGCTTTTTTCAAGACGCTGACTGCGCTCACCGTGCTGGTGCTGCTCGCCGGCTGCTCGTCGCTGTCGCCGTACTCGAAAGTGACCAAGATCAACCTCAAGCTGACCGGCAGCGATCAGCTCAACCCGGACCTCAACGGTCGGCCGTCGCCGATCGTCGTGCGCCTGTTCGAACTCAAGCACCCGGTGACCTTCGAGAACGCTGATTTCTTCAGCCTCTACGAGCGCGCCAAGGAATCCCTCAACCCGGATCTGGTGGCCAGCGAAGAACTCGAACTGCGCCCGGGTGAAACCGTGGAAATGAAGCTCAAGGTGGAAGAGGGCAGCCTTTATGTGGGCGTTCTCGCCGCTTACCGCGACTTGCCGGACACCCAATGGCGCCACACCGTTCAGATCACTCCGCTGGAGGTCACTGAAGTCGATCTGACGCTGGACCAGACCGGCATCCGCAACACCAATCAAGTGCTCGCCAAGGCGGATGACTGATCATGAATACCCATAAAGTCATTTGGCAGGAAGGCATGCTGCTGCGTCCGCAGCACTTCCAGCACAACGATCGTTATTACGATCACCAGATGAAAACCCGCACCCAGTTGCTGGGTGGCTACACCTGGGGTTTCCTCAATCTGGAGATCGACCTGCAGTTCCTCAACATGGGCAAACTGGTGATCAGTGAAGCCTCGGGGATCCTGCCGGACGGCAGCCTGTTCGAACTCGGTGGCAACACCGAGCCGCTGGCGCTGGACGTGCCGCCGAACACCGGCAACACGCCGATCTACCTGGCGCTGCCACTGGTCACCGGCAACCACATCGAGTCGCGCCGTCCGGAGCAATCAGACGTGCTCGCGCGTTACACCGCGTACGACGCCGAAGTGGCCGACTCCAACGCCGGCGACGATTCCGCCAGCCAGGTCAGCTGCGGTCGCCCGGATTTCAAACTGTTGCTCGGTGAGCAGCAGAGCGATCAGGCCTACGTGAAGCTGAAGATCTGCGACGTGCTCGACACCACGCCCGACGGCGTGATCAGCCTCGACCCGGATTTCGTGCCGACCTACATTCAGGCCCACGCCTCCAGCTACTTGCTGTCGTGCCTGAAAGAAGTCATCAGCATGCTCAACCACCGTGGCGACACGATTGCCGAGCGGATTCGCTCCAACGGCAAGGTTGGCGGCGCGGAAGTCGGCGACTTCATGATGCTGCAACTGATCAACCGTACCGAATTGCTGCTGCGCCACTACCTCGGCCTGGAGCAGGTGCACCCGGAAGAGTTGTACCGCACGCTGCTGACCATGCTCGGCGATCTCGCGACCTTCTCCGGCGAGAGCAAACGTCCGCGTCTGGACAGCCGCTACTCCCACGCCGATCAGGGCGGCAGCTTCCGAAAACTGATGGAAGCGATTCGTCAGGTGCTGTCGATGGTGCTCGAACAGCACGCCATCGAACTGATCCTGCAAGCGCGTCAGTACGGCATCATCGTCTCGCCGTTGCACGACCACAAACTGCTCGGCTCGGCGTCGTTCGTGCTGGCAGCCAGTGCCAACTGCGACTCCGAAGAACTGCGCCATCGCTTGCCGGCGCACCTCAAGGTCGGCCCGGTGGAGCGCATCCGCCAACTGGTCAATCTGCACCTGCCGGGGATCAAGGTCAAACCGTTGCCGGTGGCCCCACGGCAGATCGCGTTCCACTCGAACAAAACCTATTTCATCCTCGAACTCAGTTCCGAAGACCTGGCACAACTCGAGCGCTCCGGCGGTTTCGCGTTCCATGTGTCCGGCGAATTTGCCGAGCTTGAACTGAAATTCTGGGCCATCAGGAACTGACCGACATGATCAAGGAAACGGATTACAACCAGGACGACAAAACCGTCCTGCTCGATCGTCAGGGCCACGGACCGGCATCGAGTCCGCTGACCGACTTCGCCGCGCCGCCGCGTTTCGAGCAACTGGAAGAACGCATGATCTACGCCGCGCGCCTGCGCCCGGCAGAAGCGTTCAACATCAGCCTCAATTCGCTGGTCGCTGCCTCGTCCGAGCTGCTCTCGGAAGTGGTGCGCCTCAAGCACAGCGAAACCCGCGAAGACTTGTACGCACTCAACGAGCGTCTGACTGCCGGGCTCAAGCTGTTTGAAGTGCGCGCCCTGCACAACGGCGCTGAGAGCAGCCAGGTGATGGCCGCGCGTTACGTGCTCTGCACCGTGGTCGACGAAGCCGTCGTGACCACGCCGTGGGGCAACGAAAGTGAGTGGTCGCAGATGAGCCTGCTGAGCAGCTTCCACAACGAAACCTTCGGTGGCGAGAAGTTCTTCCAGTTGCTCGATCGACTGTCGAAGAACCCGGTCAAGCACCTGCCGATGCTCGAGCTGATGTACCTGTGCCTGTCCCTCGGTTTCGAGGGCAAGTACCGCGTACAGGCACGCGGCATGCTCGAACTTGAAGGCATCCGCGATGCTTTGTATCGGCAGATCCGTCAGTTGCGTGGCGACGTGCCGCGCGAGTTGTCGCCGCACTGGGAAGGCTTGAACGATCAGCGCCGCAACCTGGTGCGCATCGTGCCGGCGTGGATGGTGGTGTTGTTCACTTTCGTCTGTCTGGTGGTGATGTATTCGGGCTTCGCCTGGGTCTTGGGCGAGCAGCGCGACACCGTTCTGCAACCATATCAGCCGCTTGATCCGGCCGCGGTGCAACCGCAGTCGCAGCCGTAAACAGGGACGTGTGATGAAAAAGTTTTTCAAGAAAGTCGGCGCCTTCCTGCGCCAGACCTGGGTCTGGACCTTGCTGCTGGTGCTGTTCGTGGCGCTGCTGGTGTGGTTCGTCGGCCCGTTGTTGGCGGTTGATGATTACAAGTTCTGGGAGAGCGCGACCGCGCGCTTGCTGACCATTGCCGTGCTGTTCCTGATCTGGGGCCTGACCATGGTCTTCGTCAGCTGGCGCGCGGGTATTCGCAAGAAAGCCGAGGAAGAAAGCGAGGACGGCCAGGACCGCATTCGCCGCGAAGAGCTGATCGACGAAGAACAGAAGGAGTTGAAGGCGCGCTTCAAAGACGCGCTGAAAACCCTGAAGACCTCGAGCCTGTATCGCGGCCGCAGCGAGCGCTGGCGCAGTGACTTGCCGTGGTACCTGCTGATCGGTCCGCAGGCCTCCGGCAAGACCAGCCTGCTGGACTTCTCCGGTCTGGAATTCCCGATCAACAAGATCGACCGCAAGCTGACCCGCGACACCCTCGGCACCCGTCATTGCGACTGGTACTTCGCCGACCACGGTGTGCTGATCGACACCGCCGGGCGTTACACCACGCAACCGGATGTGGAAGTCGACGGCGGTGCCTGGACGACGTTGCTGGAGCTGTTGCGCAAGCGTCGTCGCGGGCGTCCGTTGAACGGCGTGCTGGTGACCATTCCGGTGGAAACCCTGCTCGGCGGCAGTGAGCAGGACATCGATACCCTCGCGCGCCAGGTTCGCGGCCGTCTGCAAGACGTGCATCAGAAACTGCACGTCGACGTGCCGGTGTACCTGGTCCTGAGCAAGGCTGACAAGCTGCTCGGCTTCGACGAGTTCTTCGATCAACTGACTCGCGAAGAAAGCGATCAAGTGCTCGGCACCAGTTTCCGCAAGGATCAGGTCGGCACCGATGTCGCTGTGCTGCGCAACGAGTTCGAAGAACTGCTGCGTCGCCTCAACAGCCAAGTAATCATGCGCATGCACTCCGAGCGCGATACTCAGCGCCGTGGCCGCATCCTCGACTTCCCGCATCAACTGGGGCAGATCGGCGAGCGCCTGTGCCTGTTCGTCGACATGGCGTTCACTGGCAACCGTTATCAGCGTGCCACGCAACTGCGTGGTTTCTACCTGACCAGCGCGCCGCACCTGACCCAAGAGATGGATGCGACCACCGCCGGCATCGGTGCCAGCCTCGGCTTGAATGCCGGTGTGCTGCCGACCCTGCGCAGCGGCCGTTCGCGGTTCATTCATCACTTGTTCAGCCAGGTGATTTTCCCTGAGTCCGATCTAGCCGGTCTGGACAAGCGCGAACGCAGCCGCATTCATTGGGGGCAACGTGCCCTGTATGTTGGCGCACTGGCGGCGCTGGCACTGTTCGGCATGCTTTGGGCGGGCGGTTTCTCGGCCAACTACGAGCGTCTGGAAAACCTGCGCAATCTGGCGCAGAACTGGACGCAGCAACGCACGGCATTATCGCCGCGTGATGACGCCATGGGCGTGCTGAAAACCCTCGACAGCAGCTACGCTGCGACACAGGTGTTCCCGAAGAAGGGCGACGTTTCGTACCACGAACGTGGCGGTCTGTATCAGGGCGAAGACGTCAATCCAGTGGTCAAAGAGGCTTACGAGCGCGAGCTTGAAAAGCAACTGCTGCCACGGGTTGCAACGATGCTCGAAGGGCAGATCCGCGCCAACATGAAAGACCGCGACCGCCTGCTCAACAGCCTGCGCGCGTACCTGATGCTGAACATGAAAGACCGTCGCGATGCCGCGTGGCTCAAGGACTGGGTCGCCACTGACTGGTCGACGCGCTACACCGGCAACACCGCTGTGCAAAACGGTCTGAGTGCGCATCTTGAGCGTCTGCTGAAGCAGCCGTTTATCTACCCGCTGAACGACCAATTGGTCACTCAGGCGCGTCAGGTTTTGCGCAGCGAATCGCTGGCTACCGTGGTTTACCGCATGCTCCGCGAGCAGGCGCGCAACCTGCCGGACTACCGCTTCAGCCAACACCTCGGTCCACAAGGCTCGCTGTTTATCGGCACCGAATACGTGATCCCGGGGTTCTACACGCAAACCGGTTATCAGCAGTATTTCTCGGTGCAGGGTTCGGCGCTGGTTACCGACATCCTGCGTGACAACTGGGTGCTGGGCGAAGGTGCGGGCATCAGCGACATGGACTTGCGTCGCCTGATGGTCGAGCTGGAGCAGCTGTACTTCCGCGACTACGCCAACTATTGGAGCGAAGCGGTTGGCCAGGTTGCCCTGCCGCCAATCAGCGACGCCGGTGAAGGCGCCGAGCAACTGGCGGGCCTGACCTCGGCCAACTCGCCGGTACTGGCCTTGCTCACCGAAGTGCGCGAGAACACGCGCTTCCAGGCGGCTGCAGATCCTGTCGAAGAAGCTGGCGACGCTGCTGATGCGCTGGCCGGGCAGAAAGGCAAACTGGGTAAGGTTGGCAAACTTGCCGCCGCCGCAGCGGACAAGGCTTCGGCCCTGAACGTGGCGAAGACCCTGCCGGACACCGCGAAGAAGTCGCTGCAACGCCGCTTCGAACCGCTGCATCGCTTGCTCGATGACAACAACGGCCCGGCGGCGGACCTCACGCCTGCGCTGAGCGCGCTCAACGACCTGCAACTGCAACTGGCCGGTCTGGCCCGTTCCAGCACGCCGGAACAAGCCGCGTTCGAAATGGCGAAAACCCGCATGAGCGGCCAGCGTGATGCGCTGACCAACCTGCGCAATGCGTCCAGCCGTCTGCCGCGTCCGCTCAGCGTGTGGTTCAACGTGCTGGCCGAAGATTCGTGGCGTCTGGTGCTTAACGATGCTTACCAATACCTGAACGGCCGTTATCAGAACGAGCTGTACAGCGTGTATGGCAAAACCATCAGCAAGCGTTATCCGTTCAGCGCCAGCAGCACCAGCGACGTGGCGATCAGCGATTTCCGCGAGTTCTTCCGGGCTCAAGGTACCGTCGACCGCTTCTTCGACAGCTACATGCGTCCGTTCGTCAGCGGCGATCCGGGCAACTACCGCATGCGCAGCGTCGATGGTCACAGCCTGCCGGTATCGAAGATGTACCTCGACCAAATGGCCGCGGCGCTGACGATTCGTCAGAGCTTCTTCTCGATCAACCCGGCCGAGCCGACCGTGCAGTTCAAACTGGAGCCGTACACCCTCGATCCGGCGGTCAGCCGTTCCGAGTTCAAGTTCGGCGACAAGACCATGGAATACCGCCACGGTCCGATCCTGCCAATGTCGTTCAAATGGCCGACCGATGCTGAAGACGGTCGCACCAGTCTGGTCATGGACAAAATGGCCGGGCGCCCGATCGGCATCGAGAAGAACTCCGGCCCATGGTCGCTGTTCCGTCTGTTCGACCTGATGCAGACCGAGTACCTGAGCGGTCGCGACGTGCTGGTGCTGAAAGCCGACGTAGGTGGCCTGCGCGCCAACTATCTGCTGACCAGCCAGCGCACGCCGAACCCGTTCGACATGGGCGTACTGCGCACCTTCCGTATGCCGGTGCAGCTCTGATGCTGGTGGCCAGTGCCTGGCGCAGCGCGGCGCGTACCGACCCGGGCAAGGTGCGGGCGCGCAACGAAGATGCCTTCCTCGACTCGCCACAGCAGGGGCTGTGGGTGGTCGCGGACGGCATGGGCGGTCATCAGGGTGGCGACATCGCCAGCCAGTTGATCGTCGCCAGCCTGGCTGAACTGCCGCAACACGAGGACTTCGATGAACGCCTCAAAGCCATTCGCCAGTGCCTGCACTGGTTGAACCGGCGTTTGGGGCAGGAGTTGACGGTCACCGCCGGACGCCACGACAGCATCATGGGCAGCACCGTTGTGGCGCTGTTGGTGGAAGGCAATCGCGCGGCCTGCATCTGGGCCGGCGACAGCCGTTGCTATATGTGGCGTGGGCAGCGGCTGTATCAGCTGTCCAAGGACCATTCGCTGCAACAGCAATTGATCGACGAACAGCAAATGAGCGTCGAACAAGCGGCAGCGCACCCGGCGGCTCAGGCCTTGACCCGAGCCGTCGGCGCCGCTGAACAACTGACCCTGGATGTCCTCGAACTCGAGGTCTATCCGGGCGATGCGTTTTTGCTCTGCAGCGATGGTTTGTATCAGGGCCTGAGCAGCGATACCCTCGGCACCGCCCTCAGCCTCAGCGCGCCGCACGTGGCGCTGGAACGTTTGTTCGACGGCGCCCTGCGTGGCGCCGCGCGCGACAACCTGACAGCCGTGGTGATCCGCCAATGACTGAAATCGAAACCTCAGTCGATGACTTGCTGATGAGCGAAGAACAGGCCAACAACCTGACCTACTTCGCCTTCGCCAAGGCCAATAAAGCAGAACCGTTGCTGGCGCCGACCAAGGCCAGCATCGGTGCACTGCCGGACGTACTCGCCGGTCGCTACCACCTCGAGCGTCTGCTCGGGGCCGGTGGCATGGGCGCCGTTTACCGGGCGCGGGATCTGCTGCACGAACAGTTCGGTGATCCCGACCCTTACATCGCGCTGAAAATCCTCAGCGAAGAATTTGCCGAATCGCCGGACGCCAGTGCCTTGCTCTACAGCGAGTTCGCCCTGACCCGACGCCTGCGCCACGACAACGTCGTGCGTGCACACACTTTTGAAGTCGACACCGACTGCCAGCGGGCCTTCATCACCATGGAATACATGCGTGGCCTGACCCTGGACAAATTGCTCTGCGAGCGGCCCCTCGGCCTGCCGTGGCAAGAACTGCGCGACATCGTCCTGCCGCTGCTCGACACGCTGGCCTACGCCCACGGTCGCGGCGTGCTGCACGGTGACATGAAACCGAGCAACGTCATGCTCAGCGAAGACGGCTTACGCCTCTTTGACTTCGGTCTCGGTCAGGCAGAGGAGGGCGTGATGCCCGGCCTGCCGCACCTGAGCCGCGAACGTTTCAACGCCTGGACCCCGGGCTACGCCGCCCCCGAACTGCTTGAGGGCCAACCCTTGTCGGCCAGCGCGGACGTGTACGGCGTGGCCTGCGTGATCTACGAACTGGCGGGCGGCAAACACCCGTTCCGCCGCTTGCCCTCGACCCAGGCCCGCGACGAGCATCTGGAGCGCGAGCTGCAAGCACCGGCGAACTTACCGAAACACGGCTGGCCAGCGCTGCGAACCGCGCTGAGCTTCGACCCGGCAGAACGCAGCATCACTGCCCAACAATTGCGTGACGCCTTGGGCGCCACTTCGTCCTGGCTGCAACGTCTGCGACTTCGGGCGTAACGGATGACATTCGAACAGGGAGCACTTTATGTTCAACCCAGCTAACGAAACCCACTTCAGCCTCAAGGTCGAAGACTACGTCGGCGACCTGCAAGTGCTGTCGTTCACCGGCACCGAAGGCATCAGCCAGCCGTTTCGTTTCGACTTGGAATTGGTCAGCGAAAACCCGGATCTGGATCTCGAACAACTGCTGCACAAGCAGGCGTTTCTCGCATTCGATCCACAAGGTTCGGGCATCCACGGCCAGATCTACCGCGTTGCCCAAGGCGATGCCGGCAAGCGCCTGACCCGCTACAAAGTGTCGATGGTGCCGCAACTGCAATACCTGCATCACCGCACCAACCAGCGCATCTACCAGCAGATGTCGGCGCCGAAAATCATCGCGC